>NZ_LT635783.1:967279-1142631 GCF_900128455.1 Bacteroides mediterraneensis | reverse complement strand
CCCGCCGTTCAAGGCATCTGCCAAATCCTGCTCGTTGACCAGTCCGCCACGGCCTGTATTAATCAGAATGGCGGTCGGCTTCATCAGGCTCAGCTTACGGGCATCCACCAGTTCACGGGTGTCTTCTGCCAGCGGACAATGCAAGCTCACAATATCGCATTTGCGGAACAGCTCGTCCAGTGAAGGGCATTTATGCACATCCGAAGGAAGTTCCATCGCCGATTTGCTGGTATAGGCATACACATCCAGTCCGAAGCTGACGGCAATGCGGGCTGTGGCCCGACCGGTATTGCCGAAACCGATGATTCCCATCTTCTTCCCGTCAAGTTCATGCAGCGGCGTATCCCAGAAACAAAAGTCCGACTGCCCGCTCCACTTACCGTTCCGCACTTCCTCGGTATAATATCCCGTCCGCTGTACAATATTCAGGATATGGGCAAAGGCCATCTGCGCCACCGACTTCGTGCTATACGCCGGAATGTTCGTCACAACCACTCCCCGGCGGGATGCCGCTTCTATGTCTACAATATTATATCCGGTAGCCAACACGCCGATGTATTTCAAATCCGGCAGCTTTTCAATCGTATCCGCATCCAATACCACTTTATTGGTGAACAGCACCTCCGCACCGACAGCACGTTTCAGCACCTCCTTGGGAGCCGTCCGTTCGTACACAGTGAGTTCACCCAATGCTTTCAAATCCTCCCAGGACAAATCGCCCGGGTTCAATGTATATCCGTCTAAAACGACAATCTTCATCTTTTATCCTCCTTTATTATATTGCTTATTCTTTAAAACGTTCTCCCCATAGTCCAACCATCCGGTCCTTCATTTTCTGCTCTGAAGGATTCTCCTGCGCATGCCACAGACGTTGTGTCCGGATTTCGTCCGGCAGAAAATCCTGCTTTACGAAGTTCCCTTTATATGCATGGGCATACTTATAGTCCTTTCCATAGCCCAACTGTTTCATCAGCTGGGTAGGTGCGTTACGCAAATGAAGCGGTACCGGCAGATTACCCGTTTCGCGCACCAGCTGCAAGGCTGAATTAATGCCTTCATACGCCGAATTGCTCTTCGGGCTCGTGGCCAGATACACCGTAGCCTCCGCCAAGGGAATCCTACCCTCGGGCCAGCCGATTTTCATCACTGCCTCAAAAGCCGCATTGGCCAGCAGCAAGGCATTGGGATTGGCCAGACCGATATCCTCCGAAGCCGAAATCACCAGGCGGCGGGCAATGAAAGCCGGGTCTTCCCCTCCTTCCACCATCCGGGCCAGCCAGTATAAGGCCCCGTCGGGATCGCTTCCCCGAATCGACTTGATAAAAGCGGAGATAATGTCGTAATGCATTTCCCCCTCCTTGTCGTAGGCCAGCGGGTTTTGTTGCAGGCAAGCCACCACCTTCTCATCCGTAATGACTACCGGGTCCTCAGCTTCCGACTCGATCACCAACTCCAGAATGTTCAACAACTTGCGAGCATCGCCTCCCGAATAACGAAGCATGGCATCCGTCTCCTTCAGCTCCACCTTCCGTTCCTTCAACACCGCATCCTTTTCCAGGGCATGATGCACCAGTTCCAGCAAATCGTCCTTGTCCAGCGACTTCAACACATACAGCTGGCAGCGCGACAACAACGGACGAATGACCTCGAACGAAGGATTCTCCGTAGTGGCGCCAATCAGCGTCACCGTCCCCGTTTCGACCGCCCCCAGCAAGGAGTCCTGCTGCGACTTGCTGAAACGATGGATTTCATCAATAAACAAAATAGGACTCTGCTGCGAGAAAAAGCGGTTGGCCTTGGCCTTCTCAATCACCTCGCGCACCTCCTTCACTCCCGAAGTCACCGCACTCAGTGTATAAAAAGGTACTTCCAGCCGGTTGGCCACAATCTGTGCCAGTGTGGTTTTACCCACTCCCGGAGGTCCCCACAGAATAAACGAAGAAATCCGCCCCGCCTCAATCATCCTGCGCAACACGGCTCCTTCGCCCACCAGGTGTTTCTGACCTATATATTCATCCAGCGTCTTCGGACGCATCCTTTCAGCCAATGGTTGTGCCATATTTATGATTCAATTAAATATTGTTCAAAGTTACAGAAAGTTTCCGACAAATCCGCAAACAAAACTTTTTCCACTACCTTAAAAAAACTGCACCGAAACAAAAATGAAACAGAAACGTAAGGACAAAAAAAAAGGCGCTTTTCACAAAGGGCCTTTTTAAGTTTTCAATAGGTATTAGTTTTTTTTCTTAAGGTAAAAAGATTGTTTTCAGGATAACGGCACAAAGATGCGGCGTTTTTTTCAGGTAACCAAATAAAAAAACATGTCATAAAACACATTCTGCGTTTTTTTTCATTTTCTTTCATTTGCCATTATTAACAACATACATCCGTGTGCTCTTACAAAGATAAGCAAAATTAAGTAAAACGCATCCATTTGCAGAAATATTTTCCCCATTTATTCACACGGAGATTATTTTTACTATTTTTGCAACCATAAAAGAAAAAATAAAAAGTTTCCGTATGACAGAGATAAATACGACTGAAAATTCAGAAAAGAAGAGTCTGAATTTCATTGAACAAATTGTAGAGAAAGACTTACAGGAAGGTAAAAACGGCGGAAGAATACAGACCCGTTTTCCGCCTGAACCCAACGGATACCTGCACATCGGACATGCAAAGGCCATTTGCCTGGACTTCGGAATTGCCCAGCGCTACGGCGGCGTGTGCAACCTGCGTTTTGATGACACCAACCCCACCAAGGAAGATGTGGAATACGTAGAAGCCATCAAGGAAGACATCCAGTGGCTCGGATTCCAGTGGGGACACGAATATTATGCATCCGACTATTTCCAACAGCTTTGGGACTTCGCCATCCGACTGATTAAGGAAGGAAAAGCATACGTGGACGAGCAGACTTCAGAAGAAATCGCCGCCCAGAAAGGTACTCCTACCCAACCTGGAACGGAAAGCCCTTACCGTAACCGCCCCATAGAAGAAAGCCTGGAACTGTTCCAGAAAATGAATGCCGGAGAAATTGAAGAGGGCAAGATGGTGTTGCGTGCCAAGATTGACATGGCCAACCCGAACATGCACTTCCGCGACCCGATTATCTACCGTGTGGTAAAAACGCCACACCACCGTACGGGTGACAAATGGAAGGCTTATCCGATGTACGACTTCGCACACGGACAGAGCGACTATTTTGAAGGTGTGACCCACTCACTGTGTACACTGGAATTCGTGGTACACCGTCCGCTGTACGACCTGTTCGTCGACTGGGTAAAAGAGGGCAAAGACCTGAACGACAACCGCCCGCACCAGTATGAGTTCAACAAACTGAACCTGAGCTATACGCTGATGAGCAAGCGTAACCTGCTGACGCTGGTGAAAGAGGGACTGGTAGACGGGTGGGATGACCCCCGAATGCCGACCATCTGCGCATTCCGCCGCCGCGGTTATTCTCCGGAATCCATCCGCAAATTCATCGACAAAATCGGTTATACCACTTACGACGCGCTGAACGATTTTGCCCTGCTGGAAAGTGCCGTACGTGAAGACCTGAACGTACGCTCCACCCGTGTATCTGCCGTGCTGAATCCAGTGAAACTGATTCTAACCAACTATCCGGAAGGAAAGGTGGAAGAAATGGAAGCCATCAACAATCCGGAAGACCTGAATGCCGGTACGCATACCATTGAATTCAGCCGTGAACTTTGGATGGAACGTGACGACTTCATGGAAAATGCGCCGAAAAAATATTTCCGTATGACCCCGGGACAGGAAGTCCGCCTGAAAAACGCCTACATCGTAAAATGTACGGGCTGCAAGAAAGACGAAAACGGAAACGTGGTGGAAGTCTATGCAGAATACGACCCGAACACGAAGAGCGGTATGCCGGAAGCCAACCGCAAGGTGAAAGGAACCCTCCACTGGGTAAGCTGCAACCACTGCCTGAAAGCAGAAGTACGTTTGTACGACCGCTTGTGGAAGGTAGAAAATCCACGCGACGAAATGGCTGCCATCCGCGAAGCCAAAGGATGCTCCGCACTGGAAGCAATGCAGGAAATGATCAATCCGGATTCATTGAAGGTACTGCACGAATGTTACGTCGAGAAATTCCTGGCCGATGCCAAACCGCTCGACTACCTGCAGTTCCAGCGTATCGGTTACTTCAACGTAGATAAAGATTCTACTCCGGAACACTTGGTGTTCAACCGTACCGTATCATTAAAAGATACATGGAGCAAGATCAACAAATAAAAGCAGTCCTCTGAAACCCTGGGAAAGTGTAGATTTCCGAAGGTTTCCGAAGATTTTGGAAGGCTTTTGAAGCCCCTGAAAAAACGCCCTTGTGTTTGGACTAAAACGCAAGGGCGTTTTACTTCAAACGCTTCGACGTTTTGGATAAAACGCAAGTGCGTTTTTCCGCATGCAAAAAGAGACAAAAATACCGCACAAAAAAACCGCCGGACATACATCCAGCGGCATCCAATATAGCTCTTTATCCGAATCAGCGAACCGAGGTCTTGGCCGAAAGTTTTTCCAAAAAATATACCAGGAAGAATCCCACTATCATCAGCACCACCGCTTCGGGGATATACGCGTTCGGCAGCACATTATGCTCAATCAACGGCTTCACTTCCCCGTGACTGTCCACAAAAGTCTCTACCACCTCCTTCCAAGGCCATACCTTATTCAATGAACCCAACATGAATCCCGTCAATACCGCCAGCGTGATGTTACGGAAATGTGCCAGCGCATACGAGAGTATTCTGGAAAAAGAGGTGATTCCGATGCAGGCTCCAGCCGCAAAAACTCCCATCACCACCACATCCAGTGTCTTGACCGCATCCATAATGAAGAAATATTTCCCCAGCAACACCAGTATGAAGCTGCCGGAAATGCCTGGAAGAATCATGGCACAGATGGCAATGGCCCCGCACAGGAAGATAAACAACAAGTTCGAAGGTGTTTCGGCCGGAGTGGCCACCGTGATGTAAAAGGCCACCACAACTCCTATCACAAACGCCACCCAAGTTTTCCAGCTTTTCCACTCCTTAATGTCTTTCGACACAAACCAGGTGGAAGCCAGCACCAGCCCGAAAAAGAATGACCACACCAATATCGGATGATCCACCAGCAACCAGGTTATCAGCTTGGCCAGCGAAAACACACTGATTCCGATGCCCGCCAGCAGGAAAAACAAGAAGTTTCCGTTGATTTTTTTCCAGAAAGCCCCCCATTTCCCGGTAAAGAATAGTTTCAGGCTTTCCAGATTGATGCTTTTAATCGAATTGATCAGTTCGTCATAGATGCCAACAATAAAGGCAATGGTTCCTCCCGACACACCGGGCACCACATCGGCAGCTCCCATCCCCATACCTTTTAACATCAGAACTGCATAATCTTTCAGTTTTCGTTCCATCAATTTTATCTGTAAATAGTTAGCGGATGCAAAGTAAACGAAAAAAAATTGCTCCACCGCCATTCAGGAAAACATTTTATGGTTTTTATTGTTATATTTATGACGATTATTTAAAAACAGATTGATTATGGCTACAACTTTATTTCAAGGAACTCCCGTCACACTGGCTGGAGAATTTATACAGAAAGGGGCACAGGCTCCCGATTTTTCACTGGTCAAAGGCGACCTGAGTTCGTTCACCTTGGCTGATGCCAAAGGCAAGTTCGTGGTGCTGAACATTTTCCCGAGCATGGATACGGGGGTATGTGCAGCCTCTGTCCGCAAGTTCAACCAGCTGGCTGCCGGTATGGAAAACACACTGGTGCTGGCTATTTCCAAGGACCTGCCGTTTGCGCAAGGACGTTTCTGCACGGCTGAGGGTATTGAACGTGTCATTCCGCTGTCGGACTACCGTTACACTTCTACTTTCGGTAAAGACTACGGGGTGCTGATGACCGACGGCCCGTTGTGCGGACTGCTGGCCCGCGCCGTGGTTATCCTGAATCCGGAAGGAAAGGTAATCTATACCCAGCTGGTTCCGGAAATCGTGGAAGAACCCGACTATGAAGCAGCACTGGCTGCCCTCAAATAAAAATAAGGAATTATATAAAAGAAAAAGGGACAACTCGTTACGGGTGTCCCTTTTTTTATCCTTATCTTATATTATTATTCAGCGGAGAATTCCTTGATACGTTGTTCTTCCGACAAACGGCAGACCAGCAAGGTGTTGTTCTTTTCAGCCACAATATATCCGTCGAGTCCTTGTACCACCACTCTCTTTTCCTGAGTGGCATGTACCACGCAGTTGCGTGATTCGTACATACGGATGTCCGGACCGATGCACACGTTGTTATGGGCATCGCGCTTGGAGTTTTCATGAAGCGAACCCCACGTGCCTAAATCACTCCAGCCGAAAGAGGCCGGGAAGACATAAATCTCGTCCGCTTTCTCCATAATGGCGTAGTCCACGGAGATATTCTCACAGGTAGGAAACAGTTCGTCCACCATTTCCTGCTCCTTGTCGGTATAGAAATACGGGAACAGACGTTCGAATATCTTGGCCATTACCGGCTGATACACCCGGATGGCATTGACAATCGTGTTGACATTCCATACAAAGATACCTGCATTCCAGAAATAGTTGTTCCGCTGCAAGTAGCGTTCGGCTGTAGCCAAATCCGGCTTTTCCCGAAAAGCATCCACGCGGTAAATTTCCTTGTTCGAAGGGCAGGCCATCGACAAATCGGCCTCAATGTACCCGTAACCTGTTTCCGGACGGGTAGCCTTCATTCCCAATGTCACAATGGCGTCTGAGTCGGCCGTAAACTTCATGGCCGAAGTCACGACGCGGTCAAACTCGCGCACGTTCATCACAATATGATCACTGGGGGTCACTACGATATTTGCCTTGGGATTACGGGCCTTGATTTTCCAGCTCACATAGGCAATGCAGGGAGCCGTATTCCGGCGGCAAGGTTCAAGCAAGATATGTTCCTGGGACACTTCGGGCAACTGCTCCTTGACGATTTCCGCATATTTGGCTGAAGTGACAACCCATATATTCTCAGGCAGGCAGACATCTTTAAAACGATCTACGGTCAGTTGGATGAGCGTACGCCCACAACCCAGCACATCGATAAACTGCTTGGGCATTTCCGGGCTGCTCATCGGCCAAAAGCGACTGCCTATGCCTCCAGCCATAATGACCACATGATTATTCGTCGGATTCATAACAAACTTTTCTTGGTAACTACGCAAAGTTAAGTGATTAATTTTGAATATTTCCTATCTTTGTGAAAAATTATCTACTGAAAATGAGAACTTACCCCTGTATACTGACCATCGCCGGTTCCGACTGTAGCGGTGGAGCGGGCATCCAAGCCGACATCAAAGCCATTTCTGCACTGGGCGCCTACGCGGCCAGTGCCATCACGGCCATTACCGTACAAAACACCTGCGGAGTGACGGGCATCCATCCCGTACCTCCTGCCTACGTGAAAGGACAAATCGAGGCCGTCATGGAGGACATCCGCCCGCAAGCCATCAAGATTGGGATGATTAACGACACGGAAATTGTAGAGGTCATTGCAGAATCACTCCAGAAATACCGCCCGCGGTTCGTGGTATTCGACCCCGTCATGGTATCGACCAGCGGATGCAAACTGATGGAAGACGAAGCCATAGAAGCCATCACGACCCGGTTAATCCCTTTGGCCACCCTCATCACGCCGAACCTGAGCGAGGCCGAAATACTGGCCGGACAAAAAATCAATACCGTCGAAGACATGAAACGACAGGCTAAAAAAATGCTGGAACTGGGTTGCAAAGGCGTACTCATCAAGGGAGGACATCTGGACGGTGGAGAAATGTGCGATGTACTTCAGACAACCGATGAAAACGTTCCACACCTGTTCACTGCCCCGAAGGTAGAAAGCCGTAACACCCACGGCACGGGCTGTACACTATCCTCGGCCATCGCCACATATCTGGCTCTGGGTGAGTCTGTTGCCTGTGCAGTAGAAAAAGCCAAACAATATGTCTATTTAGGCATCGAATCTGGAAAGGACGTCTGCATCGGACACGGACACGGCCCGTTGAACCACTTCTATTCGCCTGTGCCTATGCACATTTTCGACAAAAATGAGTAATATGTCAAAAGAATCATTACCTTTGCAGACAATAACTTAAACAACGAAGAAAATATGAAAGCATTTGTATTTCCCGGACAAGGAGCCCAGTTCGTAGGTATGGGAAAAGACCTGTACGAAACGTCTCCACTTGCCAAAGAATTATTTGAGAAAGCCAATGATATTTTGGGTTACCGCATCACCGACATCATGTTCGAAGGTACCGACGAAGATTTGCGTCAGACAAAGGTAACCCAGCCCGCCGTATTCCTTCACTCTGTCATCTCTGCCTTGTGCATGGGAGACGCCTTCCAGCCGGAAATGACCGCCGGACACTCCTTGGGTGAATTCTCTGCCCTGGTAGCTGCCGGAGCCTTGTCATTCGAAGACGGACTGAAACTGGTGTATGCTCGTGCCATGGCCATGCAGAAAGCCTGCGAAGCCCAGCCTTCTACCATGGCGGCCATCATTGCTTTGCCGGATGAAAAGGTAGAAGAAATCTGCGCTTCGGTTGCGGCAGAAGGAGAAGTTTGCGTGGCAGCCAACTACAACTGCCCGGGACAGATTGTCATTTCAGGAAGCATCGAAGGCATCAACAAGGCTTGTGAACTGATGAAAGCCGCCGGTGCCAAACGTGCCCTTCCGTTGAAAGTGGGCGGTGCTTTCCACTCTCCACTCATGGACCCTGCCAAGGTAGAACTGGAAGCTGCCATCAACGCCACGGAGTTCCACACCCCGAAATGCCCGATTTACCAGAATGTAGACGCTCTTCCTCATACAGACCCTGCTGAAATCAAGAAGAACCTGGTAGCACAGCTTACTGCTTCTGTACGCTGGACACAGACCGTACAGCAGATGATTGCCGACGGAGCGGACGACTTTACAGAATGTGGTCCGGGCGCCGTACTGCAAGGATTAATCAAGAAAATCAACAAAGAAGTCAACGCACACGGAATTGCATAATCAGACAATCAGTCTGACACAGGCACGAATTATACGAAACCGGCGGATCCTTTTCATACATCCGTGCTGAAGCGTATAATTCGTGCTTTTTCTTTTTATCAACCACAAAGAAAGGACTCATTATGGAAACGACAAAAAAAATCATTATCTATCAGGTATTTACCCGACTGTTCGGCAACCAAAACAAGACTTGCCAGCCCGATGGGGATTTGGCCACAAACGGATGCGGGAAAATGAAAGATTTCACCAAACAGGCTTTGCATGAAATCAAGAAACTGGGGGCTACCCATATCTGGTACACCGGACTGCTGGCCCACGCCTCCCAAACAGATTATACCGCATACGGTATCCCGAAAAATCATCCTTCCATCGTAAAAGGAAAAGCAGGTTCTCCCTACGCTATCCGCGATTACTATGATGTAGACCCCGACCTGGCCGAACATGTAGACAAACGGATGGAAGAATTCGAGGAGCTGGTGAAACGTACTCATGAATGTGGGCTGAAAATGATTATCGATTTCGTGCCCAACCACGTGGCACGCCAGTATCATTCCATCGCCAAGCCACAGGGAGTCAAAGACCTGGGAGAAGAAGACGACTGCACACAGGCTTTCAACCCGCAAAACAATTTCTACTATATTCCCGGACAGAAACTAGGAGGAGAAATAGATTTCCACAATCCGGAAATGGGGACATACGAGGAAATGCCGGCAAAGGCTACCGGAAACGACCGTTTTGACCCATGGCCTAACCGGAACGACTGGTACGAGACGGTCAAACTGAACTATGGAGTGGATTACATCAACCATACGGGAGGACACTTCGACCCGATTCCCGACACCTGGCATAAAATGGAGCAGATACTGAGCTACTGGGCCGAAAAAGGAATCGACGGTTTCCGCTGTGATATGGCAGAGATGGTACCCTGCGAATTCTGGGGATGGGTCATCCCGCGCATCAAAGCTGCTTACCCGCATATTATCTTTATTGCCGAGGTATATAATCCGAACGAATACCGGAACTATATCCACAATGGACACTTTGATTACTTGTACGACAAAGTGGGCCTTTATGACACGCTGAGAAACATCACCTGCGGCTATGCCTCAGCCACCGGCATTACGCATTGCTGGCAGAGCGTGGACGACATTCAGGACCACATGCTGAATTTCCTGGAAAACCACGACGAACAACGTATCGCTTCCGGCTTCTTTGCCGAAGACCCGTTCAAGGCTGTCCCGGCTTTCATCGTTTCGGCCTGTCTGCGGAAAAATCCGGTCATGGTCTATTTCGGTCAGGAACTGGGCGAAAAAGGCATGGACTGTGAAGGATTCAGCGGACGCGACGGACGGACTACTATTTTCGACTATTGGTGCGTGGACAGTATTTTCCGCTGGAACAACCACGGACGCTGGAACACACATCTGCTGAATGAAAGAGAAAAGGAATTGCGGCATTTCTACGAAACCGTGTTGCACATCTGCCAGAATGAACCGGCCATCAGTGACGGTGACTTTTTCGATTTGATGTATGTCAACCTGAACGGATGGCAGATGAACGAACACAAGCAGTATGCCTTCTTACGGAAATTTGCCAACGAAGTATTGCTGATTATGGTAAACTTCGGAGATGTTCCCGCACAGATTAGGGTCAACATCCCTCCGCATGCTTTTGATTACCTGAAAATGACTCCCTCCCCGAAATGCAGATGCAAGGACCTGCTCTCTGGGAAACAGGAAACCATCTGCTTCTCTCCGGACAGTCCGGTCTGCACGGAACTTCCGGCCTACGGAGGAAAGATTCTGAAATTAAAAGTAAAATAACTCATTTCCTTGCTAAATGCATACCCGACCGCATAGTTTTGAGTTATTTTGTTTGGAAACTTGAAACAAAAAGGTATCTTTGCACAAATGAGCTAACTTTGTGCAAACAATAAATACGAGTATATGGAAAAAAGTTTTCTGGCCTTTATTGAGGACAGTATCAAAACAAATTGGGACATGGATGCCTTGACCGATTATAAAGGCGCCACCCTGCAATACAAGGACGTAGCACGTAAAATAGAAAAACTACATATCCTGCTGGAAGAAAGCGGTATCAAGCCGGGCGACAAAGTGGCCTTGTGCGGACGTAACAGTTCGCACTGGGGAGTCGCCTTTCTGGCCATTCTGACCTACGGAGCTGTAGCCGTTCCGATTCTGCATGAATTCAAGGCAGACAACATTCACAATATCGTGAACCATTCCGATGCCCGCCTGCTTTTTGTGGGCGACGTGGTATGGGAGTCGTTGAACGAAAGCGAAATGCCCAATCTGGAAGGCATCATTCTGATGACAGACTTTACCCTGCTGGTTTGCCGCAGCAAGCAGCTGGAATATGCCCGGGAACACTTGAATGAAATGTTCGGAAAGAAGTTCCCCCGCAATTTCCGGAAAGAACACGTCAGCTACCGGAGAGATACTCCTGAAGAACTGGCCTTGATTAACTATACTTCCGGGACAACCAGTTTTTCCAAAGGCGTCATGCTGCCCTATCGCAGCCTGTGGTCCAATACCCAGTTTGCCTTCGAGGTTTTGCATTTGCAGCCGGGAAACAAAGTAATCTCCATCCTTCCCATGGCCCACATGTACGGACTGGCCTTTGAGTTCATCTATGAAGTCTGTGCGGGATGTCACGTCTATTTCCTCACCCGTATGCCTAGTCCGAAAATCATATTCCAAGCCTTTACGGAGGTGAAACCCCACATTGTGATTTCTGTTCCGCTTATCATCGAAAAGATTATCAAGAAGAACGTATTGCCCAAACTGGAAACACTGAAAATGAAGATTCTGCTGAGGGTTCCGCTCATCAATGATAAAATCAAGGAAGCCGTACGCGAACACATGGTACAGGCTTTTGGCGGCAACTTCTATGAAGTCATCATCGGAGGGGCGGCTTTCAACCAGGATGTGGAACGTCTGTTGAGAAGTCTGGATTTCCCTTATACGGTAGGTTACGGAATGACAGAATGTGGCCCTATTATCAGTTATGAAGACTGGCGTCGCTACAAACCCGGTTCATGTGGGAAAGCGGCTCCCCGTATGGAAATCAAGATTGACAGTCCCGACCCACAAAACGTGGTAGGAGAAATTCTCACAAGAGGAGAAAATGTCATGCTGGGATACTACAAGAACCCGGAATCAACCGCCCAGGCCATTGATGCCGAAGGCTGGCTGCATACAGGAGACTTGGGAGTGATGGACAAGGAGGGCAATCTCACCATCAAAGGACGAAGCAAAAACATGCTGCTCGGACCTTCCGGCCAGAACATCTATCCGGAAGAAATCGAAGAAAAGATAAGCAATCTTCCTTATGTATGCGAAAACATTGTCATCCAGCAAAGCGACAACAAGCTGGCCGCTCTGATTTATCCGGACTTCGACGAGGCATTCAAACAAGGACTGACCAAAGAAGACATCGAAAAAATCATGGAAGAAAACCGGGTGGCTGTCAATGCAGAACTTCCGGCCTATTCACAGATTGCACGTGTCAAAATCTATCCCGAGGAGTTTGAAAAAACGCCGAAGAAGAGCATCAAACGTTTCCTTTACCAAGAAGTCAAATAACAACAATGAGATTAAAGTTCATATCCGTGTTCCTGCTGGGAAGCCTCCTGGCGGGAACACCTGTATCCGCCCAACAGAAGGAACAGAAAAGCGTACTGAAAAAAGGGCCTAATGTGTCACTGAACATCACCAACAAAAAGAAATTTCCTCAAAGAACATATCTGAATTTGGGACTATTCAGCAATTATCCTTGTCTGAATGGACTAGGAATCAATGTAATCTCAAGCTTGCAGCACTATAATTCATACGGTATGCAGGTATCCGGATTGGTCAATGTGGCCGGATTAAAATCTACGGGCGTCCAGATTTCCGGCATTGCCAATGTCACGGGGAAAAGAGCCTGCGGATTTATCTTTTCCGGTCTGACCAACGTCACGGGAACTTCAGCCTACGGACTATCAATTGCCGGATTGGGCAATATCTCTGGAGGAGACATAAAAGGTCTGGCTATAGCCGGACTGGTCAACGTCAGTGAGGATGTGCGAGGAATGGCTATCTCCGGATTGGCCAATGTCAGCAAAGATGTGCAAGCCGGATTGATTGTCGGCGGACTGATGAATGTGTCTGGCAATTCTTCCAGAGGGGTACAGCTGACCTCTTTATTAAATGTGGCCGGAAAATCCAACGAAGGATGGCAACTGGCAGCTTTGGGAAATGTCAGCGTGGAAAACAAAGGTGTACAAAGTGCCCTGCTGAACTACAGTGTAGAAAATAAAGGTGTACAGTTAGGAATAGGAAACGTCAATACAAAGAGTAACTCACGAGGATATCAGATTGGACTGATTAACATAAGTACAGACAGTACAGCACATCAGATAGGATGTATCAACCTGAAACCGGCAACGAGAGTACAGATGATTGTATCAGGAGGTAATGCCAACAAAGGAAGTGTATCTATTCGCTTCAAGAATAAATTTACCTATACACAGATTGGTGCGGGCGCCTATTACCTGGGTACAGACAATAAACTTTCCGTGAGTGGATTTTACCGTGCAGGTGTATATCACAGCCTGACAAAGAAACTCGACCTCAGTGCCGACATCGGATATTACCACATTGAATCACTCGACAATAAGAACCAAGGATTTCCGGCCCGTCTGTATGCCTTGGAACCTCGCATCAGCCTGGAATACAGTCTGACAAAGAAATTCGGCCTTTTCGTATCCGGCGGATACGGATGGACACACACCTATAAGGGTAATCAAGCCTTCGATAAGAAAATGGTAATCGAAGCAGGAATGGTACTGTTCTAAACAGACCATTCCTTATTTTTTCAAAATCAGCTGTTCAGACTGGCAGAACGTACCCGACTCAATGTCTCGGGAGTCATCTGCAGCAAAGAAGCGATGTAAACCAACGGAGCACGTCTCAAAATTTCCGGGTGCAGCTGAAGCAGTTTGTTATAACGTTCATGGGCAGGTTCAAACCGCAAAGTATCTGCCTTCACCTGCGATTCAATCAAAGAAAGTTCAAAAATCCGGCGATACCATGCCCCTATTGACGCATCTTCCTGAGCCAGCATTTCCAATCTATCTTTGGGAATCTCCCACACAACGGTAGGCTCCAGGGTTTCAATCATCAAACGTGTAGGCTCTTCTTTCAAATAACTTTCCAGACAGATTACCACGCCCCCTTCATAGGCTATGTGTTCCGTCAAATCTTTGTCATATTTAAAATAAAATTGACGAGTCAGTCCTTTCTCAATATAAAGCATGGAACGGCAAACATCACCTTCATCCAATATCCTCTCACCCTTCTTGTATTTCTTACAAGTGAGTATCTCAGCCAGTTCGTGAAGCTGTTCCCGGTTAAGAAGACATTTCATCCCGGACACCATCAGTCTGGCTGCTTCTACATTTGTCATCATACTATTCACTCTTATTCTAACTTTATTTGACTTTGATACGGTCGAAACCTTCCCCAAACACACCGATTACCGCACTCTGTGACACAAATGCCTTGGGGTCTATATCCTTAATCAGACGAAAAATCGTGCTCGACTCACTTTTCTTGGCCAACACAAACATCATTTTTACTCCATTGTGGGTGTAACATCCCACCCCGTCAATAAAGGTTACTCCACGGTGCAAATCCTTGTTGATACGGGCTCCGATTTCCTCGTATTTATTCGAAATAATGAAGAACTGTACCGACTGACGGGAACTGTTTACCACCTGGTCAAGAACAAAGCTGGAAATAAACAAAACGACATATCCATATACGACTTTTTCCCAGTTATGCAAAACCAGATAACTGGAAGAGATAATGATTATATCACAAATCAAGATGACTCTTCCCAAAGTAATATCACGATATTTGTTTACGATAGCCGCAATGATATCTGTTCCTCCTGTACTTCCATTGGCCGAAAATGCCACTCCGATGCCGGCCCCACAGAAAGAAGCTCCCAGCACACACGACATGAAAGGCTGGTCATGAATCAACGGACCCGATACGAATTTTTGAATGACACTCAAGATAAAGGTCAATGTGAAAACCGCAAAAATAGTTTTCAGACAAAACCTAAGTCCCAAAATCTTGAGGGCAAGCAAAAGCAACAAGAAGTTTATAATCAGATAAGTGTATTGCACCGGAAAGCCTGTTCCCCAATAAACGATGGAAGCAATGCCAGGAACTGCCCCCGAAGGTATGTCGCTAGGCAATAAGAACACGGTCCATCCGATACCATACATAATCATCCCCAAAGCAATCATTAAATAATCCTTGGTTTCTCTCAATAATTTCTGCTTTCTAGTAGCAGGTAAAGCTGGATTCATCTCTTTGATTTTCTTTAAAAATTTCGGATGCAAAAGTAAAAAAAATTCCACACAATTGACTTATATCAATTTCAAAAAATAAGAAAATAAAGCAAGGGCATATTTTTAAAAATGACATGATTTTCGTAATTTTGCCGCCAAATAGGAGAATAAATGGCATTAGTCAACGAACACCTGCTCAAATTACCGGAAAACTACTTGTTTACCGATATAGTGAAAAGAGTAAATTCATTTAAAGTGACACATCCCCAGGCCCGCATCATTCATCTGGGAATCGGCGATGTGACCCTACCTATCCCCAAAGCATGTGTGGAAGCCATGCAAAAAGCCGCCGGAGAATTAGGCAATGCAGAAACATTCAGAGGATATGGCCCCGAACAAGGCTACGATTTTTTAATTGAAGCCATTCTGAAACATGATTATGCTGCCCATGGGATTAATTTTGACAGCAACGAAATATTCATCAGCGATGGTTCGAAATCGGACACGGGAAACATCGGCGACATCCTGCGACATGATAACAGCATCGGGGTTACCGACCCTATTTATCCGGCTTACATCGATTCCAATGTTTCCTGCGGAAGAGCGGGAGTGTTGGAAAAAGACGGGAAATGGAGCAATGTAGTCTACATGCCCTGCCGTATTGAAAACAATTTCATCCCTGAAATCCCGAAACAGCGCATCGACATTATTTATTTATGTTACCCCAACAATCCTACGGGAGCCGTGCTGACGAAAAGCGAACTTAAGAAGTGGGTGAACTATGCCATTGAGAATGATGCACTCATCATTTTCGATGCTGCCTACGAGGCGTATATTCAAGACCCAGACATTCCTCATTCCATTTATGAAATAAAGGGAGCCAAAAAAGTGGCCATCGAATTCCGCAGTTTCTCAAAAACAGCCGGATTTACCGGTGTGCGCTGCGGCTACATGGTCATTCCAAAGGAAGTGACAGCGGCAACCCTGGAAGGCGAACGCATCCAGCTGAACAAACTATGGCTCAGACGGCAATCGACCAAATTCAATGGAGTATCATACATCACCCAACGAGGAGCCGAAGCCATCTATACACCAGAAGGAAAAGAACAAGTAAAAACCATGGTGAAATATTACATGGACAATGCCAGAATCATGAAAAAGATGTTGGCGAAAACCGGAATCCAATTCTTTGGAGGAGACAATGCGCCCTACTTATGGGTAAAGGCACCGGGCAACCAGACGGCATGGAAGTTTTTCGACAAGCTGCTGTATGAGGCACATGTGGTAAGTACGCCCGGTGTCGGATTCGGCCCCAGCGGCGAAGGGTATGTGCGACTGACTTCATTCGGAGACCGGCACCAGTGCGAAGAAGGTATCCGAAGAATCTGCCAGTGCCTGTAAACGTTTATTTAGCAAACAAGCCAATACATCAAATATAAAAACCAAACAACTTAAATAAGAAATAAAGGTAGTATGTCTAAGTTAAGATTCAGAGTTGTGGAAAAGGCATTCCACAAGAAACCGGTAGAAGTACCGTCACCGGCTGAACGCCCTAGTGAGTATTTTGCGAAATACGTGTTCAACCGAGAAAAAATGTTTAAATATCTGCCGAGCAATGTCTATGCCAAACTGATTGACGTAATCGACAACGGAGCTTCCCTCGACCGCAGCATCGCCAATGCCGTAGCCGAAGGAATGAAAAAATGGGCCATTGAATTGGGAGTGACTCACTACACACACTGGTTCCAGCCCCTGACAGAAGGTACCGCCGAAAAGCATGATGCTTTCGTGGAACATGACGGAAAAGGCGGTATGCTGGAAGAATTTTCCGGCAAGCTGCTGGTACAGCAGGAATCAGACGGCTCTTCTTTCCCCAACGGAGGTATACGCAATACATTCGAAGCACGTGGCTACAGCGCATGGGACCCCTCATCGCCCGTATTTGTGGTAGATGACACCTTGTGCATCCCGACGGTCTTCATCGCCTATACCGGCGAATCACTCGACTACAAGGCTCCGCTGCTGAAAGCTTTGCGCGCAGTCAACAAGGCGGCACTCGACGTAATGCACTATTTCGACCCTTCTGTAAAGAAAATTGTTTCTTATCTGGGATGGGAACAGGAATACTTCCTGGTAGATGAAGGCCTGTATGCCGCACGTCCAGACCTGTTGCTCACAGGACGCACGCTGATGGGACACGAAGCGTCCAAGAACCAGCAGCTGGAAGACCACTATTTCGGCGCCATTCCTACCCGTGTGGCCGCTTTCATGAAAGACCTCGAAATCCAGGCACTCGAACTGGGTATTCCGGTCAAGACACGCCATAATGAGGTGGCTCCTAACCAGTTTGAGCTGGCCCCGATTTACGAAGAGTGCAACCTGGCCGTAGACCATAACATGCTGATTATGTCTTTGATGCGCAAAGTGGCCCGTAACCATGGATTCCGCGTACTGTTACACGAAAAACCGTTCAAAGGTGTCAACGGTTCCGGCAAGCACAACAACTGGTCACTGGGTACAGATACCGGTACTTTATTGATGGCTCCCGGCAAGACCTCGGAAGACAACCTGCGTTTCATCACGTTCGTGGTCAATACACTGATGGCTGTGTACCGCCACAACGGACTTTTGAAAGCCTCTATCATGAGTGCCACCAACGCACACCGTCTGGGAGCCAACGAAGCACCTCCCGCCATCATCTCTTCTTTCCTGGGCACCCAGCTGAGCAAGGTGCTCGACCATCTGGAAGAAAGTACCAACGATGACTTGGTTTCCTTAGGCGGAAAACAAGGCATGAAACTCGACATTCCGCAGATTCCGGAACTGTTGATTGACAACACCGACCGTAACCGTACTTCTCCGTTCGCTTTCACCGGCAACCGTTTCGAATTCCGTGCCCCAGGTTCTGAAGCCAACTGTGCCAGTGCCATGATTGCCCTGAACGCAGCTGTGGCTGAGCAGCTCATTGAATTCAAAAAAGAAGTAGACGAACTGATTGAGAAAGGTGAACCGAAAATTTCGGCCATCATCCAGATTATCCGCAAATGCATCAAAGAATGCAAACCTATCCGCTTCGACGGCAACGGTTACAGCGAAGAATGGAAGGAAGAAGCTGCCCGCCGGGGGCTGGACTGCGAAACCAGCTGTCCGGTCATCTTCGACAACTACCTGAAACCGGAAAGCATCCGCATGTTCGAATTCACCGGTGTGATGAACCGCAAGGAACTGGAAGCCCGCAACGAAGTGAAATGGGAAATGTACACCAAAAAAATCCAGATTGAAGCCCGCGTTCTGGGCGACTTGGTGATGAACCACGTAGTTCCGGTAGCCATCGAATACCAGACCAAGCTGATTGACAATGCCTACAAGATGAAATCATTGTTCCCGGAAGAAGAAGCCCATACACTGTCGGCCGAGAACCTGGCCATCATCAAGGCAATTTCCGAACATACCTCTTTCATCAAGAAACATGTGGACGAAATGGTGGAAGCACGCAAAGTGGCCAACCGCATTGCCAGTGAACGTGAAAAAGCCATCGCCTACCATGACACGGTAGCTCCGATGCTGGAACAAATCCGCTACCACATCGACAAGCTGGAACTGATTGTAGACGACCAGATG
Source organism: Bacteroides mediterraneensis (assembly GCF_900128455.1). Taxonomy (GTDB): domain Bacteria; phylum Bacteroidota; class Bacteroidia; order Bacteroidales; family Bacteroidaceae; genus Phocaeicola; species Phocaeicola mediterraneensis. Next base: position 1,123,592 of record NZ_LT635783.1, on the reverse strand, counting down.
TGGACCCTTCCGAAATACCGCGAACTGCTGTTCGTACGATAATCCGGATTGTTCCCCACATCCTTAGTTTTATCCATCCCCGAAGGCTTTTCAAAGGCGATTTTCTGCCGGAAAGCCCTTCGGGGATTTGTTATTGACGCACTTTTCTAACATTTTGTCCGATACAAAAGATTTATTTTCCACAAAGTATATATCTTTGCAGCATGGAATGGTTAATTAATTTATTTGTGGAACAATCCGCTCTGCAGGCGGTCATCATACTTTCCCTCATTACAGCCATCGGGTTAGGACTGGGAAAGATTCATGTTTTCGGAATTTCTCTCGGAGTGACATTTGTTTTCTTCACCGGTATTCTGGCAGGACATCTCGGCTTTACCATCGATCCCCAGATGCTGAGTTACGCCGAAAGCTTCGGTCTGGTTTTGTTTGTCTATGCCTTGGGCCTGCAAGTGGGTCCCGGTTTCTTCAGTTCCTTTCAACGGGGCGGATTCCGCCTGAACATGCTGGGACTGGGAGTCATCTTCCTGGGCACACTCATGGCCATCATCCTTAGCTTTACGACAGAAATAGGCCTCCCCGACATGGTAGGTATCCTATGCGGTGCCACGACCAACACACCCGCGCTCGGTGCCGCCCAGCAGACTTTGAAACAACTGGGAGAACCCACCAGTGGAGCCGCCCTCAGCTGTGCGGTGACCTATCCATTGGGAGTAGTGGGAGTGATTTTTGCAATTCTGGTTGTCAAAAAATTCTTTGTACGCCCTTCCGATATGAATGAACGGGAACATGATGACCCGAACCACACCTACATCGCTACTTTCCAGGTACATAATCCTGCCATTTTCAATAAAAGCATACAAGACATCGCACAGGCCGGGTATCCTAAGTTCGTCATCTCCCGTCTTTGGCGGGAAGGCACCGTCAGTATCCCGACCTCCGAAAAGATTCTGAAAGAGAACGACCGTATCCTGGTCATCACGACCGAAAAGGATGCCCCCACCCTGACCATTCTTTTCGGCGAACAGGAAAAGCGTGACTGGAACAAGGAAGACATCGACTGGAATGCCATTGACAGCAAGCTGATTTCCAAGCACATTGTCGTGTCACGTCCCGAAATCAACGGGAAAAAGCTGGGATCACTCCGTTTGCGAAACACGTATGGCATCAACATCAGCCGGGTGCTCCGAAGCGGCGTGCAACTGCTGGCTACCCCGGGACTGGTGCTGCAACTGGGCGACCGCCTGACCGTAGTCGGTGAGGCAGCTGCCATCCAAAACGTGGAAAAGGTACTGGGAAACACGGTCAAGACCTTGAAAGACCCTAACCTGGCTTCCATCTTTATCGGCATCGTACTGGGACTGGTGGTCGGAGCTATCCCCATTGCCATACCAGGCATCAGTTCGCCGGTGAAACTGGGACTGGCGGGAGGCCCCATCATCATGGGAATCCTGATTGGAGCCTACGGTCCTCGTCTGCACTTGGTGACTTATACTACCCGCAGTGCCAACCTCATGCTGAGAGGAATCGGCCTATCACTTTATCTGGCTTGCCTCGGGCTGGATGCCGGTGCCCACTTCTTCGAAACCGTCATGCGGCCGGAAGGTGCCCTATGGGTAGGAATCGGATTCCTTATCACCTTCATCCCGGTAGTCATCATGGCCCTGATAGCCCTCCGTCTGTGTAAAATGGATTTTGGAAATACCTGCGGCATGCTGTGCGGAAGCATGGCAAACCCGATGGCACTGAACTATGCCAACGACATCATACCTGGCGACGAACCTTCCGTAAGCTATGCCACCGTGTATCCCCTCGGCATGTTCACACGCGTCATCATTGCCCAGCTGGTACTGATGCTATTCTTATAAAACTTAAAAATTTTACCCGATATCATGGAAACCTACAAACAAATCACATCGGAAATGATACAGGAGGATATCCGCTATCTGGAACTCCTCTCCCACGATTTCCCCAGCCTGGCAGCCGCCAGTACGGAAATCATCAATTTGGAAGCCATTCTCAACTTGCCCAAAGGCACAGAGCATTTCCTGGCCGACCTGCACGGAGAATATGAGGCCTTTCAGCATGTGCTCCGAAATGCCTCGGGAGCCATCAAGCGGAAAGTCAACGAGATTTTCGGCAACAACCTCCGGGAAATGGAGAAAAAGGAACTTTGTACGTTGATTTACTATCCCGAACAAAAGCTGCAACTGGTCAAGGAGGTGGAAAAAGACCTAGTCGACTGGTATGTCATCACCCTGAACCAACTGGTCAAGGTCTGCCAGAACGTTTCCTCCAAATACACCCGTTCGAAGGTCCGCAAGGCGCTGCCCGAAGAATTTTCCTACATCATTCAGGAATTGCTTCACGAAAGCACCATGGACCCCAACAAACAGGCCTACATCAATGTCATCATCCGTACCATCATTGACACACGGCGTGCCGACGATTTCATCATTGCCCTGTGCAACCTCATCCAACGGCTGACCATTGACTCCCTGCACATTCTAGGCGACATCTTCGACCGCGGTCCCGGTCCGCACATCATCATGGATACGCTTTGCGACTATCATAACTTCGACATCCAATGGGGCAATCACGACATTCTTTGGATGGGAGCCGCCTCCGGCAACGACTGCTGCATAGCCAACGTGCTCCGTCTGGCCATGCGCTACGGAAATCTCTCGGCGCTGGAAGACGGTTACGGAATCAACCTGCTTCCGCTGGCCACCTTCGCCATGGAAGCCTACGCTAACGACCCGTGCCAATATTTTGCCCCTAAAATCGCGCCGGAAAGCAGTACGTACAACGACAAGACCTTACGGCTCATCGCACAGATGCACAAGGCCATCACCATCATACAGTTCAAACTGGAAGCAGCCGCCATTCTCCGCCATCCGGAGTTTGACATGAACAGCCGACTGCTCCTGCATCACATTGACTTCAAGCGGAAAGTATTCCAGCTCGACGGGAAGGACTATGAAATGCGCGACTGCCTGTTCCCCACCATCGACCCGGAAAACCCGTACCAGCTGACGGAAGAGGAACAGGAAATCGTGCTGAAACTGCACAATTCCTTTACGGGCAGTGAGAAACTGCGCAAGCACATGAAATGCATCTTCCGCTACGGATGCATGTACAATGTATGCAACTCCAACCTGCTTTTCCATGCTTCCATGCCGATGAACGCCGACGGAACCTTGAAAGAAGTGGAAATACTGGGCAGCAAATACAAGGGTGAAGCTCTGCTGAAACGGGTAGGACAACTGATTCGTACGGCCTATTTTGCAGAAGACGACCATCCGGAAAAAGCTTTTGCCAAGGATTTCATCTGGTACCTGTGGTGCGGAAAAGATTCCCCAGCTTTCGACAAGAGCAAAATGGCAACCTTCGAACGTTATTTCCTGACCGACAAGGAAACACACAAGGAGGTGAAAGGATACTATTATACCCTGCGTGACCGGGAAGATATCTGCGACATGATTCTGGATGAGTTTGGAGTGGAAGGCGAGCACCGCCACATCATCAACGGACATGTACCCGTGAAAGCCGTGAAAGGAGAGAAACCTATCAAGGCCAACGGCAAACTGATGGTCATCGACGGAGGATTCTCCAAAGCCTATCAGCCGGAAACGGGTATCGCAGGCTATACACTGGTGTACCACTCCCGTGGTTTCCAGCTCGTGCAGCATGAACCGTTCACTTCCACCCAGAAAGCGATAGAGGAAGGACTCGACATCAAGTCGACCACGCAAATCGTAGAACTGAGCAGCAAGCGCATGATGGTGAAGGACACCGACAAGGGACGCGAACTGATGGTACAGATTGAAGACCTGAAGAAACTGCTGGTGGCCTACCAGAATGGCATCATCAAAGAAAAAGGAAGTTGATTTCAGCTGATTTACAGCATATTCCACACAAAAGAATTTCCCTCAAAAAACGCAAGGACGTTTGCCATAAAACGCACTTGCGTTTTTCCTGAAACGTACTTACGTTTTGATTCAAACGCACTTGTGTTTTCCCTAAAACGCACTTGCGTTTTTTTTATGCCCCTGCCAACCCCCTACATAAAGTCTCTATTTCACTTTTTTGCATCATTATGCATCTTTTTTTTCGCAAAACGCTTGCATATTCAAAAATAATGCGTACCTTTGCACCCGTGATTGAAAAACACTTCAACACAAAGCCAGGATGGCCCGTTCGTCTATCGGTTAGGACGCAAGATTTTCATTCTTGAAAGGGGGGTTCGATTCCCCCACGGGCTACTGAAAAAGAAATAACGCACACGGTATTCCGGTGCAGAAGGATGGCCCGTTCGTCTATCGGTTAGGACGCAAGATTTTCATTCTTGAAAGGGGGGTTCGATTCCCCCACGGGCTACAGCGGAAAGCTGTCTCATCGTTGAGACGGCTTTTTTTATGCACACAAAAAAGAGAGGTACCCAAAGCCACGACCGACTTCAAGCACCTCTCTTCCCGATTGGTAAATGAAATTATTCTTATGTCACATCGCAAGTCTTCGTCAGAAGATGACACCCAGACGGAAGCCCACCTGATTCTGTCCTTCCACATCGCAAGTCAGCGTCTGAGTCTTGTTCGTCGCATAACTGTAATAGGCAGCTATATGGAATCCCCACTTCTTTCCTGTAGGATAAATCTTCACACCAATTTCAGGAGACACGTAGAACCCCCAAGACTTGTCGTACACTCCCCCACTGCCGAAATACGTGGTATTACGGGCAAACATGGTACCCATCTTCAGCCCGATATACGGCTTCACATAGCGATTGGTTGAAAGGTTGTATGCACCCATCACTCCAAACGGTATCTGAAAAGCCGAACGCTGCTGGTCGGTAGTCAATGACTCCGTAGGCGACAACGACAAGGTCTGACGCCCCACGTACTGGTGATTGGTATGATAAGAAGCAAACAATCCCACCTCCCAACGCGGAGTCAGCTCATATCCCAGCTCAAAATTCATTCCCCATCCACTCAGCTTATCGGCAAAATCCGTAGAGAAAGGAGCGTTCATCTGCCAGTCAACCTTCAAGGTCGTCTTACTGACATCGTATTGCGAAAATCCTTTTACGGCAACTCCCAGACACATGAGAGCCACCATCGCGATTCTTTTCCATGCATTCATCTTCATTTGAAATTCCTCCTCTCGTAGTTAATTGACCGATTTAATATAAGGTGACTGCTCAAACGCCTGAACCACGGCATTCAGCAACATCCTCTGATTGAACTGTCCGCTATATTGGAATCCGGAAGCACTGGCATACCATACTACCGGAAGATTCTTCGCCGTTCCGTCTGCTCCGGCAGAAAGGTTCACCATTTCCATCACCAAGGTATTCGTATTATAGGAATAGGACACCGGATAAGGATAGTACCAGCCAGACCAAGGCCCCCAGAAACCATAGTCCCACCAGCCTCCCCAGTAGCCGCCGGAAATCACCTGCGTGGTCTGAGCCACGTAAGAAAGCTGTACGCCTACACTGGCTTCATCCTTTTTCTCCGGGTCAAGGATACGAGTGTATCCCCGGCTGTTCATTTCTTCAGCCACCTCATTAATGATGGCCTTCGCATTTTCATCCTTCCAGTAAGTGGCACGATGGCCTCCTGCTTCCAGGATACTGTCGGGCAAGAAATAAGTCTTGTAACTACCAAAGTCGGCATCTTTGTCATAATCGGTATACACCACCAGATTCGCGTCGAGCTTGTTCATATCAGGATCTTTCTCACATGCCGACAATCCCAATAACAGGCACGCAAAAAATAAGATTTTCCTCATAATTCATTTCCAATTTTTAGAGTGAACGTCCTTTAAAAACCGAACTCCTGAAAGACGGAAGTATAACCCCGGTCAAAGTCAGGCGGTTCGAATTAAAATTCGGCGAGATAGTCACAGTGGCACTGTTCGTTCCTTTGGGCATGCTGATGTCCAGGCGAGCCGAAATTCCCGTTCCCATCACGTTCATGGACAGATAGGTCGTTCCTTTCTTATCGGTTTTCACCTCATAGGAAGACACCGTTCCATCGACCGTCACACCTCCCAGTCCGTTAGGACCTGCAGCCGGAATGTTGAAAGCCACCTGTACCACGGCATTCTCTCCATCTACCGATACAAAGTTGGTGTTCGAAGTCACGTAAGCCGTCTGCCCGTACTTGAATACCACCCGGTCTGCTTCAAGAGTGAATTTCTTTGCATTGACAGCCTCCACTGCCTCCGCATGCTGGATACTGTCCATTTTTTCCTGAAGCGCTTTCTTTTCAGCCTTTGTCAATTCAACTTCCTGAGCCTGGATATGTCCAGCCATTAAGGCCAGAGCACATATCAAAATAGATACCATTTTTTTCATAAGTCTGTTACTTTAAAAGTTTACATCTAATAAACAAACATATCGCCTGTTTGCTGCACAAAACCTGTTTAAAAAAGTATAACGTATTTCCCGATTTTCAAATAAAATTATTATCTTTAGAATATATAAAGGAATAATATATCAGCCAACCTTAAAAAAAAGAACTATGACACACATCAGCGAAATTACCCTATTGATTGCTGTCATTGCATTGGCCCTCTGGCCCATCGTGCTGTTCATCTTGCGTTTCTGGCGCGAACGTCGCAAACAGCTGGAACATATCGAAAGAATGACGAAGGACGAACTGGACGAAATCACCACAAAAGATCTCGTCATTAGCGTACTGAAGAAAATTGGCTGCCAGCCGAAAGTAAATGAGGAAAATCACATCACCTTCCAATACCAAGGAGACGATTTCTACATCGCCGCCGAAGAAGAAAACCGCTTCATCATGATATGGAATCCTTGGTGGGGCTCCATCAATGCCGACAATGAAGCCCTGCCTTATCTGAAAGAAATCATCAACCTGGCCAACGTAAACTCACTGGTCACTACAGTATATATGGCCGACGAGGACGAAAAGACCATCGGACTGCATTCCCGTTGCCACACCTTCTTCTCGCCCAACGAAGGAGAGCTGGAAGAACACATGAAAATGCTGCTCGACTATTTTTTCGACATGCACAATGTAATCAAGGACAACATGAACCAGCTGGGGCAGGCTGCCATCAATGAGGAGGAAAAGAAGGAGCGCGTGAAAGTGAAAGGCTTCTCCGCCTACAAGGAAAACACCATGCCTATTGAGACGAAGAAGGGAGAGGAAGAGAACAAGAAGGAGTAGCAGACGATTCATCGGGCTTGCGCATGCTGAACTCACAACCGCAATACTGCTGGTTGTAGAAATTATATTCCTTGATAATGGCGATGCGGCGCTCACTGAGTCCTCCTTTGCGCCAATTCTGTTCCCACCACGTGACATCCGGATAGGAAGCCACAGCCCAACGTCCGGCTTCGTTTATCTGGTCCAGACTTTTCCAGCGCGAGGAAGCCAGCGTAGTGGTTATCACCGAAAAGCCGTGTTCATGGGCATAACGGGCCGTATCGGCCAAACGCATCTTGAAACATTTCAGACAGCGGCCTCCACGCTCTGGCTCATTTTCCAGTCCGGCCACCGTACAGCGCCAGGCTTCGTGGTCATAGTCCGCATCCACAATCTCCAGCCCCAGCGACTGGGCATAACGGGTACATTCGTCCTTGCGGATGATATATTCCTCCAGCGGATAGATGTTCGGATTGCAATAATAAATGGTAGGACGCACCCCATGCTGCATCAGGCATTCAATAATGGCCGATGAACAAGGTGCACAGCAAGTGTGTAGCAACACCTTATCTGCCCCACCGGGCACCTCCAGTTCAAATTTTTTCTTTTTCATCGCTTCCTCCCTTTTTATGCACACGATTCAGACGATTCATCCGTATAGGCCGCAAACAACGGTTGCAGGATTTCCGGCACCTCCACTCCTTCGTCGCGTATGCCTTTCAGGCAACAGAACGCCTCATCGGTCAACGAAAAATACATCTCCCTCTTGTCCTTCTCACCCAGGGTACGCACCAGCAGGTTACGTTCTTCCACCGCCCGAATTACCTTTGAAGCATGCGAAGGGGTCAGTCCGGTACGTTCTACAATCGTGCGGGCTGCCACCTGCTCCTTACCGATGGCACACAGCACCATGGCCTCGTTCAAAGACACCCCATGCGCCTGCAGCAAGTGCGATTCAAGATCAGAGAGAGCCCGGAAGAGCTCTCTCATCACACAGATACATTTTATTTTTTCCATACGTTAAATAAACAGATTGACATTGGCTTCTTCGGCACGGTCCATATAAGTGGCTACCCCACCAATGGTCACGTTGTCCCGCAGCTCTTCTTTCTTGACGCCCATCACGTCCATCGACATCTGGCAGGCAATAAACTCTACTCCGTTGTCAATGGCCTGCTGACGAAGCGATTCCAAGGAATCGATGCCTTTCTTCTGCATGATGTAACGCATCATCTTCGAACCCATACCGCCCATGTTCATCTTCGAAAGCTTCAGTTTCCGTGAACTGGAGGGAAGCATCATGCCGAACATTTTTCCAAAAATGTCTTTCTGCACTGCCGGCTTCCGTTCCTTCTTGATGGCATTCAGTCCCCAGAAGGTAAAGAAAATGGTCACTTTCTTTCCGGTAGCCGCCGCGCCGTTAGCCAGCACAAAGGTAGCCAAAGTTTTGTCAAGGTCATCGCTGAAAAGAATGAAAGTTTTTCCCTTCTCTTCCGGTGCCCGGCGGACAGCCTCCATGGCACAGGCCGTGGCCTTCTCTACCAGCACTTTATAGATTCCTCCTTCCGACTTAGAAGACAGGAAACGATTCCCGGTGGTACGGCACCACGCCTCGGCATCGCGCGGAAAACCTGCATCCGTGGTATGAATTTCCATCTGCTCCCCGGCTTTCAGTTCCTCCATCCCCTTCTTCAACCGCAAAATCGGGCCCGGACACTGGATGCCGCAAGCATCTACCACATGTACCTTCTTGCAATCCGTGGTTCCTTCGGCCGTGTCACAAGTGCAGACCACCTCGCATGCCTCATCCGGCTGACAGACCGGAGTAACTGCCGCATTGTAGGTCTTGATACCGCCAATCAGGTTACGCACATCCTTGTAACCATTATCTTTCAGAATATTGGATGCCAGATACCCCCGCAGTCCCACGCCACAATACAGGAACACCGGCTTGTCCGACGGGATTTCCTTCATCCGCTGACGCATCTCATCCAAAGGTACATTGACCGCTCCGGCAATGTGTCCCAGTTCATACTCGTCTTTCGTGCGGACATCGACCAAGGTCACCTTCGTCAAATCGGCCTGTTGCAATTCTCTCCAGTAGAGCGGAGTCATCTTGCCGCTCAAGATATTTCCGGCCACATAGCCCGACACGGCTACCGGATCTTTGGCAGAAGAGAAAGGAGGTGCATAGGCATGTTCCAGTTGCATCAAGTCATAGACCGTACCTTTCTGCTTGATGACCAGCGCATATTCATCAATGCGTTTGTCCACACCATTGTATCCCACAATCTGTGCCCCGTACAACCGTCCGTCTTCCGGAGAGAAGGTGATCTTGATATCCATCTGCAAAGCTCCCGGATAGTATCCGGCATGGGAACCGGAGTGGATGGTAGCCGACAAGTACGGAATGCCGAACGCCTTCAAACGTTTGGCGGGAAGTCCGGTAGAAGCCACAGTCAAATCGAACACCTTGGCAATGGCCGTACCAATGGAGCCCTCGTATTTCACTTTATTGCCAAACGTCATGTTATCGGCTACGATACGTGCCTGACGGTTGGCCGGCCCTGCCAGAAAATTCAGCCAAGGCTTGCCCGTAATCGGATGCGGATATTCAATGGCATCGCCTACGGCATAGACAGACTCATCGGAAGTCTGCAAGTATTCATTCACGTAGATACCCTTCATTTCGCCCAACTTCAATCCGGCTTCCACGGCCAGACGAGTCTCTGCCCGTACACCGATGGAAAGAATCACCAGCTGTGCCTCAGCCTGCAAACCCGACTGGAACTTCACCTTCAACCCGGACGCTGTTTTTTCAAAGGCTTCTACCGCCTGCTTCAAGTACAGTTTGACACCTTTCTGCTGCAGATGAGTGTGTACCAAAGCCGCCATGGAGAAATCCACCGGTCCCATCACCTGGTCGGCCATCTCCACCACGGCTACCTCTATCCCTGCATGATGCAAGTTCTCGGCCATCTCCAGTCCGATGAAACCACCTCCTACGATGACGGCTTTCTTCACCTCATGGCCCTGCATGTAGTTCTTGATACGGTCGGTATCTGCCACATTTCGCAGAGTAAAGATTCCTTCACTATCAATTCCGGGCAAAGGAGGACGAACCGGAGAAGCCCCCGGAGAAAGCAACAGTTTATCATAGGTTTCTGTGTACTCCTTCCCTTCCGAAGTGCGCACTTTCACTTCCTTGCGGGCCGTATCGATAGCCATCACTTCCGAACGTACCCGCACATCGATATGAAAACGTGCGGAAAAGGCTTCAGGAGTCTGCACAAACAAACGGTTACGGTCTTGAATCACCCCACCTATATAATAAGGCAAACCACAATTGGCATAAGAGATGTATTCCCCGCGTTCAAACAAAATAATTTCGGCCTTTTCCGTGTTTCTCCGAATACGGGCAGCTGCAGTGGCTCCACCTGCTACCCCACCTACAATGACGTACTTCATAGCTATTTCTTTTCTTTGTTATTATTTTCTATTGGAAACTATTTGCAAAGAAAAGAAATAATCGAGAAAAGAATAAATTTCCAATGGAAAATATTTTTCAATTAAGGATTATTAAGAGAATGTAGGAAAATTCTCACGCCAGTTTCTGGTAAGCCAAGCGAGGAGTACCGTTGCTTACATAGATAATACCGCAATACACAAATCCCATTGATTGCACTAGGTTCTGCATCACCCTGTTATCAGCATGTGTATCCACCCGCAAGCAAGGCCATTGGCTGAAACACCAGTCGATACACAGTTTCCCGATACCGTGACAAGAACCGTCGGAGGCCAAGCGATGAATCACATAATAAGGAGAATCGTCTTTCCATTCCCCTTTCTCAATATGAGCATACGTAGGGTCGGGACCTTGAATGAAACAGAAAGTGGCCACCGTCTTCCCCTCCTTGGTGACACACACGTAACAATGAGCGTCCTCTATTTCTTTCTGTATCAGTTCACGCTGCGGATAACCGTTAATCCACTGATTCGGGTTTCCCGTACGACACATAAAACGACGGGCTTCTTCAAATATTTCCATCAAACGATCCAAGTCTGCCAGTGAGGCCTTGCGTATTTGCAAATCCATAAATCTCCTTTTTTCGACATAAATCGACACAAAACTAATGTTTTCTTTCGTTTTCCGGGCGAATATGCTTGTTTTTTTAAAATATTATTGTACCTTTGCCACGCTTTCAAGCAATAATGGGGCATTAGCTCATCTGGCTAGAGCGTTTGACTGGCAGTCAAAAGGTGGCAGGTTCGAGTCCTGTATGCTCCACTTTTCTTTTCCCACCCCGTGGGAGCTTTCCCTGATAATCTATAAACAAACCTTGCTCCCTTATTCATCCACACATTATTATGTACAGCATTTTAATCATAGAAGACGATAAAAGGGTGGCCGACCTTCTGAAAACCGGATTGGAAGAAAACGGTTATACCACCTTCGTGGCATACGACGGTGCCATGGGACTTCGACTTTTTCAGTCACATGCTTTCCAACTGGTCATTTCGGATATCATCCTCCCCAAACTGAACGGATTCGAGCTTTGCAAGGAAATACGCAAGCTCAACGCACAGATTCCCATCCTCATGCTGACGGCCCTCGGCTCCACGGATGACAAGCTGGACGGATTCGATGCCGGAGCAGATGATTACATGGTCAAACCTTTTGATTTCAGGGAACTGAATGCCCGCATAAAAGTTCTGCTGAAGCGGAAAAATGAAGCGGAGAATCCGGTTTCTCCTCCCGACAAACTGAATTACAAGGATTTGCAAGTGGACACCAGCCGCAGGGAAGTTACCCGCCAAGGTATTCCTATCCGTCTCTCCCCTAAAGAATATAACCTGCTGACCTATATGGTACAGCATCCGGAAAGAGTAATCAGCCGGGTGGAAATAGCCGAAAAGGTATGGAATACCCACTTTGATACCGGTACCAATTTTATTGATGTATATATCAATTACCTGCGCAAGAAAATAGACAAAGACTTCGACACCAAACTGATTCACACCAAACCCGGAATCGGATTTATTCTTACCGACGAAAAGCCATGAAGATAAAGACCACCCTGACACTCAAAAATACCGGAGTCATAGCCGTGGTATTTCTGTTGTGCATGAGCCTGATTTACCTGGTCAGCGAACACATCCGGAGCAACACTTTCTTCCACAACCTGAAAAGTGAGGCTGTGACCAAAGCACACCTTTTCCTGCAAGACCAGGTAGATGCCCGCATCATGCAGTCCATCTATCTGAACAACAAAGAGTTTATCAATGAAGTGGAAGTGGCAGTCTATACCCCCGACTTCCGCATGCTTTACCACGATGCCGTCGAGAATGACATTATCAAGGAAAGTCCGGAAATGCTCACTCGTATTCTTCACGAAAAAGAAATAGAATTCCACATCGGAAAGTACCAGGCCATCGGGATGGTCTATCCCTTTCAAGGAAAGGATTACATTGTGACCGCCGCAGCTTACGACGGTTACGGCCATACCAACCTGCTGGAACTTCAGAAGACCTTAATCATTCTGTTTCTCTTCGGACTGCTGCTCTTGTTCGTGACCTGTTATTTTCTGGTACGGGCTTCTTTGAAGCCCATTCGGGAAATCGTAAGGGAAGTGGAGAATATCACGGCTTCCCATATTGACCGGCGATTACCGGTGAGAAACGAGAAAGACGAACTCGGAGAACTGAGTCTGGCCTTTAATGACTTGCTGGAACGCCTGGAAATTTCATTCAATTCACAGAAAATGTTTGTCAGCAACGTATCCCACGAGATGAGAACACCGTTGGCTGCCCTGATAGCCGAACTGGATTTAGCCTTGCAAAAGGAACGGACAGAAGCGCAATACCGCCAAGCCATGCAAAACGTATTACAGGATGCACGACGCATGACCAAACTGATTGACGGACTCCTCAATCTGGCCAAGGCGGATTACCAGAAAGAGCAAATCAAGATGCACGAAATCCGGCTCGACGAACTGCTGCTGGACACCCGGGAACTGCTCCTGCGGGCCCACCCGGAATACCATATCGAACTGATTTTCGAACAGGAAGATGCCGAAGACGACCGGATGATTACCGTCATGGGCAACTCCTACCTGCTGAACATCGCCTTTGCCAACCTGATTGAAAACAACTGCAAGTATTCGGAAAACAAATCCTCCTTCGTCCAAATCTCCTATTGGGACAAATGGGCGATTATCCGCTTGTCCGACAATGGGATTGGCATATCGGACAAAGAAAAAGAGCAGATTTTCACCTTATTCTACCGAGGGGAACAAGACAAGCAGACAGAAGGACACGGCATCGGCATGGCACTTGCCCAAAAGATTATCGGGCTTCACCAAGGACATCTTGCTGTACATTCCAAGCAAGGAGAAGGCACAACCTTCACCATTGAGCTACCTCATATCTAAAAGTTTCTTATTCAGCTTCCACACCACACTATCAGAAAGACGGCCGGAAACAACCGGCAGGATTCTAATAGTTTTCTAATACCACTCTAATTATCCTCTAACAGGCCCTGCCAGCAGTATCGCTTACTTTTGCCGTGCGAAAAGGAAACAGAGTAATCACCCTATGAATTCAGGTATTATGTGGAAAAGAAGAAAAAGTAAGGAAACAAGCACATTCAATGCTGAAAAGGTATTTTTGGCAGCTACCCAGCCTCTCAACACCGTATGCAATTATTTCCAGACCAGCAAAAACGGACTGACATCCGAAGAAATCGAGAACCGGCAATCCATCTATGGAACGAATGAGGTAGCACACGAACAGAAGAAGAATCCGGTTTCCACCTTCATCAAGGCCTTCATCAACCCTTTCATCGGCGTACTGACCGTGCTGGTGGTCATTTCTTTCGTACTCGATGTCCTGCTGGCCAACCCCGGAGAACAGGATTGGACGGCCATCTTCATTATTCTGACGATGGTGATTGCCAGTACCATCCTCCGCTTCTGCCAGGAATGGAAAGCCAACGCTTCGAGCGAAGCTTTGCTCAAGATGGTCACGAACACCTGCTACGTGAGACGTGCCGGCCAGCACGATGAAGAAATCAACATCACAGAACTGGTACCGGGGGATATCGTCATGATTGCCGCTGGCGACATGATACCAGCCGACCTCCGTATTATCGAAGCAAAAGACCTGTTTGTCAGCCAGTCATCCTTGACAGGGGAATCGGACCCGATTGAAAAGCGCCCGGAAACAAATGCGAACAAACACCGCAAAGGCAGTGTCATAGAACTTGAAAACATCTGTTTCATGGGCTCCAACGTAGTCAGCGGTTCGGCCACCGGCATTGTCATTGCCACCGGAAACGACACTTACCTGGGCACCATCGCCCGCAGCATTGCCGGACACCGTGCCGCCACCGCTTTCGACAAAGGAATCAGCAAAGTCAGCTTCCTGCTCATACGCTTCATGCTCATCATGATTCCCTTCGTGTTTCTGGTCAACGGAGTGACCAAAGGCGACTGGTTGGAAGCTTTTATCTTTGCCGTATCGGTAGCCGTGGGCCTCACGCCGGAAATGCTTCCGATGATTGTGACGGCCAACCTTGCCAAAGGAGCCGTAGCCATGTCCAAGAAAAAAACCATCGTAAAAGACTTGAATGCCATTCAGAACTTCGGGGCCATGAACATTCTCTGTACCGACAAAACCGGTACCCTCACCTGCGACCAGATTGTATTGGAAAAATACATCAATGCCGACGGGAGCAGCGATGAAAGCCGCCGTATTCTGCGTCATGCCTATTTCAACAGCTTCTTCCAGACCGGATTGAAAAACCTGATGGACAAGGCCATCCTGTCGCACGTCAAGGAACTGTCATTGGAATACCTGAAAGACAACTATGTCAAGGTGGACGAAATACCGTTTGATTTCACCCGGCGGAGAATGTCGGTCGTGGTGGAAGACCGACAAGGAAAACGACAGATTATCACCAAAGGTGCCGTAGAAGAGATGCTGGCCATCTGCTCACATGCCGAATTCGACGGAGAGGTACATCCCATGACGGAAGCCCTGAAACATAAGGCACATCGTATCATCGAACAGATGAACAAGCAAGGCATGCGGGTCATTGCCGTAGCGCAGAAAAGCTACCTCGACAAAGCGTGCGACTTCTGTGTGGAAGATGAAAAAGAGATGGTACTGATTGGCTATCTGGCCTTTCTGGACCCACCCAAGCAATCGGCAGCCAAGGCCATACAGCAATTGCATGAACACGGGATTGAGGTCAAAATCTTGTCTGGAGACAACGATGCTGTGGTGCGTACCATCGCCCGGCAAGTGGGTATCAACACTACCAACGCACTCAGCGGCCCTCAACTGGCCGACTTGAATGAGGAGGAAAAGATGAAAGCAGTACGCGAGACGACCGTCTTCTCCAAACTGACTCCCGTGCAGAAAACGGAAATCATCACCCTCCTCCAAGCACAGCAAAATACCGTCGGCTTCCTAGGTGACGGTATCAACGATGCGGCAGCCCTCCGCCAGTCGGACATCGGAATCTCGGTCGACTCAGCCGTAGACATTGCCAAGGAAAGTGCCGACATCATTCTGCTGGAAAAGAGCCTGATGGTATTGGAAGACGGGGTACTGGAAGGAAGAAAGACCTTCGGCAACATCACCAAATACATCAAGATGACCGCCAGTTCCAATTTCGGCAACATGTTCAGTGTCATGGCAGCCAGTGCCTTCCTGCCCTTCCTGCCCATGCTTCCCATTCATCTGCTGATTCAGAACCTGCTGTATGATATTTCGCAGACCACCATCCCCTTCGACCGGATGGATGCGGAATACCTCCGGAAACCCCGGAAATGGGACGCCTCCGACCTGAGCCGCTTCATGATTTTCATCGGTCCCATCAGTTCCATCTTCGACATCATCACCTATCTGGTGATGTGGTTCGCCTTCGGCTGTCAGAGCATGGAGCATCAGACCCTCTTCCAGTCCGGATGGTTCATCGAAGGCCTGCTGTCGCAAACACTGATTGTACACATGATACGTACGCGGAAAGTGCCGTTCATACAAAGCCGTGCCTCCTGGCAGGTAACCGGACTGACCCTGCTCATCATGGTTACTGGCATCCTGATTCCCTTCATCCCGTTTGGGACCTCCATTGGTCTGGAAGCTTTGCCTGCAAGCTATTTCCCCTGGCTGTTCGGCATCCTGCTTTCCTACTGCGTACTGACACAACTGATTAAGAACTGGTACATCCATCGTTTCACCAAATGGTTATGACAAAACTTATCAAATACATACTGGTCATTGCAACGGTATCCCCCTGCCGTTGCTTTGCCCAGAAACTCCTGATAAATTATACCACCGAACTACAGAGCGATTTCAAGAAAGGAACCAACTGGGTGAATTTGTTACGGTTGGATTTTTCCGCCCCGCTAGGCCAGTCTGCCACCCTTGAAGCAGCCACCCTCAGCACGGCCAAAACCCGAGCCGAGTCTTTGGCCAACGATATGCAGACCTTTTCCAACATCGAAGAAGACAATCATCCGCTGGCCGTGGCCATACTGGGCATCCGGCAGCCAATGGGAAACTCCAGCCTGTTCATCGGCATCCGTAACCTAAACGAAGACTATTTCACTTCGCCGGCCACAGCCCTGTTCACCAACAGCTCATGCGGCATCTTTCCCACCTTGTCGGCCGATTATCCCATAGCCAACTATCCGGTGTCTTCCATGGGGGTACACTATGAGCTGCAACAGGCTCAATGGAGTCTGCAAGCCTCCTTATATAACGGGAAAGGCTCCTATCGCTTTACAGGAAAAGAAAATGTATTCCGTTTCTGCCCGAAGCACGACGGGATACTCTGTCTCACCTCATTCAACTACCAGCATCATGACAGCAATTATCACATGGGCTTTGCTTTACATAGCGGGATGTATCGGAATTATGCAGAAGGAGATACGGAACAAGCATCAAAAAAAGAAAAGAAAGAAATCCGGAAAATAATCTGGGGATATGCAGAACAGTCAATCACTCCCCGCCTGCAAGTGCTCTTACAGGTTTCTGCCCAATGGCACGCCAGCCAAGGATGCAAACACTATTCCGGAGCAGGCCTTGTATGGCAATGTGGAAAAACAGAAGGCGGACTATTCACCGATTACGCCCGTTTCTCCCATTCACACGAATGGGCCAGTGAATTCACTTGGAAGATTCCCTGCCTGGGCAAAGGGTTCATACAGCCCACCTTGCATCTGATTCATCAGCCGGAAGCACACTACCTGATTGGCCTGTTGCGCTTCGGATACGTGCTTCCGGCCCTCTGAATATAGAATTATTTCACTACAATCTCGTCGGTAAACAAGAATCCACCGGCTTCAGGATTGATGTCAGCCTGTACCCGCACGTAACGAGCCTCGCAAGTGCCCTCCCATGCATAATTCTGGATAGTCAGCTTTTCATCCGTAATAGGCAGCGTCGTCGTAATCGTCTTCAACAGCGTATATTCCTTTCCGTCGTCCGAAACCAGGAAGCTGACCTTCTGCGGCAGGAACACACCCGGACCTATCAACTGCATGAAGTCGATGGAAAGCTGGCGGATAGGCTGTGATTTTTCCAAATCCACCACCGCATCCATTCCCTTTCCAAGGAATCCCTGCCAGCGCAAATCGGTATAGACCCATCCCCCATGGATGCCGTTGGTCAAAGCTCCGTCTCCTCCCGCCGGATAAGAATCTGCCGCATAAGGGCGCAGATACTCTACCTTCTTGCCTTTTGCCAGATGGTTGTCGACACTCAGTGCCTCCGGACGGTTACCCACTTCATTCTTCAAGTCAAAAGTATGGTATCCCAATGAATCCAACACTTCCACTTCCTGCAAAGCCTCCGCATGGAAACGCTTCCAGTCCTTCCGCTCCGGGTTGGTCCAAGCCACCTCGGCCAATGCCAGCAAACGAGGATAAATCATGTATTCCGTATGTTCCGGCGTAGACAAATATTCCGTCCATACATTTCCTTGAACTCCCCACACACAATCCAGCTTATCTGCCGGGAAAGCCGGGGTTACAGGCTCATAAGAATATACCTTTTCCAACGGAAGATACCCTCCAATGGCTTCAGGCTGTGTGCGCGGCGCATCCTGATAACTGTCAAAATAGCAATAGGCACCCGGCGACAGAATCGTGCGCAGCCCTCTTTTCACTGACTCGGCTCCCTTATCTTCTCCGCGCCACACGGTCACAGCCGAAGTTTCATCCAACTCGCCGGTCAGTATTTCGTCCCAACCAATCATCTTGCGACCGTTCTCCCGCAAGAACTTTTCAATTCTTGAAACAAGATACTCCTGCAGTTCGCCTTCTTCTTTCATTCCTTCTTCCTTCATCCGTGCCTGACAGTCAGGACATTGTTTCCAGTGGTTCGTGCTGGCCTCATCCCCTCCGATATGAATGTATTCCGACGGGAAAAGCGCCATCACTTCCTTCAACACATCGGTCAGGAAAGTGTAAGTCAATTCTTTTCCAGGGCAAAACTCGCCCCCGGGCTTTAAATCACCCCCGCAGGCCAGCTGCGGAAGGGCAGCCAAGACTTCCTCCGAGTGAGCCGGCATCTCAATCTCCGGAATCACCGTAATATGAAGCTGACGGGCATATTCCACAATCTCTTTCACATCTTCCTGCGTGTAGTATCCTCCGGAAGCCCCCGGAGCATCCTGCCGGCAATACGTCCGTCCGCCTTTCCACCAGCTTTTCCAGTCCGGGAAAGGACGATAAGCCGTTTCGCGCGTCAGTTCCGGATATTTCTTGATTTCAATCCGCCATCCGGCCCCATCAGTCAGGTGCCAGTGGAAGCGGTTCAGTTTGTAACGAGCCAATGCATCCAGCTGTTTCTTGACAAATTCTTTGGTATAAAAATGACGTGACACATCCAAGTGCATGCCCCGGTATGCGAAACGCGGTGTATCCTCGATGGTCACTTCCGGCAACAGGAAAGTATTGTTTCCCGCCGGCTGTACCAACTGATTTATCGACTGAAAAGCATAGAACAAGCCGGAAGCAGAAGTGGCCTCCACTTGAATTCCCTTTTTCGTCACTTCCAACCGATAGGCTTCCTCCTTCATCTGCGACTGTTTCGGACTGAGCAATTTAAACACAATATCCGTCTTCCCCCTCTTTTTATAAGTCAATGCAAAAGGAGACTGACCGACATACTTTACAAAATCTTCCTTATCTGCCCCTTTCAGGTTGCATGAGAAAGAAGCATTTTTCTGAAGAACAAAATGACCATCACCCACCGCCATCTGCTGAGGGTTAGGAATGACATAACTCTCCGATACAGAAGAAGCCACGGCCGAAAACGCCATCGCCACAAAGAAATAAAGGAATAACAAGGATTTCATCTGTTGATTGTTTTATAAGGATTTTCAAATGTTTTTAAAGTTAACCATTTCCACGTTAAAAAGCAAATAAGAAAAAACATTTCTCCAGCCGATGCTTTCAACGGGCAAAAAAAATCCTCGTAAAACCTTGATTTTACGAGGATTAGTAAAACTTCAGCGGAGAGACAGGGATTCGAACCCCGGGTACCTCGCAGTACAACGGTTTTCAAGACCGCCGCAATCGACCACTCTGCCACCTCTCCAAAACTCCGATTGAGAGTTGCCTTGTTTTTCAAAGGCGATGCAAAGGTAGGCATTATTTTGGAATCCGCAAATATTTACCGCCTTTTTTGATTATTTTTTTTCATTGTCGTACCTTTGCAGCCAAGAAAAACGAAACAGACGAATCATGATATATCCTCATAATTTCGAACAAAAGATTGGATTCGACCAAATCCGACAGTTGCTGAAAGCACGCTGTTTAAGCACTTTGGGAGAAGAACGTGTAGACGAAATGGCTTTCTCGGACGACTACCAGGAAATCAACCGCCGACTGGAACAGGTGATGGAGTTTGTACGGATTACCCAGGAAGAGGAAGATTTTCCCGCACAGTACTTCTTCGATGTCCGCCCCTCGCTGAAACGTATCCGAGTGGAAGGTATGTACATGGACGAGCAGGAACTCTTCGACCTGCGCCGCTCGCTGGAAACCATCCGCGACATCGTACGCTTTCTCCAGCAGACTGATGGAGACGAAGCAGACGATACGGCCACTTCCCCTTATCCGGCACTACATGAACTGGCAGGAGATATCCTGACCTTTCCACAACTGATTGCCCGCATTGACAGCATTCTCGACAAGTTCGGAAAAATAAAGGACAATGCCTCCACAGAACTGTTACGCATCCGACGAGAACTTTCAGCTACCACCGGAAGTATCTCGCGCAGCCTGAACAACATCCTCCGGGCCGCACAGTCGGAAGGATACGTCGACAAAGATGTAACCCCCACCATGCGCGACGGCCGTCTGGTCATTCCGGTAGCTCCCGGCATGAAACGAAAAATCAAAGGTATCGTACACGACGAGTCGGCCACCGGAAAGACGGTGTTCATCGAACCGGCGGAAGTGGTGGAAGCCAACAACCGCATCCGGGAACTGGAGGGAGAAGAGCGGCGGGAGATTATCCGTATCCTGACCGATTTCTCGGCAACGGTCCGTCCGCAGATACCCGCCATCCTGCAGTCCTATGAATTCCTGGCCGAGATTGACTTTATCCGTGCCAAAGCACTGTTCGGCATCGAGATAAAAGGCCTGAAACCCTCGTTCGAAAACCAGCAGATTGTCGACTGGTTCCAGGCGGTACATCCCCTGCTGCAAATGTCGCTGGCCAAGCACGGCAAGAAAGTGGTTCCCTTGGACATTATCCTCACCCGAGAGAAACGCATCCTGCTGATTTCCGGTCCGAACGCCGGAGGTAAGTCCGTCTGCCTGAAAACCGTCGGACTGCTGCAATACATGCTTCAGTGCGGCATGCTGGTGTCCATGCACGAACGAAGCCATGCCGGCATCTTCAGCCACATCTTCATTGACATCGGCGACGAGCAGAGTATTGAAGACGACCTGAGTACCTACTCTTCCCACCTGACCAACATGAAGGTGATGCTGAAATCGTGCAACGGCCAGAGCCTCATCCTGATTGATGAGTTCGGAGGAGGAACGGAACCGCAGATTGGCGGGGCCATTGCCGAAGCCGTCTTGAAGCGTTTCAACCAGAAAGGTACCTTTGGAGTTATCACCACCCACTACCAGAACCTGAAACATTTTGCCGAAGACCACGAAGGCGTGGTGAACGGAGCCATGCTCTACGACCGCCACGAAATGCGTGCCCTCTTCCAGTTGCAGATTGGGAATCCCGGAAGCTCATTCGCCGTGGAAATTGCCCGGAAAATCGGACTTCCGGAAGAAGTCATCGCCGATGCCTCGGAAATTGTGGGAAGCGAATACATCCAGAGCGACAAATACCTGCAAGACATCGTACGCGACAAGCGTTACTGGGAAACCAAACGTCAGAACATCCGCAAGCGGGAAAAACAGATGGAAGACACCATTGCCCGCTATGAGCAGGAAATAGCCGAACTGGAACGGAGCCGGAAGGAAATCCTGAACAAGGCGAAGGAAGAAGCCGAACGCTTGCTCCAGGAATCGAACGCCAAGATTGAAAATACCATCCGCACCATCAAGGAAGCACAGGCCGAGAAAGAACGCACCCGCACTGCTCGCCAGGAATTGACGGACTTTAAAGAGCAGGTGGAGAAACTTGACAAAGCGGCCATGGAAGAAAAAATCGCCCGCAAGATGGAGCAGCTCCGTGAAAAGCAGGAACGGAAAAAAGACAAGAAGGCCCGACAGCAGCAGAAAGCCTCCGAGCCTCAGCCTGTACCTAAAGTCCGCCCGATAGAAGCCGGCGACTATGTCCGCATCAAGGGACAGACCAGTGTGGGACAGGTGATGGACGTCAACGGAAAGAATGCCGTAGTCATGTTCGGCCTGATGAAAACCAATGTCAAAACCGAACGACTGGAACGGACCGATGCCCCGAAAGCCGCTCCCCTTTCCAACAAGACGACCTTTGTGAGCAGCGAGACGCAAGACCGGATGTACGAAAAGAAACTGAACTTCAAGCAGGACCTCGACGTCAGGGGAATGAGGGGTGACGAAGCCATACAGGCCGTCACTTATTTCATCGACGACGCCATTCTGGTGGGAGTCAGCCGTGTACGTATCCTTCACGGTACCGGAAGCGGCATTCTGCGTACCCTCATCCGCCAGTACCTGGCCACCGTACCGGGGGTTGCTCATTTTCAGGACGAGCACGTACAATTCGGAGGAGCCGGCATCACCGTGGTCGATTTAAAATAGCCCGAAGGGATTTTACAAACATATACGACAAGCATATACGATTATTGCGTATCTTTGCAGAAAACTCACACCTATTTTGAGATGAAATCAATCAGAGAACTATATCGCATCGGAACGGGCCCATCCAGCAGTCACACCATGGGCCCCCGCAAGGCAGCCGAACAATTCCTCGCACGGAATCCGCAGGCCGCCTCTTTTGAAGTCACGCTGTACGGAAGCCTGGCTGCCACCGGACGCGGTCACATGACCGACGTGGCCATTCTGGATACCCTGCAGCCTCACGCTCCCGTGGAAATCATCTGGAAGCCTCATGTATTCTTTCCTTTCCACCCCAACGGAATGACCTTCAAGGCATTCGACGCCCAAAAGAAGAAACTGGACGAATGGACGGTGTTCAGCGTGGGAGGAGGCGCACTGGCGGAAGAAGGACACGACCGCACGGCTACCGACGACATCTACAGCATGAACACCATGAGCCAGATACTCTACTGGTGTGAACACACGGGTAGAAGTTACTGGGAATACGTGGAACAGTGTGAAGGCAAGGAAATCTGGGATTTTCTGGCAGAGGTATGGGAGACCATGAAGGCAGCCATCCATCGGGGACTGGATGCCGAAGGGGTACTGCCCGGTCCGCTGAACCTGCGCCGTAAAGCCTCTTCTTATTACATCCGGTCGAAAGGATACAAAGATTCTCTCCGTTCCCGGGGACTGGTCTTTGCCTACGCCCTGGCCGTCAGCGAAGAGAACGCTTCGGGAGGAAAAATCGTGACGGCACCCACCTGCGGTGCCTGCGGAGTGGTTCCGGCGGTTCTGTATCACTTGCAGAAAAGCCGTGAATTCAGTGACGCACGTATCCTCCGTGCACTGGCCACTGCCGGTCTGGTAGGTAACATCGTGAAACACAACGCCTCTATTTCCGGTGCCGAAGCCGGATGCCAGGCCGAAGTGGGAGTAGCCTGCTCCATGGCTTCAGCCGCCGCCAGCCAACTGTTTGGCGGCAGCCCGGCACAGATTGAATATGCGGCAGAAATGGGACTGGAACATCATCTGGGCATGACCTGCGACCCTGTATGCGGACTGGTACAGATTCCTTGTATCGAACGCAACGCGTATGCCGCCGCCCGCGCCCTCGATGCCAACATCTATTCGGCCTTTACCGACGGACACCATCGGGTGTCATTCGACAAGGTAGTCGAAGTCATGAAACAGACAGGGCACGACCTCCCTTCCCTATACAAGGAAACCAGCGAAGGAGGCCTCGCCAAGAACTATCAACCCATGGATTAAAAGGACCTGAAAAAACGCAAGGACGTTTCAATGAAAACGCCTTTGCGTTTCAACCAAAACGTACTTGCGTTTTAAGTGAAACGCACTTACGTTTTAAGCAAAACGCAAGTACGTTTTTTTACAGTACACAACCAACTAATTCCCAGATATTTACAATTCCATCGCATGACTTATATCAGCCACTACGACTCTCCCTTGGGAGGCATCACCCTTGCCGCCACGAACGACAGGCTCTGCGGATTGTGGTTTGACGGACAGAAGTATTTCGGCAGTACCCTTCGGGAAGAAACCGAAGAAAAAGAAATTCCCGTCTTGTGTCAGACCCGACAGTGGCTCGACATTTATTTTTCCGGAAAAGAGCCCGGCTTCCTTCCCCCGCTTCGTCTTGATGGTACCCCTTTCCAACAAACCGTCTGGAACATCCTGTCCAGTATCCCCTACGGAAAAACCCAGACTTACAAAGAAATGGCCACAGAAACCGCCCGTAGGCTCGGACGTCCTCACATGGCTGCCCAGGCAGTAGGAAACGCCATCGGACACAACCCCATCAGTATCCTTATCCCCTGCCATCGGGTGGTGGGAACAAACGGCAGCCTGACCGGATATGCCGGAGGAACAGAACGTAAACTTGCCTTGCTGCAGATTGAACATATACCTTATTATATAGAGTAATTACATGAAACCGTACGCAGTTTATTTATTTGACTTTGACTATACCCTGGCCGACTCTTCCCGCGGCATCGTGATGTGCTACCGTAACGTGCTCGAACGTCACGGATTTCACCAGGTGGACGATCACGCCATCAAACGCACCATCGGAAAAACGCTGGTAGACTCCTTTTCCATCCTGAGCGGAGTGACGGATGCCGATACCCTGGAAATCTATCGGAAAGAATACGTGAAAGAAGCCGACCAGCACATGACAGCCAACACCCTGCTTTTCCCCGAGACGGAAGAGGTGCTGCACGCACTGAAAGCACGCGGTGCCCGCATCGGCATCATCTCTACCAAATACCGCTACCGCATCATGGAACTGCTGGGGAAGAAATTTCCGGAAGCATTCATTGACATTATCATAGGAGGTGAAGACGTGAAAGAAGCCAAGCCCTCTCCCGAAGGACTGCTGTTGGCCATCTCCCGTCTGCAATGTCCCAAAGGACAAGTGCTGTACCTGGGCGACAGCACGGTGGATGCGGAAACAGCCCAAAATGCCGGAGTCGATTTTGCCGGCGTCTTGCACGGCATGACCACCCGCGAGGAGCTGGCAGCTTATCCGCATGTAGCCATCCTGCCCGACCTGACTCCGCTCAAATAAAAAAACGAGTCCATCGGTTGTTTTTTTCAGATAAATAGTTGGTTATGTAAATTTAAAGCCGTAAATTTGCAGCCGATTTTAGTCCGTGGAGGTAAAAAAGTAGCCGGAGAGAACGGTTCACCTTGCGGAGGAAACCCGTTTAATATTTATTTAAAATGTACGTAATCGTAGAAATTAACGGTCAGCAGTTCAAAGCAGAAGAAGGCAAGAAACTGTTTGTTCAGCACATCCAGAACGCTGAAAACGGTGCAACTGTTGAATTTGACAAAGTCTTGTTGGTTGACAACAACGGTACTGTAACTGTAGGTGCTCCTACTGTAGACGGTGCAAAAGTGGTTTGCGAAGTAGCTTCTCACTTGGTAAAAGGTGACAAGGTATTGGTATTCCACAAAAAGAGAAGAAAAGGTTACAGAAAACTGAACGGTCATCGCCAGCAGTTTACTGAATTGACAATCAAACAAGTTATTGCTTAATCATTTAAAACGTAGAAGAAAATGGCACATAAGAAAGGTGTAGGTAGTTCTAAGAACGGCCGTGAGTCAGCTAGTAAGAGATTAGGCGTAAAGATATTCGGTGGTTCAGCTTGCAAAGCTGGTAACATCATTGTTCGTCAAAGAGGAACAGTTCACAACCCGGGTGAAAACGTAGGTATGGGTAGTGACCACACTCTTTACGCATTGGTAGACGGTACTGTATGTTTCAAGAAAGGTCGCGAAGACAGAAGCTATGTTTCTGTAATTCCTTGCGCTGAAGCATAATCTACTGAAAACGAAATTTGAAAAAGGATATTCTCTTTTGGGAATATCCTTTTTTTATCCCCTACAAACAGCTGAAAACAAGTTTTTTCCTCTCCATCAAATACTTGTTTCCAACAAACAAGCACATTTTTTTAAGCTTACTTTGCTATGTCAAAATATCTATTCTTAAAAAACGTAGT
Source organism: Bacteroides mediterraneensis (assembly GCF_900128455.1). Classification (GTDB taxonomy): domain Bacteria; phylum Bacteroidota; class Bacteroidia; order Bacteroidales; family Bacteroidaceae; genus Phocaeicola; species Phocaeicola mediterraneensis. The sequence goes on along the minus strand of NZ_LT635783.1, from coordinate 1,097,603 downwards.
AAGCATGAAAAAATTCATTCTTTTATTCTGGCTAATCCTTGGTGCATTGTCACTATCATCATGCACCGAAGAAGAAGAAATTACACAAGGGGACATCGTAGGAGTAGTAACAGATGCTGTCAATGGGACACAGCCCCTAAGTGGCGTACAAGTAAGCATACTTCCGAATGGAGCCAGCACCAGTACAGGAAGTGATGGGAAATTCAGCTTTCCTCAGCTAAAAGCTGGAGAGTACAAAATTCAATTTATGAAAGAAGGGTATGAAACCAATACCAAAAGCGTAACGGTTGTACCAGGACAAGTTTCAAATGCAGATATCCAACTTACTGCTGTTATGCAAGATGCGCTTATACAAATAACCCCTTCTACCTTGAATTTTGGGACAACCCAAAACGAGCTGTCTGTAAAAATCCAAAACAACGGCAACACAAGCACCGACTGGAGCTTAGATTTAGGAAGCCATACCTGGATAATTGCCAACCCAATAGCTGGACAAATAGAAGCAAACAAGCAACAAAGCATCATTTTCACCGTAGACCGTGATAAACTGACTGAGGCACAGACTGTAATCATCAAGTTATCCGCATTCGGCAATTCTTTCCCTATCAACGTGTCGTGTGCTCCGAAAAATGCACAATCTTACATGAGTGTAGAACCCGAAATTCTTGACTTTGGCAACGATGTGCAAGAATTACCCCTTACCATCAAAAATACAGGAAACTCCACATTAAACTGGTCTATTACCAGTCCATCAGAACCAGCTATTACTCTATCCGAAAACAGTGGTTCCATTACAGCAAAAGGTTCTAAAGTAGTAAAAGTCTTCCTAAACCGCAACAATGGAGCTGTAAACATAAACACTACTTTAGTTTTATCAGACGGAATCAAAGAGCAGGCCATACAAGTTGTCTCTGGAAGTGAATCTCAAACCGGTATCATGAATATTGAACCTGATATACTTGATTTTGGGAAAGATATCAATGAAGCTTCATTTACCATAAGCAACACCGGAAAGGGAGAATTAAGCTGGAACGTAGAGGAAATCAAAGAAAACAGCCTGACAGTAACTCCCACTGAAGGAAAAATTACTGCAGGAAGCAGTCAAACTGTAAATGTGCAACTGGACCGAGACAAAATGCCGGAAGAACTCAATGCAACGCTGACCGTTTCAGATGGAAAAACACACAAGACAATCCAAATTACAGGTCAAAAAAACAACTCTCCCAGCCTTGTAGTCGGCCAAGGACTTTATGCATATTATAAATTTGACGGTGACTTCAATGATATGACAGAAAATGCAATCAATGGATTCGGGAATAATTCTCCCTCTTTCGTAGAAGGAATTACCGAGGGTTTACAAGCTGTCAAGTTTAGTCTTACAGACAACAGTTCATTCATCGTTCCTAAAGCAATCACCGACAGTCGTACACTGACGGTCAGTTTTTGGGGAAAAGACTTTAGCGACGGCAATATTTTTTATCTAGTCTCATCCAACAACAACGCTTCCATGTTCACATTTACAATGAGCCAAGGAAGTCTTAAGTTTGTAACGACACGCTATAACAATGAATATCAATATAGCAACAGACCCGCCTTCACACACCCTACTATAACAGACGGCAAATGGCATCATATTGCACTGGTATCTGATTTCAATAACATCGAATATGCCACCACAACGACTTCACTTTACGTTGATGGAGTTCTTGTAGATACTATCACAGAGTACGTTAATCCATTTGAAGAAGGAACTCATTCTCAAGCATCCTATGGCACAGGTATTAAATTCATTATGGGAGGTAATGTCACTATAGAAAGAAAAACTGTAAATGGCACAAACATGACGATCGACAATTTCCGGGTATATAATACCCGTTGTCTGTCAGACAAGGAAATCAAACAAATTTATGATGCCAAACAATAACTGAAATAACTAAAGGATTATTATACCAACACGAGCTGTAGCGTTTCTTGTTACAGCTCGTGTTTTTACCCAATAAACCAGAACAATACACATTATTCAAACAAAACAAAGCCGCTCCACAGAAGCTCATCTTCCGGCTGGCTGTTTATCAGCTCACGCTGCGTCCTGGCAAACGCTTCGAACATACTACATCCATTGATCCAATAACGATAAAAAGTCGTAATGAAAAGCACCGTCTTTGTGTCCGATATATTATTCAAATTGGCCAATACAGCCTTGGCACCTGCCACTTTAAAAGCCCTTATCAATCCAAACAATCCCTCTCCGTCTTTCATCTCGCCGGAAGCAGAACGGCAGGCCGACAAGACCACCAAATCAGTTCCATTCAAATTCATTTGAGAAACATCGTATGCCGTCACTATGCCGGAATCCATGGCATCATAAGGTATCGGTTTATTCCAATAACGGTTGGCTCCCGTAAGCAAAAATCCATTCCGCAGCATCGGATTCTTATACGCACTGCAACCCACCAACGGATTTTCTTCAAAAGACACAATCCTCCCATCCGGAATGGTTTTATCATACAACAAAGAAAAGCCATGAGTTGCCACATGAATGATACTATGTGGAGCAACCCGAAAAGACAAACTCAGAAAATTGGCCTTATTTGCCTCGCGCCCTAAAAACAAATGGGATTTCCATCTCCCTGAAAGCATCGTATCAATGCGACACAATTCCTCCCTGCTTCCCGGCAAATACTGGACTCCCTGTCCCCGCACTCCTTTCAATGAAGGGAGTTGCGAAAAGTAAGCCCCGCCAAACCCATACAATGTATATTCAGCCTCTTCACAATCCTCTTTCTCCATTTTTAATCGAAGAAAATCTTTGATACTCAATAAATAATGTAAATCGTACGTTTCAAGTAATCTTTTCTTCCTATACAGAATATTCCCCCAATATACCTCCATCATATCACCTTCCAAACAAAGAAACAACTTAGTTGGAGAACCAATAAACCGGCTGATAGGCTTCCATATCTCGTCAGCCTCCCGATTTTCCACACGAAGGCGAAAAAGCTCCCTTTTCTTCGGTAACACCACAACCCTTGGACATGGCAAATCTGCCCTCATAACCAAGGCTACATATTGCCGGTCATAGAAATTAATCGGTAAATCGATTATTTTGATAAGCGTTTCATCGGGAGCAAGCCACTTTTTCAAGCTTTTCCAATCCTTTAACTGCGCCGGATTACTCTCTGAAGGCGAAAATCTTCCCAACAAAGAAACTTGTCTCCGCTTCAATCCAATCAGCTTGACCCACATCTCAAACTTACTGAAATAGCGAGGATTTCCGGGCAACAGATAATAATCAGGAGTATAATAAAGTGAATCTATCGATTTCTGTAAATCGAGGGCTATAGGACGGGAATCTTCCTTAATTCGAGTGACGGGCGAAGGACTGACAGCCAATAAATTTTCTTTCAACAGGCTGTGCTCCAGAAGTAGCTCAGCCACAGATTCATGCCGGACATGGCGGAGAGAAAAACGCTGTATCATGTCCAGATAATATCGCAAGAGATTACCGAGTTCGTCTCGTTCCTCTGGCAGAAAATAAGATAAATCCGCACTTAAATATTTTCGGATTTCAGCCAGCAGACAACGATAGACTCCAGCAGCTTGCTCCAGATATCCTTGTCGTTCGCATATACAGGCCATTTGGATGGTATATAAATTGAATAAAGGCAAAGTGCCATTTTGAAAGATTTCTTCCTTCGTAAAAACTGGAGAAGCGATTTGTTTCAATCCTTCCACCATTTTCCCTGCTTCATCAGGATGTAACTGCATAAGATACTGAATGGCGTCCTTGTGCTTGGATAGTCTGTGAAAAGAAACAGGCTCATATTGCAGACTTAAAGTCAATGCCTCTTCACAACTGGTCAAGGCTTCCTGCAGCTTTCCTTGCTTGATTTTATACAGACTGCAATCTGCCAGATAGCGTACCTTACATCTTTGAAACCAGGCTTCATAAAAGGAATAAATACTGTCCGGTTGTCCATCATGCTGTTCCAAAATCGTTCTGGCACGAACCAAATTCGTACTCACTTTTAACAAATCAAACATATAGGCTATTCCTAGACTGCTGTCCTCATCTTTATCAATAAGTGTTTTGTTCCTGCTAAAACTGATTTCCAAATTTCTTCGTACAAGTTCCAGGTGCTTCCACGAAAAAACGTTTTTATCCAGTTCCCGACCAAATATCTTCTCAGCTTCTTCCGACAATTCCTCAAAGAATGAAGGGCATTTCCTTTCCAGGCAATCCAGACTTTGCTGATAAAGTTCCCAGGCATATTCCAGACTATCTCCAGTGAACGGTTCCCAATATGTTTCCAGCTGTCGGTTCGGAGAATGATACGCATATAAAGCCGTTACCTTCAACATACATCCCAGCCATACCACAACAAAGAGCAAGTACCTTAAAACCATCGCCGTTGATTTAATGCATCATAAATTTGCAGGGCTTCTTCACTATAAGAGTTCTTCTGTTGGCTGATATATAAAGCCCAATCAACCGCTTCCTCTCTCTTCCCATCGTGTAGCAAGCATCCCAACATCAACCAGTCTCCCACTTCTTTATTCACACTTTTCTGAAGTTCCTCAGCCAATAAATACGCCTGCCCGATATTATCCTGACGTAAAAAAGCTATCCCCAGATACATTTTGCTCTTTTCCGTAATGCAAGCCAGCTTATTTTCCTCCGACAGCTGCTGATAATAAAGGACCAGGCTATCACTTTTTCCCTCTGAATACCATTCCTCGATATGCCGGTTTATTCTAGCTGTTTCAGGAGTAGAAAAACCTTCTGAGCGCAAAGTTTCCCACACAGGCGGATTATAGACTTCATGCAAAACGTCCTGAGTACTGAAACGATACATTCTCCCGTAAAAGTAACCAAGTACCATCAGCACGCATAAACAGGCTGCTACCAAACGGACCTGAACCCTTACTGACAATTTTTTCCTTTCCGGCTTTTTCTGGTACAGGATTCTTGCTTCTGCCTTCTTTCTCTCGGCCTCTACAACCAGTTGCCTGAGAAAGACTTGTTCCCTGAGAACCTCATCCTTTTCCATTCGAGCGATGAAATCCGATTCTTCTTCCGGAGTCATCTCATAATTCAGGAACCGGTCTATCTCATCCAGCATCCTGTTTTCCTCATTTCTATCCATAAACTTACTTCTTCAGTTTATAATAAATGCCCATTCCCTCCAGCCTGCGTTTCAGCTCAAAAGAAAAACGGCGCATACACGAATTTTTCTTACTTTTAGCCACACTCGCCGATTGATAGCCCATCCGCTCAGCAATCGCACTCATACTCAAGCGTTCCCAATAGAACAGCTGCAATATTTGATTACACACAGATTCTCCTTCGTTCACCAGACGAGACGCCTCTTCCAATGCATTCTTCCAGTCGGTATCCGGTAATAATTCACTTATCCATCCAGCCACAAGAGGACGTTCGGTTTCTTTCTGAAACTTCTTCAAAACCCGATTCTTCCCAATCCCCAAAAGATAAGTGAAAAGAGAAGCATCCTGCTGCTGGTATTTCCCAGTACGAATATTATCAATCATCAACAAGAAACTATCATGATAAATATCTGATATTTCCTCTTCTCCCAATTGATATCTTTTCTGCATATATCCCATAAATCGTGCCCGGTACAACCTATAAAGCTCCTCTATTCCGTCCTTGGAAAGGATATCTCCTCGAACATCCTGATGTTCTCCCCGTCTTTTCCAGTCAAACACAAAATGCATAACTTCCACTTTAATGAATCACAGACAATATAAACAGCTTCTCTTTATCACTACACTCCATATATGGATGTTGTAATTTCAACAACGGACTGGAAGGTAACTGTCGCATGGTCTCATTTACAACCTTGCACCAACCTTCAGCCGTAAATCCAGCTAATTGCCGTTCTGCCACCTGTACGAAACTATAAGTCAGTTTCCCATAATGACATTTGCTCTTCCGACTATAATATTCATAATTTGTCTCCTCCGGCCTACATGCACTCAATACCATCGTAGGAGCCAGATTAGCCAAAGACTTCAATCTCATACTACGATTCAAATACCTTCCGGGTAACGGTCGGTAATTATCCGGAGCAAAAATTTTATTGACACCACGAACATAAATGTTGCCCGCATAACGATTGGCTGTCCCACTATGACATGCATCCAAAGTCACAAAAATCTGTCCGGATTTTCCCAGTTTGTGACGAAACCTGTCAATCCATTCTCCCAATTCATCATCACTGAAATGCTTTTCTCCCTCATAAATACCAGGAAGATACCAGAACAATGCATCATAAGGGACCAAGGCTTCATCCAACCCGTCTTCTTCATCTTCATTCAAATCCATCATCTGCTGTCCGTGGCAAGAAAAATGTAAAAACAAATAGTCGCCAGTCTTCACATCCTCATATAACTTTTGCAATGACAGATTAATATTCTCCTTGGTGGCCTTTTCATTCTTCAACAATATAATTTGCTGATAATGATTTCTTTTCAACAAATCAGAAATTAATATACCATCGTTGTCGCCATGAATATTTTCCCATCCACTATCCATCGGATATTTGCCAATAGCCACCACCAACGCTCTCCCCGTACGAGCATCTGCATGACTCCCACTCATAACTATCCACATAAATAGCATAAAAAAACAACGGAAAAACAACATACGCAAAAAAAAATCAATTATCCATTTACCTTTTAGCTCTTTGAGGGATAAAGATAAAAAAGATGTTTTGAATATCCCTACTCAAAATATCTTTTTCTATAAACAAGGTTTTCATCATGCAGCAAGAATCTTGTTTTGAGTTAAAGTGGAGATTTTTTTTAATTTAATTTGCAATATTAAATATTAAAGCCATGGACCGGAAATTGACTATTTCATATTACACAGCAAAAGAGATGTTGATAGAATTACTTACGAATAGCAAATTGCTGGAAGATGAAGAAATAAAAGTGATGCTGAAAGATATGGCGTTACAGAACAATAAAAAAGAAGACAGATGTTTATCCATAAACACTCCTATCATTATAGATACACAATGCCGTTTATTCTTTCCCATGTACAGCGACAAAGAAGTGAAAATGTCATACCTACCTAAAACGGTCTATATTTTCTTCTTGCTCCACCATACAGGTGTTGAATTCAAAAACCTAGACCACTACTTAAAAGAATTGTATCAGATTTACCAAATTGTTTCTGAAGAAAAGAATATCGAAGCCAGAAAAATAAAAAGAAGTTTAGAAAACCTCGTTTCACCTGGTAACAACCGAATTTACGAGATTTGTTCCGTAGTACGAAGAACTCTATCAGGGGTTCTTCCAACAGAATTAGTTACACAGTATGCCATCACTGGAAAATGGGGAGGACTTCACAAAATAAAAGCCGAACGCTCATACCTTGAAATCAGACACAAAAAACTGAAACAAATCTTATCAGAATAATCTTTATTGTTTAATATAATATCTATTCAGTATGAAAAAACTAACTGTAGTGCTAATGGCAGCATGCTGCATGCTGCTCGGTGCTTGTTCATCGAACACACCCACAAAAACGGTAGAAAAGGCCTTCGATGCACTCATTGACGGTGATTATGAAACGTATGTAAGAAGCCTCTATGTGGAAGACCAATCAAATCCTGAAAAGGTTGAAAAAGATATTCAGGATTTAATCGAAATAGTACAACGTAACTCGGAGGACGAAGATGAAAAAGTAAAAAGCTACGAAATCCTAAATGAAGAACAGAGTAAGACAGGAAAATGGGTTCGCATCACCTACAAGCTCACCAGCGCTGATGGTACAGAGAACATTTCTGATTTCTATCTGACAAAAGATGATACAGGAGAGTGGAAAATTCAAATGTTCGGAACAGACAGATTGATGGATGAATAAGTATAGAATTCATGTTTCACAAGTAACATATCAAACTTAATTATAGTTATCATTAAATCTACAAATTATGAATACTACCATAAACAAATTTACTATTATAGCATTATTCTTAATCACATGCATAGGCAATATATACGGAGAAAAATCAAATATTCCATGGAACGGCGAATGAAATGGAAGCAATCCGGAAGGTGATATGAATATTAATCTGGTTTTAAATATAGACGAGCAAAAGAATCTCAATCCATATAACACCAATTCGTTATGCAATGGATTTGTAACTATCTATATCACTGAACCCAACAAAAGCCAATCTGTTCTATCAACCTATGAACTTCATTTGGAAAACAATCGTAATAATATACTGACATTCAGATATAATGGGGGAAGAGAAGGAGTTGATGCTGCCGATGGAACATGTGAAGCCACTATTAACAATGGAAAACTACAATTTAAGGTCATACAAAATAATGGGGATGAAATTCTTTTTGATACAGTCACATTTTCCTCCCAAACGGCCAAAGTAGAAAAAACAACCGACATATCAACTTACATTCAATCCATTTTGCTCATATTGGTATATCTGGGAATCATAGCTCACATGGTATATATCTTTTTCAAAGGAGACAGATACAAAAAACAATTTACAATTGCAGAAATGACATCGCTCAGAACGGAACAAGGAAAACCCTCTTCAATGTCTGAAGATGAATACAACCAATGTGTCAATTTTCTAGAATCAGCCTTTAATACCTGGAGTTTAGACGGACAAACAGAAGATGGAGATGAAATCAGGAAACCGAAAAAAATGAAACAAATAAAATCATCCGCTGCCCTAATAGACCAAGCTATAGCCTTGCAACCCACAGAACAAGACATCATTGACAGAATAAATGAATTGACAGAAGTAATCAATTCAAACGAAAAACGATATTTTGATGGTTCAAAAGCATTGGTTTGGCTTGGAGTCATTGTAGGTGTCTTATTCGGGTTCATCATGGGACCAGGAATAGCCGCACTTACACTTATTTCTACAGGATGCTATATATTAGCAAGCCGTACACCTGCATTTCTTATAGACAAACGGAGCAAACGAGGAGGAGGCAACATACACAATGGCATGATTGCTGGTATCTTTGGCATGATAGCTGGAGCACAAACCATACGTACCATCACTACATATTCAGATGGTCATAAAGAGTATAGTGATGACCATTCCCAACACTGGATAGCATGGATATTGGGTCTCTGCTTACTGGTTATCATAGCCTTTTTTATGGCATTATGGGCTATTATCAACTACCTAAGAAATTACGTGTTCTACTTCTAAATATGAGAGTACCTCATAAAGCAGAAAAAAATAAGGGATTGATTTGCCAAAAGCAAGTCAGTCCTTTTAAATGGTTTATCAGGCCTTCTCCAAACCCTGATAAACACCTTTCACGAGCTGACAGGCCGTTCTCAAATCAATCGTTCCGGTATTCAGCATCAGATTGTAATGATGCGGTTCACCCCATTTCATACCCGTATAATACTCATAGTGATGAACCCGGTTACGGTTTACCCGCCTGATTTCAGCTTCCGCATTTTCCCGGGCAATGCCATATTCTTCCACACAACGGTTCACCGCGCTTTCCACATCGGAATAACAGAACACTTTCAACACTTTCGGATAATCCTTCAATACGAAATCCGCACAACGCCCCACGATGATACAGGATTCTTTGGCGGCCAATTCCTGAATAATCTTACTCTCGGACACGAACAACACATCATCCGATGAAAGGCTGGACTCCAGCGGCCGTTCACTGTTCTTCGAAAGAATGCATTTCAACCAGAAAGAAGGGATAGACTGCTCATTCTTCACAATGTACTGCTCATCCATTCCGCTACGCTGGGCAGCCAGCTGGATAAACTCCTTGTCATACAGCTTAAGACCGAGTTCCTTAGAGAGCATCTCACCCAGCAGATGCCCCCCACTTCCATACTCACGCGCAATGGTAATTACAATATGCTGTCCTTGGGCCATAGCGGCTTTTTCCCGCACAGAAGGATCTGTAATCCATTTATCCAAAAACTGATAGTACGGGCTCACAAAATGTACAATCGGACCTACCACCAACGCCGAAATCACGGTTCCTTCACGTACCCCATAGATTCCCGACATGAATATCAAGGACAACAAGCAGGCAAGGACAACCAGCGTCACATCAAATCCCAGCTTCACATAGCCAAACTCTCCACGGAACCTTTTTGTGATGACGTTCACAAAATATTCCCCGGCCATCATGGCTGCATTTGCCTTTACCTCGAGTGCGATACCTACGGCCAGAATCACACAACCTATCAGCAGGGCAATAATCATATATACATAGGTTTCCGGGTGAAGCCAGAACAACACATAGTGCATACAAATATCAATAAACGTACCGAAACAGAAAGAAATGGGAATCTGCAGAAGGTACATCCGCAAATCAGCTTTCAATTCCTGGCGTGACATCAGAAACGGCTCCAGCACCACAAACAGAAGGTTCAACAAGATAGTCCACTGTCCGATGGTCAAAGGAGTAAACATACTCAATACGTACGTCACACTCGTAATCGGAGACGTACCCAGCAAAGCCTTGGTAATGAAGGCGATTCCAAGCGCGTTCACAAACAAAGAAACGCAAAACAACAGGTAGCGTCTAAAAAGAAATACATTCATATATCATCTGCTTTTATAAACGCCGCAAATTTCTGTCTATTTTTCCGCTTCTCAATCATAAAAGAGCAACCAATTTTGGTCGAAAACGAAACAAAACTTACTTTTGTAGAAAAAATACGTAAGATGAACAGGTTGCTGACAGATATTATGAAAGAATCGGGCCAAAAGGCTGGAAACACCTTGTTTGCCCAAATAAAGTATCCTCCTTTTCGGACAAACTCCATCGTCATAAAACAAGGATTCTTCTTCCTGCTCGTCACAAACGGAACAACGGCCATCACCGATGCCTTCCATCGCTATACGCTTTCCGCCAACCAGCTGCTGGTACTTACCCCCAGTACCGAGAGTGTGCTGTCCGATGCCAGCCCCGATTTCTCCATGTCGGCTCTGTACATCAATCCCGATTATTTTGACAGCCTGCCCGACGGACAACCCGTGTACAATCAAGTGGCCCGCTACCTAGGCAACTACCAGCTGCCCATTTTCCGCCTTCAAGATGCACCCGCTGAATACATGCAAAAAACGATGTCACTCTTTTCCGAGCACCTGAAAACCATGCAGCTGTATCAGGACGGAATCATCCGCCATCTGTGCAGCTTCCTCCTCCTGCAAATCACGGATGCCCTCTGCCAGGAAAACCGGAATACTCCGGTCTGTGTAAAACGTTCCAACGAGATTTTCCGCAATTTCAAGAAACTGCTGGTACACCATTACCGGGAAGAGCACACCATCCAGTTCTATGCCGACCAGCTCCATATCTCAACCACCTATCTTTCCCGTATCGTCAAAGAGCTGACAGGGCATACCGTCTGCTTCCATGTGTCGGAACTCCTGTGTGCAGACGCCCGGAAACTGCTGGAATGTACCGACATGGATATCAAGGAAATTGCCGATTACCTGGGATTCTCCGACCAGTCGGTATTCGGCAAATTCTTCATCCGGAGAACCGGACTCTCCCCGCTGAAGTTCCGGATGCGGAAAGAAAGAAAAGGCAAAGAAGACAAAAGCGGAATTCAAACATCTCAAGGATTGTAACTCCAGCCACAATCATTGTGGTATATCATCAGCCGACTCATCCCTCCATCCACCGTGATATTCTCTCCGTTGATGAAAGAGTTACGTTCATCACAAAGGAAAGCCACCACCCGCACAATGTCCATAGGCTCTCCCACTCTACCCGAAGGATGCTGTTTCAAGTCACCTTGACTATACACCGGTTGATACGCCTCCTCTTTATGGTAAGCCCCCGTGTCAATCCATCCGGGAGCAATCGAATTGACACGTGCCACGCCCGACAGACTTACAGCCAAGGCATGTGTCAACGCCGTAATGCCTCCTTTGGCCGCCGTATAGCTCTCGGTATTCGGCTGCGACTGGAAAGCACGGGTAGAGGAAAGGTTCACGATGGAACCCAGTCCCCGGAAATGCTCCTTAAACAATTTGGACAGCATGTAAGGAGCAGCTACCCCCACACGCTGCACATATAGAAAATCCTCATAATCGCATCCTTCCAGAATTCCTCCATGCATCAGACACGCATTGTTAATCAAGCAATGGATACCTTCCGGCTGTTCCCGAAGTACCCAACTCGCAAATTCTTCCAACACTTCCTTCTCAGCGATATCACCGGCAAAACCCGCCACATTTTTTCCTAGCCTACGCATTTTTTCCACTTCAGCCAACATCGCTTCCCGGTCACAATCCACAAAATACACTTTATCGTCTTGAGAAGCAAAATATTCCACAATACAACGGCCGATGCCCCCGGCACCGCCTGTCACGACTATCACCCGATTCATAAAACGTACATTCTTTTAGTCTTTACATTTTTCTGTATAATTCCCAATTTTTCTTATACACTACAAAAGTAAGAAATTTCATCAAACATTTCCTATCCAGAAAATGTTCTGTTCCTAAAAATGAAATGATTACATGAAACTGATAATGAGCGACAGACCACTGGACATTATTCTCCAGCCCAAGGAAGACATCCGCTATTTCGATGTATCTTCCTTGAAAATTGCGAATTGCATGGGATGTTTCGGATGTTGGACGAAAACTCCGGGACGATGTGTCATCCGCGACGAAGCCACTCAAATTTATCCCTGCATTGCCCAAAGTGATGCCGTACTGTATGTGAGCCGTCTAGCCTATGGAGGCTACGACACTCCCATGAAAACCATGCTCGAACGAGCCATCCCTGTGCAACAGGCCTTCATACGCATCCATCAAGGCGAAACACACCATGTGCAACGCGACGTGAAACTCAAACGGGCCATCATTATTGCCTACGGCGATACGGACGAAGAAGAACGTGACATTTTCCGGCAATTAGTGGCCCGCAATGCCTGCAACATGAGTTTTGCCCAGCACGAGATTATATTCACCACCGAAGCCATGGTAAACGACACGGTAAAAAAGACACTGGAAAAATGGAAAAAATACTGATACTGAACGGCAGCCCACGAGCTCCTAAATCAAATTCAAAGCGTTATGCGGAGATTTTTATGAAGCATTATCCGCACGAAGCGGTTTACCGCTCTGTTACTCCCAGAAATCACCTCAGCCTTTGTAAGGAGATAGATGACTATACACGGGTCTTGTTCGTCTTCCCGCTGTATGCAGATGCCCTTCCAAGCGGTTTTCTTCAATTTCTCAAGACCTTGGAAGCTTATCCGCCAGCCCGTAAACCCCTTATCTCTATCCTGATAAACTGTGGCTTTCTGGAACATGAACAGAACGAAGTGGCCATCCGCATGATACAGCTGTTCTGCCGACGAAACGGATACTCCATGGGGTCTATTCTCATGCTGGGAAGTGGAGAAGCCATTCTGGACACACCTTTCAAGTACATTGCCACCCGCAAAATCCGCCAACTGGCCCAGTCCATCGCTTCAGGTCGCTACCGCACCCTGAGCGGCACAATGCCTTTGTCCAAGACTCTGTTCCGCATGGCAGCCGAGATTTACTGGACTCGCTACGGGAAACGGTTCGGCACCTCCAAACAGCAGATGCAAACCATGGAAATAGAAAGAAATGCTTCCTCCTAAAATAGGAGATGGAACCACCCCAAGAAAAACTCCCCTTATTCAGCCTTTGCAATCACAAGCTGAATAAGGGGAGTTTTCTATAAGATAAATAGATTCAGTTTAACCTATCGTCAGTTCACCGTCTACAGTCACCTGATTTTCCCACGCACCGATGGAGCCGCTTTCTACCACGATGCCTTCACGGCCCACTTTCAAGGTAATGGTACATTTGGCACCACCTTTCAAGTCCGTTTGGGGCTTACTCAACTGGGTAAACAATTCACTCAGTGTAAAAGACTTATGCTGTCCACCCACCGTTACATCCAAAGTAATTTCTGTAGTAGCTTGAGGAATCACATAAAATGAAGCAGATGCACCGGTAGAAGTGTACTGACCTTTATCAGACTTCACTTCTTTTATTTTTCCTTGAAAAGCATCTACTGTACACTGCGTATGAGCTTTCACCAAAAGCGATAAATTCTTCAAAGCATCTGCCGAATAACCATCTCCCGGAGTAAAGGTCACATCCAAGCGATGCAACGCATGCACAAAATTCAAGTTTACTGCCTCCGAAGTACCCACATTCACCGTTTCGACAGGAGCCAGAAGCAAGTCTTTGTCAGTAGCCTTCAGCACATCAAATTCAAAAGTACCACCCTCTGTAACGGTCTGCTTCGGATAACAAGCCGCCATCTGCACCTGACTGGTACTTTCCGGTAAATTCAATCCGCCCCATGTTATTTCATCCTTCTGATATGCGTAATCCAGAGAAGTTTTATTGGCATCTGCTTTTGTCACACATAATGTCATTACATCCCCTTTGCTAAAACTGCCACTACCATCCTCTTTCAATTGAGGAGCTCTTGACTGGGAAGAAACATTGGCTACAATCGTAATGGCCTGATTGGAAGATGACTGAGTGGGAAACTCATTGGTGGTACAAGATGCTGCCATCCATGCGGCAGCTACAAACACATAAAAACAGTTTTTTTTCATTTTATCTTTCTATTTCAATTATTTATCATTTTATATTAGGAAAAGCTTTCTGCCAGATATCCTGACGCAAGTCGACCAACGTCAGACTACATATTGTTGATACAGCTTTCGATGGGGTTCCATCCAGCTTATCTAATGGAGAAAGGAAAGTTTCCCTGGTCTTATCTATCGCTGTTTCTCCAAGTTTATATGTCACCTTAAAACGTTTGACAGCCCCATAGTTAGGATCCTGTTCTGACTGGTTATTATCACAGAAATACAAATATGCCACATTACCATCCGCATCGAATTCGGCTCCCCAGATTGTCATGGCATGCATACCACTACCCGCATTGGCAAAACCGAATACAGAAAAACCTATCGCCTTATGCGTGCGGAAAGCTTCTTTTATCCAACGGTTAAAGTTTTCCTTCGACATGTTATGGGTTTCCGTAGCCACGGCATTATCTTTTGCAAACACCTCACAAAAGAAACCCTTGAAATCCTTATTATAATTCGCATTCAGATTCCTGCCGTCACCGTTAATGAACCAATTGACCCCTCCAGTTTCCCAACTCCCTAAATTGGGAAAAGAGTTCTTGAAGAAATTAAAGATCTCACTGTGGTCCTGCTTGCTTTCTGTCATCTGATGATATACCTTGGGGCAGGGATTCCCCGGATACCTGGCTTCGTATGCCTGCACATACTTACTATTATGGTTCAGCCACCAATGCAGCAAATTGGAAGCCGTGGCAGCCCAACACATGTTGCCATCTCCTCCTTTATACTCAAAAGTCTTATTGCAATCATACCAGCCGCATCCTTCCTTCCAGGTAAGATAGTTTACATTATCCAGCAAGCCATTATATAAATATCGGAACCATACTCCATCTGGAATATTTGATTCCCAAACATGATAAGTTTGAATCTCATCCAGGGTTGGACAAACCGGCGAAGTAATACCGTATACCCAGTGGGTCTGATTGGCAAATTCCGTATCTACCACCTCATCACCAGTCTCCGCCGACTTCAGGGTCAAATTCAACGTTGTCTGCATTCCCGGTTTGAACGACTGCACTTCTGCATCAAGCGAATAAGAAATTTCCTTCTCGCCATACGTCAAACGAAGCAACCCGGCTCCCCTCTGATAATCAGAAGCATCTTGCGGAAGAATAATAGCTGAGTACGTATGGTCCGCTGTTTGCAGAGGCGTAATCCAATAATAATTTTTCTTTGGCAAATACACACTCCCATCCACCACGGAAATCTCACCGTTCGTACAGCTTCGAATCTGAACTTTCACATCCTCCGGAACAGTTCCTTTCAGATGAATCGTAATCTGATGCAAGGCATGTTTGAACAATAACTTGGCAGAAGTCTCTTCCGCCCCTACAGTGGTTTGGGCAAAAAGGATATCCGCTTCCTGCTTGTTTTCTACAATGCTCTGGTTCAGCGGCAAATTAAGAATCCGACGTGTCGCATCCCCTACAGGCTGTGACAATACCGGAAACAAGGCCGACAAAGCCCACGTTCCTTGTCCGTTATTTACCCGTTTCAAGGAAGGAGTCCATCTTCCACCTTCATACTGCAACCAGACACTGGAAGTTTCTTCTCCTACTTTCGTCCACACATCAATACGATCGCCTTCCTCAAAATGACCGATACCGTCGTCATCCACTACCGCACGGCTGTCCTGCGACCAGGCAGATTTGGCACACTCCAATGTAAAGTCTTCATTGTTCGATAAAGAAATATCCTCCGTGCGGTCGCACGACATCAAGAATAACATGCTGCCCAAAAGAGCAATAAACAATCGGTTCATCTGCATCATCAATCCAGGTTCGTTTCTGTGTTATGAATATTTACAATCAAACAAGAAGATTGTTCAGAACCTCACATTGAAACGCGGCTTTTTTCTATTTTTTTCACAAAACACAAAAAGAATCTTTTCACCATGCTACCGGTGCCCGGCCTGTTTCTTCTCCTATCAGAAGTTCCAGACCATGGCACCTTAAACTGAAAGCACTATTTTTTCCGATAACAAACCGTCCCCGTTGCCTGAAAAGTCGGCATTACCAATACCTCTGCTATCTGAATGTGTGCAGGGGCGGAAGCAGCATAATACACCACCTCGGCAATGTCATCTCCCGTCAGCGGACGAATTCCTTCGTACACGGCATCGGCTTTTCCCTTGTCGCCCCGGAAACGGACGACTGAGAAGTTTGTCTCCACCAGCCCCGGCTTGATGTTCGTCACCCGCAGCGGAGTATCCACCAGGTCGATACGCAACCCGTCTGACAGCGCTTTCACGGCTGCCTTCGTCGCACAATACACACTGCCGCCCGCATAAGCCGCATCTCCGGCCACAGAACCGATATTGATGACATGCCCGCATCCACGTTCCACCATCCCCGGTACAATCATCCGCGTCATGGCCAGCAGTGCCTTGACATTGGTATCAATCACCACGTCCCATTCCTCCAACGAACCTTCATATTCTTTATCCATTCCAATCACCAGTCCGGCATTGTTAATCAGCACATCAATGTGCCGCCATTTATCTTGCAAGGAATCTACCGCCTGACGCATGGCCTGCCGGTCGCGCACATCAAACGGCAGCGTCAGCACTTCCACGCCCTGTGCCGTAAGTTCTTTTTTCAGACTTTCCAGTTTTTCCACATTTCTTCCGTTCAATATCAGGTTGCTTCCCATGGCTGCAAATTTCCGTGCGCAACCTTCACCAATGCCACTTGTGGCACCTGTAATAAAGACTAATTTTCCTTTCATATACTCCTCATCTATTTTTTATCATGAAATTACTGCTTTCCCTTTCTTAAATGCATCGAGCACTGCCAGTCCCTTTTCCG
This sequence comes from Bacteroides mediterraneensis, assembly GCF_900128455.1. GTDB lineage: Bacteria > Bacteroidota > Bacteroidia > Bacteroidales > Bacteroidaceae > Phocaeicola > Phocaeicola mediterraneensis. Next base: position 1,080,134 of record NZ_LT635783.1, on the reverse strand, counting down.
CATCACTTTCCTTTATCATCACCTGTATTTGCTGGGCAAATGCAATGATGGGGCCATAACCACTACGGACACTATTGGTCAGAAAACAGTCGATGCCTTCATCTTTCAATACCGTTTCCAGCAGCTGACATTCCCACAGCTCTCCACGATACAATTCTATGATTTTATCTTGTTTCATCACACAATTTTCAGGTCCTAACTCCCTGCAAAGATAGGAAAGCCTTCCGACAAAAAACGGTCTTCCGTTTCATTCTTTCTTTTTTATTCGCTTATTCTCGCGATATTTCCTATCTTTGCCACCGATTATTAATGCATATTTAATTTTTAAACATGGAAAATAAATACATTACGGTAGCATATAAACTGTATGCAGTGGAAGACGGAAAAAAAGAATTGCGTGAAGAAGCTCCGGCTGCCCACCCGTTTCAGTTCATTTCCGGAATAGGATATACACTGGACCGCTTTGAAAAAGAAATTCTGGCCCTTCAAAAAGGAGATAACTTCAGTTTCACCATTCCTTGTGCAGAAGCATACGGAGAGAGAGACGAAGACAACGTACGTCAGGTACCTAAATCAATGTTCTGCGGACCGGACGGAAAATTCGACAGTGACAATATTTTCGAAGGAAACATCATCATGCTGAACGACTCCGAAGGACACCAGTTCTATGCCAACGTGGGTGAAATTACAGACGACAAAGTGGTGCTCGACCTGAATCATCCTCACGCTGGAAAAGACCTTTATTTTGAAGGAACCGTTATGGAAATGCGCGATGCCACCAATAAAGAAATGGAAAGCATCATCAAACTGATGAGCGGTGAAGGCTGTGGAGGCGGATGCGAAGGTTGCGGAGGCGGATGCGGCGACCACGAGCATGAAGACGACGGATGCTGCGGCGGAGGTTGCGGACATTGCCACTAATCCTGAGAAAATCCATAATTACCATACGAAGAAGACGGGACACACCGTCTTCTTTTTATTTTCCACCCGTTTTAATCTTATTTCCCTATGATTCTTATTGCCGACAGTGGAGCCACCAAAACCGACTGGTGTTTCGGTACCACCCTTCACCATAGCCAGATTGTCCAGACAGAAGGCATCAACCCCTTTCATCAAGATGCGAACAAAATAAATGAGATACTCCGCAACGGACTATTCCCCCAACTTCCCTGCCCTTCTTCCGACATACAAGCCGTATTCTTCTATGGCGCCGGCTGCACCCCCGACAAAATAGAAAAGCTGACCTCCCTTTTCACCCGGCTGTTTCCGCATGCTGCGGTGGAAGTACACAGTGACCTGCTGGGAGCCGCACGTGCTTTATGCCAGCATCGGGCGGGAATAGCCTGTATTCTGGGCACGGGAGCCAACTCCTGCCTGTACGACGGAGAGAAAATCACACAAAACACCCCTCCGTTGGGATACATTCTGGGAGATGAAGGAAGTGGAGCCTATCTGGGCAAACGCTTTCTGGGCGACTGTATCAAACAGCAGCTTCCAGGCGGACTGCTGAAGGGGCTGCTGAAAGAATACCAGCTGACCCTGCCGGACATCCTGGAAAGGGTCTACAGACAACCCTTGGCCAATCGTTTCCTGGCAAGTCTTACACCTTATATATATAAGCACAAAACACAACCGGAAGTACATCATTTTCTGACAACCTGTTTCACCGACTTCCTGCAACGGAATGTACTCACGTATCCCGGATGCCATGAAATTCCTGTAGCCTTCACCGGCTCCATAGCCTGGTTTTTCCGTCAGGAAATAGAAGAAGCCGCACAGCAGCTCCACCTCCACACGGGCGTTTTCATACAGTCTCCCATACTGGAACTGAGGCATTTTCACCTGCCTGAAAAAACGCTTTGACGTTTTCCCTTAAACGCACTTGCGTTTTGATCAAAACGTCCTTGCGTTTGAAGTAAAACGCAAGTGCGTTTTCAAACAAACGTAAAGACGTTTTAAAACCCTTGGGAAATTCAATAATTTTCAATACCTTGCGTTATTATTCCTAACATCTAACTATAATCAAATCATCATGAAAAATTTCAGAATCGAGGCCCTCATCCTGGCTGTCGGACTCTTGCTGCTAGGAGTCTTCATTGAAAAGGGATTCAACAAATTTGCAGAAAAAGACCGTTGCGTCACCGTAAAAGGGCTGGCGGAAATCGAAGTTCCGGCCAATAAAGTCACCTGGCCGCTGGTTTACAAAAGCCTCGGAAATAATCTGGGACAGCTATACGACGACATCAAGCGTTCCAACCAGACCATTATCAGCTTTCTGAAAGAGAAAGGACTGACAGAGCAGGAAATCAGCGTGAATGCTCCCGAAATCATCGACCTGGCTGCCGAACGCTACGGCAACAACCAGAACCCGGCCAACCGCTACAACGTGACAACCGTCATCACAGTCACTTCCGACAAGGTCGACCTCATCCGTGGACTCATCAGCGAACAAGGAGAATTGCTGAAACGGGGTATCGCCATCACTTCCGGCGAATACCAGTACAGGGTGCAGTATGAATACACCGACCTGAACAAAGTAAAGCCGCAGATGATTGAAGAAGCTACCAAAAACGCCCGTGAGGCTGCTGAAAAATTTGCCAAAGACTCCGGCAGCAGTCTTGGAAAAATCCGGCAGGCCAACCAAGGACAGTTCAGCATCACCGACCGCGACCCTAATACACCGTACATCAAGAAAATACGTGTAGTCACGACCATCGACTACTCTCTTGAAAACTAAAAAAATCCAAAATCCGGAGAACGAAACCACCACAGAGCCGTTCTCCGGATTTTCTGTTTTCCTTTCTCCCGAAAAAAAAGAACGAAGTATTTTAATATTCAGTATTTTATTATACCTTTGCAGCCGATTTATATAAACAATATAAAGTCTAACACAATTAGTTATTTAAAAACAATTTTTTTATTTAATGGAAAACTTAAAGAACATTGCTCCTATTGAAGATTTCAACTGGGATGCGTATGAAAACGGTGATGCAACAACCAACGTAAGCAAGGAAGAACTTGAAAAAGCTTACGACAGCACCCTGAACAAAGTAAACGACCGTGAGGTTGTAGACGGTACTGTCATCGCAATGAACAAACGCGAAGTGGTTGTAAACATCGGTTACAAATCAGACGGTATCATTCCGTTGAGCGAATTCCGTTACAATCCGGATTTGAAAGTAGGTGACACTGTAGAAGTGTACATCGAAAACCAGGAAGACAAAAAAGGTCAGTTGATCTTGTCTCACAAGAAAGCTCGCGCTACTCGTTCTTGGGACCGCGTAAACGCTGCGCTTGAAAACGAAGAAATTATCAAGGGTTACATCAAGTGCCGCACGAAGGGTGGTATGATTGTAGACGTATTCGGCATTGAAGCATTCTTGCCGGGTTCTCAGATTGATGTGAAACCTATCCGTGACTACGATGTATTCGTAGGCAAGACTATGGAATTCAAGGTGGTTAAAATCAACCAGGAATTCAAGAATGTGGTTGTTTCTCACAAGGCTCTTATTGAGGCTGAACTGGAACAGCAGAAGAAAGAAATCATCAGCAAACTGGAAAAAGGTCAGGTACTGGAAGGTACTGTCAAGAATATCACATCTTACGGTGTATTCATCGACTTGGGCGGCGTAGACGGTTTGATTCACATCACCGACTTGTCTTGGGGCCGTGTAAGCGATCCTCGCGAAGTGGTTCAGCTGGATCAGAAACTGAACGTAGTTATCTTGGACTTCGACGACGAAAAGAAACGTATCGCTCTTGGTTTGAAGCAGTTGACTCCGCACCCATGGGATGCACTGGATCCTAACTTGAAGGTAGGCGACCACGTGAAAGGTAAAGTAGTCGTTATGGCTGACTACGGTGCATTCATCGAAATCGCTCCGGGCGTTGAAGGTTTGATTCACGTATCAGAAATGTCTTGGTCACAGCACCTGCGTTCTGCTCAGGACTTCATGAAAGTGGGCGACGAAGTAGAAGCTGTCATCCTGACTCTGGACCGCGAAGAACGCAAGATGTCTTTGGGTATCAAACAGCTGAAACCGGATCCATGGGAAACTATCGAAGAAAAATATCCTGTAGGTTCTAAGCACGTGGCTAAGGTTCGCAACTTCACTAACTTCGGTGTATTCGTAGAAATCGAAGAAGGTGTAGACGGATTGATCCACATCTCTGACCTGTCTTGGACAAAGAAAATCAAACATCCTTCTGAATTCACTCAGATCGGTGCAGACATCGACGTAGTAGTACTGGAAATCGACAAGGAAAACCGTCGTCTGAGCTTGGGTCACAAGCAGCTGGAAGACAATCCTTGGGATGTATTCGAAACAGTATTCACTGTAGGTTCTATCCACGAAGGTACTATCATCGAAATGCTGGATAAGGGTGCTGTCGTTGCATTGCCTTACGGTGTAGAAGGTTTCGCTACTCCGAAACACCTGGTAAAAGAAGACGGTTCTCAGGCTCAGCTGGATGAAAAACTGCCGTTCAAGGTAATCGAATTCAACAAAGATGCAAAACGTATCATCGTTTCTCACAGCCGTATCTTCGAAGATGCTGCAAAGGCAGAAGAAAAGGCAGAAAAGAAAGCTTCCAAGAAGTCTTCTAAGAAAGAAGAAACTCCGATGATTCAGAACCAGGCTGCTTCTACCACTTTGGGTGACATCGATGCACTGGCTGCATTGAAGGAACAGCTGGAAGGTAAGAAATAATCTTTCTGAATAAATATCAAAAAGGGATTGCACGTATGTGTAATCCCTTTTTTTATGGTATCTTTACACCGTAATTTTTAAACTTAAAAACAAGAAACAATGATCAGACTAAACGTATTTATCCAAGCAGAAGAAAAGAACTACGACCAAGTAGTCACTGCAGCAAAAGAACTGGTAGCCGCATCCCTGAAAGACAACGGCTGTGTAGCATACGATTTGTTTCAGAGCAGCACCCGCAAGGATGTCCTGATGATTTGCGAGACATGGAAGGATGCAGCCTCACTGACTGCCCACGAACAGAGCGCTCACTTCACCACTCTGGTTCCTAAAATCCAAGGACTAGCTGCCATGAAACTGGAAAAGTTTGAATTCTAAGCACTGTTCTACAGAACTTCATACAAAAAAAACCCACCTCATTCGAAAAGAATCAGGTGGGATTTTTTTGTATGAAGCCTTCCGGCTTTTTATAGAATAAGATGAACGAACTTTTCAGATTACCACTCCACAAACTTACCGCGTGCGCGACGTTCTTTCAATATCGCAGCCAGACGCTTGTTCTTGGATGCCGCAATAAAACGACGGCCAAAAATGTTAGGAATGGCAACTCCCAAGGCAATGCACATAATGACCAGTCCGGAGTTTACCCCACTCTCAATGGCCTTCATCAACGGAGTGACCTGGTCGATGGATTGTACATTCATATTAATCAGTCCAAATAGCATACGATACATCAGTACCCCCGGAATCATCGGAATAACCGACGGGATGGTCAGCACGTGATTCGGCACATGAAACCAATGTACAGCCTTGATGGCAATCAGACTGACAAGTACGGAACCGGAGAAGGAACCGATAACGAGTCCCATGTCCAAACCGATATTATTGGTACTCGGTCCCAGATTCACGAAATTTCGGGTACAAACCGCAATGATACCTCCAATGGCTACCACCCACAACAGGCGACGCTGGATGTTAAATATCATCGAGAAGCCCATGGCTGAAATAGCCGCTGCAATAGCATATTCCCAATATTTATGATGAGGAACCATACTGATGGTAGGGAAGAAATTATCGATGTGGCAGAGCTTCACTGCAAACGCGATACCGAACGCCATGGCTGCTACCATCAAAAGGGTGTTCACCGCCCGCACAATACCTACCTGAATGTAATTGTCGAGCATATCGTCCACAAAATTAATCAAAGGAACACCCGGCACGATAAACAGAGCACAAGCCAGCAACGGATGCCAGGGAGTAGACGTCCATTCAGCCGGCAACAAAGTGGAAGCCCAGGCAATGATAGTAGCCACAAATGCAGAAATGGCAATACCCATATAGTGGTTCAAACCCGATTCATTGCAAATCTGACGAAGGCGCATACCCAATATAGCCGCGATGGAAGCATACAAGAACGCCATCCAGTCGCAACCGAACTGAATACAGAATCCGCCACACGCAAATCCAGCCCCTACAGCCACCTGCCAGGGAGTGTAATTGCGTTTCTTCTTACGGATGTTCTCCAGTTCTTCTTCATACTGGTCCAAAGTGTAATCCTGCTCAATGGCACGCCATGAAAGCTTGCTCACCTCCGAAATAGCCGTCATGTTCACACCGTGACCCTCGATTCGCTGAAACTTAGTGAAAGAATAATCGCCGTCACTCACATTCACCATCAGCATCGTAAAACTGACATTGATATGGAGCTTCTCTTCAGGGATGCCAAGGTAAGCAGCCGTACGTTTCATGTTTCTTACAATACGGTTCGTATCGGCCAGACTCTCTACCAATAATTTCCCCGTACGCAACAATAAATCCACTCTACGATGCAGCAACTGATCGTGAGCCTTTACAGTCGTCTCTAAATGTTCCTCTAATATCATTTTATTTACAGATTATTTCGGGCGCAAAGTTACGAAAAATATCAATTCTATTCGTACCTTTGTAAACCGAAGTTACATATATTATATGAATAAACTTTCACGTAGAGAAGAAGAGAAACAGACCGTAGAACAAATGATCCGGTTTTACTGCCGGCACAAAGAAGGGAACTCCACGCTTTGCAAGAACTGCAAAGAACTGTTGGACTACGCACATCAACGGCTGGCACATTGCCCTTTCGGGGAACAGAAAAAAACCTGCCGTCAATGTCCGGTTCACTGCTACCGTCCGGAAATGAAACAGAGAATAAAAGAAGTCATGCGATATGCAGGCCCACGCATGCTGTGGCATTACCCTATCTGGACCCTCAAACATCTGTGGAGAGAACGATGACCACACATAAAGTGTGGATTTTTTCCACAATAATCCGTAAAATTCCCCAATACTTCCTTATCGGACCAGGAAGGAAGTCATCTGATTTTCAGCATATAAAACATTTTTGTATCTTTGGCACGAATCTTGTTGGCCATTTTAGAGATAATGGCATCTAAAACTATAAAAAAATTGAACTTATGAAACGCTTTTTGACTAGGAAAGAATTAAAGGTAAAAAGAAAGGAAATGATTTACATGGTTATTGGCATCGCAGTCATTTTATCCCTCTATTTTATTTTTACCCGAGAAAAGAAACCCGTAGCTGAAATTCCAGTTGTCTCCGTCATGCCCGCCAGCCGGCAAAATGTGCAAATATTCGGTGAATATGTGGGACGGGTCCGTGCACAGCAGTTTGTAGAAGTGCGTGCCCGCGTAGAAGGATTTCTGGAACAGATGCTGTTTGAAGAGGGTACCTCAGTCAAGCGAAACCAAGTATTATTCGTCATCAACCAAGACCAATATCGTGCCAAAGCCGACAAAGTGCGTGCGCAATTAAAGAAAGATGAAGCACAGGCCCAGAAAGCCAAGCGTGATTTGGAACGTATTCGCCCGCTTTACGAACAGAACGCAGCCAGCCAGCTGGACTTGGACAATGCAGTAGCAGCGTATGAGACAGCCGTTGCCAGTGTGGGAATGAGTAAAGCCGACTTGGAACAGGCCGAACAGGAACTGGGCTACACGGTGGTACGTTCCCCGATTTCAGGGGAAATCAGTGAACGTCACGTCGATTTGGGAACCTTGGTCGGCAGCAGTGGAAAATCCCTGTTGGCTACCATCGTAAAGAGTGATACCATCCTTGTAGACTTCAGCATGACCGCACTTGATTACCTGAAAAGCAAGGAAAGAAACGTGACTTTCGGACAGAAAGATTCTACCCGTTCCTGGCAGCCTACCGTCACCATCACCTTACCGGACAACAGCGTCTATGAGCACAAAGGTCTGGTAGACTTTGCCGCTCCTCAGGTAAACCCGAAAACAGGAACTTTCTCCGTACGTGCTGAACTGGCCAACCCGGACCATGTATTGCTGCCGGGACAGTTCACAAAAGTGAAAGTGTTGCTCGACGTACGTGAAAATGCCACGGTCGTCCCCCAAAAAGCCCTGATTATCGAAAAGGGAGGAGCGCATATTTTCGTCATGAGAAAAGACTCAACTGTGGAAAGACGTTTCATCGAGCTGGGCCCTGAATTCGGAAACGATGTGGTAGTGGAACGTGGATTGTCTGCCGGAGAAATGATTGTGTACGAAGGTTTCCACAAACTGGCTCCGGGAATGAAAGTCCGTGTACAAGACCCCGCCCAACTTAAAAACGAAGCGAAAAAAGAGGAAGAATAATCCACCTAAACGAAATTACGCATGAAAGTCAGCTTTTTCATTGACAGGCCCGTATTCTCGGCCGTCATCTCCATATTGATTGTAATCGTAGGTATCATCGGTCTGATGATGCTGCCTATCGACCAGTACCCGCAGATTACTCCCCCCGTAGTCAAAATCAGCGCTTCCTACCCGGGAGCCAGTGCCGTGACCGTATCGCAGGCAGTAGCCACCCCTATCGAACAGGAACTCAACGGAACACCGGGCATGCTTTACATGGAATCCAGCAGTTCCAATTCCGGAGGTTTTTCTGCCACGGTTACTTTCGACATCTCCGCTGACCCGGACCTGGCAGCCGTGGAAATCCAGAACCGTATCAAACTGGCGGAATCCCGACTGCCGGCAGAAGTGATTCAGAACGGTATTTCGGTTGAAAAGCAGGCTCCAAGCCAACTGATGACCCTCTGCTTGACTTCAAACGACCCGAAGTTTGACGAAATCTACCTGAGTAACTTCGCCACCTTGAACGTACAGGACTTGCTTCGGCGTATCCCGGGAGTAGGCCGTATCTCCAATATCGGTAGCCGTTACTATGCCATGCAAATCTGGGTAGACCCCGCCAAACTGGCCAACTTCGGGCTTACCGTGCAGGACGTACAGAATGCCCTGAAGGACCAGAACCGTGAATCGGCCGCCGGTGTACTCGGACAGCAGCCTGTGGACGGAGTAGACATTACCATTCCCATCACAGCACAAGGACGTCTGTCGTCGGCTTCCCAGTTCGAAGAAATCGTGTTGCGTGCCAATCCGGACGGTTCACTCATCCGTATGCGCGACGTGGCCCGTGTATCCTTGGAAGCTTCTTCTTATAGTACGGAAAGTGGTATCAATGGAGGAAATGCAGCTATTCTGGCCATTTACATGCTTCCGGGAGCCAATGCCATGGAAGTGGCTCAGAATGTAAAAGAGGCCATGAAAGAAATCAGCAAGAGTTTTCCGGAAGGGATGGAGTACAACTTCCCGTTCGATATGACCAATTATATCTCAGAATCCATCCACGAGGTGTACAAAACATTATTTGAGGCGTTGTTTCTGGTAATCGTGGTGGTATTCCTTTCTTTGCAGAACTGGCGTGCCACACTGATTCCGGTCGTAGCCGTGCCGATTTCCTTGATTGGTACTTTCGGATTCATGCTGATATTCGGTTTCTCGCTCAACATCCTGACCTTGTTGGGATTGGTACTGGCCATCGGTATTGTGGTGGACGATGCCATCGTGGTAGTGGAAAACGTGGAGCGTATTATGGATGAAGAAAAGCTCAGTCCGTATGAAGCCACCAAGAAGGCCATGGAGGGACTGGTGGGTGCCATCATCGCCACCTCACTGGTACTGGCTGCCGTATTCGTCCCGGTTAGTTTCCTTTCCGGTATCACCGGACAGCTGTACCGCCAGTTTACGGTCACCATTGTGGTTTCAGTGCTTCTTTCTACGGTAGTAGCCTTGACGTTGAGTCCGGTGATGTGTTCACTGATTCTGCGCCCGGTTGACCCGAACAAGCCCAAGAACAGGGTGTTCCGCTTCATCAACCAATGGCTGGCCATCGGAAACAACAAATACATCATTTATATCAAGCGCGTCATCAAGAATCCGCGCCGTGTAATGGTCGGCTTCGGAATGGTTCTGATTTTCATCTATGTGTTCCACCGGTTAGTACCTACCAGCTTCCTTCCGGTTGAAGACCAAGGTTATTTCACCGTGGAACTGGAGCTTCCGGAAACTGCCACTTTGGAAAGAACCCGCACTGTGACCGACCGGGCCGTAGACTTCATCATGAAGGATCCGGCGGTGGAATACGTACAGAACGTTACTGGTAGTAGTCCACGTGTAGGAACCAGCCAGGCCAGAAGCCAGCTGACCGTCATCCTGAAAGAATGGAAAGAACGTGACAACACGACCATCGACGAAGTAATGGACAGAATACAGAAAGAGCTGGAGACTTATCCGGAAAGCAAAGTCTATCTTTCTACGCCTCCGGTCATTCCGGGTCTGGGTACGGCCGGTGGTTTCGAAATGCAGCTGGAAGCCCGTGGAGACGCCACTTACGACGACCTGGTACGAGCCACCGATACCCTGATGTATTACGCTTCCCAACGAAAGGAAATTGCAGGACTTTCTTCCTCACTGCAGGCTGAGATTCCTCAACTCTACTTCGATGTAGACCGTGATAAAGTGAAATTATCCGGAGTGCCGATGGCAGACGTATTCTCAACGATGAAGGCATACACCGGTTCCGTATATGTGAACGACTTCAACATGTTCAACCGTATCTACCGTGTGTACATTCAGGCAGAAGCTCCTTACCGACGCGAACGCGACAACATTGGCCTGTTCTTCGTCCGCGGGTCAGACGGCAACATGATTCCATTGACAGCTTTGGGTAACACGGATTATACGACCGGACCGGGAAGCATCAAACGTTTCAACATGTTCAACACTTCCGTCATCCGAGGTACTACCGCCAACGGAGCCAGTTCCGGACAGGTGATGGAACTGTTGGAACAGATTGCCCGCGAAAAGCTCCCCGAGAACATAGGAGTGGAATGGAGTGGTCTTTCCTATCAGGAAAAACAGGCAGGCGGACAAACCGGACTTATACTGGCACTGGTATTCCTGTTCGTATTCCTGTTCCTGGCTGCCCTTTATGAAAGCTGGACCGTCCCCATTGCCGTATTGATTTCACTTCCGGTAGCCGTGTTGGGAGCCTATGCAGGTATTACCCTCTGCGGACTCGAAAACGATACCTACTTCCAGATTGGTCTGGTTATGCTGATTGGTCTGGCCGCCAAGAACGCCATCTTGATTGTGGAATTCGCCAAAGACGAGGTGGACAAGGGACGCGACATCGTAGAATCGGCCCTCCATGCAGCCAGCCTGCGTTTCCGTCCGATTCTGATGACCTCACTGGCCTTTATCCTCGGTATGCTTCCGATGGTACTTGCCACCGGCCCGGGTTCTGCCAGCCGACAAGCCATCGGTACAGGTGTCTTCTTTGGAATGATTGTGGCAGTTACCGTAGGTATCTTGCTCGTGCCGTTCTTCTTTGTAATGATTTACAAAGCCACTCATAAAATGAAAGTGAAAAAGTAAACTTACAGATGTAGCTTATGAAACCGACTAACAAATTATATCGCCTTTTACTCATTTCCGTAGCAGCCCTTCTGATGGGGGGCTGCAAAATCGGGAAACAATATACCCGCCCCAAGATGGAGCTGCCGTCCACCCTCGACAGTACCAGTGTAGACTCCACTTCCATCGGTGACTATCCATGGGAACAGATGTACACTGATACCATCCTCCAACAACTTATCCAGAAAACTCTGGACTACAACAAGGACATGCTGATTGCGGCTGCCAGAGTCAAGGAACTGGCTGCCATGAAGCGGATTGATTATGCCAACCTGTTCCCACAGTTAGGGCTGAAACTCTATGCGGAAGAAGAAGGGGAAGACTATGGGGGAAACAACTATAAAAAAGACAACCAGTACGATATCAAACTGGGCATCACATGGGAAATCGACCTGTGGGGTAACCTGCGTTGGGCAAAAGACAAGAGTATGGCCGAATTTATGGGTTCTATCGAAAACCAACGGGCCCTCCGAATGAGCTTGGTAGCACAGGTAGCACAGTCTTATTTTGAACTGGTAGCCCTCGACAACGAACTTTCTATCGTGAGAAAGACCGTAGATGCCCGCCGGGAAAGCTTGCATCTGGCACGTATCCGCTACGAAGGCGGATTGACTTCCGAAACAGCTTATCGACAAGCTCAGGTGGAATTGGCCCGTACGGCAACCCTCGTCCCCGACCTGGAACGGAAAATCACGTTGAAACAAAATGAGATTACGTTTCTGGCAGGAGAATATCCTCATGAAATCAAGCGGGCCACCCTGCCGGAAGATGTAGTTCATTCCGCTTCACTTCCCGTAGGGCTTCCTTCTTCCTTGCTGGAACGCCGACCGGATGTACGCCAAGCTGAACAGGCCGTCATTGCGGCCAATGCCGCAGTGGGAATCGCCTTGACCAACATGTTCCCCAAACTGACCTTGACAGCCACACACGGTTCTGAGAATGAAGATCTTTCACACATCTTCAAGTCGCCTCACTACCTGTTGGCAGGAACCATCCTCCAGCCTCTTTTTGCCATGGGCAAGAACCGTGCCATCCTGAAAGCCAAGAGAGCAGCGTGCGAACAGGCTGCATACGCATACGAAAAAGCCGTATTGAACGCTTTCAAAGATGCCTACAATGCCATTGCAGAATATAACAAGGTGAAAGAAATCTACGAAACCCGTCTGCGCCTGGAACAGTCGTCCAAAATCACACTGGATCTGGCCCAGCTGCAATACATCAATGGAGTCATCGGCTACATGGATTTGCTGGATGCTCAACGTGGATACTTGGACGCACAGATCAGCCTGAGCAACGCCGTACGTGACAAACAGATTACGCTGGTCAACCTCTACAAAGCCTTGGGAGGCGGCTGGAAAGAATAAACCTCATATATACCACATAAAAAATGCGGAAACTGGATCATCACCCCCAGCTTCCGCATTTTTCTTTACTCATACGGATGTTATGCCATATACTTTCTCATATATCTCATCCCTGATGGATGCAAAACCCTCTGTAATATCATCTGTGCCCGCGTACATTAGAAACATGGGCAGACTTTCACCGCCTTTTCTATAAGGAGGCTGTACATAGTCTTTTTCACACAGCCGGAACCCGCATCGCTGATAAAAACCGATACGCCGTCGGCTCATTTCGTTCACCGGCTTCTCTACCTCTAAAACCAAGAGTCCCGGAAACTGATTCTGGAGTTCTTCCATAATCTTCCGGCCATATCCTTTGTTGCGCACCAATGGCGAAGTGGCCAGATGTTCCACATAAGAGAAACCTTCCAATGTCCATACGGTAATAAATCCTATCTGAAGCGTATCCTCCGCAATCAGATAACAAGTAAATGCATCGTTGCGGTCTACATTGTCACGCTGGGGCTCATCCTCTCTCCGCTCCGATTCAGGGAAAGATTCATGCCACAGATTCTCTACAAACTCATACGACTGATCCGTCGTATGAAGAGGAATAAATTGAAGCATACCTATAAATTTAAAGATGACTATTCCGTGTAAAAACGAATGGTACGTTCCAAGGAACGCTGGCATACCGGACAGAACACCGGAGCTTCATTGATTTTCATCCGACATTCCGTAGTGGGACGATAAATTCCTTTTTTCGTATAACCGCCTCCTTCATACACACCGACTTTGGTATAAATCAGCTTCTCGTCCGTCTGTGGTTTCGTCGGAATGGGAGTTCCTGGTTCTACCATGTCTTTCCACTTGTCCTCAAAGTGTACCAGTGTAGTGATATTCGGTTCCCACGGCTCCACACTGTAAGGATACAACGGACTCGGTGCCTCATCGTATGCATATTCGTCGGCCAAGCCTCCGAAGCTGTGTCCAAACTCATGCACGACTACCGGGCGGAACATGGAATGATGTGCCGTAGTCAATGTATAGGAATTATAGATTCCTCCTCCCCCATACGTATCTGTATTGGCCAGGATGATGATATGCTCATAAGGAATACCCGCCAGCCAGTTGTGAATGGCCTTTACACTCCGTGTTGTCAGGTAACGGTCGGAATAGAAGGTATCAAAATGCGAGCTAACCGCCGTGGTCTTCCACTCATTATTTCGCGGAATGCTGACCCCGCTGTCTTTCGACTCACTGAAAACAGCCACAATATTAAACCGGTCTTTCAGTTTCTTGAACGGTTCATGTTCGAACAAAGACTCACAAGCTATCTCGGCATCCTTATAGAACAGTGCTTCATCCTTTGCCGAATAACCCTCCGCCATAATGGCCACATCGATGCACTTCTCCGGGGAACCTCCCTTCCACAAATAACGGTGAGGCGTCAAATTACCTGTGCCCCGCTGGTGAATCAGAATATCCTTTGGATTGACCTCGTGCGTCAATGTAGCACTGGGTTTCTGATACGCATCTTTTAAAGTCACGGTAATCTCGGCCGGCTGTTTGGGATAAGGCACCAAGAACGTATTCTCAAATCCGCGAGTCACGACCTTGGCTTCCTGCTCTCCAAGCCATTCCTGAAACAGACTGGAAAAGGAAGTCCGGTAAATAACCTTTCCCGTGGCCTTGTCCTTCATGGTGATTTCGCCATTTCCCGCCAATGGAAGCTCCGACAAATGCGTATGCCGGCCTGCCCACTGAGGAAGCGAAGACAACTCATCCAGGCAGATATCCTGCTTGTCGGCATTCCCCATAAATATATAATCCAACCGAAGGGTTTTATCAATAAAATAATCATCGAAATTCTGTGCGAAAGCATTTCCGCAAAGTGACAATCCAAGTGTGAGAATCCATACTGTCTTTTTCATATATCTTCAATTTTTCCCACAAAAATAGCGATTTGCCTTATTTCACACAATTCTTGTAACAAGAAAGCGAGCTCCCATACAAAAAAAGCGGTGCCTTGACAGAAGACACCGCTAAAAAGACTATTTTATCCGTTCATCAATTGAAGAACTTGATGCCAATAAAGTAGGTACGAGGCTGAGTGGGACCGTAGAAATACTTCGAATCACGCTTTCCTCCCTTGTCCAAATCTTTCTGGAACGCATTGAAGATATTCTGTACCCCTCCGTTCAACTGCAACTTCAGATGGTCGTTCAACACAAACGTATAATTCAACTTCAGATTGAAGTCCATGAAATCGGGTGTGTGCTCCAAGCGGTCCTTTTCAATATACCCTGCAAAGTGAGGCACAATCATCCGGCCTGTATAGACGCCCGAAAGAGAGAAATCAAAATTCTTACAGGGTGCGGAACTGAAGGTGAAATATCCGTAATAGTCCGGTGTGCGCGGCATACGCTTGATGGCTGCCACATCTTCATCCTCACTCCATCTCACGGCTTCTGTATAGCGGCTGCGCTGTACGGTGAAACCCAACTGCAACTGGGCTTCTTTGCCATGCGCAATCTTATAGTCAATATTGGCTCCATACACCCGGGCACCGTTTCCATTCCGGCGTTCCTGCACGGAAGTACCTGAAACAGGATCTGTCCCTATACTTTCCAAATAGAACACATCATTCAAAGCCGTGTAAAACCCTTCTATAAGCAGGTTCGACTGGAAATGTCCAAAATTGGCTGTCCAGTCAATCGATCCGCTGAAGCTGTTGGAATGTTCAGGCTTCAGGCCTTTGGCCAACCGGACTTCCATCGCTTCACCTCCCACGGCTGCCACGTGCAAATCTTCATCGTAAGCCTGAGGAGCACGGAAACCTGTCGACCAAGTCAAACGTCCCTGAAGCTTGTCGGAAGGTTTCCAAAGCGCATTGACGCGCGGACTGAAAATCACCTTGTCTACCAAATTATGCTTGTCCAACCGGAATCCGGCCAGAATCGTGAAATAGTCCAGTTTCCATTCATTCTGCACAAATCCACTGGCAATCTTCACATTCTGCCGCAGGTCACGCTGATAGCCCGTCATCACATCGTGCAAGGAATTATACTGATATTCCACTCCTCCCGTAAAAGTAGCTGGAGAGAACAGACAGTTATCCATATTGCCCACATACATGGCTCCTCCCACGGCAGTCAAGTCCTTAGTTTTTCCGTATGCATTCAAAGCCTCCTCTGCCCCATAATAACTGTTGCGGTCGATATGCTGAGCCGAAGCATAGATAGAAAGTTTATGCTTGTATTCGTTGAAAAACACATCGTACGTCAAACCTCCACTGTTGATGATGTGTTTGGTCTGCTCCGTGATGTCCGTTTCGTGCGGCTGCAAATCGAACTTATTACCGCCACGACGGAACTCGTTCGTCGTGTGATATTCCAGACTGATGCGGCTGAACTGAGTAGGACGATAATAAGCCCGCAACCCGAAAGTATTCATATTAAGTTTTCCCAATTCAGAGAACCCGTCTCCATCCGCATCATACGGATTACGGTTACGGTAGGACTGATACAATGCAATACCGTACGAGTTATCGGATGAAACGAGTGAGGCATTGGCTCCCATATATTGCTCCCATACCTTTCCGTTCAGGTTCGACATCGTAGAAGCCACCTGAAACGAATTGCGTACCGGGTCTTTGGTAATGATGTTGATGGTACCTCCCACGGCATTAGCCCCGAACAAGGCAGAACCTCCGCCACGTACCACTTCCACCCGCTCAATCATGTTGGTCGGTATCTGTTCCAGTCCATACACCCCCGACAACGCGCTCATCACCGGACGGCTGTTAATCAGAATCTGTGAATAAGGTCCCTCCAGCCCATTGATACGGACCTGAGGGAAACCGCAATTCTGACAGTTGTTTTCCACCCGCAAGCCCGACTGATAGCTCAATGATTTAGCCAGATTGGTCGAGTTGACAATCTCAAACAGTTTATTGTTCATCACATTGACTACCACCGGAGCCACTTTCCGGCTGGTTTCATTCCGGTTGGCCGAAACCACCACCTCATCCGTCATAATGGATTCCTCTTCCATGACAAAATGCATGTCGACCACGAAATCCTTGCTGACCGTTACCTTCTTTATCTGCGTGGCATAACCCATTATCTGCACCTTCACGGAATATTCTCCTTCCGGAACTTTCTTGAAACGGAAATAACCTTCTCCGTCTGTCACGGTACCTTCACCGGTTTCCACTACCAACACGGCCGCATAAGGCAAACCTGCCTCCGAACCCTTTTCAATCACATGCCCCACAATGGCATTGCCCTCTTTGACGGGACCTTCTGCGTAAGCATACGCATAGCTGACGAGAGTGCATACCACTCCCATCCACAAATTGATATATTTTTTCATTAATTGCTCCTAAAATATTCATACTAAGTTCTTCAAATCTCCAATAGAACTATCGTATGGGAGGAGCACGGAGATAAATTCCTGCCGCATAAGAAGACACGACAGGAGAGATTTCCAGTTTTTCCACCAATGAATAAAGCACATACAGATTCGGAAGTTCCAAGTCTGTCTGCCCTGCTTCCAAAGAGTGAAAACTGGAAAGAAAATGAAGGGCCAGTGTCTGGCCGTCGTTATGAGAATGGGATTTGGTAAAGGGATGCGAGTGTACAAGCATCACCCCGTTCACCACATGTACATGGGCAAACAAGGCCGTAGCAGCATAATAAGAGGCAAACAAAGTTGCCAGACAAAATGCCCATACCCGGAGATGCTTACGAAAACCTCTACACATTTCCCTTTTCTTTCTAGTCTCTATAATTATTTATTATTTCCAAACAAAAGCTTGTAATCACGCTGTGCCGCCGGAACGGTCCACTCTTCCGGAATGAACTTCCACTGGTTCAGCGGCTTCGGATCCAGCACCTTGACTTCCTCAATCCGTTTCATCAAGTAATAGCGCAAATCCTTGTCGGTAGAGAAAATAATGCGCTGGGAAAGTTCTGCCTTGGGAATACCTGCACCTTTAGTCAGCAAATCACCTCCTCCGTTTCCACGATAAGAATTGACTGCCACCTTGTATTGTTTATCCAATTCAAAGGGTTTTCCGTCGGCCAGACGTTCAATGGTAATTCTTTCGCCACGGGGCTTGGTCACATCCACCGTATAAATAATGCCTGCCGCAGAATCAAAGTTGAAGCTGGGGTTGCGGAAACGTCCGAAGCCATTGTCTTTCTCGTTCAACAGCAACAAATGGTCATCGGCCGATTTCATCTGGTTCACCCAAAGGTCGTACGACATTTCTAGAAAATTCTTCACCTCTTTTCCAGAAAGCAGCATAGTATAAAGCATATTTTCAAACTTGTACAAGTTGAACATATCGCTCACACAAATGTCACCTTCCTTGATTTCCGCATAAGCCGACAGCGGGGCACAGAAAGAAATATCGGCCCCGGTAATATCCAATTGTAACTGATGAATCAGGTCGATAAAGGCAGAAGGACCAAAGAAGGCCTCCTTCGAAGAAATGGTATGTTCCATCCGTCCGATTTTCCGCGAAACAAAATTCAAGGTAGTCTCATACTGCTTCTGGAATGTATTCATGAAATCCGAGTCTACGGCATAGTCATCCATATTGACCAGCTTACCTTCCACCTGCTTGGAGACCACTTTCCCATCCTGTTTTTTCACGGTGAAAGTGACTTCTGAAACCACCTTTGCCGTATTGGCGGGGTCTATCAGCAGCACAGAATCGCCTTTCACATTGGCCACTCTTTCATTCCAACGCGTATGGTCGTGTCCCATAAATATCACATCGAATCCCGGCACGTTTTTAGCCACTTCAGCCGATTCGTTTTCAATGGCATTGTCCAAGCGGTTTCCTTCCGGTCCCGCATGAAACAAACCAATCAAGATGTCCGGATGTTCCTTTTCCTGGATTTCTTTCACCCATTTCTCTGCACAAGCGGTCATACTTTCAAACCGCAGTCCGCTCCACAATTGCTCAGGCAGCCAAGAGGGTATGGCCGGAGTAATCATACCGAGAATAGCAATCTTCACCCCGTCCCGTTCCATCACCTCGTATGGTTTCAGGTACGGACGTCCCGTCTTGACATCGATAATGTTGGCTCCCAACACCGGAAACTCACACTGTCTCACCCAACGGTCGTACACCGCATGTCCGGTTTCCACATCGTGATTACCCATGTTGCCCACATCGTAGCGCATATAGTTCAACATGGCGGCACACACATGCACCGAGGTCGTATCCATATAATTATAGTAATAAGCCACCGGCTGTCCCTGAAGGATGTCTCCATTGTCCATCAAAATAACATTCTGCCCATACTTCTCCCGCTGCTCCTTCACATACGAAGATACACGGGCCAGACTGCCCTTCATCTGCTTATTCTGGATAAAATTATAAGGGAAATAACAACCATGTACATCACTGGTTTCCATAAACTTGAGTGTCACAGTCTGACTGTCGGCTGCACACAACTGCAAGTGACTCATGCCCCACAAAGTAATCAGGCTAATAATAAAATAGATTGGTCTAGTCTTCATTTTATCTGACATTGGTCATAACAGCTGCAAAGATACGAGAACTTCCCGATATTCCACCAGAATACTTCCTAAAATACTAAAAAACGAAAGGCTGTTCCACACTACGATTTTCCCATTTTTTCACTACTTTTGCAACCAATATAACTCAACCACATTTTACATGGAAGATTTCAGCCGGATGATTGCCGCCGAACTTAAACTGCCGGAACATCGTATCGCCCACACACTCAAGCTGCTCCAGGGAGGAGCTACCATTCCATTTATCAGCCGCTACCGGAAAGAAGCTACCGGAGGGTTGGATGAAGTACAGATAGGAGACATTCAAACAAGATATGAAAAGCTGTGTGAACTGTCCAAGCGAAAAGAGACCGTACTTTCCACCATTGAGGAACAAGGGAAACTGACGCCGGAATTGAAAGCACGCATCACCGCCTGCTGGAACGCTACCGAACTGGAGGACATTTACCTTCCCTTCAAGCCTAAACGGAAAACCAGGGCAGAGGCCGCACGTGCCAAAGGGCTGGAGCCGCTGGCCCTGCTGCTGATGATGCAGAAAGAAAACAACCTCGGAACCAAAGTACGTGCTTTTGTGAAAGGCGACGTGAAAGATGAGGAAGACGCCCTGAAAGGGGCCCGCGACATCCTGGCCGAACAAGTCAGTGAAGACGAGCGCTCGCGCCACCTGATGCGCAACCAGTTCCAGCGACAGGCGATTATCCAAGCCAAAGTGGTGAAAGGAAAAGAATCGGAAGAAGCCTCCGCCAAATACCGTGACTATTTTGATTTCAGTGAACCGCTCAAAAGATGCTCTTCCCATCGCCTGCTGGCGCTCCGCCGCGGAGAAGCAGAAGGCGTGTTGAAGGTATCCATCTTCCCGGAAGACGAAGAAAGCTGCCACGACCGACTGCAAAGGCTGTTCGTACGGACGAACAATGAATGTGCCCGTCAAGTGGAGGAAGCGGTATCCGATGCCTATAAACGGCTGCTGAAACCTGCCATCGAGACTGAATTTGCAGCCCTCAGCAAGGAAAAAGCCGACGAAGAGGCCATTCGTGTATTTGCAGAAAATCTCCGTCAGTTGCTGCTGGCTCCTCCGTTGGGACAAAAACGGGTCATGGGCATCGACCCCGGATTCCGTACCGGCTGCAAAGTGGTCTGTCTGGATGCCCAAGGTACACTTCTGCACAACGAAGCCATTTATCCCCACCCTCCCAAATCGGAATATGCACAGGCTGCACGCAAGCTCGTGAAGCTGGTGGAACAATATAAAATTGAAGCCATCGCCATTGGAAACGGTACGGCCAGCCGCGAAACGGAACAGTTTGTCACCAGTCAGCGCTACGACCGGGAAGTACAGGTATTCGTGGTCAGTGAAGACGGAGCTTCCATTTATTCGGCGTCGAAAACAGCCCGCGAAGAATTTCCGGACTACGATGTCACAGTCCGTGGTGCCGTCTCCATCGGCCGCCGCCTGATGGACCCACTGGCCGAACTGGTCAAGATTGATGCCAAATCCATCGGAGTGGGACAGTACCAGCACGACGTAGACCAGAACAAACTGAAGGCAGCCCTCGACCAGACAGTGGAAAGCTGTGTCAATTTGGTAGGTGTGAATGTCAATACGGCCAGCAAGCACTTGCTGACGTATGTGTCCGGCTTAGGCCCGACACTGGCACAGAACATCGTAGACTACCGCACGGCAAACGGCCCGTTCGAATCCCGCAAGCAACTGCTCAAGGTTCCGAGAATGGGAGCAAAGGCCTACGAACAGTGCGCCGGATTCCTCCGCATTCCACAGGCTCCCAACCCACTGGACAATTCGGCGGTACATCCAGAAAGCTACCCCATCGTGGAACAAATGGCAAAGGATTTGCATTGCAGTGTGAACGACCTGATGAAGAACAAGGAGCTGCGCAGCAAAATTGACTTGAAGAAATACATCACCGATACCGTGGGCCTCCCTACCCTGACAGATATTCTTCAGGAACTGGACAAGCCCGGCCGGGACCCACGCCAGAAAATCCAGGTATTTGAATTCGACAAAAATGTACGTACGCTGGACGACTTGCAGGAAGGCATGGAACTGCCCGGCATCGTGACCAACATCACCAACTTCGGTTGTTTCGTCGATATCGGTATCAAGGAAAACGGACTGGTACATGTTTCCCAACTGGCCGACCGCTTTGTCAGCGACCCGACCGAAGTGGTTCGCATCCACCAGCATGTACGGGTAAAAGTGCTGAGCATCGACCGTGAACGGAAACGTATCCAGCTCACCATGAAAGGATTAAACAAATAAGTACACAACAACATGAAACAAGATAAAAAAGAACTGTGCGGCTGGTTCATCTTCCGTCAAGGCCAGCAGCTTCTGGTCGTAAAGGAAGGTGACCAATTTCACATTCCTTATGCCACCGAACCTCCGATAAGAGTCACTGCCGATACGACGATACATGCCATCGGAGAAATCCAGGGACACCCGGCCAAGGCGTACGCCCTCTCTCCCGACGCACTGAACGGAAAGGAAGATTCCTTTATTCCGACCGACTTGCGGGCATCTTACGACATCCTCCCGCTGGAAGAATACCAGTGTGCCGGAAAGGCTTCCCAAATACTGACCTGGGACAAGCAAAGCCGTTTCTGTCCGGCCTGCGGTACGCCCACGGAACAGACAGGCCCCATCACCAAACGCTGTCCTCACTGCGGACTGGAAATCTATCCGCGCATCTCTCCGGCTGTCATCGTACTGATTAAGAAAGGAGACAGCATATTGCTGGTTCACGCCCGTAATTTCCGGGGTACATTCAAAGGACTGGTGGCCGGCTTTCTGGAACCAGGCGAAACACTGGAAGAGTGTGTACGCCGCGAAGTGATGGAAGAAACAGGCATCCGCATCAAGAACCTGACCTATTTCGGCAGCCAGCCCTGGCCTTACCCCAGCGGCATCATGGTAGGCTATTATGCGGAATATGAGAGCGGCACCATCAAGCTGCAAGATGAAGAATTAAGCGCAGGCGACTTTTACAGCCGCGACCACCTGCCCGAAATACCCAAGAAACTGAGCATTGCCCGAAAACTGATTGATGCATGGTTAAACAACGAAATATGAAAAAATACATCCTTTACCTTACTCAATTCTTAGGAAAAACAGTCCGCCGTATCCTCAAGGCGGGAAAACAAGCCATCCAATGGTATGCACGTACTTTCCGTAAATTGCCGTGGTATGGACGTACCGGCATGGCCATCCTGACAGGTATCTGTTCGCTGATTGTACTGCTGATTATGATTGACCTCAATTTCCTGTGGCTGTTCGGCAAATCACCCAGCATGTTCAACATCAAGGAACCGATACAGCACATTGCGTCGGAAATCTACAGTGCCGACGGGAAGCTGATTGGAAAATTCTATTCAGAGAACCGTACACCGGTGGAATACAAGGATATCTCTCCCATTCTGGTCAAAACACTGGTCTATACAGAAGACGAGCGTTTCTACAAGCATTTCGGCATCGACTTCGAAGGAGTCTTCGCAGCCGCAAAAGACTATATTGCCCACGGGGAAGCGCGAGGTGCCAGCACCATCACCCAGCAGCTGGTGAAAAACCTGTTTAAAGTCCGCTCGCAGTATTCCACAGGTCTGCTGGGCTATATCCCCGGTGTAAAACTGCTGATTATGAAAGCCAAGGAATGGGTCACTGCCGTCAAAATCGAGATGCTGTACAGCAAGGAAGACATCCTGACCATGTATTTCAATACCGTAGACTTCGGCAGCAACGCCTTCGGTATCAAAACGGCCTGCCATACCTATTTTAATACCACGCCCGACAAAATCACCGTGGAGCAGGCAGCGACCCTGATTGGGCTGCTGAAAGCCACTACCTACTACAACCCCCGTATCAATCCGAAAAACAGTCTTTCGCGACGGAATGTGGTGTTGGGCAAACTGTACGAACACCATTTCCTGAACAAACACCAGCTCGATTCTATCCGGCAGCTGCCCACAATCTTGAAATTCCGGCAAGAAAGCTACAACACCGGCCTGGCTCTCTACTTCCGCGAAGCTGTAGCTAACGAACTGAAAAGCTGGTGCAAGGAGAATGACATCGACTTATATGGAGACGGACTGAAAATCTATACCACCATCGACAGCCGGATGCAACGCTATGCGGAAGAGGCCGTCGACCGGCAGATGCGGGAAGTACAGAAAAAATTTGATGCACACTGGGGTACACAAGCTCCCTGGCGAGACCGAAGTGGAGAAGAGATTCCTCACTTTATCGAAGATTTGGCTGAAAAAACGCCGGCCTACCAGTATCTGTCGCACAAATACGGCAGTCAGACCGACTCCATTGCCTATTACCTGAACCTGCCTCACCGCTGTAAAGTGTTCGACTACCAACTGGGACAAAAGGATACGACCTTCAGCACCATGGACTCCATCCGCTACATGGAACGCTTCATGCACTGCGGTTTCGTGGCCATCGCCCCGCATACCGGAGAAGTGAAAGCCTGGGTAGGCGACATCAACTTCCAGTCGTGGAAATACGACAAGGTACTGTCCAAACGTCAGCCAGGGTCTACTTTCAAACTGTTTGTCTATACAGAGGCCATGAACCAGGGACTTTCTCCCTGCGATTTACGGGTAGACGAGAATATTCCCTGGGAAGTGGAAGAAAACGGAGAGAAAAAACTCTGGATGCCGCACAATGCCAACGGAGGTGCCACCCTCGACACCATGTCCCTGAAAATGGCATTCGCCCAGTCTGTCAACACCATCGCCGCCAATGTGGCGCATGAAGTCGGCATCTCCAATATAGCCCGCACCGCCCGCAACATGGGTATCCGTACCCCACTGGAAGAAACTCCGGCCCTGAGTCTGGGCGCTTCCGATGTGTCCTTGCTGGAACTCGTTTCGGCCTACGGTACGGTAGTCAACGATGGAGAAGCCATCTGCCCGATACTCATCACGCGGGTGGAAGACAAAGACGGACACGTCATTTACGAAGAAGAACCGGAAAAGACACAAGCCATCCCCTACGCCAGTGCTTACCTCATGCAACAGATGCTGAGAGGGGGACTGACCTGTCCGGGAGGTACCTCACAGGCCCTCTGGCGTTTCCGCATCTTTGACAAAGGGACGGAATTCGGCGGGAAGACCGGTACTTCGTCGAACCACTCCGATGCCTGGTTCGTAGGCGTCAGTCCCAACCTGGTGGGAGGTGCCTGGGTAGGTGGAGAATACCGCAGCATCCATTTCCGCACGGGAGAACTGGGACAGGGCAGCCGCACGGCACTTCCGGTGTTCGGCTACTTCATGGAAAAAGTGCTGGCCGACCCCAAGCTGGCTCCGCTTTATGTGGCAAAGTTCCCGCAACCTAAGGAAAAACTGGACCGCTCATGGGACTGCAACGACTATTTCCCGCATTACAGCGACAGCGATTCCATCTACATGGCACTGGGTGACTCCCTGCGGTTCGAAACGGAAGAAGTCTTGACAACAAGTGAATAACATGCTAATAATCAGAAATTTACAACTCAGCCCAAAACGCAAGTGCGTTTAATCGAAAACGCTTCGACGTTTTACCTGAAACGCACTTACGTTTGCCTTGAAACGCAAGTACATTTTTCACAAGACGTACTTGCGTTTTTTAACGACCTACAAAACAGCCTTTAAGTATGCAAAAATCCACCCCTTATTCTTTCTTTTTTATTTTTTTTCTTACCTTTGCGGTGCATCCTTTCAAGGGGATGTCTGTAACAACAGAAACACTTTAAACAAAAAATATTAGAGATTATGATGACTATTGACAAATTCAACTTTGCCGGTAAAAAGGCAATCGTTCGTGTGGACTTCAATGTACCTTTGAACGAAGAAGGTAAAATTACTGACGATACTCGTATCCGTGGTGCACTGCCTACTTTGAAGAAAATCTTGGCAGACGGTGGCGCTTTGATTATCATGTCACACATGGGTAAACCCAAAGGCAAAGTAAACGCTAAATATTCTTTGAGCCAGATTGTAGACGCTGTAGCTGCCGCACTGGGTACTCCGGTGAAATTTGCTCCGGACTGCGCAAAAGCTCAAGACGCTGCTGCTGCGCTGAAACCGGGTGAAGTGCTGTTGCTGGAAAACCTGCGTTTCTATCCTGAAGAAGAAGGAAAACCTGTAGGTATCGAAAAAGAAGATCCTGCATACGAAGATGCAAAGAAAGAAATGAAAGCCCGTCAGAAAGAATTCGCCAAGACTTTGGCTTCTTACGCTGACTGCTACGTAATGGATGCATTCGGTACTGCTCACCGTAAACACGCTTCTACAGCTGTTATCGCTGACTACTTCGATGCAGACCACAAGATGCTGGGTTACCTGATGGAAAAAGAAGTAAAAGCTGTTGACAACGTATTGAAAGACATCAAACGTCCGTTCACTGCCATCATGGGTGGTTCTAAAGTATCTACTAAAATCGGTATCATCGAAAACCTGATGGATAAGGTAGACAACCTGATTCTCTGCGGTGGTATGGCATTCACTTTCGCTAAAGCTCAGGGTGGTCATATCGGTAACTCATTGGTAGAAGATGACAAACTGGATTTGGCTTTGGACATCATCGCAAAAGCTAAAGCAAAAGGTGTAAACTTGGTTTTGGGTTGCGACTGCATCGCTGCCGACAAGTTCGCTAACGACGCCAACACTCAGGTTTGCGACGACAAGAACATTCCTGACGGATGGATGGGTCTGGATGCAGGTCCTAAGACTCGCGAAGAATTCAAACAGGCAATCAAGGGTGCTAAGACTATCCTGTGGAACGGTCCTGCCGGTGTATTCGAATTCGACAACTTCGCAGGTGGCTCTAAAGCAATCGCTGAAGCTATCGCTGAAGCAACTAAAGAAGGTGCCTTCTCACTGATTGGTGGTGGTGACTCTGTAGCTTGCATCAACAAGTTCGGTATGGCCGACCAGGTTTCTTATATCTCAACTGGTGGTGGTGCTTTGCTGGAAGCTATCGAAGGTAAAGTTCTTCCGGGTATCGCTGCAATCCGCGGTGACAAATAAAGATTGTTTTTCTAAACAATATATTTAAAGGCATGGCTCGTACGGCCATGCCTTTTTTATTTTCTCCTATGAAAGCCTCTGTATTATTTTGATAAGAAATTGTTTTTTGCGAAATTTGCGGACACTCAAGAAAAATATGATGCATAAATATTTATATATCATCTGTCTGCTTCTATCTGTCACCTTCACGCAGATGAAAGCGCAAATTTTCCAATACATAGGTATAGAGGACGGGCTCAGCAGCCGGAGAGTTCTCTCGCTTCAGCAAGGAGAACACGATTATATATGGATTCTTACGCACAAAGGTATAGACCGTTACAACGGCAAACAGTTTACTCACTATCCACTCATAAAGAACGGAGTGGCTGTCAGCTGTTTCCCCAACCTGAACACACTTAAAACAGACAAAGAACAGAAACTGTGGGAGATTGGTAAAGACGGACTGGTCTTTACGCTGGACGAAGCCCGGGACTCCTTCCAGCTGGTATTCGACCTGCACAAACAGTTCCCTGAAACACAGGGTCTCCCCGTCACATGTACATACATGGACGAGGAAAAGAACATCTGGTTCTGCACGGAAAGCGGTCAATACATCTATAATGGTCACCATAAGGGAGCCGAAAAAATAAGCCAAAAGATTCCGGGAAAAATAACCTGCATCACGCAAGCGCACGGCAACAAATATTTCATTTCCAACGAACAGCATCTTTATTCTGCCACCTTGCATAACGGCAATCTGGAAAACATCCAGAAAATAAATATAGCCCCCATTCATATCATTGACTATATTTACTATCACAAACCGACAAGGAAACTTATCATCAATGCCTTGCTCGACAAACTTTTTATTTATACAGCTACCACCGGTGAACTGACGGACTTGGGTGACCACCTGAAAGACATCGGCGTAAATACCATTATCCCCAACCGGAAAAATTCGGAAGAGGTGTTCATCGCTACCGATGGAGACGGTGTCTATAAACTCAACCTCACCCACAAACAGCTCTCTCATTTCTTGCAAGAGGACAATGAGAGTCTGAACAAAATGAACGGAAGCATCATCAAGGATTTATACATGGACCGTACCAACCGGATATGGAACGTGATTTATCCTATCGGCATTACCATCTACTCGGAAAGATATCCTCAATACCAATGGTACAAGCATGCTCCCAATAATCCGAATACCCTGCCAAACGATTGCATCAATGGAATCATGGAAGATTCGGAAGGAGACATCTGGTATGCCACCTGTAACGGGGTCAGCTGCTTCAATCCCCGCGAGAAAAAATGGATAAATTATTGTACGACCGAAAAACTGCCGAACTATGAGAATCATATTTTCTTGTCGGTATGCGAAATCAAGCCGGGAATCATCTTGGCCGGAGGTTATATGTCGGGAATCTTCCGCATTGAAAAGAAGACAGGGAAAGTCACTTTCCACCAGCAAGGTAAATCACAGATAAGAGAAACTCCCGACAAATACATTCGTGGAATCATGGTAGACAAGGAGGGGGTCATCTGGAGCGGAGGATTTTACAGCCTGAAAGGATTCAACACCCAAACGTTTGAAAAACAAGAATACAGTTCTTCCTACCCCATCACCTTCCTGCTGGAAAGGGATTCGAATTCATTATGGGTAGGCACGATTCATGGCTTGTATGTGTTCGACAAAGAGAAAAAACAACTCTCTCCGTATAAAGGAAAGGAGGAAATTGGCTGTGTGAATGCCATATACAATACGTCCGATTTACGAAAGACGTATATCGCCACATACGGAAACGGTCTGTTCATCATTGACAACCGGACACAGGAAATCACCCACTGCCGGGCTAATAACAGTGGGCTGCAGACCAACAACATCTACAGTATTGTACCCGACAGAGATGGGAATCTGTTCCTTGGCACAGAGAATGGACTGTCCTTCTATAACCGGAAAGACCATACGTTTACCAACTGGACCCGGGAGCAAGGGCTACAGGCTGCCAATTTCAATTCGACAGCCGGATTGCATACACGCGACGGGCATCTTATCTTCGGCAGCAACGAAGGCGTGATTATCTTGTCCGACAGTCTGGAACTACCCTCGAGTTTCTCCAGTCACATGGTGTTCTCCAACCTGCAAATCATGTACCATCCGGTGCATCCGATGGACCCCCACTCACCCCTGACAAAAATATTGGATGAAACCAATTTTATCCAGCTGAAATACAATCAGAACACGTTCTCCATGGAGGTGTCTTCCATTAACTTCGACAATCCGTCGAGTATCCTCTACAGCTGGAAACTGGAAGGGTTCTATGACCAATGGACTCCTCCAACCAGCAATGGTACCATACGCTATACCAACCTCTCGCCGGGAAACTATACCCTGAAGGTGCGTTCCATCCTGCTCGACAACCAGCAGGTACTGGAAGAAAGAGAGATTGAAATTCTGGTAGAACGCCCGTTTTGGCTGACGTTCTGGGCTTTCCTGTTCTATGCCCTGCTGATTATCGGAGCCGCTTATGCTTTTCTGCGCTACCAGATTATCAAACGGGAACGAAAGACATCGGAAGAGAAAATCAACTTCTTTACCCATGCCGCCCATGATATACGTACACCGCTGACCATGATCAAGGCCCCTTTGGGTGAAATCATGGAGAAAGAGAAACTAAGCGAAAACGGACAGAAAAATATCAGACTAGCCATGGAAAGTACGGAGAACCTGGCAGAACTGGCCAACAACCTGATTAATTTCCAAAAGGAAGAGTTGTATTCCTCACAGACCATTGTCACGGAGCATGAACTGAACCACTACTTGAGCACGTACTTACACCAGTTTGAAAGTTTTGCCCAACAAAAAGACATCCAGCTATCCTACGAAAGCACATTCCCTACGCTACAGGTTTGGATTGACGTCAGCAAGATGGACTCCATCCTGCGCAACCTGTTGTCGAATGCCCTGAAATATACCCCACAGGGAGGTAAGGTGTCCATGAAGGCGGATGCCAACAAAAACACGTGGATGCTGACCATCTCGGACACCGGCATCGGCATGAACAAAGAAGAGCAGAAAAAACTGTTCAAGTACCTGTTCCGAGGACATAATGCCACCAACCAGACCAATACCGGTTGTGGCATTGGTATGCTGCTGACTTATCGGCTGATTGAGAACCACGAAGGAAAAATCACCTTCAACAGCACAGAGAATGTTGGCACCTGTTTCCAGCTGAGTTTCCCGATTCGGAGCAAAAATTACCAATACAAAAAAGTACATCCTGACACGGAAAAACAAGTACTTCCCGTCAAGCCTTCCCAAGCAGCGGGAAGTGGCGTAATCTCCCAATTTGAGGTATCTTCCACACAGAACGATGAACACAGGCCGTTGATTCTGGTGGTGGAAGACAATACTCCTCTGCGCTCTTTCATCCAGCAAAGTCTGTCGGATACTTATCAGACAGAGGGGGTAGAAAACGGTAAAGAAGCCATCGACTTCATACAGAAAAGACAACCCGACCTGATTCTTTCGGACATTATGATGCCCGTCATGGACGGAAGGGAAATGTGCCAGCGGCTGAAAGGAAACATGGAAACCAGCCATATTCCTATCATCCTGCTCACCGCACTGGGAGACAAGGAGCATATATTGGAAGGACTGGAAACCAAGGCCGACCAGTATCTGGTGAAACCCTTTGATGTACATATCCTGAAAGCCACCATCCACACGCTGGTTGAAAACCGGAAAATGATTCGCAACCGCTTCCGCTCGGCCGCCACAGCCTTACCGGAAGAAGCCGGTACACCCATTGAACTACCTACCAGTCTGGACAATGAGTTCATCCAGAAAGTAACCGAGCTGGTCAAAGAAGGACTGGGCAAGAATTTCAATGTGGACACATTGTGCGCTTCCGTCAATATGAGCCGTACCAGCTTTTACAATAAAATCAAGGCACTGACAGGCATCGCTCCGGCAGAATTCATCCGGAACATCCGGATGCAGGAAGCGGCACTGATGCTGAAAAGCCAGCGCTATACCGTAGCGGAAGTATCCGACAAGATGGGCTTTGCCGACCCTAAATACTTTACCGACACCTTCAAGAAGTTTTACGGAGTACCTCCCAGCATATACATGAAGAAAAACTAAAAAAGACAGACAATATGAATTTTTATGTAAGATCATTTCTCATCTTCTTCCGTATCGGCGTCTTCACCATCGGTGGAGGGTATGCCATGGTCCCATTGATTGAAGCCGACTTGGTGGACAAACGGAAATGGATCAGCAAAGAAGACTTTCTAGACTTAATGGCTCTGGCACAAACGGTACCGGGTATCTTTGCCGTCAATATAGCCATCTTCATCGGCTACAAACTAAAAGGATTCTGGGGAGCTTTCTGGATGGCATTGGGCACCATTCTGCCTTCCTTTCTCATCATCCTGGCCATCGCCCTCTTCTTCCGGCAATTCCAACATGTGGAAGCCGTGGAACGTGTATTCAAAGGAATCCGTCCGGCAGTGGTAGCCCTGATTGCCGCTCCCACTTTCAAGATGGCCAAATCGGCCCGTATCAACCGATACAACATCTGGATTCCGGTGGTTTCCGCACTGCTGATATGGCTTATCGGCTTCTCCCCCATCTACGTCATTATTCTCAGCGGAGTGGGAGGATATCTTTATGGACGTTACCAAAAGAAATATAATTAACACATAGGAGTAAAACAATATGGCTTTATTATTACTGAAACTATTCTATACCTTTTTCAAGATAGGCTTGTTCGGATTTGGAGGCGGCTACGCCATGATTTCAATGATACAGGGAGAGGTAGTGACACGCTACGGCTGGCTCAGTTCCTCTGACTTCACCGATATCATCGCCATCAGTCAGATGACTCCTGGTCCTATCGGAATCAATTCGGCCACTTATGTGGGCTATACGGCCATGGTCAATGCCGGTTATTCACACAGCATAGGTATCCTGGGCTCGACCGTAGCCACCCTTTCCGTGGTGCTTCCTTCATTTATCCTAATGGTCTTTATCAGCCGTTTCTTTCTGAAATACCAGCGACATCCGGCTGTGGAAAATGTATTCAAAGGCCTTCGTCCGGGAGTAGTCGGACTGCTGGCCGCCGCCGCACTGGTACTGATGAACGGTGAGAACTTCGGAACAGATACCTACCAGATTGTGGTAAGTATCCTGCTCTTCCTCGCGGCCTTCGTCGCTTCACACCGGTATAAGATAAACCCGATTCTACTGATTGTTTGCAGCGGTGTACTAGGATATTTCCTATACTAGCACTTAATCCTCCTCATTCTCCGGCAATATAGACTGGGGAGTGGGGATGGAAAAATCATGGTCGGCAAACAAAGCGGCCAGTCCGGAAATCTGTTTCAATCGGGTCAGTTCATCCCGGTCCATTCCAATGTTCTTCATAATCCATTTATCCGACATGCCGGCCCGTGTCAGCTCTGCCACAATGTGGGTCATCAGTCCAATATCATGAGTTCCTCTTGCCCGGTTGTGGCGAATGGTAGACCCCATGCGATGGGACAAGTCCTTGTCAATTACCACCACCGGCAGCATCCCTTTCTCCCGCTCATAAATACGCTTGGACGTTTTCAACACCAGATAACGGTGAAAACCGTCCACAATGATGTATTTGTCGTTTTCCTTGTCATAATAACACACGCAAGGCATGGTAAACCCATCCTCCCAAATGGACAATTCCAATAACTTCATCTCGGGAGGTGCCACTACGTTCGGGTTATAATCATTGGCACACACCTTCTCTACCGGTACAGCTTTCACGTTGTAGACTGGGCTTTTCTCTTCTCTTATGTCCATATTTTTTTATATTGTTGTAAAATATAATCTTTCATTTTCTTTTCCTCCTTGCTCACAGCAAACCCCATGTATTTGCACGCATAGTCATTGCGGAGGATGCACAGGCACATCCGTTTGTAAGTCGGAATCTCCCGGAATTCCGGAATGTCAATGTCATCGAGGTATTCCATCATCACCGGATGCTTGGTTGTTTTGTAATTACTTTTGCCTCTCACTGTAATCGGAATCTTCATCTCTTCCAGCTTGGCTATGGTTTCATCGCTCAGGCATCCTCCCTTGGTTCTCCAGAACTTGATGCTGGTATGAAGCTTGCACAGATATCCCCTTCGGGTCTCTTCCGGAAGAGTGGAAAGCAGGAATTCCATAAACGACTTCCACGTATGTCCTTCCGGCAGCCTGATACCTCCATGCCCCATAGCTCTTGTTCCACCATACAGCCCCGAAAAATTTACTCCATTCACACGCCCTATCATCTTGCCCCAAGTGTCAGGTTCAATGGCTTTATACAGCCTCAGGCTTTCAATCGCCTCACTGATAAACGGACTGGCCACACGCTGCCGCTCCAAACTGACGCCTGCATAATAATACAAATCATACAGACGGTTATAATCCCACCCGAATTTCCCATTGGCCGTCCAGATGTCTGTGGTCTTCCAATCGTAAATGGGATAAAGATTATACACATCGTTCGCAATCTTGGAGCTCCATTGGTATTTATGGTAAAGTTGCTGCTTCATCCCTCCATAAATCGTACGCCAGCGATTATAACTTTCTTGTGTGCGGATACCTACCAGACAGGCCGTACGTACTGCCTTTTTCTTTTCATGCAACCATGCGGCAAAACGTAACTGGAATTCATAATCCCACATCTTGTCATGAAAAAAAGAAAAATCACTGGCTTTCATCACTCCGTCGGGCATCTCACGAATCCAAATATCCCGCAACCTTTCATCCCACGGACGCCAGTAATGCTGATACATGGACGTACAGGTTCTCACCTTAAAAGGTACACAAATCCGATATACCTCAAGGATATCTTTATTCTGTTCCAGTATTCTTTCTACGAATTCAATGGTATGCACATATTGTACTTCATAATCCATAAAAAAAACTCCCAACTTGATGTGCAGGTTATTTTTACGGATATAGTCTATACACAGATTCAGCAACACACCGCTGTCTTTCCCTCCCGAAAATGATACATAGACATTATCAAACTCCTTAAATAAAACTGACAAGCGTTCCTGAGTCAATTCATACACATTTTTCTTGTTTTCAGTCTTTTTCATTCTTTCTCCTCATTTTAAGATAGGTACTCCACGTACGTTCCACTTCAAACTTCTGAACCGAAAAAAACGATTCATGAACCTTCTGCACCACGGCTTCCAACGTTTTATCCGTATCCTTAAATTCGTCTATCACGGCTTCCAATAACCTCCTAAACACCGATTCATCGTCTTTTTCCACATAATAATTATTGATGACGATTGCCTTTTTCCGCACCTCTACCGGAAAGAAACCTACCACCTTTCCTTGCCGAAATGCCACAAACCAGCTAAATGACTCATTGGTTTTAAACGGATAGTTATGATTATATTTGAGAATTTCCGGATTCATCACCAACGGAGCCACACATTTATACAGTTCCTGAGACGTTCCGGCCATTCTTTTTACCTTCCACATAGATGCCTAGTTTAAAATAAGTTTTAGCAAAAATAGAAAATTCTTCCAGAAAATCTCTCCCGGGGAATTATATATTTTCCAACAAATCCTTAAAGGAAGTATAA
The DNA here is from genome assembly GCF_900128455.1 of Bacteroides mediterraneensis. Taxonomy (GTDB): domain Bacteria; phylum Bacteroidota; class Bacteroidia; order Bacteroidales; family Bacteroidaceae; genus Phocaeicola; species Phocaeicola mediterraneensis. The sequence continues at coordinate 1,046,072 of NZ_LT635783.1, read as the reverse complement.
CAAACAATTTGTCCATTGATTCCTGTGTAAGAAAGCCGATTGGGAGCAAAAACCTCCAACAGGGGGAGTTCCTGTTCCGCCGGAGATGCATCCAGACAGAAATAATGGCGCCGGTTCAACGCATTCTGTGCCCAATGCCGCAGTATCTCATCTGCGGCCCTCAATACGATGCATTTCTCCCCCGACACTTCGGGAGAAAAACCTCCATGCATCAAGTCAAACTTAATATGCGGACGTTCACGAAACAAGGTGTCCATCCGGTTGCTTAATATCAGGTCTTCCGTCACGCTACACTCCAGTCCACTCGAAGAGGAAAGAAGCCACAGACGATCGGCCAGTACAAGGGCCTGCTCAATGTCGTGCGTGGACAAAAGAATGGCTCTGTTTTCTTCTACAGCCAGCCGATGCAGGAGATTCATGATTTCAATCCGGCTCACCACATCCAGAAAGGCCGTCGGCTCATCCAACAAAATCAACGGACATTCCTGTACCAGCGCTTTGGCTATCATCACTTTCTGCCGTTCTCCATCCGAAAGCTCCGCCATGTAACACCGGGCCTTATGCGCAATCTCCACCGCCTGAAGCGCATACTCCACCAGCTGTTTGTCCTTTTTATCCAACCACCCGAAAAATCCCGTATAAGGCTGACGCCCCAAAGCTACCAGTTCATAAACTGTAAGCCCTCCGGCCTGTGTGCGGTCGGTCAATACCACTCCGATGGTTCTCGACAGTTCCCGTTCGGAATACGCCGACAAATCACGCCCTAACAACCTCAAACCACCCGAAAGGGAAGGCTGGGCGGCAGCCAATGTGCGGAGCAAGGTTGATTTCCCAGCCCCGTTGGCTCCTAACAGACAAGTCAATTCTCCACGGAAAAGCTGAAAGTTCAACCCGGCATGCACTTCTGTCCGCTTCTTTCCTACCTGATACCCAATGGTCAGGTTTTCTCCCTCTACTACAATTTCCGATTGCCTCATCAGTTAAAATATTGGATTCGACGTTGGTTTATAATAACATAAATAATGACTGGAGCCCCCAGAATCGGAGTGACCGCATTCAAAGGAATGACTCCCGATTCTCCCGGAAGCACACAAATCAAATTGCACAACAAAGCCAAAGCCCCACCGGAAAGCAAGGTGACCGGCATTAAGGAGTTATGATTGGAAGTTCCCAGCATCAGACGTGCCAAGTGCGGAACGGCCAGCCCGATAAAAGCAACAGGACCACAAAAGGACGTGGTTACGGCAGTCAACAAACCCGTGGCGAGCAACAGCCAATTACGCACCCGACGGATATTTACGCCCAGATTCTCGGCATAACGCGGCCCCAAAAGCAGGGCATTCAACGGCTTAATCAACAAAACCGCCACCACCAGCCCGGCCAAGGTCAGCAGCGAAAAAGCAGGGAGCTGCTCCAAGGAAACACCGCCGAAATTTCCCATCCCCCACACCATATACGATTGCACCCCTTCTGCCGTAGCAAAGAAATTCAACAGTGAAATCAGGGACGAGGTAATATAGCCAATCATGATGCCGGCAATGAGCAACATGATGTTACTTTTAATCAAAGAGGACAAAAACAGAATCAGGAGCAACACCGCCACTGCCCCCAGAAAAGCTCCCAAAATGACAGAAAAAAAACCGGAAAGCGTAAACACGCCCGTCGCAACAGTACCTCCTCCGGCCAGCATCACCAAAGCGACTCCCAGACTGGCTCCTGAACTGATTCCCAAGATGGAGGAATCGGCCAACGGGTTGCTGAACACCGTCTGCAACATCAGCCCGGAAGCCGAGAGTGCCGCCCCACAGAGCAAGGCCGTCACACACTGCGGAAAACGCGACTCCCACACAATGAATGTCCAGCTCGCTTTTTCAGCCTCATCTCCTTTCAATATACGCACCACATCTTCCGCCGGTATATCCACCGAACCGAGAAACAGATTGGCCGCCACCAAAAGTAGAATCAGGAAAGCCAAACCGACAAACACCACGTAATTCTTTTTGTCCGAAACTATCATTCCGCTAATTTACTAAAATATTTCGGTTCATATCCCTCCAGCAATTCCGGATGAAAGATTTTTACCATATCTTTCAACAAGACCTCGGGATGAAAGGGCGATTCTTCGTAAAACGGAATCCGGTAGGTGTTGCATCCGTAAATCCGATGTTCACGAAATGCCCTGAAGCGGGCATACAACGAATAGTCTTTTTGTAACTCCCGATAAGTTTTGTCGTGCGGCTGGTTGTACTTTATCAGCCAGAAATCCGCATTTTCTCCTTTGTCGAACACCGTTTCAAAAGCCATGGGCACCGAACCACTGTTCGGCAATGCAGCAAAGACATACGTTGCCCCGGCATCCGCGTACAAACGTCCCGTCGTGCTCTGCCCGCCGGCAATATACCAGGCGGAACCGTATTTCAAGTCACTCAATACCGTAGGATGAGAGGTAGCCTTGGCAGCCAAAGCTTTCACCGCCAAGTATTCCTTTTCTATCTGTGCAAAAAGAGAATCACCTTTCTGCGCCTGCCCCACCAGCAAGCCATAAAAGCGCAGCCATTCGGCACGGCCCAACGGAGAAGTCTCCATATAGTCCGCACATTCTATCACGGGGACCTCCAGCTTACCTACCCGTCCGTAACCGCCACTGTTCTCAAACGGAGAAAGCAGGATGGCATCCGGACGCAAGTCAATGATTTTCTCGATATCCGGATTCATACTGTTTCCACAGTCCACCACCGTACCCTTCCGGCATCCGTCCTGTATTTCCGGCATCTTGAAATATTCCAGGTTGCAGACACCCTTGATACTCTCTGCGCAGCCCAGCTCTTTCAGCACACTTCCATGTACCACCGAATACACCACCGCCCGCTCCAAAGGCACACGCACGACGGTGCCCTCCGGCAGATTTTCCGGTACCGGCCGCGTCTTATCCGTCAGCAAGTAGGTATGCAGTGTTTTCAGCGTATCCCATGGATTACGGATAGAAACCATTGTATAATCCGGAAACTTCACCACCGACAAGTTTGTGGCATACTTCATTTTCAGGGTATCTCCTCCCTCCTGAACAGAAGAAGCCTTGCCTCCTCCGCCACAGGCAGAGAGAAGCAAGACCATGATTACTATATGGGCAGATAGTAAAATTTGTTTCATAAAAATCAGTCAATGAAAACCATTGTTTTAGGATTCTGGCCACCGCAGTCAAACTTTTCGATAAAGTTTCCATTACGGTCGAAACGGTACATCGTACCGTTTGCACTCGAATAGAATGTCACGCCAATGTAGATATCTCCATTCTTGTCATCCACGCTCATCATATAAATACTTGAAGAAGCCAGCTCTTCCGGAGCATTTTTCAAGAAAGAAGACTGATTGACAGCAGCTGTCTTCACATTATAAGAGAAGAAAGAATTAGTGGTACTTGTGTTAGGCCAGTTCGAATAATCGGTTTCCGAATTTACAAAATAGACCATATCATCGCCTACTGTCATATTGGTAGCCACGCCCAATGAAGTGGATTTATAATTGTCCTTAGGGTCTATCATCTGGACAGAATATCCCTTGTCGGCATAATTTCCCCAAGAAATCAGGAAAATCTTTCCATCTTCTTCCAGCACCTGATTCGGATTGATATCTACCGTCAACGTGGTTTCCAACTTCATGGTAGCCGCATTGATGACGAACAATTCTGTCAGATACTGATAACCCTTATCATTCTTCAAATAGGAATTGGCCACATACAGCTTGCCGTCACATTCCGCAATTCCTTCCAGATTGTTTCCTCCATTAAACGTACCAGCTACGCTCAAAGTATTGGCATCTAGTTTTGTCACCCGTCCACCATATTGTGTCAAATAAATATAGCCATCTTCAGCCGTCATGTAACGAGGATCTCCTTCCGATTCCGGAATCGCATAACGTTCTTTTACCACTCCAGCCGTATTCATCCGGACCAGATATCTTGAGCCCGCAATGATGGCATAGAGATCATTGTTATACTCAATCAATGACTGCCCTGTATCACCCAGCTTGGCCTGATTCTGAGTATAAAAAATATCACTAATAAATTCCGCATCCTTGTCAGGGGCATAAAAAGACAAGGTCGCATTGTTCGCTCCCATGGTTCCCTCATTCAAAATAAATGCCCGATGTGCAGGAAGGCTCACTTTGGAACCGCTGTCATCGAATAACTCCTCATCTTCACTACAAGCCACCAATGACACTCCCAATGCCATCATGCAGCATAAACTGAAAAATAACTTTCTAAATTGCATAACTATTTAAAATTAAAAATGAATAGTAGCTGTCAGTTTCCATGAACGTCCCGGCATCGGATAATACTTTATCACCTCGTATTGCTCATCCATGAAATTAATCAAATCGGCCTGCAATCTCAGCCTGCATTTAGCAAATGAAAATTGCCGGGAAAGCGTCAACGTCTGCTCCACATAACCTTCTATTTCATTTTCCGGAATATTCTGTGAGAAATAATATCTTTTCCCTACTCCAATCAGACTATACCCCAGTTTTATCCAAGGAGTCTCCAGAATCACGGAACCATTACCGTTATGTTCCGGCGTGTAAGGCAACTGGTCTTTGTAGCTCTTGGAAGCCGGATCTGTCAAATCAATGGCTTTCTGCCAGGTATAACTGCCCGACACATAGGCTCTGAATGCTCTCCCTAACGGAATCCCCATCGAAAGAGTGACATCCGCCCCCCACACATGAGCTTTCCCATAATTAGCCATCTTCCATACATAAGTGGAAGGAAAAGCCACAATCTTATCCGTCACCTGATTGAAATACACATCGCCCGTAAACGTCAGGTAATCCCAGATTCCATTCTTTTTCGCCCCCCATGTCACGCCGACGTTATATTCCTTGGCCTTTTCCGGACGAAGGGAACGGTTCCCCAGCCGATAATAATACAAGTCATTGAAGGTCGGCGTACGGAATGTACTTTTATACATCGCACGCAAAAAGAAATCCTGCTCGCTGAAAGGCTTCCAATTCACCGAAAAAGAAGGAGACAGCTTTTTCAAATCCGCCGGTTTTTCCCCACTCTCTACATGCTCATTGAGGTAGGTATTGACCAGGGAAGCATCCATCTGCACGCTCCCCCATTGATAACGGGCATGCAAGGCTGTCAGCGAAGTCAGACGGGTAGGAAACGGACAATCCGGCAAATTACTATCGAGGGTATTCACCGCCAAGTCCTGCGCCAATGACAAGGAAAAGCCTGTGAAGGGCTGATACAAAACGGCTCCCGATGCATAATATTCATGCTGGGTGTAATGGTCGGTAGACACACCTCCTTCATACTGTGCTCCCTTATCCTGGTATTTGTTCCACGCATAATTGTATTTCGCCTGCACCTGCAACGACCACTTCTCGGAAATCTTATCCTGATACTTGGCCTGCACAAACGCATTCTTGTCCCACAAGCGTTCATTCGAAACCGGATTATAGAGAATCACAGCTCCCGGAAGCCCTCGTTCCGACTGGTAATAATAAGCCTTGACACTCAGCTTCTGATTCTCCTGAAAGTCATGAAACAGAATCCATTCCGTGTGCCAGGAATTCACTTCCGAATTGTTTCTTTTTTCTGTCTGCGTATATTTCCCGTTTTTCAACAGGAAAGGATACTGTCCGTCCGACCGTAAATAATCCCCGTCGACCGACAACACCGTCCGTTCACCCAACTGCTGTCCATAGCGAAAATAAGGATTGACCAGCCCGAAAGAGCCTCCCTTTGCCTGAAACAGCAACTGCCATTTCCGGTCTCCCAGAAACTCCGGACGCGAAGTCTCTATGTTCAATACACCAGCCGACGCATACAACCGGGCCGACTGAAGCATGTCTTCATTCTGCCCTACGCTCAACGACAAAGACTGTACATTATCCAATGAAAAGCGACCGATATCTATCTGTCCCGCCTGACAGTTACTGACAGCCACCCCATCGTAGCTGATGGCCGTATGAGCCGCTCCCATGTTACGGACAGAAACCGTTTTCAATCCTCCCGTACCCCCATAATCACGCACATCCGTACCGGCAAAACGACGAACCGCATCAGCCATGTTCTGGATTCCCAAATCATCCATCATGTCTTTTCCCAGACGTTGTACCGGAACTACGGAGGAAATCTTGTTCGTCGACCTCCGCACGCTCACCGTCACATCCGGAATCTGATGCACTTTTCCCGTAATGCTGTCCGAATCGGCCTGCTGTGCAAAAACACTTCCCACGCCTGCAAGGACACACAGACACACGAGTATAAAAAAGCGATACCCGACCCTGAAAGCCGGTTCATTCCATTTTTTCATTTAAACTTTAATTGTAATTCTACATTACGCACGTTCTTGCCATCCTTTCCTCGAGAATGCAAGCATGACTTCGTTTTGCAGGTCTTCTGACTTACTCCCGTTTGTCTTGCCTTCCCATCTTTCATTGAAAGACAGTGGCCTTGTAGTCGGTAGACAAACGTCGAAACGCTGGAGTTCACAGCAGCGGGACTGTTCGGGACTTTCACCCGATTCCCTTTTCATCCGTGATTTCGCCGAACGGAAATCCCAACGGAACAAAACATTGCAAATATACGGTTTTCTTGAAAAACAAAAATAAATTTCTACAAAATTATTATACCAGCCAATATGCAAGAATTACCAACGCCCCGGCAAATTGTCACATGGAATGGCCGTACCTCCGCCGAGCGAACGCTTTTCTTCCTTCAGCCATTCTTTGAAACTCCCTCAAGTATTCTTCTGAACATCTCCACAAATTCTCTGTCCCACGGTTTGGTTTTTATATTTCACACTGTGAAATACATATCCCACACTGTGGTTTTTATATCCCACAGTGTGGGACAGAGAATTCATGAGGCAACTTTCACTTTTATGCAAGGATATCTGACAAAATGCGACGGATGAAACTTCATAAAAAATGCACAAAAATTTTCATGAAAAGCCCTTATCCCCAAAACATTTTCTTACCTTCGGGCATTTAATATTTACACAAACCTTTACTTTTATTCTTTTTTTAATCACTAAGGCATTATGATTTTTACGGCAGAAAACATTTTGATGATTGGGTCAATCCTTATTTTTTCCAGTATTCTTATCAGCAAGACCGGATACCGGTTTGGAATCCCTACCCTCTTACTCTTTCTTGTAGTGGGAATGCTTTTCGGAAGCGATGGACTGGGATTGCAGTTCAACAGTGCTTCGGATGCACAGTTCATCGGCATGATGGCATTGAGCATCATCCTTTTTTCCGGAGGTATGGACACGAAATACAGCGACATCAAACCTGTACTCACTCCGGGAATTGTTCTGTCGACCGCCGGCGTCCTGCTCACCACCTTGCTGACTGGTGTATTCATCTTTTATATCTCCGACTGGAACCAGACCAACATCGAGCTGACCTTGCTCACGTCTCTGCTGCTGGCTGCCACCATGTCGTCTACCGACTCGGCATCTGTGTTCAATCTGCTCCGTTCGCAGCGGATGAACCTGAAACAGCATCTTCGCCCGATGCTGGAATTGGAAAGTGGTAGTAATGACCCGATGGCCTACATGCTGACCATCGTACTGATACAAGTCATCTCCAGCGGAAGCCATCCCGACTTTCTGCTTATCACGAAAGATTTGCTGGTACAGTTCTTTTTCGGAGGGGTTATCGGCTATGCCATGGGACGCTTCAGCGTATGGCTCATCAACCGCATCAACCTGTCGAACAGCTCTCTCTACTCCATCCTTCTGCTCAGTCTGGTCTTCATCACCTTTACCATTACCGACCAGCTGAAGGGAAATGCCTACCTGGCCGTGTACATCATGGGCGTGATTCTGGGAAACACCAAACTGGCTTTCCGGAAAGAAATCAACACCTTCATGAGCGGACTGACCTGGCTCTTCCAGATTATCATGTTCCTCACCTTGGGATTGCTGGTCAACCCGCACGAAATGCTCGACCTGGCCGCAGTGGCCTTGCTGATTGGTGCCTTCATGATTATTGTGGCACGTCCGCTCAGCGTATTCCTCTGCTTGCTTCCTTTCCGGAACATCACCGCCAAAGGCAAGCTGTTTGTCTCATGGGTCGGGCTGAGAGGGGCTACTCCCATCATTTTTGCCACCTACCCCGTACTGGCCCAGATTGAAGGCTCCCAGCAGCTGTTCAACATTGTCTTTTTCATCACCCTCCTGTCATTGGTGGTTCAAGGAATGACCATTACAAAGGCCGCCAAGCTGCTGCACTTGGACTTGCCGGCTCCCAAGGAAGGCAATGAATTTGGAGTGGAACTTCCGGACGAAATCGACACCCGCCTGAACGATCTCACCTTGACTCCGGAAATGCTGGCCACGCAACATACACTGGCCGACATGCAACTCCCTAAAGGAACCTTGGTGATGCTGGTGAAACGAGGCAGTGAGTTTCTCATCCCCAACGGGCAAATGGAACTGAAACCGGGAGACAAACTGCTGCTCATCTCTGAAAACAAACACAAGCCGGCTGATTAATCCTCAGCCAGCTTGTGTTTCAAGTATTCATAAAAGTCATATTGTGCCCGCACGTCGTCATTCCCGGGTTTCCGCTTAAAGACATTCTGCAAATGATTGTCCACCCAGCAGGCCTTCCGGTTGGCCGAAAGCTGCAGGTTCAGCATGTCGGTCAGTTCCTGCCGGAGCTTCCCGTCCAGAATGGGAGTGACCGCCTCGATGCGGCGATACAAATTGCGGCGCATCCAGTCGGGTGAACCGATAAATATTTTCGGGTCGCCCCCGTTGCCGAAATACCACACACGGGCATGCTCCAGAAACGTATCCACGATGCGGGTGACCCGAATATTCCGACTGAACGACTCTCCGGGCACCAGACAACAAATTCCTCGCACAATCAAATCAATCTGTACCCCCGCCTCACTGGCCCGATACAGTTCGTCAATCATGGTCGTATCCTGCAAGGCATTCATCTTCAGAATGATTCGTCCCGGCTTTCCTTTACGCACCAAATCGATTTCTTTTTGAATCAATTGCTTGAGTTCCGGCAACAAGTTGAAGCGGGCAATCAGCAGACGTTTGAAATGTGGTTCCTTCACCTCTTTTCTCAACACACGGAACAAGGTATACATGTCTTCCACAATCTGCTTGTTGCACGTGTACAAGGCAATATCCGCATAAATTTTCGCGGTCTTCTCGTTGAAGTTCCCTGTACTGACATACGCATAGCTTCGCAAACGCTCCCCCTTGTCGTTCTCCCGAAGCACCAACGCCACCTTCGCGTGAACTTTCAACCCCGGAATACTGAAAATGATGTCAATCCCAGCCTTCCGCATCAGCTCTGCAGTCGCCAGATTATTCTCTTCATCAAAACGGGCCTTCAGTTCCACGAACACCGTGACATGCTTCCCGTTCCGGGCGGCCGCAATCAAGGCATTGATTACCTCCGAATGTTCTGCCACCCGATACTGCGTAATCATAATTTCCCGACAGAACGGGTCACGTACGGCTTCATACAGAAAACGGATGAAATGCTCAAAACTGTGATACGGGTAATAGAGCAGCATGTCGCGTTTGGCTATCCGCCGATACATGAAATGCTTTTCGTTCATCCCCGGCAAACACATCGGTTGCGGCTTGACCATCTGTGGAATATCCGGATTCGGGTTTGGCAGGAAAGACAGATTTTCCAGATTCAAATGCTTGTCGCCCGGCACGAGTTCCTCCCGGTTGATGCCCAGCGCTTCCACCAGCGCATCCAGAAACTCCGCCGGCATCTTCCGGTCGTACACAAAGCGACAGATGGCCCCAATCTTCCGTTTCTTCACTTTCTCCTTCAGTTTTTCCACCATGCTTTCTGCCGGTACATCATCCACAAACACATCGGCATCCCGCGAAATCTTGCAACAATAGCTACACTCCACCTCATAGCCTACAAACATTTCCGGCAAATTCGCCTTGATGATATCCTCCAGAAACATCAGATAATAATTTCCGTCATGGAAAGGCAATTCCACAAAACGGGGCACTTTGCTATACGGCATCTTGATGAGGTAGTAGTCCGACTTCTCCGCTCCTAGTTTCCGGACTTTCACCGCCAGATACAGCCGCTTGTCGCGCAAAAAGAAACGTACGTTTTCCGGTTCCATCTTCATCGGCTGAAGATAAGGGAAGACTTCCTCCATGAAAAAACGGTGCACAAACTCCTTGTGGAAGTCCTCTACCTCACTCTTGCTCTGATAAAAGACGACATGGTTCTTCCGCAACTCAGGAAGTATCTTCTGCTCATAAATGCGCACACGGTCCTCCAGCTGGCGGTTCACCACCTCCGTGATGCGCCGAATCAGGGCATGCGCCTCTTCTACCGTCATGTCTTCACTCTTTCCTCCGGAGGCTACCGCCTTGTGTTCCGCCACACGCACCTGGTAAAACTCTTCCAGATTAGACGAATAAATCGAAATGAAATTGATTCTTTCATATAAAGGGAGGCTGTCATCGTCAGCTTCCAGCAATACACGATAGTTGAACGCGAGCCAGCTGATGTCGCGGTTAAAATATTTATAGTGGCTTTCCATACATAGAATCCTTCAAGGTTTGCTCAAATGTACTATCTTTGCCGGAGAAAAACAACAGAAAAATGAAAAGAATAGGACTTCTGTCCGATACCCATGGTTATTGGGACGAACGTTATCTGAAATATTTTGACACCTGCGACGAGATATGGCATGCCGGAGACATCGGCTCACAAGAAGTGGCCGACCGACTGGCTGCCTTCCGCCCCCTGCGGGCCGTATATGGAAATATCGACGGTCAGGACATGCGCCTCCGTTTTCCGGAAATCAACCGTTTCCAGCTGGAAGGAGCCGACGTACTGATGAAACACATCGGAGGATATCCGGGAAAATATGACCCTTCCGTCCGGCAAATTCTCGCCACGCAGCCCCCGCAGCTGTTTATCAGCGGGCACTCCCATATCCTGAAGGTAAAATATGACCCTCGCCTGCACCTGCTGCACATCAATCCGGGGGCCGCCGGAAAATATGGTTTCCATAAGGTGCGCACCTTGGTACGCTTCTCCATAACCGACGGTAATTTCTCCGATTTGGAGGTTATCGAACTGAATGATTAAAGTTTGAAAAGTCTTGTCGCATTCAAAAATCTTTCCGAAATTTGCACTCAAAATAGAAAAACGATATGAAAACTTATCTAGTTACTGGAGCTGCCGGATTCATCGGTGCCAATTATATCAAATATATCCTGGCCAAGCATGATGACATCAAGGTAATCATTCTGGATGCTTTGACATACGCTGGAAACCTGGAAACCATTTCATCCGACATCGACAACGAACGCTGCTTCTTCGTAAAAGGAAACATCTGTGACCGCGATCTGGCCGACCGGCTGTTTGCTGAGTACAAATTTGACTACATCGTGAACTTCGCCGCCGAGAGCCATGTGGACCGCAGCATCGAAAATCCGCAACTTTTCCTGCAGACGAACATTCTGGGCACACAAAACCTGCTGGATGCCGCCCGCCGTGCATGGGTGACCGGGAAAGACGAAAACGGCTATCCTACGTGGAGAAAAGGAGTCCGCTTCCACCAGGTATCTACCGATGAGGTGTATGGTTCTTTGGGAGCAGAAGGTTATTTCACCGAAGAAACGCCTCTTTGCCCGCACAGTCCGTACAGCGCTTCCAAGACCAGTGCCGACCTAATCGTCATGGCATATCGGGATACCTACAAGATGCCGGTGACCATCAGCCGCTGTTCCAATAACTATGGTCCGTATCACTTCCCGGAGAAACTGATTCCGCTCATCATCAAAAACATTCTGGAAGGAAAAAGACTTCCCGTATATGGCAACGGAACCAACGTGCGCGACTGGCTGTACGTGGAAGACCACTGCAAGGCTATCGACATGATTATCAACAAGGGTAAGGACGGAGAAATCTACAATGTAGGCGGACACAACGAGAAGCAGAACATTGAAATTGTCAAACTGACCATCGCCACCATTCATCGGATAATGACCGAGCAACCTGAGTATCGGAACGTGCTCAAAAAGAAAGAAATGACTGCCGACGGACAAATCAGCATTGACTGGATCAACGATTCACTGATTACCTTTGTCAAGGACCGGTTGGGACACGACCAGCGCTACGCCATCGACCCTACCAAGATTACCCGCGAACTGGGATGGGCGCCCGAAACCAAGTTTGAAGACGGTATCGTCAAAACCATCAAATGGTATCTCGACCACCAGGCATGGGTAAAGAACGTCACCAGTGGGGAGTACCAGAATTACTACGACAACATGTACAAGAATCGCTGAAAAGCAAATTCTCTATCACTTCATAGAATGTCATTCCGGAAAGCAATTTCCAGAATGACATTTTTTATTTTCACTCATTTGTTTTCATTTTATCTATCCATACAAATAAAATAAAATCATTTTGATAAGTTATTTCACATTTCGCTTGCATATTTACGAAATACACCTATCTTTGCAAGCAAAACAAACAATTAAAGAAATAAACAAATGAGTTACCTTATAAAACCTGTCGGCTACAAGCCGTTGCTTGACATGAAGCAAACCGAACTGGGTATCAAGCAGATTAAAGAATTTTTCCAGCAGAACCTTTCTTCCGAACTTCGCTTGCGGCGCGTAACCGCTCCATTGTTCGTCCTGAAAGGAATGGGTATCAACGACGACTTGAACGGTACGGAACGTCCGGTCACCTTCCCGATAAAGGACCTGGGCGACCAGCAGGCGGAAGTGGTTCATTCACTGGCCAAATGGAAACGACTGACCCTGGCCGACTACCAGATTGAACCGGGTTACGGTATCTATACCGATATGAACGCGATTCGTGCCGACGAGGAACTGGGCAACATCCACTCCCTGTATGTGGACCAGTGGGACTGGGAACGGGTCATCACGCCGGAACAGCGGACGGTAGATTTCCTGAAAAGCATCGTGACCCGCATCTATGCGGCCATGCGACGCACGGAATACATGATTTGTGAGATGTATCCGCAAATCAAATCCTTCCTGCCACACGACGTACATTTCATCCACTCGGAAGATTTGCTGCAGATGTATCCTGACAAGACCGCCAAGGAACGTGAGAACCTGATTACCGAACGTTTCGGGGCCGTATTCATCATCGGCATCGGCAACAAGCTGAGCAACGGACAACCGCACGACCTGCGTGCCCCCGACTACGACGACTACACCACCATCGACCCGAAGACCGGACTGCCGGGACTGAACGGAGACTTGCTGGTATGGAACGACGTACTGCAACGCGCTTTCGAAATTTCTTCCATGGGTATCCGTGTGGACAAAGCCGCCATGCTTAAGCAGCTGGAACTGGCCGGAAAAGAGGAACGCACCAAACTTTATTTCCACCAGCGCTTGCTGAACGACACATTGCCGCTCACCATCGGAGGAGGTATCGGACAGTCACGTCTGTGCATGCTCTACCTGAAGAAAGGCCATATCGGAGAAATCCAAGCCAGCATCTGGCCGGAAGAGATGCGCAAAGAATGCGCGGAACTGGGCATGCAGCTCATCTGAAACAAACACACATTATTATAACCATCCCCTTGTTTCCACTCCACGGAGAGTAGAAGCAAGGGGATTCATTTTTCGGGAAAAGCCGTACGGACAATCCCTACCAGTTGATGGGCGTCTCACCATGAGCCACCAGATACTCGTTGGTACGGCTGAAATGCTTGTTGCCAAAAAATCCATTGTAGGCCGACAAAGGCGAAGGATGTACGGAAGTCAACACCAGATGCTTGTTACGGTCAATAAAAGCCCCCTTCTTCTGGGCATAAGAACCCCACAAGATGAACACCAGATGTTCTTTTTGCTCGGCCAGTACCCGAATGGCCGCATCCGTAAACTCTTCCCACCCTTTCCGCTGATGGGAACCCGCCTGATGTGCCCGTACCGTCAAGGTAGCGTTCAACAGCAGTACCCCCTGCTCTGCCCACCGGGTCAGATTCCCGCTCGCAGGCATCGGAGTGCCCAAATCGTCATGAATCTCCTTGAATATATTCTGCAAAGAAGGCGGAAACGGTACGCCATCATTCACCGAAAAGCACAGCCCATGCGCCTGTCCCGGTCCGTGATACGGGTCCTGCCCGATAATCACCACCTTCACCTTATCAAAAGGGCAAAGATTGAACGCATTGAAAATCAGCCGTCCGGGAGGATATACCGTGGTCTGCTTGTATTCCTGGCGGACAAAATCCGTCAGCCGGACAAAATAATCCTTTTCAAACTCTGAGGCCAACGCCTTTTTCCATCCTTCTTCTATCTGTACATTCATACTATCCTGATTAAATGATTAATCCCAAAGATTCAACTTGTTTCTCTTCGCTTCTTCCAATGACACCGTCTTCACCACTTTCTGCTTGTTCTTGTCGCGCAAAGCCTGATACTCCTCGTTCAACGCCTCCACAAAAGCCGGACGCTGTTCCGGATTCAGCAGTCTGGCAGCTACCAGCGCATTCTGCGAAGCATCCTTCATGTACACCACCGGCGCGTGATATACGGGGGCAATCTTCAAAGCCGTGTGCAATTTCGAGGTCGTTGCCCCTCCAATCATCACCGGCACATCCACTCCCGCACGCTGCAGTTCCGTCACCACATGCACCATTTCCTCCAATGAAGGCGTAATCAGTCCGCTCAACCCTACGATATCCACTTTTTCCCGGATGGCCGTCTCCACAATTTTTTCTGCCGGTACCATCACGCCCAAGTCGATAATCTCATAGTTGTTGCACGCCATGACCACCGACACAATGTTCTTCCCAATATCGTGTACGTCGCCCTTCACCGTGGCCACCAGTACCTTTCCGGCGCTTCGGGCCCCTTCTTCCTTTTCCGCCTCGATGTAAGGCTGGAGAATGGCTACGGCCTTCTTCATGGTCCGCGCCGTCTTGACCACCTGCGGCAAGAACATCTTACCCGAGCCGAACAAATCGCCCACATGGTTCATGCCTGCCATCAGCGGACCTTCAATGATGCTCACCGCATTCGGATAACGGGAAAGCGCTTCCTGCAAATCCTCTTCCAGGTAGTCCGAAAGCCCTTTCACCAGTGCATACTGCAACCGTTCTTCCACCGTGGTATCTTTACGCCACAGCAACTGAGCCTCATGTCCTTCCTGCGAAGCCGTTCCTTCCTTTTCCCGTTTCAATTGTTCCGCCGTTTCAATCAGCCGTTCCGCCGCATCGGGCCGGCGGTTCAGCACCACATCCTCAATCCGTTCCAGAATATCCTGCGGAATGTCCGTATAAAGCACGGAAGTGGCCGGATTCACAATGCCCATGTCCATACCCTGCTGAATGGCATGATAGAGGAACACCGCATGCATGGCCTCACGGATATAATTGTTGCCGCGGAATGAGAACGACAAGTTGCTCACTCCCCCGCTCACATGTGCTCCCGGCAGATGCTTGCGTATCCATCCGGTAGCCTGAATGAAATCGACCGCGTAATTGTTGTGTTCTTCGATACCCGTGGCCACGGCCAGCACGTTGGGGTCGAAGATAATATCGTGTGGATTAAACCCTACCTTGTCCACCAGAATACGGTAAGCCCGTTCGCAGACCTCAATCTTGCGGCTGAAGGTATCAGCCTGTCCCTTCTCGTCGAAAGCCATGACAATGACAGCCGCCCCGAGCTGCTTCACCTCGCGGGCATGTGCCACAAACACATCCTCCCCTTCCTTCAAGGAGATGGAGTTGACAATGCATTTACCCTGCACACACTTCAGCCCCGCACGAATCACTTCCCATTTGGAAGAGTCAATCATAAGAGGTACACGGGCAATTTCCGGTTCCGAAGCCACCAGGTTCAGGAAGGTAGTCATCTCTTCTGCCGCATCCAGCAGTCCGTCGTCCATATTGACATCGAGAATCAATGCCCCATCTTCCACCTGCTTGCGGGCGATGGACAAAGCCTCCTCGTATTTCTTCTCGTTGATGAGCCGGAGAAATTTCCGCGAACCTGCCACGTTGCAGCGTTCCCCCACATTCACGAAATTGATTTCGGGTGACACTTCCAGCAGTTCCAGTCCCGACAGCCACATATACTTGTGCGGCTGCACCGGCACACGAGGCTGCACCCCCCGAATCAAATCCTGATATTTGGCTATATATTTTTCCGTGGTACCACAACATCCACCAATGATGTTGACCAGTCCTTCGTCGATATATTCCTTCACTTCGGCCGCCATGTCTTCCGGCGTCTGGTCATACTGTCCCAGCGTGTTCGGCAGTCCGGCATTCGGATACGCACTGACATAATAAGGTGCACGGGCAGCCAGTCTTTCCAGGAAAGGCTTCAACTGACGGGCCCCGAAGGAACAATTCAGTCCGATAGAGAAAATATCCGCATGTTCCACTGAAGCCAGAAACGCATCCAGTGTCTGCCCTGACAAGGTACGTCCACCCACATCCGATACGGTAACCGACAGCATCAAAGGCACCTTCCGACCCGTTTTCTCCATCGAAAGTTCCGCCGCCCGAATCGCCGCCTTGGCATTCAGCGTATCGAAAATGGTTTCAATGAGCAAGGCATCCACCCCGCCTTCCAGCAAGGCTTCCATCTGCTCGCAATAAGCCTCCTGCAATTCGTCGAAGGTCAATGCCCGGAAAGCCGGATTGTTCACATCCGGACTCATGGAACACGTCTTGTTGGTCGGCCCCACAGAACCCGCCACAAAACGAGGCTTCTCCGGATTCATCGCCGTAAACTCATCGGCCATCCGACGGGCCAGACGGGCAGCTGCCAGATTGATTTCCCGGCAATAGGCCTCCACGTGATAGTCGGCCATCGACACCGAAGTGGCATTAAACGTATTGGTTTCGATTATGTCGGCTCCCGCTTCCAGGTATTTCCGGTGAATGTCTTCTATCACCTCCGGACGCGTGAGGCACAACAGGTCGTTGTTTCCTTTCAGCTGTCCCTTTGCCTCCTTGAAACGTTCCCCACGGAAATCCGCTTCCGAGAGATTATATTGCTGTATCATCGTACCCATCGCCCCATCGAGCACCAGGATACGTTCCCGTATCAGTTGTTGTATTGTCTTTGTCTGCATAGGCATGTCTACCCTTTAATCGTTTAATTTAGCGTTTGAACATGCGGTCCATCATCCGCCGGTCTTCTTTCTCTTTCAGTGTCTGACGTTTGTCATACTGTTTCTTACCCTTGGCCAGCGCAATGACTACCTTGGCCAGTCCACGCTCGTTGATATACATGCGGGTGGGCACAATGGTAAAACCCGGTTCCTCGGAAGTGCGCTGCAACTTGCGCAGCTCCTTCTTGGTCAGCAGCAGCTTACGGTCGCGCCGCGCCGTATGGTTATTGTACGAACCGTAAAAATACTCGGCAATGTGCATGTTCTTCACCCACAGTTCCCCACGGGAGAAGAAGCAAAACGTATCTACCAGACTCGCCTTCCCTTGCCGGATGGACTTGATTTCCGTACCGGTCAGCACGATTCCTGCGGTGTACGTATCGATGAATTCATAATCGAACGATGCCCGCTTGTTCTTGATATTAATATTATTCGCAACTGGTCTCATCAATTCAAAATTACAGACAATTTATTAAATACAAATTCAATCATCACCGGAGAAAGTAATACCAAAATGGAAGCTACCACAGTGTAAGAAGTCAACCTGCTCTCGGGAATATCCAGAAAACGACGTGCCCCTTCAAACACCACCACCACAGTGTACAATTGCAGAATCCAATGTAGAATCTCGATGGAAATCAACCCGTTGACCACATCGAGCACAAACAAGACCGTCATGGAATATCCCACAAACACCTGCATTTTCTCCTTGGGGACATACTTGTCGAACCATCTCCAGGTAATTTTATCCAGCAGATAGGAAGCCAGGAAAAATCCTCCAAACAAAGCCACGGCCACGGCACAGCAACGTGTCAGCGCCCATTGAAAGAACTCCGAGCTAACATCCCGACCGATGAATGTCCCTATAAATTCGGCCAATCCGCACAACCCAATCAGCGGATAGACATATTCCGACATCATCCGGTTTCCTTGCCCTTCGGAGGCTTCTTTCTCCCAGAAACGACCGGGGGAGGAAAGCAAAAATGCCATTTTATTGAACAATTCTTTATAATTCATTCCCAATTCTTTCATTATGTGATGAAACGAATTGCAAATTTACAAAAAAGTATGAGATTAAGTAAAGCGGAGGTTATCTTTTCAACCTATTTAAAAGTCTGACACTCTTAAAAAGTAAAAGCTTTTCCGGTGAGGAGATACGAAGAAATAAGAAGATTTTCAAAGACTTTTGAAGACCGTTCCAAAACGTCCTTGCGTTTCAGGCAAAACGCACTTACGTTTTATCCAAAACTCTTTGACGTTTTCATCCAAACGCAAGGACGTTTTGGAACGAACGTAAAGGCTTTGCAAGACACATAAAAAAACTGCATGGCAATCTGTCTCTTATCGACTTCCTGCCATGCAGTCTACTATATATTTTTATTATTTTATTGATTAGCCGTATCCTTATACAAAGAGAAAGTGACTGTCTTCAGTTGTTTATTAGCAATTGTAGGCACAGCCGTACTTCTATTGCTGCATTCATACTCCACAGCTATCTTTTCAGGATCGGATCCATGAACCGCCTTATATTGAGAAAGCAAATAATCCAAACTTACATAAGAAACATCTGTATATCGGTATTGTACGCTATAATCAGCAGCCCAGCTTTCATCCGTATCAGAATTTTCTTCTACAGAAGAATATCCTACTCCCGCAATCTTATAACGCAGGTGCAAGGTCAAAGTTTTAGCTTGCACATCGTCATCCTCAGCCAAGTAATATACACTTAGGCTATGATTGGCCAATTCCGTCTTCAAATTGTCCGTAGTTGTACCTGTCTTCAACAGATAAGTAGGAGCCAAAACCAAATACTTGTTTTTTCCCCACACAAATCCGGCATTCTCCCCCAATGAATAAATAGAAACCGTCTCAGTGTTCAAAGGTAAATTAGAAGATGGATAACTCAAATCTTTCAAATAAACCGGATCATACAACAAAGTCACAGGTAAATTAGTAGAAGTAGAAGTGAGAGCCTGCATATCTGCATTGTTATACTGATAAGCAATATAAGCCAATTTTGACTCAGGAGTAGATGTTACCGTCTTATTGGGTACACACACCCAACCATACATAGAAGTAAAAGACAATCCCCCAAAACTGCTTGAATTCACTTCAGCATAATCCTCTAACGTTCTCACGCCATCATCTTCAGAGCTCAAACAAGAACTAAACCCTACCATTGCCAATAATGCAGCAAAAACTACTGCCCATTTTTGTTTTTTCATACTTTATTCTCTTTTTCTTTAATATATTATGTTCCCAATTTTCAAACCCAACAAATGAATGCAAAAATGTAGGAAAAACTGCACAGATGCCAATAAAATTTAACACAAATAAACTAATTCTATTTTACCGCCGCAAAAGAATCCAAATGCTCGTCCACATAAGCAGCAATCTGCGCCGTAATCAGCTCTTCCTCTTCCATATACTTTTCTTCCAGATCGTCGAACGCCTCATACTGCTCATACATGGCCATGAACTCATCTTCGGTACAGTCTCTCTCCAAATCGGCCCGGTTCGCATCGTAAATTTTCTTGGCCTCATAAATCAATTTTGAAAAATCCTTCGCTCCGAACAGACGCATCGCCTTAGCAAACGGATTGTCAAAGATATACGGGCCGTATCCATTCTGGATAAGCTGTATGAAACCGCCTTCCATCACTTCCTCACGGAAAAAGTGATATCCCAGCAGCGTATGCTGATAACCGTTCAGCAACGGCATGGTCTTCTCATTAATCACCCCACCCGTCACCTCCAGGTATTTATCGATAAACACTTTCAAGAATGCATCCATTCCCTCTTCCGCTCCTTTGCGCAAATCCGCATCGGACACCGTAATCTGATTCGCTTCCATTTATATACCTAATAATTGTTACCTATCTTTATTTATATACTACGACAGGGCTTGCACATCGTATCTGCGGCAAAGATACAAGATTCTTTCAGAAGAGTAAAAACATTTTGGCAAGCAGAGTTTACAAAACAGGCCAAACTGGAAAAAATATCATTAAAATGTAAGAAAAAGTTTGGTTTCGCACGT
The DNA here is from genome assembly GCF_900128455.1 of Bacteroides mediterraneensis. Taxonomy (GTDB): domain Bacteria; phylum Bacteroidota; class Bacteroidia; order Bacteroidales; family Bacteroidaceae; genus Phocaeicola; species Phocaeicola mediterraneensis. The sequence goes on along the minus strand of NZ_LT635783.1, from coordinate 1,025,881 downwards.
TGCAGAACGAAATAAAACGACTAACTTTGCGTTCGGATTAAGGAAGAAATTCCATAATTCGTGGTTTACGAAATACTTATTTTTTATTACCAATAAAACGTAAAGAATATGATTTATTCACATGAAGTTGAACACATGTGTTGTGTTGCTAAAGGACCTAACCACGGTCCGGCCCCAATTCCTGAAGAAGGAAAATGGATTCAAGCAAAAGAAATCAAAGACATTTCAGGTTTAACTCATGGTGTGGGATGGTGTGCTCCACAGCAGGGTGCTTGTAAACTGACTTTGAACGTCAAAGAAGGTGTAATCGAAGAATGTCTGGTAGAAACAATCGGTTGCTCAGGTATGACTCACTCAGCCGCTATGGCTTCTGAAATTCTGCCGGGTAAGACAATTCTGGAAGCACTGAATACAGACTTGGTTTGCGATGCCATCAACACCGCAATGCGTGAATTGTTCCTGCAGATTGTTTACGGTCGTACTCAGTCAGCTTTCTCTGAAGGCGGTTTGATGATTGGTGCAGGCTTGGAAGACTTGGGTAAAGGACTCCGCAGCCAGACTGGTACTCTGTATGGTACAAAAGCAAAAGGTACTCGTTACTTGGAATTGACTGAGGGTTACATCACTCGTATGGCTTTGGACAAAGACAACCAGGTAATCGGTTACGAATTTGTTCACATGGGTAAATTCATGGAACAGATCAAGAAGGGTGTAGATGCAAACGAAGCATTGAAAGCTGTTACCGGAACTTACGGACGCTTCAAACCCGAACAAGGCGCAGTTAAATATATTGACCCACGTAAAGAATAATAAGGAGGATACAGATTATGATTAGACCAGTACAGTTTGAAAGTCAGGACCGTCGTATCAAGCAGATTTTGGCTGCTTTGAATGAAAACGGTATCAAAGACATTGAAGAAGCTAACGCAATCTGTGACGCAGCCGGCCTTGATCCGTATCTGACTTGTCAGGAAACTCAGGGTATCTGCTTCGAGAATGCTAAATGGGCATACGTAGTAGGTTGTGCCATCGCACTGAAAAAAGGTTGCAAAAACGCTGCCGACGCTGCAGAAGCAATCGGTATCGGTTTGCAGGCTTTCTGTATTCCGGGTTCAGTAGCCGATGACCGTAAAGTAGGTTTGGGTCATGGTAACCTGGCAGCTCGTCTGCTCCGTGAAGAAACTCAGTGCTTCGCTTTCTTGGCAGGCCACGAATCATTCGCTGCTGCAGAAGGTGCTATCAAGATTGCAGAAATGGCCAACAAAGTTCGTAAGAACCCGTTGCGTTGCATCTTGAACGGTCTGGGTAAAGACGCTGCGATGATTATCTCTCGTATCAACGGATTTACTTACGTTCAGACTAAGTTCGATTACTTCACAGGTGATTTGAACATCGTAAAAGAAACTCCGTATTCAGACGGTCCTCGTGCAAAAGTAAAATGCTACGGTGCAGACGATGTACGTGAAGGTGTAGCTATCATGTGGCACGAAAATGTAGATGTATCTATCACAGGTAACTCTACTAACCCGACTCGTTTCCAGCATCCGGTTGCAGGTACTTACAAGAAAGAACGTGTTCTTGCTGGTAAACCTTACTTCTCAGTAGCTTCAGGTGGTGGTACAGGTCGTACACTTCACCCGGATAACATGGCTGCAGGTCCTGCTTCTTACGGTATGACAGATACTATGGGCCGTATGCACTCAGACGCACAGTTCGCTGGTTCTTCATCAGTTCCTGCTCACGTAGAAATGATGGGATTCCTGGGTATCGGTAACAACCCGATGGTAGGATGTACAGTAGCTTGCGCTGTAAACGTAGCTTTGGCTTTGAATAAGTAATTTATACTTGATTCAATATAATAAACTCCTGTAATCTAAATGATTGCAGGAGTTTTTTTGTTTGTAGTAGATTATATTAATGAACACTTTAATAGCCTCATCTTATGATGTCCTATCTTATTAATCAAGAAGAAGAACAAGGCTATAATAAAGCTGAAATCTGTTCTCTCCAAAGTCTATTTCAGGCAAGCATAAAACAGGTCTACTACCGCTTAGTTTAGCTTTAAAAAAGTGATTTTTGCAGCCCATTTGCAGCCCAATTTGCCATTTTCAAATAGTGAGCTGCTTTATCCATTTTCCCTTCAACACCCATTCCGGAATCAAGAAATCTGAGGAACTAATATCAGGCTTGAAAGACAAAATGTTCCAAAGCTTTCCGGATGCCCTCTTCATCCACACAGGCTGTCACGTAATCCGCTATGGCTTTCAACGATTCATTCGCATTACCCATGGCCACGCCGATTCCAGCCTCCCGAACAATCGGAATGTCGTTGCCTCCGTCACCAAAGGCCATGGTTTCTTCCTTTTTCAGCCCCAGAAAAGCCATGAAGGCCCTCAGTCCTCTGCCTTTATCCGTACCTTGTGCCGTAATATCGGCAAAATCGGGATACCATCGACTGGATACGCAATGAGGAAGAAGAGGCATGATTCGCCGTTCCTCCTCTTCCGAAATGACCGGCGTCAATTGAAGAATAGGGTATGCCCACAAGGAGTCAAGCGAACGGCTTTCCTTCATGCCGTGCACATTCAGCATCTGCCGGAAAATGTAGTCCACTTTCTCATTACTGTTATACATTATCAGGTCTTTCTCCCCTACCACCATACAAGCGAAGTTCATCTCATCAGACTGCCGGATAAGGGTACGCACATCTTCTTCCGGAATCGGACTGCAGGATATCACCTGTTTGCCAATGAAACAATATGCGCCATTTACCGTAATGTATCCATCTATCAGTTCACTGATTTCCTGAAGATTATTAATGAGGGAAAACGGACGTCCGGTAGAAATGAACACTTGGATACCCAGTTTCTTTGCCTGCCGGATGGCCTGCACCGTAGAATCAGGTATCCGGTGGGTCTGAAAGCTGACCAAAGTGCCGTCAATGTCAAAAAACAATGCTTTTATCATAGCTTAACCTATATTCAAAATGATAATTGCGACAAAGATACAAAAGCCAAAGTGCTTCATGACCACGTTTTCACCTGAGATTACTGCCATTTTGATAAAATTATCCCAATATGATAATTATCTAACTGATTTTTATCGCATAGAATACGAAATAAAAGATTCTTCACAGAAAACAATGTAAAAAATTATTTCCGGTAATACTGTGCCAGTGAGAAAGCCCGGCGAAGTGCGATACGTGTACACACCAGCGCACAGACAGAACCGACAAAAAACATAATCCCGGTGGATACCATGATATTGCCCAGTCCTACCAATGGAGAGACAATACCGCCAAAAGCAAAGCCCAGCGCTCCCAGCAAAGCCGAAGCCATACCGGCATTTTCCCGTTCACTATCCATTGCCAACGTGTTGGAGGCGGTGAAAGTCAGCCCCAGCATGGAAAGCAGACAAAGCAGCAAGACCTCGTAAACCCAGAAAGGACAATTGGTACAAAGCGCAATACAGAGAAAGAAAGAGGCAATGACCATTCCCACACTTCCCCGGTACAACGCCTGTTCCGAATGGGCAAACTTGACCGATGCAGCCGCAGAAATCACAATGGCAATGGCATTGATGCCAAAACAAAGGCTGAACATCAAAGGAGAAAAGCCATAATGCTGCTGCATGATAAAGGGAGCAGAAGAGATATTGGCAAACATCACTCCCTGCGCAAAACCAAACTGAAAAATGTAGCACACGTACCGACGGTTCTGAATGACAGTGAGGAAACTCTTATAGACATCGCTCCAACGCGCATTCTGCCGACGGACAGCCGGCAAGGAATCCGTGAAATGCAGACTTCCGGCCAACAGGATAACACCCAGCCCGAACAATACCCAGAAAATACCGTGCCACCCCACACTGTCGGCCATACCGCCTCCAGCAATCGGAGCGGCCACCGGAGCAACCCCGTTGATGGCTCCGATAATGGCCAGCATCTTTGCCAACTCCCTGCCGGAATATTTATCGGCTGCGATAGAGCGGGAAATGACGATACCTCCGGCACCCGCCATTCCCTGAATCAACCGCCAGCCCACGAACTGCATGATGGTGCGGGAATACAGGCAACCCAACGTGGCCAGTAAAAACAGACACATGGCGATAATCAGCGGACAACGACGGCCATACTTGTCGCTGAGTGGTCCGAAGAAAAGCTGTCCCACAGCCAGCCCGATCATGCTGGCCGTCAGTCCCAGCTGCACCTGTGAGGAAGTGGTATGGAAAAAGCCTGTCATGGCAGGCAAAGTAGGCAAATACATGTCGGTTACAAAAGGCCCGAAAGCAGTCAGTACCCCTAAAAATACGAGAATAAACAATTGCGAATTTTTTCTTGTCATAATGCTTGTTTTTAAAACGCTGCAAAATTAGTAATTATCCAAAGGCCATATCATACCTTTTGCCGTACAAAACTTTTCAAAAACCGCACAAAATGAATTTTATTCCGAGAAAAAAGGCTATTTTTGTTTCATAAAAATACTTCCTCATGGATATTTCACTCTTGTCATCCCTCAACGGAATCCACTACGATGAAGGGAACCTGGACTTTCTCCGGCCCTCTCCCCTCCACTTCAACTGTGGCGTACAGATATTGTGTACCTGCGGAACGTGCATTCTCTCTACAGGAGCCCAGCAGTTTCATCTTCGGGAAATGTCGGAACTTATTTTCTGGGGAGGAAGCATCATGCAACTGATGGAAGCCTCGGACAACTTCCACGTACGTCTGCTGCTCTACCCCAAAAAGATATTTCTACAAGCCGCCATTTCCCTCGATACGACCTATTTTAATTACATGAGGGAATTCCCACAATACGACCATGGAGAAGAAAGCTGGAAGAATGTCACCCTGTGGATTGACATGGCCCAGCTACTCTTCAGCCGGCCTTCACCTGCATTCCGCGAACGGCTGGAACTGAACTTCCTGCAAAGCATGCTCATGTGGATTTTCAGTTCCATTCCCGACACATACGTATCGAAAGCTGAGTCGTACACCCGGAAACAACTTTTGTTTCATAAATTCATGCACCTCATTCATGAGCACGCGGCACAGATGCACCAAGTGTCTTTCTATGCTGAACAGCTTTGCATCTCTCCACGCTACTTGAATGAAATAACCTTGTCGTTTTCCAACGGAAAAACACCCAAGGCACTCATTGACGAACAGCTGACAGCCGAGCTGAAGGTGTTGCTCAACAACCCGGCTTTGTCGATTGCCGAGATTGCTTCCCTCTGCCACTTTCCCGACTCGTCCTACCTGAGCCGCTTCTTTAAAAAGAATACCGGCATCGCCCCAAAGGCTTTCCGAGCCCTGAAACAAAATTAAATTATATCAGTCCCCGCTTCATCTCGTCACGGACAGCGGCCATCATGCCTTCCACCTGGGCCAGCGCCAGCATGCGCCCGTGGAAAGAATACCCGGGATTATACCCTTCCTTTTCATCTCCCAGCATCGTACGTCCATGGTCTACCCGCATGGGAAGTCCGGGATTCTCTTTCTCGAAGATGCGAATCAGGTCGAGCAGCTGTCCTCTTCCGGCTAAATGAGACGTTTCCCTAAAATCTCCTCTTGGTAAAATCTCCGTACTGCGCAGATGGACAAAATGGGTTCTTCGGGCAAAACGGTGGGCCAGTTCACGGGTATCGTTCTGACTGCCGGAACTCAGGGAGCCGGCACAGAAGGTCAGTCCGTTATGCGGATTATCTACCGCCTGCAACAGCCACTCAATGTCGGGTTCGTCCGTCACAATGCGAGGTAAACCCAGCACCTGGAAAGGAGGGTCATCGGGATGAATGCACAAGTTCACTCCGTAGGTATCGCACACGGGCATCACCGCCTCCAGAAACGTACGCAAATTTTCTCTCAACCGCTGCCGGTCTATACCTTTATATAGAGCCAGCAATTCACGGAACTTGCGAACCGGATAAGGTTCCCCTTCCTGAATGTTCCCATCGATGAATCCTTGGGTCTTGACGATAATCGTATCAATCAGCTCGGCTTTTTCTGCCGCCGTGATATGCTGGTCCAGTTCGGCCACTTCCTGCAATTCTTCCGGAGTATAATCTTGTTCCGCTCCTTCCCGGCGCAGGATTTTCAAATCGAAATAAGCAAAACGTATGCGATTGAAATAAAGCGACGTGCTTCCGTCAGGCAATGCATAATGCAAATCCGTACGTATCCAGTCGATAACCGGCATGAAATTATAACAAACGGTTTTCACGCCACACATACCCAGGTTGGCCAGACTGGTTTTGTAGTTTTCAATCAACCGATTCCGTTGCGGGCCACCATATTTGATGGCTTCACACACGGGAAGACTTTCTACGACCGACCACCTCAATCCATACGACTCTATGTAGGCTTTCAAGTCCTGGATGGCTTCCACCGTCCAGATTTCCCCGTTAGGTACCTCATGCAGGGCCGTGACAATCCCTTCCACTCCTATCTGCCGGAGCATGGAAAGTGTGATAGGGTCTTTCTTTCCAAACCATCGCCATGTCTTTTCCATCTTTTTCCCTCCGACCGTTTTTAAACTCCACTGAATGAACTGAATCCGCCGTCTACGGGCAACGTCACGCCTGTGATGAAACTGGCTGCTTCACTGCACAAGAACTGTACGGCTCCATTAAGCTCTGAAATATCCCCAAAACGCCTCATTGGAGTTTTGGCAATGACCTTCCGGCTGCGTTCCGTGAGTGAACCATCCGGATTAATCAGCACGGCCCGGTTCTGGTTGCCGATAAAGAAACCAGGAGCAATGGCATTGACCCGGATTTTCTCGCTGAATTTAAGGGCCATTTCTTGGGCCATCCAACGGGTGAAGTTCTCCACCGCGCTTTTGGCCATGGAATATCCCGGCACCCGGGTAATGGCTTCGCACGCCGCCATGGAGGACACATTTACAATGCTACCACTCTTCTGTGCTGCCATCACTTCTCCAAACACCAGACAAGGATACACCGTTCCGTTCAAGTTCAAATCAAGCACTTTATTCAAATCCTCCACTTTCATGTCGAACACATGCTGGCTTTCGGTCAGCGTACCTCCGGGAATGTTTCCTCCTGCCGCATTGACCAGAATATCCACCCTTCCCCATTGTGCCAACACCTCGTCCTTCACTTTCCGCAAGCTGTCCATATCGAGCACATTGCAGGTAAAGCCATACACTTCGCCTCCCGTCTGCCTCAATCTTTCCACAGCTTCCTCCACATGGTCGGGATGTGCCCCAATCACAGCCACCTTTGCTCCGGCCTTCAGCAGACCTTCGGATATATTACTTCCCAATACCCCGGAACCACCCGTAACTACGGCTACACGTCCGGATACATCAAACAGATTGTTCATAACTTACAGATTTTAATCTGCCACAAAGTTAGAGGAGAAATAAACACCCAAATTCACCGATTTTTGCAGGTTATTTGCGTAACTTTGCCATTATTACGTTCACCATGAAAAAGATACTCAACGAACAACTGGACATTTCGGATACCAACCCGCTTAAAGCACGGTACTACGATTACAAACGTTTCACCTATCCTTGGCATTTCCACAGCGAGTTCGAAATCATCTACATAGAAAAAGGATATGGACAGGGAATGATTGGAGACGGAATGACCGATTTCAACGACCAGTCACTTTTTCTGCTGGGCGCCAATCTTCCGCATTATGTGGAAAACCCGCCGGAATATATACAGCAAGAAGAACTGAGAGTAAACGGGGTCATCATCCAGTTCGAAAAAGATTTCATGCAATACGCCTTTTCCCACTACAGCCAGTTCCAGGCAATCAACCGCCTGCTGGAAGAGTCCCAAAGAGGATTACTTTATTCTCTCACCGATTACCCGGAGATTCCGGAAACACTCAAACGCATTCCGTCACAGCGTGGAGCCGGTCAGATTATTGAGTTTCTCCAACTGCTGGATGCATTGACACACCTGTCTTCCTACAGACAGATTTCATCGCCTGTCTATCATCCGATGCCTTCCCAATTCAACGGACGGAAAATAGAAAAGGTCATGGCGTTCCTCAACACGCATTACACACAAAATCTCCGGCTGGAAGACATAGCTTCTTATGCAGCCATGAATCCTACCGCCTTCTGCCGTTTTTTCAAGACGAATACGGGCAAGACCTACAAGCAGCACCTCACAGACATGCGGATAGGCTATGCCTGCAAACTCCTGCTGAACGAGCGATGGAACATCGCTGAAATCAGTCTGGAATGCGGATTTGAGTCAATTACCCATTTCAACCGTTGCTTCAAAAGCCACATGGGGATGAGTCCCACCGCCTACCGCAGAAGACTTTTATAACACACTATGAATCAACACAATGACACAATAGCAACAATTGTCAGAACCTTTCTGAAAAACGCACTTACGTTTCAAGTAAAACGCACTTGCGTTTGAGACAAAACACCAAAGAGTTTTGATTGAAACGCACTTGCGTTTTCTCCCACGCTTCTCTCTCATGAACTTTTTCTACGTTTGTTTGTTTCTATTATTATATTAAACAAACAGCTAAACAACTGATAAACGATAAAAAATCACCTCATCCGCATTCTTCAAAAACACAATTTTTCCTCTACAGGCGTCACATTCCTCACCACCTATCCTAATAACTAAACCAGACTAGAACATTCATTTTATTTCAATAACTATACATTAAAAAAATCACCTCATGAAAACAAATCACATCTTTCCCTCATTCATGGGAAGCCTAGCCTTTCTGCTAGGGTCATGCCAAACTCCTCATACAAACGACGGAATCTATGAGGGCATACTTCCTGCCGCAGACTGTCCGGGAATTTATGTCATGCTGGCCATCAACGGCGACCAGTATGAACTTCTCGAAAAATACATTGCAGAACCTGAGACATTCGTCACCCGCGGGAATATCGAACAAAAAGGAAAACAGCTCCATCTGGACAATCAGATGCAAATCACACTCCTCTCCAATGAATTGCAATGCCAACATACGACATTAAAAAAAATCTCAGACCAAAATGAACTGCCGGAAATCTATGTCTCGCAGTTATTAAAAGAAGACCAAAGTGGAGAAGACGCCTCCATCAAACTATACAGTCAGAAAGACAAGCAATATGCAGAATTTCATTTCAAGAACAACACATACCAGCTGAAATTAAACCTGCATAACGATTCGGTAAACGAATACACCCGTCCGGAACAGTCTGTCAAACTATCACAGCCCGTTCCGCAGCTTTCATCCTTTCAGGAGTTCATTTTCAGAAATGATACGGCTACCTATACTTTCACCCAACTCAGTCCAACCAACTGCATCTACCGGCTGGCCGACGAAAAGAAAGAAAATGAGGTACCCGCCTTTCTGAACGTCATCTATTATAACGACGACCAACAGGCCCTTGTAAAACTGCTGCATCCGGCACTTCCTCATTGCTATACCCTCTCTCAGACAGAGGCATCGGCCAAAACCGCAAACTATACAGACGGAGAAACGGAATGGCAGCTCCACAATGACCGACGTGCTACCCTGGTCATTCACCATAAAAAATACCAATATCTGGAAGAGGAATGAGCCGCCTTATGTTGAACTCGAAAAAAGAAAAGGCCTTCAAAACTGAAGGCCTCTCTTTGGTGATCCGCTTGGGGCTCGAACCCAAGACCCCAACATTAAAAGTGTTGTGCTCTACCTGCTGAGCTAGCGAATCAATCCTTTGTCGCATCGGTCATTTCCCGATTGCGAGTGCAAAGGTAGTAACTTATTTTAAACCTGCAAAACATTTGGAAACTTTTTTCTCAAAAAAGCCGATTTTTCTTTCCAAAGGGCCTTTTCAGGCGTTTTTACGCTCCAATTCCTGCAGACTTTCCAGTTTCTTGGTCTCCAAAAACTCATAGATGCCACACAAGTGTTCCTTCACACGCTGGTGACCGAACTCATACACCTTCGTAACCAGCCCGTCCAAGAAATCACGGTCGTGCGATACCACAATCAGGGTACCGTCGAAATCCATCAACGCCTGTTTCAGGATATCCTTCGTCTTCATGTCCAAGTGGTTGGTCGGCTCATCCAGAATCAAGAGGTTGACCGGCTCCAGCAACAGTTTGATCATGGCCAGACGGGTACGTTCTCCTCCCGACAACACCTTGACCTTCTTCATCGAGGCTTCCGGACTGCCAAACATGAAGGCTCCCAGCAAGTCCCGGATTTTGTTGCGGATTTCTCCCTTGGCCACATCGTCAATGGTCTGAAACACCGTCAGGTTCTCGTCTAGCAACGAAGCCTGGTTCTGTGCAAAATACCCAATCTGCACGTTATGGCCCAGCGTCAGCGTACCTTCATAGTCTATTTCATTCATGATGCACTTCACGAGGGTAGACTTACCTTCTCCGTTCTTTCCCACAAAAGCCACCTTGTCGCCCCGTTCAATGGTGAGGTTGGCATTCTTGAACACCACGTGGTTGCCATACGTCTTTCCCACTCCTTCCATGATGACCGGATAGTTTCCACTACGCGGTGAAGGAGGAAATTTCAAGCGCAAGGCCGAGGTATCTTCTTCGTCCACCTCAATCAGTTCCAGCTTCTCCAGCATCTTCACCCGGCTCTGCACCTGCAAGGTCTTGCTATAAGTGCCCTTGAAACGTTCGATGAAGTCCTTGGTCTCCTGAATCATCTTCTGCTGTTCTTCGTATTGCTTCATCTGCTGTTCACGGCGTTCCTTCCGCAGCACCAAGTACTGGGAGTAATTCACCTTATAGTCGTAAATCCGTCCCATGGTCACTTCGATGGTACGGGTCGTGATATTGTCCACAAACTTCCGGTCGTGGCTGATGACCACCACCGCCTTGGCACTGTTGATCAGGAAATCTTCCAGCCATTGGATGGATTCGATGTCCAGGTGATTGGTCGGCTCGTCCAGCAGCAACACATCCGGATTCTGGAGCAGCAGCTTGGCCAGCTCGATGCGCATCCGCCACCCTCCGCTGAAATCGCTGGTCGGACGGTTGAAATCTTCCCGCAGGAAGCCCAGTCCCAACAAAGCCTTCTCCACGTCTTCCTCGAAATGTGTCATGTCGATGGCATAAAACTTCTCGCTCATCGAGGCCACTTTCTCTATCAGGGCCATATAGGAATCACTTTCATAGTCCGTCCGTGTGGCCAGTTCGTTGTTCATCCGCTCAATCTCTTCCTCCATCTCCTTCAGATGGGCAAAAGCCTGAGAGGCTTCTTCGAATACCGTCCGCCCGTCTTCCGTCATCAGGTGCTGCGGCAGATAGGCAATCACACAGTCCTTGGGAGCGGTCACTTTTCCCCGCGTAGGCTGGCGCACACCGGCCAGTATTTTCAGCAGCGTAGATTTGCCGGCTCCATTTTTTCCCATCAGGGCAATACGGTCTTTTTCGTTAATCTGAAAGTTCAGGTCACTAAACAAGGTGGTCCCTCCGAATTCCACGGTCAGTCCATCTATACTAATCATATTATGTAGGGTTTTAAATTTTTGAAAGGTGCAAAATTACAAAATTATGCGGATTATTACTCATTCAAGGCGCCACAGTGCGGACAAATGCCTTTCGACCTCATCTTGGCACCGCAGGCTCCACAGGCGTAGGGATAGCTGTTGGCCTTGCGCAAGCGCCTGACGCACCACACGGAATAGGCGATGAATGCCAGATAGGCCAGATACACCCACAAGTAGGTGAAAAAGATATACAAGAAAATGCAGCAGGAAGCCAGCCCCAGCAGATAGAAAAAGGCCACTTCCATCGCGGTCTGATGAAACAGGTCGTCCAACAAGGCCACCCCCAGCAACAAGATAAGGAACACGCTGAGTACAAACAGTCCCAATACGAAAGGCAGGTCGAAGGGATTCAGTGAAGGGTCATAATAATACCGCTCCCAGGTTTCCGGCACGAAATGCTGCATGCTGTTATACAACGTGGCTGCCGCGGCCATCAACCACGACAGGGTAATGGGAAACACACTGTCGATGTCGTTCAGCCAGATGAGCTTAATCTGCTTGCGCCGCAGGGCACGGTACACAAAGCAGAGGAAGAACACGGCCAGCACCAGAAAGAACGGCAGGGCATGGGAGTTGCTGAACAAGTGGATGCAACGGGAGATAGGGTCTACGGGGACGATGTGCGACAGCAACTGGCGCTCGGGAACCCATCCGATGGTTTCCTGGTCGCGGGCCACTTTCACCCACACCGAGTCGCCTTCCATTTCTTTACGGGCGGTAATCTCGGCTACCACCAGTTCATCGCCCTCCTTCACCGGAATGGAATCGAGCAACGGGAGCTGATGAAGCCAAAGCGTGTCGGCCGTGACCCGGAAATTGCTGTTCAAAGCATACGGACGTTCCCTAACCACCTTCACCACCGAATCGTTCGGATTTCTTTCTCCTGTGGAAGACAAGGAAGTGCGGTAATGGCAGGCCGTCACGCACAACAACAAACAAATCACCCCTAGAATATATCCCGCGTATTTCATTCTGACTTCTGATTATCCAATGACACTTTCATCTGGCAGACTTTACAGTCGAAATCCAGACGGAATCGCCGTCCGTCCGTACTTACCAAGTAATAAGGTTCCTTGTAGGGCGATTTCACCTTATGATGTACCGGACACCAGCCCATGCTGTAGCGCAGGCAATGCTTGCAGAACATCAGCACAGCATCGGTCCGTGGTTCTTTCTCAAAAGCAGGCTCGATGCGCTTCACCCCGTGGTCGTGATAGAAGGCCTGTGCCTTCGTATTCATCACATTGCCCAGGTAGGTCAGGTCGCCCACGATAAACGCATGCGTGGTTTTTGGGAAGCGTACCCTTTCCTGCGGATAATTGATGCGGCGGGCTTCCAGCAGCTTTTCCACCGCATTCCGGCGCAAATCGGCCAAGGCAGAAGAAGGTACAAACCAGTCTGCCGACAAGGAGATGTCCAGTTTCTCCAGCTCAAACGGGGTGTTGCCCAGCTTGCCCAACTGGTTCTTCAGGTTCTCAGCCTGAGGGGTACGTGCCAGTGTCTTTTCTGCCGGCAGCGTCACGCTGATGCAGTTATCGTCTTCATCGGTCAGGGTCAGGGTAAATCCGAAGTTGTTCTCTTCGAACAGCATGGATACGGCTATCTTACGTTCGGCTGATTTTTTCTGCATCACCCGCTCAAACTCCTGGTCGAAGTTACGGTAGATTTTGGTCTTCGGACGCAGACGGGGCATCTCCTGCGGATAGAGTTTGTTGTTCTCCACCCGGTTTACCCGGAAACCGTGCAGCTTGCCTTGCTCGTCCAAATAGCAGAGCCCGTCGCCGTTGCTGAAAGGTTTCACTCCGGCCACCGTGAAATAGTTGCCGCGCACTTCTTTCACCACGCCCATCTCCTCGCCCAACGACTTCGGCGTATGGAAAGAGAAAATATCCGGTGTACGTCCGTGCAGGAAATAATCGGTAAATCCCCGACTGAAACTCTTGTCCAGCTGCGGACGGAAAGCCAGACGGACGGTACCGGACGAAGCCCGCACGTATTCTTTCCGGCGCTTCAGGATAGCATCCAGCTTCTGACGGTAATAGGCGGTCACGTTCTTCACGTAGGCCACGTCCTTCAAGCGTCCCTCAATCTTCAGCGAAGAGGCGCCCGCATCCAGCAAGGCCTCCAGGTTGTCGCTCTGGTTCATGTCTTTCAGCGAAAGCAGGTGCTTGCCGCGGGCAATCGTTTTCCCGTCTGCATCCACCATGTCGAAGCTCAGGCGGCAGAACTGCGCACACTCTCCGCGGTTGGCACTGCGACCGAAACATGCCTGGCTCACGTAGCACTGTCCGCTGTAGCTCACGCACAAGGCGCCGTGTACGAATACCTCCAGCGGCGTATCCGGACAGGCGGCATGAATCTTTGCAATCTCGTCCAGCGTCAGCTCACGGGCTAATACTACTTGACGGAAACCGGCCTCGGCCAGAAATTTCACTTTCTGCGGCGTGCGGTTGTCCATCTGCGTACTGGCATGCAGCGGAATCGGGGGCAGATTCAGGCGGGTGATTCCCATGTCCTGCACGATGAGGGCATCCACCCCCACCCGGTACAAATCCCAAATCATTTTCTCGGTATCTGCCAGTTCCTCTTCCTTCAGGATGGTATTGACAGTCACGTAAATGCGTACGCGATACAAATGGGCATAACGCACCAAGGCCTCAATGTCTTCCAATGAGTTGCCGGCAGCGGCACGTGCGCCGAAACGCGGGGCACCGATATATACCGCATCGGCCCCGTGGTTGATAGCTTCCATGCCGCACTCCAGGTTCTTGGCCGGGGCAAGCAGTTCGATAGGACGTTGTCTGATCATTCTTATTTTATCTGGTTGATATCGTAAGGAGTTTCTTGGTACACATAATAGTTCATCCAGTTGGAGAACAACAGGTTGGCCACGCTCCGCCAGCGCACCAGCGGTCCTTTTTCCGGATCGTTGTCACGGTAGTAATTGCGTGGCATTTCAATGGGCAGGCCTTTGCCCAGGTCACGGCGGTATTCCGTATCCAGCGTATAAGGAGAATATTCCGAATGGCCGGTCACGAAAAACTCACGTCCGCCGCGGGCCATCACGATGTGTACACCCGACTCGGGCGACTCGGAAATAATCTGCAGGTCCTTGCATTTTTCAATGTCTTCCCGGCGGACTTCGGTGTGACGGCTATGAGGCACATAGAACACGTCGTCGAATCCACGGAAGATGGGCAGATGCTCGAAGCCCTTGCAGATGTGGTGTTCAAAGATACCGAACATCTTCTTGTCCAACGGATACTTCGGGATGCCGTAATGATAATACAAGCCGGCCTGTGCCGCCCAGCAGATATAGAACGTGGAGGTGACATGGGTACGGGTCCATTCGAAAATATCCGTCACCTCGTCCCAGTAGTTGACATCTTCAAAATCCAGGTGTTCCACCGGGGCTCCGGTAATAATCATTCCGTCGAACTTTTCATTTCTCATCAGTTCAAAATCACGATAGAACGCTTTCATGTGCTCCACCGGCGTATTCTTTGAAGTATGGCTTTTCAGCTTCATCAGGCTCACCTCAATCTGTAGAGGAGAGTTGGACAGCAAACGAATCAAGTCGGTTTCTGTCGTTATTTTAAGCGGCATAAGGTTGAGTACGACAATCTTCAACGGACGGATGTCCTGCGAGCTGGCCCGCGAATTGTCTATCACGAAAATATTCTCTTGCTTCAACAACTCGATTGCAGGCAGTTTATCGGGTAAATTTAATGGCATATTGCTGTGTTTCTGTTTATTTTCTATCAAAGGGCAAAGTTAATAATTCGGCACGGATTACGGGGAAGAGCCGTCCATCTTTTTTTGCCCTTATCATTTTTTAAACCCGCCGGCATCCTCCGGCCAATCTCATTCTCCCCCGTTTCCGACCGTCTTCTGCAAAAAATCGGCGAATGCCAGCGCCGACTTTTTCCGGTAGTTTCCCTGCGCCCAGAACAGACAACCTTCCGAGGTCAGCTTGTCGGCACACAAGATAGGAATCTGCACCAAATCTTCCTCTCCCCGCACGGCAGCCTGCGTCAGGATAGTAGCCCAATAGCCCGCACGCAACGTATGGATAATGGTATGTACGTCGTTCATTTCCACGCCCACCGTCAGTTCCAGCCGATGGGTCCGGCAAAGTTCGTCCACCTTTTTCCGGGTGGCAAAACCTTGCCCCGGCAGCACCAGCGGAGTTTCGGAAAGACGTTTCAGGGTAATGGAAGAAAGTCCGGCCAACGGATGCGAGCGATGCACGATGAAGCGGAGCCGGGAAGAGAACAACGACAGGGTTTCAAACCCTTCCGACGTGCCTTCCGGCTTGAAAGACAATACAAAGTCCAGGTGGTTGGCCTCCAGCTCTTCCAACAGTTCTTCCGAGGTGGCGAAACTGATATCGACCTTGACCTTCGGATAGGTTTTCGTGAAGCGGCCCAATGCAGCAATCAGCAAGGGACTCATGCTATAAGTCACCCCGATGTGAAGCACCCCCGTCTCTATCCCTTTCAAGTCGCGGATAATCTGTTTCCCGTCTTCCGCATCGTAAAGGGCCTTTGCCGCATAAGGCAAAAAAGCCAGTCCGGCTTCCGTAGGGACTACCCGCTTCCCGATGCGGTCGAAAAGCAAGACGTCCAATTCATCTTCCAGCTGCTTAATCTGCTGGGAAAGTGTACTCTGCGAGATAAACAACGCACGTGCCGCCTCCGAAAAATTCTGCAATTCGCAGGCCGCTTTAAAATATTTCAACTGACGAAGTTCCATTTCTTATCGTTTCTGCCTATGAATGTTATCGGAAAAATGAGTGCTACAAATATAGAAAATATTTGGTTCGCATTTAACTTTGTCAAAAAATAAACGTAAAAAGATGAAAAAGATTCTCAGTGCAATGTTTGTTTGCTTGTCGATAAGTTTGTCGGCACAAACCGTAAAAGGAGTAGTAAACGAAGGACTTCGTTATTGTGAAAGTACGTATCCGTATCAGGGAGGTATCCTGGTGGCCAACTTCGGTACCGCAGAACTGAATCCGCTGAACACGGAAGGAAAAGGATACATCGCATTTTATAAGGACGGAAAGACCCAGGTCATGGTTCCGGCCGACGGCAATCTGTCGGCTCCCAAAGGAATGTTCATCCGTCAGGACTACCTGTATGTATGTGATGTGAACAAGATTGTGGTGTATCACCTGACCGACAAGGCGGAAAAGCCGAAAGTCATTTCCCTGCCCGAAGGCAACCTGTTTGTCAACGACCTGGCAGCCGACGGAAACTATCTGTATGCTTCAGTGACCAACACCGACCGTATTTTCCGCCTGGACATCAGCAATCCGGCCCAGCCGGGACAGCCTGAAGAATGGCTGCAAATCAGCGGACCGAACGGACTGCTCGTACGTGACGGAATGATGTATGTGGCTTCTTATCCGGCCGACGGAGTGACCAAGGAAGCCAACGTGATTTACCGCATCGACAACCTGAAGCAGCCCGTGGCCCGCAAACTGACGGAAGTGACCGGACAATACGACGGCATCGCTTTCTCTTCCGATGGAAAATCGCTGATTGTCACCAACTGGACACCGGCCCAACTGAGCCGCATCGACCTGGCCAGCGGAAAGATGTCTCCTCTGCCTTTGAAACTGGAACAGCCGCTGATTGGCCCGGCCGACATCACCGCAAAAGACGGCTTTATCTACATTCCCGACCTGCCTAACAGCCGGGTAGTGGTTGTAAAGGAATCTTGTTGCTGCAAATCCCATGAAGGCAACTGTGCTGTATTATAGCCACAAAGGAAAGACAGCCTTTTTCGCCAGAGAGATTGCAATGTATCTCTGGTCGAAAGGGCTGCATGTCAGCCTGTGTGCGATTTCCGATTTCGACCCTCAGAAGCTGGCAGAAACGGATTTCCTGCTGTCGGGATGCTGGACCTGCGGCTGTTTCGTCGTCGGACAGCACCCGCACCGGCAATGGAAAGCCTGCAGCCGACGAATGGCAGGACAAGTGCCTTCTCATCGCACGCTGCTTTTCACTACGTATAAATTCAGGACAGGAAGCATGCTCCGGAACATGAAGAAAACCTTGCGTATTTCCCGGAAAGCCTCTGTACCTTTCCTGCAATCCAAAAACGGCTTGCTGACCGACTCAGACAAACAAATCCTGGACCGGTTCATCACCGTATAACTCCTTCTTAATCTATTATTAAATCACTAATGTAATGCTTATGGAAAAAAAGAAACTTACCAGTGCCTCAGGCGCACCCGTAGCCGACAACCAGAATGTGGCTACCGCAGGACGAAGAGGCCCGATGCTTTTACAGGATGTGTGGTTTCTCGAAAAACTGGCACATTTTGACCGCGAAGTGATTCCCGAACGGCGCATGCACGCCAAAGGCTCGGGAGCGTTTGGAAAATTTACGGTCACGCACGATATCACGGCCTACACCAAGGCGGCCATCTTTTCACAAGTAGGAAAGGAAACGGAACTGTTTGTCCGCTTTTCTACGGTGGCCGGTGAACGTGGGGCGGCAGATGCGGAACGTGACATCCGTGGCTTCGCCATCAAATTCTATACCGAAGAAGGCAACTGGGACTTGGTGGGAAACAACACGCCGGTGTTCTTCCTGCGCGACCCGCTGAAATTCCCCGACTTGAACCATGCGGTGAAACGGGACCCGCGTACAAACATGCGCAGCCCGCGCAACAACTGGGACTTCTGGACTTCGCTGCCCGAAGCCCTGCACCAGGTGACCATCACCATGAGCGACCGCGGTATTCCGGCTTCGTACCGCCACATGCACGGCTATGGCAGCCACACGTTCTCCCTGATCAATGCGGAAGGGAAACGTACGTGGGTCAAATTCCACCTGCACACCCAGCAGGGCATCCGTAACCTGACCGATGCGGAAGCGGAAGCGATTATCGCGAAAGACCGGGAAAGCCACCAGCGCGACCTCTACGAAAGCATTGAAAAAGGCGACTTCCCGAAATGGACGATGTACATCCAGCTGATGACGGAAGAACAGGCCAAAGCGTGTCCGTTCAACCCCTTCGACCTGACCAAAGTCTGGTCGCAAAAGGAATATCCGCTGATAGAGGTGGGGGTGCTCGAACTGAACCGCAACCCGGAGAATTATTTCGCCGACGTGGAACAGGCGGCTTTCAATCCGGCCAACGTGGTGCCGGGTATCAGTTTCTCACCCGACCGCATGCTGCAGGGCCGTCTCTTCTCTTACGGTGACACGCAGCGTTACCGTCTGGGCGTCAACCACCACCAGATTCCGGTCAACCGGAGCCGTTGTCCTTTCCTGAACATGTACCACCGCGACGGACAGATGCGCGTGGACGGCAACCACGGTTCGACCTTGGGCTATGAACCCAACAGCTACGGAGAATGGCAGCAGCAGGGCGAATACAAGGAACCGCCTCTGGAACTGGACGGCGCGGCTTATCAGTGGGATTACCGGGAAGATGACGCAGACTACTATTCTCAGCCTCGTGCCCTGTTCCGCCTGATGACACCTGCCCAGCAACAGGTGCTCTTTGAGAATACGGCCAGAGCCATGGGAGACATTCCGGAAGAAATCAAGCTCCGCCACATCCGGAACTGCATGCAGGCGGATGAAAACTACGGCAAGGGAGTGGCCCAGGCCCTTCACATTCCGTTGGACAGAATTTAAGGTATTTCCCGGCTGTTTCAGGGAAAGGCCAGCCGCTTTTCCCTGAAACACTGGAGTCTTTTTTACGTTTCCCTCGGGAAAAACGTACGTTTCCCACTGCGGAAACGTATGTTTCTCGGGCGGAAAACCTACGTTTCGGCCACGGGAAACGTAAAAAACATCGAAAAAAAACCGCCTCTTCGCAGGGGCGGTTTTGCTTTTTTACCACAGTTGATTTACAAACGGTTTTTATAGATGTCGGCCATGAGCTTCTGGTACTGGTTCTCCAGCGTCATGTAGCTTTGCAGGTTGCCATATACATTGTCGGCCTCCACATAAAAGTCGATGATGGACAACTGGCCGGCCGTGACGGCATCGTAGAGTAGACGGAGGGTGTGGTGCATCAAAGGCACATCGTAGGCCTGCATCGCCTCATGCAACTGCTGCATCTCGTTGAACTGGCTCTGTACCTTGGCTTCCACCTGCAGGCGGGCATTGTCGCGCTGCAAGTTCGCACTCAACGCCTGGGCTTTCGCAATTTTCAGTTTCTTACGGTTGGAAAACAAAGGAAAACTGCCTCCTACCAGGAAACCGTTACTCTTCTCTCCCACCGAGGTATTCCGCCGGTAGCCCACTTCCAGCTTCGGCAACCAGTTCTGCTTGTTTACCTTCACTTCTTCCGAAGCGGCCTGAGCTGTTGCCTCAGCCACCTGCAAATCGACATCCGACTGCATCACTTCGTTATACAACGTCTGATAATCCCGGATAGCTTCAACCTTCGGATAATCCGTTTCCGCAAATTCCAATGGCATATTACCGTTCATGGCCAGCAACTGCTGCAATGCCGTACGGTGTGTGGCATTGTTCTGAGCCACTTCGGTCTGCACCTTCATGCGTTCCATCTTGATTTTATTCACTTCCAGGGCATTGGCATCCCCCTCTTTCAGGCGTTTTTCGAACAACTCCAACAGGGCATCGGCATTCTTCATCCGCTCGGCCAGCAACTGCTGTTCCTGGTTCAGCCGAATCAGGTCCAGACACAGGTTCTTGGCTTGCAGCAGAATGTCGCGACGGAGCACCTGCTGCTGACGGTCCAGCACGTTTTTCTGCGATTTTCCGGAACGGTTGCGTGCCGCATACAGCGTGGGGAAATCAAATCCCTGCGTCACCACCAGTTCCGAACTGGCCATGCCGTCCACATTGCTTGCATAAAACGGACTGTACTCCACACTGGGGTCTTCCAGGTTATTCCGTGTCTGCACTTCCATCTTGGCCGCTTCCATGCGATGCACACTGGCCTGAAGTTCCTTATTGTGCTGCTCCACGGATTGCAGCACCTCTTCTATTTTCTGTGCCTGTAGCCCGCCGGAAAAAGCCAGGCCCGCAAGCAATATCCATCCAAATTTTTTCATGCTTCTGTTCTTTTAGTCGTTTTCTTCCGGTTCATTAACTCATACACAATAGGAATGACAAAGGCATTCAGGAAAGTGGAGGTCAGCAATCCTCCCAGGATGACCTTGGCCATCGGACTCTGAATCTCATTGCCCGGCAGGTCGCCGCGCAAGGCCAGCGGAATCAGGGCCAGGGCAGACGAAAGGGCGGTCATCAGAATCGGGTTCAGACGGTCGAGCGAACCGTGTACGATACTTTCGCGCACATCCAGATGCTGCTCTTCACGCAACAGGTTGTAGTGGGTGACCAGCAACATACCGTTTCGGGTGGCAATACCGAACAAGGAGATAAATCCGATGATGGCCGGAATACTGACTTCACCCGTAGTCAGCCACAG
This sequence comes from Bacteroides mediterraneensis, assembly GCF_900128455.1. GTDB lineage: Bacteria > Bacteroidota > Bacteroidia > Bacteroidales > Bacteroidaceae > Phocaeicola > Phocaeicola mediterraneensis. The sequence goes on along the minus strand of NZ_LT635783.1, from coordinate 1,004,956 downwards.
AGCAAACACACCGCCAATCAGGGCCAGCGGCAGGTTCAACAGAATTACCCCGCTCTCGGCGGCATCGTGGAACTGCATGTACAGCAACAGGAAGATGACCACGATGCTCATCAGGGAAGTCAGCAGCAAGGTACGGCTGGCGGCCTGCTCGCTTTCAAACTGTCCGCCGTATTCGATGTGATAGCCTTCGGGCAACGTAATCTTCTCGTCCACCCGACGCTGGATGTCATTCACCACGCTGCGCAAGTCGCGCCCGCTGGTATTGGCCGAAATCACGATTTTCCGTTTCACGTTTTCCCGGTTGATGGTGTTCGGTCCCATGGAAGACACCACATCGGCCACGTACGACAAGGGAATCTTCCGCCCCTGCGCATCGTCAATCATCAGGTCTTTCACACGGTCCATCTCGCCCCGGTCGGCCTCATCCGCACGCACCACCAGGTTGAAGGTCTTTCCCTTTTCATACACCTGCGACACGACCTCGCCGGCCATATTCACCTGCACGAACTCACTGAACTGCGGCAACGAGATGCCATACTTGGCCAGCATCTCCCGCTTGGGTACAATCTTCAGTTCCGGACGTTCAATCTGCTGCTCCACGTTCAGGTCGGCCACACCTTCCACATCACTGATGGCCGCCTTTATCTGATTGCCCAAAGCAAACATCCGGTTCAGGTCATCTCCGAACAGCTTGATGGCAATGCTGGCCTGCGTACCACTCAACATGGCGTCGATACGGTGACTGATGGGCTGTCCGATTTCAATGTTGGCCCCCGTGATGACCGACAGTTTCTGACGGACATCCGCCAGCAGTTCGGCATGCGAACGGTCCTTCAGCTCGAAAGGCGCTTCTATTTCCGACACGTTCACGCCCAGCGCATGCTCATCCAGTTCCGCACGTCCCGTCTTGCGGGCCACGGTCTGTATTTCCGGAATGGAGAGCAGGATTTCCTCGGCCTGACGCCCAATCTTGTCGGATTCTTCCAACGAAATACCCGGCAGGGAGCTGACATTGATGGTAAACGACCCTTCATTGAACGACGGCAGGAAGCTGTGGCCCAACGTAAAGAAGATGCCCAAAGCCACCACGAACACGGCAACCGTACCTCCCAGCACCGTCTTCTTGTGCTCCAGCGACCAAAGCAAGGCCCGTTCGTAATATTTCTTCAGCCATACGGCCAAGAAGGCTTCTTTCGGCAGTCCGTCTCCTTTTGTTTTTCCGCCCAGCAAGTAACTGCACAACACCGGAGTCAGGGTCAGCGCCACCACCGTAGAAGCAAACAAAGACACGATGAAGGCAATGCCCAGCGGCACCAGCATACGGCCTTCCATCCCGGTCAGAAAGAAAAGCGGAATAAAGCTCACAATGATAATCAGTGTGGAGTTCAGAATCGGCATACGTACCTCGCGCGAGGCATTGAACACCACCTCGCGTACCGGCTTGCGTTCTTCCGGCGGGAGCATCTTGTTTTCCCGCAGGTGCTTCCACACGTTTTCCACATCGACAATGGCATCATCCACCAGCGAACCGATGGCGATGGCCATACCTCCCAGACTCATGGTATTGATACTCAGCCCCATGTAGTGCAGTACCAGAATGGCCACCACCAGGGAAAGAGGAAGGGTAATCAACGAAATAATCGTTGTCCGCGTATTGGCCAGGAACAGGAAGAGCACGATGACCACAAAGATAGCACCTTCATACAGCGATTCCTGTACGTTGCTGATGGAGCTTTCGATGAAACGCGACTGGCGGAACACATCAGTAGAGATTTTCACATCCTTCGGCAGGTTCTTCTGCAAGTCGGCCAAGGCCTTCTCCAGCTGTTCCGTCAAGGCAATCGTACCCGTGTTGGGCTGCTTCGTTACCGTGAGCAGTACGGCCGGCTTTCCTTTTTCGGAAGCCACTCCCAGCTTGGGCTGCTGTGAACCGATACGCACATCGGCCACGTCTTCCAAGGTAATGGGTGCTCCCTCTGCCGTGGTCTTGATGACAGCCCGTCCCAACTTATGCACATCGTCCGTAGAAAGCACTCCCCGCACAATGTACTCGTTGCCATATTCATAGATGACACCTCCGTTGGTATTCTGGTTCATGTTGCGCGACACGGCCATCACCTCTCCCAGAGTTACCCCATAATGACGCATCCGGTCGGGATGAATCAGAATCTGGTATTCCTTGATGTCTCCCCCCAGTACGGCCACCTGTGCCACACCTCCGGTGGACAACAGACGCGGACGGATGGTCCAGTCGGCCAGCGTACGCAAATCCTGCATAGAAGTAGAATCGGCGTTCAGGCCCACAATCAGCAATTCGCCCAAAATAGACGACTGTGGTCCCAGCGTGGGCTTCCCCACATTGTCCGGCAAAGACTCGCCCACTGCGGCCAGCTTCTCAGACACAATCTGACGAGCCAGATAGATATCGGTATCCCATTCAAACTCGACCCAAACCACTGAAAAGCCCGTGGTGGAGGAAGAACGCACCCGTCGCACATTGGTCGCTCCGTTCACCGCCGTCTCGATAGGGAAAGTGACCAGCTGTTCCACTTCCTCTGCCGCCATGCCGTTGGCCTCGGTCATCACCACCACCGTCGGGGCATTCAGGTCGGGAAACACATCCACTTCGGTGTGAAAGGCCGTATAGGTTCCTCCTATCAGTAACAGCACCGAAGCCACCAGCACCAGCAAGCGGTTCTGTAAGGAAAATCGTATAATCTTGTTCAACATAGTTCCTCCGCTTTAATGATTATGTGTATGCGCCGGAATGGCATTGGAAGCCGAGGCCAGTTTGACATGAATTGCACCACGGGTCACCACCGTATCCCCATCTTTCACACCGGAAAGAATCTCTACCCGGCTGCCGTCGGAAGTTCCCAGTTTCACTTCCTGCTTTTTATAGCACTCCTCGTCCAGCTTCAAGTAGACGAAATACACACCCTGTTCCTCGGTCAAGGCCGATAGCGGAAGACTCAACACCCCGTTCCGTTCACCCGACAAGAGGTACACCTCCACGAAAGAACCGGGAATCATCTCTCCCCGGTTGTCGAACTCAAAAGTCACCGGCACATAATAAGAGGTATCTCCCGAAGACTTACCGAAAGAAAGCAATTTGCCACCCAGACTCTCAAGGCTATAGACCTTATTATTATAAGGAGTCTGGAAATTGGCAGACACCACCTGGGAAAGCTGCGCATAATAACGCTCGGACACTTCCGCCTTCAACACCAACCGACGAGACTGTGTCACCGTCATCAACGGCTGGCCCACTGTCACATAATCGCCTTCCTTCACCAGGCACGTCTTGATAAATCCGCCGATAGGAGACTTGACAGATACTCCCTTGCCCGACATGCTCGGCTTCAACGCTTCGTAGGTGAGACGGGCATTCTCGTAGGCTTCACGCAAGGCCGCAAAGTCTTTTTGCGACACAATCTGACTGCTCACCAGTTTTTGAGCCCGTTCGTATTCTTCCTTGGCCTTCTCATAAGCCACCTTGGCTTTCTGCACAGGATCACCATCCTGAATATGGGCAGCCGACACACTCAGCAGTTCCGTTCCCTTGCCGACGGCCATTCCTTCGGCCACTTTCCGGGAGAAAGAAACCACACCCGAGGAAGCGGCCACCACAGTAGCTTCCTCGCCCTGGGCAGCCAGAATCTGTCCGCTGGTATGAATTACATTGCGAAAACTTCCCGCATGAACGGTTTCGGCCTCCACACCTGCCGCCTTCGCCTTTTCAGGGGCCAAGATAATCTCATCGGAATGGCCGGCCTTTTCTCCGGCATGCATTTCTTCTTCATGGCTGTGTCCCTCCTCGCCATGTTCATGGGCATGCTCTCCACATGCACCCAACAGGAACATACACAATGTGCCTGTCAAAATATAGTTTTTCATTGAATTACGGTGTTTTTAATTTTGCTGCAAAAATAACGTCTATACCCTGCAAGCTGGTTGCAAAGTACACTTCTCTCTATCTCCCACGCGGAGTTGTTTCAAGCAGCAAAGGGAGGGGCACGGAAATTCCGCACGGCCGAAAAGTTCCGGGCGTGTAATCTTTCGATGTAATAGGAAGTCAGGTCCGTAGATTCCACAGAGACAGGCGTCTCCAACCACATGGACGACAGATAAATCAAAGTATAATACGTATAATCCGGCGTGAAATCCGGGGAATGATGCGGAGTGGAAAAAGAGAAATGGGTCACACAGCTGATATCGCAGGTATGCTTGTCGGCATCACCGGGACAATGACAAGTCTCTCCTTCCGCATGCACATGCACAGGAGTACAGGTTTCCATGTCCGGACTGACACAGAACGCTTCGTTGTGATGATGATGTGGAAAAACTCCGACCACCAGCACCCACAAACTGACAAGCAACAGGCAATATGCATTTACGCGATGTTTCATTCCCTTCTCTGACGGGCACAAAGGTAAAAAGAAATACAGAAAAAAACAACGTTTTGCCTGCTACCTGACCTTTTTACCGTTCAACCTCCACCGATGCGGAAAAACTTTTAAAAGTCTGACAGTACACCCTGACCATAAATCGCTTACCTTTGCCAGCAAGAAAAGATAACATGAAAAAAAACGAAGTATGAAATCTGGTCTGACATTGCTGCTGGTGTGTTTCCTGCCTCTCGCACCCTTGACAGTGCATGCGCAAGGTCCCGACCGGAGGCCCCGACCTTCACTTCCCGAAGAAGAGATAGAAGGCACTCCTGCCTATGCCGCACTCAGCCGCATTGAAGTGGCCGACAGTCTGCTGGAACCGAACGTACTGATTTTCTGTGGGGAACAGGTGAATCTGGATCCTTCCGACCGCAAACGGAAGCTGCGCAGGGAACTGGCCTCCTTGTCCCGCTTTTCCCAGTCGCTCCAACAAAAAGCGGCTTATTTCTTTCCTCTTATAGAACCTATTCTGGAAGAACACCAGATTCCCGACGATTTCAAATACCTGATGGTGATTGAAAGCGGCATGAATCCGGAGGCACGCTCGCCCGTGGGAGCCTTGGGACTATGGCAGTTCATGAAAGAGACGGCCCGGGAATACGGTCTGCGGGTGGAACGGAAAATCGATGAACGGCTGGACATCGAAAAATCGACCCATGCCGCCTGCCGTTACCTGCGCACCGCCTACGACAAGTTTCACGACTGGGTGGCCGTGGCACAGTCGTACAACATCGGACAGGCCCGCATCGGAACGGAACTGAAAGAGCAGAAAGTGGAAGAAGCCATCGACCTGCAACTGGTGGAAGAAACCAACCGCTATATCTACCGCTTACTGGCCATCAAAATCCTGTTTACCCATCCGGAAAATTTCGGTATCTCTGCCGTGCCCGACTATTACAAGAAAATACGGAGAAGATAGAAACAAAAACGCCATGAAGCCCACTCCCGCAGGAGCCTTCTTCATGGCGTTTCTTTATTTCACTGACTGAATTTACTTCACTTTCAGGCTGTAGTTTTCAATTCCTTTCGGATGAATCACCTTCTCCAGCTTCAAATCGAAAATCAACATGGAGTTAGCTGGAATGGAAGACTGTGAGGATTCTCCATAAGCCAAATCTGCCGGAATATACAATTCCACACGCTGACCTTCCTTCATCTGCTGCAAAGCAGTCATCCAACCCACAATTAACCCATCAACCAATTGTCCATCTGTCCGTTTGGTCTGCATCGCCAGATGGCTAGGTACATGGATTTGCTCATCCAACTCTCCCGTATAATTCTGGTCGAACACCGTTCCGTTAATCAGCTTGCCACGGTAGTACACGCTGACACTGTCCGTAAACAAAGGAGTAGCTCCAGTGCCCGGCTCAATAATCTTCATATACACCGAGTCATTGACGCTGGCAGGCGTTTCGAAAGGATTGGTCACCACCGAACTTCCTCCCAGTCCGGGAGAGGTACTTTCATTTGCAATCTTGTAATTACAATATATCTCCCATTCTCCCGGATGCGTACGGGCCACATCCGCAATGGAATCCAAATAGCGGTCATTACGCACTTCCCAGTTTGCATACGGGTCTTCCACGGTCGTATCTTTCGCGCAGGATGCAAATCCGAAAGAAAGTACAAATGACAAGGCAATCAGCCAAAATAGGTTCTTGTTCATGTAGTTTAATTTATTACTGCAACGTTTTCAGCAAGCTGGTGATGCTGACTTTGTCGGCAATGATATTATTCAAATCTGCAATCGCCACACGTTCCTGTTCCATGGTATCACGGTTACGCAAGGTTACGCAGTTGTCTTCCAATGTCTGATGATCGACGGTCACACAATACGGAGTACCGATGGCATCCTGACGACGGTAACGCTTTCCGATGGAATCCTTTTCATCGTACTGGCAGTTGAAGTGGAATTTCAGGTCATCGATAATTTCACGGGCCTTTTCAGGCAGACCGTCTTTCTTGACCAACGGCATGACAGCCAGTTTCACCGGTGCCAAAGCAGCAGGCAACTTCAATACCACACGTGTTTCGCCGTTTTCCAGCTTTTCTTCGTGATAAGCGGCACTCATCACGCTCAGGAACATACGGTCCACACCGATAGAAGTTTCGATGACATACGGAATGTAGCTTTCGTTGATTTCCGGATCGAAATACTTGATGCTCTTGCCAGAGAATTTTTCGTGCTGGCTCAAGTCGAAGTTGGTACGAGAATGGATACCTTCCACTTCCTTGAAACCGAACGGCATCAGGAACTCGATATCGGTTGCCGCATTGGCATAGTGAGCCAGCTTTTCATGGTCATGGAAACGATAGTGGTCATCGCCGAAGCCCAGTGCCTTATGCCATTTCAAACGAGTTTCTTTCCATTTCTTGAACCATTCGAGTTCGGTTCCCGGTTTTACGAAGAACTGCATTTCCATCTGTTCGAACTCACGCATACGGAAAATGAACTGACGAGCCACGATTTCGTTACGGAAAGCCTTACCAATCTGAGCAATACCGAACGGAATCTTCATACGTCCTGTCTTCTGTACGTTCAAGTAGTTCACGAAAATACCCTGAGCGGTTTCCGGACGAAGATAAACCTTCATGGCACCGTCGGCAGTAGAACCCATTTCGGTGGTAAACATCAGGTTGAACTGACGCACTTCTGTCCAGTTCTTTGTACCTGAAATCGGACATACAATCTCTTCATCCAAAATAATCTGACGAAGTTCTGCCAGGTCGTTGGCATTCATTGCCTTGGAATAACGCTCGTGCAACGCATCGCGTTTGGCCTGGTGTTCCAGCACACGCGGATTGGTACTGCGGAATTCAGCTTCATTGAAAGCATCCCCGTATTTCTTGGCAGCCTTGGCTACTTCCTTGTTTATCTTTTCGTCGTATTTGGCAATCTGATCTTCAATCAATACATCGGCACGGTAGCGCTTCTTGGAATCACGGTTGTCAATCAACGGGTCATTAAAAGCGTCCACGTGTCCGGAAGCCTTCCAAATGGTAGGATGCATGAAAATTGCAGAATCGATACCTACGATGTTCTCATGCAGCAACACCATGCTCTGCCACCAGTACTGTTTGATATTGTTTTTCAGTTCCACACCGTTCTGACCGTAATCGTATACGGCTCCAAGTCCATCATAAATTTCACTTGACGGGAATACAAAACCATATTCTTTACAGTGTGAAACAAGTTTCTTGAAAACGTCTTCTTGTGCCATTTTTCCTATTATTTTGATTTTTTCTACTTAAATGTCTACTTAATAGGGCACAAAGATACAGATTTATCAACAAAAAAGCACCATAGGTATATTAATTTATCTTATGAGTCACTTCATCTTGCCGCTCTCATCCACCTCAAGCTGAAGTCCGTCGTAGGTCAGATAGACGTTTTCCTGCAATTGCGCCTGCACTTTCGCATGCAGCCCAATCTGATGACTCATGTGAATGAAGTAAGTTTTTTCGGCATGGATGCGCTGCGTCTGTTCCAATGCCTCGGATAAAGACTGGTGTGTCCAATGGGGTTCAATTCGCAAAGCATTCATCACCAGAAGCTTCAGGTCTTTCAGGCAATCATAGCTTTCTTCCGGCATTCTCGACATGTCGGTAATCCATGCCATCGGACCGATACGGAATCCCATGATGGGAAGTTGTCCATGCATCACGCGGAAAGGCACGACTTCCACTTCATTCCCCTCCATGCTGGATACAGTGAAAGGTACCCCTTCTTCTATGTAGTGCAAAGGGATATGCGGTACACCCGGATAAAGATTCTCGGCAAAACAGTAGGGCATCCGGTTTTTCAGGCGTGTGGCTGTATACTCCTCGGCATACACCGCTATGTCCCGGAAACGGCAGAAAGGGCGCAAGTCATCCAGCCCGCCCACATGGTCGTAATGCTCGTGCGTTATCAATACTCCGTCAATCGGGCGGTAATCGTTCAGGCGAATCATCTGCTCCCGGAAATCCGGACCACAATCAATCAGGATACGCACCCCGTTTACCTCTACCAGCCCCGAACAACGCAACCGGTTGTCATGCGGGTCATGACTGGTACACACTTCACACATACACCCCACTTGTGGCACACCCGTCGAGGTGCCACTACCTAATATTGTGACCTTCATTGCTTTTCTCCAATAAAATTAACTTCCGGACAAATGGCGATACCAAATTTCTCTTTCACCGAACAGACTATCGCTTCTGCCAGCCGGACCACCTCTTCTCCGGTGGCCCCACCCAAATTGACCAGCACCAACGCCTGCCTGTCGTGCACTCCCGCCCGGCCCAGATGTTTGCCCTTCCAGCCGCAACGGTCAATCATCCATCCGGCCGGAATTTTCACCCGGTTTTCATCCACTTTGTAGTGAGGCATATCGGGATAAAGCTTCAGCAACGCCTCAAACTGCTGCACCGGTACAATGGGATTCATAAAGAAACTGCCGGCATTGCCGATTTTCTCCGGGTCGGGAAGTTTCTCCTCCCGGATACGTATGATGATTCGTCGGAGAACAGCCAAAGAAAGTAGTCCACCCTCTTTTTCCAATTCGGAACGGATGTTCCCATAATCCAAATGATACACCGGATGTTTTTTCAGGCGATAAGTAACATAAGTGACGATATATTTCCCTTTCAGTTCCTGCTTGAAGATGCTTTCACGATACGCATAACGGCATTCTTCGTGCGTAAACACCCGCAGTTCGCCGGTTGCGACAGAAACCGTCTCGACAGACACAATCAAATCTTTCGCTTCTACCCCATAGGCCCCGATGTTCTGCACCGCAGACGCACCGACTTCACCGGGTATCAAGGAAAGATTCTCCGCTCCATACCATCCTTTCTGTACGGTATAATCCACTAGGTCATCCCACACTTCGCCAGCTCCGACACGCAGGTCCACAAAATCCTCTGTCTCCTGCACCACTTGCATGCCTTTAATACCGGAATGTAACACGGTTCCCGAATAATCGGACACAAACAGCAGATTACTTCCTCTTCCTACGTGCAAAAGAGGCGCATCCTTTTCCTGCCGTCCGTTCAAGAAACACTGCAGTTCATCCACTGATTCATATTCCACGAAACGAGCCGCCTTTACATCCATACCGAACGTATTATAAGGAAGCAATGAGTAATTTGTAAAGTCCTTCATATCGTCAATCGCTCAAATCTTCAAATCGCATCAGTTTCCATTCACCTCCGTAGCGTTCAAAATACAGCGTATTACTGAAACCGTTGCCAAATCCTTTAAATTCCACGACCTTATAGTCAGAATGTATATTCTCGGGCTGACCGTAATGCACATTGGTCATGCGTCCCTTCATCATCGGTGGACGGAAAGCAAACCATTGCCCCTGCTCCAAAGTTGTTTCAAGTATCTGAAACTCATCCTCCGGATCAGCCGTCACGAACTTCAGCGGATCGTGCAGACGTTCTTGCTGAAACAAGGAATCTCGTGAAAACCGCTCATAGAAAGCATAGAAGTCTTCCTTTCCATCTTCTTCGTCCGGCAATTTTTCCACATTGATGGCCTCCAGAAACCAGGAATCTTTTTTCCGCTGAAAATAATAACGCTTGATTCGCCGGTCTGTCAGAAAAATCCAGTCGACCTGCACACTATGCAGACTGGTATCTTTTTCAATTTCCATATCCTCTTCCTTATCGAAAAGGACGGTATAAGCCGGTTCCCGACTGAACAAGGGATCAAACTTCCAGCCTGCCTTCTGAATGCGGGTCACCTGTTTCCCTTTGTATAAAGAAAAAGGAAATACCACACGCGTCCGCTGAAACGCCTCATCGGAAGCGAAATTATAAAAGAAATCAGCAAAACTTTCATCTGCAGCCGCAGGAACCTGCTCCTCTACCACCACAGTGGAATCCTGAATGGAATCCGGATGTACTTTTATAGAATCAATTTGTTCAGTCAATGCGGCGAAAGGGTCTGCTTTCTTCTTCCCCCCTCCGCACGATACCATCAGCATCAGCAGACAGCATCCAAAGATTAGTCTTTTCATTTGGTTTCCTCAAATATCGCCGCAAAATTACCTTTTTTTTCCATTCATTGTCTACGAAACAAGAGTTTTCTTTTTTATTGAATGAAAAACAGAATTTTTTCAGTTTAAATCCTTACCTTTGCAGACAAAATAATTAAAGAAGAGATATGTTAGCAAAAATAGAACAGTTGCTTCAGGAAGTAAAAGCACTCTCCGCACAGAATCCAGATGAGCTGGAAGCTTTACGTATCAAATACCTGAGCAAAAAAGGCGCCATCAATGCACTGATGGCTGACTTCCGTAACGTACCTGCAGAACAGAAGAAAGAAGTAGGTATAAAATTGAACGAGTTGAAAAATCTGGCACAAGAACGCATTGCTGCTTTGAAAGAAACATTCGAGAATCAGGACAACAGTGCTGCCGAACTGGATTTGACTCGTACAGCCTATCCCATCAAACTCGGTACGCGCCATCCGCTGACAATTGTACGCAACGAAATTATCGATATCTTCGGTCGTATGGGCTTTACCATCGCCGACGGTCCGGAAGTTGAAGACGACTGGCATGTGTTCTCTTCCATGAACTTCCCTGAAGACCATCCGGCACGCGACATGCAGGATACCTTCTTCATCGAAACCCATCCTGACATCATCCTCCGTACACACACTTCATCTGTACAGAGCCGCGTAATGGAAGTGTCACAACCGCCTATCCGCGTGATTTGTCCGGGACGTGTGTACCGTAATGAGGCTATCAGCTACCGTGCCCACTGCTTCTTCCACCAGGTAGAAGGTCTGTACGTGGACAAGAACGTTTCTTTCACCGACCTGAAACAGGTGCTGCTGCAGTTCGCACAGGAAATGTTTGGTCCGGATACAAAAATCCGCCTGCGCCCGTCGTACTTTCCGTTTACGGAACCTAGTGCAGAAATGGATATCAGCTGCGACATCTGCGGTGGTGAAGGCTGTCCGTTCTGTAAATATACCGGATGGGTAGAAATTCTGGGATGCGGTATGGTAGACCCGGCAGTGCTGGAAGCCAACGGCATTGACAGCAAAGTATACACAGGTTATGCTTTCGGTATGGGAGTGGAACGTATCACGAACCTGAAATACAAAGTAAAAGACTTGCGTATGTTCTCCGAAAACGACACGCGCTTCTTGGAAGAATTCGAATCGGCCAACTGATTCTTGATTTTCCATACGCTATAGTAATAAAAACACGGATTACACCGGAAAAAGTGGAAAGGGAATTTCCCAGACTTCATCCTGTGTAATCCGTGTTTATCTATATACACCTCAATAATTACTCTCCTCCGAATATGCCAAAAGATAAACTGGTCACACCAAGTTTCTGCGCCATTCTGGCTGCTAATTTTCTGCTCTATTTCGGATTCTGGCTACTGACACCGATACTTCCGTTCTATCTGTCGGAAGTATTCCATACATCACACACTACCATCGGAATCGTCCTTTCCTGCTATACGGTTTCTTCCTTGTGCATCCGTCCGTTTTCCGGTTATTTTCTGGACACGTTTGCCCGCAAGCCTTTATACCTGCTGGCCTACTTCATCTTTACGCTTATTTTTGCCGGATACATGACTGCCACCGTATTGACCTTGTTTATCATTTTCCGTGTCGTTCACGGCTTTTCTTTTGGAATGGTGACCGTAGGCGGCAACACCTTGGTCATCGACATCATGCCTTCTTCCCGACGGGGAGAAGGACTGGGTTACTACGGACTGACCAACAACATCGCCATGTCCATAGGGCCGATGTTCGGTTTGTTTCTGCATAGTGGAGGGGCTTCCTACACCACTATCTTTTCGTATGCACTCGGCTCGTGCGTCTTAGGCTTCATTGCTGCCTGTATCGTACGCACTCCCTACAAAGCTCCCGTTAAACGTGCCCCCATTTCACTCGACCGTTTTATCTTACTCAAAGGACTTCCTGCCGGTCTCAGTCTGCTGCTGCTCTCCATTCCCTATGGAATGACTACCAACTACGTAGCCATGTACGCACAAGAAATTGGCATTACTGCAGAAACGGGATTCTTTTTCACCCTCATGGCGGTAGGAATGGCTGTCAGCCGGTTATTTAGTGGAAGACTAGTAGACAAAGGATTGGTAACCCAAGTCATCGCCGCAGGATTATATCTGGTCAGTGCCTGCTATTTTGCTTTGACAGCCTGTGGATGGCTCGTAGAATGGAGTCTGAGAATAACAACAATCATTTTCTTTCTGATTTCATTGCTGCTGGGTATCGGGTTCGGTACCATGTTCCCGGCTTACAATACCTTGTTTGTAAATCTTGCCCCCAACAACCAGCGAGGAACCGCTACCAGCACCTATCTGACCTCATGGGACGTCGGTTTAGGAATCGGAATGTTGACTGGAGGATACATCGCAGAAATAGCCACGTTCAAAATAGCCTACCTGTTTGGTGCCTCATTGACCGTAGTTTCCCTGCTGTATTTTCATTTCAAGGCAGGTCCTCATTTTGAAAGAAACAAACTCAGATAAAAAAGAAGGTTTAGTCTTTGTAGGTAAAGACAAAGATGTGTGACAACCGATTGTCCACTTCCGTAAGCTGTACAGACAAGATAAAGGAACGGAACAAATCGGCATGCCGAAGCATAAACGGCGGAAGATAAGAAGCATATTTTTCAGGGGACTCCATCACCTTTTCCATATCTGTCACCATAATATAAGAAGCATCCCGTGACAAATTGGATACACATTCATCAAACAAAGAATGGGAAGGCGACGCCGCTATCTGTGCCACACACGAATCCACCTTATTATGTCCTGACACAATAAGCAAACTGTCCGGTTCGCAAACCGTAGGAATCGCACGCACCGCCTCGATGGTACGCTGCTGGCAGTCTGCCGACTCATACATCTGCCCGCTCAAATAAAACACCTCGCTGTTCAAGTGAATATCATACTCACTCCAGCTGTGGCAAGCCTCCTTTCCTAAAAATGGAATGGATGCCGTACGCCCATAAATGGTAATGAAGTTGGCAGGTTGTGGATGATGTATGGAAGCAAATACGGAATCATCGTGAAGTGATTTATTATCCTTCACCGCATCAATCACCTCTTCAATCAGCTTCTTCTGATAGCTCACCACCACCAATCCGTCGGTCGTATAAACTGACAGATACTTTGTAGAACTAAGAGGATATATTTCTATTTTCTTTCCACGATAAACTTCCTTCTTCGGTGCAAAACCTACCCCATACCGACTTTGTACCGCCTCAATCAACTGATGTTTCCCTTCTTTCCCCGTACGGAAATAAGCTACCACATCCATGGCCGTATGAGGACGATGGAAACTCATCACCACATAATGCATCTGATATGAAAGGCCGTGTGCAGCCACAGAAGAATACTCGTTCAAATCAGACAAGAGATCATTAATCAAGCCGGAACGATGCAGCGTGTCCAACTGAGAGGAATAGGCCACCTGCGAAAAGGCGTGCATAAAATTATCGATATTATCAGTCTCAAGAACTCCTGCACAATTCTGAGGTACAAAATCGAAAACATCAATCTGGTGTTCCTTGTCGGCCATACTCAAACGAGCAAAACCATAGAAGGCAATCCCGATACAAAACAGTACCACGGAAAGTATAACTCCTAATTTTATGACCGAACGAATTTGCATTGTTACACGATTTTATGCAAAGATAGCAAAATCTTTTTAAAAAGTACAAACAAAAACGAACATATTTTTAGAAAGTCATTTGCACTGTTTTAATTTTTCCAGCAATTCCGCACGTGATACCCCCAAAGTTATGGCTTTTTCGTAAGCGTCACGAGCCTCCGACTTTCTTTTCAGCTCCAAGTAAATGTCTCCTTTCATTACATACGAGGCTGCATCCCGAGCATCTAATTTCAGCACCTCATCCAAGTCATATAAAGCCGCATCCAATTGTCCGTGCTCCCATTCCATATTCGCACGCATCTTCCACACCGAGACATCCTGCGGATAATCAGACACCAGGCGGTTCATGGCATCCATGGCCGACTGAAAGCGTCCTTCCTTCTCGTCCAGCATGGCCAGGCCGATACGGGCCGTTTTATTCTTCACATCCTGTTCCAGCACCACATTATAGTCTACTCGCGCTTCCTTGTATTCACGCCGTTGCATATAGATATAGGCCCGAAACAGACGAGCTTCCTGATTCTTCGGCACAAGATCAATCACGTTGCAATAATCCAGATATGCTTTCTGAAGCAAATCCTTTTCCAGATAAAGAGCTGCCCGGTTCAACAGCATAGCTGTAGAATACGGAATGATGTTCAACGCCAGTGAGTACGATTCAATAGCCTCATCCGTCTTTCCCAAGCGTTTCTGTACAGTTCCCAAATTGGAAAAAAGCAAAGCATTCCGTGCATTGTTCGGTTCAAGTTTCAATGCTTTCCGAAAAAGCTGTTCGGCCTGTACCAGACTGTCCTTCTTCACACACTCCATAGCCTGCTCAACGATTTCATTATACGACTGTGCCTGCAAGACACACACAGAAGAGAATATACTACACAAAATCAAGACTAAATATTTCATTCCTTATTTCTTTGAATTGATGCGAAGGTAGTATTTATAAATCGAACACGAAGACATTACAATATTTTTCCGTAATTCTGGAAAACTTCTGTTAGTACCTTATACAAAGGACTTTGGGATAATTACCCGTTTTTGAGGTAATGACTTGGCAACGGTACAATCTGCTGCGTTCTACCTTGAATTGCTTTCAAGTAACTCGTTTCTGTGTACAAAAATAATAGAATAGTCCGATGCACACAAGGTACATCAAAGAAAAAGTTCGACTATTTTTTTAGTTTGTTTAATCGCATTACAATCGAAGTTTGACTTCTACCCATTTTGTTTGCAATATATTTGACACTTTTACCTTCATTGTGCAGTTTCAATAAAAATTGGTCTGCACTTCTTGTCCATCTTTTATTGGCGTTAGGGTGCTTTACATAGCTTTCTTCTGACACCTTTTCGGGGTGCAAGAATTCATCCACAAATACAGACGGGAAACGCTTATCGTATAATACAAGCGTTTTTATCTTAGCCCTTGTTATTGCAACATAGAATAATCTTCTTTCTTCTCCGTATGGGAATTGGTCGCTCTTAGTGAGCACATAGTTAAGCACAGGGTCGTCACTCACCTGTGATGGGAAACCGTATGTATCTTTATTGCATTGTAAGAGTATTACATAATTCGCTTCAAGACCTTTTGACTTATGTACGGTTAAAAACTCTATTTTTCGTCCTCCTATCACATAGTAGAATCTATTACCCTCTTTAATTGATTGGTACATAAAAGAGAGGTAGTAATCATCAAAAGAGTAACGCCCCAATAGGAATATTGATTTATCCGATGGAATAGAAGCTACAAGTTGCCCTATCGTATTGCAGTAATCTCGTCTATCATAAGCATAGAATTCCAACTCGGTTCTCATTTCTGAGCTGAACGAATGGATATTCTTTTGTATTTGGGCTTTATTGCGTTGTATAAAGTTCGACGATAAAGAAACCAAAGGCTCTCCAAATCTGTATGTCGTTTCAATCTTGTTTATCTCCGTTGTTCCAAAATATTCGGGGAATTGATTGAATAGAGCCATATCACTTCCCGAAAAACGATAAATAGACTGCCAATCATCACCCACACAATACAACTTTGCAGGAGGATTACCCTCTCGCAATACTTTCAAGAAGTTGTAACGGTCAACAGAAATATCTTGAAACTCATCCACTATGATATAATCATATTCAACAGGGTGTGAAGTACGACATATCTCAGTGGCTTGAAGAATAGCATCGGTAAAATCAATTTGGTTACTATCGCTTAACGCATTTATGTAGCGTTCATATACAGGTTGAAATATATTCTTGATGATAAACACACTTCGTTCATCATCTGCATTTTTGGCTTGTTTCAAAACCTCTTTAACTGATTTACAACTTGATTTTACCAATGTAACGAAAGTAACAACAAGTCGTATAAACGCCTTTTCCTGCTTGCTGCCTTTGGGTAGTACTAAATCGTATAACTCCTCATCGGTCTTTTCTTGAATTGGTACACCTGCTTCAGTTAATAGTTTACGGAGTTTATCCCTAATATCAGAATAATGAAAATCTGCACTTGATGTTACTAAAAGTTGTGTGCCAAATTTCTCGTGAGCAGTTTTCTTCCAAGTTATACCATCATTGTATTTCTGATTGGCTTCTTCGTAGGTTATACCCTTATCTTTTGCGAACCAAGCAGGAACAAGCCCGTGTTCATCAACTCCGAAATGTTCAAGATAGATGCGTTTGGTTACTCCTCCTTGCTTAAAATATATTGAGAAGTCGGGACGATATTGTGAGTGCATCTCATCTGCTAATTGATGTTCGTATGGTTCTTCATATCTGAATTTCACTCCCAGCGAGGACAAAGCAAAACATATTTTTTGTTCTTGTTCACTTCTCACATATATGGCTCTGCCGTCCATATCGGGAAACATCGCCTTTAGCTGCACATTCTTTAGTCCTGATAATTGCTCCCGTCTTTCATTCTTGCGTTGTTCCCAATCAGCTTCATTCGTTTGGTAATCAATAAAGTATTCCACTATACTTTTCTTGAAAGACGATTTATCTAACAATTTGTGATATATATCTACAAACAATGAATCTGTATTGTCGCAAATAGATGGTTTTGTACCTGTCGTTTTGCCTATAATATCAATGGCTAACTTATGGAATGTGTAGCCTTTCAATCCATTGGTCGCCATTCTTTCGGTTAGTTCGGCTGCTGCTTTGTTGGTATAACTGATAAGTAAAATTCTTTCAGGTGCTATACCCTTGATTTCGGTGAGATATTTAACCTTACCGACAATTGAAGAGGTTTTACCACTACCTGCACTGCTGACTACTAAACAATTATCCTCTTCTGAAACAATTGAGCGTCTTTGTTGCTTGTCTAATGGGTATTTTAGGCAATGGTCAAAAAAGTCCCTGTGCGTGTCAAGTAGAAAGGTTATAACACCATCATTGTGTTGTTTTACAAGTTTGTTGATTCTTCCAAAGTCGTTAATGAATTTGGATATGGTTTCTGATGGAGTGATGTTAAAGGCTTCAAGTTTCTTCAGAAGTGAATATGCCTCTTGGAAATGCACCTTATAATGATTGATGAAATCTTTTTCTTGCGTTGCGGAGATTACCCTGCCATAAAAGCCATTATTTAAGTCTGAGGGAATATCTATAAACGCCCCCTCCTTAAGAGCCGATAATCTCTCTTTTGCTTGCTCATAATTTGATTTCTCGCTATATGCAGATATATGGTTTAGCTTTTCTGCAAGCTCTTTGGATTTGTTTTTTAGGCGTGTTCGTACCATCGCTATTACAATAACCGAAATAGCAATTATACAAATTACCCAAATGAACAATGGCTGCATATTGGAAGTAATATTTATCTGAATCTTTCAATCCATCTATAATCATCACCCTTAGTACTCCACTGAAATTTCCACATATCACCTGTATTATCGTTTATAAGATAGTATTGATACATACTTGTCAGTGGCTGAATAGAGAATATACACCTTTCGTTATTTTCTACTAATTCGTATTTATTTATAGGAATACAAAATAGGTTGTCTAAATCTTGTGTACTATATTGAACTTGCCATAGTCGTCCATTATATGAGTCCAACAATATAAATGTCCACATGTTTTCAGTGGCAAACATCTGAAATCTATTAGTCCAATTTGACGACTTCTCAGGATATGCAAGAGAAAATATGTTGATTGGTGCAGCAAACATGTAATCCTCACCCTTGACACTAAACTGGACTTGCCAATTCTTACCTGTATATGTATCAAGCATTATGAATGTCCACATATTCTGTGTTTCATAAAGGCGAAATCGTCCTTCTTTATCTCCTAAAATTTCTCTCGCACTACAAATTTCCCAAGACTGACCATCATCTTGAATTTGTTGTACTTCGCCTGTCATTGTATTTAAGCGAAGTTGATTATGATAGTTCCGAGTCTTATACATTTTATAGACTTGAGCATATGATGTAGAAGCTATAACCATTAAAGCGAATAATACGAAAAGCTTTTTCATAATTCTGTTATGTTATTATTTGACAATTAACGGATTCATGTACCAGACACATTTTGAATAAGTCGCATACATAGGATACTAAATATCCTCTAAATCTTTTTGAATTTTAGTTTCTACATTTTGAGAATCACGATAACGAATCATTACCATACCCTCATAAAAACCAGAAGTCTTTTCTATCGATAATTCAATGTTTCCTCCTGTTACCTCCCAAGCACTACCCCAAACAACAGTTCCTTGATGAACTTCTGCCATTAAAGCTGTATTGGAATCCAAATGGGCAGGGTTCTTCTCTTTTGAAATAGTCGGATTGCCATATTTTCGGGTGTATAAATCTTTATAATAGTTATAAGTATTAACAAGCGTATTCCATTCACCACTTGGGTCAAACAACACAGCTACGGCAAATACACTTTTCCCATCATCTGTAGCTGTTACACCTATAGTTGCATTACGACCTGTAAAGTCTCCCATAAACAATGCAAGATTGTTTTCACTGCCAATAGAAGTGAATCCTTTAGCTTTTAACTTCTGACAAAATTCAGTCATACTTCCCTCAATGGGAATTCCCTTAAAGGTAAGGTGTTCGGAACTACTTTGAGCATACGATGTCAAAGCAATTAAAACAAATGCGAATGATACAATCAACTTCTTCATAATTTGAATTGAATTCAAATCACAGAGAAGTGAATAGACAGTATTACCCGACAGAGCAACTACGACAAAGCAATGCCATCAAAAAAAATGACAGCACACACAAAGCATAGACTGATTGTCTTGCCCTAAAAGATTGATTGGAATTTATTCAGGACTGCCTATCACTTAGATAGAAGTCCAAGGTCTGCTGAAATACATAATTCAAAAATTGAAATTGCTTGACTGCAAATTTAGTAACTTTGCACTACAAATTAACGAGAAAGAAGAGAAAATGAAAGCCGACCGCATAACATCACCTATACGCAAGCAGGGGGTTCGTGCTTCGTAAGACAGGAAAGTGGTAAATTTAAAGTTCAGTTCATCGTAGGTAGCTTAGTGGTAAAAATCCCTGCCTGCGTATAGCTGCAAACCGTTATGCGGCAGCTTAAAAAAAGACGACACCAAACCAAAAAAATCATCTTGACAACCACCCGACTTTGAACTACGAAGGATGAAATTTTTCAGGGACAACTTCCAGCATTTCCAAAAAACAGTTTAACCATTGACTTGGAGACAAACAAACAATTTGAGCATTAAGGTTTAAACCGAATTTTTCCGAAATTGACCTGACCTGACTTTTCCTGAAAATCGACTTTAAAGCTGTTTTTACAGATAAATCAGGTTTCTCTAACAGACAGGAAATAAATGCTAAGTATTTGGCTTTAAACTTAAAATCAAAAAATAAGTGTTTTCTTTTAATGTTTAACAGGGCTGATTTGACAGTTGGCGGTGGCAAGAAACTTTCAGGACCTACCTCATAGACAAGTTTCAAATCAAAAAAAGTATGATAGAAAACGGTATATGGATTGTAAAGCTTCCTCGAAAATAACTTTTGTGTAGGTTCTAATTGAAGGACAATGGAACCTCCCAGAAAATTTCCAAGACTCTCAAACATCAGGATTTTGAAAATATCGGAAGTAATGCCATAAGGAATATTTGACACCACTTTGAAAGGAAATTTCGGAACTGCAAAATTCCTAAAATCACAACCGACAACTTGAACATTTCGGGCATCAGAAAATAATTTTCGTAAATGTTCAACCAAAGCTGTGTCGTTTTCAATAGCAACAACATTGTTGGCGATTTTTAATAAATGAACAGTAAGAAACCCCTTGCCTGCCCCAATATCTAAAACCGTATCCTGATTACTTATATTTGCTTGTCTTATTGCATCTTTTATTAGCACTTTATCAATAGTAAAGTGCTGACCCGTAAAACGAACGGGCAATTTCTTTTTTGTCATTAGTAACTTCTTACAGGTGAATACTTGTATTATATTTAATAAACATTTTAGTCCAACCTACGAAAAAGCGTGAACTACAAAGCCACACTCTTACTTGAAGGTCGTAGGAAACCATAGATGCAGATGTAACAATAGTAGCCCACGCTATATGCGTGAGAACCACTATGCTATCCTTGCATCTAATTGAAAATTTCCTACGTTTTCAAGTACAAGATAAGCATAACGCTTCTTCTTAATTCTAATATGTTTTGGAAAGAGTAGCCTCAATCCAATACAAAAGTATGAAAAATCCGTGATATACCATTCTACTATCACGGATTTTTTTGATTTACAGTTTCATACTTCTATTCTGTCTTGGCTTCGGTATTCCGATGGCTTCTCTAAACTCATTCATCTTCTTTCTGAACCAGTTCACGTGAGAAACCCCGTCTATCTTGAAATCGAATTTACCGTTTTCATCCTGTTTGATAGAGCAGACGGAGTGTCGGGTATCAAAACTTCGGTTAAATTCGGAAGAATAGAGTTCGCCTTTTATCCCGACCTCCTTGAACTCGCATAGTCTTCTGATTATTCCGTCATTGAACTTCAATCGGTCACGCAGGAAGTTTATTATAGGCATCAGCTTCTCCACATATGGAAAGTAGCGTCTGACAAAATCCGCAAACTCCGACAGCTTGCGGTGCTGTTGCTCGTAAGCGTTTCTTATCTCCTGTATCTGCTTGGCTTGTTGCCGTTCCCGTTGTCGGGCTTCGTTTTCAAGTTCAAGGATGCGGTCTTGCAAATCCTCGTTCCTGCGCTCCAACGATTTCATCTTTCCACTTCCGAAAAGAGAGCCCACACTGCTTGCAAGGGCGGTTGCCGTATCGGTGGCTGCGTTTTTGAGCTTGTCGGTACGGATTTCCGCTTTCACCTGCTTCAGTTCCTCCTGCGCCTCGGCTTTCTTCTCCTGCAACAGTCTGGTTTCAGTTTCGAGGACTTCATTCTTCTTTTTCAAGTCCCTATAATACTGCATGGTGGTGGTGTGCCGTGCTTCCGAACCCCGTACCCCACGCTGCAATCCGTATTTCGCCATCACCCTTGCGTAATTGTCGTGGTAGGCGACCAAGGTCTGGCGGTTGAACAGGTCATCGGCACACAAGCGGACGGAATTTGTTTTCTTGCGGTACTTGCGCTTACCGTCCGTTTGCTCTTTCTTGGCTTTGCGCCTTTCACCCGTCACGATGGGAACAACGGCTGCGTGGATGTGCGGAGTCTTCTCGTCCATGTGCAGATGTGCGGCAACCACATTGTCTTTGCCGAATGTGGCTTGCAGCCATTGGATGCTGTCGTTGCACCATTCATCGAGTTCTCCTTTTTCCTGTATGTTCATCATGTCCTCGTGCGTACCCGACAAAACCACCCGAACGACACGGACTTGGTCGTGTGTGATTTTCCGTCTGATGCCTGCCGTGTTCAGTCTGTGGGCAATCGCTTCATCCCTGCCGTGAACGCCATCGGGGTATTCGACAAGCACCCTGTTCAGATGTGTCCTTGTCGGGTCTGCGTTTTTAGGTATTATCTTTCTCTCTATATGGTCGGACTGCGTGGTGTCCGATGTACCCTTTGCTTTCTTAATGTCCAATGAAAAATATCCCATTTTATTTCTATTTTGCGGTTATCGTTATGTTTCTTCTCTCTGCCTGTGGCATCGGCTCACAGGGTTTATTATGCAAATGAACCCTTGCTGCACTCGGCATAATCCAAACGAGTTTGGCTTCTGCTCTCGTTTGCACAGGGTTTCCAAAGGGATTTCCCTTTGGCTCGATAGGGCGTTTTTAGCGTTACGGAGTAATGCGTGAAGAAAACGCCCTATTGAGCTATGGTATTTCTGTCTAAATACCTTTCGGAAAGCAGACGAGCACATTACAGATGAAATCCCCCTTTCTTTTTCGGTGGCTGCATCATCCGCCTTGCGGATTGGACTTGCTTCTTCTCCTTTATCGGCTCTGCCGATTGGGACAAGGGCTTACCGCACAGGTAGTCGTTCAAGTCCTTATACTCACGATAGTACATTGACTTGTCAAGCAGCCGTTCCCCAAACTTCTCTTTCAGCTTCTTGCAAGTGTTCCGTCCTGCCGTGTCGTTGTCAAGGAAACAGCCGACTTGGGTGTAGGTCTCCAATATGCTTTCCGCTTTTGCAAGATTGGAAACGGAGTTCAATATGATATAGTCCTGTGTGTCCAATCGCGGGTGTTGCGGATTGTTTTCTACTCGGATGGTAAGGAATGAAAGGTAATCCATGAACCCCTCGAACAGGTAACACATACATCGTTGTCCGCCCTGCTGTCGGATATGGGTGATATCTTTCGGGGCGACACATCCCTTGAAGTATCTGTTGCGCACTTCATATCCTCCTGCCATGTTCGGAAAGCCGATGGCAAAATAGGGTTTGTCGGCATTCATAAACCGAAGCTCCCTGCATTCTCTTTTGGCAAGTCCGATGTTTATTCCCCTTTCTTGCAGATAGGCTATAAGAGCAGGGGAGGACAATTCTCCAACCTTTAATCCCTGATAAGTACGATTGTCGGAATGCTGTCTGCCAAAAGAGAACGATGCAGGGCGGATGTATGCTGTCCGCTCCTCTATGCGTCTCAACAGATAGGCTACATCTTCCGAACGGTAGAGTTCCGCTGCCAATGCGAGGATGTTTCCGCCTTTGCCGATGCCGAAGTCATACCATTTTTCAAGCTCGGTGTTTACCTTGAACGATGCGTCCGTTTCTTCCCGTAACGGTGATTTGTACCACAGATTCCTGCCTTGTTGCTTTACAGGCGTATAGCCCAGACTTTGCAGATAGTCCGCCAGTTTGATTTGCTTTACATCTTGGATTGTCATATTACATACGGTTTTGAAGTTGATGAAAATTTGTTGATTTGATGAATTGTCAATGTAATATGTTTATATACAGCCTCGTAACCTCTCAACATCTTCTCAACAAACCGCTCGCCAAAAGAGAAATCCACAAACGGGTGTCGGTGGTCTCTCAACTTCTCTTTTGGCTTGTTGAGATTTTGTTGAGAATGTATATCGTTTATTGTCAGTGTATTTATACCCATATTCAACAATTCAACAGAAAAATGATAGTATTACAGGGATTCGAGTTGCTTCCTTGTGACGGTGTAGAAGCGTCCCACCCTCTTTATCGGCTCATAGTGACAACTTCTGTTGTAATTGCCCTGATAGGTGGTGTAGGTAAGCCCGTTTGGTGCAGGTGTCAGTTTCCAGCACTCCTGCACCACCTTACGCACTTGGTGCTTTTCCGCCTTTACCTGCGAGTGCACCAGCAGTACGACAAGGTCGTTAAGGCAGAATGAAACGCTATCCACATCCATTGCAACCATAATGTCAAGCAGCAGTTCCGACATCTCTATCTCCAGCCGATTGCGGTTGCTACGGATAATCTTCTGCAAGGCTTCTGTATGCAGCAATGTGGGGTTGAACCACATCCGGCTTTCCTTTTCGGTGGACAGTTTTCTGTGTTGCAGGAAATGGAGAAAGGCGGGTATCTCCGCTTTCAGCTTTTGCAGGAAGTCGGTATCATCGGACTGCAAGCGGTCTATCTTGCGCACCCAATAGCGTGTTTCCCCTGCGTCTATGATTACGGGCAGATGCTCGTTGTTGGAACACAGCACGAATTTGGCGAAGAACGCAATCTCATCACGGTCTTTGCCTTTGGCTTCCACCTTATAGGAAAGTGTGGTGCTGAGGTTCTTCAACCGCTCGCTATCCTCCCTGCGGTTGAGCAGCACCTCATCCACCACGATAAGGAGCTTGCCAGCCCAGTCGGAATTGAACTGGCTGCGGAAATC
Source organism: Bacteroides mediterraneensis (assembly GCF_900128455.1). Taxonomy (GTDB): domain Bacteria; phylum Bacteroidota; class Bacteroidia; order Bacteroidales; family Bacteroidaceae; genus Phocaeicola; species Phocaeicola mediterraneensis. The sequence goes on along the minus strand of NZ_LT635783.1, from coordinate 980,607 downwards.
CTCGTTGGTGTTGAAAGTCACATTGTTCTGAAAAAGGGCTTTCAGAAAGTTCAGGAAGGTGCTTTTGCCCGTGTTGCGTTCTTCCGACACCAACAGCAGGATAGGCAACTTCTGAATTGGTTGCAGGTAGAGCAGTTGCAGATAGTCCATCCCCAACTCGTACTGTTCCCCGAAGATGTGCCGTACCAAAGATTGGATATGCGATAAATCGCCCTCCTGCGGTCGGTGGTCTATCGGTTCGTAGAGGTTAAGGAACTTGCCGACCACGGAACGGTAGCCGATGTGTTCGGGTACTGTGCAGAAGCCGTCATACTTGGGAACTCTGCCGATGTAATCCTTGCCGTAATCCTGTCGCAGGGTCTCGTTGTTCCATGCGATGCGTTTCCTTATATACCCTCCGTTCAGTTTGGGCTGCTCCACAATCTTATAGAGCGTTGTCCCCACTCGGATAAACTCTTCCTTTGCCATGCCGCCATCCGATGGCGGTCTGTGGCTGTCCTGTTGTTCGATAGCTGACATAATCAAATGGTTTTAAGTTTGAAAATTACCAGCTGCAAAAATATAATCAATTATCGGATAGGTTGTTATGCAAAACACGGCAGAATGGTGACAAATAGCCCCCGAAACAAAAACTTTCAATGGTTTGGGACAGGAAACGGGTTGTGCAAACGGAAAACTCCCGAAAAGCGAATGTCGGATTACGCTTTTCGGGAGAAAAAATCAGAGCGTCTGTCGTACTGACTTAATGAATTACTGACTTACCGAGTGAATTATGTCAGGCATTCAGCTACGAGAAGTATTCGGATTTGGATATACCGTTGGTATTCAGCGAGAAGAAGATGCTTGTTTTCTCTTTTCGCAGGTACAGTATTTCAAGAACGGCATTGCGTACCCGTTCCGCTCCGAATGTGCCGATATGGAAAGCGAGGGTAACTATCGCTTCAAGGTTGTAAACCTCCATACAGCAATTATCGGATACCCGTATGCTTCGCCTTATCCCGTATTCCCTTAAAACTCCGCTCTTGCAAAGAGCCTTCAGCCCTGCACGGAATGTCGGGGCGGTTACTCCGAACAGGTCGCAAAGTTCCCATTCGCTCATGGCGGTTGCGCTAATGTCGGTCGGCATGATGATGTTGCCGTTACCGTCTGTTGTTATGATGCTTCGTTTCATGGCTATGCTTGGTTATGGGGTTACACTTCCGAACGATGCGTTCAGCTTGTTGCCGAACATCGTCAGGTCATTGTCAAGTTTCTGCGTGGTTATCTTCGCATAGATTTGAGTCGTGACAATGTTCGTGTGTCCCAGAACACGGCTCACGCTTTCAATGGGCATCCCCTTGCTAAGAGCCAGTGTTCCAAACGTATGACGAGCGCAATGGTAGGAGATTTGCTTCTCTATTCCGCATTCCGCCATTACCTTTTTCAGCTGTTTGCACATCGTCCAATAGTTGATTTTCCCGAAAACCAGCTTGTCTTCCGACAGATACTTGTACCGTTCGATTATCTGCAAGGGAATATCCAGCAGCTTCACTTGGAACGGGACATTTGTCTTGTGCCGTTTCGACAATATCCATTTCTCACCATTCACCTCCACTATTTCATCCGTTGTGAGTTCTTTCATATCCACGAAAGACAAGGCGGTGAAACAGGCGAAAATAAACAGATCCCGCACCAATGCGAGGGTGGGGTTGTCAAACTCGTGCGCCATGATTCTTTTGATTTCGTCCTCTGTCAGATACTCCCGTTCCTTAACATTCGGGCTGATATGGAACTGCGCAAACGGATTTCTCGGTATCAGTCCGTTATAGTGCGCACGCATGACCACCCCTTTCAGCCACATGCAGTTCAGCCAGATGGTGGCGTTTTTCAGTCCCCGTTCAGCCGTAAGATAAGCCGCAAACTCCTTGATGAAGTCGGGTGTAAGTTCCAGCATGGACATGTCCGTCCGTCTGTAGAATGACTTGATAAAGGCTGCGACATAGTTCCTTGCCCTTACCATGACCTTGTACGTGCCGATGCTGCGGTCTTTACCGACACGTTTCAGGAAGTTGGCGCAATCCTTGTCAAAAGCCTTTATCAGTGTCTCATACTCGCTTCCTACCCCTTGGTAGGCATTGCGCACCATTTCAGCCGTTACGTATGCCTCTCGGTCGGATATGCGCTGATAGTGCTTGATGATTTGCGCCTTGATGTTGTCCAATGCCAGATTGACGTTCCGTGCTTCGGCACTCTTGCCTTTGGCTCGGTTGCCTTTCGCATCCCAAAGGGTTTTCGGGATGGTCTGCTTGCAGCTGAACTGTGCCACAGTACCGTTGATTGTCACTCGTCCCATGATGGGGACAATACCGTCTTTCTCCTTGCTGCCGTTCACGTAGAACAGCACTTTGAATGTACTTCTTGCCATACTCGTTTTTTTTTTGTTTGCAAAGTTAAATATCAACGAGTTAGACCTTGATATGCAAATCGGTGACAAACGGTGCAATAGCATCTCCCATATGTTAAATCTTACTCTTTCACGGGTAATGATTTGCAAACCATTCTTCTTCTTAAATCCGCTTTTCTTTGCGTTTTCCGCTTTTTCGGCTTGTCATCATTTGACACCGTAACAACTCTGATATTAAGTCGTTTAGTGTCATTTCACCCGTTTTTCGAGGTTATTCCAGAGATTTTTTGTAAGTTTGAACAATCATTTATACATAAAAGCAAGAAAATTATGAAAACCGAAAAAGCGATTTTTGCCTGTGGATGCTTCTGGGGTGTCCAGCACCAGATGGAACGTGCTACAGGAGTGATACGTACTACCGTAGGATATACAGGAGGACACAAGGAAAACCCCACTTACCCGGAAGTAAAAGCCCATACTACCGGACATGCGGAAGCGGTGCTTGTGGAATACGATGCCACAAAAACCACTTATACCGATTTGTGTAAACTGTTTTTTGAGATACATGATCCGGCACAAACCGACGGACAAGGCCCAGATATCGGCCCGCAATACCGCAGTGAAATCTTCTATCTGGACGAAGAACAAAAGCGGCAGGCCGAAAAAGTCATTCAGATTTTGAAAGATAAAGGCTATGAGGTACACACCCGGCTTACCCCTGCCACCACCTTCTGGCCCGCAGAAGAATATCACCAACATTATTATGACAAGACCGGCGGGGAACCCTATTGCCACATCCGGGTCAAAAAATTCTAAAACAAAAAGAGGGAGCTTCCACACGGAAAATCCCTCTTTCTATTTCTTTTTCAGCTCAATCCAATCAAGCCTTCTTGATGTAATCTACAATCCAGGCACCCACTTCTTTCGTACCGTATTTGGCTCCACCTTCCACTTGAATTTCCGGTGTACGCACGTTGGCATCCAATGAAGCATCTACTGCCCGACGAATAAGCGCTCCTTCTTCCTTGCAGTCGAAATATTCAAACAACATGGCAACCGACAGAATCTGTGCCAACGGGTTGGCGATGTTCAAGCCCTTTGCCTGTGGCCAGGAACCATGAATCGGTTCGAATACCGGAGTACTCTCACCAGTAGAAGCAGAAGGAAGCAAACCCATTGAACCGCTGATGACAGAGCCCTCATCGGTCAGGATATCTCCGAATGTATTTTCCGTCACCATGACATCAAAGAACTTCGGTTCCTGAATCATCTTCATGGCGGCATTGTCTACGAACATATAATCGGTCGTCACTTCCGGATACTGAGGAGCCATCTCTTGGGCAATCTGACGCCACAAACGGGAAGAAGCCAACACATTGGCCTTATCTACTACCGTCAGGTGCTTCCGACGTTTCATGGCATATTCAAAACCAACCTTCAAAATACGTTCAATCTCCGGACGAGTGTACATATTGGTATCGTATGCCTTGTCGTTGTCCTGATATTTTTCGCCAAAGTACATACCGCCTGTCAGTTCACGGATGCAGAGGAAATCAGCCCCATCCACCAATTCCGCCTTCAACGGAGATTTGTGAACCAAGCATTTGAAAGTCTGTACCGGACGGATGTTCGCAAACAGTCCCAGCTTCTTACGCATGGCCAACAACCCTTGTTCCGGACGTACTTTCGCCGTAGGGTCATTGTCGAATTTCGGGTCACCTACTGCAGAGAACAAAACCGCATCAGCATTCTTGCAAATCTGGTAAGTTTCTTCCGGGAACGGATCACCCACTTCATCAATGGCGTGAGCTCCGCAAAGTGCATATTCATAAGTTACTTTGTGACCGAATTTTTCACAAACGGCCGTCATTACATCTACTCCCTGTACAGAGATTTCCGGTCCGATTCCGTCACCGGCTAATACTGCTATTTTAAAATCCATAATCAGATACGTTTAATTTAAATCTTCTATCAAGTTCAACATTTTAATCGTAGCCTTGATGGCTGCTTCCGTCTGGTCGGCATCAAATCCACGGGTACGGAACTCCTTATCCTCGTAATTCCATGTAATCACGGTCTGCACAAAAGCATCGGTCCGTCCGCCCAGCGGAATGGTAACCGCATAATTCACCAGCATCGGAAACTTGCGGCCCAGCGTATTTTTATAAATCTTACGCAACGCACGCACGAAAGCGTCATACTGTCCGTCGCCGGAAGAGCTTTCCTGATAAGTCTTTCCATCAATTTCAATGCTCAGCGTAGCCATCGGTTTCAGCCCTTGAGCCAAAGTGACAAAATAGCTGAGCAATTTCACCTTGTTCTGTATCCCGTCGTGCTTGAGCACGTCACTGATGATATACGGCAAATCTTCCGGAGTAACCTGTTCCTTGCGGTCGCCCAACTCAATGATGCGGTTGGTCACCTTCTTCATCGATTCTTCATCCAGTTCAAGCCCCATGCTTTCCAGGTTCTTGCGGATATTGGCTTTTCCGGAATTCTTTCCCAAGGCATATTCCCGTACACGCCCGAAGCGCTCCGGGAGCAAATCGTTGAAGTACAACTTGTTCTTATTGTCTCCATCGGCATGTACGCCTGCCACCTGTGTAAAGACACTTTCACCCACAATCGGTTTGTTGGCCGGAATCGTCACACCGGAATAAGACTCTACCACGCGGCTCACATCGTTCAGCCGGCTCTCGTCAATGTGGGTAATCGCATGAAAATGATCTTTCAAGATGGCCTGCACACTGGCCAACGGAGCATTACCAGCCCGTTCGCCCAATCCGTTGATGGTGGTATGCAATCCTTTTACCCCACTCAACACAGCTGCCAGCACGTTGCTCACTGCCAAATCATAATCATTATGGGCATGAAAATCAAAATGCAGGTCGGGATACCGTTTTTTCATCTTGCGCATGTATTCAATCACCTGCAACGGATTGAGAATTCCCAGTGTATCCGGCAACATAAAGCGCTTGATGCCACTGTCCTTCAAATCGTCCATCAGCCCAAACACATACTCAGGAGAGTCCTTGATTCCGTTACTCCAGTCTTCCAGATACAAATTGACATCCATATCATTCGCCAAAGCATAATCCACCACCTGGTGGATATCAGCCAGATGCTCCGAAAGCGTCTTTTTCAACTGATAACGGCAATGCTTTTCCGAACCTTTTGCCAACAGATTGATGACCCGGCATCCTGCACGATGAATCCAGTCCACAGAAACGGTTCCATCCACAAATCCCAGTACCTCCACCCGCTGCAACAGGCCACGGCGTGCCGCCCAGTCACAAATCATTTTTACCGCGTTGAACTCACCATCCGACACACGGGCAGAAGCCACCTCTATCCGGTCTACTTTCAGGTCTTCCAGCAGCAGACGGGCTATCATCAGTTTCTCATGAGGCACAAACGAAACGCCACTGGTCTGTTCACCGTCGCGCAACGTAGTGTCCATTATTTCTATTCTCGGATGATTATTCATATTCTTGTCTTCCGCCGGTTAGTTACGTGCCTTTTCAAAGGCTTCTATCTTATCTTTGTTTTCTACCAAAAAGTCAATGTCATCCAGCCCGTTCATCAAACAATGTTTCTTATAGGCATTGATTTCAAACTTTTCAGACTTACCGGTCGCTTTATTGGTAATAGTCTGCTCCGGCAGATTTACTTCTACTTCTGTTTTCGGATCGGCATAAATCGAGTCAAACAATTCTTTCAAGAATCTCTCACTTACCACCACCGGAAGCACGAAGTTGTTCAATTCATTGTTCTTGTGAATGTCGGCAAAAAAGCTGGACACCACCACTCTGAAACCATATCCGGCAATCGCCCATGCCGCATGTTCACGGCTGGAGCCACTACCGAAATTCTTTCCGGCCACCAGAATCTGTCCACTGTACTTCGGATTGTTCAACACAAAATCCTTGTTCAACGAACCATCCGGATTATAACGCCAGTCGCGGAACAAATTGTCACCAAAAAACTTTTCATCACGGGTCGTCGCTTTCAGAAAACGTGCCGGAATAATCTGGTCCGTATCCACATTTTCCAAAGGCAAAGGAATACAAGTACTTGTTATGATATTGAATTTCTGTTTCATGACACTCATTTTTTACATTAACGTTCTCGGATCTGTTATCACACCGGTTACGGCAGCGGCTGCCGCTGTCAACGGACTGGCCAGCAACGTACGGGAACCTGGTCCCTGACGTCCTTCAAAGTTACGGTTACTGGTAGACACGGAATACTTTCCTGCCGGAATCTTGTCGTCGTTCATGGCCAGACAGGCACTGCATCCCGGCTGACGGATTTCAAAACCCGCTTCTTCCAGAACTTTATCCAGTCCTTCCTGCCGAATCTGTTCATCCACCATCCACGAGCCCGGCACCAGCCACGCCGTAATATGGTCAGCTTTCTTACGTCCTTTCACGATAGAAGCGAAGGCCCGGAAGTCCTCAATACGTCCGTTAGTACAAGCTCCCAAGAACACATAATCCACTTTCTTGCCCAACAGACTTTCACCCGGCTGGAAACCCATGTAATGCAAGGATTTTTCAAACGAACCCTTTTCCACGTCACTCATACCTTCTGTAGTGGGGATATGAGCCGTAATGGCCATACCCATTCCCGGATTGGTACCATAAGTAATCATCGGCTGGATATCTGCCGCATCAAAACGAACCTCCTTGTCGAACACGGCATCGTCATCGCTCTTCAACGTCTTCCAATAAGCCAATGCCTTGTCCCATTCCGCTCCTTTCGGCGCATATTCACGACCTTTAATGTATTCAAAGGTCACTTCGTCCGGCGCAATCATTCCTCCGCGGGCACCCATCTCGATAGACAAGTTGCACAGGGTGAGACGTCCTTCCATAGTCAAGCTGCGGATAGCTTCACCGGCATATTCCACAAAGTAACCTGTGGCACCACTGGTCGTCATCTTCGACATCATATACAAGGCTACATCCTTGGCTGTCACACCTTTTCCCAACTTGCCGTCAATCGTGATACGCATGGTTTTCGGACGAGCCTGAAGGATGCACTGCGAAGCCATCACCATTTCCACCTCACTGGTACCGATTCCGAAAGCAACCGCTCCCATTGCACCGTGAGTAGAAGTATGTGAGTCACCACATACAATGGTCATGCCCGGAAGGGTCAGTCCACGTTCCGGACCTACCACATGGATAATACCGTTCTTCTTGTCCATCATTCCGAAATGCGTCAACCCGAAATCGGCTGCATTCTTGGCCAGCGCATCCACCTGTGCCTTTGAAACCGGATCTTCAATCGGTTTGTCCTGGTCGTGCGTCGGCGTATTGTGGTCCGGCATACAATAGATACGTTCCGGACGGAAACATTTCAATCCACGGGCACGCATACCGGCAAAAGCCTGCGGACTGGTCACTTCGTGACAATACAGACGGTCTATATACAATTGGGTAGGTCCGTCTTCCACCTTCTGCACCACATGTGCATCCCATATCTTGTCAAATAACGTATTAGCCATAAAAATATCTCGTTTAATTATTTTCTGAATTTATTGATACAATCGATGTATGCCTCTACCGAAGCGGCAATAATGTCAGTGTTGGCTCCGAAACCATAGTACATCTGGCCGTCGTATTCCACCTGCATATGTACCTTACCGACATCATCACTACCTTTACTGATGGCCTGAATAGTAAATTCCTTCAAGGTCATCTGACGCTTGATAATCTGTTTCACGGCCTTGATGGCTGCATCCACCGGTCCGTTACCCGTAGCGGCTGCCTCAAAATGTTCGCCACTGATATTCAATCCCAGACTGGCCACGGAACGGACTCCTACTCCACTGGTCACCTGCAAGTATTCCAGTTTGATGTGATGGTTCACATTGCGGTCGGCTCCAGCCAATACCAGAATATCGTCATCCGTAATATCTTTCTTCTTGTCTGCCAGTTTCAGGAAATCCTCATACACCTTGTCCAATTTCTCCTGCGTCATTTCTACGCCCAACACATGCAGACGATGTTTCAAAGCCGCACGTCCGCTACGTGCCGTCAATACAATCGCATTGTCATCGATACCCACATCTTTCGGGTCGATGATTTCGTAGGTCTGTGCATTCTTCAGCACTCCATCCTGATGGATACCGGAAGAATGGGCAAATGCATTACGTCCCACAATGGCTTTATTGGGCTGCACCGGCATGTTCATCAAACTGGAAACCATGCGGCTGGTAGGATAGATTTTCTGCGTGTTGATGTTCGTATCGATATGGATGTCGTGGTGACAGCGAAGAATCATGGCTACTTCCTCCAGCGAGGTGTTACCGGCACGTTCTCCGATACCGTTGATGGTCACTTCCACCTGGCGGGCTCCGTTCAGCACTCCACTGATGGTATTGGCCGTAGCCATTCCCAGGTCATTGTGGCAGTGGGTAGAAATAATGGCTTTGTCTATTCCGTCCACATGCTCCATCAGGTACTTGATTTTTGCGCCGTATTCATCCGGCAAGCAATAACCAGTCGTATCCGGAATGTTTACCACTGTAGCTCCTGCTTTGATAACGGCTTCTACCACACGTGCGAGGTATTCATTCTCCGTACGTCCGGCATCTTCGGCATAAAACTCCACGTCTTCTACATAACGTTTCGCATATTTCACCGCACTGACAGCCCGTTCGATGATTTCTTCACGAGTAGAATTGAATTTATATTTGATATGCGAATCAGAGGTACCAATACCCGTATGAATACGTTTGTGTTTGGCATACTGCAACGCCTCGGCAGCCACGTCGATGTCTTTCTGTACGGCACGTGTCAACGCACAAATGGTCGGCCAGGTCACGGCTTTGGAAATTTCAATTACCGAATTGAAATCTCCCGGACTTGAAATTGGAAATCCGGCCTCGATTACATCTACTCCCAAAGCTTCCAGCTGTTTGGCAACCTGAATCTTCTCAACCGTATTCAACTGGCATCCCGGTACCTGCTCCCCGTCGCGGAGCGTAGTATCAAAAATAAATAATCTGTCACTCATAATAGTATCTTTTTTATTTCCTATAATCCTAAAAAAAAGCCTTTCGCACAAGGAAGTGAGAAAGGCTTTATATGATTTTATTTTTACATCAATATGCACGCGACTCACTTCCCACCGGGCTTTCCAGCAGATTAATCAGACCGCATAGCAAAATATGTAAAAACATAGTGTTCATTGTCAGAATCTTTTTACTCGTTTCTTTTTTGTTGCTGCAAAGGTATACAATATTTTGAAATGAGAAAATAAAAAGAAAGTTTTTTCAATATTTAAACAACAAATTCACACAAACACATGCGATAGGGTGTAAATCTATCATTCAGAAAGCAAACGCAATTCGTGTAGACAGGCTTCTACTTCGGTCATGCTTCCCATGTGCTTGCCCATATCGTCCGACAACTTTACGCACTCACGCCATTCTTGGTTCATGGTCATCTTGCAGCGTGACAGCTTCATGACAATATTAGAAGGCTGATAACCTGTATCATTCGTCAAATTGGTACCAATGCCGAACGAACAGCGTATTTTACCTTGGCAATACTGGAATATCTTCAGCGCTTTTTCAAAGTCGAGCGCATTACTGAAAATAATGGTTTTCGTAGTCGGGTCAATCCCCAGTTCCTTGTAGCGGGCAATCAGACGGTCAATAAACTCATATTCGTTGCCGGAGTCGCAGCGCACACCGTCAAACAGCTTCGCCTGCTTCCGGCTGAAGTTACTCAAAAACGAATCGGAAGTATAGGTATCCGACAGGGCCGTTCCCAAATCTCCATCGTACACATTCACCCAATTTTCCAGGGCCATGTAATTGGCATGCTTGTAACCGAACTGTGCCCCATGAAACATGAACCATTCATGCGGATGCGTTCCCATAGGCAGCATCCCGTATTTCATGGCCAGGTAACAATTGGAAGTTCCCGTACAATAACGGGCATGTTTCTTTAAGTACTCCACCACCAGTTTCTGCACGTCAAATGAGAAACGGCGCCGTGTACCAAATTCAGAGAAAGGCATCTGATGGGCGTTCGACAGTTCCACCTTTCCCGCCAGCTTGTCCAGAATAACCTGTTTGTCCGGCATACGGTTCAGGAACTGATTTTTAATCTCCGATACGATAGCCAATAGGGGGACTTCATACAATGTTACCTTATATAAATAGTCCGTAACGGACATTTGCAGATGATGCTGCTCATCCAGCCAGACTTCTATCTTATTGGGGTCGAAACGGAAAGACGATAGCCATTCCCAATACACTCCCGGAAGGAAACGACAATGAGAAGTCATATATTCCAGTTCCTCCGGTGCCAGTTTCACCATTTCCAGATTATGGATTTCATTCTTCAACGCCTCCAGAAAACCTTCCGTATATTCCGTGTCGTCTCTATCCTTGAACGTAAAGGTTCCCATAGCGTACGGGAAGAGCTTGATATAGGCGTATGAAGTCGTAAACTTATATAAATCAGTATCTAAAATTGTTTTTATCACCATGGCATTCTATTTTTTATTGCAAATATAATCATTCCTTTAATTTCAACGCGACAATACAATCCACAGAAGGCTCCAAATTTTCAGTGTGTAACACAATACCTCCTTGAATTTTTTCCCATTTCACCTTCTCTCCAGTATGAAATAGAACCGAAGAAAGAACTTTTTCCGTCAGAGGCAACGTCACAAACTGGGGCATTTCATCCGTCAGCAGATGCACGTAAAGCATGTTTCCCTTCCGGGTTGTTGTTCCCCATGAGGAGGTCATCACGTTTCCTGCTGTAGTACCATAGATGGTTTCCCCGTTTTCCGACATCCACTTTCCGATCCCTCTCAGCCGTTCAACGGCCACCGCCGGAAGTTCTCCATTAGGCTGTGGACCAATATTCATCAGCAAATTGGCCCCTTTTCCGGCCGCACGGACCAGCAGACGGACCAATTCCGTAACCGACTTGTAATTCTGGTCTTTTATCTGATATCCCCACATGCCATTCATTGTTTCACAAGTTTCCAAAGGCAACCGCCCTACCACAGACTCACCGGAGAAGCCCGCTTTATTCTCACCGGGCAAGTCTCGCTCGAACATCTGGAAGTCCTCTCCGGGATAAGGTGACTTATGATGATTGTTGCCAATCAGGCAGGCCGGCTGTAATTTATGAATCAATGCGTACTGTTCATCCAGCTTCCAGTCGAATCCGTCAGGCTGATCCCACATTCCGTCAAACCAAATTGCTCCAATCGGACCATAATTGGTCAGTAACTCCGTCAACTGATGATTCATGAACTCATAATAAGTAGCCCATTCCCCGTGCGCAGTACGACCTGTTCCATGTCCCGTTCTTCCCAAAGGATAGTAGTCCTCGCGTGTCCAATCCAGATGGGAATAATATAGATGCAACTTGATGCCTTGCTTCTGGCACTCTTCAGCCAATTCCTTAATAACATCCCGTTTGAAAGGTGTTGCATCCACCACGTTGTAATCCGAATATTTTGTATGAAACATGGAAAAGCCGTCATGATGACGGGAAGTAATGCAGATATACCGGGCACCAGAAGCCTTGATAGCCGCGATCCACTCATGCGCATCAAATCGGGAAGGATAAAAGCCAGAGGCCACCTTCGCATATTCATGACAGTCGATATTATCGTTATTCATGTACCATTCTCCTTGCCCGAACATGCTGTAAATTCCCCAATGCAGAAAGATGCCGAACTTATTATCTTGAAACTCTTTTCGCGCCTGCAAATTCTCCGGCGTAGGAACATACACTGTATTCTCAGCTTGTACACAGAAAGCGGACGCATTCAACAATCCCCCGAGGCAAATGGCTCTCAAAAAATGAAAGGTGTGTGTTTTCATATTCATCTGATGAATTAAAAAGAATATTCGCTTTGATTCTATTTTTCAAAGATACGAAAACCACTCGCTGGGACAAACAGAAATACAGATTTTCTGATTCGACACTCCCCAAAGCAGATGCCAATTTATTTAAAAGTATTATTCCCCGTTCCCTTACGGGCAAAAAAAAAGCCCCGAGATATTGCTATCTCGAGGCTCTCTGTAAAACGGCGACTACCTACTCTCCCACTTGTACGCAGTACCATCGGCGTGGCGAAGCTTAACTTCTCTGTTCGGAATGGGAAGAGGTGGAACCTTCGCGCCATAGTCACCTTAATATCCTTATTTCATCATGACTCACAAGCAAGCAATCCCAGCACTCGGCTGAACGTATATATCATCCTTTGATGCTTTTTCCATCCGCCCTGCGCGGATAAGGAAAGCCTTCGGGCAATTAGTAATGCTCGGCTTTGCTGTCTCCAGCTTTACACCTGCATCCTATCAACGTTGTCGTCTTCAACGACCCTGAGAAATCTAATCTTGTGGCCGGCTTCGCACTTAGATGCTTTCAGCGCTTATCCGATCCCGACTTAGATACCCGGCGATGCGCCTGGCGGCACAACCGGTAAACCAGAGGTCGGTCCAACACGGTCCTCTCGTACTAGTGTCAGAGCCACGCAAATTTCATACGCCCACGATAGATAGAGACCGAACTGTCTCACGACGTTCTGAACCCAGCTCGCGTGCCACTTTAATGGGCGAACAGCCCAACCCTTGGGACCTTCTCCAGCCCCAGGATGTGACGAGCCGACATCGAGGTGCCAAACCACTCCGTCGATATGAGCTCTTGGGAGGGATCAGCCTGTTATCCCCGGAGTACCTTTTATCCTTTGAGCGATGTCCCTTCCATACGGAAACACCGGATCACTATGCTCTAGTTTCCTACCTGCTCGACTTGTCTGTCTCCCAGTCAAGCGCCCTTATGCCATTACACTCTGCGGACGGTTACCGATCGTCCTGAGGGCACCTTTAGAAGCCTCCGTTACGCTTTTGGAGGCGACCACCCCAGTCAAACTACCCACCAAGCAATGTCCTCCT
>NZ_LT635783.1:38793-966822 GCF_900128455.1 Bacteroides mediterraneensis | reverse complement strand
TTGCGATGTCGCGGTCCTACAACCCCTCAGATGCCGTAACATCTGAGGTTTGGGCTGTTCCCCGTTCGCTCGCCACTACTGGGGGAATCATTGTTATTTTCTTTTCCTGCAGGTACTAAGATGTTTCAGTTCCCTGCGTTAGCCTCCATCTGAAGATGGATGTTATCTCTTCAAGATAACGGGTTGTCCCATTCGGAAATCCGCGGATCAAAGGTTATTTGCACCTCCCCGCGGCTTATCGCAGCTTATCACGTCCTTCATCGCCTCCGAGAGCCAAGGCATCCGCCATGCGCCCTTTCCTACTTTCCTTATCACGTGCACATTCCGTCTTTCGACGGGTGCGGGATGATATATACTTTTAGCTTTCGTACTAAAATTACTTTTTGCTTGTTACATCATGTCATAGACCGTTTCTTCAGTTAAAAGTTAATAGTTAACAGTTAAAATCACTTTTAATTTCCAACTCTTGCCTTTTAACCCTTCAAGTGGAGAATAACGGATTCGAACCGTTGACCCCCTGCGTGCAAAGCAGGTGCTCTAGCCAGCTGAGCTAATCCCCCGTTTTTTTGCGGCTGCAAAGGTAAGCATTTCCCTTCGTTCCTGCAAAATTTTAAGGAAGTTTTTTTCGCTCCCTTCTTTCGAGGTAGTCCCAGGCAGAGTTGAACTGCCGACCTCTACATTATCAGTGTAGCGCTCTAACCAACTGAGCTATAGGACTGTGTCAGTTAATAGTTAAAAGTTAACAGTTAAAAGCGAAAACCAAACTATTGACTGTGTGATTCAGTTCAACCTCGTCCGTTCCGACTCGGCTTCATCTTTCTCTCTTCTTATATCGAAAAACAAACTCATCTGCAGCACAAGGCAAGAACCTTCGTCGGTCCCTCTCCAGAAAGGAGGTGTTCCAGCCGCACCTTCCGGTACGGCTACCTTGTTACGACTTAGCCCCAATTACCAGTTTTACCCTAGGGCGCTCCTTGCGGTTACGCACTTCAGGTACCCCCGGCTTTCATGGCTTGACGGGCGGTGTGTACAAGGCCCGGGAACGTATTCACCGCGCCGTGGCTGATGCGCGATTACTAGCGAATCCAGCTTCGTGGAGTCGGGTTGCAGACTCCAGTCCGAACTGAGAGAGGCTTTCGGGATTGGCATCCGGTCGCCCGGTAGCTGCCTTCTGTACCCCCCATTGTAACACGTGTGTAGCCCCGGACGTAAGGGCCGTGCTGATTTGACGTCATCCCCACCTTCCTCACATCTTACGATGGCAGTCTGTCCAGAGTCCTCAGCTTCACCTGATAGTAACTGGACACGAGGGTTGCGCTCGTTATGGCACTTAAGCCGACACCTCACGGCACGAGCTGACGACAACCATGCAGCACCTTCACAGACGCCTTGCGGCTTGCCTGTTTCCAAGCAATTCGTCTGCAATTCAAGCCCGGGTAAGGTTCCTCGCGTATCATCGAATTAAACCACATGTTCCTCCGCTTGTGCGGGCCCCCGTCAATTCCTTTGAGTTTCACCGTTGCCGGCGTACTCCCCAGGTGGGATACTTAACGCTTTCGCTAAGCCGCTGACAGTCTATCGCCAACAGCGAGTATCCATCGTTTACCGTGTGGACTACCAGGGTATCTAATCCTGTTTGATACCCACACTTTCGAGCCTCAACGTCAGTCGCGGCTTAGCAGGCTGCCTTCGCAATCGGGGTTCTTCGTGATATCTAAGCATTTCACCGCTACACCACGAATTCCGCCTGCCTCAACCGTACTCAAGGACGCCAGTATCAACTGCAATTTTAAGGTTGAGCCTCAAACTTTCACAGCTGACTTAACGACCCGTCTACGCTCCCTTTAAACCCAATAAATCCGGATAACGCTCGCATCCTCCGTATTACCGCGGCTGCTGGCACGGAGTTAGCCGATGCTTATTCATAAGGTACATACAAACACCCACACGTGGGTGACTTTATTCCCTTATAAAAGAAGTTTACAATCCGTAGGACCTTCATCCTTCACGCTACTTGGCTGGTTCAGGCTCGCGCCCATTGACCAATATTCCTCACTGCTGCCTCCCGTAGGAGTTTGGACCGTGTCTCAGTTCCAATGTGGGGGACCTTCCTCTCAGAACCCCTATCCATCGTCGACTAGGTGGGCCGTTACCCCGCCTACTATCTAATGGAACGCATCCCCATCGCTTACCGATAAATCTTTAATCTTATTTGCATGTGCGCTTAAGATACCATCGGGTATTAATCTTTCTTTCGAAAGGCTATTCCCGAGTAAGCGGAAGGTTGGATACGCGTTACTCACCCGTGCGCCGGTCGCCATCAAACTTAGCAAGCTAAGTTCATGCTGCCCCTCGACTTGCATGTGTTAAGCCTGTAGCTAGCGTTCATCCTGAGCCAGGATCAAACTCTTCATTGTAAAATATTTTCTTACCCTTGCGGGTATTGTTGATTCTGTTCCAGGAAACCGATTTCTATATCCTTTTCAGGTTATTGACGGTTCTTGTTTCATCCCATATATACATTATATATAAGACTACTTCTTGTACTACATCTTCGTTTGTTTATCTAAAGTCTTTCAAAGAACTATCTTTCTTTCGTGCTCCCGTTTCAACGGGAAAGCGTTTGCAAAGGTAAGGCGTTTTTTCTTCCCCTCCAAATTTTTCCGAAAGTTTTTTTTCGAAAAAGTTTCTCGGGATGACCTCGCGGGGCTTATCCGTTTCTCGCTCCCTTGCGTCCTTGCAAGGTAAGATACTCGGGTGCAGCGCCTTTGAAAGTCTGCCTCTCTTCACCAGTCTGTCATTCTCAGCGGCTCTCCCTCTCGAAAGCGGTTGCAAAGGTACGCACTTTTTCCGCTTCCGCAACTTTTATCACACTCTTTTTTTCAAAAATTTTTGAAGATTTTTATAAGTCGCTGAAACAGAATGTGTTGCAGGACATGTTTTTCCAACACTTCCGAAAACGGACGGGAACATGGCTACATTATATATTTCGCGCGGGCGCGAGCGAGCGCACATACATGTACACGAAAAAGAAGAACATGTACGCGCAGAACTTGCAGCTGCACACACGAAGAAACCGGCTGAACAACCGTCATGCAACGGGAAAAACCGATGGAGACACAGAAAAATCTATCCATACTTGGGCTGTATTTTTTCAAAGGGCGGAGAAAAAACTGAAAAGAATTCGTTTCTGACCCCCCAAAAAATCCATGGTCTTCCGGATCTGTTTCCCGGAAACAGTCATTTTTATGCCAGCCGGAGAACAGAAACGTCCCAGGAACTGCCAATTTTATGTCATCCAAAGGACATAAATTTCCCGGATATGACCATTTTCATGCCAATCGGAAGACGAAAAAAAATAAATCTGACAACCTTTTTCTTCGCCCCGCTGGGAAATCCCGACCGGAATTCCTTTCCCGAAAGGCAGGAAATCCGAAAAAAATTTCCTGAAAAACTGGAAACGGAGCTACATATTCACAACCTAAACCGTGATTTTTCCATGCAGCACAACCTGAATCACCCCGATAATTTAAAACCACAGGCACATTCTTTCCCAAGACTCCCGATAGTTTTTATGTTTTTCTACCGGGAAACATACGTTTTCCCCGTCGGAAACCTACGTTTCACGGCAGGAAAACGTACGGCTCCCCTACCGGAAACATGGAAAACATAAAGGCAGCGGAAGGTTATCCTACCGACATTACTAGAATACAGCACGCATAAAGGGAAAACAAACGGACCGCTTACAAGGTACAAGGAAAGAACGGAAAGGCCACTCATGGGAAAAACTGAAAAAAACGGCTTACAAAAAACATTCAGGAAAACAGACAGATAAAGACAGTTCAAGCATCAGGAAAAAGGAAACCTCACATAAGGACATAAAAAAAGGAGTTCCGCTGAACTCCAACCTTTGTTAACCTTAAATCTAATACTATGAAAAACACAGTGCAAAAGTATTTATTTTATTTGGAATTGCAAAACCTAAGACTTAAAAACCATGTTTTACAACATATATTAACCACTAAAGAACAATATTCAAAGTGGTTAACAAATTTCATAAAATAAAAAAGAGGCCTCTCATCACTGAGAAACCCCTTCAAAATGCAAATTAAAAGAGAGACATATACATTAGTGTCTACTAAAAATGATAGCCTCTGTCCAATGTAAACTTTAAGAGTAGGATTAATATACACCCTCTCTGGTGTCCCACCACATAGGTTTACCCCATAAGTTATCCACGACTTCAGCATTATAAGGTGCATTGTTGGCCGCGTTCAAATTCAGTTCGGTTGAAGGATACGGCGAACGCAATGGGGGCACATTATGGTTTGCGTACTGAGCAGGACGCCCTGGAGCAATATAGTTGTTTTCAGGAACTCCCGTACGTCGGTACAACGACCAACCTTCCATCGCCTGCTTAAACATAGCGACCCATTCTTCATACCATATTTTCTTTAACGTATTATCAAATTTACCTCCATTTTCCAAGTACTCGGCTGCGTCTGCATCACTTACTTCATTTTCAACCATAGAAAAACGCACGGCTTTTTCATAGTTGGCTGCCGCAGTACCGTAACTACCAGTATCATAGTTCAGCATGGCAGCCTCAGCAATATGGAAATACACTTCGGCTACACGCATCCAAGGAGAAAATCCTCCTAAGTCCTGCCCGTATTTATAATTCCATACCGAGTATAACTTAGAAACAGCGTTGGAGGAAGCTCCGATAGTATATCCTCTATACACAGGAGTTCCATCGGTATAATCATCATCACCCTCCGTTTGACTGGCCGGCGTAGGAGTGAAATAAATGCCAATACGGGGATCGTTGGCCGCCAACAAATTGTCGACCATCACGTCGGACGCACAATATTCCGTTTTACGTGTACGATACTGGTCGGCTATCGGCTCGAAAAAGTTGGAATCGGACCCCTGCCACCAGAAGAATGCATTGTCATCATTAGAGTCCATAATCGGATAGCGTGAAGGATCACCCAACACTTCCTCAACTGTTGATTGTGCCAGCTCAGGGCTTACCTCAGATATGCGGATAGCCAAACGAAGGCGCAGTGAATTGCAATACTTCTGCCATTTGGTGATATCCCCACCAAACAATAAATCACCATCGCTGATATCATCGGTTCCCTCATTGCTGGCGAAACCATCGGCAGCTTCTTTCAACTTCGCAAGCAAGGCCGGATAAATATCTTCCTGCTTATCGTATTTAGGAGTAAGAATACCTTCACTCATTTTTACGGCATCGCTGTAAGGAACGTCACGCCATCTGTCGGTAGCGACCTGCATGACAGTTACTTCCATCACTTTGGCCACATTCAGAA
Source organism: Bacteroides mediterraneensis (assembly GCF_900128455.1). Classification (GTDB taxonomy): domain Bacteria; phylum Bacteroidota; class Bacteroidia; order Bacteroidales; family Bacteroidaceae; genus Phocaeicola; species Phocaeicola mediterraneensis. The sequence continues at coordinate 961,483 of NZ_LT635783.1, read as the reverse complement.
GATTCGAACCGGACGTAGCACGTCCCTGCAAATCCATCACATTATTCAGGATACGATATACATATTCCCAGTTGTTGTCTTGTATATTCGTACGATAGCTGTAACGCGATTCATCGATGTAACTCATCTTTGCCGCATAACCGCAGAAAGTCATAGGCTCATCCATCGCAAACCAGCGGTCATTGAATCGATAGGAAGTGTAGTAAATAACATAAGCAAGAAGGTTCCCATTTGGAACATTGGTTGCATTGTCCGGGTCTTGGTTGATTTCCTCGAACGAGTTCGTACATCCGGTAGCACTCCAAATTAAAGCTCCAGCCATGAATGCCATGGTGATTTTCTTAATATATCTTTTCATATAGTCAGTTCCTTTTAAATTAATTTTATCAGAATGTTACTCCTAATTTTAAACCGATGCTTCGTGAAGGAGGGTAAGAGTTTGATTCGAAGCCTACGTCTCCATTGCTTGAACCCGTTGTAGATTCCGGATCAAGGTGAGTGAGGTTCGAACTATGTACCCATAACAGTGCCAAGTTTGTTCCAACCAATGAAATTTTCGCTGATTTGATGAATGTATTCTTCAACAACTGTTTAGGGAAAGTATAAGTAAGATGTGCTTCACGCAACTTCAAGTAAGAACCATCAAAGACTGACATTTCACAGATGGTATAGAAGTTATAGAAGAAGTCTTCCGCATTCACTGCCACATCATTGATTTTACCGTCGGCTGTCTTGAACACTTTGTCGGTCAACACGTTCTTACCTGCAATAACACCGTTTTCACGAATATCTCCCGCTGCAGTAAAATCATATATACCTGTCTGTGTACCAAAAGCCTGTGAGATAGAGTAAACGTCTCCCCCTTTGCGGAAGTCAAGCAAGAACCCGAAACTCCAGTCTTTGTAAGTAAATTCGTTGCTCCAGCCAGCCAGCCAGTCCGGACTTACATTTCCAATCTTTTTTGCACTCTCATATACCGGCATTCCGTTTTCTACCCGAATGGAACCATCGTCATTATATACATATCCTGTTCCCACAAGTGTTCCCCAGCTTTCACCAGGTATTGCATAGCTGGTACAGCTCCAGCTGCTTCCGATTTCATAAGCGTCCAGTTTCTGTCCGGTAACAGGATCAGTATAAAGTTCGTCGATACGGCTTTTATCCTTTGCCCAGTTTAATGTGGTAGTCCAGCTGAAGCCTTTTGGATTACGGAAAATATCGGCCGACAACTGAAGTTCAACACCTTTGTTGCTTACCTTACCCGCATTGATATACATAGAACTATAACCAGTGGAAGTTGCGACATTGGCTTGCATAATCTGATCGGTAGTAACCTTCTGGTAATAAGCTCCATCGAAGTGAATACGATTATCCAACAAGCTTGCCTCAAGACCGACTTCCCATGTCTTTATCATTTCAGGGCGCAGATTACGTGCGGGATAAGTCGTAGGATTGTAGTAAAGCGTAGTACCGTTAAACGGTGCAGATATGACTGAATAATATGAGTTAGATACGTATGGATCTGTTGCATTACCGATTTTAGCCCATCCACCACGAAGTTTCAGGAAATTGAGAATACCCCCACTGGTCAGCATCGGAAGTGTTTCTGTCAAAATCCAGCTACCGCTAAATGACGGATAGAAGAATGCATCCTTAATGGTAGAATCCCAATCGTTACGCACACTGATATCCGCATAAAGCTGATTTTTCCACCCCAATGAAAGGTTGGCGTACACAGAGTTCGAACGCCGTGTCTCATGGTTCTGTGCAGTATAAGCTGTTCCTTTTGCATTCGCCACGGTATAAAGCCCGGGGACGGTCAACTGGTCAGCCCCTATTGTATTGATTTCATACGCATAATCACGATAGTTAGCTCCAGCCAACGCATTCACATTGAGGTCACCGAATTGCTTGGTGAAGTAACCGATGAAATCAGCATTGATTTCCGTGGTACGACGATCATAATTACGGAAATATCCATCCGGGTAATCAACGCTCCATTCTATATTAGACAGCTGGTTTGAATCAAAATGATCAAAACCAAGGCGTCCTTCAAACTTCAACCAGTCAGTAGGCTTGATAAAAATAGAAGACTTGCCATAGAAACGGTCACGGGTATATTTGTTCAAGTTATGGTTCAACACCCAGTACGGGTTCATGGCATAAGCCTGCTGCCAGTTGTAATGAGTATAATTACCCATCTCGTCCTTTTGGTCATAATTTGCCTTCAAATCCTGTATGTCAATCTGGCGTCCATGCCATTGCAGCAATGACTGCAGTACGTTTGAGCCGCTGTATCCGGTTCCAGGAAGATTGTCACTCTTCGTGCGGACAAAGTTTGCAGACAAATCAAAGTCAAGATACTTGTTTACACTCATTTTCGAGTTTATGGCAATAGAGTAACGTTTTTGGTCTGTGTTGGGTGTAGTACCTTTCTGGTCGCGGAATCCCAGCGAAGCACGAGTTGATGATCTTTCATTGGAAGTAGTCAATGAAATCATGTGGCTCTGTGAGTAACCAGTTTCAAAGAAATCTTTGATATTGTCCGGATGAGACACCCACGGAGTAGCTTGGCGCACACCGTTAACAACCGGACTATTATATTGTGGAATCATCAGACCGATATCCAAACGCGGTCCCCAAGACTCGTCGGCGTTGTCATTCACCCCATTTCCCATACCATCGTAGTAGGAGAATCCATGCTCTACGGCAAAGTCGGCGTATGACATAATATCGCTGTAACCTCCTTCTTTCCAGTCGAACTCACTGCCGTAATATCCCTGCCCGTATTTGTTCTGAAGTTTTGGCAAGTTATAAATCTGGTCAACCGTAAAACTTCCGTCATACGATATCTGTACACCTTTATCTTTTTTACCCGACTTGGTTGTGATAAGGATAACACCGTTTCCGGCACGCATACCATAAAGGGCTGCCGAACCACCTTTCAATACCGATATGGATTCAATATCTTCCGGATTAATATCATTCAAACCTGAACCCAGATTGACATCTGAACCGGTTCCGTTATCGTTCTGTACAGGCACACCATCCACTACAATCAAAGGTGCATTGTTTCCGAATGAAGAATTACCACGGATTACAATATTTTGAGAGGCTCCGACCTGTCCACCTTGCGAAGTAATCTGTATTCCGGCAATCTTTCCCGAAAGTGCATTAGCCACATTCAACTGTGCAGCTTGAGTAATTTCATCCGATTTCACTTCTTGCAAGGCATATCCTAATGCTTTCTTCTCTCTTGAAATACCCATTGCGGTAACCACTACCTCATCCAAGGTTTCCGTATCCGACTGCAATACAATCTTCATATTGGGCTTTATCGCTACCTCCTGACTTTTCATTCCTACAAATGAAACAATTAAGGTCTTGCTTCCAGCCTTCACACCTGAAATCTCAAAATTACCATCCACATCGGTAATGGTTCCTTGGGTAGTACCTTTCACCAGCACTGATGCTCCTACAATAGGAAGCCCGTCTTCTTCTGAAGTCACCACACCTTTCACCGTTAATCCTTGCGACCATGCTACTCCCATCCATACAAACAGAAAGGTCAGCATCAATGTAAGTTTCCTTTTCATAAATCCCTCCTTTGATTAAACATAAATAAATCTCGTTTAGTTAATAAAATACATTATAAACACACATTAAAGCTAATTAACAACACCACAAAGATATATATTTAATCAAACAAATAACAAAATATCACAGAAAAATAATAAAAAACACCAAAACGACATATCAAAACGAATATCAATTCATCTTTAATACAACAACCAATAATATAAACAGCAAGAAAAACAAAGAGAATAAACAAAAGATAACAATAAAAGCCGTGAGATAAAAACAAAATCAAAAAGCAATATATAGATAATTACACCTATCAAAAAGCTAGAAACAACAAAAGAATTAAGACATAATCAGCTTCATTAAAAGAACAAAAAAAGCCATCCTTAAAAGGATGGCTTTCCCAATTTATTCAGATAAATAAATCAATCCACGTAACGTTCGATTGTCTGTTCACGGTCGGGACCTACAGACACAATCTTAATCGGAGTTCCCAACTGTTCTTCCAAGAAAGTGATATACGCATTGAATTCTTCAGGGAATTCATCCTCACTCGTCATCTTAGTCATATCAGTCTTCCAGCCCGGAAGCTCTGCATATACCGGTTCTACTCCTTCTGTAATATCAAACGGGAAATAATCGATTTCTTCCCCATTCACATTATACGCCACACACGCCTTGATAGTGTCAAAACCGTCCAGCACATCGCTCTTCATCAAAATCAACTGAGTAACCCCGTTAATCATAATCGCATAACGCAAGGCAACCAAGTCAATCCATCCGCAACGACGTTCACGACCTGTCACAGCTCCATATTCATGCCCCAAATCACGGATTGTCTTACCAGTTTCATCGAAAAGTTCGGTAGGGAACGGACCTGACCCCACACGTGTACAATAAGCTTTCATGATACCATACACTTCACCGATTTTGTTAGGACCCAATCCCAGTCCTGTACAAGCACCGGCACAAATGGTATTGGAAGAAGTCACAAAAGGATAAGAACCAAAATCTACATCCAGCATGGTCCCCTGAGCACCTTCACAAAGTACAGACTTGCCTTCATTCAGCAGACGGTTCACTTCATGCTCGCTGTCTACCAAATGGAACTGACGAAGGTATTCAATACCTTCCATCCATTGTTTTTCAAGTTCTGTAATATCATATTCATAATTCAAACTCTTCAAGATGGCTTCATGACGAGCCTTGGCCGCAGCATATTTTGCTTCAAAGTTATGCAGGATGTCACCCACACGCAATCCGTTACGGCTCACTTTGTCAGTATAGGTAGGGCCAATGCCTTTTCCGGTAGTTCCTACTTTAGACGCACCTTTGGCAGCTTCGTATGCAGCATCCAGGATACGGTGGGTAGGAAGAATCAGATGGGCTTTCTTGGAAATGTGCAAACGTTCTTTCAACGGATGTCCGCTTGCCTCCAAAGCTTCTGCTTCCGCCTTGAACAAAGCCGGATCAAGCACCACTCCATTTCCAATAATATTCACCTTATCACCCTGAAAAATTCCAGAAGGAATAGAACGGAGCACATATTTCTGACCTTCAAACTCAAGAGTATGTCCGGCATTCGGGCCTCCCTGAAAACGGGCCACCACATCATAACGGGGAGTCAACACATCGACTACTTTACCTTTTCCTTCGTCGCCCCACTGTAAACCTAGCAAAACATCTACTTTCATGATTCTTTTTGTTTTATATATTCTTTGGTATTATTTCTTCTTCCGTTTCGCCGCCATGCACTTGTTGCACAAGCCATAGATGTATAAGGAGTAATGCGAAGCATAAAATCCCTTCAGCTTTGTCTGCGCAATCGCCTGTTTCAGGTTTTCATCTTCAAACTCTGACACCTTTCCACAGCTGGTACAAATCATGTGATGATGGGTTTCATTGTTATACGAGCGTTCATACTGGGAAGTATTGCCAAACTGGTGCTTAATGACCAATCCGGCATCTATAAGTAAAATGATGGTATTATACAGGGTAGCACGACTCACCCGGAACTTCTCCTTTTCCGCCATATAGCTATACAACTCATCCACATCAAAATGCCCTTTGATGGAATAAATCGTCTCAAGTATGGCATAACGTTCAGGCGTCTTCCGATGTCCGTTCTTCTGCAAATACTCCGTAAGGATTTGCTTGACTGTATCTTTTATATTTTCTTCCATCCCAATAATCGTTCAGCGGTCAAAGTTATATTTTTTTGAGTAATTTAGAAAGATTACAGGCTATATTCTATCTCATTTTTTAATTCTTCAGCCACCATACGGACCTCAGGTTTTGAAGATTTTATGAGATTTCCCAACATGCGGAGTACCTTGCGTGCATTAGTTTTTGACTGCAAGGCAAATTTACAAACCGCCTTTCCCGCCACATTGCGCATATCTGAATCTCCTTCCAATACGGTAAAAGCCTGGTCCAAGAATTCCTCCTCTGCCCGCTCGTTCAATGTCCATCCTTTCATCAGCAGACGGGCCATCAACAGATACCCGCAAAGCTGGAAATATTCACGTTCGTCGGCCATCCATGGGAAAACCACCTCCGAAGCGTATGGCAAACGCTGGAAAAGATTCATCACGGTATATTCAGCCAGTTCCGGATAGTGCATGTCTTCTATCCATATTTCTGCAATTTCCCGATAAAAGGTTTCTACAGGCTGGAGCAAACCGGCCATTATTTTACACTCACGGATATTCTCCTTCCATAACGCCTGGGCCAGTTCATGATTAGGCTCGTATCCTGCCGCAATCTCTTTAATACGTGGATATTCAATACCAAAATTCAATTTATAATCAAACCCTTTCTCCCGCATGCTTTGAGAAACCACTCCATTCATAAACAAACGGAACTTCGACTTGATTTCCCTTATCGTTTCATGTATTTCTGCTTCTGTCATCGTTTAATTTTTAAATTAGAATAATCGCGTCCATAACGAAGCATCTGCTCCGTATAACCTTCTGTATAATCTACTTTCACATCTACAATCCGGCCCTCCGCATCGTATTCAGGACGATACACGGGATTGACAAACCCCTTGTAGGGAGCCAGATGCAAGGCACGGTAACGGGCCAGCACTTCTTCGTGAAGCGACGCATCCAGTTTCACACCATATTTTTCCACCAAAGCACGAGCTGCTTCATAATTACCTTCGCTCTTGATACGCTGAATCTTGCTCAACAACATCCCAAAAAGCCCACGCAACTGAAGATAATCATTGACTTTTACATACGTCTTGCCTTCCTTCTGCACCAGTTCCACGACATTCATCGACTTCCCATATTCAAGAGCCCAACGGGCAATCAACTGACGATTACGCATGTGTGCCTCTTCCAAATCACGACCCGGTTCAATGCGTACCATCTGAGTGAGAAGTCCGTTCATCATATAGGCATAATATTCAGCTTTATAGGCTTCTTCATCAGGAGTCAATCCCAGCTCCACCAGCTTTTTATCAGCCAGATAATACAGGCCGAACAAATCGGCACGAGCTTCTTCAATCGTAGAACCATAGGCTTTCAAGGCATCCGGGTCAACTCCCGGAATCAATCTGCCAGAACCATGCCCCACACATTCGTGCAAATCCGTATGCAGTTCACTCGTAATATCAGCATATTTCTCCAACAAATCTCGCTCAGTCTGACTGTATACAAATTCTTCCCGGAAACCATTTCCTTTGGCCGCCTTGTTGTAAGCATCCGTCAAGTTTCCGATTGTCACCGACTTGGAACCATGACGACTGCGAATCCAGTTCGAATTAGGTAAATTGATACCAATAGCTGAACTCGGATACAAATCTCCTCCTAACATGGCAGCCGTAATGACCTTGGCCGAAACGCCCGTCACCACTTCCTTTTTAAAAGCTAAAGCTACTGGAGAATGGTCCTCAAACCACTGTGCATTTTGGCTGATGATTTCCGTACGCCGGGTAGCCTCTTCGTCTTTAAAATTCACAATAGACTCCCAGCTGGCTTTCATTCCCAACGGATCACCGTAACTTTCAATAAAGCCATTGACAAAATCCACCTTTGAAGCAGTATCTTTCAACCAAGCGATGGAGTAGGCATCAAAAGTCTTCAAGTCGCCCGTGCGGTAAAAATCCACCAACAAGCGAATCACCTCACGTTGTGCTTCACTCTCGGCTACGGCCTCAGCTTTCTCCAGCCAAGCAATGATTTTCTCGATGGCTTCCCCATACATTCCTCCTACTTTCCATACTTCTTCCCGAAAGATCCCGTCTTTCTTTACCAGCCGGCTGTTCATGCCATACATCACCGGATGAGGGTCTCCTGGTATTTTCAGGATGGAATAAAATGCTTCAGCCTCTTTCTGCGTCACACCTTCATAATAGTTGGCCGCAGAAGTCATCACCAGGTCTTCTCCATCCGCCTGGTTTACCCGTTTAGGCATGACTTGCGGATTGAAAATAACCGGAAACAGTTCATCACACATTTCCTCCACAGATTCTCCCTCCTTTAACGGGAGCTGTGAGGCATCCGCTTCTCCTATCCATTTCCGGAGAAATTCCGGAGAAAAAGAAGGCACAAATTTATCACATGCATAATGGTGATAAATTCCACTGGAGAACCACACCCGTTTCAAATAGACCTCCAGTCCCTGAAATTCGGTATCCTCCTTGTCACCCGTATAAGTCGTATAAACCACTTCCAGCAATTTCCGGATACGCAGATTATACTTCCCGTTCTGGTCGAAAAGGATGTCCCTTCCCTCCAAAGCCGCCTGCGACAAATAATAAACCAGCTCCTTCTGCCGTAAAGATAAATTTTCAAAGCCGGTCACACGATAGCGTAACAATTGCAAATCGGCAAATTGTTCTACTATATAATTAAAATTCTCTTGTGTGCTCATTCTAGTTCGTTCTAAATAAAATATTCTTATCACATAACTATACAAAAGTCGTAGAAGTTTTCCGATTTCACAACAATCCCCTCAAAAACTTTATCAAAAATCTTTACGCACAGACAAAACCCATCATAAAACAGCAGGGTTTTAAAATTTTCTCTATCTTTGTGAACAAAATTCAAAATCATGAGAGAACAAATGCTGAAAACCCTCAAATCTTATTTCGGGTACACTTCTTTCCGTCCGCTTCAGGAGCAAATTATCACCACCATCTTACAGAAAAAAGACACACTGGTACTCATGCCTACCGGAGGAGGAAAGTCCATGTGCTACCAGCTTCCGGCACTCATGATGGAAGGAACAACCGTAGTGGTCTCCCCTCTGATATCTCTCATGAAAGACCAGGTGGAATCTTTACAGGCCAACGGCATCATTGCCCGCGCGCTGAACAGTACCAACGACGAGACCACCAACGCCCAGCTCTATTTTGAATGCATACAAGGAAGGGTGAAACTGCTCTATATCTCTCCCGAGAGACTGCTCTTTGAAAGCAACCATCTGCTGCGCGACATCAAGATTTCCTTGTTTGCCATCGATGAAGCCCACTGTATCTCCCACTGGGGACATGACTTCCGCCCGGAATATACCCAGCTGAAAGTGATACGCCAATATTTTCCACAGGTACCTGTCGTAGCCCTGACCGCTACCGCCGATAAAATTACCCGGGAAGACATCATACAGCAACTGAACATGCGGAATCCGGAGATTTTCATCTCCTCTTTCGACCGGCCCAACCTGAGCCTGGAAGTAAAACGAGGTTACCCGCAAAAAGAAAAAATAAAAACCATTGCCAACTTCCTGCGACGCCACCGGAAAGAAAGCGGCATCATCTACTGCATGAGCCGTAACGGAACGGAGAAGGTAGCCAGCCTGCTCGAAGAAGAAGGATTTCATGCTGGAGTCTATCACGCCGGGCTATCGAACGAACAACGGGAAATGACGCAGGATGATTTCATCAACGACCGCATCCAGATTATCTGCGCCACCATCGCCTTCGGAATGGGAATTGACAAGTCCAACGTCCGATGGGTCATCCATTACAACCTGCCCAAAAGCATCGAAAACTTTTATCAGGAAATCGGACGGGCTGGACGTGACGGCCTGCCCAGTGAGACCCTTCTCTTCTATTCTTTCAGCGACATCGTCATGCTTTCCCGCTTTGCAGCCGAAAGCAACCAGCAGGGAATCAATCTGGAAAAGTTGAACCGCATGCAGCAGTATGCCGAATCCGACATTTGCCGCCGAAGAATCCTGCTGAACTACTTTGGAGAAACCATGGATCACGATTGCGGCAACTGCGACGTGTGCAAGAATCCTCCGAAACGTTTTGACGGTACCATTATCGTGCAAAAAGCCTTGAGCGCCATCGCCCGTACCAACCAGCAAGTTGGTACACGTACACTGATTGATATCCTCAAAGGATATGCCACATACGAAGTGACAGAAAATGGATATGACAAACTCAAGACTTACGGAGTGGGAAGAGACGTACCCGGAAAAGACTGGCAAGACTATCTGCTTCAGATGTTGAACCTGGGATACTTTGAAATTGCCTACAACGAAAGCAACCATCTGAAAATTACAGAGGCTGGGAAAAAAGTCCTGTTCGGAAAGGAACGCGCACAGCTGATCGTCATCCAAAGAGAGGACGCCCGCGGAAAGAAAGGCGCCAAAGGGCACAAGGACTCCGCTCCGGCACCATTATTCGTCTCAACCGTGTTCGAAGAAGAAGATGCGGAACTGTTCGAATCTCTCCGGCAGCTTCGGAAAAAGCTGGCCGACCAGCTGGCTATCCCCGCTTACATTGTGCTATCCGACAAGACACTGCACCTGCTGGCACTCAGAAAGCCGGAAACCATCGAAGAGTTTGGCGAAATCAGTGGCATAGGTGAATTCAAGAAAGAAAAATACGGAAAAGAATTCCTGACGGTCATCAGTGAACACCTGTACAAAGGCTAATACTGGAGTTTGTCCCCAGTCCACACCGGACGAGCCAGACGCTCCACAGCCTGTGCCGAACGGGTAGCCTTCTTTTCCGGAAGATGCGACCTGTCGAACGTCACAAAATCCTCCCAAGCCACCTGTTCCATTTCTTTTCCCAGCTTCATCACCTTGTCATAAAGAGCCTTGCGGGAAGGAGCGTTAAACCCGCATGCCGTTGAATTCATCATGCTGTCATCCGACGAACGATAAACTCCTTTAGGATAAGTACATCCCCCCTCATACACTCCAAGCGCATCGTTCTGGTAACGGGTATCCTTCAGGAATGGAGCCCAGCACACCGAATCAGCTACCTCCGTAAAACCCACATTCTGCGACCAGCCATTGGCCTGCATAGTCTTTATCTTCTGCTTTTCAAGCGTAGAAATACTGCCTTTCTCCGGATAAACATATTCATCCTCCAACTTTCCAAGACCATGGCCTATCGCCTCGTGCACCAAGACCCGGCGGAAAGATTCACTTTTCAAGTCTTCAACCACCGGACAATAGGCAACAGCAAACTCCACAAACCGTCCTTTCTCATCCTGATAGCCGAAATAGGTGGTTCCCGCATAAGCCGAAGTGTTGAGTACAACCACTGCCAGACAGTTTTTCTTTTCCGTTTGCTTCAGTGCCTTGCCCACATAAACCTGTACAGAGCTGTCGTCTCCTGTAATCGTCGCAGCTTTTCCTCCTGCCAACCTACAGCTGAATGCCGTTTGATACCCCATTCCGAAATCATTGTTTTCGGACACAGCCTGAACCATAAACACATCAAAATAAGCCCTAAGCGACTTTATCGGTTCTTCAGAAAACAAATTCTCCATTGCCGTTTCCATCACCTTACGGTAAATGCCGTCCGCTATCTCCTGGTCCACAAATCCATCTCCCATCAAGACAACCGGTATGCCTTTACCTTCTGTGTGTCTTTGCAAAATGTCCACTTTCCCATCCGCTGAAAAATCTACCGACTCCAGCACCTGACCGCCCAGTTGAGAAATCTTGACAGTAGCCAGCTTCTTCTGAGTCCCACTGGCTTCTTTCATAAACAGCAAATAAGCTGAACGAGACATCCCTCCTTTATTGGGAGCCACATTCAATACAACCTCATGCTTTCCCGCCGGAACTGCCCGGGTCGATATTTCTTTCCGCAACCAGTTCTCGGGCTCAGAAGGAGTATATATCCGCAAATTTTTCATCTCTACATTCGATTCGAAGCGGATGACAAGACTTTCTCCATCCACCTTCGCCAGATACTCCCCTTGTTCGGGCAACACATAATCGCCCACTTCCTGAGAAACGGAAACCTCATAAACCGCATCTCCGGATGTCAGTTTCACTTTAGTCTCCCGCAGCTGGTTGGAGTTATTCTCCGAAACCACCCTGACCGTCACTTTTCTTTCTCCTGCTCCTCCGGAAAGGGGAGAAAGAGTCAGCCATGTGGCATCCGTAGTTACATTCCACGTACCCGAACACGTAAATGAGATGGAAGCTTCCTTCCCTTCCACCGACGGCAACGTGACACTTTGCGTGACATTCTCAAACGGAACTATTTCCACTTCTTTTTGACAAGAAACGAACAACAAGGAAAAAATCAGATACAGGTTAAAAAGGTTAGCTTTCATACGTTGAATTAAGTCATTCTTGTGTTTTTTGCAAAAATGGGAAATAGTTTGCTGAGTAAGAAAAAATCTACTAAAAAAATGAAACAGAATGACAAAAAAAGATTCCAAAGAGCGTTTTTTCTGTCGCACTCTTTGGAATCTCGTCTATAACCAGAATCCTGTTCTATTTATCCGAGGAAGGAAATCAGCACACCTGCAGCTACAGCTGAACCGATTACACCGGAAATGTTACTTGCCATGCAGTATTGCAACACATGGTTCTTCGGATCGTATTTCAAGGCAATTTCATTGGCTACACGGCTGGCCATCGGCACGGCACTCAATCCGGTAGCTCCAATCAGCGGATTGATTTTCTTCTTGGTGAAGAGGTTGACCACCTTCACAAACAAGATACCACCTGAGATTGACAAGGCAAATGCCAGGAAACCACCCACCACGATACCGATGGTTGTCCAGTTCAGGAAGGCGTCGGTCGTCATGGTCGCACCCACGGAGATTCCCAGGAAGATGGTAGCTGCATTCATGATGCTGTTGGAAGCGGCATCAAACAAACGGGAAGTGTTACTACCGATTTCCTTCACCAGGTTACCGAACATCAGCATACCAATCAAAGGCACTGCACTCGGTACGAACAAGGCCACAATCGTGGTACATGCAATCGGGAAAATGATTTTCAGTACCCGCAGGTTCTTGATTTCCGTCTTCGAAGGATATTTCTTTTCCTGTTCCTTCATGTTGATGGACAGCTCCTTCTTCGTACACCAGATACGTACCACCAACGGTACGATGACCGGTACCAAGGCCATGTAGGAATAAGCCGCAATGGCAATCGGGCCCAGCAAGTGCGGAGCCAGCTTAATGGTCGTAAAGATGGCAGTCGGACCGTCGGCACCTCCGATGATACCCAGAGAGGCAGCCTCCTTCGGAGTGAAGCCCATCAGAATAGAAACCAGCAGTACGGCAAAAATACCCAGCTGGGCAGCCGCGCCGAAAATAGAAAGACGAAGATTACGCAACATCGGACCAAAGTCGGTCAGCGCACCCACACCCATGAAAATAATCGGGGGCAGGAATCCCGTCTTAATCAACATATAATAAATGAAGTTCATCAGTCCCAGGTCGTGCGCAATCTCATGCAGCGGCATTTCCCAGATGTTCTTCATCACACCGTTCACCATGACCATTCCGTTCTCATCGGCCTGCACAACCCCCATGTCGCCTCCCGGGAAGTTGGCCAGCAACACACCGAAAGCGATGGGCACCAGCAACAGCGGTTCATACTGTTTCTTGATACCCAGATAGAGCAGGACGAAAGCGATGGCATACATGATGAGAAACCGCGGGTCAGCAGCAATGTTGCTGAAAGCGGTCATATCATATAATCTTTCTAATATCTCTTCCATCACAAAATCTTCATTAATACGTCATCTTCTGATACGGAATCACCGGAATTTACACAAATGGCGGTCACCGTTCCACTGAATTCTGCACGGATGGCATTGTAAGTCTTCATTGCCTCCACGTAGCAAATCACGTCACCTTTATTTACCTTGTCACCCACTTTCACCGGTGTTTCCTGCGCACCCTTTGTCAGGAAGAACTTACCTTCCAGCGGAGAGAGGATTTCCTTTCCTTCGCCGGCCGGTACCTGTGCAGCCGGAGCGGCTTCCGCACCTGCCTGAGCACCCAGTTTGGCCGGATTGACATCACCAAAGGCTACCGTTACCCGATAGGCCTGACCGTTGACGTCTACCGTCAAGACCTTAGTCTGGTCGTTGGCCATGTGAACTTCTTCCTTGGCTTCACGACGCTTCTTCACATCCTCCAGGAAGTCGGCCTTGGCCTTTCCGCTCTTGTAGGCTTCATACTGAGCCGGATGCATGGCATATTCGAAGAGTTCCTCGTCGTCCTGTCCGGTCTCCCATTTCTTTTCCCACATCATCTGGCGGTATTTCTCCAGCTGGTCAGGATAGTTGTCCTGCGGGTTGCCCGTAAAGAACTTACGGCCTTCGCGTTCTGCCTTTTCCACGATTTCAGGAGCCAGTTTGCCCGGAAGCTGTCCGGCCTTACCCAAAATCATGTCCCAGATATCATCGGCAATCATGCCCCAGCGTTCCTTGCCTTTTTCCATCTGGATGACGTTCATCATGGCCAGGTTCTTCACATACTGGCTGAACGGAGTGACCAGACACGGATAACCGACACGCGGCCATACGTAAGCCACTTCATCGAACAGCTTAATCAGCAGTTCATCCTGTGTCATGAACGGCAGGTTCCGTTTTGCCTTGTATTTGTTGATAGATTCCAAGTTGGTATCCAGGTCGGCCATCAAGCTACCCATCATACCGCCCGGCAGTCCCGGTCCGATGAGCAGAGAGTTCATCAAGCGGTTTCTCGGACTGATGTACAAGCCCAGGAAGTCGTCCATGAATTCCTGAATCAGCGAGCGCACCTTCATATAAGCCTGCATGTTGATTTCCGGCACCTTGAAGCCCGCATCCTTCAGCATGGCCTGCACACTGATGACATCCGCATGTCCGGTTCCCCAAGACAACGGATCCATACCTACATCCACGTAATCACAACCGGCCTTGCAGACTTCCAGAATAGAAGCCATGTTGAAACCGGGTCCCGCATGTGAGTGATACTGAATCGTAATATCCTTGATTTTCTTGATGCCGGCCACCAATTTACCCAAGAACACCGGACGGCCGATACCAGCCATATCCTTGATACAGATTTCATCGCATCCTGCATCAATCAGTTTCTTGGCCATATCCAGGTAATATTCCACGGTATGAATAGGAGAATAAGTGATGCAAAGACAGCATTGTGAAATCATGCCGGCATCGTGTGCATAGCCGATAGAAGGGATAATGTTGCGCACATCGTTCAGTCCGCAGAACGTACGGGTGATGTCCGTTCCTTGTGCTTTCTTGACCTTATAGAACAATTTTCGTACATCGGCAGGCACCGGACTCATTCGCAAACCGTTCAGCGCACGGTCGAGCATGTGCGTCTGAATGCCGGCCTCGTGAAAAGGCTTCGTCCACTCTCGGACAGCCTTGTTCGGATTCTCCCCGAATAACAGGTTAACTTGTTCAAAACCTCCCCCGTTTGTCTCTACACGGGCAAAACACCCCATTTCAATAATGGCTGGGGCTACCTTTACCAACTGGTCTACACGCGGTACGTATTTTCCGGCACTCTGCCACATATCGCGGAAAACCAAACTAAATTTGACTTCTTTCTGTTCCATGATTCTACATGCGTGTTTTTCTAACGGACTACTGCAACTTTTCTACTTTTATTACCTGGCCTTTTCCGGCTGTCAAAATGTCGACGGCTGCCTTGATGGCATCCATCGCACCTGCATCAGTAGATGCTCCCGATGAAGTGTTTTTCTTTTTCGGAGCTTCCTCTGGAGCTACTTTATTGACAATGGAAATCAGAAGTTGGCTTAACCAGATAACGATGAGCAGAATTACGAAGACAGTGACCATTCCAACCACCATCAGCAATAATCCCAGTTCAAAGTTTTCCATTTTTCAACTAATTTGAATGTATATAAAAAGGCGCTCTTCAGAAAACCAAGTTCCAAAGAGCGTCCCAAAAGTAGAAATTTCAATCAAATTTTGTAGCTAAAACTCGTTAAATATTTGATATTTTGTTTACAAACCTACCATATTACTATCAAAATAAAATCTCATCCAACGATTTGCGCTTCTTAGCTGACATTTCCTGTTCGGCAGAATAGCCCATCGGAATCAGTACCGCAGGCTCTATATGGGCAGGCAACTGAAGCACTTCCCGGCAAAGAGGTACGTCAAAATTGCATACCCAGCAGGTGCCCAGTCCCTGCTCTGTGGCTGCCAGGCAAAGGTGCTCCACAGCAATAGCCACGTCAATGTCGGCATGGTCTTTCCCGTCCGACTTGCGATGCCATGATTCCTCGTGATTGACACACGCCACAATGAGGCAAGGCACATTGGATATCCATTCTCTCGGATAAGCCTTTTTCAGCTGCGACAACCGAGGCTCATCGGTCACCACCGCAAACTTCCACGGCTGAAAATTCACGGCCGAAGGAGCCATCCGCACACATTCCATCACATAATCCAGTTTTTCTTTCTCTACCGCACGAGGTTCATAACTCCGCACGGAATGACGTTGTTTTACCAGTTCCAAAAAATTCATCTCGATAATTCCTTTATAATTTTATTTCCAAATTGATTCCCATTACATTCAGACACCGCTTCACATCGTACTGCCGGCAGTAATATACATCCAAGGCCGTTTTCCGTGACAACCCCCAACGTACTCCTGGACGATAGCGGACACGCGGCAGCGAAAAGAAAGCCCCGCCACCTACCGGCTGAAACGACTCTACCGAGAAATAAGGATGCAGAATACATTCTTGGGGGGCATATTCAGCCTGCAGCCGCGAACGAAGTTGTGCTTCCTTTCCTCCTCCGATAAACGTATGCTGGAAAAGCTCCCTCCAGCCCAGCTTAAGGTCTCCCACAGGACCGGACACCACAAAACCTGCCTGATAGCGATGGCCGATTTTCCATCCCGCCTTTCCACGGTCACGGTACTGCAATTCGTAATAGCCTTTCAACTGCATCAGCGGAAGCACCCGACAGTTCACCCCCACATTCAGCCGTTCCCGTTCCATCTCTTTCAATCCCTGCTGGGTTCTTGCCTGAAAGGTGCCTCTGAACTTCCAATACCGGTTCATCTGCCAGTCTACCCGCACGCCCGTCCATGCGGCAAACTCTCCATGTGCCACCGCATACGTACGAACTGGCAGCAGCCATCCGACGCACCCCCAAATGACTCCGATAATCAAGCATCTACGCAGTTTCTGTTTCCTCATCACTATCTGCAGAAAGATTTAATTCCATATTCTCTGCAAGATATCAAGAAAATCTTGTATTTGCAAGCGCACCCCCGATAAACCAATTCCAAGTCCATCCGAAGATATAAAAAACTGCGGATATTGCGGAAAGACAACCTTTGTAAGCTGTCACTTCCGCCCTATCCGCAGTTCATCAGCAAAATTCAAGTATCTTTTTATTCTACAGGCTGTGCTCCCGTACTAGCCTCAATCTTCCATCCCGGATTCTGATAAATGACAGAAGAAGAGAAATTATCCGGGTCGACTGCCGTCTGACGAAATGCCGCCGCCCCGATGGGTTCAAGGTATTGAGCCTTGGAAAACAGAAAACCACCCTGCTTGGCAATGGAATTGTTGGCTGTCACCTTCTGATAAGGACAAATGTAATCACTTAAATCCTTGGAAGACATGTTTCCTTTCGCTGCATCCACAATGCATTTTTCCATCAAAGCCTTGTTGTTATTGTAAATCGTACCCCAAAACTTGGCCCCCTCTATGACATAAGGATGGTCACACAACTGGTCCATTGCTCTCCAGCGCTTCAAATCATCCCATCTGAACGCTTCCGCGCACAATTCATTACGACGTTCGCGACGGATATTATAAAGCGTCACATCGCTCAACAATTTCCCATGAGAATAAGCCGCCCAGTCTCCTTTGGCTTCTTCCTCCATTTTGGTTGCAGCATTCGTCACCATATATTCAGCTTTAATGCCAGCACGTGTTCTCAAGGCTTTCCAATATCGCTTTGCCCGATCGTCTAACGACGTATGCTTCTCATAATAAGCTTCCATATAGTTTAGCAAAGCCTCCGCCCCACGGAACACAATACCTCCAGACGTACCGTTTGCATGGTTCAGTGCCATCAGATAGGAATAATGTTTTCCCTTTTTCACGATATAACCGGTAGGAGCCATCGCTATGTTGGTACCAAAAATATAGTCAATCTTACAGGTATCCTCTTTTCCGGCAGAAGTATAATAGTTCACATCACCTTTTGCCAGAACCTTACCCGAAGCACTGACATATCTGTTGCCATTCATCCCATATTTTTCTGCCTCAAAATCATAAGGTTTCTTCGTGAAAATCACGATACGGGAATCCCTGTCCTTCAAAGTAGCGTTCACCCCCTGGTCTTCCCATTTCTTGTCATACCCAGACTTAGAATCATAAATCGGCAAGCCGTTTTTCATCAGAAACGAATTGACCATTCCTCGGGTCCATCCCGTACCGGCACCGTTACGGCACAGTTCCATCTGGAGATTGTTCACTATACCCAAACCGAGGTCGAACTTTTTCCACATCAGCACCTCCTCGTAACCTTCCATATTCTCGTCACAGAACATCGTATAGTATGGATTGATGGAACTTAAGTTTACATCCATACCTTCCGGCGTTTCCGTGTTCTTGGCAAGTTTATCTACCATCTTGTCACCGACCACTTGAGCTGCCGCAATCGCCTCATCCAAGAAATAAGCAATCGATTTTGCGGCATCGTAACCCTCACTGTCTTTTCCAGGCCATCCTTTACCTCCCGGCACGAAAGCCGTACCTGCATGATATTTTTCCCATGTAGCTTCATAAAGTGCCACACGGCTATGCAACAGATAAGCCACATTGCGGCTGATTCGGTTTTTCCCGCCCGGAGGCGTTTCCAGCAATCGCTTTTCGGCTTCCTTCAAATCGTTGATAATGAACTCGGCCACCTTATGACGGGGACGTCTCACACTGGCCTTCAGCAGAATCTCCCTGTCGTCTGGCAACGCCTTATCGATGATGGGCAAGTCGCCGAACGTTTTCAGCATATCAAAATATTTATATGCCCGCAATACATACATCTCTCCAATATAATGGCGGATATTGCCTGGCGCCCCCACTATATCTCCCTCTTTCGGAAGCACATTGTCGAAGAAATAATTGCAGGCACGTATTCCTTCCCATTTCCAGCCACCCACATTGGCTGCCACCTGTTTCTGTCCCGGTATCCAGTAGGCCGGAATCCCAGTCCCTGCCTGATTGTCCGTATGACTGTCCACTCCGAACAGATTACTTCCATACGCGCTCGTCACCGTCTGGAAACTATAACAGTTGATGGTATATGAGGCAAGATCATCTTCGGAAGAAAAAAATACTTCCGGAGTCACTTTATCCAAAGGTTCTCTGTCGAGGAAATCATTGCAAGCCGTCAATCCTCCCAGAAGTAACACACTGATTGATAATATTCCTATATGTTTTTTCATATCACTTATGCTTTATAAAATTAGAATGTTGCACTTAAACCAAATGAAATTGTTTTGGAAAGAGGATAGGTACAGCCGTCCCAATCACCCACACCGATTGTTTCCGGATCGAAAGTCTTGCACAAACCGGTAAATGTCAACAAGTTTTCTGCCGACACAAAGAAACGCAGGTTGTTCACATAGAATTTCTTGGTCAGCCCAGTCGGAAGCGTATAACCCAATGTCACGTTCTTCAAACGTACATACGATGCATTCTGCAAATAACGGCTTTGGGCATGCCGGTTCTTGTCACTGTTCATCGGACGCGGATAGTATCCATCGACATTCGGACCGAGCGGGCTCTTCGTATCTTCCGGACGGAAGTAATCCAAATGTGGCTTAAAGAAGTTTGTCTGCCAGTATCCCACCGAGCCCCAGAACATCGTAGCTCCGGACCCAGGCATATAGTCCCGCTTCAAGGTACCCTGGAAAAAGACTTTCAAATCAAAGCCTTTCCATGCCGCATCAAAGTTAAGTCCGAAATTATAGCGTGGAGTACTGTTACCCAGCAACACTTTGTCTCCATGGTCATCCAATGTATTGGCCCCTTGGTTCACTCCATCCTTTCCGTCAAGGTTGGCATACATGATATCTCCTGCCCCCCAGTTGTCGCCCCATGAGGGTTTGGCCGTCTTCAAGTGGTTGTCCATTTCTTCCTGTGTCTTGGCAATGCCCACAGTCTGATATCCCCAGATATCTCCCAGATGTGCTCCTTCGTAGTACCGCTGTCCAAGGTCTTTCGACGGATTAGGATACTTGTCAATCACTACCTGATTATCCGAAAGAGCCAGCGTAATTCCATAACGGAAGTCCTTGATCTGGTCTCTCCAGCTCACCTGAAGTTCCCATCCCTTGGATGTCATGTCCAGGTTATTCACATCCGGCACCGCAATACCCAGCACTCCCGGAAGTTCCATACCCGGTCCGACCATATCTTTCGATTTTCTCTGGAAATAATCAAAATTCAAGTTCAGACGATTTTCGAACAAGCCTAAGTCGAATCCTAAATCGAGCGTCTGCGTCTTCTCCCAACCCAGCAAAGCGGAAACCAGCTTGCCCTCAGAGGAAGTGTTCGGTTTTTGCCCATTGACAACCCATCCGCCACTACTTGGGCGATAATTAACAATCCGGTAGAAAGGATACCAGTTGTCTGTATTCTGGTTACCCAGTTCTCCCCATGAGCCACGAATCTTCAAGGTATTCACAATCTGCGAATAAGGTTCGAAGAAAGCCTCACGCGCCACATTCCATCCCGCAGAGAAAGACGGGAACACATTCCATCGCTTGTTTCTCAGGAAACGGGAAGTACCATCGTAACGGACATTGGCCTCCAGCAGATAACGTTCCTTGTAATCATAGTTCACACGACCGAAAAATCCCACAGTAGCCCATTCGGCATACCCGCCGCTTACCTGGGCATTCGTCGTGGTAGTATTCAACGTGGGGAGTCCGGCAATAATACCATCTTGCCGGGCATTCATGTCGCGCCGCTTAAACAGTTCACTCTGGAAACCGGCCATGAATTTCATGTGATGTCCGCGTTTGGTCTCCAAGCTATATTCCGTAAAAATGTTCGGATTAAAGAAATTACTCTTAAAAGCATATTCCGACACACTGCTCGTCCTATTGGCGATTACGAACGGATTTTTATTTGAATCATAACCATACACGGTCTGAAAATCCGTATGCGCAAAGTAATTGTTGATCCGATAGTTCAGCTCTACCGTGGTTTTCCAATTCTTTATCGGCTCAATGAGAAACTGAAGCTGCTGGGCAATGACATCCGACTGTGTCTTGTAACGTCCGCCCTGAGTCAGCTGATACACCTTGGACTCCTGCGTATAATAACCGTTCGGGTCTTTCAACGGAATCACCGGCCAATACCGGCATACATCAAAATAAAACACATTCGAACGGTTGTTACCTGCACTGGCAAACGAAGGAGCGTCATAGTCCGAGCGGTTGAAACGAATACTGTAACCCACTTTCAACCATTTGGCCAGTTCCGCATTGATTTTTCCAGTAAAGGAATAACGCTGTTTGCCGTCATCCCCATATTTCAGCAATCCACCCTCATTCAGGTAATTCGCCGACAAATAATACTGCATGACTTCCGTACCCCCGTTCACGCTCAGGGCATGTTCATGCGTAAAGCTGTTTCCAAACAATTCATGCAACCAGTCCGTATTGGCCGCAGGCATCATGTCCTTTCTTTCCGGGTCGTCGAATGCATTCCATCGCCCGGAATTTTCGGCCCACATGAAAGGAGCCGATTTGTCTTTCTGATGAGCCAGAATCTGCTGCAATTTGGTTTCACTGTACATCGGAGCCTCTCCGTTATTTGCCATCTGGTCGTTTACAGCCAAGGCAAAGCTATAAGAATCGGCCATGTGAGGCATGTTGAGCGGCGACTTGAAACGGAAATTGTTGTTGTAATTCACACTCGGTTTGCCCGATTTTCCTTTTTTGGTCGTAATGAGTACGACTCCCCCCGGAGCACGTGAACCATAAATTGACGAGGCAGCCGCATCTTTCAATACGGAAATGTTCTCGATATCCTGCGGATTGATGGCATTGATATCGCCTTCCATCCCGTCAATCAGCACAAGAGGAGTCACGGAAGACCCTTTACCGATAGTACCCGTACCACGAATGTTGAACACTTTGTTTCCTTTCAAGGAACCCCCATCGGAACTGGTGGAAATATTCATGCCAGGCACTACTCCTTGAAGTGCCTCTACCGTAGAACTCACCGGACGCGAAGTAATTTCTTTGGCATTCACTGAAGAAACGGCACCCGTGACATTCACCTTTTTCTGCGTACCAAAAGCAACGACCACCACCTCTTCCAGAGCCTGTGTGTCATCTCTCAACACAATGTTGAGCGGCTGGCCAGACCAAACGATTTCTTGTGTGACATAACCCACAAAAGAAACCTCAATGACAGCCCCTTTTTTCACTCCGGCAATCTCAAATTCACCATCCAGTCCGGTGATACTTCCCACCGTACTGCCTTTTACTACTACAGATGCACCTATCACGACCTCACCCGTGGCATCTTTCACTACACCCTTACAAGGATTCATTTGTTGAACTACATCTGTTCCTGCCATACCCGCATAGGAAGATGAAGCAACTGCTGTTCCGGTCGCCAACAACCCTAGGGACCACAGCATACCTACTGTTCTGATTTTTTTAATCATAATATTTTTTTTAAGGTTACGACATTCTACCCGAAACGAACGGGGAAGAATTCCTACAAAAAATAAATTAAATGAATAATAGTTAGTTATTCTAGTTTTCAATTGTCTAGCCTATGTCAAAAATGAAATCCTCACGATTTCGTATTCGCAAAAATATACATAAATCCCCCGCTACCAAACAACTTCCATCCTTTCACCCTGAAACGTACATCTCTCCGGAATCTAAGAAACAAGTTAAGACATTTATAATCAACACATTAATATCAAATAAAAGATTCATAGATGTACATCTTAATACCCAAGCCCAACCATAAACGGTGCATGAAGTTCTACGATTTCTCCTCCCAATAGTCTATAAATCGTACCTGAAAACAGCCCCTAAAAGTATAGTTTTCAGGAAAAGCCTATCATTGGAAACCTCAAAAAGATATCTTCCAAATTCTTTCCCTTCTTTTAGGTTTCCCAATCCAGAAACGTATGTTTCCCTTATGCGAAACATACGGCTCCGCCTCGGAAAACGTACGTTTTCCGATAGGGGAACATAGAAAATGAAACGTGGAATGACTCTTTATGCACTGGAGTTTACAAAAAAAGCGTCCTGAACCTTTTCAGATTCAGGACGCTCCTCTTATTTCACCTGCACGAAACTTATCCCGCCATCAGCAAGACAAGCAACTGTGCGGTCAGAATACGCAAGAACATGGTCAACGGGTATACCGTAGAATAACCTACAGCCGGCGCATCGTTACCTGCTATCTGGTTGGCGTATGCCAAGGCAGGAGGGTCGGTATTACTACCGGCAATCAGACCCATTAGCGTGAAGTAATTCACCCGATGATGCCAGCGGGCTACAATACCTGTAATAATCAATGGAATGAACGTTATCAGGAAACCAACCCCTACGTAAAGCACGCCATCGCCTTCTACTACCATCTGTACGAAGTTCTCACCGGCCTTTATTCCCACACTGGCCAGGAAGAGCACCAATCCCACCTCACGCAACATCAGGTTGGCACTCATCGTCGTATAAGTGACCAGTTTCACCTTGTGGCCAAAACGGCCAATCAGGATGGAAATAATCAGCGGACCACCGGCCAGACCGAGTTTTACCGGAGTCGGCATGCCCGGAATGGCAATCGGCAGACTACCGAACAGAATACCACAAAGGATACCTACAAAGATGGTCACAATGTTCGGATGGTCCAAACGGCGCAACTGGTTACCCAGCAAGTTAGCCACCCGCTCGATGGCATCCTGAGGTCCGACCACCATCACACGGTCGCCCACCTGCAAACGCAGCTGACGAGCGGCAAACAAGTCCATACCCGAACGGTTGACACGTGTCACATTCACTCCATACATACTGCTGAAGTGAAGTTCTCCCAAGGTTTTTCCGTTGATGTTCGGCTGTGTCACCAAAATACGACGGGAAACCATCGGTTTGTCCTGTTGGTTCGTCACATCCCAGTCCTGTTCAATCTTCGGACCAATGAAAGCCATAATAGCCTCGGAATCATCTTCGGCACACACCACGAACATACGGTCGCCCAAACGAAGCACCGTATTGGCATTCGGCGTAATCATGTGTCCGTCCTGAATAATGCGCGTACATACAAAATCGCGTGCCAGGAAGTTCTGTACCTGCGACAACGTCTTGCCGCTCAAGGCCTCGTTCTGCACCTTCAAGGAGATGGTGTAAGGCTTCATGTGAGGATTTGCCTCCTCCTCTTTCTGAATTTCATCGCTGTCCTGCTTCACATCTACCCGGCAGATATAACGGATGATAATCATGGAAAGAATGATACCCATCACTCCCAGCGGATAAGCACAGGCATATCCCATGGCAATTTCAGGGCCCTGATAATGCAGCTGTTGCAACGCCTCGTTAGCCGCACCAAGTCCCGGAGTGTTGGTCACCGCCCCACAAAGGATGCCTACCATCATCGGAATATCTATCCTGCCCTGCAAGGCAAAATACAGAATCAGTGCTACTGCAATATTCAGGAACACAATTCCCACCGCCAGCAGGTTGAGCGTGATACCCCCTCGCTTGAACGAAGAAAAAAAGGAAGGACCGACCTGAAGTCCGATACAGAAGACAAAGAGAATCAGTCCGAAGTCTTGTACGAAAGAAAGAATAGCCGGATTTCCGGTAAAGCCGAAGTGTCCTGCCAAGATTCCGACAAACAAGACGAATGTAACTCCCAGCGAAATGCCGAAGAATTTAATTTTTCCCAACAATACCCCCGCCGCAATCACAAAAGCATAAAGTGCTACGATATGCGCTATTGAGTTGGGATTCGTCAATAAATCTTGTAGCCAATTCATAGATATTAAATTATTTTATTCGAGAGGCAAATGTAACCAATTAAAAAGAATAGGGCAAACTTTTCTTTCTTTTTTCATCCCAAGCCTTCCCGATGGATTTACAACTTACACTTTCCCAGACTAAATAGATAATGCCAGTTTAATGTTTTTAGCCTACTATGACTGTAAAAAAAGGACGAATGTAGAATAAAAAACCGGAAAATTTGTATATTTGCCCATGCAGGTAACCAACCTACACAATAATTTTAAATCTGAATATCAACAAAAACACTAATTCACTATGGCAGATAGTAAAGAAAAACTCTTTTCAGATTTTCCGCCTGTGTCTACCCAAGAATGGATGGACAAAATTATGGTCGATTTGAAAGGAGCCGATTTTGAGAAAAAGTTGGTGTGGAAAACCAACGAGGGTTTCAAAGTGAAACCGTTCTACCGTCAAGAAGACTTGGAAGGCCTGAAAACGACAGAAGGACTTCCCGGACAGTACCCCTATATAAGAGGTATTAAGAAAGACGACAACACTTGGTTCATCCGCCAGGATATTACAGTGGAGGATGCAGCCGAAGCCAATGCGAAAGCCCTTGACATTTTAAACAAAGGAGTCGATTCACTCGAATTTCAGATTAAGGCCAAAGAACTTAGTGCCGAATACCTCGAAACCCTGCTGAAAGATATCTGCTGCGAATGCATCGAACTGAACTTCTCTACCTGCCAACGCCATACCCTGCAACTGGCGCAGCTGCTGGTAGCTTACTTCCAGAAAAAAGGTTACGCGCCTGAAAAACTGAAAGGTTCGCTGAACTTCGACCCCATCAGCAAAATGATGCAGAAAGGAAAAGATGTGAGCGCCGTCATCGCCACCGGAAAAGAACTGGTGGAAACACTGGCCGGATATCCGCATTTCCGTTGCATCGCTGTCAACTCGATACAGCTGAACAATGCCGGAGCCTACATTTACCAGGAACTGGGATATGCACTGGCTTGGGGAAATGAATACCTCAACCAGCTGGTGGAAGCCGGCGTTCCCGCCGCACTGGCTGCCAAGAAAATCAAATTCAATTTCGGCATCAGCTCCAACTATTTCATGGAAATCGCCAAATTCCGTGCGGCACGTATGCTGTGGGCCGACATCGTAAAACAATATCAGCCGAAATGTCCGCGCACGGACTGCAAAAATACAGGGGCCGACGGTACTTGCTACTGTGCCTGCAAGATGGTAGCTCATGCAGAAACTTCCAACTTCAACCTCACTCTGTTTGATGCACATGTCAACCTGCTCCGTACGCAGACTGAAGCCATGAGTGCGGCCATCGCCGGTGTGAATTCCATCACCGTTTCGCCGTTTGACAAGACTTACGAAACGCCGAACGATTTCTCTGAACGTATCGCCCGCAACCAGCAACTGCTGTTGAAAGAAGAATCTCATCTGAACCGCATCGTCGACCCGGCTGCCGGTTCTTATTATATTGAAAACCTGACTGTCTCCATCGCGAAAGAGGCTTGGAAACTTTTCCTGACTGTGGAAGAAGCGGGAGGCATGCTGCAAGCGGTCAAAGCGGGCAGCGTACAGGAGGCCGTGAACCAGAGCAACAAAGCTCGTCATGAAGCAGTCTCCAAACGGAAAGAAATTCTGTTGGGAACCAACCAGTATCCGAACTTCAACGAACTGGCTGGCGACAAACGCCCGCTGGACGGATGTACGAAATGCGGATGTGGCGGTCATGAAGAAGAAGAAACGGCTTTGGTTAAATTGCAGACGGCACGTGCGGCCAGCGAATTCGAGGCTCTCCGCCTGGAGACTGAGAACTCCGGCAAACGTCCGAAGGCATTCATGCTGACCATCGGCAACCTGGCCATGCGTCAGGCCCGTGCCCAGTTCTCCTGCAACTTCCTGGCTTGTGCGGGGTATCAGGTCATCGACAACCTGGGATTCGCCAGCATTGAAGAAGGTATCGAAGCAGCCATGAAGGCACAAGCCGACATCGTGGTGCTCTGCTCCAGCGACGATGAATATGCCGAATATGCCATTCCTGCCTTCAAAGCCCTCAACGGACGTGCCATGTTTATCGTGGCAGGTGCCCCGGCCTGCATGGAAGAACTGAAAGCTGCCGGCATTGAGAACTTCATCCATGTACGCTGCAACGTGCTGGAAACTTTACGCGAATACAACCGCAAACTCTTATCTTGAATTGCACACTATGAGACAGAATTTTACACAAATCGATATATTTGCCGGTTTCCATCCGCAGAACGGCATGGAATGGCAGAAAGAGAATGGCATCACCGCCAACTGGAAAACACCTGAACAGATTCAGGTGAAGCCTGTATACACCAAGGAAGACCTGGAGGGCATGGAACACCTGAACTATGCGGCGGGTATTCCTCCTTATCTTCGTGGCCCGTACTCCATGATGTACACCTTCCGCCCGTGGACCATCCGTCAGTATGCCGGATTCTCTACCGCAGAAGAATCCAACGCCTTTTACCGTCGTAACCTGGCTTCCGGACAGAAAGGTCTGTCTGTGGCCTTCGACCTTCCGACTCACCGTGGTTATGACCCGGATCATCCGCGTGTAGTGGGCGATGTGGGTAAGGCGGGTGTATCTATCTGCTCGCTGGAAAACATGAAGGTGCTTTTCGATGGTATTCCGTTGAACAAGATGTCTGTATCCATGACCATGAACGGGGCGGTACTTCCCATCATGGCGTTCTACATCAATGCAGGACTGGAACAGGGGGCCAAACTGGAAGAAATGGCCGGAACCATCCAGAACGATATTCTGAAGGAATTCATGGTGCGCAATACTTATATTTATCCGCCTGCCTTCTCCATGAAGATTATTTCCGACATCTTTGAATACACTTCCCAGAAGATGCCGAAATTCAACTCCATCTCTATCTCAGGATACCACATGCAGGAAGCAGGTGCCACTGCCGACATCGAACTGGCTTATACCCTGGCCGACGGATTGGAATACCTTCGTGCGGGGGTGGCTGCCGGCATTGACATCGATGCCTTCGCTCCCCGTCTGTCGTTCTTCTGGGCCATCGGTATGAACCATTTCATGGAAATCGCCAAGATGCGTGCCGCCCGTATGCTGTGGGCCAAGATTGTAAAACAGTTCCATCCGAAGAACCCGAAATCACTGGCTCTGCGTACACACTCACAGACTTCCGGATGGTCACTGACCGAACAGGATCCGTTCAACAACGTGGGACGTACCTGTATCGAGGCCATGGCTGCCGCACTGGGACACACACAGTCACTGCATACCAACGCGCTGGATGAAGCCATCGCCTTGCCAACGGACTTCTCGGCCCGTATCGCCCGAAACACCCAGATTTACATTCAGGAAGAAACGCAGATTTGCAAGAACGTAGACCCGTGGGGAGGTTCTTACTACGTGGAAGCCCTGACCAACGAGCTGGCTCACAAGGCATGGGAACACATTCAGGAAATCGAGAAGCTGGGTGGTATGGCCAAAGCCATCGAAACAGGTATTCCGAAGATGCGTATCGAAGAAGCGGCTGCCCGCACACAGGCCCGTATCGACTCCGGAGAGCAAACCATCGTGGGAACCAACAAATACCGTCTGGAAAAGGAAGACCCGATTGATATTCTGGAAGTGGACAACACAGCCGTACGTCAGGAGCAGATTGAGAACCTGCGCCGTCTGAAAGAAGGCCGTAACCAGGCCGAGGTGGACAAGGCACTGGAGGCCCTCACCGAATGTGTACGCACCGGAAAGGGCAACCTGCTGGAACTGGCCGTAGAAGCCGCCCGCGTACGTGCCACACTGGGAGAAATATCCGATGCCTGCGAAAAAGTTGTAGGACGTTATAAAGCAATTATCAGAACAATATCAGGCGTGTATTCATCAGAAAGTAAAAAGGATGCAGATTTCGCACGGGCTTGCGAACTGACCGAAGAATTTGCGAAGAAAGAAGGCCGCCGTCCGCGTGTCATGATTGCCAAGATGGGACAGGACGGACACGACCGTGGTGCAAAAGTAGTGGCTACCGGATTTGCCGACTGCGGTTTCGATGTGGATATGGGACCGTTGTTCCAGACTCCGGAAGAAGCAGCCCGCGAAGCCGTGGAAAACGACGTGCATGCAGTAGGCGTTTCGTCACTGGCTGCCGGACACAAGACCTTGATTCCGCAAATCATTGCCGAATTGAAGCGTCTGGGACGTGAAGATATACTGGTCTTTGCCGGAGGTGTCATCCCGGCACAGGATTATGACTTCCTGTATAAAGCCGGCGTAATGGCCATCTTTGGCCCGGGTACTTCCGTCGCCAAATCAGCTTGTCAGGTAATGGAACTGTTGCTGGAAGCGGAAGAGGAATAAAAGAAGGATTTCTATAAAAAAGCAGAGGCGTCTCAGATTTTGAGATGCCTCTGCTTTTTATACTTCTTCCATCATTTTTTCAGCTTGATGTAAAAGGAACTATTTACCAGCCTTTTAGGCAATATCAGTACTTCCTGGGCAGTACTAGAGTACTTCACTGAAAGTACTGCAGTACTTACTTGAAAGTACTACGGTACTGCCCTGGAAGTACTGAAAAGTCATTTGTACGTAATCCAGCGAATCATTTCCTTGAAAGAAGGTTTCTTGCCATACATCAGAATACCTACCCGGTAAATCTTTCCCGCTATCCAAATCATGCCGAAAGCGGCGGCATACAGAATCACCACCGACAGTACGGTTTCCCATACCGGTACATCGAAAGGCAAACGCACCATCATGACAATGGGAGAAGTAAACGGAATCATGGAACACCAGATAGCCAGCGGTCCGTCAGGATTGTCGGAGCTGTAGATACCCGCATAAAGGGCAAAAATCAGCAACAGAACAATCGGAGTCATAAATTGCTGGGAATCTTCCTGCCCGTTGATGGCGGCCCCGATGGCTGCAAAGATAGAGGCATACACCAGATAACCTCCGACAAAGTTCAAGACAAAGAATCCTCCCATCTTGGCCAAATTCAACCCATGGAGCAGAGCCAGCACACTGGAAGCCTCTCCCATCAGCTCCGGAGAGCTGCCGGATAGGCTACCCGCAACCCCCAACAACACGACAATCAGCAGAATCCAAATAGCCAGCTGGGCCACGCCTACCAGTCCGATACCCACAATCTTTCCAATCATCAGCTGGAAAGGACGGACAGAAGAGACAATGACTTCCACAATGCGGTTGGTCTTTTCCTCCATCACACTTTGCATCACCATACCTCCGTAAGACATCACGAACATGTAAATAAGGAATGTCAAAATCATGCCGGCTGCCATGGCGGCTCCTGCATTCGACTCGCTTTCCGTACCATCGTCACCCCATTTCACCGTACGGATATTCAGCTTACGGTTCATATCCTGCATAATGGAAGGTAACTGAGGAATGTCATAACGAAGCAGTTTGTCCTGACGTACCTGTTCATCGAGTGTCTCGCTCACCAACCGCGAAAGGCTGTTCGGCACTTCCTTCCGTGAATAAATGGCCACGGCTTCCGGATGGACGGCCAAATCGGCCTTGATTTCCACCACGGCGTCGAACGTACTGGAATCTGTCCGGAAAGAAGCCTCCATCTGAGGTACTCCTACAAAGTGATACGATTCATCGTCCTTGAACTGAGGCAGGTATTTCATCGTTTCATCAATGACGGCCACCTGTTTCTGATCGCCTCCCTTGACGGTAGACAACCACAAGGGAACAAAAATAAGTGCCGCAAACACAAACGGCATCAGAATGGTAAGCAGAATAAATGATTTCTTGCTTACCCGATTTATAAATTCACGCTGAATTATAATCCAAGTCTTGTTCATAGCAAAAGCAGATTTTAGTTAGACTTTTCCTTCTACTGTACGGATGAAGATATCATTCATGGAAGGAATACATTCCGAGAACTGGGTGATTTCGGCCTGGACCCCAATCTGTGACAGCATTTCCGAATTGGAAATGGAAGTCAGCTTACGCAATTTATAGCTGACCGCCTGCGCATCGAGCACTTGACGACCGACCACTTCGAAGGCATCCGATTCCGGCAATGGCTGGGCCGACTGCACGGTCAATTCATACAGATTGCTCTTATACTGGGAACGAATATCCTTCACCGCTCCCTGCAGTACCACCTTGGAATGATTGATCAAAGCAATATGGTCACAAATCTCTTCTACGGACGCCATGTTGTGCGTAGAGAAGATAATGGTATGCCCTTCTTCTTTCAGCTTCAGAATTTCGCGTTTCAGCAGTTCCGCATTTACCGGGTCGAAACCGGAAAACGGTTCATCGAAAATCAATAAAGGAGGACGGTGGAGTACCGTAATGACAAACTGCACTTTCTGCTGCATACCTTTGGACAGTTCTTCCAGCTTCTTGTTCCACCAAGGCATAATGTCAAACCGCTCGAACCAGTCGGTCAGGCGCTTCTTTGCCTCCTGACGGCTCAAGCCTTTCAGTTGGGCCAGATAAACAGCCTGCTCGCCCACCTTCATTTTTTTGTAAAGTCCGCGTTCTTCCGGAAGATAGCCGATGGAATAGATATCCTGTGGTTGGGAAAGGCGGCCGTCGAACCAGACTTCTCCTGCATCGGGAGCCGTAATACGGTTGATAATACGAATCAAAGTGGTCTTTCCAGCCCCATTGGGTCCCAGTAGACCAAAGACCTGCCCCTTAGGCACCTGAATGCTCACTCCATCCAATGCCGTATGGTTGGCATAACGTTTGGTGACTTGTCGTGTTTCTAAAAAAGAATCATTCATGTCTTAGATTTTAAAAGTTTGAACATAAAAACAATTTCACATTCAACAAAGGTAAAAAAATCCCATTAATCGGAAACATTTGACCACATTTTATGCATAAAAAAAGCGGAAATACCGATTTCCATTACACCAGTATTTCCGCCATATACTCGAAACGGACTCAAACTACAAGAAAAACTTAAAGACAAAGATAACCGACAAGATGTACATAGCCGGTGTCAGTTTCTTGGTATGCCCGCACAATAAGTTAATCAGCACATAACTGATCATTCCCAATACAATACCATCGGAAATACTATAAGCCAACGGCATGAAAATGATACAGATGAATGCCGGAATCGCTTCGGAATAATCCAGGAAGTCCACTTTCTTGACGGAAGACATCATCATCAGTCCTACCAGAATCAGTACCGGAGCGGTGGCAGCTCCCGGAACGGCCAAGAAGAAAGGAGCTAAGAACAAGGACAACAGGAAACAAACGGCAGTCACGAAAGCTGTCAGACCGCTGCGTCCCCCTTCTCCCACTCCGGAAGCACTTTCTACAAAAGTGGTAATGGTACTGGTTCCCAATACGGCACCGGCAGTTGTACCAACCGCATCCACCAGAAAAGCCTGTTTCAAATGCGGAATCTTTCCGTCTTTCGTCACCATCCCCGCCTTGGTAGTCACTCCGACCAGCGTACCAATGGTATCAAACATGTCCACAAACAGAAAGGTAAAGACTACGATAACCATTTCCTTGGTGAAGATATGCTCCCATTGGAACTGGCAGAAAATCGGTGCAATAGAAGGAGGCGTACTGACCACGCCGTCCAAATGGGTCAGCCCCATCGGAATGCCAATGACAGTAGTCAGCAAAATACCAATCAGCAAGGCACCACGCACCCTCTTCACCAGCAAGATGGAAGTCACCAGCAGACCGATGATTCCCAGCAAAGCAGAGCCGGAAGTAATATCCCCCAACGAAATCAGGGTCGCATCGTTATTCACAATGATACCGGCATTCTGCAGACCGATGAAAGCGATGAACAGACCGATACCGGCTCCGATGGCATTCCGAAGTGTCAGCGGAAGCGCATCCACAATCTTTTCACGCAGATTGGTCACCGTCAACAGAATAAAGATTATTCCTTCCAAAAGAACTGCCGTCAGGGCAAACTGCCAGGAATATCCCAGCGTCAGACATACCGTATAGGCAAAAAACGCATTCAGACCCATACCCGGAGCCAGTCCGAAAGGTAGTTTTGCATATACCGCCATCAATAGGGTAGCAAAAGCAGAAGCGATGACTGTGGTAGTAAACAGCGCTCCCTTATCCATCCCCGTAGCCGCCAGAATGTTCGGATTGACGGCCAAAATATAGGCCATGGTCAGAAAGGTGGTGATACCGGCCAGAATTTCCGTGCGCACACGGGTCTCACGAGGATTAAAACCAAATAATTTTTCAAGCATTTTCATTGTATAATTGCGTTAAGTCTATTCTAACAACATCAGAAAGTCCACTTCATGGCCAGCGTCGGGATGAAATAAAAACCGTCGCGCGTAGCAAAGTTGTGACTCAGTTCCCATTCCGAACCCACGCTCAGGTTCAGATTGTCATTCACATGTTTGAACTTGTTCAGGTTTATCCAGAACTGAGGCTCACTGATGAATATGAAGTTATGATTCTTCCCGTTCACATCGGTATGCTTCTCCCGCCAGAAATCGGCAAATCCGCTGAACGTGAACTTTTCCTGCCAGAAGTTCAGTGTCCAGGTACCCGTCAACTGGAAATTATGGGGCTTTACATTCTTCTGAATATATTTATACAACACCTGAATACCAAACGTCTTTGAGAAATCACTGTTGTTCCAAGAATAAGTGGCACCTCCCAGAAAAGCGTTATTAATGTAATTCAAACCACCGTTGTATTCCACGTGTGCAGAAAAAGGAGCTTTCCAGAATTTCAGTTCCCGGCTGATTTCCCAATAAGCAGAAGCCACTCCTTTATCCGTGTAATCCATATCGACAAAGAAATACGTGCTTCCCCACTTGTCGGCCTTGAACATTTCTACCGTGGTGGTTACCCAAGGACGCTCGTCGAGTGATTTGTACAAGGCACGTCCCAAGTCGTAGTGTAACTGAATGTTCTGCGCCACGGCTCCTCCCACGAAGGCAGACAGAAGAAGTACGAAAAGAAATAATTTTTTCATTTGAATTTAACTTGTTTTTAATGGTTTTTAAATCGGCTGCAAAATTACATAAAAAAGCACTATAAAAGCAAAGAACTCCTTATCTTTGCTTTCAAGAATACAAGTAAAAGCCCATGAAAAAGCTATTTATCCTCCTATTAATGTGCATAATCGGTCTGGGAGCGAAAGGTCAGGTATCTTCAGCCGCCTTCCAGAAATGGCACGGTGAAAAATATTCCATGTTCATTCACTTCGGACTCTATTCCCAGCTGGGAGGAGTGTGGCACCAGAAACAGATTCAGGATGGATACAGTGAACAGATTCGGGCCTTTGCACAAATTCCACAAGCAGAATATGAAAAGATAGCCCGTGAATTCAATCCTACGGAATTCAACGCCGATTCTATCGCCCTGCTTGCCAGGAAGGCCGGCATGCATTCCATTATCTTTACCAGCAAGCATCACGACGGATTCTGTCTGTTCAAAACCGCTACTACCCCGTTCAACTCCTACGATGCCTCCCCTTGCAAACGGGACTTCGTCAAAGAACTGTCGGAAGCGGCCCGGCGGCAAGGACTGCGGTTCGGACTATACTTTTCACTCATCGACTGGCACTACCCGTATGCTTCGCCCATGTCACCGCACAATGCAGATTTCATCACGGAAAGTCACCATAGTTACTCCAAACAGCAACTGAAAGAATTACTTACCCACTACGGAACCATTTCGGAACTGTGGTTCGACATGGGTTCCAATACGCCCGCACAGAGCAAAGAACTTTACGAAATGGTTCACCGGTACCAACCCGACTGCATGGTCAGCGGGCGACTGGGAAACGACCAATACGATTTCTGTGTGATGGCCGACAATGACTACCCGGAGAAAACACTTCATGCTCCCTGGCAAAGCGCCGCTTCCATGTTCGACGAGACATGGGGATATCGCTCCTGGCAAGCACGCGGCAACGTGGAAGACAAAGTACGGGAAAAGACACGCAGTCTGATTAATGTGGTTTCCAGAGGAGGAAACTACCTGCTCAACATCGGCCCTAAAGGCAACGGAGAAGTGGTCGACTTTGAGAAAGAAGTGCTGGAACAAGTCGGCAACTGGCTTTCCCATTACGGTTATGCCGTATATCAGACGGAAGCCTCTCCCTTTCAAGAAGAGTTCGACTGGGGAGAAGTGACCCGTAAAGACAATCACCTGTATCTCTTCCTATCGGGTACTTATCCCAAGGATGGGAAAATCACCTTCTCCATGCCTGGATATATCCTGCAGAAAGGAGACGGAAAAATGGCCACCTATCTGCAATATGGTGACGAGGTGGTACTCACCATACCCGCCTCAGCCTACAAAGACAAACAAATCCATGTGCTGACACTCTCGTTCGACAAAAAGATTGAACCTCTTCCGGGAAATACAGTCAGAAGCACGATGCTGACCGCACAAAATGCCACTCCGCAATACAGCTATTCCTGCTTTGACTATTATACCAACTACCGCAGTGTCATCGGTTACAGCTGGGATTTTGAACAACTGCTCCTCAAACAGCTGGAACTCATTTACACACCACAGGAAGCCGGACGGAAAATCGATCTGATTCTGGATGGAAAAACCTATCACGTCACTTTGAACAAAGGAAAAGAACAGAAGGGTACCTCGCTTTCCAATACGGAATGGGGAAAAACTTACATCTGTGGACCGGGCAACGGGATATTCCATGCAAAAGATTCATTAGTTGCCAACCTGCAACAATCCCCTCTTACCGGTAAAACTTGGAAACCCGCAGCAGAGAGCGATACGTTGGATTGCCCCCGATTCTCCAGCTATTACATCCTGAGAGAGGTAGAATCACCTCGCTCACAGCACATTCTGGCTGAAATCGGAGCAGGAAACGGCATGGAAGTCTATGTCAATGGAAAACTGGTTGCCAAACACCTGAACCCGTATCGGACTCAATTCCGTATGGAAAAAATCGTGCTCCCGCTCAAAAAGGGTATGAACCAAGTCGTGCTCCGCACTTACAACCGCTTTGAAGAGCAAGCCACCTACCTGTTGCGCCCGGCAGAAGAACAGAAAGTCTACCGGCAGGATGTGGTACTACCCGATGCACTCAACGGGAAAGACCATCATCTTGTGCTGAAACCACACAATCCCTCTTCCCCGCATACTGACGCAGAATTGTCCAATCTGCGCATCCGATTAAGAAGGATTGCTCTTAAAGGCCAAAGAGATTAATAAATCTCCTTGGCTACCTTATATACACTGTCGGAAGCCATGAAAGTGTAGAAATGCAGACCGGGAACCCCATGTGCTAACAAGTCCTTGCACTGTGCCTTGCACCATTCCACTCCTACAGCTTTCACTTCCTCGTCATTCTCACATTTACGGAGCTCTGAAGCAAAGGCTTCGGGTATATCCGTACGGAACACTTTAGGCAGCACATTCAACTGGTTCTTGAAGACTACCGGCTTGATGCCCGGGATGATAGGTGCCTCAATACCTTCCTGACGGCAACGGTCTACAAAAGCATAGTATTTTTCGTTGTCAAAAAACATCTGAGTCACCACGTAATCAGCTCCATTGCGTACTTTCTCTTTCAGATAGAACAGGTCCGATTCCATGTTGGGCGCTTCTTCATGCTTCTCCGGATAACAGGCCATGCCGTAAGAGAAAGGAGTTTCAATGCCTTCTATTTTCGAACCGTCCAGTGAGATGCCTTGATTAAAACGGTTCACCTGCTCCTGCAAGTCGGTGGCGTGTTCGTTGTACAGATACAGGTCCTTGGCCGCAATGTCCAACGGTTTGGAGTCACCTCTCAGCAACAACAGATTGGTAATGCCCAGAAAGTTCAAGTCGAGCAAGGCGTATTCCGTTTCTTCCTTGGTAAATCCCTTACAGATGATATGGGGAACCGCCTGAATGCCGTACTTGTTCTGAATGGCTGCCGCAATGGCCACCGTTCCCGGACGTTTCCGGACAGTGGTCTTCTTCAGGTTGCCGTCGGGTTGCGGCAGATACACAATCTCACTGTGGTGAGCCGTGATGTTGATGTACTTGGGGTCGAACTCCCGCAACTTGTCGATGACGTGATATACTTTTTGTATGCTGTTTCCTTTCAAAGGCGGCAAAATCTCAAAGGAAAATATCGGTTCCTTACTATTCTTTATCAAATCTATTACTTTCATCGTGCATTTGTAAATTTATACCGACAAAGATACAAGCATTTGATTTATCCACCAACACTCTGGTGATATTTAGAAAAAAGAGAGTGTTTAACCCACAAAACACCTGTCAAAACAGAATAATATTCTATTCAGAGCTTCGATTATAGAATAAAAGAGCAGTAAACCGTACAGAGGTCTAAATATGAAGTCCGTAGTCGTGCTTCACTTCATCCATCACAAACATGCTTTCCAACGAACCCAGACTGTCTACCGTACCCAATACATTAATGATAAATTCCTGATAGTATTTCATGTTCGGAGCATGGATTTTCAGCAGGTAATCGTAGCTGCCGGAAATGTTGTAACACTCCGTCACCTCCGGTATCTGCTGCACGATACGGGTAAACTCCATGGCAATGTCCTTGTTCATCCGGCGCAGCTTCACGTTGCAAAACACCACAAACCCCTGATTCAGCTTGTCAGCATCGAGCACAGCAATGTATTTCTTGATGTATCCTTCCCGTTCCAGTCTTTTCAATCGCTCGAATACGGGTGTGGACGACAGACTGACCTGAGCCGCCAGTTCTTTGGTAGTCAGTCGGGCATTCTCCTGCAACGTGCGGAGAATCTGCAAATCTACTTTATCCAATTTTTCCGTCATCAGAATATTATTCCAACAAAGTTTGTTTTATGTGTGCAAAACTAATCATTTTTTCTTTTACTGAATATTTTTATAGATGAATTTTCCATATTTCCCGTTCATATTGGAGGATATGTCCATCAGAACTACTTTTGCATTGTATTTAAACCCCTAAAAACTCAGTGCAATGGAAAAGACTAAGCTACACTTCGAAACACTTCAACTACACGTAGGACAAGAAACTCCCGACCCCACTACCGACGCACGGGCCGTACCTATTTATCAGACCACTTCGTATGTGTTCCGTGATTCTGCCCATGCGGCCGCCCGTTTCAGTCTGGAAGAGGCCGGAAACATTTACGGTCGTCTGACCAATCCCACACAAGACGTACTGGAACAGCGGGTGGCCGCACTGGAAGGTGGAGTTGCAGCCTTGGCCGTCGCCTCAGGAGCCGCCGCCATCAGTTATGCGTTTGAGAACATCACCTGCCAAGGTGACCATATCGTATCCGCCTGCACCATTTATGGAGGCACCTATAATCTGCTGGCACATACTTTCCCTACCCGGGGCGTACATACTACCTTCGTAGACCCGGAAGACCCGGAGAACTTCGAGCGGGCCATCCAGCCGAACACCAAAGCATTATTTATCGAGAGTCTGGGAAATCCCAACAGTACACTGGTGGACATTGAACGCATTGCGGAAATTGCCCACCGCCATCAGATTCCTCTCCTGATAGACAACACCTTTACCACGCCTTATCTGTTGCGCCCCATTGAACACGGAGCCGACATCGTGATTCATTCAGCCACCAAATTCATCGGCGGGCACGGCACCTCGCTGGGAGGTATCATCGTGGACTCCGGCAAGTTCGACTGGAAGGCTTCCGGAAAATTCCCTCAACTGACCAATCCCGACCCATGCTACCACGGACTCTGCTTTACCGAAGTAGCCGGAGCTGCCGCCTATGTGACCCGCATCCGGGCCATCCTGCTTCGCGACACCGGAGCCGCCCTCAGTCCGTTCAATGCCTTCCTTCTCCTGCAAGGGCTGGAAACCCTTTCTTTGAGAGTGGAACGCCATGTGGAAAATGCCTTGAAGGTAGTGGACTTCCTGCAACACCACCCCAAGGTGACGAAAGCCAACCATCCGTCATTGCCGTCACACACCTCTCCGGCACTCTACCAGAAATATTTCCCGAAAGGAGCCGGTTCCATCTTTACCTTCGAGATTCAAGGAGGACGCGCCGAAGCCCACCGCTTCATCGACCACCTGAAGATTTTCTCCTTGCTGGCCAACGTGGCCGATGTGAAATCGCTGGTCATCCATCCGGCCAGCACCACTCACTCCCAGCTCAATGACGAAGAACTGGCCGCACAAGGAATCACGCAAGCTACCATCCGCTTGTCAATAGGCACCGAACATATCGATGATTTGATTGCCGACTTGACACAAGCCTTTGCACAAATCTGACAAACGAGTAAAAAAATCCCCCTCGCTTCTGAATTGAAGTAATCCCAAAAGTTTTATACTCCACTTTTTAGGGCCGCTTCAAATTCCTGAAAACAAGGGGGATTTTTCCATCATTCAGGAGCGGGAATACTCCCGACAATTTCTTTCCACTTTATTCCAGCTCGTCTACCTCCAGCTCCTCACTTTTCCGGTAACCCGAACTGGTCAGTACGGCAATCAGCTGCTGCTGTTCATCCACCAAGTGTACTTCGATGAAAGGTACCCGGGCATGATTATACGTCTCAGTAGCCTCCGCATACACATAGCCTTTGCTCACCGCACGCAAGAACGTGATATTCGCATTCAGCGACAAGGTCAGCCTCCCCCGGCTGTTTGCCACCGCGGCGAAAGCCAAGTCAGCCAGTGTGAACAACGCACCTCCCTGGCAAACCCCTCCGGCATTCAAATGTTTTTCGGTCACTTTCATCCGCGCCTTGGCATATCCCGGACTGATTTCCAACAATTCTACTCCTGCCTCCGCCGCAAAACGGTCGGCCGACAGCATTTCTTTCAAAGTTCCCATATCTCTTAACGTATTGTCACCATCGTAGCTCCAAATCCGTATTCCCGGAAAGAAGCATCCTGCCATTGGTAAGTCTTGTACTTCCGCTTCAGTTCATCCAGGATGGCCCGGCGCAGCACGCCGTCTCCCTTGCCATGGATAAACACAATCCGCTGGCCTTTCTTCTGCTTATACTCTTCCAGCGTCTTGCGGAACACCTCCAGCTGATAGTTCAGCATTTCCGCATTGCCCATGCCGGTGGTATCGTCCAGCAATTCATGGATGTGCAGGTCCACCTCCACAATCTCGTTTTTCACCACATGCTGCTTTTTCTGCACCTTGGCCGGTACGTCCTGCACGCTCTTCTGCAACAAGGCATTCTTGATGTCATCGGCCGATACGAAGACCTGCTTCACCGCCTCATCGTCCTTCACAATCTCATAAATCAACGCCGGTTCTTCAAAGAAATCGGAAGGCTGGAACGTATGCAGCTTATAGAATTTCACCGTGTCGATGCGCAATTCCTGGCTCACCGCCGGCTTGAACAGGAAGCTACGGTCGTCCTTATAAGCCAGAAGCTGGACCGCCACACGCTCCATACCGTTCAAGGCACTCTTTTCAAACTCCTCCAGATGCAGCTTCATGTTCGGTTTCACCGTTCCCCGGCTGCGCAACGTCCAGCTATTGCCTTCTGCCGAAAGGTACAGGTAATCCACGAAATAATTGCTGTCGTTCACTAGGTAGGCGTCAAAAGCAGTAGAGGAGATGGCCTTCACATCCTGCGGCACGTAGGCCAGGAACACGTTCAGCACATCATTTCCCCGGATTTCCGGAGCCCGATACGTAATCGGTTTTTCTTCTTCCACCTCTTCTTCCTCTTCCACCTCCGGAGCCGACGGTTTCTGGGCCGATTTCAACGGAATGTTATAATCATCCGTCTGAATCACCACACATTCTTTAATCAGCATGGGGATTTCAAACCCGTCTTCCCCTTCTACCAATGCCACATCTTTTCCCTGAAAGCCACGGACAATCCCGCCGCCCACTTCGCTCAGGAAACGTACTTTATCTCCTATTTTCATATCTTTACTCTGATTTTATAACTCTGACAAATGTAACGACTTTCATCGG
The DNA here is from genome assembly GCF_900128455.1 of Bacteroides mediterraneensis. Taxonomy (GTDB): domain Bacteria; phylum Bacteroidota; class Bacteroidia; order Bacteroidales; family Bacteroidaceae; genus Phocaeicola; species Phocaeicola mediterraneensis. The sequence continues at coordinate 920,768 of NZ_LT635783.1, read as the reverse complement.
AATATGGAAATTATTCAAGAAGCCATGAAAGGAAGTCCACGAAAAAAATATTCTGTTAGGAGGATTCTGCTAATTATTGTACTTTTGCAAAAAAATAAACGACATGGAAGATACAAAGCATATAAAAATCAGCGATTACAATTATCCGCTGCCGGATGACCGCATCGCAAAATTCCCGCTGCCGGTCCGCGACCAGTCCAAGCTGCTGGTTTATCGGCACGGACAAATCAGTGAAACCCATTTCACTTCCCTTCCGGATTACCTGGAAGCCGGCACTCTCATGATTTTCAACAATACGAAAGTGATTCAGGCCCGTCTGCATTTCCGCAAGGAAACCGGTGCCTTGATTGAGATATTCTGCCTGGAGCCCATCGAGCCCAACGATTATGCCCTCAACTTCCAGCAAACCCAGCATGCGGCCTGGCTCTGCATGATTGGCAACCTGAAGAAATGGAAGGAAGGCCCGCTGCACAAGGAAATGACAGTCAAAGGCAAAACCTTGACCCTGACGGCTACCCGTGGCGCCTGCCACGGCACCAGCCACTGGATTGATTTCACCTGGGACAACCCCGAAGTGACCTTTGCCGACATTCTGGAATTCTTCGGCGAACTGCCCATTCCTCCCTACTTGAACAGAGAGACGCAGGAAAGCGACAAGGAGACTTATCAGACGGTCTATTCCAAGATAAAAGGTTCCGTAGCGGCCCCGACCGCCGGCCTGCACTTCACCGAGCGCGTATTGAACGCCCTGAAAGAAAAAGGAATCGACCTGGAGGAAGTGACCCTCCACGTGGGCGCCGGCACGTTCAAACCTGTAAAGAGTGAAGAAATTGAAGGACACGAAATGCATACGGAATACATCTCCGTGAACCGGAGCACCATCGAGAAACTGCTGGCACACGGAGGTGAGGCGGTAGCGGTGGGCACCACTTCCGTCCGTACCCTGGAGAGTCTTTACTACATCGGAGTGACCCTGTCACAGCATCCCGACGCCAGTCAGGAAGAGCTGCACGTACAGCAATGGCAACCCTACGAAACCCATCCGGCACTGAGCACGCTGGAGGCCCTGCAACACATCCTCGACTACATGGACCATCACGGACTGGAAGCCCTGCACACCAGTACCCAGATTATCATCGCCCCGGGATACGAATATCACATCGTCAAAAAAATGGTGACCAACTTCCACCAGCCGCAAAGCACGTTGCTGTTGCTGGTTTCAGCCTTTGTAAAAGGAAACTGGCGACCGATTTACGACTATGCGCTGGCTCACGATTTCCGTTTCCTGAGCTACGGCGATTCGTCCTTACTGATACCCTAAAATTTAAACGCCTCAACCGATGAAAGATAATAGCGAAGAAATGTTTCCCCTCGTAGACGAGGAAGGAAACCTCATAGGAGCGGCCACCCGAGGAGAATGTCACAACGGCAGCAAGCTCCTGCACCCGGTGGTCCACCTGCACGTATTCAACAGCAAAGGAGAACTCTATCTGCAGAAACGACCGGACTGGAAAGACATCCAGCCCGGCAAATGGGATACTTCCGTGGGAGGACACGTGGATTTGGGAGAAAGCGTGGAGATGGCCTTGAAGCGGGAAGTCCGCGAAGAACTCGGCATTACCGACTTCACCCCTCAGCTACTGACTCATTATGTATTCGAATCCGCACGGGAAAAAGAACTGGTATTTTCCCATAAGACCGTGTACGAAGGTCCTATTTCTCCCAGTGAAGAACTGGCCGGCGGACGTTTCTGGTCCATCGAAGAAATCCGGGAAAACTTGGGAAAAGGCGTGTTCACACCTAATTTTGAACGGGAATTCACGACCGTACTCCAACCTGAATAACAGTCAGTAAAGCTAATCTGAAAATGCTGCTTGCTTTTCGGAAAAACACGCTTATCCCCACTAGGTTTCCCCACCGGAAAACATACGTTTCCCCTGGCGGAGCCATAAGTTTCCGCCAAGAGAAACGTACGGTTCCGCCAAGGGAAACCTAAAAAACGACAAGACGCTACCGCCTCCTTGCCGAATCATTTTCAATATTCCACCTTATCCGTTTTGGCCGTCCAGTCCTGAAAGGCTTTGATGGCCTCTTCCGGCAGCAATACCTCTGAAGGCAGGCGTCTGTCTGCCGGCTTCAAATCCAATTCCTCGTAAATGAAGGCATCGTCGAAACCGATGGCTGCCGCATCGTGCTGGTTGTTCCCATAATACATCCGGTCCAGATGCGCCCAATAGATGGCTCCCAGACACATGGGACAAGGCTCACACGAAGTATAGATTTCACATCCGCTCAAATCAAACGTCCCCAGCTTCTTGGCAGCTGCCCGAATGGCACTCACCTCCGCATGGGCCGTCGGGTCACAATCCGGAGTCACACGGTTTACCCCTGTAGCGACAATTTCCCCATTCCGGGCAATCACAGCCCCGAAAGGGCCTCCTCCTTCTGCTACATTCTTCACAGACAGGTCTATTGCTTTTCGCATCAATTCTTCTTTTGTCATACGATTTAGTTTTAAGTCCAAGTTCAAAAACGAACTGAAAATAGGGAAAAAACTAGAATAATCCAAATTTTTTCTTTACATTGCAAAGTCCCCCTTAATCATCATAGCCTATGAGAACCCGTATTTTTACCTTCCTGCTTGGTTTGTCCTGCTTTCTGCTTTCAGCCTCCCCCTCAAATATAGAGAAACTCACGGAAACCGCCGATGCATTCTATCAGACCGGCAAGATAGATTCTGCTCTGTGGGCCATCGACCAGGCCATCCGGCAGGCTTTGACCGACAAGGATACCTGCGGCATGGTGTCCTGCTACACCTCACAAGGGGTGTATCTGCGTTCTTCCGGAAAGATTCCGGAAGCAGTGGCGGCGTATGACAAAGCCCTGCAACTAGCCGTCTGCCTGCCTGAAAACTCGGAAGAGAACCGGCAGGCCCTTGTCACACTCTACAACAACCTGGCCACCATCCACCTGGACATGAAGGATTCGGAACAAGCCTTGAAATATGCACACGAAGCAGTTACCCAAGCAGACCAATGTCAGGACGCTGCTTTCCGTACTCAGATTTACAATGTATGCGCTTCAATCTTCATCACACAAAAGGAGTATAAGGCAGCCAAAACTTATCTGTCTAAAGCCATAGAGCTTTCGCAACAGCTTCAGCAACCGGAAACCGAACTCAGTGCACGCACCTACTACCTGCTGACCTTGTTTCGGGAGGGTGCATCCTCCCAAGAGATTCAGCCGCTCGTCCAACAGACTAACCGGCTTGCTTCCAAAATCCGCTCAACCATGGCTCTCGTCAATTACTATCAAGTGCTCTTTTATGTGCAACAAACCCAGAAAGAATGGAAGCAGGCCGCACAGACCGCCCAAAAGATGCTGCAGCTGCCGGGTATCGAAAATTATCCGTTCCTGGAATACGACATCTACAACAATCTTCACCTTGTTTACAAGGAGCTGGCCGACTACCGACAGGCTTACCACATATTAGGGCTGGTCAAAACCCTCGGCGACTCGCTGTTCGTACAAGACAAAAGCCGTCAGCTGGAGGAACTCTCCGTGAAATATGAAACCCAAAAGAAAGAACTGGAATACCAACAGCTACAAGAAAAACGACAGAAAGAAAAGCAGAATCTGCAACTGAAAATCACCGCCTTGCTCATCCTGCTGGCAGTCATGGCCTTCATCTCGCTCTATTTCATTCAAAAACAGAGGCTACGCATCGAACGCCAGAAAAGAGAGGCGGAGACACAGCGCAGTGAATTTGAGAACTTACAGCGTGAAACAGCGCGCAATGCCACACGCACGTATCTGAAAGAACTGGAAGAAGAACGCAACCGCCTGGCTAAAGAGCTCCACGACGGGGTATGCAACGACCTGTATGCCTTGGAAATGAATGCCGTTTCTCTTGATGAACCTTGGAAGGAAGTGTTACGCAACAGTCGGGAAAACATCCGGCGGGTATCCCACGAACTGCTTCCTCCCACCTTTCAGGAAACCACGCTCAAACAAGTGCTGCAAAATTATGCGGAACGCATGACCTCAGCCGCTTGCCAGGTCACCTTTACCACCCAGCCTGAAGAATGCGACTGGTCGGTGCTCCCCGAGACCTACAGCCTGAATATCTACCGCATCATTCAGGAAGCAACCAGCAATGCGCTCAAGCATGCTTCTCCAACCGAAATTCATCTCTCACTGGAATGGAAGCTTCCCAACCTGGAACTCATCATATCCCACAACGGACACTTCATCTCCACCTCCGGAAAGGGTATCGGATTACAGACCATGAAAGAACGTGCGATGGCCTTGAAAGGAAGCATTTCACTGGATTCTCAGAAAATGACCATCATTATTCCACTGTTCACCTAGAAAACTACGGGTTACCGTGGGGGGAATCTCAAGAGGGTTGCGTACTTTTGTTAATAAATAAAAAGACAAAGCATAAATGAACCTGAATGTAGCCATTATCGACGATCATCCTCTTGTATTGGAAGGGTTGAAAAGCCTGTTGTCCCATAGCCCGGGGATAACAAGCATACATACGGCACAGACAGGCTCACAGCTGAAAGATTTAATGGGACAATTTGATTTTCAGCTCTACATCATCGATTTGGATTTGCCAGACATAGATGGATTTATACTCATACACCAGATAAAACAGAAAGACCCGACAGCCAAGATTGTGGTCAGTACCATGCACGAAGAAATCTGGATTGTCAACAAGCTGAAAAATCCGGACATTGATGCAGTCGTATTCAAATCGTCGGCAGGGAAATACATTGAGAAAGCCATACAGGCTGTCCTCAAGGGGAAAACATACTATTGTCCGCAATTCCAAAAACTCTATAAAGAAAAAGAAAAGGTCAGCAATACGACCGACACGCTTGATTCTGCCCCCACCATTCGGGAACTGGATGTGCTGAAAGCCATTGCCAAAGGAATGAATACCCATGAAATTTCCGAGTGCCTCTTTATTTCAGAAAATACCGTAGAATGGCACCGCAAAAACCTGATGGTAAAATTCGGCGCAAAGAATGCCACCGATTTGGTCATCAAGGCACTTTCAAAAGGCTATCTCAGTATTCCCCTGAACTAAAATACGCCATCCTTTATGATGGCATACAAAAGAATCTGTTACTATAATTCTTTCGGGACGAAAATACAACTTATTTAATTGATGTTCCAATAAGCTTATCTGAAAACAAACAGAAAACCTACGGAAAAGAAATCACTGAAAAACGCAATATCCCCAGCCGACTTCAAAAGGGGAATCAGACTATTTGAAAAAGGGAAACACTCCATTTCATTTTTAGGAGACTTATTATAAAACCACCTTCAAAATAAACGCCTTATGAAAACCTTTACGTATTATTTAGCAAGCATTTTTGCATTGTGTATTCTACACGCTTGTAGTGATGAAGAATCTCCCAGTCCGCAACCTCCTCCTTCCAAAGGACAGGAAGAAGTGCAAACCATTGTAAAAGTCCTGAAAGAAAGCGAACCGCAGGTGAGCCAGTTTGTGGAAATACTGGAAAAAACAAATGTAGCCGACCTCCAGGAAAGTCAACTGACCGTTTTTGCCGTGAAAAACGCCAATGCCGCCAGTCGCACCGAGAAACTGGACACAGCTTCCATTAAAAACCACATCATAAAAGGACAGTACACCAAAAACGAACTTACTGAAGGAAGTACCTTGACCAGTATCAGCAATGAAACACTTTACGTGACACGTGAGGAAGACAACATTCAAATCAACGGCATCCAGATTGAAGGAGAAGCCATTCCGGCAGGAAACAGTTATGTATATGTCGTACCTGAGGTTTTTCCCATGCTCGACGGACCGATTGTCAGCTTACATGAAACGACCATTCTTGTGCTATTACCTACTGGAGAACCGCTGGAAGGTGTGACCATTGAAGCCCAAGAAGGAAATGGTACCGTACTGGGACCTTTCACGACCGATGAGAACGGAGCAGCAATCATCTCACATCAGAATGATACATTAACCTATGTCATCAGCAAAGAAGGTTACTCCAATCTATCCGACGGCTTCCTCATTGAAGGAGCTGACGCCAATGGCAATCTTATCTTCACTGACTTAAATGGAGATGGAGTAATCAATGTAAATGACAAGGTAAACAGCGAACCGTATAGATACTACCTGAATTATAGGAACCTTACAGAAAACAGTGTAACCAAAATCTGCTACATGACCAAAATTGAGGAGGTAAGCGTAGCGGATATTCAAAACAAATGGAACGAAGAGCTCGGCATCTACCTGACACAAGTCAAAAATCTGGAATACAGCCTGCTATACGATACCTATTTCGACTATAACATGGTGGAATATACTTCCAGTCCTTTCTGGGAACTTGCTTACCAGACTTTGGAAAACGGTAAAAAATACTTGGACCAGGTTACCTCATTAAATACGTCGGAAGGATGGGCCGCTTCTTGGGATATGACCGTCGACTACACAATGATTCAAAACCAATTATTAGGATATTATGGAAAAATCATGCCCAACGACAACGAAGCAAGTCAAGACTGGCTACTCTACTATCTGACAGATTTGATATCCAGTTCAACCGAGAAAAGACAGTTGGCAACCAGAGCCTTGCTAGGGAAAACCTACCTGATTTCCGGATATTACCAAGAGGCCCTTCAACAGTGCCAATATATACTGGACAGCAATGCATTCAGTCTGGATCCGGAGGCAACAAACCTGTCAGACAGTCAGGAAGTCCTTTGGGGAGGATACAAAGATAATTTCGGAAATCCGGGAGGAAGCTACATTCATCCCGTCCTTTTACGAGAGGTATATCTCATGGCCGCCATCGCCTATTCTCTAATAGGGAATGAGATGCAAGCCACTGAAATCAAGAATCAACTAAAAGAGGCATTCTCACTAAATGGAACAGACTGGGCGGAATATATTCAGCTGTTACAGGGCACAGGAGGAGCCTATCCTTATTATCGTCTGCTGAACATTCCCATCGAACAAACTGGATTCAGCAGTCCCACCAATTATTACTTACCTATTCCTGCGGAAGTACTCAACAACAATCCGGATATGACACAGAATCCGGGATACTAAATTCTCTCTTATACAAAAAAATCCCAGCCGGAAAATCCGGTTGGGATTTTACTTTTATAGCTTGAAAGGAGAAATTACATCATGCCTCCCATACCGCCCATTCCTGGAGCAGCCATCGGCATGTCAGCCTTTTCCTCTTTCTTTTCTACGATGACACATTCAGTAGTCAGGAACATACCGGCAATTGAAGCGGCATTTTCCAAAGCCACACGCGTTACCTTGGCAGGATCAACCACACCGGCTGCGTGCAAATGTTCGTACACATCCGTACGGGCATTGTAACCGAAGTCACCCTTGCCTTCACGTACTTTCTGAACTACTACAGCACCTTCCTTACCGGCGTTTGCAACAATCTGACGAAGCGGTTCCTCGATGGCACGTTTGATGATTTCAATACCGGTTGTTTCGTCGGCATTGTCACCCTTCATGCCTTCCAACGCATCGATGGCACGGATGTAAGTCACGCCACCACCCGGTACGATACCTTCTTCAATAGCGGCACGAGTAGCACACAAGGCGTCATCTACACGGTCTTTCTTTTCCTTCATTTCCACTTCGCTGGCAGCACCTACGTAAAGAACAGCTACACCACCTGACAATTTGGCCAGACGTTCCTGCAGTTTTTCTTTGTCGTAGTCAGAAGTAGAGTTCTTGATTTCGGCCTTAATCTGGTTGACACGTTCCTGAATCAATTCTTTCTGACCGGCACCGTTTACGATAGTAGTATTTTCTTTTGTCACAGTTACCTTGTCGCAAGTACCCAGCATTTCCAAAGTAGCCTGTTCCAGTTTCAAGCCCTTTTCTTCGCTGATAACCACACCACCGGTCAATACGGCGATATCTTCCAGCATGGCTTTACGACGGTCGCCGAAGCCCGGAGCTTTCACTGCACAAATCTTCAACTGGCTACGCAGACGGTTCACAACCAAAGTAGTCAAAGCTTCGCTGTCCACATCTTCTGCGATGACGAGCAACGGACGTCCGCTCTGTACAGCCGGTTCCAAGATAGGCAAGAAATCTTTCAAGTTAGAAATCTTCTTATCGTAAATCAGGATGTACGGATGTTCCATCACGCATTCCATCTTTTCCGTATCAGTTACAAAGTAAGCTGACAGGTAACCACGGTCGAACTGCATACCTTCTACTACACCGATGGTAGTATCAGTACCTTTAGCCTCTTCAATGGTGATGACACCATCTTTAGAAACCTTACGCATGGCATCTGCAATCAATTTACCGATTACCGGATCATTGTTGGCAGAAATAGTAGCGACCTGTTCAATCTTGTCGTAGTTGTCGCCTACAGTTTCAGCCTGTGACTTGATTGATTCAACCACTTTTGCAACGGCCTTGTCAATACCACGTTTCAAGTCCATCGGGTTAGCACCGGCTGTAACGTTCTTCAAACCTACGCCTACGATTGCCTGCGCCAATACGGTTGCGGTAGTAGTACCGTCTCCGGCATCGTCTCCAGTCTTTGAAGCTACTGATTTCACCAGCTGTGCACCAGTGTTCTGGAAAGGGTCACTCAGTTCCACTTCCTTCGCTACTGTCACACCATCCTTTGTGATGTGAGGAGCACCGAATTTCTTTTCGATGATTACGTTACGTCCTTTCGGGCCCAGTGTTACTTTCACTGCATTAGCCAGTTCGTCTACACCTTTTTTCAACTGATCGCGAGCGTCAATGTTGAAGAGAATATCTTTTGCCATATTGAATTTTCCTTTCTAATCTTTTAAATAAATGAATGAATTATCCCAAAACTGCCAGTACATCGCTCTGACGCATCATCAAATACTTCACGCCTTCGTATTCGATTTCTGTACCAGAATATTTTCCGTACAAGACCGTATCGCCCACTTTCAAGACCATTTCTTCGTCTTTTGTGCCATGGCCTACGGCCACTACTTCACCCTGCAACGGTTTTTCTTTTGCTGTGTCAGGAATAATAATACCGCCGATTGTTTTTTCTTCTGCAGGAGCCGGAAGAATCAGGACTCTGTCTGCTAATGGTTTAATGTTCATAATGCTATATTTTTTTACGTTTATACTAGATTATAATCTCATGCGTTGTACATGAAAGCATCAACTTTCTTACGAAAAGCGTGCCAAAGCTCAAAACTGCCATTCTGACATGATTTTACTGACAAAGTGGATTTGAACGCTGACATCATAAACAGTTTTTTTCTTCCTTCCATTCTTATTTCTCTTCTAAAGAAGTAAACAGGTCTCTTGCAGAAGAATCTGGCGTCGCATCCTTATCTGCTTCTTGCCGGAGACGGGGAGAGAATTTCTTTTTCGACGTAATCCCCAGCTCCGTCAGCATGTCCGCCTGACGAATCAAATTACCTTTTCCCTGCGAAAGCTGTCCCAAAGCATTCTTGTAAGCCGTGGAAGCCGCCTGTAGCGTATCACCGATTTTCTCGAAAGTCTCGGTAAATCCCACCAGTTTCTCATACAGCACGGTACCTCGCTTGATGATGTCCTGAATGTTTTTCACCTGATACTCCCGCTTCCACAAATCCAGCGCCAGCCTCAGCGCCGCAATCAGGTTTGTAGGACTCATCAGCACCACTTTCTTCTGATACGCATAGTTCCATAAGTCTGGATCGGCCTGCAACGCCAGCAGATAAGCCGGTTCGTTGGGTACGAACATCATCACGAAATCCAGGGCCGACACATTGTAACTGGAATAATCCTTCCGGCTCAATTCATCGATATGTGTCCTGACCGAAACCAGATGCGCTTTCAAGTACTGTTCTCGCTGTCCAGCATCCTCACATCCCACATAGTTGGCGTAGGCCGTAAGCGATACCTTCGAGTCGATAATCACCTGCCGGTTGTCCGGATACACCACCAGTACATCGGGCTGCATCCGCTGTCCCAGCTCATTCTTAAGCGGTTCCCCATGCTCATCTTTCAAGAATTCCTGACGGAAATATTCTTCCCCCTCCCGCAATCCGGAGTTCTCCAAAATGGTTTCCAGAATCATTTCTCCCCAGTTTCCCTGCATCTTGGAATCTCCTTTCAAGGCCCGGGTCAGGTTGTTGGCATCGTCACTAATCTGCTTGTTCAGCTGCATCAGTTCCTTGATACGGTCCTCCAATGAAAAGCGCTGTTTGGATTCCTTATCATACACTTCTTCAACTTGATGCTTGAACTCCTTCAGGTTTTCGCCGAAAGGTTTCAACAGATTGCCTAGCGTTTCCGAGCTGAGTCGGTTGAAAGCCTCCGTCTTCTGCTGGAAAATGCGGTTGGCCATGTTCTCAAACTCCATATTCAACTGCTTCCGCAACTGCTCCACTTCTTCCTTCTGATGCATCAAACGCTCTTCCAAATTCCGACGTTCCGCTTGTGAAGCTGCCAATGCCCGACCGGTCTCACTCCACTTTCCGGAAAGTTCGTCCAACTGCCCGTGCAGTCTCTCCGTCTCTTTCTTATACTGTTCTGCTAAAGCCGCCGCACGTTCCTTCTCTGCTTGAAGCAAATCCTGGGCATGTGCCTCGCTCCACTGCAACTGTGAGCGCAAAGCTACCGATTTCCGGGCAGCAAACAAATAGCCAAGCAGCCCCCCCACTATCATGCCCATCACTAAATATACGATTTCCATACCTTCTGCAATTATTTAATTTATCAAAGTAGACCGACAAAAAACACAGGTTCCACGAAACCGAAGTCCGAAGCCTTTACATCTTCCGCCTTCTCCCGTGAAACCTGTGTCCTTATTGTTTTATTTATATAATGAATCACACTTATCCGTGAATGGCATCCACCAGTTCATCCGGAGTGACCAGCGACTGCTCGCCGCTTGCCATATTCTTCAGTGTCACTTTTCCTTCTTTCATCTCATTCTCGCCCACAATGGCCACAAACGGCACCATCTTCGCATTGGCATAGCTCATCTGCTTTTTCATCTTGGCTGCATCCGGATAGATTTCCGCACGGATACCTGCCGCACGCGCCTGTGACAAAATCGGAAGTACATAAGCCGCTTCCGCCTCGCCAAAGTTAACGAACAGCAGCTGCGTGCCGTTCACGGCTTCCTTCGGATACAAATCCAGCTGGTTCAGCACATCGTAAATACGGTCGGCACCGAAAGAGATGCCTACCCCTGACATACCGTCCATACCGAACACACCTGTCAGGTTGTCATAACGGCCACCTCCGCTAATACTACCAATCTGTACATCCAAGGCCTTCACTTCAAAAATGGCTCCTGTATAATAATTCAATCCGCGGGCCAACGTCAAATCCAGTTCCACTTCCGACTTGATGCCTAGTCCGGCAATCGTCTTCAGGATAAATTCGCTTTCCTCCACCCCTTTCAGACCGGTTTCACTGGCAGCCAGCACATTCTTCAATGTAGCCAGTTTTTCTTCGTTCGAACCGCTCAGCAAGATAATCGGCTGCAACTTGTCAATCGCTTCCTGCGGAATACCCTTTGAAGCCAATTCCGCATTCACATTGTCCAAACCGATTTTATCCAACTTGTCGATGGCTACCGTAATGTCGACAATCTTATCTGCTTCTCCGATAATTTCTGCAATACCGGTCAGAATCTTGCGGTTATTAATCTTAATGGAAACCCGGATACCGAATTTCTGGAACACCGTATCAATCATCTGCACCAGTTCCACCTCGTTCAGCAGAGAATTGCTGCCCACCACGTCGGCATCACACTGGTAGAACTCACGGTAACGCCCCTTCTGAGGACGGTCGGCACGCCATACCGGCTGAATCTGGAAACGCTTGAACGGGAAAGTGATTTCATCACGGTGCATCACCACGTAACGTGCGAAAGGAACCGTCAGGTCATAGCGCAAACCCTTCTCACAGAACTTGCTGGCCAGCTTGGCTGCGTTCCGGCTCAACAGCTCTTCATCGGTCAGCCCGGAGAAATAATCCCCCGAATTCTGGATTTTGAAAAGCAGCTTATCACCTTCCTCCCCGTACTTACCCATCAAGGTAGACAGGTTTTCCATGGAAGGAGTCTCTATCTGCTGAAAGCCATAAAGATAGAACACTTCGCGAATCGTGTTGAATATATAGTTACGTTTCGCCATTTCCACCGGCGAAAAGTCTCTTGTTCCTTTCGGTATACTTGGTTTTGTTGCCATAATGAATCAGTCTTTAAATTAACGGGGCAAAATTACGAATAAAATTTCTACCTTCCGCACACAAAATGGAAGGATTTCACGCTTACTCGCGGCGATTCATATAAATTGTCACGTAGTAAATCAACGTAGCCAATGAACCCAGTGCCGCTACTACATACGTATAGGCAGCCGACTTCAAGGCATCCGTGGCCTGCTGGTGGTTGAAGGCATTGGTGATACCTGCCCGACTCAACCACGCCAACGCCCGACGACTGGCATCAATCTCTACCGGGAGCGTAATAATACTGAACAAGGTAGTCATGGCAAACAGACAAATGCCAATCAGCAGCAGCTGCGGGAAAGAATTTACCATAAGGATACCTGCCAGCAGCACCCAAGAAACGATGGAAGAAGAAAACTGTACCACCGGTACCAATGCTGAACGCATCCGCAAAGGCGCATATCCCCGCGCATGCTGTACGGCATGTCCACACTCATGGGCAGCTACTGCCGCCGCAGCCACACTTGCACTTCCATAAACCCCTTCACTCAGGTTCACCGTCTTGTTCATCGGGTTATAATGGTCGGTCAGCATACCCGACGTACTGGTCACCGTCACGTCGTAAATACCGTTGTCACGCAACATTTTTTCGGCGACTTCCCTTCCCGTCATCCCATTGGTCAGCGGAATCTGGGAATATTTCTCAAACTTACTCTTCAGGCTGGCCTGCACCATGTAACTGAGAATCGCAATACCTATAAATACAATCCAAATCAACATAAATTCTTCATTTAATCGTTATATATTCTATCTTACAAAAACCTTGCCAAAAGAAAGGCTGTCAGTCGTTTCCGCTCAAAGATAAAGATTTTATTTTTCTATTCAGGCAACTTTGCGTAATTTTGCCCCATATTGAAAGAAAGACCATGATAGTTTGCATCGCCGAAAAGCCCAGCGTGGCACGCGACATCGCCGACGTGCTGGGAGCCAAGAACCGAAAAGAAGGATACATTGAAGGAAACGGATACCAGGTGACCTGGACATTCGGGCATTTGTGTACCCTGAAAGAACCGCATGAATATACTCCTTCATGGAAAACGTGGAGCCTGAGTACACTTCCCATGATTCCTCCCCGCTTCGGCATCAAGCTGATCAACGACAGCGGGATTGAAAAGCAGTTCCACATCATCGAAAAGCTGATGCAGGAAGCCGAAATGATTATCAACTGTGGGGATGCCGGCCAGGAAGGAGAACTCATCCAACGGTGGGTAATGCAGAAGGCCGGAGCCAAGTGTCCGGTCAAACGGCTCTGGATTTCCTCACTGACGGAAGAGGCCATCCGCGACGGCTTTGCACACTTGAAAGACCAGTCGGAGTTCCAGCCGCTCTACGAAGCCGGACTGAGCCGGGCCATCGGCGACTGGACCTTGGGCATGAATGCTACCCGACTCTATACTCTGAAATACGGACAGAACAAACAGGTACTTTCCATCGGGCGGGTACAGACACCTACCCTGGCCCTGATTGTGAAAAGACAGCAGGAAATCGAACATTTTGTACCCAAACAGTACTGGGAACTGAAGACGGTATACCGGGATACGGTCTTCTCGGCCATCGTACGCAAAAGTGACGAGGAACTGGCAGAAGAAGCCGAAAAGGAAAAAGAGAATCCTTCGGCCAAGAAAAAGACACAGGCTGATGCCAACCGAGGCATTCCGCAGATTACCGACGAACAGACGGGAAAAGATTTGCTGGAACGCATCCGGAACGTAGACTTCACCGTGACTGAAGTCAGTTCCAAGAAAGGTACAGAAGCTCCTCCCCGCCTGTTCGACCTGACTTCCCTTCAAGTAGAATGCAACAAGAAATTCAGCTACTCGGCCGACATGACCTTGCAGCTCATCCAGTCGTTGTATGAAAAGAAGGTGGCCACCTATCCGCGTGTGGATACCACTTTCCTGAGCGATGACATCTATCCCAAGTGTCCGAAAATTCTGGAGGGACTGAAAGATTATACCGTTTATACGGGCGTACTGGCCGGGAAACCGCTCTTCAAGTCGAAAAAAGTATTCGACAACAGCAAGGTGACCGACCACCATGCCATCATCCCTACGGGCGTACAGCCGCAGGGCCTCAGCGACATGGAGAAACGGGTATTCGACCTGATAGCGCGGCGCTTCATCGCAGTGTTCTACCCCGACTGCAAATTCTCGACGACCACCGTCATCGGAGAAGCCGACCAGATAGAGTTCAAAGTAACCGGCAAACAGATTCTGGAACCCGGCTGGCGGGTCATCTTTGCCAAGGACGTGTCGGAAGAAAACAAGGAAAATGAAGAAGAAAGCGTGTTGCCTGCCTTCACCAAGGGAGAAAGCGGTCCGCACAGTCCGATGCTCAACGAAAAATGGACACAGCCGCCCCGACCCTATACTGAGGCTACTCTGCTGCGTGCCATGGAAACCGCCGGAAAGCTGGTGGACAACGACGAACTGCGGGATGCCTTGAAGGAGAACGGCATCGGCCGCCCGTCTACCCGTGCCGCCATCATCGAGACTTTGTTCAAGCGGCATTACATCCGCAAGGAACGTAAAAACCTGATTGCCACTCCTACGGGTGTGGAACTGATTCAGCTGATTCACGAAGAACTGTTGAAATCGGCCGAACTGACCGGTATTTGGGAAAAGAAACTGCGGGAAATCGAGCGGAAGAGCTACGATGCGGGTACCTTCCTGGCCGAACTGAAACAGATGGTCACCGACATTGTGTACAGTGTGTTGCGCGACAACAGCAACCGCCGTGTCACTGTCACTACCGACGACAGTCCGAAAATCCCGTTGAAAAAAGCCGCTGTCCCCAAGGGCAACGACGGTGAGCCCAAGAAGAAAGCCGCTCCCCGCAAGCCACGGGCCAGCAAGAAAGCCACCGCGCCGGATACTCCTAAAGAGGATACCCTTCCTGCCGACGACAGTATTTTGGGCAAAGCCTGCCCCGTATGCGGCACGGGAATCATCATCAAGGGAAAGACGGCCTATGGCTGCTCGCAGTGGAAAAACGGATGCAAGTTCCGCAAACCCTTCAAAGTGTGATTACAAACTTCCTGCCCAGCCACTTCCTTACAGGCTCATCATAGAGTTTCAGACACAGATAGGCCAAGACGATGCTTCCGAAATAAACCAGTGCCGCCATCGGCCAGGTTTCTCCCAGCGTGTACAGTTTGTTTTCAATCAGCCACGCATAGAACAGGTACATCAAAGGATAGTGAATGGCATACAACGGATAGGATATATCGCCTAAAAACTTGCAAATACGGGTCGACCGCTTGTCGGTGGTCTGTCCGGAGGCCCCCAGACAAACCAGCATAGGGAATATGAGGACAATGCAGACCATCTCGAACACCCCGTTCAGACACACGGGCGAATGGCCCCCAATATAAGGTACACAAAAAAGCACCAGCAGAATGACGCTGCAAATCCAGAACGCCCCCCGAACCTTCAACGGGCGGAAATTCCGCGATATCAGCATTCCCAGCGTGAACGGAAAGAGCATCCGCAACATTCCTCCCCAGAAGTTCAGTCTGTCGAGTGTCCAGCCCACGCCAATCATACCGTAGCCCACCACGTCGGACAAGGCAAACCAGGAGAGTCCTAATCCAAGCAATATCACCAGGACGGTCAGCGCTTTGTTGCCCAACCGATGGATGAAAAGGGCATAAAGGAGGTTCCCGATGTATTCAAAAAACAGCGACCAGCTGGGACCGTTCAGCGAAAACATCTCCCCGTTTCCGCGTACGTCATAACCCGCTCCCGGATAGGCCGGAATGAAAAACATGGCCAGCAAGAGAGCCAGCATGACCGCGGAGGTAGCCACCTGCGTGCCGTCCCACTTCACCCCTCCCTGGATAAAGAAGGTGAGGCAACCGATGACCGCTCCCATGACAATCATCGGATGGAGGCGAATCAGTCTTCGCTTGAAGAAGCCCTTCAAGGTCAGGTTCTTCTTCCATCGGTCGTCGTAAGCATAGCCGATGACAAAGCCCGAAAGTATAAAGAAAAAGTCGACGGCCAGGTAGCCGTGGTTGATGACCGTGATGAGGGTGCCCCCTCCGGCAAAGGAAAATCCTTCAAAAATGTGATAAAACACCACCAGCAGTGCAGCCACTCCTCTCAGTCCGTCGAGCAGTTCATAATGGGGTTTCGTATCGGCAAAGGCCGAGGAAGAAATTAGATGATTCATATTGGAATAAATTGAATGTGACCCTGCAAAGATAGGGAATCACCCCCAATTAAAATTTGTCCTACATCAAATTATGGCTTCTTGCTTCGCAGTCTGCTGAGCGTGGAAAGGGTAATCCCCAGATAAGAAGCAATGTATTTCAAGTTCACCTTCCTGCATATTTCGGGAAACTGTTTCTGGAATTCCTCATAACGTTCCTTGGCCGGGAGCGACAGCCGCTCTTTATGACTTCTGTGGAGCCTTCTGTATTCATTCTGATGGATGATTCTTCCCCAGTTGCATAGTTCCAGATTCGTTTCGAACAGATGTTGGAGGTCGGTTATACTGATTCTGTAGGCTTGCACTTCCTCCAAGGTTTCTACATATTCCTCACTTTTCCGGTTGTAATAAAGTTCATCCATACTGAACACAATGCCGCCTTCTGTGCCAAATGAAGTGGTATATTCTTCCCCATCCACAACCCAATAGGCTCTTATGGTACCTTTTTCTATGAAATAGGCATATTTGCAATAAATTCCCTCTTTAATCAGCTGGTACTTTTTAGGAAAAGTACAAGGTGTCAAATAAGACTCCAGCTCCTTGATAGTAGAGTCGGATACAGGACATTGCTTTCTGATACTCTCAATAATATTTTTCATCAATCAATCTTACCCCCACATATAAATATGATACAAGAAAATCCCTGGCAGATTCCCGGAGGTTAAAATTACAGAGATTTATGGTATGAAAGGTGATTTCTCCCCAGAAATTATGCAGCAACTCTTCCTAATTAATGTGAGTTCGAAATAATAATAAATATATTTTACTGATAATCAAAATCATAGCAATAAAATCACTAAATTTATAGTGACCAATTATAACATTTAAACGATAACTGCTATGTTTCTAAAGTCTAAAGTTACAGAGATTTATTGTATGGCCGATGATTTTTGTAAGGAATTCTACATTACGACAGAAAAAATATATGATTAAGGATAAGAAGACCAAACATTGACGTAAACTTTATCAATAACAGACAGACAACTTTCTATTTTTTGACTTCATTTCGAGCTCAGGTTATTTTTATAATTCTAGTATTCTTCGGGATGGACTTCTCACTTCCCGAAGAATACTAACTATTCTCCAACCCCTAAGTATACAATGCATGCCAGTTTAATAAATTCAAATTTCTAATAAGAAAAAAATTAAAGGTCACATTTTTCTCAGTTTTTTCAATATATCCATAAACTCTATAACTTTCTCTTTATTATCTTTGGCACAATTCACTTTCTCATATTCATCATTTTTAAGATAATAAAGCTGAGGTTCAGTACTATTTCCAGATTCAACTTCAGGTATCCATGGAATACCAGCAGGACCATTATTAGGCTCGATAAACTTCCATTCTCTATCTCTCACAGACAAAGTATGATTATACGACTGTTCCACTACCCAGTCTCTACCCAAAGTATCACACCCCAAAATAGCCCCTATATAATTCTCACTGTCCGGAGCAGAACCTTTGGGAATACGAGCACCAATAAGCTCACCAAGCGATCTGATCAAATCAATCTGTGAAATTAAAGCATCAGATTTTCTCCCACCTTTAATACCATTGGGCCACGAAACAATAAACGGAATTCTTGTCCCTCCCTCAAACGCACTATACTTATTGCCCCTCAACCCCCTGGTAGGTGAATGTCCATTCAGTAATTCCTCAGCCCTATCATCATATCCATCATCCAAGACAGGACCATTGTCACTAGATAATATGATTAAAGTATTATCATAAATGCCCAAATTCTTCAAAGCAGAAACCACCTGCCCTACAGTCCAATCAAACTGTACGATAGCATCACCACGCAACCCCATTGGATTTTTTCCTCTAAATCTGTCATGAGGAAATCTTGGCACATGCACATCATTAGTGGCCAGATACATAAAGAAAGGGGTATTCTTGTTTTTATTGATAAACTCTATCGCATGACAAGCTATAGAATCAGCTATATTTTCATCTTTCCATAAAGCCCTTCCACCACCTTTCATATACCCGAACCTACTTATTCCATTAACAATAGCCTTATCATGCTCATGAGTTGGTTTTAAATTATACAACAGTTCCGGATGATCGCATCCTAAAAGTTCACCAGGAAAAGGCTTTGAATAACTCACCTCTATTGGAGCCGATGGATCATAATCAGCCACCATACCATTTTCTATAAAAACACATGGAACCCTATCAGCCGTTGCTGCCATAATATATGAATAGTCAAAGCCAAGATCTCCCGGATGAGTAGGCAAAGGAGCATTCCAATCCTGTTTGCCTGTCTCAGCTCCAAGTCCCAGATGCCACTTCCCGATAACTGAAGTTCTATATCCCGTATTTTTGAACACATCAGCCAAAGTATACTGATTCGGATTTATAATCATAGCAGCATCACCTGCAGCCACATCTGTACCTTCCTTTCTCCATGCATATTCACCAGTAAGTAAAGAATATCTTGATGGAGTACTTGTTGCCGCCACTGCATAAGCGTTGTTAAACAAGATACCGTCACTAGCCAGACCGTTTACTGCAGGAGTAAGAACATTCTTCGCACCATAACATTCAAGGTCGCCATATCCCAAATCGTCGGCATATATTATAATTACGTTTGGTAAAGACCTTTGCGAAACATCAGGGCTTGAAGCCATAAGAGAAGCAGCCTTCATTGTAAGACCAATTCCCATCAAATAATTTAAATTAGCCTGAAACATACAATACACTATATAAAATCAATTTATATTACTCAAAATCAGATTGTTGTTTTTCAACCTCCTTAAGTTTCAATCTACTAAGTTCCTGCTGTAACCTTTTAATTTCACTTTTACAATCAGTATTACTTTCAGAAACAACACCATCATTCTTTTTATAACCTTCCAGCAACAGAGAAAGCTCCTTATTATCAGCTATCAGCTTATGCTTTGAAGCAACAGACTTAATTATGAGCTCGGCAGATAAGAGAGTATGAATACCTTCAAATACAACAGAAGCCTTTACCTTTATCTCACCGGCATTGGTATTGGCACGAACCAATACAGGAGCTGTTCCCCATTGTACCTGGCGAGGGTTAGTGAAAGTTGCTTCATCTGCAACAAGCTCACCGTTTCCTTCAATCTCAAATTTAATATGATAATTGTTCAGACGCTTGATATTCCCTTTATCATCTGCCACAGCTGCAATAACTGTAACCAAATCGGAACCATCAGCAGTAGTTTCCACATTCTCATTATCAACCCACATAACAATCTTAGAAGGACGACGTGCAGGCAAGACTTTATGGGTAGCTACGACCTTGCCATCCACCAGTCCCTCCGCAAATAAATAAGAATCATTATGCTTCCTTTCACGAGCTAGTTTTTTATCATACATTACATCCCACACATTCTCAAAAGTAATGACAGGAGAAGGCATGCCCATGTCTGTTTTTTCCTTCTTGTAGATATATTGTTTACCATTTTTACAATATGTAAGCCTTACTTCATCACAATTACTATAAACGGTAACATCTTTAGGAGAGAAGGGGGTCATAGCATTAGCTATATAAACCATAGGCCCTGTTTCCGAAATGAGCATATCATTCTTCTGTGCAGGACGCTGCGAACAGAACATATAATAAGCCAACTTAGGCTGACGGAAAGCATCCATTATGCCACCATAAAAAGGATCTGGATGATAACCACGCTGATGATCAAACGAGTGCCACAGACATCCCCCCATATGTTGTCGACTGTTTCTGTAAAGAACATCATAACAAGTATACTTATAATCAGTCTTTGCATATCCCTGAGCCTGAATAAGCATAGGAATTTCACCCCATGCTCTGTTTACACGACTTGGAGAGTTATGAGAATTCCAATCATCCACATTATCTCCCCATTCACGGGTAAAGTATGAAATTTCAGGATTCATGTTTTGGGTATTAAATGCACCACCCGCTCCATTAAGAGGATGAGTAAAGTGAATAGGAAAATATTCACTGCCACGAGCTGTTACATCACACCCTGCATAACAATAGGGGTACGGATATTCTTCATGCAAAATATCCACCACATTTTTGGCAAAATCTTCCGGATACCATGTTTCATTAAGAATAGGCTCCCACATCCATACAGACGGATGATTGCGGTCACGCCGTAC
Organism: Bacteroides mediterraneensis; assembly: GCF_900128455.1. Lineage (GTDB taxonomy): Bacteria > Bacteroidota > Bacteroidia > Bacteroidales > Bacteroidaceae > Phocaeicola > Phocaeicola mediterraneensis. The sequence continues at coordinate 900,180 of NZ_LT635783.1, read as the reverse complement.
CATATTGCGTATATCATTGTATACCCTTTTTGCAAAAATGGGAGCATCATTCCAGAACTGCCAACCGGGGGTGTTTACAATTACAAAAAGTCCTAATTCGTCACACGCATCCATAAAAGCCGGATCCTGCGGATAATGAGCGTTTCTTATCACTCTTAATCCTGCATCACGCAGTTTCTTTGCATCTCTCCAATGAAGACTGTTGGATAAAGCATTACCAATAACGGCAAAATCCTGATGCCTGTTGGCTCCAATCAACGGATACGGGTAAGGTTTACCATTTAACCAAAAACCATCTTTTCCTTTAAATTCTATACTCCGTATACCTATTTTTCTTCGATAGCCGTCAATTATATTGTTATTCTTATCTTTGATATATACGTGCAGCTGATATAAATATGGGGAATCAGGATCCCACAAATGAGGGTTTTCGACATTCATACCCACCGTCGTGGTACGGGCTTTCCCTTTTGAAAGAGAAAAACTTTTACTGTTGGATTGAACCTTATTCCCATTTCTGTCATACAGTTCATATTCCACTTTTCCTGAAAATGATTTTGATGACATATTTCTCACATGAGCATCCAGCCGGATATTTGCTGATTTATCTGAAACATTATTATATGAGACGAACAAACCTCCACTAGCTATTTCATTTTCATAATTAGGATCTGTCAAATAGACATCATTATGAGCAATCATCCAGCAATCGCGATATATCCCTCCAAAATAAGCAAAATCAAGCATATCCTGCTGTTTCCCAGGAGGATAAGAAGCATCATTCGCATTGTCAGCCCATACTGCAATTACATTATCCTTTCCATATACAAGATAATCTGTAACATCAGATATAACAGGGAGAAATCCACCAAAATGTTCTTTTACCAGTTTTCCATTAACCCACACTTTTGATTTACCCATAATAGCTTCAAAGTGCAAGAACAGTCTCTTTCCTTTCCATTCCTCTTCGGGAGTAAAATGCTTGCGATACCACACTTCACCCTGATAGTTTATGCATCCGCTCGCCTCAGCAGGAAGTATCTCCATTCCGTCGGGCAGTGAAACGAGTTTCCAACGACTGTCATCAAATTCTATATCTTCTGCTCCTGTCACATTTCCTTTGTGAAAACGCCAAGCAGGGTTCATACTAAAAACTTTTCTACCAGTGTTATCTAATTCATAAAAACCTGCCGTCGAATATTCCGGTTGATATGAATTAGCAATCGCACACAGGCCGTTCATTCCATTTAAGAGCAACAAGAAAATTGTTAATCTGATTAAAAATAAAGTATTTCTCATGTTATTAAATTAATCGTTATACAGAATTATGTTCAGTTCGGTTATTCAAATTCATACTGTTACAGTCCATCTGGATAAGGTAAAATTTTACCATCAGATTTTAAAGATGGTCTTTGTGCATTTCTTTCCCTTAAATAATCCGATAATTCGGATGACAACTTTTTCACTATTTCTGGCAATCTTTCAGACAAGTCGATTTGCTCTGAAAGGTCATCCTTTACATTATAGAGTCTGAATCTTCCATTTTCCCAATTATATATCAGATGATAATCACCCTTCAATATTGATGAATAGGCACCGTATCCCTCTTCAATATCCTGAGTTTCTCCCCATAAATTAGGGAAATGCCACACTATAGATTTATTAGAATCAATATCACTTACATTCTTCAAACACCTGACAAAGCTTTTTCCGTCGACTATCTGCACAGTATGGTAGTCGTGTATTCCTGCCATTTCTATAATAGAAGGGTAAAAATCTTCAATAATAACCTTTTGCAAGCATATACTGCCGGGCTTAGTCACACCTGGCCAGTAAACAAGCATCGGTTCTCTTACCCCTCCCATAAAAGCAGACCCCTTACCAGCACGTGCCGGATAATTGGGATCTCTGTTAGGTACGCCTTCCCTGCAATATCCCAAAGCCTGCCCACCATTATCAGACATAAACAATATTATTGTATTCTGAGCCAGTTTTGGATCCGACTGAATATAATCCATTATATCCCCCAAACTTTTATCCATTCCTTCAACAAGTGCAGCATATTTAGCCTCTTTCTCTCCTAATTTAGATTTAAGTTGTCTATCATATTTTCCTCTATAATTATTGCTGAATCTTTTGTCATCTTCTATAGGAGTATGGACAGCATAATGTGACATATACAAATAGAATGGTATTTTTTCATTTACCGCCTTTTTCATTTCTTTTATGGCCTCTATTGTCAAAGCTTCTGTCAAAAAAATATCCTGACCATGATACTTTTCAAGACCCTTGACGGCAAAGGGAGAGCCTTCGCCGAAATTCTTTATACCCAAATAACTGCCAGGAGCTCCATTAGGACCTCCCGCAATGTTTATATCAAATCCCATATTCGATGGATCAGCCCCAGGAGTTGTTCTTGCACCAAAATGCGCCTTGCCGCAATGAATAGTTCTGTATCCGTTGTCCTTCAATATTTGAGGCAAAGACGTAATAGCTACTGAATTATTTATTACTCCTTTGGTAGCTTCAGGTTGTATTCCATTATAATTCCAGTCAGGCAATTCAATGACATCGCTGTTTGCGTCTGTTTTTTGGTCAAATTCCAATGTCCAGTTAGTAACCCTATGGCGAGAAGCATTCATTCCTGACATTAAACTACACCTTGTGGGAGAAGATATGGCACATGAATAAGCTTGTGTGAACTTTACTCCAAGCCTTGCCAATCTTTCCATATTGGGCGTTTGGTAACGTAAATTCAAAGTTGAAACTTCATTGCCATTGAACGGGACAGAAGTGTCCTGCCAGCCCATATCATCCACTAAAAACATTATAATATTAGGCCTGGCATTTTGAGCTACAACAGAATTTATAGCCCACAAATTACAAGCTAATAAAGGAAAAAATACTGTTTTCATAATATTCATTTTTTAAGAGTGCCACATGCCATAAGAATGATATCTAATAAATGTATAAAAATTTGTATATAAGACACAATACCTATCTTTCTTTTGTCATCCAATATCCCTCATCCTATGGACATGTTTGGCACTCTGGTGTATTATTATTCTCCCTTTTGATTTGGATTCTTAGCCCTATAGAAATTCAATCTTTCTGTCCATGTTTTATCTTCTAATGGAAAAACTTTATGAGTATTAGCCCATTCAATCCATTTAGTCTCAAGTTCTTCAACCTTATCCGGATATTTATCAGCCAAATCATTCGTTTCAAACGGATCTTCATCTAAATTTATTAATTCCCACTGCTCATTCCGGTTAGCTTTTACAAGTTTCCATGTTCCATCAATAATCGCACATGAACTCTGGTGTTCGAAGTATAATGTCCTTTTTTCTATAGACTTACCTTCAGAAGCTGGCAATAAATTCTTCCCTTCCAAATCAGCATGAGAATATTTTTGCGGATATTTCATACCTCCTATTGCCATACATGTAGGCAAAACATCAATAATATGTGCCGGCTGATTACAAACCTTTCCTTGCATCTTATTTTTACTTCTATTTCCATAAGTAAGAATGAATGGTGTGCTTGTTCCACCTTGGAATACCCATTTCTTATAACTACGATATGGAGTATTCGACAAATCCGACATCAACTGACCAATGTATCCTCCTTCATCAGTAGCACCGTTATCACTCAAGAAGATAAATACTGTATTTTCATACATTCCTTTTTTCTTTATGGCGTCAACCAACTTCCCTATACCTTCATCCATAATTTCTATCATGGCTGCATACGTGGCCATATCATTTATCCATTTGTGTTGCTGCTCAGTAGTAAGTTCTTCCCATGCAGGACGCTTTCCACCAAATTCCTTATTGAATAAAGGAAGTTCCATCTCATCAGGTACAAGTTGTAACTGTTTTTGTTTCTCAAATCTTTGTTTACGCAATACATCATAACCGACTTTATATCTGTCAATGCATTTGTCTATATATTTTTGAGGAGCTTGCAAAGGCAAATGAGGCGCATAATGAGCCACATAAAGAAACATGGAAGTCTTACAGTCATGTTTATTTACAAAACTAACCGCAGAATCAGTAATAGCCTGCGTGTAATAATAGTCATCAGGCAGATTGGTAATCCTATCTAAATTATTATATACTGGACTCGGCTTATAATAGCTTCCTCCACCATGAAGGCAACCATAATATCTATCAAAACCTCTCTGCACAGGATAACTTCCATTAGGTGCATCATAGGCTCCAGTCGTAGTTACGTGCCATTTTCCACTCATATACGTACTATATCCTCCTTCCTTCATAATTTCGGCAATAGTCGGATATTCTTTATCTATCTGTCCACGATAACCAGGTCTATGTTCGTCTACTTCGGCCATCCATCCCATACCCGCCTGATGCTGGTATCTTCCAGTAAGTAAGGCTGCACGACTGGGACAACTTCGTCCTGTATTCTTAAATTGACTAAAACGCACTCCTTCCTGAGCAAGCTTATCAATATTGGGCGTTTTTATCTCACTACCATAACAACCAAGGTCTGAAAAGCCCATATCATCACACAGAATAAGAACGATATTAGGAGTTTTTTCTATTTCCGCATACACATTCGTAGATAGAAATGGTATGATAAGTGTAGCTATTTGCAACTTGTTCATAACTATATTTTATTTCATTTTTATTTTTATAAATATTGGTGTAGAATCAAATTTATCATCAACTGCAATTTTCACAGGCTTATTTTTGTCCAGCAACAATGCTGTTTTTTGAATACACTTGCCTGATTTATAAACCTTCATTTCATATTTCCCATCGATTTTAGAGTGGAGAAATAACTTTAAATTCCCTATGTCTGTTTGATTCATTTCGTTTTCCACTTCAAATGTAGGTACGTATATCATAACAAGAGTCTCCCTGTTGTCAATATTGAGATGACTAATTTTCAATTTTTTATATTCAGAGAAACATCTTACATAGCCAGGACCAGGTAAGCCGCCGAATATTATATCTTCATTCTGTTCGATATTGGCAAACATCTCCATCAGTGTTCTCCGTGCCAATAATGAATCTGCATGTTCCTTTCGAACCTCACCATAACAATAGACTCCGAACCCTTGAGCAGCCCTTTCTAAAGTATGCATTACAAAACTATTGAAATCTTCATTCTTATTAAATCTGCCAATTCCTATTTCTGAAGGAACCAATATTGGTAACTCATAAGAATATCTGCCTCCATCATATCTTTTATCAAGACCTTTAATCGCTTTATACCCATACTGTTTATACAACATAGTGCCTATCACATCCAAATTACCATCTTCATAGAAAGAAGTACTAGTACCAGTCATATCCATACGCAGTTCATCACCAGCCTCTGCCTGTCCTGCATCCAAATTTGTCGACAACATCTTATATGGATCCACTTCATGAAAAGCCGTTGTAAACTGTTTCCACCACCAGTTCATAGCTTCTCGCTTGAATTGAGCATAATCAGTTTTGTTTGTCTTTAGTTTCCACTCCTCATACAAAGCGGCTGTTACAGGGTTATAATCACTCTCATCCAAGAAACTGAATCCCTCTTCATTTCCAAGTTGTACTCCTATTACAGTATCACTATTTCTGTAATGAGAAGCCAGTTCCCTAAGCATACGTTTTATTCGGTAAAATATTTCTTTATGTCCATAAACATGCAAGGGTCTTATTCCACCTTTTTCCACAAGCGTTTTAATATCTTTATACACCACCCCATTCTGTTTTGCCCACTGCATAGTGTAATTGCATGAATCCCTGTCGTCAAGATGGAAAGTCCATGAATTTGTACAATCCGGTAACGGAACACCGTTATATTGTGCATGCAGAAACAATACCCAATTTATTTTTATACCATTATTTCGGGCGTATTTTTCAATACTGTCAGTAAATGTAAAGTTAAAACAATTATCACTGGGTTCTATTTCCTCCCAGTGTATCATAACATAGGCCGTATTGGCTCCCATTCTGACCATATCAGAGAAAACGGAATTATAGTCAATGTTACTTTCATATCTTGTATCCCAATATCCAGTCTCTATGGCCTTTATATAAAAGGGGGTCATTTTCCCCGATTGCTTAGTCATAAAAGCAATTTTCCCATTCTTCAGTCTCACCAGACCACACGCTGAGGGTATGGTATCTTTATAACGGTAATCCGTCACCACTGCTTGCTTTGTGACAAACCGATCCATAAACGCAATCTCATCTTCAGGTTGCGCCAGCAATCTGCAAGGCAACCATAAAAGACATAATAATATTAAACTTTTCATCTTACAAAAATATATTAAAAAGGCTACTTAATAGACCTTCAACTATTAAGTAGCCCCCATTTTATCTTTTGTCTATCAGTTAATTGTAGGTCCCTGATCAGCTACAGTAGGCCATCCAGGATTCTGATAAATAATTGAAGTACTCAAATCGCTCGGATTCGTTGCAGTATTTCTGAAATGTACAATTGAGATAGGGCTCAAATAATGAGCTTCACACCATTTATAACCGCTATTCCACAACTGGTTGGATTCACCATTCACAATTTCATACGGTCTTACGTATTTGCTTCTCTCTTTTGCAGACATATTAGCAGTAGATGAACCGTCTGCCTTCACAGTCTGTCCGTACCAGTTCTGATAGATGTCCACATAGTTTACATCTGCTTCCCAGAAATTGATACCCTCCGGTTGCCATGTACCATCCAGTCTGTCAAGTGCTCTCCAACGTTTCAAGTCATACATACGGAAGCCTTCTTCCATCAACTCACAACGTCTTTCACGACGAATATTATACAACAATTTTGAAACCTGAGTCTTGCCTGAATATACAGCCCAGTCATTTTCCTTACTCAAATCGGTGGCATTGACTGTTATATTATAATCTCCCGGCAAGCCAGCTCTTTCTCTCAATTGTTTCCACAAACCAGCAGCTTTCTGATCAATGCTGTTGCCATTATTTTCCATACATGAAGCCTCAATATAATTTAAGTAAGCTTCTGCTGCACGGAAGATAGGACATCCTTCACCATTTTCATTCCAGTCACGGGTCCAGTTATTTGACAATCCCTTACGCAACTGATATCCTGTCACACAGCGGCTTTCTTCTTTGGAGAACAAAGCAGGATAAGTTGCCAATGTATCCAAGAACTCTGTCTGACCATCTGTCAGAAGTTCATTCGGAGTCATCATGAACATCTGCAAACGTTCATCTCTATTAGCCCGTACTTTCTCCAAGGACTTATCACCCTGATAGTTGCTGCCAGTCGCATAAATCGGCAGACCATTCTTCATCAAGAAAGTTTCTACAAACTGTCTGGTAAAGCCAGTATTACCACCTGTACGCAGATACTGTCCAGCTGAATGTCTGATATCCAAGTTTACGTCATAATCTCTCCACATGATGATTTCAGGATATGAACTCATATCATCGGCAGAGAACTGTGCGAAATAAGGATTCTGCATTTTAGCAGCTCCATCCGCCCATTCATGAGTATTAGTAGCCAGTTGAATATTGTCTGTCACATAAGCAGCTGCCTTCTTACATTGATCCAAGAAGAATTTAATTTCTGTATCAGCATTATATCCGTTCAAGTCTTCAGACTTTCCAGGCCATCCGGGACCACCCGGTACTAAAGCCGTATTGGCATGATAGGTTTCCCAACTTGCCTCATACAATGCGACACGTGATTTCACCAAATAAGCTGCATTCAACGTGATTCTATTGGTTCCACCCTCAGGGTTGTTAGACAAGTAATTAATTGCCTGGTCGAGGTCTTCCAGAATAAAACGAGCAACTTGGTTACGCGGATATCTCTTGCTGGCAGCTACCAATTCTTCCTTCTCATCTTTCAACACATTTTTAATGATAGGAAAATCTCCAAACGTCTGCAACTTATTGAAATAGAACCATGCTCTCAAGAAATAGGCTTCACCAATGTTATGTTTCACCATATCCATATTACCCGTCAATTCATTGGCCTCATATCTCGGCAAAACAGTTTCAAGGAAGTAGTTCAAATTGTACAAAGCACCAAAATACCATGGGTCATCATAATCATTCGAATAATGGTCAGAAACTCTCCACAAACCAGGGATCCATGAAGTACTATAGGAAGCCTTACATTGGTTGTCTGTTCCATTGTCATTTCCCCAAATACCGACTCCGGCACCTGAATGGGTAGAAAAACTATATTGTTTAATCATGTAGGCGCTCATATCAGCGTCAGTCCAAAGGAAGTTTTCCGGTGTAATGGCATCCAATGGCTCTCTGTCAAGAAAATCATTACATGAAGTCATCATAGATAATGATAATCCTCCAGCTAAAATCAAAGCATATTTATTTAGTTTCATATATATCTTATTTAAAAGTTAATACTAAGACCTGTTGATAATGTACGCGTCAACGGATAGTTGGCCATACCTCCGAAATCAGAGTTATTTCCTAAAGTTTCAGGATCAATACCATCTGGCAAACCTGTAATCGTGAACAAGTTCTCAGCAGAGAAGAAGATTCTTAGTTTTGAGATTCCTACTTTCTGAGTTAAGCTGGAAGGCAAGGTGTAACCTATCTGGAAGTTCTTCAAACGAACGTAAGCTGCATTTTCAATATAAGCAGTTTGCGTCTGTCTGTTTTTGTTAGAAGAGGTAAGTCTCGGGAATCTTGCATCCAGATTTTCTCCTAACCAATCATCACCAACCGGACGGTAGAAGTCCATATTGTTTTCAAAGGCTGCAGAGTTCCACACACCACCTGCATTACCCCAATATACAATATGGTTTGCAGCAAAAGCCCAATCTCTCTTAGCAACTCCCTGGAAGAAGAGTCTTACATCGAATCCCTTCCATGAAGCATCCAAATCCAAACCAAACTTAAAGCGAGGAGTGGAATTACCCAACAGACGCTTATCACCCAAATCGTCCATTGTATTACCATTAGTTACCTTACCATCACCATTCAAGTCTGCATACATTACATCACCCGCAAGCCATGTACCTGCATCAATTGCACTTTGATCTACTTTTGCAAGATGTGCATCCATTTCTTCCTGAGTCTTTGCAATACCGACTGTAGTCAGACCCCAGATTTCATTCAGGTACTGTCCCTCACGCCAAGTCTGGAAAGAACCACTTTCATTCGGATATTTCAAAACCTTCTGACGGTCATCAGACAGCAAGGCGCGGATACCATAATTAAATCCATTAATCTGATCTCTCCAAGACAAATCCAATTCGAAACCTGTAGACCGCATATCCGCATTATTTACTTTCGGAACAGCTGTACCCAAAGTGACAGGCAATTCAGGAGCAGGACCCACCATATCGAAAGTAGTTCGAACGAAGTAGTCAAAACTCATGTTCAATCTGTTGTTGAACATACCAAGGTCGAATCCGACGTTCCATGAACTCATGGTTTCCCATGTCAACAGTGCAGAAATCAAGCTCGGAGCAGTTGAACCATTGTAACGTGCTCCATTGATCAGCCATGTATTCTGAGTTGTATTGGTCACAGGATAGAACGGCATGGTCTGTATATAAGGATACAAGCTCACTGTATTCTGGTTTCCTAACTGACCCCAAGATCCTCTAAATTTCAACGTATTGATTACATCCTGGTATTTTTCCATGAACTCTTCACGAGCCACATTCCAACCCACAGAGAATGACGGGAATAAATTCCAACGTTTATCGGCTGCAAATCGTGAAGTACCATCGTATCTCAAGTTTACTTCCGCAAGGTATCTTTCAGCATAATTGTAATTGATACGTCCAAAGAAACCGGCAGTTGCCCAATGGTTCTTTTGCCCATAAGCATATTCCTTACCCGTAGCCACATTGATAACCGGCATGCTTTCCGTAATAAGGTCTTCCTTCTTAGCTCCTACCATGGTATATTTGTTAAGTTCTGCCTGGAAACCCACCATGCCCTTCAACGTATGATTATTCCATTGATGTGTGTATTCAGAATAGATATTCGTATTGAAGAAATTGGTTCTTTCAGAATAAGAGTAAATGCTATTCTTCTGTCCAGCTTCATAATACACGTTTCCATTGATATCATACTTGGTAAGCTTGTTGCGAGCCTCATCACGCATGGTGTTGATGGTCTTATAGTTCAATTCAATGAAAGTTCTCCAATTTTTAATCGGCTCCAGTTCCAACTGCAATTGCTGTGTAACCCAGTCAGTCTGTGTTACATTATTTCCACCCCACATCAAATTTTTAGTCAACTCTGTCAAATAAAGTCCATTCGGGTCAAGCACCGGCTGAGTCGGCCAACGACGTGCAGTATTGTAGAAGAACAAGTTATCATCCAAATTATAAGGCTGGTCAAGGTCTCTACGCATAAATTTCATATTATAATTGGCCTTCAACCAAGGAGTAAGCTGTGCATTGATTTTTCCATTTACCGTGTAACGATGCATATTTTCATCACCATATCTTACCACACCATTTTGGGTAAAATAATTGGCTGACATAAAATACTGTACTTTTTCACTACCACCGGTTACGCTCAATGAATGTTCTTGCTGGAATCCTGTTCCACCAAAAATTTCGTCCAACCAATCAACGTTGGCATTACCTCTCCAGTCCCAAATGGTCGGAGTGCTCTCATCGGGCACAGTTGTTTGCGTAAAAGTACCCAACTGATAATCCTTAATTCGCTGAAGGTGTTCTTCCTTAAAATTCGGTGTGTTATTGTCATTAATGGCAATCTGGTTTATGAATTTCGCGTAGTTATACGAATCTACCATTTTAGGCATATTAATGGCAGTAGACCAGCTGAAGTTATTGTTGTAATTGATATTAACTCTACCCGCCTTACCTTTTTTAGTAGTTACAAGAATCACACCATAAGGAGCTCGCGAACCATAGATTGAAGATGCTGCAGCATCTTTCAACACAGAGATATTTTCAATATCATTGGGATTCAACATGTTAATATCTCCTTCCATACCATCAATCAAGATAAGCGGAGAAGCATTGGATACGTTTGAATCCAGTGTACCTGTACCACGGACATTGATACTCATGGTGTTACCAACCTTACCACCACCTTTTCCATAACTGAAGTTCATACCGGGAACCAAACCCTGCATAGCCTGTGTCACATTGGCTACAGGACGTGAAGTCAATTCATCGGCATTTACCGTTGAAACGGAACCTGTAAGGTTTACTTTCTTCTGTGTACCGAAACCAACTACAACTACTTCGTCCAACACCTGTGAATCATCTTTCAATTCTATTGTCAGAGGTTCTCCATTCCATACAACCTCTGCCGTCTGATACCCAACAAAAGAAATCTGAATCGTTGCACCTTTTTTTACATTAGAAAGTTCAAAATCTCCATCTAATCCGGTAATTGTACCATTAGTTGTTCCTTTGACAACTACAGATGCACCAATGACGGTTTCACCGTTTGCATCCTTCACAATACCTTTACATACATTATTTTGCTGAACAACATTTGTTCCTGCCACACTCGTCTCGAATGCAGCATGCGTCAATCCTGTACTCATAGAACCGAGTAACAGCATCATACTGACTGTTTTGAAGTTTTTTATCATAAGTATTATACTTAAAGTGGGATTTATAAAACTTAGGCTCCACGACTATTTAGCCTATTATTTGTGCTTTTCTATCTATTTCATGTGTCTTTTTATAATATTAGTGATATTTAAGGTATAGCTATCTTAACATGATAGTTCTATTGTTTGCAAATATACATATATTTTTTCAATATCAAAATTCATAAATATATATTTATTTATAAAAACCATTTTTGGTAATTATATCAATACAAAATCCGTCAATATACACTAATTTAATTTTTAGCTTTCCATAATGCAAATTATTCTTTTGCAGCAGGTTATATAGTTATTTTTTTTTATTTTCAATTTTCACTACAAAAAAAGAGTATACACAAGAATTAATTTCCCCTTGTTACATACAACACTCATTTGACGTAAATTCTTTTAAACCTCATAGCCAATTTAAAAATCCACAACGATAATGCCGTCCCACCGTAAAATTAATAGACATGTAAGAATAAACCTTTGAACAACATTTGTTGACATTAAAAAGAAGTAGTGCACGAAAATACCCCACAAGCTTGCAGGCTTCTAACTGCATGAAGACCATTACTCATACAAAAAACAACACACATGATTAATCTCACAACATGAAATCAACCCTATACTCTAATCAATCTAACATTTGAAAAACCCTTCAAAATCAGATTCTTCTTCCATCGGTCGTCGTAAGCATAGCCGATGACAAAGTCCGAAAGTATAAAGAAAAAGTCTATAGCCCAATACCCGTGGTTGATGACCGCGATGAGGGTAAAAGCAGAGGACAAAATTGGATGATTCATATTCTGTATGAGTATGGTACGCATTTATAATTATCCAACTTCACATTTTCCTCATTTCATCCGATTATTTTTCCACAATCCCATTTATCAAATCAAACACCCGCAAGAATAACTGTAAATGCCCCTTTATATTCTCTGTTCCACACTTCGGGATTTGTATTTCACAGTGTGAAATATGTATTCCACACTGTGGTTTTTGTATCCCACACTGTGGGACAGAGAATCTTCCTATACATTTTATTCTTTATCTGCTTGTGTTTCAATGAATTTACCCTATCATTCCACTAAATCTATTTTTTCAAGGGAATCGGGGCCTTGCGGAGTATCTTCGGGAACTGCCAGAAGAAGAGCAGGGTGCAGCAGATGGCAGCTGTGGCATCTGAAACGGCCTCAGACAGAAACACGCCTTCCACATTGAAGAAACGAGGCAGCACCAAGGCAAGAGGTACCAGCAAAATGACCTTACGGAGCAAGGCGATAAAAATGGAAATCCGGGCTTGGCCAAGGGCGACAAACATGTTCTGACAGGCACGTTGCAGGCCGAAAATGGTCATTCCGGCAAGGAAAATCGGCAACACATGCTCCACGGTGGCAATCAATTCGCGGTCGCTCGTAAAGGCAGAAGCCACTACGGACGGGAAACAAATCATCAGCAGCATCAGGACGAAATTGAAGGAGAACATCACTGTCAGCACAATCCGGAAACAGTCTTTCACCCGCTGCCGGTCGCCATGCCCGTAGTTGTAACTGGCCACCGGCACAAAACCTTGGGCAAAGCCAGTGAGCGGCACGCTGACCAGTTGCATGGCACTTTGCAGGATAGCCAAAGCACCTACATAAATATCGCCAAATTTCTCCAGACTGCCGTTCAGTACAAAGCCTACCAGACTTTCCGTACTGGCCATGATGAAAGGAGATACGCCCAAGGCCAGCATACCGCCCACAATGCGGCGGTCGAACTTCAAGTAGCGTTTTTCCAAACGCAGGGAAGCCCGGTCGGAACACAGGAAACCCAAAACCCAGCAGGCACTGCAGGCCTGTGAGAGGATGGTGGCCAGTGCCGCTCCCTTCACACCCATGTCGAACCAGAAGATGAAAATCGGGTCGAGCACGATATTCAGCAAAGCTCCAATCAGCACAGAATACATGGCGATGCTGGGACGTCCCTGTGAATTGATGAAGGTATTGAGTCCGGTGGAGACTTCTACGAACAGCGTACCCAGCAAATACACCGAAAGATAATCTTCGGCATAAGGGAGCGTAACGGCAGAAGCTCCTGCAAACTTCAGGATGGGCTCCATGCACAGATAAGACACCAGCGAAGTGAGAACGGTAAACAGTATCAGCAGCATGAAACCGTTGCCCAGAATCTTTCCCGCACGCACCCGGTCGCCCTGTCCCAACGCCATGGCAGCCAGCGGGGCTCCTCCGGCCCCCACAATGGCCGAAAATGAGGAAATCAGGATAACGAGGGAAGTAGTCACTCCCACTCCCGCCAGCGCATTCGTCCCGATTTCGGGGATGTGCCCGATGTAAATGCGATCTACTATATTATATAGGAGATTGACAAACTGTGCGGCCACCGCCGGCAACGCCATTTTGAAAATAAGGGGAAGCATCCGTTCTGTCCCCAGGCGTTCTTCGTATTGCTTATTGATTCTTACTGTCATAAATCTTCCAAAAACGAAAGCAAAGTTACAAGTTTTTCGGGAGAGAAGGAGAAGAATGTAACCGAAAAGCCCTAATTCTACCCTCGGATTTGATTTACATCAACAAATTGGACCTTTATTTGAAAAACATGCTATAAAACATGTTTCGTAAGAAAGAAAGCCCTATCTTTGTGGTGTAAAAAGAAAAGGGCAATAAGAAAGAGGCCCACAAAAAGTTTTCATAGGTAATTATAAATTAGGTAACAAGTACAACAAAGGCCAGCTGGGAAGCCCGCCAGAAGATTTAATTAAACTAACTAAAAAAAGAAAGGGTAACAATTATGAAAAAGGTAAAAAACATTTTCCACAAGATTGCCAATGCAGATCCAATGATCTGGGGCTATGTAATGCTGAGTGATGACAGACGCAAATAAACAGGCGTCGCTGACAAGTTCAGCATTTGAAGAATGAATCTGATAAATGCCGAAAGGCTTCTCGTAAATATTCTGACGAAAAAGCGGTTGGATTTCCAACCGCTTTTTTTATTACCCTTTTGTTTGTATCTTTGCTTCTAAAAACCACAACCCATGACTCCGACCCTGATAGATACCGACAATCCCGAATTTCAGAATGCCCTGAAGCTTATCCAGTACACCCACCAGTCGGTCTTTCTGACCGGAAAAGCGGGTACGGGTAAGTCCACTTTCCTGAAATACGTCTGCCAGCATACCAAAAAGAAATATGTGGTGCTGGCTCCTACGGGCATTGCGGCCATCAATGCGGGCGGAAGCACCCTGCACAGCTTTTTCAAGCTCCCGTTTCATCCGCTTCTGCCAGACGACCCGAAGTTTCAGGGACGGAAACTGAAAGATTTCCTGAAATATTCGGTCGACCACCGGAAACTGATTCAGCACATCGAACTCATCATCATCGACGAGATTTCCATGGTACGGGCCGACATCATCGACTTTATTGACAAGGTGCTGCGCACCTACTCGCACAACCTGCGTGAACCGTTCGGCGGGAAACAGCTGTTGCTGGTGGGCGACGTGTTCCAGCTGGAGCCGGTGGTGAAAAGTGACGAACGGGAGATTCTGAACCGTTTCTACCCGAAC
This sequence comes from Bacteroides mediterraneensis, assembly GCF_900128455.1. GTDB lineage: Bacteria > Bacteroidota > Bacteroidia > Bacteroidales > Bacteroidaceae > Phocaeicola > Phocaeicola mediterraneensis. Next base: position 885,051 of record NZ_LT635783.1, on the reverse strand, counting down.
CCGTATTTCTTCTCGGCCAAGGTGTTTCAGGAAATGGAACTGGTATCGATTGAGCTGACCAAGGTGTACCGACAGACCGACAAGGTGTTTGTCAGCGTACTCGACCATATCCGGACCAATACCGCCGGAGCCGCCGACCTGCAACTGCTGAACACCCGTTACACCCCGACACCTCCCTGCCCGGAAGAGAACGACCTCTACATCACCCTGGCCACCCGCCGGGACAACGTGGACTACATCAACGAAAAAAAACTGGAAGAACTGCCGGGCGACCCGGTCACACTGAAAGGCGAAATACACGGAGAATTTCCCGAAAGCAGCCTTCCCACTCTCATGGAACTGGTCATCAAACCGGGCGCACAGGTGATTTTCATCAAGAACGACCAGGAAAAACGCTGGGTGAACGGTACCATCGGCACCGTGTCGGGACTCTCGGCGGATGGCATTATCTACGTGGTGACGGAAGACGGCAGCGAGTTCGACGTGCATAAGGAAAGCTGGAGCAACATCCGCTACCACTACAACGAAACGGAAAAAAAGATAGAGGAAGAAGAACTGGGCACTTTTACCCAATATCCCATCCGGCTGGCCTGGGCCATCACCGTACACAAGAGCCAGGGACTCACATTCAACCGGGTAATCATCGACTTCACGGGAGGGGTATTTGCCGGTGGACAGGCGTACGTGGCCCTGAGCCGCTGCACCTCGCTCGAAGGTATCCAGCTGAAACGCCGCATCTCACCGGCCGATGTGTTTGTCCGCCCGGAAATCGTCAGCTTTGCCCAGCGTTTCAACGACAACCAGACCTTTGAACGGGCCATGAAACAGGCACAGGCCGACATCCAGTACGTGGCAGCCGTGAAAGCCTTCGACAAAGGACAGTTTGCGGAATTTCTGGAAGCCTTCTTCAAGGCCATCCACAACCGATACGACATTGAGAAACCACTTATACAACGGTTTATCCGCCGGAAACTGGGTCTTATCAACCGGCTCAAAGAAGAAAACCGACAGCTTAAAGAACAGATGCAGCAGCAACGGCAGAACCTGCAGAAGTATGCCCGCGAATACTACCTGATGGGCAACGAGTGCATCACCAAAGCACACGACCCGCGGGCGGCACAAGCCAACTACGACAAGGCACTGGAACTGTATCCGGAGTATGTGGATGCCTGGGTACGCAAGGGAGTGACCTTCTTCGACGAAGACCGGATGGAAGAAGCGGAAGAATGTCTGAATCGGGCCGTACAGCTTCGCCCACAGGACTTCAAGGCGGTATACAACCGTGGAAAACTCCGGCTGCTGACCGGAAAAACGGAAGATGCCCTGACCGACCTGGACAAGGCGACCAGCTTGAAACCCCAGCATGCGGGAGCACATGAATATTTTGCCGAGGCACTCGAAAAAAGCGGAAAAGAAATAGAAGCAGCCATCCATTATCGAATTGCGGAAGAACTACGGAAGAAAAAGAAATAAATTTCTTATTTTTGCGATTCACGAGGTCTCATCATTCGTGAATAAACGTCATGATACTGAAATTATATCCCAAGAACAACCGACCGGAAGACTTGCAGCGGGTGGTAGACCTGCTGAACGACGGCGGCATCCTTATCTATCCCACCGACACAGTGTATGCCATCGGGTGTCATGCCTTGAAAGAACGGCCTATCGAACGTATCTGCAAACTGAAAAATATCGACCCGCGCAAGCACAACCTGTCCATCATCTGCTACGACCTGAGCAACATCAGTGAATATGCACAGGTGAGCAACGCCACTTTCAAGCTGATGAAACGCAACCTGCCCGGTCCGTTCACCTTCATTCTGAACGCCAACAGCCGACTGCCCAAGATTTTCCGCAACCGAAAAGAAGTGGGTATCCGTGTGCCCGACAACGCTATCATCCGCGAAATCTGCCGTCTGCTCGACGCCCCAATCCTGACCACTACCCTTCCGTTGGAAAAGGGAGAAGACATCGAATACATCACCGACCCGGAACTGATTGAGGAAAAATTCGGAAGTGTGACCGACCTGATTATCGACGGAGGGACAGGAGGCATTGAACCTTCTACCGTGATAAATTGTTGTGAAGATGTACCTGAAATTGTCAGAGAGGGAAAAGGTATATTGAAGGAATAAATAACTGTATTATTAATTAATCATTAAATCATGTTACTTACATTATTACAAGCAACTGCACAGGCAGGCAAGGCAGCTTCCAAAATCAATGTGGAACAGATTCTGGACAAACTGCTCAACTGGGGGATTGAAGTGGGAAAAGACATTCTGGCGGCCATCATCATCTACATTGTAGGCCGCTTCATCATCAAGCAAATCGGACGACTGGTCAGCAAGATTCTGGAGAAAAGGAAACTGGAAATCAGTGTGCAGACTTTCCTGAAAAGTCTGCTCAACATCCTACTGAATCTGATTCTGGCATTTGCCATCGTGAGCAAACTGGGAGTAGAAACCACGAGCTTCGCCGCCATCCTGGCCTCTGCTGGTGTGGCTATCGGTATGGCTCTTTCAGGAAATCTGTCTAACTTCGCCGGCGGACTGATTATTCTGGTATTCAAGCCGTTCAAGGTGGGCGACTACATTGACGGACAGAATGCCAGCGGAACGGTCAAAGAAATCCAGATTTTCCATACCATTCTGGCTACAACTGACAACCGTATCATTTACGTGCCTAACGGCGCATTGAGCAGCAACGCCATCACCAACTACAGCAAACAGGAAATGCGCCGTGCGGAATGGGTGTTCGGTGTGGAATATGGAGAAGACTTTGAGAAAGTAAAAGCCGTACTGGAACGCATCATTGCGGCAGACACCCGTATCCTGACCACCCCTGCTCCTTTCATCGGACTGGGTGCCTTGTCGGCCAGCAGCGTGGATATCAAAGTACGCGTCTGGACCAAGACCGAAAACTACTGGGACGTATATTTCGACATGAACAAAATCGTGTATGACACCTTCAACAAGGAAGGCATCGGATTCCCGTTCCCGCAGCTGACGGTACATCAGGCAAAAGACTAAGCATCGGACAGATGCACTGCATAAAAAAATCTTCCACCAAAGGAATCACCTCAGTGGAAGATTTTTTTATATCCTATTTTCTAACAGGAAATTCGCTTTCTTATTTCCGGTCAGCTTTCAGACGATCGGCCATGGCCTTTGCCAATTCTTTTGCTTGTGCATAGTTGTCTGTCTTCATGCTCTGCTTCATTTCAATCGGGTTACCTACCACTTCGAATTTCAGCTTCTCTGTGAATTCACCCAGTTTCTTCACAGCTGCACTGGCCCAAGTGAATGAGCCAAAGTAACCAAACAGACGGTTCTTCATTTCACGGGCAGCCACCTTGTTGAGCAAGGACTCCATCTCAGGATACAGCTGCATGTTGTAAGTCGTACAACCGGCAATCAGTCCTTTGTACTTGAAGATATCGGCCAGGATGTAAGAATGAGGCGTATGAGATACATTGTGCAGCACAATGTTCTTGATACCTTGTGCACTCAATTCTTCCGCAATGGTTTCAGCCAGTTCTTCCGTGTTGCCATACATCGTACCGTAAGCTATCACCACTCCTTCTTCACCTTCATAGCGGCTCATCTTGTCGTACATGTCTACCACCTTCGGAATATATTCTTCCCATACCGGTCCGTGTGTCGGGCAAATCATCTTGATAGGCAGTCCACTGCATTTCTGCAAAGCTCTCTGCACCGGATTACCGAATTTACCTACAATGTTGGCATAGTAACGGCGCATTTCGTTCCAATAGATATCGGTATTGATGTTGCGGTCGATGCAACCTCCGTTCAAGGCCCCGAAACATCCGAAGGCATCGCCAGAGAACAGAATTCCTTCCGTTTCATCGAATGTGACCATCGTTTCCGGCCAGTGAACCATCGGCACCAGATAGAAACGCAGGTTGTGGTGTCCGAGTTTCAGGAAATCGCCGTCTCCCACTACGTAACGTTCACCTGTCACGCCATAGTATCCTTCTACCATGTCGAAAGTCTTCTTGTTTCCTACCAGCACAATTTCAGGATAGTATTTCTTAATCAATGCGATAGAACCTGAGTGGTCTGGTTCCATGTGGTTTATAATCAAATAATTGATTTTACGGTCGCCGATGATGCTGCGGATTTTCTTGATATAAACTTCAAAGAAAGCAACGTCTACCGTATCCACCAGTGCCACCATATCGTCATCTGCAATCAGATAAGAGTTATAAGATACGCCGTACGGCAGTGGCCACAAATTCTCAAACAATGCTTTTGTGCGGTCGTTCACACCGACATAATGAACTTTACCTTTAATTTCCATTGATATCCTATTAATTTAAAATACTATATTGTTTTTATTCTTTTTCTCTCTCATAAAGCTTACCTTGCCAAGTATCCCTTTCCTGCAGACGACGCTTCATGCGGACGGCAAACTCATAGTTCTTGATTCCCCAGTCGGGAGCAATCAGCAATTCCTTGGGTGATTGCGACACAAAACGTTCCAATACCAAATCGGGACGCACACGCTCCAGATAATCAATCACAAGGTCAATATATTCGTCTACCTCATACAGATGGAATTCCTCGGGATGCAACTCATACTCACGGGCCATACGTGTGCCGCGCACCAATTGCAACTGATGCATCTTCAACGTTGTAAGAGGCAGTTCCGATACTTGTGCAGCCTGACGGATGATGGCCTCGTGATCTTCATCCGGAAGGCCCAGAATGACATGCCCCCCCACACGAATACCCCTTGCCGCCGTACGTTCCACGGCATCCACCGTGCATTCAAACGTATGTCCACGGTTAATGCGCTGCAAAGTCTGGTTGTCCGTACTTTCAATACCGTATTCCACCAGCAGGAAAGTCCGACGATTCAGTTCTTCCAGGTAATCCAGCAATTCATCGGGCATACAGTCCGGACGGGTACCTATCACCAGTCCGACAACCCCTTCCACCCGAAGGGCATCCTCGTACATCTGCCGCAGCTTCTCCAGTTCCGCATAGGTATTGGTATAAGCCTGAAAATAAGCAAGGTATCTCATCTCCGGATACTTCCGTGCAAAAAAGGCCTTTCCTTCTTCCAGCTGCTCCGTTACCGACTTGTCCGTCCGGCAATAGGCAGGATTAAACGTCTGATTATTGCAATAGGTACATCCTCCATATCCTTTTACTCCATCCCTGTTCGGACAGGTAAATCCCACATTCAGGGAAATCTTCTGCACCTTGAATGGGAAATGAAGCGCCAGAAACTTGGCAAAATCATTGTATCGTGTACGTTCTTCCATGATTTTACAAATTCGGGGACAAAGATAATGCTTTTCAGCCACTTTTCCCACAATTCATAAATACAAGAAATGCAAAAACCTCCCTACCACGGATAAAACGCAAAAAAGGCTGTCACAGCTTTACCTGCAACAGCCTTCAGACTACATTATTTCAATTTAAAAAGAATTATTCCGCTTCATTCAATGTCGCAATACTTACACGGTTCCAGTCCGGTTCAGAGAACATATCACCTACTCCCTGACCTTCAGCAGTGATACGTGAAGCACTGATTTTGTACTTACTGATCAGCATGTTCTTCACGGCTTCCGCACGCTGATTGGCCACACGTGCATTGACTTCCGCACTACCTTCCGGAGAAGCATATCCCTTGATTACAACTGTACTCTTCGGATTGTTCTTCATATAAGTAGCAATACGTTCTACATTCGGAATCTGGTCTGCGCTGATGGCAGTCTTTCCCTGACGGAAAGTAATCACTGATTCCAATGACTTGGAATGGGTGTTCTGAACGATTGTTTCAACCTGCTTAGGTGCATTCTTCAAATCGGTCAGTTCTTTTGCCAGACGGGCATTCTCAGCTTCTTTCGCATTCAAAGCTTCCTCCTTACGGGCATTTTCAGCACGCAACGCATTGATAGATTCATTCAACGCATCAACTTCTGCCTGATTATAAGGTTTCTGGATAGTCATGTAATGCTTACCGTTGCTGCTAGCAAAATGGTAAGTCACACCTGCCAAGATTTCAATCTTCGACTTGTTGACATTCAGCAATTGTGCACGGTTACCATCCATTCTATAAACAATAGCCGGACGAACATTTACAGTCCATGCCTTTTGCTCACCCAAATTGAAGTTCAAGCTTGCACCGAAACGGCTTACCATATAAGAACGGTCATATCCATAACCCGAGTTCATGAAGTCATGTCCCCAGCCAAATCCGGCAATACCTTCCACTTCAAACAATCTCGGCTCACCGTTATACCCGAAGAACAGATTATTCAAGTTGATTTTACCCAATGCTCCCAAATTCAAATCATCGAAAGCCGTTCTACTCATTGAGGTATTGATACCCGTCAATCCTTCAAAAGATACAGCCAGAACCGGAGTAATCTGCTTACCCAGTTCAATACCTGTTTCCGCACGCATGTTACGCCAGAAAGCGGAATGAGCAGCAGGAGTTGTGACTCCACCTTTCACGCCCACATACCAATTGTCAAGAAAACGAGTTCCCTCGTACGCCTTTTGTGCATTTGCAGAAAGGCCCGTTACAGCCAAAGCTGCAGCTACTAAAATTGTTACCTTTTTCATTTTTTCATTCAAACTTTAATTAATCACATTTTTCAATCTCGATGTTTTAATAACTAGAATGTACTTTCAATTGTTTGCGAAATAAATATTATTAACATTTAAAGAGTACCTCAATAAAAGGTTACCATATATTCCCCTCTACAAATATAAAAAGTAAAAAACAAAAAAGGTGTTCTGAAAAATCAGAACACCTTTTTGTTGGGCTACTCGGATTCGAACCAAGAAAAACAGGACCAGAATCTGTTGTGTTACCATTACACCATAGCCCAATAGTGCTTTGTCTCCTCCGTGGAAACGCGGCAAAAAAGAAGTTGGGCTACTCGGATTCGAACCAAGAAAAACAGGACCAGAATCTGTTGTGTTACCATTACACCATAGCCCAAAATCGAAAGAACGATTGTCATCCTTTTTGTTTGACGGTGCAAAGGTACAACATTTTTGGAACATACAAAGCATTCGGGCATTTTTTTCTTCTCAAAAACATATTTTTCTTCTTTTTTCAGCTTCTTTCAGGCAAAAATTTTCTGATATACGGAAAAGCAAGTATATTTGCCCTACTTATTATATAAAGAACTTTATTTGTAAATATAGGAAGATTCAAAAGAATGAACGAAACAACAAATTTAATAGAAAAAATCACTGAAGGAATTCAAGAGAAAAAAGGGAAACAGATTGTCATTGTCGATTTAACTGAAATAGAAGATACCATCTGTAAATATTTTGTCATTTGCCAGGGAAATTCGCCCAGCCAAGTATTGGCCATCGTTGACTCTATCAAAGAACATGTCAGAAAAGAAACCGGAACCAAAGTATATGCCATAGACGGACAAAGAAATGCTCAATGGGTAGCTATGGATTACAGTGAGGTCATTGTGCATGTATTTTTACCGGAAGTACGGAATTTTTACAATCTGGAACATTTGTGGGCGGATGCCAAACTGACTCGCATTCCAGATTTAGACTAATATAATATAGGTATAGAATTATGAGTAACAATTCAAACAATAATAACAATAACAAGCCAAAAATCAACGTACCACGTTTCAGTCTGACGTGGCTTTACGTCATTATCGCCATGATTTTTGCTTTTCTTTATTTCTCTGGAGATGAAGGTAGCGCTACTAAAGAAGTGAACTACACGGAATTTCAGGAAATGGTTACCAAAGGATATGCAGATAAAATCGTGGCATACGATAACAATACAATCGAAATGTATATCAAACCGGAACACATAGTGGATGTCTTCAAGAAAGATGCCAGCAAAGTGGGAAGGAGTCCGGCCATTCACGTACAAATCGGTTCTATGGAAGCATTGGACAAATTTCTGGATGAACAACAAAAAGCTGGAACTTTCACCGGTTCTATACAATATGAAAAGAAAAGTGACTATTTCAGCCTGATTCTTTGGAACGTACTGCCTTTTGTCGTCCTTATTGCCATCTGGATGTTTGCTATGCGACGGATGGGAGGCGGCGGAGGTGCCGGCGGCTCATCGAACGTTTTCAATGTAGGCAGAAGCAAGGCGCAGCTCTTTGAAAAAGGTACCAACCGCATCACTTTCAAGGATGTAGCAGGACAGGCTGCAGCCAAACAGGAGGTGCAGGAAATTGTAGACTTCCTGAAACAACCGCAAAAATATACGGAACTGGGAGGTAAAATACCTAAAGGCGCTCTGCTGGTAGGCCCCCCGGGAACCGGTAAGACTTTGTTGGCCAAAGCTGTAGCCGGAGAAGCAGATGTTCCTTTCTTCTCTATCTCCGGTTCCGACTTTGTGGAAATGTTTGTCGGTGTAGGTGCATCCCGTGTGCGCGACCTGTTCCGCCAGGCAAAGGAAAAAGCCCCTTGTATCATTTTCATCGATGAAATTGATGCCGTAGGACGGGCCCGTGGCAAAAACCCGAGCATGGGAGGAAACGATGAACGCGAAAACACCCTGAACCAGTTGCTGACCGAGATGGACGGATTCGGTTCCAACAGTGGAGTCATCATTCTGGCTGCCACTAACCGTGTAGATATCTTGGATAAAGCCTTACTGCGTGCCGGGCGTTTTGACCGTCAGATTTACGTGGACCTGCCGGACTTGAACGAACGGAAGGAAGTATTCGGTGTACATTTGAGACCGTTGAAACTGGATGACTCTGTAGATGTAGATCTGCTGGCCCGCCAGACTCCGGGGTTCAGCGGAGCAGATATTGCAAATGTATGTAACGAAGCCGCTCTGATTGCCGCCCGTCACCAAAAGAAGAGTGTAGGTAAGGATGATTTCCTAGCCGCAATCGACCGTATTGTGGGCGGTTTGGAGAAGAAGACAAAAGTGATGACGGCAGCCGAAAAACGTGCCATTGCCCTGCATGAAGCGGGCCACGCCACAATTTCCTGGTTCTTGGAACATGCTAACCCGCTGATCAAGGTCACCATCGTACCGAGAGGCCGTGCATTGGGAGCAGCCTGGTATCTTCCGGAAGAACGCCAAATCACGACAAAGGAACAGATGCTGGACGAAATGTGCGCCACTTTGGGGGGACGTGCGGCTGAAGAACTCTTTATCGGCCATATTTCTACCGGTGCCATGAACGACTTGGAACGAGTGACCAAACAGGCATACGGCATGATTGCTTACGCCGGTATGAGCGACAAACTTCCCAACCTGTGTTATTACAACAGCAACGAAGACTATAGTTTCACCAAACCTTACAGTGAACATACTGCCGAACTCATTGACCAGGAAGTACAAAACATGATCAATGAGCAATACACACGGGCCAAGGAACTGTTGAAAGAACACAGTGAAGGACACAACCAACTGGCCCAATTGCTGATAGAACGAGAAGTCATCTTTGCAGAGGATGTGGAACGTATCTTTGGTAAACGTCCGTGGACTTCACGTTCGGAGGAAATCATGGCCGCCAACGAACAGACAGAAGCGACCAAACAGCTGGAGAACAAGCAGGAGACTTCTGAATCCGCAGAGCCCACGGAAGAAAAGCCGGAAGAAAAGCCTGCGACTGATGAGTCTCAACCTGCAGAAGGAGAAAAATAACCGCCAAGTTTATTGGGAAATACATAAAACACCGTGAAAAGCAATTTTATTCAACGCGCCATTACAGGAGTTATTTTTGTAGGTGTCCTCATAGGATGTATCCTGGGAGGGCCTATCTCTTTCTCCTTATTGTTCGCACTAATCACCGCACTGACCATCCATGAATTTGGAACCATTGTCAGCAAGCAGCCGGATGTGGAAATCAACAAACCCATCTGCATGCTGGCAGGTGTCTTCTTGTTCTTCGGATTCGCCTATCTGGGTGTGATGCCTGGACAGAGCGAAATTCTGATACCTTATTTGTTCCTCCTCATCTACCTGTTGGTAAGCGAATTGTACTTGAAGAAGAAAAACCCGCTGAACAATTGGGCATATACCATGATGAGTCAGGTATATATCGCCTTGTCATTTTCCATGTTGAACGTACTGGCTTATCACTCTGTGGGAGGCACATCGCCTTATCAGATACAATATAATCCGATATTGCCTTTATCCATCTTTATTTTTACTTGGATAAATGACACGGGAGCCTATTGTACAGGGATGTTGTTTGGAAAGCACCGTCTGTTTGAAAGAATCTCGCCCAAGAAATCGTGGGAAGGCTCCATCGGAGGAGGGGTATTCAGCATCAGTGCGGCCATTCTTATGGCACATTTCTTCCCCTTCATGTCGATAGGGGTATGGATTGGACTCGCCCTGACCGTTGTGGTATTCGGCACGTGGGGTGACCTGACAGAATCCTTACTGAAACGTACACTGGGAATAAAAGACTCTGGTAATATTCTTCCGGGGCATGGCGGAATGCTCGACCGGTTTGACAGCACGCTGATGGCAGTACCGGCAGCCGTCGTATATTTATATGTGATTTCTTTCTTTTAAATTCAAGAAGCAGGTCCTCAAAACTAGATTGAGGACCTGTGATATTTTTTCCACAACAGTTCGACCATTTGAGAGGCTGCCCTATCAGAAGCTCCTGCCTCACCCAAGATACCTGCCAGTATCTCATAGTCTTTCTGCATCGCCTTCCGACCGTCTCCTCCCGGAACAATCCGTGCCAATTCCGTTTTTACGTTTTCCACCGTCATCCCGTCGGCCACAAGCTCTGTCACGACCTCACGCCCTGCAATCAGATTCACCAACGAGATATATTTCACCTTCAAAATGTGTCTCCTCAGAAATGAAACCAGCTTTCCGGCAGCAGTATAATAGCATACGACCTGAGGCACACAGAACAAGGCTGTTTCCAGCGTAGCCGTCCCACTTGTCACCAAAGCCGCCGTAGCATGAGACAACAAATCATAGGTCTGTCCGAAAACAATTTCTGCATCTTTTCCCATGTAAGCCCGATAAAACTCAGGAGCAATACCGGGAGCCCCCGCAATCACAAACTGATATTCCGGGAATGCACGGGAAGCCTCTATCATCCGTGAAAGGTTATCCTTTATCTCCTGCTTCCGGCTACCGGCCAGCAAGGCTATAATCGGTTTACTGCCCAGGTTGTTGCGTGCCGTGAAATGAGAAAAATCTTCTGTATACGTCTGTTGAAAACGGTCAACCGCATCCACACACGGATTTCCCACATAATGAATCGGATAAGAGTGTTTTCGAAAGAACTCCAGCTCAAAAGGAAGAATGGAGAACAATTCGTCCACATCACGCTTGATATTTTTAATACGGTATTCCTTCCAAGCCCAGATTTTGGGAGAAATGTAATAAAATATCGGAATACGGGTATGCGCCTTGATATACTCGGCAATTTTCAAATTGAATCCCGGATAATCCACCAAAATCAATACATCCGGCTGCCAGCGGACAATATCTTTCTTACAATAATCCATATTCCGGAAAATAGTCCGCAAATGAAGCAAAACAGGAATGAACCCCATATAGGCCATATCTTTATAATGCTTCACCAAAGTACCTCCCGCTCCAGCCATCAAATCACCTCCGAAGAAGCGGAATTCCGCCTCCGGATCATGCTGCTGCAAGGATTTCATCAGATTGGAGGCATGCAAGTCGCCCGACGCTTCTCCAACAATCAAATAGTATTTCATAACTGAAGATTCCAGTGATTCAATTCTTCCTTCAACGCGTATGCGGTCACATCAATCTTTGTGGGGGTAATGGCCACATAACCATGATCAAGCGCCCAATGGTCCGTATCTTCCGCATCCGGCTCATTGTTTTTGTAAGAGCCTGTCAACCAGTAATAATAGCCTCCCCGTGGATGAACCGCCTTCACAAACTCGTTTGTCCATACTCCATCCGTCTGTCGGCAGATGCGTACTCCTTTCAGCTCTTTTACATTCGGGAAATTCACATTCAAACAACAACCGACAGGTAATCCATGTGCCAGCACTTCTTCCACAATCCGTTGTACGTAAGGGAAGGTAGGTGTGAAATCCGCTTCCGGATCGTGATTGCAGAGCGAAAAACCGACAGAGGGGATTCCTTTCAAACAACCTTCAATCACGACTCCCATGGTTCCTGAATAATGCACATTCACCGAAGAATTGTCTCCATGATTGATTCCCCCAATCACCATATCGGGCACCCGAGGAACCAACTCATGCAAAGCCAGCTTCACACAATCTACCGGTGTGCCAGTACAGCTATATAAAGTAAATCCCGGCTCAGAAATCAATTGCGTGCAACGAAGAGGATGTTCTGAAGTAATGGAACCGGAAGCTCCCGAACGGGGGCCCGAGGGAGCGACCACCATCAAATCGGCCATAGGACGCAATACTTTTATCAACTCCTGAATTCCTTTCGCAGCATAGCCGTCGTCGTTCGACAACAGCAGAAATGGTTTCTCTTTCATCATATTATCATTCAATCTTTTTATGAGTGTAAAGTTACAACAAATCTTAATCTTACCAAACCGGGCCACGCAATTAAGTAAAAATATATATCTTTGCCCGCGTGAAGTTATTAACAGATGAGGTGACTTTTCAACACTTTCCAAAAAGTCATGGAATTTTAATTGACACTGTCACCAATTATTCGTTACTTCGCAATCAGAATAAACTGATTAATATGGGAAAAATTATTGCTTTAGCCAATCAAAAAGGAGGAGTAGGTAAAACTACCACGACGATTAACTTGGCTGCATCTTTAGCTACTCTCGAGAAGAAAGTACTAGTGATTGACGCTGACCCCCAGGCAAATGCCTCATCCGGTCTAGGCGTGGACTTGAAAGACATCGACTGTTCAATCTACGAATGTTTAATCAATCAGGCAGACATCCGGGAAGCTATTTACACCACCGATATTGACGGATTAGACATCATACCTTCTCACATCGACCTGGTAGGTGCGGAAATTGAAATGCTCAACCTGGAGAACCGTGAGAAAATCATGCGACACGCACTGGAACCGATGAAAAACGAATACGACTACATATTAATAGACTGTTCGCCTTCGCTTGGACTGATTACCATCAATGCATTGACCGCTGCCGACTCGGTTATTATCCCGGTGCAATGTGAATATTTTGCTTTGGAAGGTATCAGCAAACTGTTGAACACCATCAAGATTATCAAGACCAAACTGAATCCTTCACTGGAAATTGAAGGATTTCTACTGACCATGTTTGACTCACGCCTGCGTCTGGCAAACCAGATTTACGACGAAGTGAAACGGCATTTTCAGGAATTGGTGTTCAAAACCATCATCCAGCGTAACGTCAAACTGAGTGAAGCTCCCAGCCACGGCATTCCGGCCATCCTTTATGATGCCGAATCCACCGGAGCAAAGAACCATTTGGCCTTGGCCAATGAAATTATAACACGAAATAGCAAATAAGCGTATGGCAGTACAGAAAAAATTTGCATTAGGACGAGGACTTGATGCCTTGATATCCAATGAGGAGGTAAAAACTTCCGGCTCATCTTCTATCAATGAAATAGAATTGAGCAAGATATCGGTCAATCCCAACCAACCTCGCCGTGAATTTGATCCTATCGCTTTGCAGGAACTGGCCGACTCCATTGCGGAAATCGGTATCATACAGCCTATTACCTTACGACAGATAAGCGAGGATTCCTATCAGATTATTGCAGGAGAAAGACGTTACAGAGCCTCCATACTGGCTGGACTGAAAACCATACCGGCTTATATACGTACGGCCGACGATGAAAATGTCATGGAAATGGCATTGATAGAAAACATCCAGCGTGAGGATTTGAATTCACTTGAAATCGCACTGGCTTACCAGCACCTGATTGAGCAATACGAACTGACTCAAGAACGGCTCAGCGAACGGGTAGGCAAAAAACGTACCACAATCGCCAATTACTTGCGGTTGCTGAAACTGCCGGCGCCCATTCAGATGGCTTTGAAAAACAAGGAAATCGATATGGGACACGCACGTGCGTTGCTGACTTTAGAAGACCCTAAAACCCAGATACGTATTTTCAATGAAACCGTGAGCCAAGGCTACTCGGTACGCAAAGTTGAAGAAATTGTAAAAGCGCTGGCCAGCGGCGAAAGCGTGAAAAGCGGAGGAAAAACCATTGCACCGAAAGGAGCACAATTATCGGAAGAGTACTCCATGCTGCAAAATCATTTGTGCAGTTTCTTCGGCACAAAAGTACAACTATCCTGCAGCAATAAAGGAAAAGGAAAAATCAGCATTCCTTTTAACAGCGAGGCAGACCTGGAAAGAATTATGGAGATTTTAGACTCTTTGAAAAAAACAGAATAAACGGAAACAATCTTTTGAGAGCACATACATTTACATATTTAGTATTGTTGATCTTGTTATTCTGCACCCCTTATTGGGGGAGCACGGAAGTGTATGCCCAACGTGCCAAAAAGCACCGGGAAGGCGTACTTACGGCCGATTCTATCCGTGTAAAGAATCAGGCAGACAGCCTGGCACTGGCTGATACGACAGATTTACAACGACAAATCGCCTTGAAGAATCTGGAATCGCCACTGGATACGGCTGCCCTGGCAAAACAAAATGACTCTTTACAACATACCCTGCCTCCTGTAAAAGAGAAAAAACGCTGGATACCCAATTCCAACCGGACAGTATGGCTGGGACTGGTTATCCCGGGAGCCGGACAAATCTACAACCGGAAATATTGGAAGTTACCCATCATTTATGGAGGCTTCGTAGGATGTGCATACGCCCTGACATGGAACGGACAAATGTACAAGGACTACTCCCAAGCCTATCAGGATATAATGAGTAACAACCCCAACAACAAAAGTTATGAGGACTTCCTTCCTCCCGGAACCAATGTCAACGACCGGCTTGAATATTGGCAAGAATTATTCCGTTCACGTAAAGACCTTTATCGTCGCCAACGCGACTTGAGTATATTTGCATTTATTGGTGTATATTTATTATCGGTGATTGACGCCTATGTCGATGCCGAGCTTTCTGATTTTGACATCAGTAAAGACCTCAGCATGAAATGGGAACCCACCATCTTTAACGATGCATTCCGCAACCGTCCGCAAGGAGTCGGCTTGCAATGCTGTATTAAATTTTAAGCAAATGAGAAAGATACTTTTCAGTTTACTGACTGCCACAATCTGCAGTGCATCCTCACTTTTTGCACAGCAAACGGAAAAAACAATCACTGTACAATCAGCGAACGGACAAGAAGACGTGATAGACTTGCCGGAGGGTATGATATCCACCACCGACAGTCTCTATTTGGACTGGATATCTAAACACTACATCAACCCGGCAGAAAACTGTACGATGACCACCCAGAACCCGGAAGTCAGCGATTCCATCTATATGGATCGTCTGCAACGGATTCCGGCCATCATCGAAATGCCTTATAACGACATCATTCGGAAATTCATCGACATGTATGCCACTCGCCTGCGGCAGAAAGTATCTTTCATGCTAAGTGCGAACAATCTATACATGCCTATTTTTGAGGAAGCGCTGGATTTATATGACCTTCCATTGGAGCTTAAATACTTGCCTGTCATTGAATCGGCATTGAATCCGACTGCCACTTCTGCACAAGGAGCCGTAGGACTATGGCAGTTCATGCTTCGTACCGGACAAGTATACGGGCTCAAAGTCAATTCTTTGGTAGACGAACGCAGGGATCCGGTAAAATCCACCCGTGCTGCCGCACGCTATCTGAAAGATTTATATGATATCTATCACGACTGGAACCTTGTTTTAGCTGCCTACAATTGCGGACCGGGTACCATCAACAAGGCCATCCGCCGGGCGGGAGGAGAAAAAGACTTCTGGAAGATTTACAATTACCTTCCCAAAGAAACAAGAGGCTACGTACCTGCATTTGTAGCAGCCAATTACATCATGACTTACTATTGCGAGCATTACATCAGCCCCATGGAAATGAACATGCCCGAAAGTACGGATACCGTTCACATCAACCGTTCACTGAACTTGAACCAGATAGCAGAAGTATGTAAGATGGATATTGACCAGTTGCGTGCCCTGAACCCCGAATTCAAGAAAGATATCATTCCGGGAAACGAAAAACCTTATGCCTTAAGATTACCAACTCAAATGATGAGCTGCTTCATCGACCACGAAGACAGTATTTACAACTATAAGCCAGAGGTTTATCAGACACGACGCAATACCGTAACGGTCAGCAACAGCAGTGCAAGCAAAAGCCAGAATAAAGGAAAAGCGGTGTACCATCGTATTCGCAACGGAGAGACATTAGGGGGAATCGCAGCTAAATATGGAGTAAGTGTAAATCAGCTCAGGCGGTTGAATGGAATTAAGGGTAGCAATATCCGAGCCGGTAAATCACTACGCATTCGATAAGAAAAGCGCCCATTTGCTTGTTTGATTCGTATTTTTCCCTATTTTTGCATTATCGATTCAAAGAAGGGAGAGAATTATGACTGACGACAAACTTACGCAGGAACAAGCAGATGAACAACTGATAGACAATACCTTTCAGGAGTTATTGGACCGATACCTTGAAAGCAAACACCGGAAAAAGGTTGAAATTATCACGAAAGCCTTCAATTTCGCCCGACAGGCGCACAAAGGAGTGCGCAGACGTTCGGGCGAACCTTATATCTTACACCCTATTGCCGTAGCACGTATCGCATGCGTGGAAATCGGTTTAGGGTCTACTTCCATCTGTTCAGCGTTACTTCACGATGTCGTGGAGGACACAGACTATACAGTGGAAGATATCGAAAATCTGTTTGGCCCCAAGATAGCTCAAATCGTAGACGGGCTGACCAAAATCTCCGGAGGCATCTTTGGAGACAGAGCTTCCGCACAAGCAGAGAACTTCAAAAAACTTCTTCTGACAATGAATGATGACATCCGTGTCATCCTTATCAAGATTGCAGACCGACTGCACAACATGCGTACACTCGGCTCCATGCTTCCCAGCAAACAATACAAAATTGCAGGAGAAACGCTTTATATTTATGCTCCCCTTGCCAACCGACTGGGATTGAACCGCATCAAAACAGAGTTGGAGGACTTGAGCTTCAAATACGAGCACCCGGAAGCATACCAGAAAATAGAAGACAAACTCAAAGCCACACAGGCTGAAAGAGAAAGTCTGTTCGAAGAATTCACGGCTCCCATCCGGGCACAGCTCGACAAAATGGGGCTTCCTTACCGAATCTTGGCCCGCATCAAGTCGCCTTATTCCATTTGGAATAAAATGCAAAACAAGCACATCACGTTTGAGGAAATCTATGATATTCTGGCTGTACGAATTATTTTTACCCCCAAAAACGAGGAAGAGGAACTGAATGACTGCTTCAATATCTATGTAGCCATTTCCCGAATATACAAACCTCATCCCGACCGTCTACGTGACTGGGTCAGCCATCCGAAAGCCAATGGCTATCAGGCGCTTCATGTCACTCTGATGAGCAATAAGGGCCAATGGATTGAGGTACAAATCCGTAGTGAACGGATGAACGATGTAGCCGAACAAGGTTTTGCCGCACATTGGAAATACAAGGAAGGAGGTGGAAGCGAAGATGAAGGCGAACTCAGCAAATGGCTGAAAACCATCAAGGAAATCTTGGATGACCCGCAACCGGATGCCATTGACTTCCTGGATACCATCAAACTGAACCTTTTTGCCTCCGAAATCTTCGTGTTCACTCCCAAAGGAGAAATCAAGACCATGCCGCAAAACGCTACTGCGCTTGATTTCGCATTCTCTATTCATACCTTCTTGGGAAGCCATTGCATTGGAGCAAAAGTCAACCACAAGCTGGTTCCACTCAGCCATAAACTGCAAAGTGGAGATCAAGTGGAGATTCTTACCTCCAAAGCACAAAAGGTACAGCCTTCATGGATTAATTTTGCCACCACAGCCAAAGCGAAAGCAAAGATTCTGTCTATTCTAAAAAGAGAAAAGAAAGAAGTGCAACAGACGGGAGAAGACATGCTGCACGATTTCTTCACCAAAGAAGGTATTGAAGCAAGCGATACCAACATACAGAAACTTTGCACACTCCACAAACTGAAAACACCCGAAGACCTGATGTACCAAATAGGACAAAAAGTCTTCACGCTGGGAGAAGCCGATAAAAATGAATTAAAAGAAAAACCGACTCCTACCAACTGGAAGAAATATATCGCCTTTGCCTTCGGTGGAGGAAACAAATCAAAATCACAGGAGAGCATACCCTCCAAAGAGAATACGCCTCAACTGAACATTGACAAGAAGAAGGTCGTCCGCCTCACTCCTGAAGAGATTCAGAAGCACTACATCATTGCAGACTGCTGCAAGCCGATACCGGGAGATGATGTACTGGGTTATATTGATGACAACAACCGGATTATCATCCACAAACGTCAATGCCCAATTGCAGCCCAGCTTAAAACCAGCTTTGGAAACAGGCTGTTGGCCGTACAGTGGGAAACGGGAAAAGCTCTCAACTTCCCTGTAAACGTCTATATAAAAGGTATTGACGGTATCGGGGTGCTAAATCAAGTGACACAAATCATTTCCCAGCAACTGAATGTAAATATCCACAAACTGAATATCGAGTCGAATGATGGAATCTTTGAAGGACGTATCCAACTATTTGTACACGATGTGGACGATGTGAACACGATTTGTGAAAACTTAAAGAAACTGGAAAGCATTAAGAAAGTGACACGAATCGAGAACTTTGACGATGCCATTGCTGATTAACAGCATCGATTTACTAATCGGCATATATTCTCCACACCAAAAGGATATATGCCGTTTTTCATATCCTCTCCATCCGATAACAGATACAGGGTCGTTAGGAAAAACAAAAAAGCCGCTGAGAAACTCAGCAGCTTTTCATTATCTGTGGACCTGGAGGGAGTCGAACCCTCGTCCAAACAAGGAAGCCATATGCTTTCTACATGCTTATCTCTGCCTTCGGTTTTCGTACACAAGCAAGACCAGAGCCACCCACTTATGTCTTAGTTCCTAAAATTTCATTTCAACCACGGAACAAGGCTGAAACTATTTCCGATTTTGCTGCACCGCTAAACCAAACGCTTCGGAACAAGAGCTTTTGAGCGATGTCTCGTTTCCATCACTGTGACGGGAATAAAGCTAATCTACTATACTTCGATTAAGCAGCGAGAGCATAATTTTCGTTGCCAGATAATTGTTCAGTAACTGAGATTATAGTGCAAATCACTGACGCACTGCATGCTTACATACCACATCTCTCGCTGTCAAAACCAAACAAGCCCAAGATTAAGTACTTAGTGGCAGCAAAGATAGCAAATCTTTACTCTTTCTACAAAAAAAGAGGTGCAAATTTGCACCTCTTCTCTTATTATCTTTACTTTTGGTATCAATGATGGAATAGACGGATACCCGTAAATGCCATTGCAATACCATATTTATCACATGTTTCAATCACATTGTCATCACGTACGGAGCCTCCGGCCTGAGCAATATACTCTACCCCACTCTTATGCGCACGTTCGATATTGTCGCCAAACGGGAAGAATGCATCTGAACCTAAAGACACCCCTTTCTGTGTATCCAACCATGCCCGCTTCTCTTCACGGGTCAAGATTTCCGGCTTTTCCGTAAAGAACTGCTGCCATACGCCATCGGCCAATACATCATCGTGATCTTCGCTGATATAAATATCAATGGTATTGTCACGGTCGGCACGACGGATTTTTTCTACCCAAGGCAAGTTCAATACTTTCGGATGTTGGCGCAGGTACCAGATATCAGCCTTGTTTCCAGCCAAACGAGTACAATGGATACGGCTCTGCTGTCCAGCGCCGATACCAATGGCCTGTCCGTCCTTCACATAACAAACTGAATTAGACTGCGTATATTTCAACGTAATCAATGCAATCATCAAATCACGCTTAGCCTCTTCCGGGAAATTCTTATTCTGTGTCGGAATGTTTGCAAACAGTTCCGGACCATTCAGTTTCACTTCGTTACGTCCCTGTTCAAAAGTAATGCCGAACACGTCCTTGTGTTCAATGGGATTCGGACGATAAGACGGATCTATCTTGATGACATTATAAGTACCCTTCCGCTTGTTCTTCAAGATTTCCAAGGCCGCATCCGTATATCCTGGAGCAATAACGCCGTCGGATACCTCACGATTGATGAAACGGGCAGTTTCCTCGTCACACACATCACTCAGAGCTATAAAATCTCCATAAGACGACATACGGTCGGCACCACGTGCACGTACATACGCATTTGCCAGCGGTGACAAAGGCAGGTTATCCACAAAATAAATCTTCTTCATGGTTTCATCCAGTTCCAGACCGATTGCGGCTCCGGCAGGACTCACGTGTTTGAACGAAGTGGCAGCCGGCATACCGGTAGCTTCTTTCAGTTCTTTCACCAACTGCCATCCATTGAACGCATCCAAGAAATTGATATAACCGGGACGTCCATTCAATACTTCAATAGGCAGTTCTCCCTCCTGCATGAAAATGCGGGCCGGCTTCTGGTTAGGGTTGCAGCCGTACTTGAGTTCGAGTTCTTTAGCCATATTTTAATAGTTTGGTTGAATTTTCTACAAAAGTAGAAAAAAAAACAGAAGCATATTTCACGATTAGCACATGATTTTAGGAATTCCCACAGAAAGCAACGGAAAAATCACAAAATAAATCTGTATTTTTGTCCATATTCTATACAAAATATAAAGGACTATGATAGACGAATTATTACATTTCAACAAAACATTTGTGGAAAGCAAAGGGTACGAGAAATACATCACGAACAAATACCCTGACAAAAAAATCGCCATTGTCACCTGCATGGACACCCGTCTGACAGAACTGCTGCCCGCCGCACTGGGTATCAAAAACGGAGATGTCAAAATCATCAAGAACGCCGGTGGTACGATTACCCACCCCTTTGGAAGTGCCATGCGCAGCCTGCTGGTAGCCATATATGAACTAGGAGTGGAAGAGGTGATGATTATCGGGCATACAGACTGCGGCGTGCAGCACATGGACAGTCAAGTCATGCTACGCCACATGCGTGAAAGAGGTATCTCGCAAGACCATATCGAAATGATGCAATACTGCGATATCGACTTAAATTCCTGGCTCAGCGGCTTCAATGATACGGAAGAAGCTGTACAAAAGAGCGTACACATCGTACGCCACCACCCGCTAGTACCACAGGATATACGGGTAAGAGGATTCATCATGGATTCTACAACCGGAAACCTCACCGAAGTACAAGAAGACTAACCTACATAAGCCCTAAAAACAAAGGCCGACAAGAAAGAGAGAAACTTCCTGCCGGCCTTTTTTATCAATTCAAAGAATAATCAGCCTCAACGGTCTTCCGCCAAAGCCAGTATAGAAACCTCCTGGGGTACATAATCCCCTTGGAAGAAACGACTGGCACGTAACAGATGGCGCCAAATGCTTACCAACTCCTGAGATTCCTGAAGGATATTCAAATAGACCATTGCTGCCTTCAAGCTCGTATTGTCAGACTCCTGCATCCGATTCATCTGTTGCTTACGCAGAGCGGAAATATTGTTTTTCAGTTCATCACCTTTCTTCAAAATATCATCAGCATCCGCATAGTTACCTGTACTGATGGCACTCTTGGTACGCTCCATCAAACTACAGAGCTGCTCGCGTACAGGGAGAAATTCTTTCACACAATCCGGAGATATCGGGTTAAAGTTATTATCCACATGTTCCTTACAAGGTTCACAGATTCGTTTCAAACAGTAAAGCATTTGCTCGCAACTGTTGCTTCCCAAGTGGAACCATGTATTCTTTTCGATGGCTACCGTCATAGGCAGACGGCGCAATCCCAGAATTTCTTTCCGCCGGCGTTTTTTGAGCATCTTCTTCTGGTCGTCCGTCGCATTCATAGCCTTCCGCAGACTACGCAAGTCTTCATGGATGAATCCGTCGGTCACCTGTACATAGGTTTTCTCACTGAAATCCACGTAGCTGGCCAAGGTTTCCTGCACATGCTGACGAAGCAACGCCAAGGTTTCGCTCTTGTCCTTGCTGCTCATCATCCGCTTGAACACATCGTCCTGTCCATCCACTTTTTCTTCTTTCTTCTTATACTGGATATTACTGCGTACCAAAAGCACTACGGCTACCACAATAAAAATGAACATGCCAACGAAACTGGTATAGAACATTATGAAAGTAACCAGCGCACAAATCGTGAAAGCCACGAACGCCGTAATAAACCAGCCACCAATCACGGAAAGCATACCCGTGATACGATATACTGCACTTTCCCGGCTCCAGGCACGGTCGGCCAATGAACTACCCATCGCTACAATAAAGGTCACATAAGTGGTAGACAACGGCAACTTCATGGTAGTACCGATGATAATCAACAACCCAGACAAAACCAGATTCACCGAAGCACGCACCATATCGAAGGCAGCCCCATCGTTCAAAATCACTTCTTCTTTATTGAAACGGCTATCAATCCAGCGACGCATCCCCACCGGAATCACACGTACCAGGAAATCATTGATATTAGTGGCACGACGTACAATGACACGGGCTAAAGCCGAAGAACCGAACATTTCATCTCCCTCTTCCTGACGGGCCAAATCGACTGAAGTCTTGATTACATTCTTCGCCTTTTTGGAAGTAGCCAGCGCATATACCATAACAACCCCCGAAGCTATCAGGAAAATGGCCGGAGTCTTAGCCGACGACATCAGGGAAGACATCATGAAATCATGAATACCTGCCCCATTGGAATTTGCCACATAATCCGTGTACGCAGAAAAGCCCGCCAAAGGCACACCGATGAAGTTCACCAAGTCATTACCGGCAAAAGCCAGTGCCAAGGAGAAAGTTCCCAGCAACACAATAATCTTAAACACATTCACTTTACACCAGTGCAAGATTTGCATGATGACCGTAAACACCACGAAACATCCACCTACTAATATCGGGGTATTATCCTGAATCCATTGCTGAGCTTCAGGCGTCATGAACGAAGCACTCTTCAAGCCCTGTATAATAATGAAGTAACCCAAGGCTGTCACAGCAATTCCACCGAACACACCGATGGTCCATGAAAGATGTTTCTTATAATTGAAACTGAAAATAAGTCGGGACACATATTGTACAATAGTACCCGCAATGAAGGCAACTGCCACAGAAAGGAAAATACCCATAATGACCGACAAAGCCTTTTCCGTATTCATCATATCACCCAGACTCAACATGCCGGTTTCGTCTCCGATAATCTTCAGAATTGCCAGAATAAACGTACCTCCCAACAATTCAAACACCATGGATACCGTGGTAGAAGTAGGCAGGCCCAACGTATTGAAAATATCCAGCAACACCACGTCCGTCACCATGACTGCCAACAAAATGCACATGATTTCATAAAAGCTGAAATTTACCGGCTGGAAAATTCCGTGACGGGCGATATCCATCATTCCGTTACTCAACACCGCTCCAGCAAACACTCCAACGGCAGCTACAATGATAATCGTTTTAAACTTTGCGACCTTTGCACCAACCGCCGAATTCATAAAGTTCACGGCATCATTACTGACACCCACCAGCAAATCAAAGACTGCCAGCATAAACAGGAATATGACAATTCCCAAATAAATAGTTTCCATAACTTGTTTTGCTAAGTTTTTCCGGGTGCAAAAGTATTTCATCCTTGTTATAATTGAATGTCATATATGTTACAATCCTGTTACAAAACCTCAGAAAGAAACCAAATGAAAGTATTATTCACAAGAAGGTCGGCCGTAAAACTTTCAAGATGAATGTAAAAAAAAGATATTTTATTTCTACTATCTTATATTTATCACCTGAAAATTCGTAATTTTGCGGCTGAATTCAAAATCTCAAAATTATGTCAGAATCAAAGAAAATCAAAACCGCATTGGTGTCTGTTTACCATAAAGACGGCTTGGATGCAATCTTAGCTAAACTTCATGCAGAAGGAGTGGAGTTCCTGTCTACTGGAGGAACACGTCAATTCATTGAATCACTGGGCTATCCGTGCAAGGCAGTAGAAGATATCACGACTTATCCTTCTATTTTGGGAGGACGTGTGAAAACCTTACATCCTAAAATCTTCGGAGGTATCCTTTGCCGTAGAGAACTGGAAAGCGACCAAAAACAAGTAGCACAATATGAGATTCCGGAAATCGACCTGGTAATTGTAGACTTGTATCCGTTTGAAGATACAGTAGCCAGCGGTGCTGCCGAACAAGATATCATCGAAAAAATCGATATAGGCGGCATTTCATTGATTCGTGCCGGAGCCAAGAATTTCAACGATGTAGTTATCGTAGCCAGCAAACACCAGTATCAGCCGTTGCTGGACATCCTGAACCAGCAGGGAGCCGTTACCACACGTGAACAGCGCCGTTGGTTTGCAGGTGAAGCCTTTACCGTATCTTCACACTACGATACCGCTATCCGCGACTATTTCAAGAAATAAATAAAAGGCAGTTCATTCTGCCTTCTTTATACGGACTTATTAATTCAAAATTCTAGACTTATATTAGAAGGAATGGGATTATTCTCCTTTACACAAAACATAGCGATGGACCTTGGCACAGCCAACACCATCATTACCTGCAATGACAAGATTGTGGTAGACGAACCCTCTGTCGTTGCGTTGGATCGCCGTACGGACAAAATGATTGCCGTGGGTGAACGTGCCAAGCTGATGTACGAAAAAGAAAACCCGAACATTCGCACCGTACGCCCGTTGCGTGACGGAGTGATTGCGGACTTCAACGCCTGCGAACAGATGATGCGCGGGTTGATTAAAAAGGTAAATACCGGACGTCATCTTTTCACTCCTTCCCTGCGCATGGTCATCGGCGTACCGTCAGGCTCCACAGAAGTGGAACTACGTGCCGTACGCGACAGTGCGGAACATGCAGGCGGACGTGATGTCTACCTGATATTTGAACCGATGGCTGCGGCTATCGGTATCGGACTGGATGTGGAGGCTCCGGAAGGAAACATGGTGGTCGACATAGGTGGAGGTTCTACCGAGATCGCCGTAATTTCATTAGGCGGTATTGTTTCAAACAACTCTATCCGTGTGGCTGGTGATGACCTGACAGCGGATATTCAGGAATACATGAGCCGACAGCACAATGTCAAAGTCAGTGAAAGAATGGCCGAGCGAATCAAAATTCATGTAGGTGCGGCCATTACGGATTTGGGAGACAATGCTCCGGAAGACTACATCGTACGCGGACCGAACCGTATCACAGCGCTTCCGATGGAAGTTCCGGTCTGCTATCAGGAAATAGCTCACTGCATGGAGAAAAGCATTGCCAAAATAGAAACGGCCATCCTGAGCGCACTGGAAAATACACCTCCCGAATTGTACGCCGATATCGTCAATAACGGTATTTACCTGGCCGGAGGCGGAGCCTTGCTGCGCGGACTGGACAAACGTCTAACAGACAAAATCAACATTCCTTTCCACATTGCCGAAGACCCCTTGCTGAGCGTAGCCAAAGGAACGGGTATCGCCTTGAAAAATGTAGATCGTTTCTCATTCCTGATGAGATAATCTCATAAAATTGAAAATGAAGGGGTCGGAAGGTCCCTTCATTTTCAATTTTCACTTTTTTGTTTACATATCATTCGGACTCTCTGACATGCGAAACCTAATCAATTTTCTGCTGAAATATAACCATTGGTTCCTTTTCGTACTTCTGGAAGTGATTTCCCTTACCCTGCTGTTCCGTTTCAACAACTATCAGGGAAGTGCTTTCTTCACTTCTGCCAACTATGTGGCGGGACTGGTGTACGAGGCATCCAATCAAGTGACACGTTATTTCGGACTGACGGAAGTCAATAAAGACCTCACGGCACGAAACGTGGAGCTGGAAATTGAGGTAGAGCGCCTGTCACAGGCTTTGGAACAATATACCCAAGATACACTCGGAGTAGCCAACCTGCGCAAGGAAGCATTGAAAGACTACGTGCTCTATGATGCCAGAGTGGTGAACAACAGCGTAACCCACCCCAACAATTTCATCACGATAGACAAAGGGTCGGCCGACGGTATCCGCCCGGAAATGGGCGTAGTATGTGGAAATGGGGTGGTAGGCATTGTTTATCTGACAGGACAACACCATTCCATCGTGCTTCCTGTGCTCAACTCCAAAAGCAGCATCAGCTGCAAAATCAAGAGAACGTCCTATTTTGGTTTCCTCAAATGGGATGGAGGTTCCTCACAATATGCCTATGTGAAAGACATGCCCAGACATTCGGAGTTCACGTTGGGCGACACAATCGTGACAAGCGGCTACAGTGCCGTATTCCCCGCCGGAATACCGGTAGGCACTGTCGATGACATGACCGACAGCCACGACGGCTTGTCCTACTTGCTCAAGGTGAAACTCTTTACCGATTTTGCCCGACTGAATAACGTCAGGGTACTGGGTTCTTTCAACGGGAGCGAACAGGCACAGCTGGAAGACAGTATCCACTCCGTGCAACCATAACTATTAATCACACAGAAAGTTTGGGAAATTATGCAATACATCATACGTCTTAAATGGTTTATAATACTGGTCCTACTTCAGGCGCTGGTGTTGAATCACATCCATTTTGAACAATACGCTACTCCCTTATTATACATTTATTTCTTATTGAAAATAAATTCGGGAAACAGCCGAAAAGGTCTCCTGTTGTGGGCCTTTTTCCTGGGACTCTGCATCGATATCTTCAGCAACACCCCCGGCTTGAATGCAGCTGCTTCCGTGCTGACGGCTTTCTGCCGCCCCTGGATTCTGCGTTTGTTCTCACTGCGCGACACCACTGATAACTTCGAGCCAGGCATCTATCAGATGGGATTTGCTCCTTTCTTCCGATACACCTTGGTTATGGTACTGTTGCATGCCGTCGTCCTGAATCTGCTGGATATGTTCTCTTTTGCGCGGCCACAAATATTGTTACTGAAAATAGCCAGTGATGCAGTCATCACGCTCATCTTTATTTTATGTGTTGATTCTGTCAGGAGGAAAAAATAGTGGAAAGAAATTACGACCTTGAAAAGCGGAAATACGTCATTGCAGGCGCCGTCGCTGTCATTGTACTGATTTTTCTTATACGCTTGCTCTCCCTGCAAATCATGAGCGAGGACTATAAGAAGAATGCCGACAGCAACGCCTTTCTCAAGCGGATACAGTATCCCAGCCGGGGAGTCATCTACGACCGCAATGACAAACTGCTGGTCTATAACCAGGCAGCCTACGACATCACAGTCATCATGAAGGAGATTACCGAACTGGATACGACCGATTTGTGTCAGACCCTGAAAATCACACCGGAATTTCTCCGAAAGAAATTCCATGACATCAAGGACCGGCGCCTCAACCCGGGATACTCTCCCTACACCAATCAGGTATTTCTTACCCAGCTGTCGGCCGAAGACTGTGGAGTGTTTCAGGAAAAACTGTTCAAGTTTCCCGGATTCTATATCCAGCGACGCACCATCCGGCAATATACCTACAATGCGGGAGCCCACATCTTAGGTGATATTGCAGAAGTGTCCAAATCGGACATGGAAAAGGATGAATACTATATTCCTGGAGATTTTATCGGAAAACTGGGAGTGGAACGCTCTTACGAGAAACAGCTGCGAGGCGAAAAAGGCATTGAGATATTGCTGCGCGACGCACGCGGACGTATTCAAGGCAACTACATGGACGGCAAGTTCGACAAAGCTCCCGTAGCGGGAAAGAACTTGCGACTCAGTCTGGACATCGACCTCCAGCAACTGGGCGAACGCTTGCTGGAAGGGAAAATCGGCAGTATTGTGGCTATCGAACCCTCTACCGGCGAGGTACTCTGTCTGGTGTCTTCTCCCTCTTACGACCCTCGCCAGATGGTGGGAAGAAACCGAGGAAAGAACCACCTGATGCTGGCGCGTGACCCATGGAAGCCCTTGCTGAACCGCGCCATCATGGGTACCTACCCCCCAGGGTCCACATTCAAGACCTCACAGGCACTCACCTATTTGCAGGAAGGAATCATCACCACCGGTACCAGTTACCCATGTAATGGCGGCTTCAATTTCCGAGGCCTCCATGTGGGCTGTCACTCACACCCCTCCCCCCTCTCTCTGATTCCGGCCATCGCCACTTCCTGCAACGGTTATTTCTGCTGGGGACTTTATCACATGATTGGAGCCCGGCAGAAATATGGCTCCGTACAGAAGGCCATGAATACATGGAGAGACTACATGGTATCCATGGGATTCGGCTACCCCTTGGGAATTGACCTCCCCGGAGAGAAAAGAGGATTCATCCCCAATGCCAGTGTGTACGACAAGGCCTATCACGGTTCATGGAACGGACTGACCATCATCAGTATCTCCATCGGCCAGGGAGAAGTGACGCTGACACCGCTGCAGATAGCCAATCTGGGAGCGACCATTGCCAACAGAGGCTATTTCATTACGCCCCATGTGGTCAAGGAAGTACAAGGTGAGCCGCTCGACACACTCTATTCCAAGAAACGCTATACCATGGTCGACCGTTCCCATTACGATGAAGTGGTACAAGGCATGCGTGCTGCCGTGCTGGGTGGAACCTGCCGGGGAGCCAACCTGCCCGACATCGAAGTATGCGGCAAGACCGGTACGGCCCAGAACCGAGGAAAAGACCACTCGGCATTCATGGGATTTGCCCCGATGAAAGACCCGAAGATAGCCATTGCCGTATATGTGGAAAACGGAGGATTCGGTGCTGTCTACGGTGTCCCCATCGGACGGCTCATGATAGAACAATATCTGAAAGGAAAGCTTTCGCCCGAAGACGAAGCGATGGCAACAGAAATTCAAAACAGGAGGATTGATTATGGGATACACGAGAGGTAGTGTATGGAAAAATGTGGACTGGTGGACCATCGGACTTTATCTGGTATTGGTCACCTGCGGCTGGTTCAGCGTATGCGGAGCAAGCTACGATTACGGAGAGCCCAATTTCTTCGACATCACGACACGTGCCGGCAAGCAGCTCATGTGGATAGGCTGTTCGCTGGGACTCGGATTCGTCATACTCATGCTAGAAGACCGCATTTACGATACATACGCCTACCTGATTTATGGCATTCTGCTCCTGCTCCTTTTCGGTACCATCTTCAATCCGCATGAAATCAAAGGTTCACGCTCGTGGATTGTGCTCGGTCCCGTCAGTCTGCAACCGGCCGAGTTCGCAAAGTTCGCCACAGCCCTGGCACTGGGGAAATACATGAACGAATACACCTTCCAGATGCAGCGCACCCGCGACCTGCTGGCAGTGTTGGGCATCATCCTGCTGCCGATGGCACTGATTATCCTTCAGAAAGAGACAGGTTCCGCACTGGTGTATCTCTCCTTTTTCCTCATGCTGTACCGGGAAGGCATGACCGGAGCCGTATTGTTTTCCGGCATCTGTGCCGTTGTCTTTTTTATTGTCGGACTCCGGTTTGGAGCCGAAATCATGCCCGACGAAATGACCTCCTGGGGAGAATTTTCCGTACTGACCCTCATCATCCTGCTATCTTCCTTCCTGGTAGGAAGATTCTGCCGGCAGTCTCCCAAACTGGCGGTTTATATCTTCGCCATCGGAGGAGGAGCCACCCTGCTGGGCGCACTCTTTTCCAACTACGTGATTCCTTTTAACGTCTGCCATCTTCAACTGGCCATTTGTGCGGCCCTCGTAGTCACCCTTTTTTATTATTACCTCAGGGAGCAAGTAAGGGAGTATTTCTATATCATCCTGTTTGTCATCGGTTCCGGCATCTTCTTTTTCTCCACCGATTACGTGTTCAACCACGTACTGGAGCCTCATCAGAAAATCCGAATTGAAGTATTGCTGGGCATGAAGGACGACCCCGCGGGAGCCGGATACAACGTCAACCAGAGTAAGATTGCCATCGGTTCCGGAGGGTTACTCGGAAAAGGGTTCCTCAACGGCACCCAGACCAAACTGAAATATGTGCCGGAACAAGACACCGACTTCATCTTCTGTACCATTGGAGAAGAACAGGGATTTGTGGGTTCTGCCATTGTCATCTTCTTGTTCATGGCACTTATTCTCCGTCTTATCGTCCTCTCCGAACGGCAGGAAACCCGTTTTGGAAGGGTCTACGGTTATTGCGTGCTGGGCATCTTTTTCTTTCACCTTTTCATCAATGTGGGAATGGTGCTCGGACTGACCCCTGTCATCGGGATTCCGCTTCCCTTCTTCAGCTACGGAGGTTCTTCGCTGTGGGGATTTACCATTCTGCTATTCGTGTTTCTCCGCATCGACGCGGCCCGGGAAAAATAGCCGGATGCCCACATCCGAAATGCCCGGCAACGGATCCTTCCGCATCAGATGGGCTATGCGGAAACTGCGCCCCAAGGAATCTGTGGTCAATACCACCGGCTCATCCCATATATAAGTTGTCTGAAACAATCCGCCGACAGCCCCTTCATGATGCCACTGTCCTTTCTCATCGGCCAGGTAAATATGTAAAGTGTCCGTATGCGAAGGCAGAGAATCGCCGTCCACTCGCGTCACGGACAACCAGATATCCCGATAAGGATAAGCTCCCGTGTGACGAATCCCCACTTCCATCTGATAAGTTCCCGCCGGCACTTCCGGGGGAAGTTCAAACACCACCGAATCCGTTTTCTGCCAACCTTCCCCTCCGGGAACGGACTGGTACACATGATACTGCGTATTTGTATGGCAGGCTGAAAGCAGGCACACGACCAGACTCAGAAAGCCCGCATACCCCATTCGGCCCTTTATCCATTTTTTATCCCTGTACATCTGATGAATTTGTATTTCGTTCCGGACGTTTATTTCCCTCATTATTGTTGTTCCGACGGAAATTTCGTCTTCCGTTCCGGCTCGGACGAGGCTCCTGCCCCGCATTTGCCTCTCCTTGCGGAGCATTTCCTGCAGCCGCCTGAGGTGCGGGATTATTTTTCGGGCGAGACGGACGGTTGTTTCGGGCCTGAGGGCCTCTGTTTTCCCGTTCTTTCGTTCCTGTTTCCGGTGCCGGTCCGTTGCTGTTGGCTTCCACCGGAGCTGCAGGCTGGTTAGCCGGTTGAGCGCCCCCTTTTGCCTTCTTTTTCCGGTTCCGTCCGGCCTTCGTCTTATCGAAACGTGTCAGACTCTCTTGTTCCAGCAGGTCTTTCGAACGTTGCGGTTCACGGGAAGAAATTTCTTCATCCAGCTTCTCCGGTTTCTCACCCCGCTTGTTCATGTTCAACACCTCAAAAGCCCGACGGGCAGAAATTGTCACCTCGTTGGCCAGGAAACTCTTGTCCGTACTGTACGTGATGGTTCCTTTCAGGATATCTGCTTTAAAATAATAATACACATTGTCCAGTGTTTCAAGCGTAATTTCCTTGCTAGGCAGACGCTTCTGACATTCCACATACGCATCCACCTCGTAATTCAGGCAACACTTCAGTTTGGCACACTGTCCGGCCAGTTTCTGCGGATTCAGTGAAATGTCCTGGAAACGTGCAGCACTGGTAGACACGGACACAAAGTTCGTCATCCACGTAGCGCAACACAGCTCCCGTCCGCAAGGCCCGATTCCCCCAATACGTCCGGCTTCCTGACGGGCACCAATCTGTTTCATCTCGATTCGCACCCGGAACGTTTCGGCCAGCACTTTAATCAGCTGACGGAAATCCACACGTTCGTCGGCAATGTAATAGAAGATGGCCTTGTTGCCGTCACCCTGGTATTCCACGTCACCGATTTTCATCTGAAGTCCCAGGCTCTCCGCAATCTTGCGGGAACGAATCATGGTGTCGTGTTCGCGCGACTTGGCCTCTTCGTATTTCTCCATATCCACCGGTTTCACCTTCCGGTAAATGCGGCGGATTTCCGCATCCGGTTTCAGGTTGGCTTTCCGCATCTGCAACGGCACCAGCCGCCCCGTCAGTGTCACCGTGCCGATATCGTGGCCCGGACTGGCTTCTACCGCCACGATATCCCCCTTCACCAGGTGCAAACCGTTGCTGTTCTTGTAATAACCTTTCCGGGTATTCTTGAACTGTACTTCCACCATATCCTGTTCTTCTCCATTGCCCGGGATATCGGCCAGCCAGTCGTAAGTGTTCAGTTTATTATTCTGTCGTCCGCAGCCTCCACAACAGAGTCGACCGCTTCCGTTTTTAAGCTTAAAATCGTTCATATATTGTTATTGTTGTTTCATTTCTACAATCATTCTCAATGCCATGTCAAAAAAGACCATCTTCGGATTGACGTTCTGCTCGATGTGGAGCTGTGCCTCTTCCAGCAGCCCGGTCACCGAAAAGATGTTCCGCTCGTTGATGTAAGGTGCAAAACGAGTGGCAAACTGCATCTCTTCCGGGCTCAGGTACACCATATCCAGCTGTCGGAAGTTGCAGATGAAATTCTCGCGCACCATCCGCTGGCAATATTCCAGCAGATTCTTCTGGCGCTCACGTCCCATCCCGGCCACCTGCTCGCTCCAGGCCTTCAGGCTACGGATGTCACGCTTGTAAGCCGTACGCATCAGGTTCACGAAAAGTTCAAAACAGAGTCTGTTCTCTTCACCCAGATGCACGTTTTCCACCGCCCTCAACAGGCTTCCCGCCGAACGGTGCGCAATGTCACGGGCATCTTCCTCCGGCAGCATATACCGTTCCTTCAGATAACGTTCAATATCCGCTTCGGACAGAGGTTTCAGGTGGATGCGCTGCGTCCGGCTCAAAATAGTGGGCAGCAGCAAGTCGGGCTCTTCGCTGACCAGCAGGAATACCGTCTTCAAAGGAGGTTCTTCCAACAGTTTCAGCAACTTGTTCGCACACTCCACATTCATTTTCTCCGGCAGCCAGATGAGCATCACCTTATATCCGCCCTGACTGGCCTTCAGCGACAGTTTACGCTGAATCTCGTCGCTTTCGCGCACGTAAATCTGCGGCTGCTGGTTGCCGGCATCCATCATCCGCATCCATTCCTGAAGGTCGGCATACGGATTCCGCTCCAGCATCTCACGCCACTGAGGCAGGAACTCATCGCACACCACGTCGCGTCCCGCCTTCTTTTTCACCACCGGAAAGGCAAAGTGCATGTCGGGATGCGCCAGATGGTCCATCATCTTGCACGAACTGCATTGCCCGCACGCATCGTCCTCTCCCGGATGACGACAGAGCAGATAGCGCGACACCGCCAGTGCCAGCGGCAGTTTGCCACTACCGGCAGGTCCCGTAAGCAACAGGGCATGAGGCATCTTTCCACTCCGAACGTTGTGGATGAGAAGCTGTTTCACTTCATCTTGTCCGATTACATCCTTAAAAAACGACATGCGGTTCCAGTTAAAAAATCAGGTTCTTTTCAGGGCTATTATTCCCATATAATCGGACAAAAATAAGAAAAAAATCGTAGTTTCAGGGTATATTCTCCCTTATTATTATATAACCGGAGTGAACAAATGTGCGAACCAGCCGACAAAGCGTCGCCACACACCGCGTTTCTTATATTCCTCACGCGTCATGACCGTACTGTGAAGCTTGTCGTTGCTGAAGACCTCTCCCAGTTCGGCTGTAGTAGGCAGGTCCAGGATAAACGCATTGATTTCATAATCGTAGCGCAGGCTCCGGCTGTTCAGATTGGTGCTGCCCACCGTACAGAAACGCTCGTCCACCATCATGATTTTGGAATGATGGAATCCCCCGTTGAACACATAGATATGCGCCCCGGCCTTACGGAGCTTGTTGGCAATATAAAAACCTGCATCGGGCGTAAAGGGAATGTCCGATTTGCCGGGAATCATGATTTCCACCCGTACCCCACGCTTGGCCGCCCGCTTGATGGCCTTTCGCACCTGACGGGTAGGCGTAAAATAAGGATTGATTATCTGCACCTTATGCTCCGCCGCATCCAAGGCAGCAATGTAAGCCTCCCGCATGATTTCCGGACACACCCTCGGAATACGCTGCACGATGGCGACTCTCCTTCCGGAGCCCACACAAAAGCTGTCCGGCACCACCGTCATTTCTTGCAGCTCTTCATGCGTTTCCTTGTTCCATACCCCCAGAAACGCTTCTTCCAGATACTTCACTGCTGGACCTTCTATGCGGATATGCATGTCGCGCCATACCCCGATTTCCGGCAGTCCGTTGATATAATAATCGGCAATGTTCATTCCGCCCGTATAACCCACTTTCCCGTCGATGACCACAATCTTCTGATGGTCACGGCAAAACACATGGTTGATATAAGGGAAACGGATGGGGCTGAAACGGGCCATTTCAATGCCTCTGTCTGCCAGCATCTTCAAATGTTCTTTCCGCAGCGGACGGCTGTTCGACAAATTGCCGAAATCGTCAAAAAGTGCCTTTATCGTCACACCTTCCTTTGCCTTTTCTGCCAGCAAGGTGAACAATTCCTTGGCAATGGAATCGCTCCGGAAATTAAAATACTCCAGATGGATGTATTTTTCGGCCTTCTTGATGTCTTCAAACAAATGCTCAAACTTGCTGCGGCCACTCTTCAACAGTGTCATACGGTTGCATGAAGTCACCGGAATATGCTTCTTTTCCAGAAAACGGGCAAACAAGGAATCAGATGGCAGATATACATCGGCTGTATCCGTTACTTCCTGAAAGGCAGGTTCTTCCTGTTCCTGCGCCTCCAGCGGGAAGATACAGCATACGGCCAGCATCCACCATAATATATACAGTTTCAAATTCATCTTCTTCATGGTCATTGGGGCAAAAATATGGAATATTTCAGAAACCGCAATGAGTTTGTAATGCAGAATTGAAAGAATGACCAACGATTCTTCCAAATCGCCTTATTCCTAAATTCTTCCGGCCTTTCATATTCTCTGTACCACAGTGTGGTTTTTATATTCCACACTGTGAAATATGTATCCCACACTGTGGTTTTTGTATCCCACACTGTGGGACAGAGAAATTACCGGATAATTTCGAATTAACCCCCTTGAAAATCTCCATAAAACTCACACAAAAGAAAAAGAAAAGACCGAATGTATGCCCCCGAAGACAAAAATGCAACCTACTCTTTGCAAAATCAGGGTGTGACTTCTAAAAATAGTGAAATTTTTCCGTAATTGCCGGAAATACTTTCTTCCGCCCCCATTTTTCCCAGAACAAAGATTCGTTTTTCAATGAGAACTTTCCTATCTTTGCATCGAAAGAAAAAACAAAGACTATACACTTTTATACATAACTTAAATACATAAGAATTATGGAATTTGTAACAAACGAAAAACTTACCATTGTTGGTGCTGCCGGTATGATCGGTTCTAACATGGCTCAGACTGCTATCATGATGGGCTTAACTCCAAACATCTGTTTGTACGACCCGTACGCTCCAGGTTTGGAAGGTGTTGCTGAAGAATTGTTCCACTGCGGTTTCGAAGGTGTTAACGTCACTTTCACTTCAGATATCAAAGAAGCGCTGACTGGTGCTAAATATATCGTAAACTCAGGTGGTGCTGCCCGTAAAGCTGGTATGACTCGTGAAGACTTGTTGAAAGGTAACGCTGCCATCGCAGAAGAATTCGGTAAGAACGTAAAACAGTACTGCCCGGATGTAAAACACATCGTGGTAATCTTCAACCCGGCTGATATCACTGGTTTGATTACTTTGCTGTACTCTGGTTTGAAACCGAGCCAGGTTACTACTTTGGCCGCTCTCGACTCTACTCGTCTGCGCAGCGAACTGGCTAAACACTTCGGCGTATCTATGGACGCTGTTGAAAACTGCCGTACTTACGGTGGCCACGGCGAACAGATGGCTGTATTTGCTTCAACTGCAAAAGTAAACGGCAAACCGTTGATCGACATGATTGGTACTGACGCTCTGACTAAAGAACAGTGGGCTGAAATCCAGCAGAAAGTAACAAAAGGTGGTGCCAACATCATCAACCTGCGTGGCCGTTCTTCATTCCAGAGCCCGGCATACGTTTCTATCGAAATGATTGGTGCGGCTATGGGTGGCAAAGCCTTCCGTTGGCCGGCTGGTACTTATATCTCAAACGATAAGTACGATCACATCATGATGGCTTGGGAAACTTCAATCACAGCTGACGGTTGCCACTGCGCTGCATTGAACGGTACAGCTGAAGAACAGGCTGCTTTGGACAAGAGCTATGCTCACTTGTGCGAATTGCGTGACGAAGTAATCGCAATGGGCGTTCTTCCTGCTATCTCTGAATGGAACAAGCTGAACCCGAACATCAAATAATCGGATATTCCATTGATATAAAAAGAGGCTGTCTCAAAATGAATTGAGATGGCCTCTGTCGTTTCATATCAGACTGAAGTCGTTTGGATTTTTCTCAAAAAAAGGAATTTACAAGTTTCTTTCTACAGATTTCATCGCTTTAAACGGTTTTTTCTTGGTCAGAAGCCTCCTAAGAGGCTACTTTTGCAAGATTATGCGCTATGGCCAGCAGGCCAAATTCAATTTCCACCTTCTTCAGTCCACGGAGATGGAACCTCTTGAAGTGCTTGTTGTTCTTGAGGTTTCCAAATACGGCTTCCACATCCTGCGGCCGCTGGCTCCGGTATTTAAGACCTTCCGCAGAAAGGAGTTTCTCACGTTCCCTTTCCTTGATTTTCCTCAGCCTGTGGTTTACCTGCACAATCCTTTCCGACCGGCTTCTGTGACACCGGCATCTTAACGGGCAGCCCTTGCAGTTCCGGGCC
The DNA here is from genome assembly GCF_900128455.1 of Bacteroides mediterraneensis. Classification (GTDB taxonomy): domain Bacteria; phylum Bacteroidota; class Bacteroidia; order Bacteroidales; family Bacteroidaceae; genus Phocaeicola; species Phocaeicola mediterraneensis. Next base: position 848,287 of record NZ_LT635783.1, on the reverse strand, counting down.
CTGTACCTTGAGATGGTCTGTACAAAACCGTTGTCCGTCGTCCGCTTTACATCGGAGAGTCTTTTCATCCTCTGTCCCATCGGACAGTACATCCCGTCGGTTTCTTCATTATAGTAAAAGTTGGCAGACAGGAACGGGTCATTCCTGAAGCTCCTTTTCTGTTCCTTGTGGAAATAGCTGTACTTTATGAAGGTTTCAATGCCATGCCTGAAGGCGTACAGGTAGTTCTCCTCGCTTCCGTATCCGGCGTCACAGACGGACACGTCAGGATATCTGCCGTACAGGGAATGGAAGTCTTCCATGTGCAGGGGATAGGTGGAGGTGTCACCGGCACACTGGTGGAGGGTATAGTTCAGGATGAACTGTCTGTTGGTACTGACCTGCGGGTTGTATCCGGGCTTGAGCTGCCCGTTCCTCATGTGGTCCTCCTTCATCCGCATGAACGTGGCGTCGGGGTCTGTCTTGGAGTAGCTGTTGCGCCCATCGAGAATCTTTCCCTGGGATTCATATTTCTTCAGCTGTTCGGGCCATGCCTTCCTCACGCGCCGAACCTTGGCCTTCACTTTCCGGTCCGCATCCGTTCCCTCCAAGGCTTCATGTATCTGCTCCAGCGCCCTTTCCACCTTCTCGGGGGTGATGTCCTGGTAAGTGACGGGAGCGGAGTCGCGCAACTCCTGCTTGGTGACGGACTCGGCGTACCGCCATATTTCCTCAAGCTGTTCCGCGATTCTGGAGATGCGGGTGTGGATGGACTTGCCCCAGACGAACGTATAACGGTTGGCGTTTGCTTCCATCTTCGTCCCGTCGGTGCAGGCCACGTCCAGACTTACAAAGCCCTCCGCCACGAGGAACTTCACGATGGTGGCGAAGACGGTCTTGAGCACATCCTTCAGCCGACTGCTGCGGAAACGGTTGATGGTGTTGTGGTCAGGAGTCACATTGCCGGTCAGCCACATGAAGCGGATGTCATTGCGGCAAAACTCTTCGATGCGGCGGCTGGAATAGATGTTGCGCAGATAGGCATATACCAGAATCTGCAGCATCATGCGGGGATGGTAGGCCGGACAGCCTTTGACGGAGTACTTGCGGTAAAGTTCTTCCAGGCTGATCTGTTCAATGATACGGTGAACAACCCGGACCGGGTCGTTCTGGGGAATAAAATCGCCTAAACACGGAGGTAAAAGCAGATTATCGTTGGAGGTATAGTTTTTAAACATTATCTTTGGGATATATTGCTTGATTCCCTAAGATACAAAAAATTAGGGAGACGGGCAAGTCCTGACTGAGCGAAGTTGGGGCTTGCCCGATTTTTTTTGCAGACACAAAAAAGGCCATCTCAAATTATATTTCAATTTGAGACAGCCTCTTTTTATGTACTTCCAGCATTCCGCTTCCTTCGGAAGGAAATTTCCATCACACACTGGATTTGTACATGAGAAAAATCAGATGCAGTCTGATTATCAATAAAGTAGCAAGTTCCTATGTACATCAGACTTTCTTCTGCATCTCTTTCTAAAGCACTATCTTTGCGGCCTCCTACTATGTATTTTTAATTTTCTGAGCCGCAATGAAAATCCGTGTCTTGTTATTTCTTTCCATTTTCCCTCTGATTGTTCCGTCTCTGCATGCCCGCCTGCCGGACGACACTGCCTACCCGACCAAGGACTCTCTTCTTTCCATCTCACCGGAAGGAAAATACTCTGCCCCCAAAGCAAAAGAGCATTTTCGCAGGAATTTCTCGTACATGGGTATTCCCTTCATCGTTTCCGGACTGGTCGTAAAAGGAGAAAACCGGAATTTCCGCACCCTGCGCAACCGTTTCGAACCCAACTTCCACCAGAAATACGACAACTATACGCAATATCTCCCTCTGGCAGCCACATGGGGAATGAAACTGGCGGGGGTAGAAGGACGCAGTTCGTGGAAAGAACTGACCGTCAGCAATGTATTCTCGGCTGCTCTCATGGCCGGATTTGTGAATACCTTGAAATATACCACCAAGGAAGTACGTCCGGACAATTCCTCAAACAATTCATTTCCCTCGGGACATACCGCCACCGCCTTTATGTGTGCCACCATTCTGCACAAGGAATATGGCATGCTCAGTCCGTGGTATAGCATCGGCGGATATACTTTGGCCGGACTGACCGGAGTGACCCGACAGCTGAACAACCGCCACTGGATTGGCGACGTACTGGTGGGAGCCGGTATCGGCATGATTTCCACCGACTTGGGATATTTCTTTTCCGATCTGATTTTCAAGCACAAGGACACACGAGCAGATGATACAAGCTACAACCGTTATGAGGCACCTTCCTTTTTGAGCTTCAACATGGGATTTGCGACGGGACCCTCCAGCCTGCGTACTGCCGAATTATATGACAAGGAACACGGTTCTCCCCTGGGTATGCGCCTGCGGACAGGAACCGCTACGGTAGTCAGTGTGGAAGGAGCTTATTTTTTCAATGCTTACCTTGGGTTGGGAGGCCGTCTGAAAGTGGCCACCCTGCCTGTGATAGCCGATATTCCGGAAGAAAACAAGCGACATTTCGACCTGGACAATGACTTGCAGGAAGGAGCTCCGGTCAACATGTTCCTACTCGACGGACTGGAATCGGACCACCTGGGAATGTGCGACATCGACTTAGGGGCCTATTTTTCATACCCTTTGAACCGCCACTTCCAGCTGGGCGGCAAACTGCTGGTCGGCCGGCGACTGAATGCCGACTTTACCCTGAACTCGCTCTCCCGCATCAACCCCGATATCTTCGACCGGCAAAAAGTCAGCCAAGAAGCCTACAACCAGTTCTACAAGGAGGATGTGGAATATTATCTCCAACAGGAAGACCTGACCACCCACGAACTGCTACGCAGCACGTTTGTGGATGAAGAATTTCTGCACATCCGGAAAAGTTCCACGTTCAAGCTAGGCACGGGTGTTTCCCTCACCTACCGTTACAAAGAGGATGCTGCCCTGCGCCTGTATTGCGACTATGACTTTGCCTCTCCCCGACTGACTTATGACCTGAAAAATACCTGGGTGGATGAAGAAGGAAACCGCGAAGCACGCTCCTACAGCAAACGGACACCAATGCATAACCTTACTTTCGGAGCCTCCATCGCGTTCATATTCTGAATCGCCAGAAAAGACATTGCACATTCTACTTATTTTTATTATTTTCGCATTCCGATATGATAGACCAAGCCACCATAGACCGGATATTGGATGCGGCACAAATAGTAGATGTGGTATCCGAATTTGTCACGCTTCGTCGAAGAGGAGTGAACTACATCGGACTGTGTCCGTTTCACAATGAAAAGACCCCTTCATTCAGCGTGTCACCCAGCAAGGGGCTGTGCAAATGCTTCAGCTGTGGAAAAGGAGGCAACGTGGTACATTTCATCATGGAACACGAACAGCTATCCTACTATGAGGCCCTGAAATGGCTGGCCAGAAAATACAATATCGAAATCAAGGAACGCGAACTGACCGACGAAGAAAAACAGGCTCACAGCTTGCGCGAAAGCTTGTTCGTGGTCAATCAGTTTGCAGCTGAATATTTTCAGGACATACTCTACAACCACATCGACGGACAACGTATCGGCATGACGTATTTACGCAGCCGCGGGTTCCGTGATGACATCATCAAGAAATTCCAATTGGGATACAGTCTGGACAATCGGGATGCGCTGGCCCGTACAGCCTTACAAAAAGGCTATAAGGAGGAGTTCCTTGTCAAAACCGGACTCTGCTACCGAAAAGATGACGGCTCCTTGCGTGACCGCTTCTGGGGACGTGTCATCTTCCCCGTACATACCTTGTCGGGCAAAGTCGTGGCTTTTGGCGGACGTGTGTTGAATGCAGCCACCAAGAACGTGCAGATGAAGTATGTTAATTCCCCGGAGTCAGAAATCTATCACAAAAGCCGGGAACTGTATGGCATTTACTTTGCCAAGCAGGAAATCGTACGTCAAGACCGTTGTTTCCTAGTAGAGGGATACACCGACGTGATTTCCATGCACCAGAGCGGGATTGAAAATGTGGTGGCCTCTTCGGGTACGGCTCTGACCTCCGACCAGATACGGTTGATACACCGTTTCACCAACAATATCACAGTATTGTATGATGGGGATGGAGCCGGCATCAAGGCCAGCATCCGAGGCATCGACATGCTGTTGGAGGAAGGAATGAACGTCAAGGTCTGCCTCCTTCCAGACGGAGATGACCCAGACAGTTTTGCCCGTAAACATAATGCCACCGACTATCAGGCCTACATCAACGAGCACGAAGTAGACTTCATCCGCTTCAAGACCAACTTGCTGATGGAAGAGGCCGGAAAAGACCCAATCAAACGGGCGGGGCTGATATCCAGCATCGTCAAAAGTATTTCGGTCATTCCGGATTCCATCGTCCGCTCTGTCTATACCCGTGAATGCAGCCAGCTTCTGCAAATGGAAGAGAAAATCCTGACAGAGGCGGTAGCCAAACTCATCGAACAGGCACAGGAAAACAAGTTCAAGGAAAACCAGCGGAAGCAACAGCAGGCCCTCAGAGCACAGGAAAATGCGGGAAAATCCATCACTGCTAATCCAGCCGAAAACCAGGCCCCCCCCGTTCCTCAGGAAAATCCGGACACTTTGCCTCCCTCTCCTGACACACAGTCTGTTCCTCCCGCAGAAGAGAACCCTTCCCCAACCGAAGAGTATCTGTCTTACATTCCACTGGAAGGGAATGAACAGAAAGTGTTCTACCAGCGGGAACAAGCACTGGTACGCATGCTGATTCGCTACGGAGAGAAAGTCATGTGCTATCTGGAAGATGAAAACGGAGCGGAACATCCACTGACCGTAATTGAATGTATTTCCACCGGATTGAAAGAGGATGAATTGCAATTTCACAACGTATTGGACCGCCGCATCCTCAAAGAGGCAGAGATGCACCTGCAAGACTCCGGTTTTGTAGCTGAACGTTATTTTCTGAGTCATCCAGACCCGGACATCAGCAAACTGGCTGCCGAAATGGTCAGCGACCGCTACCAACTGAGCAAATACCACTCCAAAGGACAGAAAATCCTGACGGACGAAGAACGACTCTATGAACTGGTTCCTCGTCTGCTGATTGATTTTAAAATTTCAATTGTGGAAGAAGAAATGAAACATACGATGCAGGCATTGAATAATCCGGATGTCTACAACGACCCGCAAAAATGTCAGGAAATCATGGAACACTACCGGGAATTACAACAGATTCAGATTTCAATGGTCCAAAAGGCAGGCGACCGCGTAGTATTACCTCCCAGTATATAAAAAACTATTTCCCCTTTTTCATACGGAAGGGGAAATAGTACATCAAATCAATATTTTGCACGAATCAGGTTCATGAACTCCTCACGTGTCTTTGCCTGATTGAACGCGCCAGTAAAATCAGAAGTGGTTGTCACCGAATTCTGTTTTTCCACTCCTCGCATCTGCATGCACATGTGCTTGGCTTCCACCACCACCATTACTCCTAATGGGTTCAGCGTCTCCTGAATGCACTCTTTTATCTGAAGTGTCATACGTTCCTGCACCTGCAGACGATGCGAAAAGATATCTACCACACGGGCAATCTTGCTCAGACCCGTGATGTATCCATTCGGAATGTAAGCCACGTGTGCTTTTCCATAAAACGGCAACATGTGGTGCTCGCACATAGAGAAAAAGTCAATGTCCTTCACTATGACCATCTGACTGTAAGGTTCCTTGAATTTAGCAGCATTCAACACCTCTCTCGGGTCCATTTCATATCCGCGAGTCAAGGTCAGCATAGCCTTAGCCACACGCTCAGGGGTTTTCAACAGTCCTTCCCGTTCAGGGTCTTCTCCCAGCAAGGAAAGAATTTCTTTATAATGGCCCATCAGTTTTTCGACCTTTTCCTGTGGCCAGTTTATCGAATTGGTATCTGTCATCATTATTCTATAGGTATATTAATCTGTTCGCGCACAATAGATACTTCCTTAAAAACTCCTGTCGCTTTCAATTTACGCATGGTAACATGTGCTTCTTCAATACTCTTGAAGTCTCCTACCCTGCACAGCCAACGTGGAGGCTGAAAATAAGTATAAACCGGCAAATCGGGAAACTCTTCCTTCACTTTCGCAGCTACGTTGTTCGCCTCGCTACGTGCCTGACGAGAATTATTTCCGGCATATACCTGTACACGAAAGCCACGAGCCTTCAATGTCTTCACCGGTTCTGAACTTGTAGACCGTACATAGCGTTTCCCTATCAGAGAAGTAATCTGTGCATCCTGATGGACGGTGACTACCCCTTCGCCCGCCCGACGGGTTTGTAAGCTTTCAATAATGTTCCGTTGGGCATAACTCCCACTGACACATAATAAAGAAACAATGAATAAAAAATATTTCAGCATAACCGGATTTTTAGATAGACATAGAAAACAAAAGTCAATTGAGCACAGAGGGAAGGAATGACACTGCACGTCCTCATCTCTCTGTGCTCAAACAATTCCTGATTAATTCAGATATTGGAAATTATTTAAAAGCATCGATGATACCTTTGAAGTCGGCAGCCTTCAGAGCAGCACCACCAATCAAACCACCGTCTACATCAGGATTTGCAAACAATTCTTTTGCATTTGAAGGTTTGCAGCTACCACCGTACAGGATAGAAGTGTTTTCAGCCACTTCCTTACCGTATTTAGCAGCTACCAAAGAACGGATGTGAGCGTGGATTTCCTGAGCCTGCTGCGGAGTAGCAGTCTTACCTGTACCAATAGCCCAAACCGGTTCGTAAGCCAAGATAATCTTGCTGAAGTCTTCTGCAGACAGAGAGAATACAGAAGCCAGCTGAGCTTCTACTACTTCATTCTGCTTGTTAGCTTCACGTTCTTCCAACACTTCACCGATACAGAAAATCGGTTTCAGGTTGTTAGCCAGAGCCAATTTTACTTTTTCAGCCAAGATTTCTACTGTTTCGTGGTAGTAAGCACGACGTTCTGAGTGACCCAAGATTACATACTGAGCACCTGTAGATGCAACCATTTCAGCAGAAACTTCACCAGTGTAAGCACCAGAAGCTTTGTCTGCACAGTTTTCTGCACCTACGCCAATGATAGAGCTGTCTACCAGAGGAGTAACAGAAGCCAGGTGAATAAACGGAGTACAGATGATAACATCGCAGTTAGGTTTGTCTGCGGTCAATACTTCGTTTAATTCTTTTGCCAATGCAATACCTTCCTGCAGGTTCTTGTTCATTTTCCAGTTACCTGCTACAATGTTTTTTCTCATTTTGTTTTTAATTTAAAGGGTTAGTTTATAATGTTTCTTTTTCTTGCTCTTTTTTCTTTTTCTCCCTGCGGCTTTTGATACGCAACCAAGCCAAATCGGCCATGGTAAACAACAGTAAAGGTACCAAGAACCAGCACGTAACCTCTACAATTTTATGCACATTGGTCTTAGGGCTCCACGTACTAAACGGAAGACGTTCCAAAGGGGCATTCAACTGATACTCGTCAGGTAAATTGGATACACTCCATTTACGCAACACCACACCTTTTTTCAATAACATCAATCCCGGATTGGAACGAATCATCGTTTTGAGCGTAATTTCATCCATCAGTGCAAAAGGATATTCAGCTCCAGTGTTTTCCTGCCACTCCATGATGTCCTGTTCAGAAGAAGCGGTCAGACAAAGGAAACGGTAACCGTGCTCCACACTGTAATCGTACACTTCATTAATCAAATCCATCCCGCTGTCGTCCGCCTGCTTCAACCAAGGAGATACCAGTAAGAAGGTATATTGCTCGCCTTGCAGAATATCCTCTGTCAAGTCTTCGCCTGTTTCCAATGAAGTGATGGAAAAATCGTGAATAGGCGGTTCATATCCCTTTTCCTTTACCCGGGTTTTCGAATCCACAAAGGTCCAAGTAGAATCTGTCGGGAAATTGTCGATGGTGAACTCCTGCTCTTTTCCATTCTTGGAATAGATGAAAATGGTTTCATACACCGTCGGCTTCTCCCCCTTTGGAATGCTCATTCCCTTGACGATATCAGTCCCTACATGATAGGGACGGAAATCAAATACCGGCAGATAACGGAAACAGAAGAAAGTGAAAAAAATAATGAAAACAATACTGTAAAGCGAAATCAGCCAGTCGACCTTCGTCGTCACCAAATTAAAGATGTAGCGTCTCCATTTGAATACGGAAACTGCTGCCACCAACAACACTATATTTTTGAAAAAAGTTTCCCAGTTAGTCAGGACTATCGCATCACCAAAACACCCGCAATCGGATATGGGATTGGCCAGAGCTAGCCACAACGTCAACGGCGTCATGAAAGACATGACCAGCAACACCAACAAAGGAGCCACCCTACGCCGAATACCAAAAAACAGGTAAATGCCCAAAATAAACTCCAAAAAGCCAAACAGCATCGCCAGCAAATAAGGCACATAGCCTTCACTTAAGCTCAACAAGCCCCAAGCTTTCAGGTAATCCTGTATTTTATAAACGGTACCCAAAGGGTCATTGGCCTTTATAAATCCGGAAAACAAAAAGACAACCGCCAACAAAAAACGGCAGAAATTACTCCAGACTACAGCTGCTTTATGTAAATACTTATTCTCCAAATTCCAGTTTAATCAATCCAAATACGGCATAATTAATCATATCCATGTAATTGGCATCCACACCTTCCGACACCAATGTATCCCCTTTCAAAGATTCAATTTGTTTGGTACGGTAAATTTTCATCAGAATCAAATCGGTATAAGAAGTGATGCGCATGCTACGCCAAGCCTCATCGTAATCATGATTTTTAGCCAACATCAATTCCAACGCCTTCCTGGCATAGTTGTCATATAACTCCAACGCACGCTCTTCGGTGATGTCTTCTGTTTCAGCATAGCCTAACTCCAGCTGAATCAGACCTATAATACCATAATTTACAATGGCCATAAATTCCGGACGAATCCCCTCATCAATCAAGGATACTCCTTTCACTTCTATGCTACGAATACGGTTGGCTTTGATAAAAATCTGGTCTGTCACAGAAGATGGACGCATGATGCGCCACGCAGCTCCGTAATCATGCAACTTCTTGGCAAACAAATCACGACAGACTGCAATTACATGTTCAAATTGTTTTTTGGTATCTTCCATCTCTTATGCTCGAATATGTGGCAAAGTTACTGTTTTTTCACAGAGCACACAATAATAAACGACATAAAAAATGCCATTTCATACAGACCTGACGGCTATATGAAATGGCTTATTTCTTTTACAGTATGTGTATACTCCTTGTCACGAACATCTCAAGACTTGTCCGATACGTAAAGTAGTGGTACGCTTGATACCGTTAATCTGGCACAAACGGTCGATAGACACATGATACAAACGGGAAATGCGTCCCAATGTATCTCCCTTGCGAATCTTGTGGTAACGGATAGCCGACTTTTCAGCCTCTACAGCTCCCGACTTACCTGATTTTACAGCAGCCAAAGCCCGTGTACGCTGATAGGAATAACGGTTGGCACCTCGCACAAACAAATAGCTGTCGGCCACAATATCCTGATTGGGAAAATCAAACATAAATTCCGGATTAATCACTTCACCCAAGAAACGCGTTTCAAAATGAAGATGCGAACCTGTAGAACGACCGGTGTTTCCACCCAAACCAATCGGATCACCAGCTTTCACATACTGGTCTTCAGCCACAATCTGCTTAGACAAGTGACCATAAATAGTTTCCAGGCCATTGTCGTGACGAATCACCACATACTTACCGTATCCTCTACGCTCGTATTTTACCATACGGACACGTCCGTCGAATGCAGCACGGATAGTATCGCCAATGTAGACTTTAATATCCAATCCGTTATGCATACGCCGCCAGCGAGGACCGCATTTGGAAGTAATGATTGTATGGGTTGTCGGCATGCAGAAGCCTGTAAGATCAATCCGGAAACTGTCTGGAACCTGTGTACCACCGTACGCATGAACGCGATCATTGTTCCAATTAGGATAAAGACTATAAGCAGGATATACAGCCTGTTCTGCCTTAATCTGGCGAATCAAAGCCAGCGAATCCACCGCTTTCAATTTTCTGTCGATAGGAGCCTGACGAGCGAGAAGATCTTGTCCCGAGACATTGATACTCACCATTGCCAAAGCTGCCATCGCTACTGTTCTAATACATTTTAATATCATTCCATTCTATATTTTTCAGCTAGTATCCGTCGGTTGGCTTTCGTGATATAAATTATTCCAGCCCGACCTCCAAAAAGAATACCACTACTGGTTAAAAAACAATTCACATTCATGATGCATATTCCCTTCTCCCTGAAATATGCCATTCAGTTTTATAAACAACGCCCCAAAGATAAAATTTTTCCGCCATACCCGGTTGCATGCTTAACTATTTTTTATGTATTTTCATACGCACGAGTCCTTATTGATGTTGTAAAACATAATAAGCTGCAGAACAAAAAATTAAATAGAATTACTTCGATAAAGAATTCAGTTCCTCTCGCTTAATAAACTTTCCATTCTTCCATTCATAGCACAAGGGAGTAGAAACCACATAACGCTTCAATGCTTCCGCCGTCTTCTTATCCAAATAATCGGGAGTGGTATAAGTGATTGACAGAACAGACTGGTCGGCCGACAAAGTGGCCTTCCATAAATACATGTCTGCATAAGCACGCAAATTCTTCAAGGAATCAGCCTGCACATCAGACTGAGGCACAATATAAAAGGAATCTTCCTGAGGAAGCTGGATAAAATCATTTACGGACAATTTCTTCCAACTGGTATCATAAAAAGCAATCTGGCTATCTCCCGCCGGAGCAAAATAAGTAGACACGGCGCAAATCACTTTTACAGAATCATTCAAAGGTAGCAGTTTCAATTCCAGCGTACTGGCAGAAGTGCTTTTCAAGAATAAATAATCTGAGGTCAATTTTGTCATTTCAGAAGTATTTCCAAAACGATTTTTCACTTCTGCCTTCATACCGCTCTCCAGAAAATCTCCAAAATCAGCCCTGTTCACTTCTGTCAGAAAAGGAGATAAGGAGTCAGGCATTGCCACAAACAGCGTTTTCAAATCTTGGGCGAATCCGGCCCCATATATTCCACATACAAGTAACACTATCAAAATCCGTTTCATAATCTACGTCCTCAAAAAGTGCCCAAATATACAATTATTTCTTCGAGTAAAAAAGAATCTGGCTTCTCTTACCCTTTTCCATCCCGTCTTTTCAAGAAATCAGTCGGACTTTCCCCAAAATAATCTTTATAACACCGAGTAAAATAAGAAGGTGAACTAAAGCCCACTTCGTATGTAATTTCAGCTACAGTCTTTTCGGTGGAAGCCAATAAGGAAGCAGCCTTTTTCAAGCGGGCAATGCGTAACAATTCATTGGGAGAATAACCTGTCAACGCTTTCGTCTTACGGTACAGCTGTACACGCCCTAAGCCCAAATCCGCACCTAAATCTTCCACGCTGAGATTCGAATCACCCATCTTCTCGTCAATCAACATTTTCAGTTTTTCCACAAACCCCTTATCAATCTCTCCCAAAGGCTGTTTTTGAACGGACGTCACCGTATCTTCCTTGAATTTCAAGCGTTTTCGGTTGTCTATCAAGTTCCGGATACGAGACAACAACAGCTTGGCACTAAATGGTTTTGCCAAATAGGAATCTGCCCCTGAATCATATCCCTGAATACGTTGTTCATCCATCGTATAAGCTGTCAGCATCATCACAGGGATGTGAGATGTTTGAAGTTCATTCTTCAACCGACGGCAACACTCAATACCATCCATTACAGGCATCATCACATCGCAAATAATGACATCCGGCACATATTTCATAGCCTGACGAACTCCTTCCTGTCCATTGACAGCTTCAATCACTGTATATTTCTCCTGCAACAACATCTTTATGTAATCCCGTACATCTTGATTGTCATCAATCACAAGAACCACCTCTTTCTCTATCTTTCCATCCACACTGACGCTCTTCGGCAGCTGATGTAAAGTTTCCGTTCCCGCATCCAATACAGCTCCCTCCTGCAGGTTTTTCAGAGACTCATTCTTCTCTATCACTTTTTTCACCTCTCCTTCCTGCCTCATGGGAAGTTCTACCCAAAAGCAAGTACCTTTTCCTTCTTCTGTTGCAACTTTCACTTGCCCATGATGTAAATGCGTAAAAGCTTCAACCAAAGCCAGTCCAAGTCCTGACCCTGTATGCTGCATATCAATCTGATAGAAACGTTCAAACACATGCTGGGCATGCTCCTCCGACATACCAATACCCGTATCACTGACCTTCAAGCACAAAAGGCTTTGCAAGTCCTGTTCCTTTCGTGATAATTCAACCTTTACTTCTCCTTTTTCGGGTGTAAACTTAAACGCATTGGACAATAAATTATAAATAATGCGTTCCATTTTTTCGGCATCCGCCACCATCATATAATCTGCTACATTCCCCTCTGCCGTTACCTCAAAATGGATGTGCTTCCTGAAGGCTAATACATGAAAGGCTTTCGTCCACTCTTTAACTCCCTCAAACACATTAAATTCTGAAAGGCGCAAATCAAGCTTACCGCATTCATATTTCTGAAAGTCAAGAATCTGCGTAATCAGTCGTAACAAAATGGACACATTCCGATGTACAATCTCCAACATCTCCCTATCCCGTTCACTCAAGTGCTTCTCTTCGAGCAGCTGGTTTATTGGGTCAGCAATCAATGTCAACGGTGTACGAAAATCGTGCGACACACTGGTAAAGAAAGCCAGTTTGGCATGCGTAGCCTCCTCCAATTGGCGAGACAGTTCTATCAACTGATCGCGCTGCTCCTGCAATTGGTCACGTTGGCATTCCAACTGCTCTTTCTGAGCCGACAATTCCGCATTCATCCGATTCTTCATCCAGAAAGCACGCACCAGGAAGAACAACAGGAATCCCACCAACACTAAAATGACCACACACGCATACAAAAACATTTTTTGCGCGGAATAACGCAGGAAATAATCATCCAACCGGCTGTGCAACAATTCTATTTTATGGTCTAACGAAAAAATATGTTCTGTCTGCATTTGCATAATACGGGCATTGTCCTTATTCACCGCTGCCGTAGACAAGTAATTCTCCCGCTCATATTTCTTCCCTTTTAAAATAGACATGGCCACCTGCATCACCTTATCTCCACCTGTGGGATAAATAAAGGTGGCGTTCAATTCGCCTTTGGCCACACTTTCCACCCCATATCCTTTTCCAGCCACTGCGTCCACACCAATAAACACAATATTTTTCTCCCGTCCCTGCCGAAGTGCCTCCTGATAAGCTCCTATCGCCATCCGGTCATTTTGCGCAAAGATCAAATCAATCCGGGAATGTCTCTTCAAAATCGTATCCACTACCATACGGGCCTTATCCTGGAACCAGCCGGCATCCGCGGAAGCCACAATATGTATGCCTGGTGCCACTTTCAAGGCCTCCATCATTCCCCGATGTCGTTCTACCGCCGGAGTGGAAGCCTTCAGCCCCGTAATTTCTACCACCTGTCCTTCGCCATTCAAAGCGTTGACAATATATTCGCCCACCTTTTTCCCAATCTCATAATTATCCGCTCCTACATAAGCCGTATATTTATCAGAATGGATTTTCCGGTCAACCAGTACAACTGGAATACCTGCTTCGTAAGCTTCTTCCAATACGGGTGCAATAGCTCCCGCTTCATTGGGGGCCACAATAATCAAATTGACCTTCCGATGAATAAATTCCTTAATATCATTTATCTGCCGTTGATTGTCATCTTGTGCTTGGCGGATTTTAACCTCCACCCCTGGATAAAAGAGAGCCTCGCGCAGAATCTCTTTATTCATCTGCACGCGCCATTCATCATTGCTACACTGAGAAACTCCTATAATATATTCAGGTTTTCTTCTATCGCAGGCTACCAGCAACCCCACAAGAAAAAACAACAAAAGGAATCTATGCCATCGATGTTTCATGCAATCCATATTAAGTTAACTTTACAAAGATACATGAAAGCAAGGAAAGCCCACCTATCAAAAAGCGTTTTTTCTGTATTATTAAACAATAAAAAATGCGGTTTCAGCCGTCACAGCTAAAACCGCATGCCTTTCAAATCTAACCTAAACTAAAAATACAAACTTATAAACCTTATTCTTTACATTTTATCTCTTAAATACAGAGGAAATTCCGGCATAGCTCCATTTTGAGTACATACAAATGCAGAAACTTCCACAGCCAGTTCGTGTGCTTCACGCACTGTCTTTCCTTTCAAAATAGAAGCCACAAATGTAGCCGTAAATGAATCTCCTGCGCCTACGGTATCAGCGACCTCCACTTTCGGGGTTTCCACAAAAGATACATTTCCCGGAGTAAAGACATAGCTGCCATTCACCCCACAGGTCAAAATCAACATTTTCAAATTATATTTTGCCAGCAGAATCCAGCATTTATCCTGCAAGTCGATACCCGGATAGCCAAACATACGGCTTACAGTCACCAGTTCTTCATCATTAATCTTCAATACATTGCATTTTCTAAAAGAGTTACAAAGCACCTCTTTTGTATAGAATCCCTGACGAAGATTTATGTCAAAAACCTTTAGAGTTCCTTCTTTCGGCATGGCATCCAGAAACTTATTGATTGTATCCCGGGAAACTACACTGCGCTGGGCCAGCGAACCGAAACAAACAGCCGTAGTCTGCTTGGCCAGTCCTTCCAATGCCATTGTGTATGGTATATTATCCCATGCCACCCCTTCTTTAATATCGTAGCAGGGCACTCCTTCCGCATCCAGCTCCACCTGTACGGTGCCGGTTGGATAGGGTACACGCTCAATCATACAATGCAAGTTCTTTTCATAAAAGTTTTCCAAAATCTCAGTTCCCAACTTGTCTTCTCCTACCGCACTGACCGCACGCCCGTCAAGTCCGAACTGTGATACGTGATACGCAAAATTTGCTGGAGCTCCTCCAATTTTCTTTCCTTCAGGCAGCACGTCCCACAGTGCTTCTCCTATTCCAACGACAATTGTATTATTCATAGTCTTACTATTTAATGTTTAATTTTCAATGTATAAAAAAGTAAATAAATCACACCGGCGGTCATAACTGCTACCGCACCCGTCTGCCCCACTGCATCACTGGCAATTCCCATCAAAAGCGGGAAAATTGTACCACCGAAAAGTCCCATAATCATCAGTCCTGATACCTCATTCTTCTTATCCGGCATAGCCAACAGAGCCTGTGAAAAGATAATGGAAAAGACATTAGAATTTCCAAAACCAATCAAAGCAATGCATATATAGATTATCGTACGCGAATCGAAGGCGAAAAGCCCGATCATGGCCAGCATCATACAAATCACGCTAATCAAGAAAAAGACTTTAGAAGATACAGCCCGCAAGATGAATGCTCCAGAGAAACAACCCAACGTACGGAAAATAAAATATAAACTTGTCGCAAATCCAGCCTCCGTCAAGGTCATGCCGATACGTTCCATCAAAATCTTCGGAGCAGTAGTATTCGTACCTACATCAATTCCTACATGGCACATAATGCCTAAGAAAGACAGCAGGATAAACGGTTTGCCCAACAGCTTCAAGCAATCGGTAAAGCCAGAAGCCTTATCCGGCTGTTCCTCGGTAATCGGGGTAGCCGAAAGCAACAGAATGGCAAAGATAGCCACCACCATATAAATCGGGAACAACACCCTCCATCCCAAGCCAAAAGTAGGAATGGTCTGCAAAGCTCCCCACATAGCCAGATAAGGTGCCAAGAAAGAAGCGATAGCTTTCACAAACTGACCAAAAGTCAGCGTACTGGCCAAACGGTCGCCTGAGATAATATTGCTCAGCAACGGATTCAGAGAAGTCTGCATCAAGGCATTACCGATACCCAGCAAGGAAAAAGCGCAAAGCATCAAGCCGTAACTATCTCCAAACATAGGGAGTAACAAAGACAAAAAAGTAACTCCCAAACTCAACAACACAGTTTTTTTACGTCCGATGCGGTTCATCAACATTCCCGTAGGTACGGAGAATATCAAAAACCAGAAGAACACTAAAGAAGGGAATATATTCGCTTCAGAATCACTCAGATTCAAATCTTCCTTCACATAATTGGATGCGATTCCTACCAAGTCTACAAATCCCATGGCAAAGAAACACAGCATCACCGGGAAGAGTTTCGCATATTTTAATTGAGTATTTGTCATTTTCGTTCGTTTTTTAGTTTACTTTTGATAGAGATTATTCTGCTGTCAACTCTATTACATGACTTTGAGTCGGCTGGAAACCAAAGACATCCAGTCCCACCTTCATCAGATAGTCACCGGAGAAGAGTTTTCCGTTCTCTTTCAGTCGAGAATCTTCTGCAGGCATCAGATTGATTTCTTCCACCTTATACATTTTATTCGGATCCAACCCCCGCACCTTCAGCTTCATCAGTTTCTCCTGGAAACGAGGATAAATGTCGTAAGCAAATATCACTCCTTTCGAACGGTCCTCATTAACGTAGTTCACGGCCATGTGATTGGATTCATACGGAGACACCAAACGATATTGCACACCATCCAATATTACCGGCTGCAAACGTTTCCAGTTGGCTACGGCAAGCTGGCAATATTCCAGCTCCTCTGCCTTCAACTCTTTCAATCCAATATCAAAGCCCAATTTACACATGGAAGCCATATCCGTACGGAACTTGATAGAAGTATTCTTATTCCAGCTGGTAACATGCGCACACATGGCCTTGGCCGGGAAGAACTGGGAGAATCCCCACTGAATATAGGCTCTTTCCACCGGATCAGTGTTATCACTGCACCAGAACTCCGTGAAATATTTCAAGGCTTCATAGTCACAGCGGGCACCGCCACCGGAACAAAGCATCATCGGCACATCCGGATAATTCTCCTTTACCCGTTTCATGACATTGTAGACGCCTCTCACATGATCAATGTAAAGACGACCCTGTCTCGTTTTCAGGTAAGAAGAATAAATATTTGTAATCGGGCTGTTGCAATCCCACTTAAAGTACGCAATACCCGGATTCTCTTTCAACAGCTTGTCGACAATCCCGTACACATAATCCTGCACTTGCGGATTGCTCAAATCCAGGACCAATTGGTTACGGTAATAATAAGTTTCACGATTCGGATAATGGATAGCCCATTCAGGATGCGTTTCAAACAGTTCACTCTTCGGATTTACCATTTCCGGTTCTATCCAAAGTCCGAACTTCACGCCTTCCTTCTTCGCAGCCAGAATCAACGCATTGAGGCCTCCCGGAAGTTTGTCAGCAGTCACCTCCCAGTCTCCCAGTCCGGCAGTATCTGCACTGCGTTTGTATTTGTTGCCAAACCATCCGTCATCCAGCAGGAACATATCTACGCCGAGTTCTTTGCTTTCCCCAATCAGGTCAACCAGCATATCTTCATTAAAGTCGAATGCGGTATTTTCCCAATTGTTCAGCAAACTCAGGCGAGAACCTTTTCCATCCTTCAACTGATAATTACATGCCCATCTCTGAAAATTGCGGCTGCCCTCGCCAGTCCCCTTCTCACTCAGCGTGAAAATAAACTCAGGAGTGGTGAACACCTCTCCTTTCTCCAGTTCATAATTCGACGCATAAGGATTGATAGCAGGAATGACGCGCAAGTTGCCAACATTATCCACCTCGAATGTAAAACGGAAGTTACCAATCCACCCCAGTGTACCCATCAGTACTTTACCATGGTTCTCTGAGGCAGGAGCATTCAGGCCGACCATAAAAAATGGCTGAGTATGCATAGCTGCACGACTTCCCAGCTTGGTATCTATCACTTTCTTTCCAAACTCCAGTTTCTGCGTACTCATTTGTACCTCTTTCGCCCAGTCCCCACTGAATTGAGTCAGGTAATAAGAAGGACAATTGAAATACAGCATAGTAGAAGCATAACGGAAAAGCTGTATCGGTTTTTTCTCCTGATGAGTGATTTCACTCCAGGTCTTGATGATATTCTCCTTTTCGTAAGCCACATAATGCAAGGTTACATCTACCGGATATTTGTCATCACGCAACAGAATATCGGTCTGTGTTCCTCCATCCACTTTTTTTGAAGAAGAGGACACATAATACAGCCACGTAGACGAATTCCCATCAGCATGTGTAATACCCACAGTCGGCTCAAAGAAGTCTTCATTTCCTGAGCCCGAATACACCTCCCATCCGCGAGTGGAGACACTCGCATCCGAAGCAGGATGTATCCGCCAGTCAAGGTTTTCCAATTCAGCCTCATGCAGTAATTTCTCACCCAAATAAGTTTGGTAAAGCCGTCCGTTTTCAGCTACCTGAAGCACCAAATCAGTCTGATCCGTAGAAATACGGATTATTTTCTTTTCGGCAGCTTCTGCATGCTGAAATACCAACAGCGTACCCAAAGCCATCATCAATATGTTGTTTTTCATGGTCATGTCTGCAATCTCTTTATGGCCGTTTATAATCCCAGTTTATATATATTCATGTTCTCCACTTTATACTCACCACCTTCTCCATAGAAGCGAAGTGTGTTATAAGGTTTTGTAGGGAATACCAAGTTGGTCATGGCAATACGTCCGCCGTCTACAAAGATTTCAACAGAACATTTATCTACAAAAATATTCAAATGATAAGTTTTTCCTTCACACAAGGAAAGTGGAGCCCATGTGCCCAAAGCAAAGTCATTCTTATAGTTGATTGACATGGTCTTGCGGTGGTCGTCTGTTTCTTTTTCATGTACGGTTACCTCTCCGTAACGTGTCAAATCCACAATACCGCTTTCCGTACGGTCAGCCACCACCTTGCCTGCCTTCATGTCCAGGTAAATTTTCATCTTCTCACCTTTATCATTCAGCAGCTCAAAGCCTGCCACCTGTGCCTTACCCGGAGTCACGTCCATTTCCAGTTCGTAAGCGCCATCCGTCTGCGGCACAATTTCGTCAATCTTATATTCACCCTTTACTGCAAAGTTATCCACCTTGCGAGTATCCTTACGCAATGCTTCAGTTTCCTTCACCGCATTGGCAGCCATGTAAATCTGACCGTCCTTTGTGTAAAGAGACAATTCACGCGGCAACGCATTGGCGCCACGATACTGGCGAATAGGAGTAGCATTGGCATACTGCCAGTTGCTCATCCAAGGCACAGCAATCACGCGGTCACCTGTATTAGAGAAGCAAACAGTAGCATAATGGTCTTTTCCATAATCCAACCATTTCGTTACTTCAGGCTTCGTATCACATTTAAATTCTTTTCCGTCAAAGTCACCTACGAAATATTCTGTGGCACTACCTCCGAACATACATCCCGGGTTGATATTGACAATCATCACCCACTTCATCTTGTTCTTGTCACCATCTACCGGCAACTGAATGAAGTCAGGACATTCAAACTGATTCGGCTGTACGCCATATCCCTTTCCAAATCCACTCTGATACTCCCAGTCCTTCAAATTAGAAGAAGAATAGAAACGCATTTCCTTATCCGCAGAAACAATCATATACCATTTCTGGGCAGGTTCATACCAGAACACTTTCGGATCGCGGAAATCTTTCAATCCGTCAAACGGAGTCAGAATCGGATTCTTCTCGTATTTTGTATAAGTACGTCCATTGTCATTGCTGTAAGCCATGCACTGAATCTGTCCGTGTTCATCACTGGCTGAGGTATAGAAAGCAATGATAGCGTCCTTTCCGTAGCCTGCGCTGTTGTTTTTATCCACCACTGTACTTCCAGAGAAAATATGTCCCAAGGTGTCACGGGCAATTGCCGGCTTCAAGTGATCCCAATGAATCAAATCCTTGCTGACTGAGTGTCCCCAGTGCATATTGCCCCATTTAGAACCGTAAGGATTGTACTGGAAATACAAATGATACTCTCCGTCTTTATATACCAGACCGTTGGCATCGTTCATCCAGCCATAAAGCGGGGTGTGATGATATACCGGACGGTAATAATCCGTATTAGTTGTATTAAATGTATCCGACAGCTGGATATGATCCCAGCAAACCGCATTGGCAGCTACCTTTCCGATGGTCACAGTAGCCTCTTTCGCACCGGCAGGCAGTTCAAAAGGTACATAGTATTCTACGCTGTCTACCGCCAGACGGATATCCATCGGTGTGTCAGCCGGACTACCTGTATCCAACTTTACCTTCCCTTCATTGGAAGATTCCTGAATAGGAAGCAATAAATATTTGGCTGGATTCTTAATATGTACAATGGTTAAAGTATCACCCTGATGTTCAAACACAAGGTTACTCTTCTGCGATTGACATGCCCCCATACCAGTCAATAAAAATGCTCCTAATGCGAGGTTAACAAAATTCTTTTTCATGATATGTTATTTTATAGGGATTAAAAATACAAATTATTTATATAATAAAATACCTTAACTGAAAACTCTTTATACTCCGGCAGCCCGAAGGCATACCGGAGAATCATATAATTGATTAAAAAAATGAATGTCAGAATTTTATCTGTGCGGAGAATTCCACCGTGAACGGGCGGATATAACTTCCGGCCATAACCGTATTTGCATATTTTCCAGCGTCCTCCTCTGTCACCAGTTCTGCTCCGGCAATACTACCTTTCGCACCTGTCTGGTTCAGGAAGTTGACTACCGAACATCCCAATGACAGTTTTTTGTTTACCTGCCAGTTCAACCCACCGAAAGTTTCCCAACGGCCATTGAAGTAATAGGCATCGTTGATATTGGCATAAGTCTTGCTAAAGTAACGGAAACTGGTCCAGATTTTCAAATCCTTCGTAATCATATAGCTCGGGTCTATTTCCACAATCACCTGAGGAATTTCTGCTACGATGTTACCAGTAGCATTAATCTGCCCCACATAACCGTCAGAGAATGTCACTGAAGTCTCATATTTCTTGTAAGTCGGCTTCTGATAAGTGAAAAGGAAGTGCAAATCGAATCCTTTAAACGGATGTGTCACCACGTCAGTAGTCCAACCCAACGTCTTGATGTCATAAGTCAGCGGTGCGGCCAAAATTTCATTTTCACCATTGATACTATGCTGTAAGTTCAAGGTAGAGTTGTTGTTGGTCTTCGAAATGTAAGAGAACAAAGAAGTCAAACTCAACCATTCATTGTTGTAATAAATACCCACACGTCCCAGAGGCACTGAAATCTTGTCCACATTCGGCGATACAGCCGGTGCAAAATTCTCCAGTTTCGGATGTTGTGTAATATAAGTGAAGTCACCGGTAAATCCGAATTCTTTCGTCAGTTTATAAGTTGCAGCCGCACTCAACGCATAGTTGAACCAGTCATAATCCATCGGAGTCGGCGCGATGACTGTTCCGTTAGGAGCTGTAGCCCCCAAATGATAGTCGGCAAAACGTCCTACGAAATTACCGTTTGCATCTTTCACTGCCGCATTGTTTCCACGAAGTGCCTGATACTCCAGACGTGCACCATAGTAAAGGTTGAATTTGTCTGTCACATCCCAGTCATGAGTGAAATACACAGCCAATTTATTTTCGTGACCCTTATAATATTCTGATGCATTCTTGTTGAAATCGTAGTAATAACCATTACCATCATACGAACGAGAAGTAGAAGTCGCATAATCCGGATTGTACAAACGAACCGGATAACTTCCATCGGTAGGAACTGACTGGTCATACATAGTGGTATTAGATGCATAGTCTATGTCATAATACCATTCGTTCAATCCCAAACGCCAAGTTCCGTTCGACAACTTACGGGACAACTCTGTAGTAAACATAAACTCATCAATAAATCCACGATTCAGACATGACATACGGCTCTGCACATATTCTCCGTTGTATGCCTGCATGCGACCATCTTCACCTTCATACTGATAATTGATGCTGCTGTTTGCACGTTGTGAAAGTTCCATCGGAGTCTGGTACACACAAGCACCGGTAGAATGGTCATACTTCATGATCACTTTCCAAGACAATCCGTTGTCCCAGTTATAATTGTTCATCAATGACACTTCACTACCCTTGTTCTGTACCGCATCATACAAACTAGTCTTCTTCAACTCACCGGTTTTCATGTCACGGTATATCATTTCATTGTCTACCGGCAAGTATGAAGTCGTACCCAAAGCGAAAGCGCCCAACTCTCTCACACTACCATCACCCACATAAACAAACGGTGCAGACTGAGTAGCATACATATACACCGGATGACTATTGCTGTAATGATACATAGCCGTAAATTCACCGCGGTTCTGATTGTAACGCTTCGTCAAAGCAAACTTGTAAATCTGAGTACGGTCCTGGAAAGGAGTCGATTTGATTTTGAACGTTCCCGGGTCGAAATCCTGGTAAATACTTCCACTATAGAACCAATCCTTGGCAATCTCTCCATTCAGGTTCAACGAGATTTCCTGCATGCCAAAATGGTTTGATTTGTAGTTCAACGTACCATTGAATCCTTTTTGCCCCAACTGAGTAAAAGAGTTCACCGCATAGCCAATATTTCCCGTCGTAATGGCTGTTTCTGAAATTTTCAGCAACCCGACATGACTCAAGCTGGCATCTGCTCGCCACAGTGAATTCACACTGTGAGGATTGGTAGCAAAGGTTACCGGAACTCCGTTTTCAAGCACATTCACATCCGCAGAGGGCAAACCAATTTGAATTTCACGAGGTCCATTCGCACTGGCAGCATTCAACATTACATTACGGTTTCCTTCTTCCTTAGAACTACCGTCATTTGAGGATTTGTTGTCTTGTGCATATCCATTCACACAAGCCAAAGCGAGCAGCAACACTGCAGCTCCCATACGATTAGAAAACTGTTTTTTATCGGCCTTCATAGCATTAATTAATTAGCTGTTTGCATGAAAGTTGTTGTTTTAATTTGTTTGCTGCAAAAATAGGGAATTGACTATTTGTAAAACATAAGGAATGTTACATCCTGTGACAATATTGTTGCATGCAACATAATTGCAACAGGATGTAACATTCTTACAAATTAAAGAAAAAGCCAGTACACATTCACCATCCCCCTCAGGGAACAGCCAGTTACTTCAACGGGTATACTCGTAAAGTCTTGACAGTGTAACCGTCCTTGTCTGATTCAAAGCACATTTTGTTATAAGTTCCCGACGGGAATACCAGATTGGTCATTACAAACTTTCCATCCTCACCGAAAGCTTCTACACTTGAACGATCTACAAACAAGCGCAACGTCATCTCTTTATCTGCAGTAGCAGGAGCAACCGTTACTGCCGGGAAATCGCTGCTGAAATCCACTTTTCCGCTCTTGCTGCGATCCATCACAAACTGCTTGCGTGGCACATCGTAATACATGGAAACCTTCTCTCCTTTCTCGTTCAACAGGCAGAATGAAATCTTTGAGGCGCCCGCATTCTGAATCACCATCTCAATCTCATAAGCTCCCTTGTTGTCTTTCAACAAGCTTGCCACTTCATGATGACCAGCTACCTTGAATGAAGGCACAGAAACCTTCTCACCACGAGCTTTCTTGATTTCCTTGGAAGGAGTACTCTTCAGATACAGTTCTCCCCCTTCACGATAAATTGTCAAATCGCGCGCAATGGTATTAGCGCTGCGGTACTGACGGGTCGGCACATTGTTGGCATATTGCCAGTTGCTCATCCATCCCAAAGCCACGCAACGGCCTTCAGGTGCATTGTTCCAAGTGACAGTGGCATAATTGTCCTTACCCCAGTCCATCCATTTGGTCTGTGTCGGGAATTCGTTCACGAACTTCTTTCCATCAAATGAACCGATAAAATATTGTGCGGCGCTACCCCCGAAAGGACCACCCGGATTCAGGTTACAAATCAGCACCCATTTCTTCTCACGGGTACCTTCTACTGGAAGCTCAACCAGGTCCGGACATTCCCATACACCTCCGTGAGCACCCTGCATGGCACCAAATTCACTTTCTTTTTTCCAATCCTTCAGGTTAGCAGAAGAATAAATCTCCATATGCTGACCTACCGCCAAAATCATACACCAATGTTTGCCCGGTGCATACCAGAACACTTTCGGATCACGGAAGTCTTTCTCTTCAGAAGTCACGATCGGATTTCCTTCATATTTTGTAAAAGTCTTTCCATTGTCCAGACTATAAGCCATGCTCTCTGCCTGCACGTCTCCCCAAGGAGTAGACTTGGCAGAAGTATAGAAGGCCACTATGGCATCCTTACCAAAGCCTGCCGTATTCTCATGGTCTACTACACACGAACCGCTGAAAATAGCGCCCCATGCATCCGGAACGATGGCACAACCTTCAAATGTCCAATGTGCCAGATCGGTACTGGTAGAATGTCCCCAGTGCATGTTTCCCCATACAGAACCGTAAGGATTGTACTGGAAATACAGATGATAAACTCCATCTTTATAGAACATACCGTTCGGGTCATTCATCCAGCCGTATGCCGGTGTGTGATGATAAACCGGACGGAAACTTTCCTTGTTCGCCATATCGAAAGAATCAGACAGCTTCAGTTCTTTCCAACAAAGTGCATTTTCAGGAACTCCCTGTATGTCGATAGAAATGTGTTGTCCTTTATAAGCCGACAACGCAAATGGAACGTATGAGTCTACTCTTTCACGTGCCAAACGCACATTCATGAAAGTACCTTCCTGTTCATTATCCTTTACCACACAAATTTTACCTTCCGGTGCATCATCCTGTATAGGAAGAATCAAATAGTTTTCTTTCACATCCAGAGAAACAATACTCTGTTCACTTACCAGATGACGAACTGTCCACGCAGATTCCGCTTGCACAATAGGAGCCATTCCTAAGAAAAGTCCTAAAAGGGCTGCTTTCATTGTATAGGCATACTTTCTCATAAAATAAATTTGTTATTGGTCATTATAAACTAATAACTTTCCCCTCCCTCCCCTTGCAAGGGAGGAAAAGGAAAGTCAGAATTAATTATTCATATCCTTTATTCTGTGTGTACAATCCAGGAATATAGAACATCTGGTTGTAAGGCACAGGGAAGAATTCGTTCTTCTCAGGAGTGAAATGAGCGTCCTTGTAATACTGTCCATAAGTCTGACCTTCATATACGTCATTCTGTTCACTCTGGAAGTACGCATTCAAAGTCTTTGAAGCAATACCCCAACGACGCAAATCAAAGAAACGTCCGTTTTCCATGGCCATTTCCAGACGACGTTCCCAACGCAGACATTTACGGGCAATTTCCTTGTTAGAGAAATAACCTTCAGGATAGAGTGCAATTTCACACTGGTCTGCAGCATAGCTGATATGTTTGGTAACTGACTGCTTTGCACGATTACGGATATCATTCACGATGTTCTCTGCTTCGTCCAATCTGTTCAGTTCAATCAATGCTTCCGCACGCATCAGCATCACGTCCGTGTAACGGAATACATAATCATTCATTGCAAAAGCCTGCCATGAACCGTTGTAAGTTTCTCCCTCAGAACGTTGCGGTACTTCCTTCAACGAAGTATAATATCCATACGTATTCGGTGTACGTGAATTGGCGGTAGTCATGGTATATTCAGCCTCATACTTGTAAGGGAAAGTCGGCATACCTACTGTATGGAACAAACGTGGATCCCATTTCTGATCCGTAGGCTGACCATTAATCGGATAATCAATCTCGTTATTATAGTCATCAAACATCGGTAGACCGTTTTTGGTCTTGAAGGCATTCACCAAATTCTGAGACGGCTTGTGGAAATCCCATCCGCAAGACCACATCTGCCAGCAGCCATTCAGCATATTCGACCAGTTGGCACGTCCGTAAGTGGTATTGTCATCCTCATAATCTGAACACTGCACCGCAAAGACAGATTCTTTACTATTCTTGTAGGCCGGTAAGAAGATATCTCCATAATCTTCCAAATATCCGTAATCGGAAGACACAACCTCATCCGTATAGTCTATCACCTTCTGCATGTATTCAGAGTTGATATGGCTTTCACCCGTAGTAGCTTCATATCCGTCTCCCCAAGCCAAAGTCAGATAGCATTTAGCCAGATAAGCAGCAGCTGCTACCTTATTAGCCCGGCCATCTTCACCCGGTCCTTTCACCGGCAACACGTCATAAGCTGCTTTGAAATCATCAATCACTTTCTGGAACAATTGTTCGTAGCTCAATGCAGTATTGCTAACCTGTTCATACGAATTATCTTCCACTACTTGTTCGTCAATCCAAGGAACCTGACGGAACACAGTCAACAATTTAAAATAGAAATGTCCACGCAAGAAACGCATTTCAGCCACACGCTGTGCCTTTACATCTTCGCCCAACTGATCGCCATTACGTTCCAAGGCCAGCAACGCACGGTTGCAACGAGAGATAGCCACATACAAACGATACCAAAGTTCATCCATCTCACCCGGAGTGGTAGGGGTCAGTGTAGTCCAGATATCAAAGGCATGATAACCTGTATCCGTCGTTCCTGAACCACCTTTCAGACAGTCGTCCGAGCTCACGTCACCATAAGGGAACAAATTGAACGGGTAAGTGTACCAGCAGTCGCCCAACATGGCGTAAGCCGCATTTACCATTTTCTCCGGATCAGAGAAGGCTTTGTCTTCGTCTACTACTGCAGTCGGAGTATAATTCAAAAAATCTTCACAGCTACTCAATGACAAACCGAGTGCACAAGCTGCCAGCAATATATATTTTTTCATCATTTCCTTTATTTTAAATTAGAAACCAATTTGTAAACCAAATGATACAGAAGTTGCAAGCGGGTAATTCCAGTTCGGATTTTCCGGATCCGGACAAGTCAGACTCTTGCTCTTGATAGTCAGCAGGTTTTGACCTGACACGTAAACTCTGGCACTAGTCATCTTAAACTTAGACAAGAAAGTAGTGGGCACGGTGTATCCAAATTGGAGGGTACGCAATTTCATATACGATCCATTTTCTACATAATAGCTGGAAGCTCTACCTTCATCTGCGGTGTTATTGGTCGTCAAAGCCGGAATCGTAGAACCTGTATTGTTGGTATTCCAAGCACCCAGCAAACGGGTTCCTTTGTTAGAACCAGCATCCACAATACTCCAGAAGTCTGTCTGTGCTTTCTGGTTGTTGTATACATCTTGGTCGCAAACGCCCTGCCAGAACATCGTCAAATCGAAGTTCTTGTAGTTCAATGCGATATTCAAACCATAAGAGAAAGCAGGAACCGGATTATAAATCCACTCCTGGTCATCTTGAGTAATGATGCCGTTTCCATCTACATCTTTATATTTCAAACCACCTACACGGGCATTAGCCTGTCCGGATTTGTCTACTTCTTCCTGCGTCTGATACAAGCCTTCTACGATATAACCTACTGAAGAACCATAAGGCATGCCTGACTCTACCAAGTTTTCTCTTGAAGTATGAGCATAAGCTCCGGTAGTAGTCGACGGCAGATAAGTAACCTTGTTACGGAAGAAGTCTACATTGGCACTGACGTCCAAGCCCAGTCCACAGGCCAGTGACTTACGGTATCCTACATTGAATTCCATACCCCAGTTACGCAAAGAAGGACCATTCAACCAAGAATTACCACCTTCACCAATGGCACCCAGATAAGCCGGATTAATCAACATGTCACCTACATTCTTCACATATCCATCAATCGTACCATACAAGCTGCCATTCAAGAGAGTAAAGTCGGTACCCACGTTATACTGTGTAGCAGATTCCCATTTCAAATTAGGATTGGCAAGCTGAGTAGCACGATATCCTGAAGGGAAGGTTCCTGAACCTTGGAGATACAAGTCGTATGCAGTTGAAGTCACACGGTCCAATCCGTAATCCACTACATACAAACCAAACTGTGCATTGTTATCAATTGCCTGGTTACCAGTTTGTCCCCAAGACAATCTCACTTTCCAGTCATCCATCCAACTTGCTTTTATCCATTTAGACACACGCAAACCCAATGTAGCTGCCGGGAAAGTACCCCAACGGTGACCTTTACCAAAACGAGAAGAACCATCTTGACGAATAGTGAATGAAGCCAAAACCAAGTCATCGAAGTTATAGTCAATCTTTCCAAAGAAAGAAGCCAGACGGTAACCTACTTTCGCACCAGTATTCTTCATGACGCCTGTCGCAGCATTCGGCCACATATAATCAACATCCTCCAAGGCATAACCTTCTGAGTAGGCTGAGAAATCAATAGAGCTCTGCTTTGACAATTCAGATCCCAACAACACATTGAAGTCATGTTTCTTCGCAATATTAAAATTGTAGTTGATGGTATTTGACCATGTCCAGTTCACTTCATTCTTATTTGACAATGTCGTCTTGGCAATATCATTATTGACAATATCAGAATGGAAAGTGTGTGTCATTGAGTTAATGATTGAATTATACGTATCAATACCGAAATTGGAACGGAATACAAAACCTTTGAAAGGCTTGATATCTACATATCCGTTACCAAACAAACGCCAGTAGTCCAAATGATTGTCTTTGTTGTGATACAATTCACGCAGCGGGTTCTGACGGTCACTCATACCACCTACCGGACCTGCGAAAGTTGTTCCATCTGTTTCATATACCGGTACGGTCGGTGCCATCTTCAACGCATTTTCCATCGGCGCGCAATCCACCTGGCTTGAATAAGTCACTGTAAAGTTTTCACCAATAGTGACATACCTATTTATATTATAGGATGAATTCATACGGGCTGAAATATTTTCAAAATCCGTATACTTCAAGATACCATTGTTCTTCTTGTAACCCAATGAGAACATGGTAGAATGTTTGTCATTCGCATGCGAAAGAGAAAGGTCATAATTCTGAGAGAAACCAACTCTTGAGATTTCATCCAACCAGTCTGTATCAGAATAACGCATGGTCTTCTTGCTGTTGATGAATCCGTCATACCGTCCATTGACCGTATAATTTACATATTGGTTTGTTTGCGGATTCCATACCGTAATCGGAGTTCCTGATGCCGCATTCAAGTCCAAACCATAGTTGTTGGCATAAGCCACCGGATCCAATCCATCATTCAATGCAGCTTGCGCCATGGCTGTAGCATATTCAGATGAATTACATACATCCATCAATGACTGAGAAGAATAGAACTGAGCAGTCAGATTAGCAGAGAAATCTACTTTCACCTTATCAGCCTTCTTACCTTTCTTAGTAGTAATGATGATTACACCATTAGAAGCTCGTGAACCATAGATAGAAGCAGAAGCCGCATCTTTCAATACCTGCATACTCTCAATATCATTGGCATTCAATGAATTCAGAGACATGTTAGTCGGCACACCATCAATCACATAAAGCGGATCCTGAGAAGAGTTAAAAGAACCGATACCACGAATACGTACCGTAGCCGTACCACTCGGAGAACCATTAGTCGTAATCGTCATACCAGCCACTTTTCCTTGCAAAGCTTTCATCGGGTCTGGATCCGGAGCTGTTTTCATGGCATCTGTTGAAACCACAGCAACTGAACCGGTCAAATCGGCCTTACGCTGAGTAGTATAACCTGTTACCACCACTTCCTGCAGCATTTCCGTATCTTCTACTAAGTCTACATGCAAAACTGCCGCAGCTTTCAAGGTTTGAGTTTTAAAACCCACATAAGAAATTACAATTTCTGCTCCTTGTTTTACTGATAAAGAGAATTTACCATCAAGGTCAGTAATCGTACCATTTGTGGTACCTTTTTCAAGAACGGAGGCTCCAATAATCGGCTCCCCATCAGACTTCGAAATCACAGTTCCTTCGACCTGCAAACTTTGCGCTTGCAATACCATACACACCATTGAAAATAGGAGTGTAAATAAGAATGCTCTTTTATGGCTTTTCATTTACGCATAAGATTAAGTTAAACATTAAGTTGTCTCATTCAGCCGTTTTAATAACGGCGATGCAAAAGTACCGTTCAGCCATTAATATATATATAAAAAATGTTTCATCCTCGAATAATTATGTTACATGAAACATAGTTACTCAAGGATGAAACATTCGTACGATAAGTGACTTTCTAAAGAGAAAGTTGCTTATTATCAAATATTATCAAAACGTTTCTTTTCGTTTTTTGCTTGTAACAATCAGATAAACTCCCAACAGAATCAAAGGAACGCTCAACCATTGGCCAATGTTCAAAGTCATACCTACCTCTTCAGCTACTTGTGGATTTTTCATAAATTCCAACCCAAACCGGGCCCCAAAGAATATCAACAACGACACCCCAGTAATCAGTCCAACCCGTTTCTGCAAATGATACTTATGATACATCACCCATGAAACAATCAAAGCAACCAGACAATATAGCATCTCATAAATCTGTGTAGGATGGCAAGCCTGAGCCACTCCGTTCTGATTATACAATTCCTGCCATTCGCGCGAACGGACAAACTCAAATCCCCAAGGCAAAGTCGTAGGATAACCGAAAATCTCGGAATTCATCAGGTTGCCGAAACGGATACAAATACAAACTACCGCCACCGCCGGAATCAGACGGTCGAACAACCACCACACACTTTTTTTCGTCACAGTCTTGGAATACCAAATTAAACCTAATATCAAAGCAAAGACTCCCCCATGGCTGGCTAGTCCTCCCTTCCAGATTTTCAGAATCTCAATGGGATGCGCCCCATAATAATCCCATTCATAAAAAAGGCAATGTCCCAGACGGGCTCCAATTACACTGCTGACAATACAGTACATAAACAATTTATCAGCCCAATTATCCGGACAGCCTTCTTTCTTCAACATACGGGAACCGATTTCATAGGCCAAGATAAATCCCAAGCCCCACATCAGACCGTACCAGCGGATTTCGAGCGATCCCAGGTGAACCAGCACCGGATCCACATCCCATACAATGCTCGCAAATGTCATTTCTTTCAGTCTTTAATTAATAGAACTCCACAAAGGAACAAAAAAAATAAATACGTGCAAACAAAGACCACTGTTAAAGCCGTTTCAAGGCCAACTTGATAACCTTTTCTACCGGCGCCTCCGGTTCCTCCTTGAGAATCTGGGCAGTCACCTTCTGCGACGGAGCCTGGGCAAATCCCAACATGGTCAAAGCCGCCACTGCCTCCTCATATACTTCCGAATGGGCAGTCATTGCCACCGACTTCACGGTAGCCGCACTTTCGATGCCTGTCACGGCAATCTTATCCTTCAATTCCACAATAATACGTTGCGCGGTTTTCAACCCGATCCCCTTCACGGTCTTCAGCAACTTGTCGTTCCCACTGCCGATGACATTGCACAGTTCCGAGGGAGAAAGTGCCGACAAAATCATACGTGCCGTATTTCCTCCAATACCCGACACACTGATGAGCAACAAGAACAATTCCCTTTCCTGACGAGTGGCAAACCCATACAACACGTATGCATCTTCCCGGATGGCCTCGTAAATATAGAGTTTCACTTCTTTCTTACCCTGTACGGCCGAGAATGTATTCAACGACACATTAATGCCATATCCCAATCCGTGACAATCCACTACCACCCAAGCCGGAGTAGCCTCCACAAGTTCTCCTTTGATATATTCAATCATGTTTTACTAACAATTTATAAAATAGAGAACAAAAATAATGATAAGAAAGTTATAAATTGTAAGTTTCACGAGTTTTTTTGGAAATTCTCCCATTTTCAGCTTGTTTGGAACGATTCTAATTCTGTATTTTTGCGACACATTCAACGAAACAACCTAAACATATAAGAAATATGAAGAAAATAAGAGCAGCCGTAGTAGGTTACGGAAACATCGGGAAATTTACCCTGGAAGCCCTTGAAGCAGCTTCCGATTTTGAAGTAGCAGGTGTGGTACGCCGTCATGGAGCAGAAAACAAGCCGGCAGAACTGGCCGACTATCCGGTAGTAAAGGATATCCGCGAACTGAAGGACGTAGACGTAGCCATCTTAGCTACCCCGACCCGCAGCGTAGAAGCCTACGCCAAAGAAATCCTGGCATTAGGCATCAACACCGTAGACAGTTTTGACATCCATACGCAGATTACCAGCCTGCGCCGT
The DNA here is from genome assembly GCF_900128455.1 of Bacteroides mediterraneensis. GTDB lineage: Bacteria > Bacteroidota > Bacteroidia > Bacteroidales > Bacteroidaceae > Phocaeicola > Phocaeicola mediterraneensis. The sequence goes on along the minus strand of NZ_LT635783.1, from coordinate 816,259 downwards.
ACACTGGACGAAACAGCCAAGGCACACAACGCCGTTTCTATTATCTCTGCCGGATGGGATCCGGGAAGCGACTCTGTAGTTCGCACATTGCTGGAAGCCATCGCTCCGAAGGGTATCACTTACACCAACTTTGGTCCGGGCCGCAGCATGGGACACTCTGTAGCCGTTCGTGCTATCGAAGGAGTGAAAGACGCCTTGTCTATGACTATTCCGGTAGGTACAGGCATTCACCGCCGTATGGTGTATGTAGAACTGGAAGAAGGAGCTGATTTCAAAACTGTAGAAGCAGCCATCAAAGCCGACCCATATTTTGTAAACGACGAGACACACGTCATCCAGGTGCCTTGTGTAGACGACCTGAACGATGTCGGTCATGGCGTAAACTTGGTACGTAAAGGTGTATCCGGAAAGACTCACAACCAGCTGTTTGAGTTCGACATGAAAATCAACAATCCGGCCCTGACTGCTCAGGTACTGGTTTGCGTAGCCCGTGCTTCCATGAAACAGCAGCCGGGATGCTACACCATGATTGAAATTCCGGTAATCGACCTGTTGGCCGGCGACCGTGAAGAACTGATTGCGCATCTGGTATAATACAATACATCTCTATATCGCAACGAGGCTGTCTCAAATTGAAATATAATTTGAGATGGCCTTTTTTGTGTCTGCAAAAAAAATCGGGCAAGCCCCAACTTCGCTCAGTCAGGACTTGCCCGTCTCCCTAATTTTTTGTATCTTAGGGAATCAAGCAATATATCCCAAAGATAATGTTTAAAAACTATACCTCCAACGATAATCTGCTTTTACCTCCGTGTTTAGGCGATTTTATTCCCCAGAACGACCCGGTCCGGGTTGTTCACCGTATCATTGAACAGATCAGCCTGGAAGAACTTTACCGCAAGTACTCCGTCAAAGGCTGTCCGGCCTACCATCCCCGCATGATGCTGCAGATTCTGGTATATGCCTATCTGCGCAACATCTATTCCAGCCGCCGCATCGAAGAGTTTTGCCGCAATGACATCCGCTTCATGTGGCTGACCGGCAATGTGACTCCTGACCACAACACCATCAACCGTTTCCGCAGCAGTCGGCTGAAGGATGTGCTCAAGACCGTCTTCGCCACCATCGTGAAGTTCCTCGTGGCGGAGGGCTTTGTAAGTCTGGACGTGGCCTGCACCGACGGGACGAAGATGGAAGCAAACGCCAACCGTTATACGTTCGTCTGGGGCAAGTCCATCCACACCCGCATCTCCAGAATCGCGGAACAGCTTGAGGAAATATGGCGGTACGCCGAGTCCGTCACCAAGCAGGAGTTGCGCGACTCCGCTCCCGTCACTTACCAGGACATCACCCCCGAGAAGGTGGAAAGGGCGCTGGAGCAGATACATGAAGCCTTGGAGGGAACGGATGCGGACCGGAAAGTGAAGGCCAAGGTTCGGCGCGTGAGGAAGGCATGGCCCGAACAGCTGAAGAAATATGAATCCCAGGGAAAGATTCTCGATGGGCGCAACAGCTACTCCAAGACAGACCCCGACGCCACGTTCATGCGGATGAAGGAGGACCACATGAGGAACGGGCAGCTCAAGCCCGGATACAACCCGCAGGTCAGTACCAACAGACAGTTCATCCTGAACTATACCCTCCACCAGTGTGCCGGTGACACCTCCACCTATCCCCTGCACATGGAAGACTTCCATTCCCTGTACGGCAGATATCCTGACGTGTCCGTCTGTGACGCCGGATACGGAAGCGAGGAGAACTACCTGTACGCCTTCAGGCATGGCATTGAAACCTTCATAAAGTACAGCTATTTCCACAAGGAACAGAAAAGGAGCTTCAGGAATGACCCGTTCCTGTCTGCCAACTTTTACTATAATGAAGAAACCGACGGGATGTACTGTCCGATGGGACAGAGGATGAAAAGACTCTCCGATGTAAAGCGGACGACGGACAACGGTTTTGTACAGACCATCTCAAGGTACAGGGCCCGGAACTGCAAGGGCTGCCCGTTAAGATGCCGGTGTCACAGAAGCCGGTCGGAAAGGATTGTGCAGGTAAACCACAGGCTGAGGAAAATCAAGGAAAGGGAACGTGAGAAACTCCTTTCTGCGGAAGGTCTTAAATACCGGAGCCAGCGGCCGCAGGATGTGGAAGCCGTATTTGGAAACCTCAAGAACAACAAGCACTTCAAGAGGTTCCATCTCCGTGGACTGAAGAAGGTGGAAATTGAATTTGGCCTGCTGGCCATAGCGCATAATCTTGCAAAAGTAGCCTCTTAGGAGGCTTCTGACCAAGAAAAAACCGTTTAAAGCGATGAAATCTGTAGAAAGAAACTTGTAAATTCCTTTTTTTGAGAAAAATCCAAACGACTTCAGTCTGATATGAAACGACAGAGGCCATCTCAATTCATTTTGAGACAGCCTCGTTTCTTTTATAGCATATCCTCTACAGCCATTTCCGGACAATCTCTTCCGTGCGGTTCCACAATTCCTTTTGCTGCATATGAGGAAGATATTTCTTCGACAGCCGCACCGGATGTCCGCTCACATTCAGTGTACCGGTACGCTTCCCTGCGTCTTCCTCCAGTAAAAGTCCGACTGCCGTAGCGGCTCCCTGACGGGGTGTCCGGATAAAAGGCCGGAAAAAGATATCCGTCAAAGGGTCAAACCATAAATGCATGGTGATGATGTCGGTCGACACAATCCCCGGATCGGCTGCGTTGACCACAATTCCCTTCTCTTTCACACGGTCGGCCAGTTCCAGCGTGAACAAAGTCAATGCCAGTTTGGTGTTGCTGTACACTGGAATACGCCAGAAACTTCCTTTCTTTCCCTGGTAGAAAAAATCCGGGAAATCCAACCGACCAACGGCATACGTACACGACACCATGTTCACCACCCGGCTTCCCTCTCCCATCAACGGGAGCAGTTTACGCGTCAGCAGATAAGGCCCCACATAATTCACGCTCACCGTACGTTCCAATCCATCTTCTGTGTAGTGCCGTCCGGTTTCCATCGTTCCCGCATTGTTCATCAACAGCGTCAGTTTCTCTCCACGAGCGCAAATCTTTTCCGCAAAAGCGGCCACGGAAGCCAACGAAGCCAAGTCGATAAATTCCACTTCAATGTCCGTATTCCCCGTATCCTTTACCAACTGTGCTTTCTTCATTTCCGCCTTCTCCAGGTTACAGCACGCCATCACCACCCGATAACCGGCCAATGCCACTGCCCGGGTGATTTCCGTCCCCATTCCCCCGTCGGCCCCCGTAATTACTGCCAGTTTCCGTTCCATCTTATCCCTTGCTTTCAATCCGTTCAATTTCTTTCTTCAGACAGGGAGGCAATTCTTCCTTCAGATGCTGATGACAAGCCATGTCCAGGGTGTACATGCGGGCAATGCAATAATTACTGTGACGGCAGTTGCAACGTGCATTCTCTTCCCGCCGCATACGGTTCACGAAATCCGGTTCATTGAGCAGGGCACGTCCCATCTGCACCGCTTCAAATCCGTGATTCAACACCTCGTCTATTTTCTTTCGGGCCACCAGTCCTCCTACATATACCAGCGGCATATCCAGTGCCTCACGAAACTTCAAAGCATCTTCCAGAAAATAGGCCTCACGGAAAGGTACGGAAGGAATCATATATTTTCCCACCAGTCGCACTCCGTATTTCAACCACCAGCAAGTCATGTAATACGTCATGGTACGGATAGGCATCTCCCCACGCATCACATACATCGGCGCCTTACTGACAAATCCGCCACTCAGCACCAGTGCATGCGCACCCAGTTCCTGCAGCTTCTTTGCCACCTGCAAGGATTCATCCAGTTCCATGCCTCCACGGAACCCGTCGCGCATGTTCATCTTGACCAACACCGCCATGTCACTTCCGGCCGCTTTCATCACTTCCTCCATCACCATTTCCATGAAACGCATCCGATTCTCCAGCGAGCCTCCGAACTCATCCTTCCGGTGGTTGGTAGCAGGCGAAAGAAACTGGCTGATGAGATAGCCATGTCCGGCATGAATTTCTACGGCATCAAAGCCGGCTTCACGTGCCAGACACACCGCCTGTCCGTAAGCCTTGGCCATCTCCGGCAATTCATCGGCCCGAAGCCCGCGCACAAAGGTGGGGGAATACAAATTAAATCCACTGCTTGCTCCTACCGGCAGACAACCACAAATGCTTTTGTGTGACATGTTGCCACAATGCCCCAACTGGATGCTTGCCGCAGCTCCTTCGGCATGTACGGCATCCGTCAGCCAGCGCAACCCCGGTACAATCTCCGGCCTCATCCACAACTGCCGGTCGAACGAAAGTCCGCTACGGGTCACGGCAGCATACGCCACCGTCGTCATCCCCACCCCTCCGGCAGCCACCGAACGGTGATAGTCCAACAACTGCTCCGAAGGTACATTTCCCGGACACATGCTTTCGAAGGCCGCCGACCGGATGGTACGGTTACGCAACGTCAGCGGTCCCAAAGTAACCGGCGTAAATAAAAGTGAATCCATCTCTCCTCCTTTTCCTAATATATATAAGGTATAATTCTTTTTCGATTTCCCACTGCCTGTCGCCCGAACTCCTCACAGTAGCGTTTATAAATGGCATCGGCACGAGGCACCAAATTGGCGGCCGTCCACCAGACAAATACCCAAGCCGCAGGCGAGGCGGTCAGCAAGGCAAATCCGGTCCATTCCACCAGTTCCCCGAAATAATTGGCCGAAGTCACATAGCGGTAGAAAACTTTCTCCGGCAAGTAATGCCGCGTATCGCCCGGCTTACGCAGGTTCCGAATCACATGGTCTGCCTGGAGATTGATGGCCATTCCTATGAAAAAGGCCACGACTCCTACCCAAGGCAAAGGATGCGACCAATAAGTCACCGGTTCATACTTTCCGGGTACGGCACAGCTGAAGAAACTGGCCACCAACAATGTAGCATTGATTACGTTGAAAAGTATTCCCATCGCCATAATAGCCAGCGGCATCCGGCTCTTTCCCTTCATCAGCAACGGAAAAACAAACGAACGCTGAAAATAATGCAACAAGAACAAGCCCACGAACACGGCCTGCGGCGTATATAAGTTGACGCCTCCTTTCCAGGCTCCTATCCCCATCACCAGAAATGCCGGGGCCTCCATACATACCCAGCCAACTTTGTTGGGAACAGACCATCCCCATGAGCGGGTGCGGAACATGCCGTAACCGGCTTTCACGAAATACAGTGACACAAAGACTACTACTGCCAATACAGACATGCCATATAGCAACAGCCGATAAGTTTCGTCATTCATAGCGTACGGTTTTGACCTTGAAGATAAGGAAAATATCTGTACGGGTGAGAAAAATCCAGCTTTCTTCTTATTTATCAACCAGTAATTATGAATTACGTTCGAGAAAATCATCATTTCCCTATATACATTGTATATATTATATACATTTATTATCTTTGCACAAAACCTTTAAAACTTGAAAGTTATGGCTGCAATTACATTACCAAAGAAAAGAAAGAACATTGATTTACCAGTTGATACCTTACAGAAATTGTCAATTATGGCCGCTGCACAAGGTAAAAGTCTAAAAGCTTTTATCGAAAGCCTACTGATTTCAAAAGCTGAGACTTTAAAGATTGAAATTTCCAATCCAAGTCCAAGCGATGACGAGTATTTTACAGATTCCGACAATTTAGCCGAAATTGAGAAACGGGCGAAGGCATATAAAGAAAATAAAGGTAAAGATAAAATCACCTTACGTTCAGCAGAAGAGATTACTAATTTTATAAATAACCTCTGATATGGCATACACCATCCAACTGGAACGTAAAGCAGTCAAAGATATAGAAGAATTAAAGAAATCTGGGAATAAAGCAACTATTGAGAAGATAAAGAATTTACTCATTGAACTGGCAGAACACCCTACTACAGGAACAGGACAAGTGGAAGCCCTGAAAGGCAATTTATCCGGATTTTGGAGTAGAAGAATAGACAAATTCAACCGTCTTATCTATACAATTGAAGAAGAAATAGTGACTGTTATAGTGATTTCTGCAAAGGGACATTACGGGAAATAATATGCTTACAGTCATCCTTTCCTATTCCTACTACTTATTCCTCATTTTCCCTTTATATATTCTTCTAAATAACTTTATATATTCTCTGTTCCACAGTTTGGGATTTGTATCCCACAGTGTGAAATATATATCCCACACTGTGGTTTTTGTATTTCACAGTGTGGGACAGAGAATATTCTCCTGCATTTTACCTTTAATGCAAAGAGTTTCAGGGAAATAGATGCAATTATTCCACTGTTACCGATTTAGCTAGGTTTCGAGGCTGATCCACATCCATTCCACGACACACAGCAATGTGATACGCCAGCAACTGCAAGGGAATGGAAGTGATGAGCGGATCCAAACATTCCAATGTGACTGGCAGTTCGATACAGTAATCGGCCAAGTGGCGGATAACCGTATCCCCTTCGGTGACTACAGCCACTACTCTACCCTTGCGGGCCTTGATTTCCTGGATGTTACTCAGCACTTTTTCATACAAGGCCGATTGGGTCGCCACGATGACTACGGGCATCTCGGCATCAATCAGGGCTATGGGACCGTGCTTCATCTCGGCTGCCGGATAGCCTTCGGCATGGATATAAGAGATTTCCTTCAACTTCAAGGCGCCTTCCAGAGCTACGGGGAAAGCATAGCCGCGCCCCAGGTAAATGAAATTACGGGCATAAGTAAACATCTTCGAGAAGTCGGCAATAAAAGGATTCTGTTTCAACACCATGCGCATCTTTTCCGGTATAGCCACCAGCTCCTTCACTACCCGATGATACTCCGCTTCCGGAAGCGTACCTTTTTCACGACCTAAAGCCAAGGCCAGCAGGGTAAGCACCGTCACCTGACCGGTGAAAGCTTTGGTGGAAGCCACACCGATTTCAGGGCCCACATGGATATAAGAACCGGTATCCGTGGCACGGGCGATGGAGGAACCGACCACGTTACAGATACCATAGATAAAGGCTCCCTGCGATTTGGCCAGTTCGATGGCAGCCAGTGTGTCGGCCGTTTCCCCGCTCTGGGAGATGGCAATTACCACGTCATCGGTATGGATCACGGGATTGCGGTAACGGAACTCGGAAGCATATTCCACTTCCACCGGAATACGACAGACACTTTCGAGCAACTGTTTGCCAATGAGTCCCGCATGCCAGGAAGTGCCACAAGCCACGATGATCAACCTCCCGGCCCGGAGCAAACGGTCTTTGTGGTTCGTGACAGCGGAAAGCGTCACCGTACAAGCATCCGGATTCACCCGGCCACGCATACAGTCGCTGATACAGTCAGGCTGGTCGAAAATCTCTTTCAGCATGAAATGAGGAAATCCCCCTTTCTCCAACTGCCCAATATTCAAGGCCACCGTCTGCGCCTCGTGCGGACATTCCACATTGTGCAAGTCGACAATTTTCAAGGGAGCATCTGGCCGCAGCACGGCAATCTCTTCATCGGCAAGATACACCACCTGATCAGTATAGGCCACCATGGGAGTGGCATCGGAAGCCAGGAAAAATTCGCCTTGTCCCACTCCGACGACCAAGGGGCTGCTCTTGCGGGCGGCGATAATCTCGTCGGGACGTTTGCGGTCGACCACGGCAATGGCGTAGGCCCCGATGACTTCCCGCAAAGCCAACTGTACCGCAGTCAGCAAATCCAGATTACCCTGTTGTTGGATATAGCCAATCAACTGCACCAGCACTTCAGTATCGGTACTGCTCTTGAACGTACAGCCTTTACGCTGCAATTTCTCTTTCAATACGGCATAGTTCTCGATAATTCCGTTGTGCACCAACGCCAGATCACCGTTCTGGCTACAGTGCGGATGGGCATTCACCGTACTGGGTTCGCCGTGAGTGGCCCATCGCGTATGGGCTATTCCCACGCAGCCGGACACGTCCTGCCCCTCAGCCCTTCGTTCCAGATCGGCTACCTTTCCCACGGATTTATACACATTCAACTGATGAGTGTCGCTCATCAAGGCCACTCCGGCACTGTCGTATCCGCGATACTCCAGACGCTTCAGGCCTTCCACCAATATCGGCCAGGCTTTCCGCCTACCGATATAACCTACAATTCCACACATAGTAATTTTAACCTTAATATTATAAAAATCAACCTAATCTGTTTGCGAAATTACGATTTCCACTAAAAAAGCCGAATATTCGTCACACTTTTTCTATCCAAATCCCGATTTTTATAGTAAATTAGAAGCAAATATGACAATTGCTCAGACATTTTATCCGGTTATTGTCATAAAGCAGATAAATTATCCACCTTTAAATCAAAAAGACAATGAAACATTCACTTCCTGCACTTCCGTACCAACTGGATGAGCTGGCACCGAAAATGAGTAAAGAAACCTTGGAATATCATTACGGAAAGCATTTGCAAACGTACATTGACAACCTCAACAAGCTGATTGCCGGTACGCCGTTTGAAGAAAAAAGCCTGCAACAGATTGTGCTGGAGGCAGAAGGGCCGATGTTCAACAACGCGGCCCAGACGTGGAACCACACGTTTTTCTTCGACACACTGACTCCGCATCAGCCGGAGATGCCTCAACCACTGGCCGACGCACTGGCACGCGACTTCGGGTCGGTAGAAGCCTTCAAGGAAAAGTTCACACAGGCGGCTACCACACTGTTCGGCTCCGGATGGACCTGGCTGGCAAGCGACAAAGACGGACACTTGTCCATCGTCAGTGAACCGAATGCCGGAAATCCACTCAAAAAGGGGCTGAAACCGTTGCTGGTCATCGATGTATGGGAACATGCGTATTACATTGATTACCGCAACCGCCGGGCGGCCTACATTGAAGCTTTCTGGGGACTGGTCAACTGGGCCAGAGTCGGGGCACGGCTCTAAGAAAATAAATCGGGGCTTCCGGCAGCAACCGGAAGCCCCGATGGGTTATAGACTTACACACATTGAAATATCATTCGGTCTTGATGTTGTTCACCGGATTTTCGCGGACGGCTTTCCAACTGATGAGACACACGGAACCCAAGGATATCAGGGCTACCAGCAGGAAGGCAACTCCAAACACACCCCACATCGTCATCGGCGAATAGTGCAGGATGTGGTCAATCTGTTGCACACCAAACCAGGAAAGGGGAACCGCACATACCACTCCTACCAGCAACGACAACAAGGAGAAACGAAGCAGTCGTGCCCGTTCCATGCCTGCACTGGAACCGAATACCTTCCGAATGGCAATATCGCGTTTGCGCTGGCTGATGAAATAAATGCTCATGGCCGTCAGTCCCAGCAGGGATATCAACAAGGCGGCACAGGTAAAGGCCACGATGAGGGTATGCAGATGCCACAAATCCTGGTATTTCTCACGCATCTCATCGCCATACCACTTCGACTCAAAAGGTGCTCCGTCAATGATTTCTGAATACAAGGCGTCGAGTTCTTTCTTATAGGCCGGCAAATCACCGTCGATGGTCTCGACCACCACATTCCAAGCCCACAGGCTGTCAGGATGTTCCACCAAAAGGAAGGTGGGCGACTGCGGGTCGAGTACAGACCGGAACTTGAAGTCTACATATCGTCCGCCTACCATGTACGAGCGAGCGTCAATATCGTGCAAGGCAGGAGTACGGTCATAGGCCAGTTGCAGGGAGTCGAATGTACTTTCAGAGAAATACATCTTAGCTTGCGACAGTTTCCGGTCGTCCAGCAAACGGATATGGAAGATGTCCAAAAAGGCGGAATCCGTACGGAATACCTGAAAACTGATGCTCTTCTGTCGGTTGTGCGCATCGTACATCTGTATCGTGTTGTTGTTGCCTCCGTTCAAAGGCACCCCTTGTGTCAGACAGACCTTCTTCACAAAAGGTTTCTTCCGGGCCTCATCGCGGAAAAGACGAATCTTCTCTCTGGAACCAGCCACCAACGCCGGATAGTCGAGCACATGCCCGTAGGTATAGCCCATGGGTTCATGCAAGATACGGTAAATCTGCACGGACAGGTAGAGGGCGCACGTCAGCATGGCCACGGTAAGTCCGCTCTGTACCACATACAAAATCCGGAGATACACGGCTTTGGTCTTCCGTCGGAAAGTACCTTTCACCACATCCAACGGATGATAGTGAGAAAGCAGGACGGCAGGAACCAGTCCGGCCACCAGCGAAAGCAGGGCAATCCCCACCAGGTAAACCAGTACGGTCATCCACCCCATATCGCCAAAGAGGTCCAGCCGGGTCTGCAACACGTCGCTCGCGGTCGGCTCCACCAACTTGGCCAGCACCAAGGCCAGCAGGAAAGCGCCCACCGTAAACAGGGCCGATTCGCCCATCAAACGCCAGAAGATGCTGCGCTCCGAAGAACCCAACAGCCGGCGGGTAGCCATTTCCTTGGCCCGGTAGCTCACTTGTGCCACGCACATGCTGACATAATTGAACACCGCCATCAGCAGAATCAAGCTACCGGCTGCCAGAAAAATCCACACCCGCGTCAGGTTGTATTGCTGGAACTGCGGACTGGGAATGGAAGCAAAATGCACTTCTTTCAACGAGGTCCAGAATGCCTCGTGAAACACGTCGTGCTGATAAGGCCAGAAAAACGTAGCAAAGAAAGAGCGCATGTCGGCATTCTTCCGGTTTGGGTCTGTTCCCTGCGGAAAACGTACCAGGATGGCAGTTCCTCCCACATTGTTCATGTCCGGGTTGTTTTTGCTGCTTCCCCAGTTCACAAAATCCACATATTCAAAGGGTAAAATGGCTTCCACTCCATCGGGAATCAGCGAGTTGTTGAAATCTTTCATGACACCCGTCACCGTGTACACGCCTTTTCGATCGTTCGACAAATGAATCCTCTTCCCTTCCGCAGGTTCCTCTCCAAACAGCTTGCGGGCCCCCGATTCTGTCAGTACGATGCTGTGTGCATCGACCAGCGCCTGGTCCGGATTTCCCGACAACAGAGAATAGCCAAAGAAACGGAAGAAATTTTCCTTCACACAATAAATCTCCAGATTGGTTTTCCGGTCGTCGACCGTCGCATAAGTCCCCGACTTGTAGGCTTCGGAGTTGACGGCACACCAGTCGGCCATTTCCGGATAGCGGCTGGCCAAGCGTTCGCCCACCAGGTAATTTCCGGCGAAATAGCTCTCGTTCGACAGGACATAAATGTGATTGATATCCTTTATATCATCGCCCACGGTGACCTGTCGCACGACCATGTTGGCAATGAGCAGCACGAACATCAGGGAGATGCCCAGTCCCGCCACATTAACCAACGTGAACAGTTTGTTGCGCTGGAGATAAGTAAAATAGGTTTTCAGTCCTTTCATCGTATTTTAGGGTTTGAAGTTGTCATTCGGTCTTGATGCTCCGCACAGGATTTTCATTGGCATTCTTCCAGCACTGGAACGTCACGGTCAGCACCGTAATGAGGCTGACCAACAGGAAAGAAGCTACAAATACCCAAGCACGGATAGGCGTCTTGTCAGAGAAACTTTCCAGCCAGTCGTGACCTATCCACCAGCCGAAAGGAGCTGCCAGCACGAAGCAGGCCACCAGCATGACGAAATAACGCTTGGTGAACATATAGAGGATTTCACCGGTAGAGCTTCCCAAAATCTTCCGGATACCGATTTCCTTGCGGCGGTATTCACTCTCAAACAAGGTAAGCCCGAACACACCAATCATGCTGAGCACAATGGCAATCAAGGAAAACAACAGAATCTGACGGGTGAAACGCAGTTCCCGATGGTAATTCTGGTCAATCACCTCATCCATGAAACGAAACTTGAAGTCACGCCCCGGAGCTATCTTTTCTGCGGTCTCTGTCAAGCGATGAAGCATGTCCACTTTGTCTACTCCCGAAGCCACCCGGATGTTCAAGATGCTGTTCGCATCCCAATCTGCATAATCTTTTCCGTAAATAAAGAAGGCCATCGGCTCTACGGCATCGTTGTTTCGGAAGCTACTGAAACGGATATTCTCACAGAATCCGATCACTGGATAATCCTCAGGGACAGCCGGTTCATCTACTCTCATCCAAGGATATTTCTTCCGAGCTGCTTCGTTGAAGATATACACATCTCCGTCGCCCGGTTTGAAATCACGTCCTTCAGTTATCTTGATTCCCATCACCGACAAGTAACGGTAGTCCACCGGGAAACAGACCATATTGATGGCACGTTCCCCACTTCCTCTTCCCCACGACATGTAGTTATCGGACGAACTTAACACGAACTGGGAAATCGAAATGCCTTCTACGCCCGAAATACCGGACAATTCACTGACAATCGCTTCCCGGCGATTGAGATACTCACCAGGAATCTCTCCCACCAATACGACCTCCTTGTCATAACCATAGTCGCTACGCTGGATATAACGGCTCTGCAGGTACATGATACCCACGGAGATAATCAGCATGAAAGAGACGAAGAACTGGAAGCAAACCAGAAACGTACGCAGCATCTTGCCCTTCGGAGAAAGGCCGAACGAACCTTTCAACACCAATGCCGGCGGGAAAGAAGTGACGTAGTAAGAAGGATAAGCTCCGGCCAGCAAGCCCATGCACACGGCAACTCCGCCCAAAGCCATCACCAAACCCGGATGGGACATCAGAGAAAGGTCGGATGCCACCAAAGTACTCAAAGAAGTGCCTTTCAGCAGATAGAGCCAAAGCAAAGACAACAGGAAGCCACACACACAAACCCATACGGATTCTAACAGCAGATACATCCGCAAGGAGAAAGTGGAAGCACCCAACACCTTCTGGGTATTGATGGAACGCAACCGCATGGGAGTTTCTGCCAGCGAAAAGTTCATGTAGTTGACTGCCGCCGTCAGCAGAATCAGTACCGACACACACAACAACAGGTACACAGCGGCCTTGCTGGTAGCCGCCTTGTTGCCTACCGTGGAATAATGTACTTCGTCCAACGGCGTAAAATGAATGAAATCCTCCCAGTCTTCTTCTCCGCTAATCCGGTCTTTGGGAATATTCTGCTTGCAGCTTTCAATGACTGACCGCTCCACATCGGCCAATGAAGCCGGATTATCGAGCCGGATATACAGGGTATAATTCCAGTTCGTCCAGGAATCTTTGTTCAAATCCGAACGGAAACAAGAGAACACACAGTTACCCAACTGGGAATTCTCCGGCATGTCCTGATAGACTCCTCCTATCACCAAGGGCTGGTTACGGGATTTACGGTCTATATAAATCGTCTTGCCAATGGCATCTGTAGTACCGAAAAAACGACGGGCCATGGACGCCGAAATCAGGGCCTGGCCGGGTTCATTCAGGGAAGCGGTCGTACCGCATACCATAGTAGGCTGGAATACCTCCAAGTAATCCCCAAATCCGGTAAACCAGAGTTCTGAATAGATGTGTTCGTCTACCTCAAAATCGGAGGAATAGTTGGACAATGAAGTCACTGAAATGGCCTGTATATGGGGAGAAGAAGCTCCTACCAGTTCACAGAAGGGACGGGCCAGCCAGATTTGCCAGCCGTAATCTCCGCCGGCATTCACTTCCACCCGATAAATACGGTCGTGTGCCGGATAGGCTTTGTTGTAGTTATAGTCGTAGTCCACCTGCGTCAGGATGACAAAGCAGGCGGCAAACGCAATACTCAACCCCAGCAGGTTCAATACGCTGGCCGTAAAGAAACGCCGGAAAGTATGCGAAAAATTTCTGAAAAGTGTGTTCATAAGTTGTTACGTGTTTATTATGTGATGGCAAAGTTTTATTCACCGACTTTCAACCGACGGGTAGAAACACTGCCGATGCCATCTTTGGAAATATGAGCCGACCGGGCTTTTCCACTCAGGGTGAGACTGCCGACACCTTCCACACTGGCATCCAGCCGGTCACAATCCACCGTCAGTTCGCCATTGCCTACTCCTTCCAAAGTGATTTTTACGTTTCGGGCATGCAAATCGGCCACATTCAGGCTGCCTACTCCCTGTATATCAAACTTCACATCCTTCAGGCTCAGACGGGACTTGCAATTGAACGAGCCGACTCCTTCAAAAATAACTTTCTGCAAATCGGGGGCACTGATATAGATGGAGAGTCCGTTCACGTTCTTGGTGGTCTTCTTCCCTTTTTCCGCCCACGTAATCAACAAAACTCCGTCTTTCACCGTACACTTTGTCTGATTTACCCATTTCTTTTCACCTTCCACACGAAGTGAATAAGTGTTCGACTGGGTGAAATACACGCTGGCTACACTTTCCAGTTCAATGGAATGGAAAGCACTCACACTACGGGTTTCACTGACTTTGTCTTCCGAACTGCCTTTGGCACTGATACAGGTTGCACACAAAAATACCATTACCAAACCCACGAATATACTTGCTATCTTTTTCATAATGATTTATTTTTTAGTTTAACACCAATATTTCATTGTCTTTGTAACTCTCATATCCGGAAATGATGACCCGTTCGCCTTTTTCCAGTCCTTCCAGCACCTCGTAATACTGGGGGTTCTGCCGCCCGATACGGATTTTACGACGATAGGCTTTCTTCCCATCCTTGTCGACCACGAAAATCCAGTTGCCTCCGGTCACCTGGAAGAAGGTACCCTTCGGAATCAGCACGCTTTCGGTAGGCTCACCCAGCTGCAGGTCGATGTAGTAGGTCTGTCCGCTACGGATGTTCTCCGGACGTTTGCCCTGGAAAATGAAATCGGTACGGAAACGTCCGTCGCGCACCTCGGGATACACCTTGCGAACTTTCAGGTTGAACGAAGAACCCTGACGTTCAAAAGTAGCCGGCAATCCGTTGGTCACACGGTCGATGTAGTGTTCGTCAATCATGGCCTCAATCTTGTAGTCCGACAAGTCGTTAATCTGTCCCACCATCTGTCCGGCGTTGATATTCTGTCCCAGTTCCGCATCCAGCAGTCCCAGTTCTCCGTCGATGGTAGCCCGCACTTCCAGCTTGTCTTTCCGCTCACGAATCAGCAAGACGTTCTTGCGCATGTTCTGCAAGTTATCTTCCATCTGGTCCATCTGGATGTTGCGGTAGATGGAATCCTGCGCCAGACGTTCCATAATCAGCTTGTGCTTCTTCTGAGCCACTTCGTAGTCTTCCTTGGCCTGGAGGTATTCCTCGCGGCTGATGAGCCGTTCCTTGTACAAGCGCTGGTATTGCTGGTACGTACGCTGCTTGCGGCGGGTATCAATGTCGAGCTGTACCTTCTCCGTTTCGTTGTTCAGCTTGTCCTGCTGCATGGTGACCTGCGTGTTACGGAGCAGGTTCTGTTTCTCTGCCAGTTCAGATTCCGCATTCAGAATCTGCAAGTCCAGGTTGGAGTTGCTCAAACGGAGAATCACATCGCCTTTCTTCACGTGCGCTCCTTCTTCCACCACCTTCTCCTGCACGATACCTCCTTCTTCGGGGCTGAGCTGTACCACGGAAATCGGCTGCACCTGTCCGTTCACCCGGATATAATCATTAAACTTTCCATAGGTCACATCGGCAATGTTCAGCGACTTGCCGTCGACTTTCAGCGTAGAAGCATGATTGCCGAAAATAATCCAACCCAACAACAGAAG
Organism: Bacteroides mediterraneensis; assembly: GCF_900128455.1. Lineage (GTDB taxonomy): Bacteria > Bacteroidota > Bacteroidia > Bacteroidales > Bacteroidaceae > Phocaeicola > Phocaeicola mediterraneensis. The sequence continues at coordinate 800,673 of NZ_LT635783.1, read as the reverse complement.
TACAACCACTCCTCCTGCGATATAAGGAAGGTGTTTCTTCTGGATTCCTTTTTTCTTTTCTAACTGTATATCCATAATCTCGTCGTTTTTTATCAATCTTTTTTAGCGGTTTCTTCTAGCCCGCGAATAATTTCTTCTCCTTTATAATAGTCTACCAGACGGCATTTCATCAGGTAGGTCAGCTTGCTTTGCAACAGCTTGGTCTCGCTTTCGAGCAAAGTGGCCGCATTGTTCTGCACATCGAGTGAGGTCATCAATCCTTCTTCGTATTTCCGGCGGGTGACATGATAGGCCAGTGAATCGGAGTTGACTTTCTTCTCCATCTGGATACTCTCTTTCAAATACCCTTCCCGGTCCTGTACGGCCTGAAGCACCAGTTTCTGCAATTCTTCCTTCTGCGACTCGTACTGCTCGCATGCAATGCGGTAATTGTTTCTTGCCTGCCGCAACCCGGTCACTCCCGAAAGACGGTTAAAGATAGGAATACTCATACTGATACCCACATAGGAACCGAAGTTATTGTTGAACTGGGTGCGGAAATTCGGATAGGAGGTGGAATGCAATTCCTTATAATAAGAACTGGAAATGCCGCCGAACAAGGTAATGGACGGTACCACATCGGCCCAGGAAATCTTGCGGCGCATATCGGCTACCTTCGCATTCAGCTCCGCCTGACGCAGGGTAGGATTGACATTCAGGGCGATGCGGAACACATCGTCCGCCTGCTCCTGAGTCAGTTGAATATAATGAAGTGTCTGTGTGTCGAGTACAGCCGTATCCAGTTGCAACGTATCGTTTGCCGGAAAATTCATTTTCTGCTTCAAGGTCAGCAAGGCCGTTTCGTACAGATTCCGCTGGTGTGTCAGGTTGTAACTGTCGGTGGCCTGCTGGGCTTCCATCTGAGCCACATCGGCCAGCCCTTTCAGTCCCAGCTCTTCCTGACGGCGGGTCTTATACAGCAATGAATCGCTTTCCACCAGTTTCTTGCGGGCCAGCCGCAGAGTACCGTAGCAATACAACGCATCAATATACGCCTGGAAGGTTTCCAATGCAGTGTTATCTTTGGATTCCTGCCAGGCAGCTTTGCCCATCAACCAGGCAGCTTTCGAGCGGCGTACCTCGTTCACCAGTCCTCCGCCACGGAAAATCGGCATGGAGGCTTCCATGGAATAGGCATTGTTGAAAGTAGACACGGTGTTGTAGGTATTGGTCTCCGGGTCTACCGAACGACCGAAATTATATTGTATGCCAGTACTTGCACTCACTCCCGGCAAGAAACTGCCAATGGCTTTCATACGGTCCATCCGGGCATTGTCGGCCTCCAGTTCCCGCTGACGGACAGTACGGTTGTGCGCCACCGCATAGCTCATGCAACGGTCTACATTCCAGACCTCCTGCGCCGTAGCTTCCAGTCCCATCCAACCGGAAAGAAGGAAAAGCGTGATGTGTAATAAATTCTTTTTGTTCATATCGTAATCGTTTATCTGCCAAATCCTATTCAAATACCGTGCCAAAAAGTTATCACACTCATTCACAACAAGATACGATATTCTCCTAAAATCGAAGTGTCTAATTTTTTGACAATCGGTGTCTAATTTTTTGTCACTGCCCGTATTTTTTAGACATTTTTTATGCCCTCCCCTCGAAAATTCCTATTTTTGTCATAAAATCTCAATCACAGATGGCAAAACAAGGAACTTTACTCGTAGTAGACGACAACCGTAACATTCTTACTTCGCTGCAATATCTTCTGGAAGAATATTTCCAACAGGTGATTACACTGAATTCTCCGGTCACCATCCCTTCCCTCCTGCAACGGGAAGCGGTGGACGTAGTACTGCTCGACATGAACTTCTCTTCCGGCATCAACAGCGGAAATGAAGGCCTCTATTGGTTGCGCGAAATCAAACGGCTACGTCCCCAGATTCAGGTGGTACTGTTTACGGCCTATGCCGACATTAATCTGGCGGTAACCGGATTGAAAGACGGGGCAACCGACTTCGTGGTAAAGCCTTGGGACAATGCCAAACTGGTACAGACCTTGCAGGAGGCTTACGCAAAGGGGCATGGAAATGACAAGAAAGGAAAACAGGCCGCACAACCGGATGAGAAATCGACCATGTACTGGGGAAATTCAGCCGTCATCCGCCCGTTACGACTACTGGTAGAGAAGGTCAGCACTACCGATGCCAACATTCTGATTACAGGAGAAAACGGAACCGGAAAAGACATGCTGGCCCGCGAAATCCATCGCCTGTCTCCCCGACGCAACGGGCCGATGGTAGTAGTCGACATGGGAGCCATCACCGAATCACTGTTTGAAAGTGAACTGTTCGGTCACGTCAAAGGCTCGTTCACTGATGCCCATACCGACCGCATCGGACGTTTTGAAGCTGCCGACGGCGGTACACTGTTTCTCGATGAAATAGCCAACCTTCCTTATCACCTGCAGGCCAAACTGCTCACGGTACTTCAGAAACGGTATTTCATTAAGGTGGGAAGCAATACGCCGCAACCTACCAATATCCGGCTGATTTGTGCCACTAACCGCAACTTGGATGAGATGGTACACAACGGAGAGTTCCGTGAGGACTTGCTGTACCGCATCAATACTATCCACCTGCACATTCCATCACTTCGGGAACGGAAAGAAGACATCCTGCCACTGGCACAGCGCTTTCTGGAACAGTACAACCTGCAATACCAACGTACGCTGACCGGTTTCAGGGCTGATGCCGAACAGCGCCTGTTGAACTATCCCTGGTACGGAAATATCCGCGAGCTACAGCATACCATCGAAAAGGCAGTCATTCTTTCGGACGGTAACCTGCTGAAAGCAGACAACCTGCAACTATCCGACACGCCTGCCCCGGAATCCCCGAACACACAGGAAGAAACGAAAGAAGATACTCCGCTGCAAACCTTGGACGAGATGGAAAAGAACCTCGTCAAGAAAGCCATCGAACAATGCGACGGCAACCTGTCACAGGCAGCGGCACAACTGGGCATTACACGGCAGACACTGTACAACAAAATGAAACGCCATGGCATCTAAATGGTTCTTTTCCCCACTGACACGTATTGTCTCCCTCACAGCAGGCGTGGTCCTGCTGACCTTAGGAATGAGTGAAGATGAAAACGAATGCATCGTCATCGGAGCCTGTCTGGTTATCCTCGCCGTCTTTCTCTTTTATTCCAGTCAAAAACAATTACGGGAGAAAAGCTGGCTCATGCTGGAAGCCATCCGCAACCGCGATTATTCCTTCCGTCTGCCTACGCACGGCTTCATCGGAGGCGAACGCATCCTGCAGAATACCCTGAATGAATTCGGGGCGATGATGGGCGAGCAGAAACAGTTGATGGAACAGCGGGAACGATTTTATGAACAAGTGCTCTCGGGTATCAGTTCCGGCATCATCGTACTCGACGAACAGAACAAAATCATCCAAAGCAATCCGGCTGCGGCACGGTTACTCAGTATCCCGGCTCTCGGCACCCTTCAGCAGCTGGAACGCTACGGGGAAGACATCCCGGGACTGCTAGGCACCTTACCTGCCGGCGAACGCTGTAACCTGCAATATACCACTACCAAAGGGGAAGTCCAACTACTGGTCCGGGCGTCCGTGATGCAATTGGGAGAAAATACGGTCAAAATTCTGACCCTAAACGATATCCGGAATGAGATGGATACCAAGGAGCTCGAATCATGGGTGAAACTGACCCGGGTACTGACACACGAAATCATGAACTCCATCGCGCCGATTTCTTCTCTGAGCGAAACCTTCTTACAACGAAAGGACGTAATCAACAGTCCTATTTATGAAGGTATCCGTGCCATTCACGAAACGTCCACCGGATTGATATCCTTTGTAGACAGCTACCGGAAGTTCTCTTCACTCCAGAAACCCTCTCCGGAGCCTTTCTACCTGAAAGAACTTCTGCTGCAAATAGAAAGTATCCACCTCATCCCTTCCCACATACAGCTGACCCTTCAAATAGAGCCTGAAGACCTGATGCTCTATGCCGACCCGAACCTGATCCGGCAGGTGCTCATCAACCTGATAAAAAATGCCGTACAAGCCATCGGAGAACGTACAGGGAAAATCCATATCCGCGCCTACTCCACCAAGGAAGAGCATGTCCTTATCTACGTGAGCAACGACGGCCCTGCCATCCCCGAACAGGAAGCAGAAGAGATTTTTGTCCCCTTCTTCACCACCAAAAAGGAAGGAAGCGGAATCGGTCTTTCCCTCTCCCGACAGATTATGAAACTCTCCAACGGCAGCATCAGCCTCTTGAAAGCAGAAACCAACGGATGGAATACCACCTTCGTACTGGAATTCTTCTAAACACAGAAAAGCCCCGAATAGCAAATATTCAGGGCCTTTCCACTCAAATCATCACAACCATCGTTGTGCTTAAATCATTGCCAAGTCAGATGAGTCTGACTCGTGCTTTCTCAAAAGCATTTTCAATCCTTCCAATAAATTCCGGCATCCGTCATTCATCTCTTCCTTCATGCTCCTGTAGCCAAAATCTACATCGCAGGATGGCATGTCGGCTTTCGGTTTGCGTTTGCAGATATCCGCAAACAGATGAATCTTATGCCAATTCCGATAATCCATGAAGCGGGTCAGCAAATCTTTCTGCCACGGCTCCATTACTACCACGAAGTCCGCTTCATCGCGCAAAGCCTCGTTCATGTTCCGTTCCAACTTTCTCCCTCCCGGAGAACCAAATTCTGTCATCTCAGCTGTTACCACCTCCACATCGGTCATGTCAGCTTCGGTGAGTTTCTTCTTAAAAAGAGACTCCATAGAGAACAGCTTTCCGACACGTTCCAGACCGACCAATAGCACTTTCATAAAATCAGATTTTAAAAGTTAATAAAAAAGAAGGTACCGAAAATCCTTTCTCGTTTGGAATATAATCATTTAATCTGAAAATGCAAAGAGAATTACAAAATATCAGCCAAAATTACACATTTATTATGATTTGTTGGGTTTAAAAGATAAATTCCAATAAATTGTCGGTCAGAAACGGCTTTCCTGAATGATATCGATTAATATCGGCTTCATTCCTCCCACGAAGCATTCCACGGCAATGACCATCAGAATCAATCCCATCAAACGCATCATGACGTTATTTCCAGTTTCTCCAATCACTCGAACCAGTCTGGTGGACAAACGCAATATAATATAGGTAAGAATATATACCACTGCAATCACCGAAACGAGCGTCACTTTCAGACTCCAGGTGTGGGCATCATCCATCATTATAATGCCGTTCGCAATGGCACCCGGTCCGCACAGCATGGGGATAGAAAGCGGTGTAATGGAAATATCGTCCGCATACGCCTTGATTTCCTCGTCCTTGAGCTTCGTATTGGTGTAACGTGCCTGCAACATATCATAACCTATCTTCAGAATGATAATACCGGCTGCAATACGAAATCCGTTGGTAGAGATGCCGAAGAACTTAAACAGGAACTGTCCGCAAAAAGTAAATGCAACCAGTATAATAAAAGAAATAATTGTCGCTCTTTTCACAATATGCTGACGCTCCTTTTCTCCCAGTCCGTTGGTCATGGTCAGAAATACCGGCATCGTGCCCAGAGGATTTGTCAATGTGAAAAAGGAAGTGAAGCACAACAGTGCATAGGGTAGAATTGTATCCATAAAAACATATTTAAAAACCAAAACAAAGATACAATAAAATCAATAGGAACCCATAAGACACAAAGAAATAAAAGGGAATTTTACGGCATCTCTTGTAAGCGAAAGGGCACAAAAAAAGCCCCGAGATATTGCTATCTCGAGGCTCTCTGTAAAACGGCGACTACCTACTCTCCCACTTGTACGCAGTACCATCGGCGTGGCGAAGCTTAACTTCTCTGTTCGGAATGGGAAGAGGTGGAACCTTCGCGCCATAGTCACCTTAATATCCTTATTTTATCATGACTCACAAGCAAGCAATCCCAGCACTCGGCTGAACGTATATATCATCCTTCGATGCTTTTTCCATCCGCCCTGCGCGGATAAGGAAAGCCTTCGGGCAATTAGTAATGCTCGGCTTTGCTGTCTCCAGCTTTACACCTGCATCCTATCAACGTTGTCGTCTTCAACGACCCTGAGAAATCTAATCTTGTGGCCGGCTTCGCACTTAGATGCTTTCAGCGCTTATCCGATCCCGACTTAGATACCCGGCGATGCGCCTGGCGGCACAACCGGTAAACCAGAGGTCGGTCCAACACGGTCCTCTCGTACTAGTGTCAGAGCCACGCAAATTTCATACGCCCACGATAGATAGAGACCGAACTGTCTCACGACGTTCTGAACCCAGCTCGCGTGCCACTTTAATGGGCGAACAGCCCAACCCTTGGGACCTTCTCCAGCCCCAGGATGTGACGAGCCGACATCGAGGTGCCAAACCACTCCGTCGATATGAGCTCTTGGGAGGGATCAGCCTGTTATCCCCGGAGTACCTTTTATCCTTTGAGCGATGTCCCTTCCATACGGAAACACCGGATCACTATGCTCTAGTTTCCTACCTGCTCGACTTGTCTGTCTCCCAGTCAAGCGCCCTTATGCCATTACACTCTGCGGACGGTTACCAATCGTCCTGAGGGCACCTTTAGAAGCCTCCGTTACGCTTTTGGAGGCGACCACCCCAGTCAAACTACCCACCAAGCAATGTCCTCCTGCCTGGAGTTAGAACTCAAACAAACGAAGGGTCGTATTTCAACAGCGGCTCCACGAACACTGGCGTGCCCGTCTCTCAGCCTCCGACCTATCCTACACATCGCGTGCCCAAATTCAATGCTAAGCTATAGTAAAGGTTCACGGGGTCTTTTCGTCCCATCGCGGGTAATCGGCATCTTCACCGATACTACAATTTCACTGAGCTCACGGTTGAGACAGCGTCCGGATCATTACACCATTCGTGCAGGTCGGAACTTACCCGACAAGGAATTTCGCTACCTTAGGACCGTTATAGTTACGGCCGCCGTTTACTGGGGCTTCAATTCAATGCTTCTCTTGCGATGACATCTCCTCTTAACCTTCCAGCACCGGGCAGGTGTCAGGCTGTATACTTCTACTTTCATATTCGCACAGCCCTGTGTTTTTGTTAAACAGTTGCCTGGACCTATTCTCTGCGCCCTCTCTTGCGAGGAGGGACCCTTTATCCCGAAGTTACAGGGTCAGTTTGCCTAGTTCCTTAACCGTGATTCACTCAAGCGCCTTAGTATATTCAACCCGACTACGTGTGTCCGTTTGCGGTACGGGTACCTCTGAAGTTATGTTTAGCGGATTTTCTCGGCAGTCTGCTTACCCGCGCTATCGCCGCTTCCCGAAGGAGTTGGCGTACTATCAGGTTCGGCTCTTTCCGTGGATTTGCCTGCGGAAATCGACGCCTACACCCTTCAACCGGCTATTCCGTCAGCCGGCGGCGGTGTCACTGCTGCTTCCCCACGTCACCCTCAAAGGTAGTAACGGAATATTAACCGTTTCTGCCATCGGCCTCGCCGTTCGGCTGAGCCTTAGGACCCGACTTACCCTGATCCGATTAGCGTTGATCAGGAAACCTTAGTCTTTCGGCGAGGGGGTTTCCCACCCCCTTTATCGTTACTTATACCTACATTTGCTTTTCCATACGCTCCAGANGCCTCCATCTGAAGATGGATGTTATCTCTTCAAGATAACGGGTTGTCCCATTCGGAAATCCGCGGATCAAAGGTTATTTGCACCTCCCCGCGGCTTATCGCAGCTTATCACGTCCTTCATCGCCTCCGAGAGCCAAGGCATCCGCCATGCGCCCTTTCCTACTTTCCTTATCACGTGCACATTCCGTCTTTCGACGGGTGCGGGATGATATATACTTTTAGCTTTCGTACTAAAATTACTTTTTGCTTGTTACATCATGTCATAGACCGTTTTTCAGTTAAAAGTTAATAGTTAACAGTTAAAATCACTTTTAATTTTCAACTCTTGCCTTTTAACCCTTCAAGTGGAGAATAACGGATTCGAACCGTTGACCCCCTGCGTGCAAAGCAGGTGCTCTAGCCAGCTGAGCTAATCCCCCAAGATTCATGCTTCATTTTTTCAAAACGGCTGCAAAGGTAAGCATTTCCCTTCGTTCCTGCAAAATTTTAAGGAAGTTTTTTTCGCTCCCTTCTTTCGAGGTAGTCCCAGGCAGAGTTGAACTGCCGACCTCTACATTATCAGTGTAGCGCTCTAACCAACTGAGCTATAGGACTGTGTCAGTTAATAGTTAAAAGTTAACAGTTAAAAGCGAAAACCAAACTATTGACTGTGTGATTCAGTTCAACCTCGTCCGTTCCGACTCGGCTTCATCTTTCTCTCTTCTTATATCGAAAAACAAACTCATCTGCAGCACAAGGCAAGAACCTTCGTCGGTCCCTCTCCAGAAAGGAGGTGTTCCAGCCGCACCTTCCGGTACGGCTACCTTGTTACGACTTAGCCCCAATTACCAGTTTTACCCTAGGGCGCTCCTTGCGGTTACGCACTTCAGGTACCCCCGGCTTTCATGGCTTGACGGGCGGTGTGTACAAGGCCCGGGAACGTATTCACCGCGCCGTGGCTGATGCGCGATTACTAGCGAATCCAGCTTCGTGGAGTCGGGTTGCAGACTCCAGTCCGAACTGAGAGAGGCTTTCGGGATTGGCATCCGGTCGCCCGGTAGCTGCCTTCTGTACCCCCCATTGTAACACGTGTGTAGCCCCGGACGTAAGGGCCGTGCTGATTTGACGTCATCCCCACCTTCCTCACATCTTACGATGGCAGTCTGTCCAGAGTCCTCAGCATTACCTGATAGTAACTGGACACGAGGGTTGCGCTCGTTATGGCACTTAAGCCGACACCTCACGGCACGAGCTGACGACAACCATGCAGCACCTTCACAGACGCCTTGCGGCTTGCCTGTTTCCAAGCAATTCGTCTGCAATTCAAGCCCGGGTAAGGTTCCTCGCGTATCATCGAATTAAACCACATGTTCCTCCGCTTGTGCGGGCCCCCGTCAATTCCTTTGAGTTTCACCGTTGCCGGCGTACTCCCCAGGTGGGATACTTAACGCTTTCGCTAAGCCGCTGACAGTCTATCGCCAACAGCGAGTATCCATCGTTTACCGTGTGGACTACCAGGGTATCTAATCCTGTTTGATACCCACACTTTCGAGCCTCAACGTCAGTCGCGGCTTAGCAGGCTGCCTTCGCAATCGGGGTTCTTCGTGATATCTAAGCATTTCACCGCTACACCACGAATTCCGCCTGCCTCAACCGTACTCAAGGACGCCAGTATCAACTGCAATTTTAAGGTTGAGCCTCAAACTTTCACAGCTGACTTAACGACCCGTCTACGCTCCCTTTAAACCCAATAAATCCGGATAACGCTCGCATCCTCCGTATTACCGCGGCTGCTGGCACGGAGTTAGCCGATGCTTATTCATAAGGTACATACAAACACCCACACGTGGGTGACTTTATTCCCTTATAAAAGAAGTTTACAATCCCTAGGACCTTCATCCTTCACGCTACTTGGCTGGTTCAGGCTCGCGCCCATTGACCAATATTCCTCACTGCTGCCTCCCGTAGGAGTTTGGACCGTGTCTCAGTTCCAATGTGGGGGACCTTCCTCTCAGAACCCCTATCCATCGTCGACTAGGTGGGCCGTTACCCCGCCTACTATCTAATGGAACGCATCCCCATCGCTTACCGATAAATCTTTAATCTTATTTGCATGTGCGCTTAAGATACCATCGGGTATTAATCTTTCTTTCGAAAGGCTATCCCCGAGTAAGCGGAAGGTTGGATACGCGTTACTCACCCGTGCGCCGGTCGCCATCAAACTTAGCAAGCTAAGTTCATGCTGCCCCTCGACTTGCATGTGTTAAGCCTGTAGCTAGCGTTCATCCTGAGCCAGGATCAAACTCTTCATTGTAAAATATTTTTCACTCTTTCGAGCATTGTTGTCTCTGTTTCAGGAAACCGATTTCTCTATATCCTTTTCAGGTTATTGACGGTTCTTGTTTCATCCCATATATACATTATATATAAGACTACTTCTTGTACTACATCTTCGTTTGTTTATCTAAAGTCTTTCAAAGAACTATCTTTCTTTCGTGCTCCCGTTTCAGCGGGAAAGCGTTTGCAAAGGTAAGGCGTTTTTTCTTTCCCTCCAAATTTTTCCGAAAGTTTTTTTTCGAAAAAGTTTTTCAGGGTGACCTCGCGGGGCTTATCCGTTTCTCGCTCCCTTGCCGTCTTGCAAGGTAAGATACTCGGGTGCAGCGCCTTTGAAAGTCTGCCTCTCTTCACCAGTCTGTCATTCTCAGCGGCTCTCCCTCTCGAAAGCGGTTGCAAAGGTACGCACTTTTTCCGCTCCTGCAACTTTTATCACACTCTTTTTTTCAAAAATTTTTGAGGATTTTTATAAGTCGCTGGAAACAAGACGGTTGCAGGTGAATATTTTTTGAGGTCTACAAAAAGGAACGCAAACGACACTACATTATGTATTTCGCGCGGGCGTGTGTACGCGCACATGGGCGCATGTGTAAAAGGAAAAGGCAAAGATGCACACCGAACCGGTACAAGAGAACAGCGGAAAGACGGAAAAATCCTGCACGAAATTTCTTTGCACGAAGGCCAAAAACCGGAAAAACATCCGAGAACGCAGGAAACAGAGGCACCAGTCCATCGTAAAATTCGTGATTTTCACAGGCGGCATGACAAATAACGCCCCAGAAAATTCACACCGCAGGCACATTTTTTTCAGAGACTCCCGGTATTTTCTATGTTTTCCTCTCGGGAAACGTAGGTCTCCGCTATGGAAAACGTACGTTTCCCGGCAGAGAAACATACGTCTCCCCTGACGGAAACATAGAAAACTTAAAGGCAACTAAGGATTATCTCACCGGCATTTCTTCAATACGGAACGCTTGAAGGAGGAAAAACGGAGCGTTTGAAAAACAAATGGGGTGCTTACAAGGAAAAATAAGTAGGTGCTTACAGGAAAAACTGAAGAAACAGCTTGAAGGAAAACTTACAGAAAAACGAACAAATAAAAAAACGACTCAGCAATCAGGAAAAAGGAAACCTCACATAAGGACATAAAAAAAGGAGTTCCGCTGAACTCCAACCTTTGTTAACCTTAAATCTAATACTATGAAAAACACAGTGCAAAAGTAAACATTCCAGTTGAAACCACAAAAGAAACAGCTGGAAAGTAATGTTTTACAACACATATTAACCATCTGACATGGCCCGATAAAATCCATTAACAGAACAAGGATTAAAACTGAAAAAGTGCAACACTCCACGATGCGGGATATTATACTCTTGAAATAAGACTTACGATTGTCTAAAAATCATACACTCATTGTCAAAAAATTAGACACTCCTTTTCCATCGCAAAATCAGCATAATTCTATCAATCAGCTACTTGCGATAATGGCACGGAAATTGTATCAAGAATGACAACAAACAAAAATATAACCACAGAGCATGAAAACTTACCTTACATTCTTACAACGCAACAAACTCTTCACCTTTGTCAACGTCATCGGGTTGAGCATCTCCCTGATGTTCTTCCTGCTGATAAGCCACATGGTGACCCGACAACTCACTGTAGACAAAGACATGAAAGACGCAGACCGCACTTACGTACTGGCCAGCGAAATATGGGCAGGAGGTCATATCCTGCTGGGCGACAAACTACAAAGCCGTTATCCGGAAATAGAAGACTGGTGCGCCGTGAGCGGCTCCTACGAACAGTTTGTCAAGACAAACGACAAACCCGTGAATATACAAATGATGTTTGTCCGAGACAACTTCTTCCGGTTCTTCAATTTTCATTTGCTGGAAGGAAACCCTGAAACCTTGCTGAGCAATGAAAATAACATCGTACTGACACGTTCCTGCGCCATCAAGCTGTTCGGTACGGAGCATGCGCTGGGTAAAACCCTCACAGAACAGGCATTCGACAACCAGAAATGTACAGTAAGCGGTATCATCGAAGACATTGACAACTCCATCTTTCCTTCCCACATTGAAGCATTCAGTCCTCATAAAAATATACGATACGTCCAATGGAATGCCAGCGAAGAGAATACCGGGCTGGGCAATGCCGCCAGCTGCATCTTCTTCCTGCGTTTCCATCCGGGTGTCAATCCCAACAACAAGGCCGGTGACATTGCCCGCTTCTTCAAGGAATTCTTCTGGATTTACCAATACGACATCGTCAAGGAAGTACGCTTTATACCTGTGCATGATTTTTATTTCTCTGATATTTCTGCTGTCGGAGCAACTCTTAACCAGTACAGCCGGAAACTGGTACTCATTTTCCTGACCATCAGTATCTTGATTCTGTGCATGGCCACCTTCAACTACATCAGTATGAGTGTGGCTCAGACCAGCTACCGGGCAAAGGAAATGGCTACCCGCCGCCTGTTAGGTTCTTCCAGGAAGAATATTTTCTGGCGCATGATTGCCGAGTCGTTCCTGATGACCACCTTCGCTTTCCTGGTGGGATTCTTGCTCGCCAAAGCCGCAGAACCGACCGCCATGGACTTGCTCCACACACGGCTCGATATCGTAGGAGGGTTAAATCCTGTCACCATATCCTGCTATCTGCTGCTGATTGTCGTACTTTCCCTGCTCTCCGGTTTCGTGCCCGCCACGATGCTGTCGCACTACCATCCGCTGGACATCGTGAAAGGTACCTTCCGCCGGAAAACCAAGACGTTATATCTCCGCTTGCTGAACATCGTGCAAAACGGGCTGACCATCGCCATGCTGGGATGTGCCCTCTATCTGACTGTACAGATTTACCGCATCCTGCACGCCCCCTTAGGATATGAATACGGACACGTCATTCACTACCCTCCTATGGCTAGCGACCAGAAGCTGCAACTCTTCCGCCACGAAGCCCAGAAACTTCCTTTTGTGAAGCGCGTCAGTTTTTCAAAGGGTACCCCCTTGGACGGAGGCAACAACGACACGATGAACTTCAACTCCGCCGACAGTACAGAAGTGCTGAGCTTCCAGAGTTTTATCGTTGATTCTGCCTTTATCGACATGTTTCACATCCAAATCACGGACGACCGTCATGCCGGATTCGATACACACAATTACCTAGTGAGCCAATCGGCCATGAAAAAGCTGAAACAACTGGGATTTACCGACCATGTCCACAGCAGTGACGGAAACTATTCCTGGAACATCACCGGCGAATTCAAAGACTTTCAAATTCAATCTCTACTGGAAAAAGACCCTCATCCGCTGCGCATGCAGATTGCTCCTGCCGACAGCATCAGCCCTTGGAACATTCTGGTAGAAGTACTTGACGACCAACCAGATGTATATAAAAAGCAACTCGACCAGCTCTATTCCAAGATCATAGACGGATACCCGTTTGAATCGGAATGGTATGACACCCTGATGCAGGATATCTATGAAAATATTACCCGCATGAGCCAGCTGATTCGAATCTTCACCTGTGCGGCACTGGTCATCTCCCTGTTAGGGCTGACCGCCATGAGCATCTATTTCATCGCCCAGCGGAAACGCGACATTGCCATCCGCAAGGTCTTCGGTTCCGACAGCCGCCACGAGATGCTGCAACTGATGAGATTCTCTTCCGTCTCGCTCGTTATCAGTCTGCTGATTGCGCTCCCGCTGATGTATGTGGGAATCCGCCAGATAGACAAGATTGTAACCTACGAGAGCAGTTTCCCCTGGTGGGTACCGATTGCCGCCTTCCTGATTGTGAGCCTCATCTCCTTGGCCTCCGTCTGGCTTATCAGCCGAAAAGCCGTACGGGAAAATCCGGTATGCAACCTGAAGACCGAATAATCTCTATCAAACCCAAAACATAAAATAACAACGATATGAAAACCATTTTAAGAAATCTATTTTACACCCTGAAGCGTTTCCGGACCGCCTCCGTGCTGAACCTCCTGGGACTTTCGGCCGCCTTTGCCGCCTTTGTCCTACTCATGATGAAGGTGAGCTACGAACGCAATTTCGATACCTGCTATCCCCATGCCGACCGCTTGGTCATGCTGAACCTGTCAGAAGCCAAAGGAAGCAATTACGTCAGTACCCTTCCCCGAGCTCCCATCGACTTCCTCATCCAGCAAGTGCCCGGCATCGAATACGGTACCATCTATTCCCCTGCCTGGTCCAAGCAGGCTTTCTACACCGACCCCAAGAATCCCCAATATTTCTACGAGGAACCGTGGGCCGTATATCCGGACTTCGGCAAAATCATCGGACTGAAGTTCGTGGAAGGCAGCGACCAGGAAATGAACCAGCCGGAAAGTGTCATTATCTCCGAGAGCTATGCCCGCAAGCTGTTCCCCAAAGGAAATGCCTTGGGCTCCTATCTGTATGCAGATACCCCAGACTGGCGAAGTCCGGAAGCCACGAAGTTCCGGATATGCGGTATCTTTGAAGACCTCCCCGAGAACTGCCAGTTCAAGAACGACCTTTTCGTACCGATGGGAAAGCTGCAGGAGAACGACTGGGGCAGCCAGAACTTCTATGCGTTCTTTCTGCTGAAACCGGGTGTCAGCATAGAAGAAGTCAACCAACAGATTACGGCTACAGGGGTCGACGCACGATTGTTCACCGGAGAGCCAGGCACACAGAAACTCTATGTCTTTCCGATACAAAAACTGTATTATGACATGTATTCCCCCTACTATTTCAAGACGGGCAGCCGCAACACCATGACCTTGCTGGTAAGCATCGGATTCCTGATCATCCTCATTGCATGCATCAACCTCATCAATTTCAGTACGGCACTGGCTCCGATGCGCATGCGCAGCATCAACACCCAGAAAGTGCTGGGAAGTACCAACGGAGAACTGCGCCGTGCCTTGACCCTCGAATCGGTCGTCATCGTACTGGTCAGCTGGTTGCTGTCATTGTGCATCGTGGCCGCCCTGATTCACTTGAACGTGCTATCCTTCATGGGCTTCACGCCCTCCCTACTTGTCTACTGGAAATATGTAGTCTACACCGGACTGATAGCCCTGCTCACCGGCATCGTGGCAGGACTGTATCCGGCGTGGTACATGACCTCCTTCCCGCCTGCCCTCGTACTGAAAGGCAACTACGCCCTGAGCGGAAAAGGACAACGGTTGCGTACGATACTCATCGGCTTCCAGTACATCGTTTCGTTTGCCCTGATTACTACTGCCGCTTTCATCTTCCTGCAGAACCGCTTCATGCGCAACCATGAACTGGGCATCGACAAAGACCAGATACTGGTAGCTTCCCTCCCCCAACAGCCTTTCCACAGCAGTCCGTACCGTAAGTTCGACAGCCAACTGAAGAGTTTTGCGGAAATCGACGACATCGCCTATGCCAAATGGGAACTGGGGGCCAGCGAAGGATACACGCAATATGCTTTCACCTACAAAGGGAGTCAATACGGACATCGGTATATTGACGTCACTCCCAATTTCTGCCGCGTCATGGGCCTGCACATCCTGTCGGGAAGCGACTTCCTGCCCAGCGATTCCATTTACACTTCCCAGCTGAACTTCATCGCCACACAGGACTTGCAGCAAGAAAGCGGTATTCCGGCAGGAGAGACACTCGACTTTTCCTCGTGGGGAATGAAGGCCCTCCTCAAAGGATATGTGAACAACGTGCAGTTTACTTCATTAAAGATGAATCCCGTGCCTTACGTATTCTGCCCCAACGGTGCCTACAGCAACCAAGTCTTGCCGTTTGCCTATATCCGCGTAAAAGCCGGGAGCGACATGGATACCGCCCTGAAACACATCCGCGAGACCATTAGCGACTGCTTCACCGGTTATCCCACCGAAGTGAAGTTCTATGACCAGATCTACGGACAACTGTATCAGAAGGAAACCGACCAGCAAAAAATCATTACCTGGTTCAGCCTGCTGGCCATCCTCATTTCACTGGTAGGTGTCTTTGGCTTGATTATATTTGAAGCCGAACACCGGCAGAAGGAAATCGGCGTGCGCAAGGTCTACGGGGCTTCCATCCGGCAAATTCTCTGGATGTTCGGACGTTCCTATCTGATACTCTCAGTGGTATGTTCCCTCATCGCCAGTCCTATCGCATGGTATGCCGTTTCAGAATGGCTGAAGCAGTTCAATGAACGGATTCCCATCTCGCCTTGGGTCTTCCTCTGTACCTGCCTGCTTATCAGTGTCATTACCTTGGTCACCATTACGATACAGAATTACCGGACGGCTACCAGCAATCCGGTAGACTGCCTGAAGTCGGAATAAAATCAATCAGAAAAAACAATAGTGAATTACTTTGAAAAGGCTGTTTCCACCGCCCGTGGAAATGGCCTTTTTTCAGGTCCAGACGTACGGACATAAAAAAAGGAGTTCCGCTGAACTCCAACCTTTGTTAACCTTAAATCTAATACTATGAAAAACACAGTGCAAAATTATTTATTTTATTTGGAACGGCAAAGCCTGAGAGTAAAAAAGAATGTTTTACAACATACATTAACTACCTCCTACTCTTTGATTAAATCTCTTAACAAGTGAAGAAGCAAAGCTAAAAAAGTGCAGAACCATCCTCACTCTAATAAGACGGAAGCTTATACATTCGATAGCATCGGCCTTTTTTCAATTCGAACTCCAGACTCTCCCGGTCTTTCCGCGACAGCTTTTCGTGGATATTCACCGCAAACTCATAGGTTGCTCCTTTCTGCATGTGCGGCAGACGGACCTTACAGACCCTTTTCTTCTTATAAAACAGGCAAAACGAGACTTTCCGCACCGTTTCTTCTCCGTCGTTACAGATTTTCATCTTCACGCGCTTTCCGTCGGGCAAAGAACAAAATACCGGCGGACAGATTAGAATTTCCTTCAATTCATTCGCCTCATCATGGTACATCACCATCTGAAGCGAATCCGTTCCTTCCACTTGTGCATGTACCTGACCTGCAAACAGCATGAAAGCACATACCACTCCTGCCATGTAATTCCATTTCATAACCCAAAATCTCCATAATTTACCTCTCAGTAAAATTACAAAGAATATCCTATCTGGGTTCAAAATATTGCATTTGTTTGGATAAATAAAGAATAAATACACATATTTAAGGTAAATCATACCATAAAAAAGCGATTTGACACCTTAAATCCGTATCAAACCGCTTTGTCCGAGAGTAAAATAAACTTTTATTTCTCCTTGTCCAGCTGCTTCTTTTCAATCAAATAAGAAATGACCAGACCTAAACCTCCTCCCAGCAACACACTGGCGCTGTAAATAACGGAAACCGTATACTCTACTGCCCGGCTCGGATCTTCCATAAAATATTCCGGCTGAGTGGCATATACCAGACCATATCCAATCAACAACCCTACACCTATCCCTAACAGCAGACATCCTACTCGTAGTCCACCAAAAGAGAACAAACTGGGCCGATACACAATACCCTGCTTAAAGGTTTCCGGCGTCAGCTTATCTCCCAATTTCTCAATCAGCATCATCCGTTCTCTTCTTCCAGCAAACAGTTCAAACAGTTTATAAATCACTCCAAATACAATGGCCACATTGGCAACAATCATTAATTCTTCCATCGTCGTTTCGTTTTTAATTTGTTACTTTGCCCCTTTAGACGCATCCCCACGGAAAAGGTTACACTCCATGAGCATGAAAAAAATTTTTCTGCAGGCTGTAACCTTTCACAAGGCATCGCGTCTAAAAGGCATCATGCAAAACGAGGAATCACATATCATCGCATCCATTCTGAGCGGGAGAACCGAACAGTTCTCCTACTTTTTGGATACTTACGGGCCACAGGTGTTTCATCTGATTGTTCGCATGGTGGGTTCACCGGAGGATGCAGAAGAACTGACGCAAGACTGTTTTATGAAAGCCTTCACCCACCTTTCCTCGTTTCAGGAGAACAGCAGTTTCTCCACCTGGATTTACCGCATTGCCTACAACACCGCCACGTCTGCCCTGCGGAAGAAAGAGCATGAACTCCTTTCGTTCGACGACCGGATGTGGAACAGCTTGTCGGATACGGAAGTAGATGAAACACTCAATACGGAAAATGAGATGCAGATAGAAAAGCTGCAACGAGCCCTCACCCGTCTGACTTCGGACGAGAAGGCCCTGGTGACACTCTTCTATGAAGAAGAGAAACCGGTGACGGAAATAGCCTATATCCTTCACCTGACCGAAAATAATGTGAAAGTAAAGCTACACCGCGTCCGCAAAAAATTATGTACATTAATGAAAGAGGAGGATTGACTTATGAATACCACCGATAAAGGACTTAAAAAGGCTCTCAGCCAGCAGCCTGACTACCGGCTGCCCAGCAATTTCAGTTACCGGATGATGCAGAAGATTCATCAGGAAACCTTTCTACGCGAAAAGCGGCAAGAAAAAAGATTGTTCATCCTTATGCTCGTCACTACCTTTCTGGCAGGTGGAGGTTGCCTGGGGATTTTATGCTGGCAATACGGAAATAAGATCCTCGCCCTGCTACAAACCTTGCAAGAAGACAGTCCTTCCCTGCAGACCTGCCTATTTTATCTGCCTATTCTCTGTGCCCTCTTCCTGCTCTTCCTGTTCAACCAATGGCTACGGAAAAAACTCATTTCACACACTTAAAGAAGCGGTTCAAAAGCCAGTCCACCCAACGGAGCACATTATTCATAAAAACAGAAAAAAATCCTCCTGCGCCAGTCTTTCATTCGATTCAGACTAACCTCAGGAGGATTTTATGTGATGACTTATTGTCAGCCGTTCTTATTTGAAAATACCGCCAGAAACTTATTTCCGGTAGCTTGCCAGTTCTTCAGCCTGGAACTTGCGGATGAAGTTGAAATGTTTTTCCACTTCAGCCTCTGCATAGTTCACATACACATTCAGTGACTTACCGAACATTTCAGGAGCCTTGGTGGCATCCTGCAACAGCAAGTGACTCATCACGCAGACAGCTGCCATTTCATACAAACGACGGGCCACAAAATCCAGCAGTTCCTGGTTCTGTGCTTCCTTCACTGCATTGGTGCAAGCTTCCAGCTTACGGGTCATGTCCTTGATACGGTTCATGTAACCTTCATATTCCGGCGCACAAGGTACCGTTTCAAATTCATGCAAAGTAGCCGCATACGAACCGTTGGTCACATAACGGATGGCAGCAACCGTCTGCAACTGAGTCGTTCCTTCGTAGATGCTGGTGATACGGGCATCACGGTAGATACGCTGACACGCATATTCCATCATGAAGCCGGAACCGCCGTGTACCTGAATACAGTCGTAGGCATTCTGGTTGGCATATTCAGAGTTCATACCTTTTGCCAACGGGGTAAAGCTGTCGGCCAGTTTCGCATAGCGTTTCTGTTCCTGACGTTCTTCCGGAGTCAGCTTGCGTTCACGGGCGATGTCGTCCAAGGCTTTGTAGATATCCACATAACGGGAAGTCTGATACAACAACGCACGACCGGCATCCAGTTTCGCCTTGATGGTAGCCAGCATGTCGTACACAGCCGGGAATTCGATAATCGCCTTACCGAACTGCTTACGGTCTTTTGCGTATGCCAATGCTTCATCATAAGCAGCCTGGCTCAAACCTACTGACTGAGCCGCGATACCCAGACGGGCACCGTTCATCAATGCCATGACGTATTTAATCAAACCAAGCTTACGATCGCCACAAAGTTCAGCCTTCGCATTCTTGTACACCAGTTCACAAGTCGGAGAACCATGGATACCCAGCTTGTTTTCAATACGACGTACGTCAACTCCACCATCGTTCTTGTCATAGATGAACATAGACAAGCCACGACCGTCGTGAGTACCTTCTTCCGAACGGGCCAGTACCAGGTGAATATTGGCATCACCGTTCGTGATGAAACGTTTCACTCCGTTCAGACGCCAGCAGTTGTTGGCCTCATCGTACGTAGCCTTCAGCATCACGCTCTGCAAATCGGAACCTGCATCCGGTTCAGTCAAGTCCATAGACATGGTTTCGCCCGCACAGATACGCGGAATGAAACGGCTATGCTGGTCTTCATTACCGAACTCATACAAAGTTTCAATACAGTCCTGCAAAGACCAGATGTTACCGAAACCGGCATCGGCCTGTGCCACGATTTCCGCGCACATGGTGTACGGCGTAATCGGGAAGTTCAAACCACCAAAACGGCGCGGCATGGTCATTCCGTTCAATCCAGCTTCTACCATAGCCTCCAGGTTAGCCTTTGTACCCGAAGCATATTCCACACGGCCATTGGCATGATGCGGACCTTCCTGATCTACTCCTTCAGCATTAGGTGCAATCACCTCACCCGTGATTTCACCGGTAATTTCCAACACTTTATCGTAAGAGTCGATGGCATCCGCATAATCCTGCGGCGCATAATCGTACTCGTCTTTATCTCTGTAATCGCGTTCTTTCAACTGACAGATACGCTCCATCATCGGATTGTTCAAGTGAAACTTGAGTTCCGGATGTTCTGTATAAAAGTTTGCCATTATTTACTGTTCTTTTTGTAATACTTAATCATTTTCGGGATTACTTCTTCCACCGTACCGTTGATGACATAGTCGGCGATGGTGTTGATCGGCGCATTCGGGTCGCTGTTCACAGAGATGATGATACCTGCATCCTGCATACCGGCGATGTGCTGAATCTGTCCGGAAATACCGCAAGCGATATACAATTTCGGATGTACCGTTACCCCTGTCTGACCAATCTGACGGTCGTGTTCACAGAAACCGGCATCTACCGCCGCACGGCTGGCACCTACTTCTGCATGAAGTTCCTTGGCCAGTTCGAACAGCATGTCGAAACCTTCCTTGCTACCCATACCGTAACCACCGGCTACCACGATAGGTGCTCCTTTCAGATTATGTTTTGCTTTTTCCACGTGACGGTCGATAACCTTCACCACATAATCCGTTTCGGGTACATATTTCGCTACGTCGTGACGAATCACTTCACCTTGGTAGTTGGCATCTACGATTTCTTTCTTCATCACCCCTTCACGAACGGTAGCCATCTGCGGACGATGTTCCGGATTGACGATGGTAGCCACAATGTTACCTCCGAAAGCCGGACGAATCTGATACAACAGGTTTTCGTAAGTGATGCCGTTCTTCTTGTCTTCATGGTTACCGATTTCCAGCTGCGTACAGTCGGCAGTCAGACCACTCGTCAAAGCTGAAGACACACGCGGACCCAGGTCACGACCAATCACTGTCGCCCCCATCAGGCAAATCTGCGGTTTTTCTTCCTTAAACAAGTTGACAAGAATAGAAGTATGAGGAAGTGAAGTATAAGGGAACAAGCCCGGAGCGTCGAACACATGCACGCAGTCTACTCCGTATGGCAAAACTTGTTTTTCTACATCTGCAAGGCCACTGCCGGCACAAATCGTTTCCAACTGGCATCCCAGCTGGTTGGCCAACTTACGACCTTTGGTTAAAAGTTCGAGACTGACATCGGCCACATGGGCACCTTCCATCTCACAATATACAAATACGTTATTCATAGTCTTTATCCGATAGTATGGTTAGCCAACAGTTCAACAATCAAATTCTCTACGTCTGCATCGCTGCCGGTAAGTGTCTTGCTTTCCTTTGCCTGGAAGATGATGTTTTCAATCCTCTTCACCTTGGTCGGAGAACCCGACAGACCGCATTGTTTCGTGTCACCGTTTACATCGGCTACGCTCCATTCCGTGATGTTCAGATAAGGACGGCTTTCATACAAAGAAGCATAAGGCAGTTCAGCCCCGTCTTTGGTAATGGCCGCTTTTTCCTGACCACCCAGTGCACGTTTGTATTTCTGCACCAGTTTCGCATTGCGCGGACGGCAAGGAGCGGCACTACCGTTCACCGTCAAAACAATCGGCAGCGGAGCTTCTACCGTTTCCACACCGCCGTCGATATGACGTTTCACGCGGATGCGTCCGTCTTTTACTTCTTCAATTTCTTCTACGTAAGTTACCTGCGGCAATCCCAGTTTTTCGGCCACCTGCGGACCTACCTGTGCGGTATCTCCATCGATAGCCTGACGTCCACCCACAATGATGTCGTATGCACCAATCTTGCGGATGGCAGTTGCCAGCGCATACGAAGTGGCCAGCGTATCGGCACCGGCAAAGGCACGGTCTGTCAGCAGATAACCGTTGTCGGCTCCTCTGTATAATCCTTCACGAATGATTTCAGCGGCACGGCCTGGTCCCATTGTCAAAATCGTCACAGTAGAACCGGGATGTGTGTCTTTCAGTCTGAGTGCCTGTTCCAGAGCATTCAAGTCTTCCGGATTAAAAATCGCCGGAAGTGCCGCACGGTTAATCGTACCGTCGGCATTCATGGCATCTTTTCCCACACAACGTGTATCGGGAACTTGTTTTGCCAATACTACAATTTTCAAACTCATTAGATTCTTTATTTTGGTATTAGTAATTTCTTGTCGGCAAATTTAGTGAAACCATTTGTTCCGCAAAAAGATATGAAGAAAAAATACGTGCATTCTCCACATCTTCCTTCAACTTGGAATAGGTGGCAATGGGATTGTCGGAATAGACAGAAACCACTTTCCCGTCTGGCCCGCACACATAGACTTTAGGCACCCCACCCGTGGAAAAAAGCGCATAAACCCTCCGGTCTTCCTGTGCCGAATAAGGGATAGTCAGCGCATGGGCCTGCCAATAGGAAGCCACTTCGGCCTCCCCTTCTTCCCGGCTAATGGCACAGATACACACCTCGGACGAAGAAGCATATTCCTCATACAACCGCTGTATGACAGGAAGTTCCTCCTGGCAATCCGGACAACCCGTATGAAAAAACACCAGCACGGCCACCTTCCCTTTCAATGATTCCCGGCTCACCACTGAACCATCGCTCAATACCACCGAAAAATCGGGTAACCCATCTCCCGGCCCCACAATATTCGTACCCGCCGGAACCTCATCCCGGATGCAGGAAAAGCACAGGTATCCGAGAAAAAAAAACCAAAAAATCCGATTCCACTTCATACAGTAAAGATAAACAAGAAACACAAGTTTTGCAAACTCTCAGAACTTGTTTATCTTTGAGTCCGGAAAAGATAAAAAGACGCTGCAAATATGAATACACTGAACCAAGAAATCGCACAACTTCTCCAGCAGACCGGCATTGAAAAGAACAACCTCAGCTGGACCACCCAAGTGGTGCTTATTTTAGCTATTTTACTGATATCCTATCTCACCACGCTGGTGTTCCGCCACCTGATTATGCCGGCTGTACGGAAAATCACGGCCCGCACCAAGGCTACTTGGGACGACTATCTGTTTAACGACAAGATGATGACTTCTTTCTGCCGGATGATTCCCCCTATCATCTGGTACATCCTGCTCCCCTTCGCCTTCAACGACTCCTCGGCCTATCTCCTTCAGATTCTACTGAAAATCAGTCTGATTTGCCTCATTATCACCTCTCTCATGCTGATTAAATGTTTTCTGGACTCACTGTATGAGATTTCCAGCGAGCACGAGGCGTTGAAAAACCGTCCGCTCAAAGGTATTTACCAGATGATTAACCTGGTGGCCATCGGCATTGGAATCATACTGATTATCAGCATCCTGATTGACCAGAATGCGACGGCTATCCTGACCGGACTCGGGGCCTCAGCCGCCATTCTGATGTTGATATTCAAGGACAGCATTCTGGGGCTGGTGGCCGGCGTACAGCTTTCGGCCAACGACATGCTGCGTCCGGGCGACTGGATTACCATGACCAAATACGGAGCCGACGGATACGTGGTGGAAGTCTCGCTGACGACGGTCAAGGTGCAGAACTTCGACAAGACCATCACGACCATCCCTCCCTACGCCCTGGTCAGCGACTCCTTCCAGAACTGGCGGGGCATGCGCGAAAGCGGCGGACGACGCATCAAGCGTTCACTGTTCATTGATATGACCACCGTACATTTCTGTACCCCGGAAGAAGTGGCCCGCTTCACGGAAAAAGGATGGATAAGTGTCCCCGCAGAAGGCAGTGAACCACCGGTCAACCTGCACGTGTTCCGGGAGTATGCCCTGAAGTACATCAGCAGCCATCCCGACGTGAACCACAACCTGATGCAGATGGTCCGCCAGCTGCAACCTACCACCGAAGGCATCCCTGTGGAAGTGTATTGCTTCTCGAACACGCCCGACTGGATTCCCTACGAAACCTTGCAAGGTGAACTCTTCGACCACCTGATTGCCATAGTACCGGAATTCGGGTTGCACATCTTCCAGCGCCCTGCCGGAACCGACTTTCAACCCAATGAGAAAAATGAATTTATAACTTCAAAATAAAAGAACCATGGAAACAGGACTTACATACAGCAGTACCGTACAGGTAAATTCCACTAACACCGC
The DNA here is from genome assembly GCF_900128455.1 of Bacteroides mediterraneensis. Classification (GTDB taxonomy): domain Bacteria; phylum Bacteroidota; class Bacteroidia; order Bacteroidales; family Bacteroidaceae; genus Phocaeicola; species Phocaeicola mediterraneensis. The sequence goes on along the minus strand of NZ_LT635783.1, from coordinate 776,289 downwards.
CTTGGCACTCGGCTCGGGCGACATGGAAGTTTTTGCCACTCCCGCCTTAGTGGCTTTGATGGAAAATGCAGCCATGCATGCCGTCCAACCGGCTCTCCCGGAAGGCTCCACTACCGTAGGTGCCATGATACAGACCACGCACCTCAAACCTTCCGGTTTGGGAGAGGAAGTTACCGCCACCGCGGAACTTACCGAAGTAGAAGGCCGGAAACTGACCTTCAAGGTAAGTGCTTCCGACCGCAAGGGACTGGTGGGCGAAGGTACCCACATCCGATATATTGTGGACCGGGAACGTTTTTTGAGCAAACTATAACCCAAAGGATCGAAGTGGATAAGTCGTCATCTGACTATCCACTCCTCTATCGTTCCCGTTTCCGAAGAAAATACGGCTCCTATCTGATACAGTTTACGGGTATCTGCCCCATATTCTTTCGCATAACCTTTCTCTTCTATCTGCCGCATGGCCTCTGCAGCTGTACCATCAAGCTTGAACTCAAAGATATACACATAATTAGGAGTCTCCACAATGCAATCTACCCGACCTTGACTCTGCACCTTCTCCGTATAAACCGTATAGACACTAATCAGACGCATAATCAGATAGAAAGTATAGTGGAAATACCGTTCCTTCTCACGCTCGTTCTCCTTACGGCGCATGGTATAGGGGATGCTGGCCAGGAAAGAAGTCAGGCCTGTGCGGAAATCATCGAGTTCCCCCTTTTTCAGTTGTGAGGCCGCTTTCCTTATCCATGAGGCAGTCTCAATCTTATCAAAGTACGAGGAAGCCACCATTGTAAGGAACCCACGCTTCACTTCGTTATTAGGGAAATCAAGAAGGAACGTTCTTTCTTCCATGTCAAACTCCTTGATGGTCAGATAGCCGCTCTGATAAATCATCGGCAAAGGTTGTTCCACACTCGCCTTGTAATCAATAAATTCCTCCGGAGAATAATACTTTCCCGTAATCTCGTTCATATTTTCGTTTGAGTGCGCCAACAAACGGATAAGATAGGTAGGAGTACCGCTCTTGAACCAGTAATCATTTATTTCTCCCGCATCAAACGCATTGAGCAAACTGAAGGGATTATACACATCGGTCATTTGTTTGCTGAAATGATAACCATCATACTGCAATTTCAGCCTATTCATCATTTCATCAAAAGCACATCCGTAATCATCTGCCATCTGCCCGACAGACTCTCTGAAATAATGTTCAAATTCTGCCTGCGATATACCGCACAATGTCTCATACTTGGCGTGCATGCTGATGTCTTTAGGCTGGTTGAAACCGCTGAATACGCTCACCTGCGAAAACTTTGTCACACCCGTCAGGAAAACAAACTGCAAGTATTCATCCGCCCCCTTGAAGGTGGAATAAAAGCCTTTCAGTATATTACGATGTTCCTCCTCCAGGTCCTTGTCATAGTCCAAAACATCGAGAATAGGTTTGTCGTATTCATCCACCAGTACCACGGCACGCAAACCAGACTTCTCATAGGCCGTTTTCAGCAGTTCGATGAACCTCAATCCGGTGGGAAGACTTTTGTCTGCCTCCATCCCTATTTCACGCTCCCAGGAAGATACATACCCGTCAATCCAGCTTTGCAAAACGCCTTTTTGGGTAAAGTTTCCTCCATTGAAATCGATATGAAACACCGGATACACCTTCCAGTCTTTCTCCAGCGCCTCCATCTTCAGTCCCTTAAACAACTCCTTCCTGCCGAGGAAATAGTTTTTCAACGTGGATACCAGCAGACTCTTTCCGAAACGGCGCGGACGGCTCAGGAAATAAATCTTACCTTCCTTCACCAGACGGTAAACCAAATCAGTTTTGTCCACATACACATAACCGTCTTCTATCAGCTGGTCGAAGCTCTGTATTCCAATGGGGTATTTCATACGATTCAATTGATAATTAGGATGAAGTAATTGTTAATTACAAATATAGTGAAAAACCAAGTGAAAAGAACAAAAGGAGAAGAATTTATCCTAATTTGTTCCAAGATTAGGACTCATCTTCCCCAGCAAAAATAAAACTTGCCCCTACAAAAACTTTCATTTTCCCCTATATTTTCTCCCAAACTTCGGGACAATTTCTCTGTCCCACACTGTGGGATACAAAAACCACAGTGTGGGATATATATTTCACAGTGTGGAATACAAATCCCGCAGTGTGAAACAGAGGATTCTTCAGGACAAAAAGAAGTATGCGACAAGGCCTCTGAACTTTATCTCAGGGGCTGCTGAAAGTATCTGCTGGATACGACAAAAAAAATCCTGAAAGCCTCCCTCTTTACAGATGCAGACTTTCAGGATTTCCTCACCGAAGGCAAAGCAAGCCTTCTCAAATACTATATTACTGCCAGTGCAATCAACTGAATAAACAGAATTAGGAACACCATGGCGATGGGATATACTGTAGCGTAAGCTACTCCCGGTATGTTACTGTCGGTCATGGAGTCGGCAGCCGCAAGTCCCGGGGTACTGGTCATACCGCCGGTAATGGTACCCAGCAAATCGAGCAGACTGACCTTAAACACCAGCCGTCCCACGACAGCCGCCAGCAGCATCGGTACGAGGGTAATCAAAGCACCTACCCCGAAAAGCAGGAAACCGCTCTCCTGGAAGGTAGCCACCAAGGTTTTTCCGGCAGACGTACCCACTTCGGCCAGGAACAGCAGCAAGCCCAACTGACGCAACAGCTGGTTGGCCGGTCCCGACATGGACCAGATAATCGGTCCCGTCTTGCCAATGGCACTCAGGAACAACGCCATCATCAGCACGCCCCCGGTCAGTCCCGGAGAGAAGGTCATCCCTCCTCCGAAAGAAATATTCAGTTTACCGAACAGCACGCCCAGCACAATACCCATGGCAATGGGGAAGAAATCGGTATCCGAAAGGCGTTTCACGTCATTCCCCAGCAACCGGGCCACTCCTTGTATCCCTTCCTTTTCGCCCACCACCATCAGTTTGTCGCCAAACTTCAGGGCCAGTTCCGGAGAGGGAGACAAGTCGATGCCGCTTCGGCGGATGCGGGTTACCGTACAACCGAAGTTCTTCTGCAAGTTGAGTTCACCCAGCTGCTTGTTAATCATATCTTTCTTGGTCAGCAACAAGGATTCGATGCTTTGCGTATGGCGCAGTGGAAGTTCTCCTTCCTCCCGTTCGCCCAGCATCAGAGCCAGATTCTTCAGGGAATCCTCACTGCCCACCGCCTGGATGTGGTCGCCTTCCTGCAACACGGTATGGGCTTTCGGAATCAGAATCTCATCGCCCCGCTTCAAACGCGAAATCACGGCACCCGTCATGGCCCGGATATTCAACTGAATCAGGGTACGGTTGAAAACCGTAGGGTTGGTCACTTTGAACAGACAAGTGTTCAGCTCCGGGAACTGGCTGCGCCGTTCCTTTTCCAAACGTCTGGCCTCTTCATTCAAGTCGATACGCATCAGCTTGGGAAGCAGTTTCACGAATAAAATCACCCCAATCACCCCAAACGGATAGGCGATACCGTAGGCAATGGAAGCCAGCGGCGACTGCGTGCTGTCGATAGCCACCGCCAAACCCGGCGTACTGGTCAGCGCCCCCGCAATCAGTCCCACGATACTGGGCGTATCGATATCGAAAAGATACTTCATGGCCACCCCCGTCAGACAGGCAGAAGCCACAATCAGCAAGGTAATCAGAATCAAGGTCTTTCCTTTGCTCCGGAAAGAATGAAAGAAACCCGGACCGGCCTGGATGCCGATAGTGAAAATGAACAGCACCAACCCGAAGGTTCCCAGTTCCTTTGGAATAGACACGCCCCAATGCCCGAAAGCAAGGGCGATAAAAATCACGGCAGACACATCGAGCGACAACCCCATCACTTTGATACGTCCGAGCATAAAGCCCAAGGCTACAATCAAGAAAATTGCAAAATACGAAGTTTGCAGTAAGTCTGTCAACATAAAAAATTAGAATAGTGTGAATAAAATCGGGATAAAGATAATCAAATTTTGCGAATATCCTTCTCCCGATTTCCGAATTCACTCCCGCAGACTGCCGATATACTCGTAGAGCTTCCTATAAAAAGCATGTTTTGTCAAAGTGGAAGCATCCCCCAGAATAATGAGTTTCATGCGGGCCCGCGTGATGGCCACGTTCATACGGCGCAAATCGTTCAGGAAACCAATCTGTCCGTCCTCGTTGGCCCGTACCAAACTGATGAGGATGACGTCGCGTTCCTGCCCTTGGAAACCGTCCACCGTATTGATGGTAATCAAGGAACGGTAGGGCTTGAAGAACGCATCTTTCTTGACCAGCTGGCGGAGGTACTGCACCTGCGCCTTGTACGGCGAAATCAGCCCCACGTCGATGCGTTCTTCCAGGAAACGCTCCCGGCCGATTTTCGTGATGTATTCCTTCAACTGCCCGATGGACAGTTCCGCCTCCGGCTTGTTGATGCGCCCGTAGTTTTCGCCTACGAACTCCTCGTTGCAATCCATCCCTTCGGTATTGACCCATTCAATCGGGGTATCGAAGTCCAGGATGCTGCGGTATTTCACTTCGGGAGCCGAACGAAGCATGCCCCCGTAAAACCAGTCGGACGAAAAGCGCATGATTTCGTCGTTCATACGGTACTGCACCTTCAACAGAGACACCACCTCCGGCTTGTTCTTCACAATGCACTGCATCAGCGTATGCCCCAGTCCGGCACGCAGGGCCTCCGGACATTTCACCGTAGGCGGCAACTGACAATGGTCGCCGGCCAGAATCACCCGGTCGGCTTTCCGCAACGGAATCCAGCAGGCCGCTTCCAACGCCTGTGCCGCCTCGTCAATGAATACCGTTCCGAACTTCTGTCCCATCAGCAGACGGTTGGCGCTCCCCACCAGCGTGCAGGCAATCACCCTTGCCTCACTGAACAAAGCCTCGTTGATGCGGATTTCCAGTTCCGTGGCCCGGTCTTTCAGCGAATTGATTTTCTGCCGGATACTCTCCCGGTCGGCCCCTTTCCGGCTGCGGGTATACAGTTCGCGCACGGCCTTGCGGATGCTCCACAGCTGAGGGTAGTCCGGATGGGCCTCGAAACGCCGCTCATAGGTGAACGACAGCATCTTGTCGTTTACCCGGCTGGGATTTCCGATGCGCAGCACACTCACGCCCCGGTCGACCAGCTTCTCACTGATCCAGTCGACGGCCATGTTGCTCTGTGCGCAGACCAGCACCTGATTTTCCCGGTGGAGGGTTTCATAAATGGCTTCCACCAGCGTGGTCGTCTTTCCCGTTCCGGGAGGGCCGTGTACGATGGCCACATCCTTGGCATGCAACACCTTGTTGACCGCCTCTTCCTGCGTGGCATTCAACCACGGGAAACGCACCGGCTGAAACGAGAAGGTGGATACGGGCTGTGTGCCATGGAAAATGTCCCTCAGCTCTGCCAGACGGTTGTTCTTCGCACTAAGAACCTGCTTGAGTGCCTCGAACATCAGCCGGTAGCTGGTCTCATCGAAATACAGCTGTACCCCCAGCACTTCCTTGCTCTGCAAAGCCAGCAACGCATTGGCATCCGGCAGAATCACCACCATGCGGTCTTCCTCCACATAATTCACCGTGGCCACAAAGTTCAGGTAGGTCAGTTTGCCCGACAAGTCCTGCGTAAAGAAACACACCGGACGCCCATACTCGAACAGATGCTCAATCTCCTTGTCCTCTTTCCGTTCCACCTCGATGACCAGCTGGTTCAAGGCGTTGTAATAACTTCTTCCCAACGACAAGGGATACCAGCACATGCCCCGCTTGATTTTCCGTCCGATGCCCATCAGTTCGGTCTGCTGCTTGAACTGCGCTTTCTCATATTCATACTCCAGCTTCAACAGCTCATACTGATGCTGCAAGTACAACACCGGCGATTGGATGACTGTATTTTCTTTCTTCATTTTCTCTTTTTCAGCTTGCAGAGGTCGGGCTTTCAGCCACAAAAAACCTTTTCACGCTCATGTGGAAGCCCTCTTTCCCCCTAATTTCTGCAAAGTTACGAGGTTTTTGAAAAAAGAACCGGCTCCCCGTTGATTTATTCCCGATAATTTGCTATTTTTGTTTGACGTGTAAACAAAGACAGCCATGAAGAAACAAGCTGAATACATCAAGCGCATTGAGATTAAAGGCTTATGGGGCCGGAAAAACATTGCCTGGGATTTACGCCCGGACGTCAACATCCTGAGCGGAGTGAACGGTATCGGGAAAAGCACGATTCTGAACAACTCCGTACGCCGTCTGAGCGACCTGGAAGGCGGTGCCCTCAGCAACGGAGTGCATGAAGGAGTCTCGTTCACCTTCTATCCGGAAGATGCCACCTACATCCATTTCGATGTAATACGCAGTTTCGACCGTCCGCTGCTCAGCGCGGGACTGCTGGATAAAATCGGGAACCAAAACGTGAAGACGGAACTCGACTGGCAGCTTTATCTGCTCCAGCGGCGCTACCTGGATTATCAGGTGAACATCGGCAACCGGATTATCTCTCTGCTGACGAGTGGAAAGCCGGAGAATCAGGCAAAGGCGGCCGATATCTCCCGACCGAAGACGCATTTTCAGGACCTGATGGACGATTTGTTCAGTGAGACCGGAAAGAAAATCCTCCGCCAGAACAACGAAATTCTGTTTGAACAGGACGGTGACATCCTGACGCCCTACCAGCTGTCTTCCGGCGAAAAGCAGATGCTGGTCATCCTGCTCACCGTACTGGTGCAAGACAACCAACCGTGTACCCTTTTCATGGACGAGCCGGAAATCTCTCTTCACGTGGAATGGCAGCAGCGCCTCATTTCCCTCATCCGGAGCCTGAATCCGAACGTACAAATCATCCTGACCACCCACTCTCCGGCCCTCATCATGAACGGCTGGATGGATGCCGTGACCGAAGTGAGTGACATTACAACCCGTTAAAAAAGAAGTAGCCGTATGGGAAAAAGACTGACTGAGAACCTTTCTTCCCTGTACATTGGAGCGGCCAACAGCCTCAAGCCCAAACGTGCGAGAAGAAAAATCGTGGCTTACGTGGAAAGCTACGATGATATTTCTTTCTGGAGAACCATCCTCTCGGAATACGAAGACAACACCCGTTACTTCGAAGTGATGCTGCCTTCCCAGACATCGTTGGCCAAAGGCAAGAAAACCGTACTGATGAACCAACTCGGAAAACAGCTGGGTGAGAACATGATTGCCTGTGTGGACAGCGATTACGACTATCTCCTGCAAGGACGTACCCATACTTCCCAATACATCATCGAAAGTCCCTACGTGATGCAAACCTACGCCTACGCCATCGAAAACTATCATTGCTACGCGGAAGGGTTGCACGAGGTCTGTGTCATGGCTACCCTGAACGACCACAAGCTCATCAACTTTGTGGAGTTCATGAAACTGTATTCCCAGATTGCTTATCCGCTGTTCATCTGGTCGGTATGGTTCTACCGCCGGCACATCCTTTCCGAATTCTCCCTGCTGGATTTCTGTTCGTACGTCAAGCTGGATCAGGTCAGCACCCACCATCCGGAACGTAGCCTGGAAAACATGGCGAAAAAAGTCAACCGGAAACTGCACGACCTGGAACACCGTCACCCCGATGCCTTGGGAGAAATTGAAGACATGAAAAAAGAATTCGAACAGCTCGGTGTACATCCCGACAACACCTATATGTTCATCCAAGGCCATCACATCATGGACAACGTGGTACTGCGCCTGTTAATCCCCGTATGCACCGTGCTGCGCCGGGAACGGGAACAGCAGATTCATGACCTGGCCCTCCACGACATGCAGCTGCACAACGAACTGACCAGCTACCAACGGAGCCAGGTGGGCGTGGAAGTCGTCATCCACCGGAACAACTTCTATACTCACTCGCCTCTTTATCAGATGATTCGGAGAGACATCGAGAAATTCCTCAAGATTATCCGGTAAGCCAAACGGCGAAATTCCTATACAAGATAGGGAAAACCCTATCAAAGAATGGGCGTTTTCATCTTGACCCGCGCTTTTTCTTCTGCTAATTTTGTCACATAACAAAAAGCTGAAGGAATCACATTCAGCCGGTAAAGACAACGCTTATGAAAACAAAGACATTTTTCCTCTGCTTACTGGCCTTCTGCCTGACCGCCTTGTCCGGTCGCGCTTCCGGCCTCGGAGACTTCCGAATCAACGCACGCTTCCTGACCGACCGCATGGCCTTCGAACTGCATCTGAGCACCGACCAATACAACGATCTGTATGAAATCAACTATGATTTCCTGAACAACGTAGGTCCTTACCTTTCAGGCATCGCCATAGCCGACAGCCGCGCCTTGGATGCCTACTACCGCTACCTGGACGAACGCAACGATGACCTCCGCTGGGTACTTTCCAATGCGGAATATGTACGCTTCATGGGAATAGAATACTTCTTCCGCCCCATTTATGCCCTCAACAGCGTGTGCTACCTCCGTATTTATCAGGTATATCCCAACCGGAACTATTTTTACTTCGGCCCGCCCCGCCACTACCTGACCTACCGGGGAGGACACTGCCGGGCCCATTTCGGCGGCGCCAGCTTCTACCGGAGAAACTATCCGATACGCTATCGTCATCCGGTGTACACCCGTCCGTGCCATATCAGTCCCCAGCTGCGTCCCAAGGATTTTGCCAGGCCCAAACCGGGAAACCGCCCGCCTAAAGACAATCACTGGACACCGGCTCCCCGCCCGGGACACCAACCCGTGGCCAACGGCAGACCGGACTACCGACCTGTACAAAAGCCCAACAACCGGCCTCAGGCCCGTCCGGAAGCCCGTCCGCAAAGAAGGCCAAAAAACCAACCACAGCGAAGACCTGAAGCCGCTCCACAAAGACGGCCGGCCACTCGCCCTCAGGCAAAGCCGAACAAAGGTACTACGGTAAAACCCGGACAAAGCCGCTCCCGACAGAATCAGAAAAAAGAAGCGGACCACGACCGAAAATCTCTCTCTAAGCGTCTATAAACACAAAGTGCTGAAGCCCTCCGGAACTTTCTCCAGAAACTTCAGCACTTTATTTTAGATGGATTGACTCAAGCCAAATGTATGCCGTCTTCTTCCAATACAATGCGACGTTTCTTATACAAATCGCCGACAGCTTTCTTGAAAGTCTTCTTGCTTACCCCAAACGTGTGGTAAATCACTTCCGCATCTGTCTTGTCGTTCAACGGAGTGAATCCGTCGTTGTCCTTGATATATTGCCACAGCACCTCCGAAAAATCATCCACCTTCCGTGCACCAGCCTTCTGCAATACCAGATCAATCTTTCCATCCGGACGTACCTGCTTGATAAACGCCGTCAGCCGCATGCCGACTTCCAAAGGCTGGAAAATCTCATTGTGGTACAGCATGCCGCTGAACTTGTTTTCCACAATCACCTTATATCCCAGCTCCGTGCGCTGCCATACCAGTACTTCCACTTCCTGACCCGGCTGGTAATCCGGCTTTTCGGTCGACAAGAAATGCTCCACTTTGGCCGAAGCCACGATACGGTAGCTTTCCTCGTCCAAGTGTACATACACCACGTAACGCTTTCCCTTCTGCATCTTCATTTTCTGCTCGCGGAAAGGTACGAACAAGTCCTTCATCAGTCCCCAGTTCAAGAATGCCCCGAACTGGTTCACCCATGCCACTTCCAGACAAGCAAACTCACCCACCTGCACATACGGCTGCAAGGTGGTAGCCACCAGCCTTTCCTCCATATCGAGGTAGATGAACACGTTCAACACATCACCCGGTTTAGTACCTTCGGGCACATACCGTTTCGGAAGCAGAATTTCGCCGTCTTCATCTCCATTGAGGTACACTCCGAAATCCACTTCCTTCACCACTTCCAGCTGATTATATTTTCCTAATTTTATATGACTCATAATGCTTCTATTTTTATTTTACCATCTATCATGTGAATCGTACGGTCGGTCTGTGCCGCCAGCCCTTCATCGTGGGTCACAATCACGAACGTCTGTCCCAGTTTGTCGCGCAAATCGAAAAACAGCTGATGCAGCTCGCCCTTGTTCTGCGTGTCCAGGCTGCCCGAAGGCTCATCGGCCAATATCACCGAGGGATGATTGATCAAAGCCCGGGCCACAGCCACCCGCTGTTTCTCTCCTCCCGACAGCTCGGCCGGCTTATGGGAGCCACGTTCCGACAGACCTAGAAACGCCAGAATATCCAACGCCTCTTTCCGGGCCGTCCCCATCGCTTTTCCCTGAATCAAGGCAGGCATCATCACATTCTCCACCGCCGTAAACTCAGGCAACAACTGATGAAACTGAAACACAAAACCGATTTCCCGGTTACGGAAAGCAGACAGTTCCTTCTCCTTCAGCCGGTTCACCTCCGTCCCGTTCAGGACAATGCGTCCGCTGTCCGGTTTGTCGAGCGTACCCATAATCTGAAGCAACGTGGTCTTTCCTGCGCCGCTGGGGCCTACGATGCTCACCACTTCCCCCTTGGCTATCTCCAAGTCGATTCCTTTCAACACTTGGAGCGTGCCAAAGCTCTTGGTTATTCCTTCCAACTGAATCATACGCTTTATAATTTACGAATCACATATTCCGCCAGATAACAGCCAAACACAGCCGGCATATAGCTCACCGTACCTGCCGTAGACTTCTTGTTCTGCTCGTTGTCCACCAATATCACCGCCTTCGGGTCGGCCTGTTCCGTGCTGAACACCACCGGCAGTTTCCGCTTCATGCCCATCTTCTGCAAACGCTTCCGTACCGCCTTGCTCAGCCCACAGTGATATGTTTCCCACAAATCGGCAAAACGTACCTGCGTAATATCGCGTTTGGCCCCGGCTCCCATGCTGCTGACAATCTTCAACCCCCGCTGAAGCGCATGATAAATCAGGTAACACTTGGGAGCTACCGTATCAATGGCATCCACCACAAAATCGAACGAAGCACTGTCCAACAGCTGCGGAATCGCCTCATCCTTCAGATAGACCGGCAGTACCGTCAAATCCAGTTCCGGGTTGATGTCCCGGAAACGGGCTGCCAATACCTCCGCCTTCGGTCGGCCAATTACGGAATGAGTGGCAGGCAACTGACGGTTGATGTTACTAGGCTGCACCGTATCCGCATCCACAATTGTCATCCGCCCCACTCCGGCACGGCAAATCATCTCTGCCGCGTAGGCACCTACACCGCCCAAGCCAACGACCAGCACATGTGCGTTCCGCAAGCGGTCCATTTTTTCTTTTCCCAGCAACAGTTCCGTACGCTGCTGCCATTCTATATTCTTATTTTCGTTCATGAATCTTTCTTAAACCATTTATAAAACCAGTTGCCCACCTTGTCATAATACTGCGTTTCGGCCCATCCGCGCGGGTCGGCAAAGCTCAGTGTTTCATTCGGGTCGCCTTTCTGGTCAGGATACAACAACATGATGCTGTTATTATTGAAATACTTGGAAACCTGCATCGGCAAGCGTTCAAAAGAAGAGTCATACGAGATAGAACCCCTTCGGGAACTTACAATCACCAGCAAATGATCATAATTCACCTGCCCGGTAATAATCAGCAGGTCGTCCCAGTTGTCCAGTTCCTGGAACTCCGTCATCACATCCTTATGCTTTTTCTGGATATATCCCTTGATGTAGCCCAATGTCTGCGGATGCGCAAAGAAATGCAAGCGACATCCCAGCTGACTGCTCATCCGGCACAGGTGCGTAATCCACTTCACAAAGCCATGCTCAAATTCCGACTTGGGAGGCACGGCCACAATGATACGCCGCAACGTGTTTACCGGCATCTGAAAACGGGCAATCATCACCTGCTGATAAGTATTTTTCAGCAAGTCCTCCGTCAGATTCCCAAAGAAAGAGTCTACCAGATTGGACTTGTTATGCAAACCGATAACAATCGTTGTCGATTCCGTTTCTTTAGCCGTGTGCAGAATTCCCGTCGCAATGTTCAAATCGAAACGAGAAACCGTTTTCAGCGGGACATTGGCCGAAGCCGCAATCTGCGCCGCCCTTTCCAGGCTACGCTTGCCCCGCATCTCCAGACGCACCGAGTCATTGTTGTCATTAATCACATTCAGTGCGACCAAATTGTCCGTACGTTTCTCATCGCGCACCACCAAGGCCAACTGCATCAACCTCTCCAAGGTATCCGGATTGGCAACCGGTATCAGAATACGTTCCTTTTTCTGCTCCTTCTCTTCGTCCAGCTCCGCATCATCCATCGCAATCCGTTTGGCCGCATGCTCCGTGATGAACGAACTGACCACACAAGTCACCAGAATCAGCAAAATCGTGCCGTTGAGCACATCCTCATTGAGCAGACGTTCACCCGAAGGCAGAATAATGTTGTAGCCCACCAGCACCGCAGCCAGAGTAGCTGCCGCCTGTGCATTGCTCAAGCCGAACATCAGTTCCCGTTCCACCGACTTCATGCGGTAAATCTTCTGTGTCAGCCAAGAGGCAATCCATTTCCCCAGCAAGGCTACCACAATCATCACCGAAGCCACCTTGAGGGAATCGATATGTCCGAAAAGCACATTGACATTGATGAGCATGCCCACCCCAATCAGGAAATACGGGATAAACAAGGCATTCCCCACGAATTCCAGGTGACTCATCAGCGGAGACACATGCGGAATCAGACGGTTCAAGACCAATCCGGCCAAGAAAGCACCCAAAATACCTTCCATACCGACCCATTCCATCAGTCCCGCTCCCAGGAACACCATGGCCATCACAAAGATATACTGTACTACCTGGTCACTGTAACGCCGGAAAAACCAGCGTCCGATGCGAGGGAAAGTCAGCATGATGACAGCACTCACCACTATCACCTTCAGCACCAGCCAAATCCAGAACATATCCGATGTCTCTCCTTTGTACATACCGGAAATCACGGCCAGCACCAGCAACGTCAGCGTATCCGTCACCGCCGTACCTCCCACCGCAATACTTACCGCCCGCTGACGGTTGATGCCATAACGAATCACAATCGGATAGGCAATCAGGGTGTGCGAGGCATACATACTGGCCAACAGTACGGAAGTAATCAAGCCATATCCCAGCAGATGCTGGTTTGTCCACACTCCGATACCCAGCGGGATAATAAACGCCAGCAATCCCAGCACGGTCGCCTTCATGCGGATACTCTTGAAATCCTCCATGTTCATTTCCAGACCGGCCAGAAACATGATGTAATATAATCCCACCTTACCAAAAAGTTCAAAACTGCTGTCACGGGCCAGAATGTTGAACCCATGTTCCCCAATCACGATACCCGCCAGAATCATGCCGATGATGTGCGGAATGCGCAAACGTTCCAGCACAATCGGTGCAAACAAAATGATAACCAAAACCAAGAAAAAAATCCAGGTCGGGTCAGTAATGGGAAAATCTATATCGAAATGAAACAAATCTAACAATTCTTCCATATAAATGAGCGGTCTGTTTTAAATTTATGGACAAAAATACGAAAAAAGTTCCGCATTTCCCGTTTGGTATTCCAAAATGTTTTAATTTTGCGATTCAATAGCTACAGGACGAATTTTAAATATCTTACTGAAGCACAGAAAGCAATACAATCACGGAATTTATTAACTTAAACAAGAAACATAAGAAATGAAAGTAGCAATTGTTGGTGCAAGCGGAGCCGTAGGACAGGAGTTCCTGCGCGTGCTCGATGAAAGAAACTTCCCGGTAGATGAACTGCTGTTGTTCGGCTCAACCAGAAGTGCCGGACGAAAATACACTTTTCGCGGAAAAGAAATCGAAGTAAAACTGCTGCAGCACAACGATGATTTCAAAGGAGTTGACATCGCGTTTACCTCTGCCGGTGCCGGCACATCAAAGGAATTCGCTGAAACCATTACTAAATATGGTGCGGTAATGATTGACAACTCCAGCGCCTTCCGTATGGACAACGACATTCCCTTGGTGGTTCCCGAAGTCAACGCCGCCGATGCCCTGAACCGCCCGCGCGGTATTATTGCCAACCCGAACTGTACGACCATCCAAATGGTAGTGGCCCTGAAGGCCATCGAAAACCTCACTCACATTAAGCGTGTACACGTGGCTACTTATCAGGCAGCCAGCGGTGCCGGTGCAGCTGCCATGGACGAACTTTATGAACAATACCGTCAGGTATTGGCAGGTGAGCCTGTCAAGGTAGAGAAATTCGCCTACCAGCTGGCTTTCAACCTGATTCCTCAGATTGACGTATTCACGGACAACGGATATACAAAAGAAGAGATGAAGATGTATAACGAGACACGCAAAATCATGCACTCTGACGTAAAGGTCAGTGCTACTTGTGTACGTGTGCCTGCTCTTCGTTCTCATTCAGAAAGCATCTGGATTGAAACGGAACGTCCGGTATCCATTGAAGAAGCCCGCGAAGCCTTTGCTCACGGAGAAGGTCTGGTGCTGATGGACAACCCGGAAAAGAAAGAATATCCGATGCCGTTGTTCCTGGCTGGAAAAGATCCAGTATATGTAGGACGTATCCGCAAGGACTTGTCAAACGAAAACGGACTGACTTTCTGGATTGTAGGCGACCAGATTAAGAAGGGTGCCGCACTCAACGCAGTACAGATTGCAGAATACCTGATTAAAGTGAAGAATATCGGATAACGGTTTTACTTCGTTATCAAAACTTAATACGCATCGTCTGCTAAATCTTCCAATAATGCAGACGATGCTTTTTTATATAGTTTACTCCCAATTGAAGCTATGCATTAATACCTTATCTACAAACACAAGTTTCAATTCTCCTTTCATAAGTGTAACACAAAGAAAAAGTATCTGATGCGACATTTCCAATAAAAGAAAGTTTTCTATTCACCAATTTTATTGTATTTTTGCTTATTAAATACAATAACCATGAGAAATAAACTTATTTTACTTTTTCTTCTTATACTTGGAGAATTTCAATTGATTTTTTCTCAACCCCAATACACTTTCAAACGCCTAACCATGACTGACGGTATGGTCAGCAATTATATCGTTGATGTAATCCAAGACAAGCAAGGATATATATGGATGGCTTCTGAATCCGGATTATGCAAATTTGATGGCAATGATTTTACCATATATAATACCGGTAATTCAGCTATCAAAAGTAATGCACATAATGTATTATATTATAATGAGACAGACAATACGGTCTGGGTAGGTACCCAACGCGATGGAGTTTGCATCTTTAATTGTGAAACACAAACATTCACCAATCTCTCAGGAATGATGACGCAAGATGTCACAGACTTAAGCCCTTCTTCCGACGGAGGAATATGGATTACCCATTATCACCTCGGAATAGACCATTATAGCAACAAAACCAAAAAAATTACACATTATAAGGCGGAAAATATCAAAGGCTTGTCTTCAGGCCACTTCTGGTGTGCAAAAGAAGACAAGAACGGACATCTTTATGTAGGACTTCAAAAAGGGGGATTAGCAGTGATTGATATAGAGAAACAAACTGCTAAAGTATATCGTCACGACCCCCAAAACCCATATAGCATTCCCAATAATACAATTCATTGCATTCTAATCAGCAAAACAAACTCAATCTGGGTAGGTACAGAAGATGGACTTGCCTTATTCAATCCACAAAAGGAACAGTTTATTTCTTTTCAAAATCAACCCAACAATCCGACTTCAATTCTTTCCAATCAAATTAATGATATTGGAGAAAGTAAAGATGGAAAATTATGGGTTTGCACACAAATGGGAGGCATCAGCATTTTAGACTTAAATGAAAATGTATTTACAAGTCCACAAAACACACATTTTCAGAATATAAAGGCAAGCAACGATCTGCACGGAATTTCATCTCCTAATGCCAAAAGCTTTCTACAAGACTCATTTGGCAACATCTGGATTGGGAACTATCGTGGAGGAGTTGATTTTTTAAGTTACAATAAGCCTATTTTCCAGACCTTGGAGTACAGTATTCTAAAAGACGGGGCCTTAACCGATAAACAAATATGGGGACTTACGATTGATAACGAGTCGCATGTCTGGCTAGGAGGAGAACATGAAATAGCCGTATTCAATGAAAAGATGCAGCTTCAAAAAATCATCTCATTAGCCGGGAAAGCCAATCCCCATACTCATGCATCTGTCATCTTCAAAGATAAAAACGGAATGCTCTGGCTCGGTTTATATAAAGACGGAATACTCATGTGTAATCCTAAAAACAAAGCTATAACCCGGATTCCAATAAATGACAAAGACGCAGAAATTTGTTGTATATTTGAAGATAACGATAAAATCTGGATCGGCACTCAAAATGGCTTATACTCTTGGAAAGACGGTATCATAAGTGAAGAGAAAACAATAAACGAACAATTACCAGACTTAATGATACATGGTATTCAAAAAGACCGACAAGGACGGCTATGGCTAGGGACATTCGGCAAAGGACTTGTTGTTTTTTCATCACAAAAACAACGTATCATGCAATTCGATACAACCAATGGCATGAATACCAACGCTGTAAACTCCCTTTATCTAGATAATAAGGGGGGACTATGGGCAGCGACCCGCGCAGGTATTGCTTATATTCCCAATCCCTTAAAACCTCAAATTGAGATTTTCGATCATAAACAAGGTTTAATCAATGAAAATGTCAGAGCTATCATTGAGGACAAACAAGGGAAAATATGGCTTAGCACAAACGGAGGTATCGCTCAATGGAAAAAGGAAGAAAAAAAATTTCTTAATTATACTTGGCATCAAGGAGTACCAAGAGGGGACTTTATGGATGGTTCGGTTTGCATAGGAAAGGATGGCACACTCTTTTTTGGATCCCAAAATGGAGCATGCTACTTTAATCCAGAAGATATCGTAGAAAACATTACCATAGCTCCCGTACAAATCACAAGCGTACGAAGTTACGAATACTCTCAACCCAGCAATAAAGATTCTATTACTCCCATCATAAATGGTAAAGTAAATCTCTCATATAAAAACAGCACCTTTACTGTCACATTTGGTGTAATGGATTATACACAGAGTCCACAAGTAGAATATGCCTATACCATGGAAGGTTTAGGTAAAACATGGTTCGAAGTAGAGAATGAAAATAAAATTACATTTCGTGATTTACAGCCAGGTAAATATACCTTTAAAGTAAAAGCCAGAATGAGAAACCAAACATGGAGTGATAATTTTACTGCCATCCAAATTACGATAGCTCCTCCAATCTGGCTCACCTGGTATGCCAAACTTACCTACTTTATCATTATATGCCTTATCATGTATGCTATACTTCATTTCTACAAACGGAAACTGGCATTAGAAAGTCGTCTGAATTTGGAACATCACCAACATGAAAATGACCCAAAATTGAATAACGAGCGTCTGAGGTTCTATACTAATATCACACATGAACTACGCACTCCCCTGACATTAATTTTAGGACCGCTGGAAGATTTACAGGCCGACGACACATTATCACCTAGACAAACCAACAAAATTAGCATTATCCGAAATAGTGCTAACAGACTATTAAATCTAATCAACCAAATTCTTGAATTCAGAAAAACAGAAACAGAAAACAGAAAACTTAAAGTTCGTTATGACAACCTAACCCGATTAATTCAAGAAATAGGCATAAAATATAAGGAGCTGAATCAGAATACCAATGTAGAGATCCATATTAAAACGAGCTTGCCGGAATCCAAACTCTACTATGACCAGGAAATCATCACCATCATTGTAGATAACCTGATGTCGAACGCTCTAAAATATACCCCTAAAGGAAGGGTTACACTATCTATAGAAACCAAAGAAAAAGATGATATCAAATATACAATCATCAGCGTAGAAGATACAGGGCATGGCATATCCAAAGAATCCCTCAACCATATCTTCGAACGATATTATCAAGGACAAGGAAAATACCAAGTTTCTGGTTCTGGCATTGGACTAGCTTTAGTGAAATCTTTGGCAGATTTACATCAAGCTACAATTGACGTGGAAAGTGAAGTAGAAAAAGGTAGCAAGTTTACCTTGAAACTGCTCACAGAAAATACTTATCCCAATGCTGAACACCAAACAATTAAAGAAACAGATTCCCTCTCACAAGAGAATATATTATCCAATGAGCTCAAAGAAACTGAAGACGGGAAACCAATCATTCTTCTTGTAGAAGATAACCAAGACATCAGAGAATATATACGAAGTTCATTCGAAGACAGATATGAGGTTATAACGGCTGCTGATGGAAAAGAAGGATGGGATATCGCACAAAATCAAATTCCTAACATCGTCATCAGTGACATTATGATGCCTGTAATGGATGGCATCGAATTATGTAGAAACATAAAGAAAGATATGCGTACTAGTCATATTCCTATCATTCTCCTAACAGCCAAAGATACACTTCAAGATAAAGAAGAAGGTTATGCAGCTGGAGCAGATTCTTTCATTACCAAGCCGTTCAGCGCCAGATTATTAAATAGCAGAATCAATAATATTCTGGAAAACAGGAGAAAAATAGCAGAAGTCATCACAACTATTCCCACAACTGAAAATGAGCAAAAAGATATTGAAAATGAGCGCCAGAATCTCAATAAACTTGATCAAGAGTTCTTGAACAAGGTTACGGATATTATTGAAAAGAACCTAAGTATCGAGAAAATAGATGTGGCCTTTATCGCAGACAAAATGTGTATGAGCCACTCTACTCTATACAGAAAAATCAAAGGATTGACAGAAATGTCAGTTAATGAATTCGTTAGAAAAGTAAAAATGAAAAAGAGTATAGAGCTAATAAACGACGGAAAGTATTCTTTAGCTGAGATTTCCGATCTTACCGGATTTAGTAGTATAGGCTATTTCAGACAATGTTTTAAGGATGAATATGGAATGGCTCCTTCAGAATATCTGAAAAAGAAACGGAAGTGACCTTCTTTTGTCGAGGAAGCCTATCATATCAAAAAATGCTCGCCATAGCCTTCATTAACAATGGTCGAGCATTTTTGAATAATTATTATATTCGGGTTTATTTCTTGTCAAAAAAATCGAGTGACCAACTATCCATCCACTCTACATAAGGAACTCCATTCTCAAACTGAATAGGTAACCAAATGTAACGTGCATCACTAGGATGCTTTGGGCGCCATATATCTGCCATAAAAATAAAAGCATCTTTTTTCCCTGCTACCGGTAACACATACGTACTCTGACCTCCAAAAGTAATTTCAGATTTAGGGCCACGACAAGGATTCGGGTGTTTCTTCCAAGGTCCCCAGATGCTGGGAGCCGAGAACATACGTGCTTCATTGGGAGCCCATCCTGTACATCCAGAAGTAATCATCCAATATTCTCCATTTCTTTTAAATATAGCAGGAGCCTCATTGTGACCAGCAGGTGCAATGCGGATATATTTTCCCGTATGGCTCAAATAATCGTCACTCAACTCTGCAACTTGTAATGTCAGATTATCCTCAGAAGAATAAATATGATATGCTTTTCCATCATCATCTACAAAAAGCTGCATATCACGCGCCATCTGCCCTCCTTGCAAATCACGCTTGACAAACAATCCTTTATTGATAGCTTCGTACCATACGGGAGTCCACCATTGTTTATATTTATCCGCATCCAAAGTATCTAGCATCTCACGCTGTTTTTCTGTCATATCAAAAGGAAGCTGCCCCGGGTTAATACGCTCCGAACGAATATACTTAAAAGGTCCCTGAGGAGTGTCTGAAACAGCTACCGCAGAACGAGCTGCAGCATAACCTTTTCCTTTTAGTTCCAAATGGAACCACATGACAAACTTTTTAGTCTTCTTATTATAAATCACTTTTGGACGTTCCATAATACATCCTTGCGTAATATCACTGGATGCATCATCCAAGACAACAGGTAATGCAACTCCTTCTTTTTTCCAATCATACAAGTTACGGGAAGAATAACACATAACCCCCACCATTGCACTACTGGTTGTATCCGATTTATTCTCCCCATACCAATAATAAGTTCCCTTGTGATATAATACTCCTCCACCATGGGCATTAACATGTACCCCTTGATTATCAGGCCAAATTTCTCCACTACGAATCTCCTTCGTATTTTTTCCTAATACCAAATCGGGAAACATCAATGTGCACAAGCACATAATCCATAATCCTAAAATTTTCATACCATTAAATTATTGTTGATAAACTCTTACATAATCAATTTCATAACGCATTGGAAAGGCTTCTTCTGACACCTCTCCCCCATTTATACCTCCCACGGCCAAATTTAACAATAAATATTGAGGTTGCATAAACGGATTGAGTTTCTCTCCTATCACACCATTATAAGTATCGTTCAATAATATCTCATTCAATAACTCATCGTCCAAATACAAACGAACAGCTTTCTTATTCCAATCCATACGCCATACATGAAACTCTGAAGCCCAATCAGGGTTCTTTGCCAGAAAATGGCTGAATGGAATCGCTTTACTGTTCCATTTAGCGACCCATCGCTGATCTGTTCCCCACGCTGCATTGGCTAAAATATGTGGTATTCCTTGTTTACGATAAAACTCCATGATATCAATCTCACCACATGAAGGCCATTCCATCGAATTGCCTAATAACCAAATTGCAGGCCAAGCACCCTTTCCTACCGGAATACGGGCACGTATTTCAAATCGCCCATACAAGAATTCTTTCTTTCCTGCCGTAGTAACCGAAGAGGAGGTACATTCTATGAACTCACGTGAAGTTCTCCAATCTTTGCTCCCCTCCTGATAGATTGGATTCAAACGTTTTTCCTTTCGAGCCTCAATAATCAAACAGCCTCCTTTACAATGAGCATTATCAGGTTGATACCATTGTAACTCTTCATTACGAGCAAACCCATTTTCATAATTCCATACCGTAGAATCCAATAATCCATCCCGATTAAATTCATCGCTCCAAACCAATTTATAATTCTCCTGAGCAAAGCTTATAGCGATGCACATTATCCATAAAAATATACCAACAGTTATTCTCTTCATTCTGCCAAAGCCTTTGATTAAAGAAAAATGCCATTCCATTCATTTAGGATACAGAATGGCATTTTAAACAATTATTACTTATCTAACTAATAACGCAATAATTCACTTCACATTACATTGGAAACTTTATATTGCCAAAAACATAATCAATCTAATTCAACAGTTTCCGGATCATAAATATCAAGTTCTACATCATAGAATTTAAATTCTGCCATATGGAAATAAGAGCTATTCTGTGTAGTAGAAGTCACATTGAAACGAAAGTGAGTAAACGGTTTACCTGCATCTACATATTCTG
Organism: Bacteroides mediterraneensis; assembly: GCF_900128455.1. Classification (GTDB taxonomy): domain Bacteria; phylum Bacteroidota; class Bacteroidia; order Bacteroidales; family Bacteroidaceae; genus Phocaeicola; species Phocaeicola mediterraneensis. Next base: position 754,985 of record NZ_LT635783.1, on the reverse strand, counting down.
TAGTAATATGTGCTCCTGAAGAAGCAGCAAACCCACTCAATACCTTCACTGTCTCCCAGTTACTTCCATCATTACTTATCTGAAGTTCCACCACTGAAGGGAAACCATCAGAGTTTCCGACCACACGATCCCACCATTCCAATGCAAAGATTTGATGTTCCTCATTGAAATCAAGCTGAATATAATGAGGTAACGGAATCTGAGGACTACTCCAACGGGTATGGAAAAAGTCGTTTGTATCACCGTTTATCAAATTTTTAATCGGACCTTCTGAAGGTTCTTGTGCATTTGTGCTCAATTGATTTTCGGTAAGCTTATACTCTGTACGCTTTTCTGTAATAGTTGCAGGTGCTATACCTGAAGTAGCCTTGATAGATTTTATTTCTCCACCTTCATTATTTGCATTAAAAGTCTGATAAAATATCTCATATTCACCAAAACGTGCACGCGTATCATCAATCAACAATTCAGCTGTACCCTTGGAAACTACATTATAAACCGTTTGTTTTGACAATGGATCATCATACCAGATTTTCATATAGGAAAATTCAGCTCCTTCCGGTACATTCCAAGTCAAATATATTTGACCCGGCAATGCTTCCGATGTAATACCTTCTATTGTTGTTGGATACCCCATATAACCTTGCGGTTCAAAGGTTTCCAATTTATCATCGCATCCTGTCCCTATGTAGGCAACAACTAATGCTGCTATTATATATCTAAGTTTCATAAGTTATTTGTCTTTAAATAAAACAACAATCAATTATTCCATCCTGGATTCTGAGACAAATTAGGATTCTTACGAATCTCACTATCCGGTATTGGGAACAGATACATCTTATCATTCCAATAACGAGATTTAGTGACACGCGTATAAGTATAGGCATCACCATTCTTGACAATCTGCATTTCTATCAAGTTTTTCTGTGAGTTACCATCTTTCCAACGACGAATATCCCAAAAGCGATGCCCTTCAAATGCCAATTCCACCATACGTTCACGGCGGTATTTCGTTACAAATTCATCTGTAGACATATCAGTAGGGAAACCAGGCATCTGAACATCCGAGCGATTACGAACCACATTTACAGCCTCTCTCGCAGACATAGGAAATTCAGCACTAGTCGCATCCGAAGAACCTAGATAATTAAATACGGCTTCCGCATAATTCAAATAGAATTCACCCAAACGATAAGTTACCCAACTATGTCTTTTGCCACCACTACTAGTAGAAGCACTAATATCGATTGTTCCATCCAGATATTTTTTCAAGTAATATCCAGTAGGAGTAGCTCCCGCAATTGGCAATGCATTACGTCCACCCACATAAAGTTCAAGAGGAACTGGATTTGTATTCGGCCATTTATCCCCATTAACGGCAACTGTCATAGCCAGACGAGGGTCACGGCCCTGATAAGGATTAGATGGATCATATCCACTTCCTTCTTCATTCCAAGCCTTACCGGTAGCTTGCATTTCATAAGCATCCACCAAATTCTGAGACGGGCAGTTTCCTGAATTACCATTTTCCATACCCATCGGGAAATTTGTACGTTCTGGAGAATCAGTATCTCCGACACGACGAACATAAATCATTTCTTTCGCTTTATAATTATCTGTTCCCCAAATCTCAGAATATTTACCAAGCTGGATTCCATTAGCTGCACAGAAATCAATCACGGCTTTATTGGCCTCAGCAGCCTGTTTCCACAAGTTTTTATCGTTCGAAGCATTAAACAACGGACTTGCCCAATACAACAATGTACGTGCCTTCAAGGCCAAAACTGCTTGTTTGGTAATACGTCCCGTTTCTGGATTTGTACCATTGGCCGCATCATTTTCCAGTTTTGTATAGTCTACCGGAAGTTCATCAGCTATTTCATCACATTCCTTCACAATGAAATCAAACACATCGGCCACCGGAGTGCGACTTACTTGATTGGCCTCATCCTCTGTCATTACCTTCGTAATCAAGGGTACCTCCCCATAAGCACGAACCAAATTAAAATAAAAGTATGCACGTAAAAAGCGGACCTCATATTGATAGCGGTTAAAACGCTTCATTTCTGCTTCATAATTTTTGTCTTGCTTCAATTCTGAAAAATCTGCATATTTAGATTCTTCCAAATAAAAATTAGCCTTTCGAATTCCTTCAAAACTCCATCTACTATAAGCGTTCGTCGGACTCCAACGACCGTCAGTATATCCAAGTACAGAAGACCAGCTCCATGCATATTCAGCTTCATCGCATGCTGAACAAAGTGAGCCGTCTGCCGGAAGATCCGAATCCAAATAACTATAAATATTCGTTACAACAGCCCCCGTACGACCAAAGTCTGTAAAAACGTAACTTTTATCATAGGTTGTATATTCATGATAATCCAAATCTGCACACGAAGCCATCAAAGACATGCAAGCCAATCCAAATAATATCTTTTTAAGTTTCATAGTTTTTTACTTTTCAATTAATATTAAGAAATTAGAAACCTACTGAAAGGCCCACGTTAATCGAACGGGTCGTCGGAATACCATTGCCCAATGATTCCGGATCGATCTGATTAATATGATCCCAGCAGAACAAATCGACACCTCTTACATATAATTTAGCTGTATTCAGATGCCATTTACTAATCAGCTCATGAGGAAATTTATAATAAACCTCACAATTTCGTAACTTCAGGAAAGAACCATTCTCCAACCAAACAGTACTACTCTGCTGGTTATTTTGCACTGTTTCAGTAGACAGACGTGGATAACGGGCATTCGGATTCTCTGGCGTCCAACGATTTTCATAATAATATTGAGAGATTGTATTACCGTTAGTCAACGGGCGATACAGACCTGTCACAGTAGTCCATGAAGTATAATGGCCTACACCTTGGAAAGCCAAGCTAAATCCAATACCCTTCCATTCTGCTCCAAGAGTAAATCCATAATAAATTTCCGGAACACTCGAATTATATCCCAATGCAACCTGGTCAAATTCATTGATTACTCCATCACCATTCTGGTCTTTATATTTAATATCACCAGGGCTTACCTCACCAAACTGCTGGGATGGACTATTATCAATATCGGCTTGGTCAATGAAATAACCGATTGCCTGATATCCGAAAATCTGTCCAACAGGCTTTCCTGTACTGTACAGATAATCATAAGCACGGGGCTCTTCCAACTGTTCTTTTATAATGTTTTTAGTGAAACTGAAATTACCACCTAAATTGAAACGGAAGTCACCCCATTTCTTCGTATAGTCAGCGCCTATTTCAACTCCTTTACTATCTACAATACCCGCATTAGCATAGGAGCTTGAAGTTCCTAATGCAGCCGAGTTCTTACCAGCTGTAGAAACCCATATATCCTGACGTCTTTCATAGAACCCGTCAACCATCAAGGTAAGTCCACCAAATAAAGTCGCATCCACACCCACATTATATTTATAGGCTTTTTCTGTGGTTCCATTCAATGAAGGCAATGTTCCTTCTTGCCAAGCACCACCATTGCCAAAATTATCTTGAATAGGATATCCTCCACCGCTGCCGTTCATGGTAGTATTCCAATATCCATTATAAGGAATATTATCCGTATTGATAATACCGAAAGAGCCACGCAGTTTCAGAAAATTCAACCAAGATGAATCTTTCAGGAAATCTTCATTGGTAAGATTCCAAGCTAATCCCACTGTAGGTGACAAATGCCATTGCTTACCTGTTTCCAACAAATTAGAAGCTGAAGCTACCAGTGCAAAATCCAAGAAATAACGGTCTTTCAACCCATAATGTGTATACCAGGACCAGTTACAATGATACAATGTTGAATTGATGTTCACATTGTTATCATACTTGTAAGTATACATTAATGTAGTGTAAATTTTGTGATCACCAAACTGACGGTTCCAGTCTACATTCGCCATGAAGTTAAAAGAACGATACTGCCAGTCCAACTTACTACCTCCTGCCATTTCAGTATCTTTACCAGCCTCATATTCACTAAAGCTACTAGGTTCTCCGTTCTCCCATCCAATAACAGAAGTACTACCATACTTGTACTCCATTGTATGGTCTTCCCAATAAGAAGCCACCTTATCATATCCCATACGGAAAGAAGCTCCTAATCCTTTCGTGATAGAAGATAAATCTTGTCTCAATGTCATATCAGCCCACAGGCCCAAAGTATGTCCTTTTGAATATCCTCTAGCCTGAGTTAAAGCTACAGGGTTTGCCCATCCAGTCCATGTAGCATTACCGCCCCACAAGCCACTTTCCGTACGAATCGGAAAAGCTGTAGCCGGGGTTGAATAAAGTACTCCAATCAAATTATCAGAACCTAATCCCGGACGGCTGAATTCGTTTAAGGTTCCCATAATATTTACCTGCAATTTTGTAGTAGAAGTCAGATCAATATCCAAATTACTACGCAAGTTTGCTTTTGAGTATTTCTCTTGAGTAGAAAAACCTTCATTTGAATTTGAATTATTGATAAATCCACGGCCATTCTGCAAGTTCAACATCGTAAAATAACGCATTTTAGAAGAACCTCCACGGAAGGTTAATGTCGCAATATCCGATTTTCCTCTTTCACGGTAAACCTCATCCCACCAATCAATATTAGGATAGTAATAAGGATACTTCCCGCTTTTAAAAGCATTCAATTCATTTTGAGTATATCGTGCAGACTTACCGTCATTCGCCAATGCTTCATTCATCGCATTTGCATAAGTATATGCATCTGCCATCTGAGGTAGACGATTCTGGTAAGTAAAGCCATGGTCATAAGAGAAATTAATTTCACGAGATTTATACTTACCCCTTTTGGTCACAATATTCAACACACCGTTAATTCCTTTATATCCATACAAGGCTACTGCTGCAGCATCCTTCAACACAGTAACAGATTCAACTTCTTCTGGTGTCAAATAACGTAATACATTATATGCATTATCACGTTCCAAACCATCAACCACAATCAGAATGCCATTATTTCCATTCAACGTTTTCTGTCCGCGGATAAACATAGAAGGAATCTGTTCCCACATCACACCAGTAGACTGCATTGTAGTCAAACCAGCTACATTCCCATACATAGAATTACCTAATGTATACGATGAACGAGTGTCTATTTTATCACTATATACAGTAGAAGCAGCTCCTGTAGATTCTGCAAATGTCTGGTTCAGATTAAAACCATAATTTACTTTTTCAGTGGACAAATCCATTACAATCGTCATTTTCTTTCCTAACTCAACATCCACTGTTTTTACAGCATCCGTTGGTGTCAGGATTTGCAGCTTGTCATCTTTCAGAACTGAAATCGTAAATTTTCCAGTAGCATCTGTAGACACCATAGATGCAGGGATACCTACTACTGAAACAGCAGCCCCCGACACAGGATTACCGGCCTTATCTATTACAAAACCAGTCACATCAACTGCTTCTTGAGCCATAGCATGCATGCTCATGCAGGCAAGCGTAGTCAAAGCTAATATTTGTTTCTTCATCTTCTTTCTGTCTTTGTTAATTAAAAATCAGCATTACCATCCTGGATTCTGAACCAATCCATATCCCTTATTTACTTCACTTACAGGGAAAGCAGACAAATACCATTTGCTGCTAAAATTGCTCCACCATGAACGAGCTGAATTTGAAATTTGGAATTGTGTATACTTAAATTTTGTTGGGAAAGGTCCTCTGTCTGCAGCTGGTTTATCTGACCAAGACCCTGTTCCACCATCCGTACGTTCAATCAACAAACCATGCAATGGACGTTTGAACAAATCAGCACGCTTATATCGAATCATATCAAAGAAACGTACATCTTCCAATCCCAATTCACAGGCACGTTCATTCAGTATTGCTTCCAATAACACGTTAGCGTCTTCCATATTTTTACCTGGATTAGATTCTTTTAAACCTTTCAATCCCACGCGAGCACGTACCTTATTGACTTGTTCAATTGCATCTCCCGGACGATTATTCTTCAACAACGCTTCTGCATAAATTAAATATACCTCAGCCAAACGCAAATAAGGCCATTCCAAATAATTTCCAGCAAGACTACCTTTCCCTTCTTTATAGAATTTATACAATCCAAATCCTGTTGCATACACACCAGTTTCCGTAGCTGTACTATTTGCATTTTCACGACCTCCGTTCCACAATTCTACCGACCGTCCAGCCCATTTGGCTCCATTTACAAGAATTGTTTCATACAAACGCGGGTCACGAGTCGGCTTATTATAGTCATTCTCTTCAAAGAACATCTTATTATCAGCTACTGCTTTATCGAAATCAAAAGGTGTACCATCTGACATCGGGAACATTTCCATATATTCCAATGTTGGGGTATATCCACCATTAGGAACCCAGTCACCCCAATAATACCACCAATCCCAATTATACTTACCAATGATACGAGTAGAAATCAACAATTCAGTATTGTCTCTGGTAAAATACGCCTTATTAAAGGCATTGCGATAATCGTCACAAGTCGTACCCGAAGCTTGTGCCAGTTCATAATGTCCTTTTTGGGCCAATGTAGTAAAGAATTCCTCACAAGCCTGTAAGCACTGGCTCCATAATTCAGCCTTATAGCCTCCGTACCATACCAAGTTTTGTGTAACAGCTTCCTGAGGAGCTTCTGTGCAATAAGGTTCATTATCATTAAACAAAGGACTTGCAGCAAACAGTAATATTTTACATTTCAATCCCATTGCAGCAGCCTGTGTCATACGTCCCTGCCAGTTGGATTCACCATCTGCAGTCAAATCCCAAGGCAATACCTTTGCCGCCTCATCCAACAAACGAATCATAAATTTCACCGTTTCGTCGACAGTAGCACGAGGCACTTCATATTCATTGGCTGCTTCAAAACTTTGTTCCACAATCGGCAATCCTCCAAAATGACGGAACATGTCAAAATAACGAGATGCAATAATGACTTTTGCCTCACCCTTCAACCGTTCTTTTTCGGAATCTTCCATATCAGGCACCCGATCTACATTTTCAATAAAAATCCAAGCCTGACGTATTGCTTGCCAAGTTTCTTCCTTTGTAAACCCAAAACGAGTTTCAGAAGTATTATCTTCATTTACGGCTGTGTAAGTTCCAGAATAATAATGACGGTTCAATCCATCCCACGAATTATGACTGTGAAAACAATCCGACAAACATTCAAACATACCAGTATTCATTTTGCCGTCCACATCATTCCAGTTAGTGGCTAGCCCATAATAGAGTTTACTATAAGTATTCCACAAAAACCGACGGGCATAATCGGCTTTGCCAAAAATAGAATCCTGCGTAACGGCTACACTAGGCGCCTTTTCCAGAAAGCTATCTCCAAATTTTATTTCATCAACACATGACGTAGCTGTTGTAGCTCCGACAAATGCCATTATAAACCATTTTCCAAAATGTTTCATAGATTATAAGTTTTTAGAATCCAACCTTCAAACCAAGATTAACAACACGGGTAAGCGGGTAATTAGGACGGTCACTCTGACGAGATTCCGGGTCTCCCCACATAAAACCTGTAATCGTAAACAAGTTATATGCACTTACATAAAGTCTGCACTGATCCATCTTCAATTTTTTCATGAAAGGCAGACTGAAATTATATCCCACTTCCAAACTCTTCAAACGCAAATAGCTGGCATCACACAAATACAAATCAGATCCACGATAGTTGTTGGCTGCAGCCAATTTAGAAATACGAGGGAATTTTGCGGTATAAGTGTCGTCTGATGAGCGCCAAGTATTTTCATACTGATAAAGAAGCAAACCTTTGTTTTGCGTATCACCCAAAGGTTGTCTAAACTCAGACAGCAACCGGTCCACATTCCACGCTCCTGTAAACTGTGCAGAGAAATCCCATCCTTTCCAACTAAATCCAATATTCAAACCAGCTGTATACTCCGGTGTATCTGTAAAACTCAAATCACGACTGGAGTCATCTCCATCAATCACACCATCTTTATTCAAGTCTACGAAAACAGCATCACCCGGCTTCAATGTCAATCCATGATCAGCAATAGGGACACCAAATTCTGCCTGATATCTTGCATCAGCCGTTTCATCATAAAATCCCCAGAATTTATAAATTGAACGAGACCCAATAGTACGTCCTGTTTCATACATCCATTCTTCATTCTGCTTCACCTCATTCTTATACACAATTTTGTTGCGAGCAAATGAGATATTGAAGTTAGCCCAGTAACGGAACTCATCCCCTATCTTGTCATTCCATTTTAACTGTACTTCATAACCTTTATTCTCGGTTTTACCCACATTCATAATCGGCAAAGTCATACCCAAAATTCCCGGCATGTAATCCGGTGTAGTAAGAATATCTCTACGATTTTCTTTGAACCAGTCGACAGAAACGCTTAAACGGTCATTAAAGACAGAAAAGTCAATACCGTAATTCTGTTTTACTGCTTTTTCCCATGTCACATCTGCATTCGATTTTGTGGCTTCGTATGCACCTGGCTGAGCACTCCCAGCATTCGTTCCAAAATAATAACCATCACCACCCAATACATACGCATCTGGCAAATACAAGAATCGGTTGTTTCCATTATTGTCATTACCAACCATACCTACGGAAGCACGAAGTTTTAAATAACTCACAACTTTTTTCAACGGCTTAAAGAAAGACTCCTCACTGACAATCCAACCTACAGACCCTGCGGGGAAGAAACCATAACGCTTACCCGGCGCAAAGTTCTCAGAACCGTTATAACCGGCGTTGAATTCAGCCATATAACGAGTCTTCCAATCATAAGTCACACGACCTACAAATCCAACGTATGCAGAAGGGATATCATCATAAGTTCCTCCTGGATAATAACGTTTAGACTGGTTATACAACAACAATCCCGTTACATTATGATCGCCAAACTTACGGCTATAATTTAAAGCTGCCTCCATATACCAGTCACGTGACTTTCCTTCTCCATTGGTATTCCGAGAATAAGACAGCTGCGAATCTGAACCGTTTTTACGATAAGCGATAGAACCATCCTCCTGTATTACAGGCGTATAAGTAGCAATAGAAGAGCTGGCTACTTTTTGTGTCCAATAACTTGAGTTATAAGATCCTTTAATCTTGAATGAAAGTCCTTTAGTAATGAAATCCAGTTTTTGATCCAATACCAAGTCAACGTTCAATACATTGGTAGTAGTCGTACGGAAACCTTTTCCATAATAAGAATCCAATCCATCTACTCCAGTAAAGGGCAAATAATCCGCATTCGACACAATACGCTTTCCGTCAATCAAGCCGGCCCCTGCAAATGGAACAGCCCAATACAGTTTACGGAACAATTGGTTTTGGTCTTCTCCAGATTCAGGAGTACGTTTTGTTTCGATACGGCCTCCAATATTTACAGAAATCAATGTCGTTTTGGTCGCATCAAAGTCTAAGTTCGCACGATAGTTATAACGTTTATAGTTAAAGTTAAAGTCATCTGACGCAGCCAACTGCTTAAACATACCATCTTGTGTAAACATACCAGCTGAAACGAAATAACGCATTCTGTCTGTACCACCCGAAATGTTCACATTATGCTGTGACTGAAAAGAAGCATCATTCATACAGTAATCCAGCCAGTTTATATCAGGATAAAGAATTGGATCGGTGTGATCACGGAACTTGGCAAGTTGTTCGTCAGAAAAAGTTGGTACACCTCCATCATTTACCATCATATCATTATAATATGAGGCATACTGATAAGAATTTGCAAACGTCAACTGCTTAGTCATCAAGTTCACACCAGCTGAAGTAGAGAATGAAATCTTGGCTTTTCCTTCAGAACCACGTTTAGTCGTAATCAAAATTACACCATTCGCACCACGCACACCAAACACAGCCGTAGCAGAGGCATCCTTCAATACCGTGATACTTTCTACTTCATTCGGGTCAATCTGTGAAAAATCACGTTCTACACCATCCACCTGAATCAACGGAGCTGCATTGTTCCATGTAGCAATACCTCGAACATACAAATCAGCAGCATCGGCTCCCGGTTCACCTGAATACTGTACAGAAGAAATACCCGTCACCTGACCAGACAAAACATTAGACAATGATGCTGCCGGAGTTTTCAACAAATCTTCTCCTTTCATGGAAGAAATAGCACCCGTAACTGACACTTTCTTTTGTGAGCCATAGGCCACGACCTCTACCTCACCCAACATCTGAGAATCGTCCTCCAAAACAACCTTCAGCTCTTTATTAGCACTGAAACGAGTTACTACCTGATCCTTATACCCAATAAAAGAAATTTTTATTCTTCCCCCTTTAGGGACAGATAAAGAGAAACGCCCGTCAAAATCGGTAATCGTACCAATAGAGGTTCCTTCCACAATGACATTTGCACCAATTATGGCCTCTCCCGAATTGTCAACAACCACACCGTTGATTGTTTGATGTTGTTGCACTGCGGCAATACCTTCTACAGAAGGTGCCGCCATTAATGCAATCGGAGAAAATGCCATAAAACCAGTGAATGCTACCCAAGCTTTCCACCCGGAAATGTTTCGTAATGAATCTGATTTCATCGTTTTTCTCTGTTTAAAATTTAAGGATTAAATTATCTCATGCAGGCTATTACTTTGTTTTGTTTTTTTAATGTAAGACTTAAGTAATTAACCTACGGGTGCAAAAGTATAAAATACGTATAATAGAAAACAACAAAAATTAATCATTAGAGAGATAAAAATTATTCATATTCCATTCATACCGCTATTGCTCAATTTTTATAATATACTCATAATCAGTAAAATAGAAAATTCATTTTTCACGTTACATAGAATCAAGTTTAACTACAGAATAAAAAAGCTTACTTTAGAAAGTAAAAACCAATTTTAGATATACGATGTTGAAATAAAAAATAGAGTCCATATACTCACGTATATAGACTCTACAAATCTGTTCTTCTTATTTAATATGCCCCAATATAATAGCTTAAAACAAATCCCACGTACGGATTTCGTCTTTCCATTGATGATCTTTCGGGAACGGTTTCTCACCCCATGCCCGCACGCTGGTCCATTCCTGAGGCGCATCGGTCCAGAAAGGATGGGAAGCTGGAAGTCCCAACGGAAGGAAAGCCAGAGAAGTCATATACAGGCTTCCGTTATTGGTGTACCAGTCGGCTACATTCGGCTGGCGACCGGTAAAACCGATGGTCAGGAAACCGCCTTCATTAAAATTATGACCGGTAGCAAACATACGCTTCATCACGGCAGTCAAGGCACAACGTACCTGCGCCCCTGTCACCCCTGCCGGAAGTTCCTGATACCAGGCCATCAGGGCCAGAGGCTGCATGGTAGCCATACGGTACGGGATGGAACGGCCGAATACGGGGAAAGTTCCCTCCGGTGAAATGAAACGTTCCAATATCAGACTGTATTTCTGGGCACGCTTCAACGCGCGGTCATAATATTTCCCGTAGTCAATCCGGCTGCGCACTTTGGCATCCTTCATGGCCTGGAGCGTCTCCAGGTACATAGGATGGAACACGTAACTGCTGTAATAATCAAATGCAAAAGATGGACCGTCTGAGTACCATCCGTCGCCGGTGTACCACTCTTCCACTTTACGGATGGCAGAATTTACCCGATATTCATCGAACGGTGCCCCCGCCTTGGCCAGAAAACTTTCAATGGTAGACGAGAAAAGCAGCCAGTTGGTATAAGGAGGGTCGATGCGACGCAGCTGCTGGAATTCCTCGATATAGCGTTTCTTAGTGGTTTCATCCAACGGCATCCACAGCTGGTCGTAGGCACGGAGGAAACTTTCGGCCACATACGCACCGTCTACCAGCGTCTGTCCTTCCTGACGCCACAACAGATAATCCGGACTCTGCGGGTCCACGGCGTTGGCGTAACTCTTCAACGCCCACTCACGCAGTTCCTTGCGCATCTTGCCTTCTTCCGTATTGTCATCCGGCAAAGTGAGCCAGGGAGCGATACCAGCCATCAGGCGTCCGAAGGTCTCCATATAAGCCACTTTCTTGTTGCGTCCGTCCCAGGTAGGGCTGACTTCCAGCTGCATGTTTTTCTGCAATTCTCCTTTGGCCATGTTACGCAATACCGGAGCCGCCATCTGATAAGCCAGCTTACACCAATAGGCACGGTCGGCAGCCTGAGGAGCTTCCAGATAACGTACATATTCACAGGCTGCCAGCAAAAATGCTCCTACCCCGAAATTTGCCGTAGAATTGGCGTTAATCACTTGTCCGGGAATAGCTTTTTCGCCAATCGGCTGCACATAGCCCACCGTACCATCTTTCTGAAGTGCTTTCTTTGACAAATAGTTCCATGCCTTCTCCACTACCGGCATGTATGTATCTTTTCCTAAATACCCATTGTTGATTCCCCATAAAAATCCGTATGTGAACAGCGCCGTACCACTGGTTTCCGGTCCTGGGGCAAAATCCGGGTCCATCATGCTGCGGGTCCAATAGCCTTCCGGCTGCTGAATGGCAGCTACGGCCTTCGCCATTTTCTGAAACTTCTCCACAAAGAATGAATGATGCTTGTATTCTTCCGGCATATCTTTCAACACCTTAGCCAGTCCGGCCAGCACCCAGGCATCTCCTCTAGCCCAGAAATCCTTCTTTCCGCTGGCTGTCTTATGCTTCGGATAGATGTATTTCGCATCACGATAATACAGGTTTTCGTCCTTGTCGAACATGATGCTGTCGGAATATTGCAGATACGCATACAGTTTATCCAAGTACAACGTATTGTGCGTCACCTTATACAGTTTGGTCATTACCGGCATGGCCATGTAGAGCGCGTCGCTCCACCACCAGTAATCGTTCTGTGAGGTGCTCATCTGATATTCCATCACCTCACGGGCACGGCGGATTTTCCAATCCTCCGGAGCCAGGTTGTATAAATCCACATACGTCTGGAAGCAAATCTGATAGTCGCCGAAAAGTACATATTCATCCGATTCCCCGTAGGAGTATTTCCATTCCGAACGGTTGTCACTCTTGGCTCCTTTCCACTGATTGTAGTTTGCCCATGTTTCCGAATAGGTGCGGTACGTCTCGTTTCCAGTCAGGAAATAAGCTTCCATGTTTCCCGTGTGATACACGGCATTGTCCCAGAACGAACGTACTTCCGGTGAATTTTCGGCCTGCCAGTGCTGGTTTACCTTGTCAATCATCTTGCGGACCTGACCCGCTTCGGAGTCCTTGGCAACCGCCGATCCTGACCATATACCCAATGCACAAGCCAATAAAAATTTACATACTTGTTTCATAGTTTTATCTTGAGATTAATTTACTTCCAATACATATACCGGGGTGGCAGCAGAATCCTTCACTTTCTCGCCGTCTCCCTGATGGGTTTCCTGCACGAACACATGCAGTTTCTTCTGCGTTTTCCACAATTCCGTGTCACAACTGGGTTCCCAGGCATCCACGGAAAAATCGGTCAGGTCTTTCACCTGCCATTCGCCCGACTTCACATCCTCTGTATAAGCCACTGAAACCTTGCTTCCCCGCTCCGCATCACGGAACACGAAATAAGCCTTTCCTTTATCCACCGCAATGCGTGGACGCGAAATCGGAATCATCTTCGTTCCCCCGCCCTTCAAGGTAAAGCCTTGTGACCGGTTCATTATCTGACGGTTCTGCCAACCTTTACCATCGTTCCACACGAGTCGGTATTGAGGCACCTCGCTGTCCGCATCCCTCCAATAAGTCACAATATAAGGATGTCCTTCCGCATCGGTACTCATACTGGTCTGGTTAATCAGTTCCCTGTTTTGCGGAATGTAACAAGCATATTCCGCATTGTCTTTCCGGATAGGCAGCGTATATTTCTCGCCGGTCGACTTATACCACGTCTTTCCTTCATCGGGAGAATATGCATAGCAAAGGTCATGGTTGGTTTCCACCATCCACGTTTCACGCCACACCCACGACAGATGAATCACTCCAGCCTCATCCATATACAGCTGCCAGTAGGCATTCCGCTGGTTTTCCCCGTCAATCAGGATATCCTGCACACGCGACCACTTGCGGCTCTTCAAGTCATAACGGTTCAACACCAGATTTCCCCGTCCGGAAGCTCCCGAACGATAGGCAAACAGCAAATCGCCGCTGGGCATCCGATAGAATTCCGGATAAGTCACATCGTCCTCGTCCTTCCCGGTCATCGGCTCTTTTTCTCCCAAGGTCAGTGCTCCGGGAGCCGTACTCCGACAATAATTCAATTTGTGCCCGTGGTGGTCAAAAGAAAGATGCAGATAGCCGTCTCCATCTACCATCATGCTGATGACATTGTGTGCGTCGGCCACGTTTCCTTTATACTGGCTACGATGCAACGTCCAGTTCTCCACGCCCAAAGCACGTTTACCTACCACCAGATAACCGTCCGCATCATAATAAGATATGTATTGCGTACCCTTGTCCGTCACCAGCGGGCTGTTCCGGAATACGGTCGTATTGACCGAAGTCGAACTGTATCCGTCACCCACCTTCACCAAACGTTGTGCGGCAAGAGTTCCCAAAAAGAAAATGCCTATCAAACATAAAAAAATGCGCTTCATAGTTTACATATTAAGTACAGTTACAAAAATAGGCTTTTCACATCAAAAGAAGGGATAAAAATTTCGTCAAGGAAAGAAGAAAAACAAGCAAGTAACAATATCATCCATTTTTTGGACGAATTATTCTATGTCTCTGCATACTGATTTTCAGAATAGACAAAAGTCCACACCCAAGAGGTCTCCTCTCGGACATGGACTTTTATCAAAATAAATAATTCTTTATTACAAACTGGCCGGAAGCTCACTCAGCTTCATACTGTTGGAGCCTTTTACCAAGATACAACATTCTAGCAAGGGATGGGCTGCCAGCAGGGCTTCCACTTCCTTCACATCCTTATAATGCTCGAAGGAAGAGACAGTGCTTCCAAATTCCGGACCAACCAGCATTACCCGTTCAAATCCGCATTCTTTCAGGAAATCGACCACCTTCTGGTGTTCCTCGTGACTTCCTTCCCCGAGTTCCTTCATGTCGCCCAAAATCGCTACCTTGTGCGCCGCCTCCATCTGACGGAAGTTTTCCAATGCCGCCATCATACTGGTGGGGTTGGCATTGTAGGCATCCACAATCAAGGTATTGGAAGCGGTGTGTACCAGCTGCGAACGGTTGTTCTGCGGCACATACGAAGACAGTGCGTGACAGATTTGTGTATCCTCCACGCCGAAATAACGACCTATGGCCACGGCAGCCAAAGCATTGTCCAAGTTATAGGCCCCTATCAGATGTGTCTGCACTTCGTGTAAAACCCCTTCGGCTGTCCAGCTGAAATGCAGGAACGGCGAACAGGCTACCACCTTTCCCGTCACATCCAGTCCCGGAGTCTGTCCGTAACGGACGCACGTCAAGCCGACAGCAATCTTGTTCAGATAAGGATTCTCGTTTTGAATAAAGATGGTGGCATTTCCCTTTTCCCGCAAGAAATCATACAATTCTCCTTTGGTGCGGATGACCCCTTCAAAGGAACCGAATCCCTCAAGATGGGCCTTCCCCACATTGGTAATGATACCATAATCCGGCTCGGCAATGTGAACCAAGGTCTTGATTTCTCCCGGATGATTGGCCCCCATTTCGATGACCGCCATCTCATGTTCCGGCTTCAGACGCAACAACGTCAGAGGCACCCCGATATGGTTATTGAAGTTTCCTTGCGTGTAAAGCACCTTGAACTTCTCACCCAATACAGTCGCAATCAGTTCTTTCGTGGTTGTCTTTCCGTTCGTACCGGTCACCCCAATCATACGGGTACCCAACCGGCGGCGGTGATAGTTGGCCAGCTTCTGTAAGGTCTCCAGACAGTTGTCCACCAGAATAATCCGCGGATTCTCTGGAGAAGCATACTGCGGTTCATCCACCACCGCATAACGGCACCCCTGTGCCAACGACTGAGCGGCAAAGGCATTCCCATTGAATGTTTCTCCTTTCAGGGCCAGAAACATAGAACCCTCCGGACAATGGCGGCTGTCGGTCGTCAGTCCGTTACATTCCGTAAAGCGGTTATATAGTTCCTCTATTTCCATATTTTATTGCTCTGCAAAGCGTTTTGCCTGCTCTTCAATCAGTGCGGCATCGTCAAAATAGTTGATTTTCATGGCACGGCGCACCTCGTCCATGGTCTGGGCAGCAGCCTCACGGGCAACCTCGCAACCCTTCTTCAACATGTCATATACAGCCGGGATGTCTTTCTCAAATTCCTTGCGGCGCGCACGGATGGGTTCCAGCTCTTCCTGCATCACGGCAGCAAGGAACTTCTTTACCTTCATGTCGCCCAGTCCGCCACGGGTGTAGTGTGCTTTCAGTTCGTCCAAGTTGGCATACTCCGGCAAATAACGGCCAAAGTGCTCCGGACGGCAGAAGGCATCCAAATACGTAAATACACAGTTGCCTTCCAATTTACCCGGATCGCTCACCTTGATGTGAGTCGGGTCGGTGTACATGCTCTTTACTTTCTTCTCCACTTCGTCTGCAGCATCCGACAAGTAAATGCAGTTGCCCAACGATTTGCTCATCTTGGCCTTACCGTCTGTTCCCGGCAAACGCAGACAAGCGGCATTGTCCGGCAACAGGATTTCCGGTTCCACCAGTGTTTCACCATAAATATGGTTGAAGCGGCGTACAATCTCACGGGTCTGTTCAATCATCGGCTCCTGGTCTTCTCCTACCGGCACGGTAGTTGCCTTGAAGGCAGTGATGTCGGCAGCCTGACTGATAGGATAAGTAAAGAAGCCCACCGGAATGCTGGTTTCAAAGTTACGCATCTGGATTTCGGTCTTCACCGTCGGGTTACGCTGCAAGCGGGATACCGTGACCAAGTCCATGTAATAGAAACTCAATTCGCACAATTCCGGAATCTGCGACTGGATAAAAATGGTAGACTTTTCCGGGTCAAGTCCCACAGACAAATAGTCCAATGCCACTTCAATCACGTTCTGACGCACCTTTTCCGGATTGTCAATGTTGTCGGTCAACGCCTGTCCGTCGGCCTCGAACACAAAGATTTTGTCGTAAAGTCCTGAATTCTGCAACTCCACACGTCGGCGCAACGAACCCACGTAGTGGCCGATATGTAATTTACCGGTAGGGCGGTCACCGGTCAAAATAATCTTTTCTTTTTTCATACTACAAGCTATTGTTTCTACTTTCTAAATTGCAGCAAAGATATATAAATCCTTTGTTTTCTTCAAAATAAATCGTTTCTTTGCAAGTAGTCCAAAACGACAAAAACAGCCGCCGGACACAAACAACCTTTGAGAAAAACACCAATTTATCTATAACCATGAAGAAAGAATTGAAAAAAGTCCTGGTTCTCGGATCAGGCGCACTGAAAATCGGACAAGCCGGAGAGTTCGACTATTCAGGTTCGCAGGCCTTGAAAGCATTGCGCGAAGAAGGTATCCGCTCCGTCCTCATCAATCCCAATATTGCCACCATCCAGACTTCGGAAGGCATTGCCGACCAAGTCTACTTCCTGCCCGTGACTCCGTATTTCGTAACTGAAATCATCAAGAAGGAACGTCCGGACGGTATTCTGCTGGCTTTCGGCGGACAAACAGCCCTGAACTGCGGTACGGAACTTTACCAAAAAGGCGTTCTGAAAGAATATGGTGTGGAAGTGCTGGGCACTTCAGTGGATGCCATCATGTACACAGAAGACCGCGACCTGTTTGTCAAGAAACTCAACGAAGTACCCCTCAAGACTCCTGTCAGCCGGGCAGTGGAAAACATGCGGGATGCACTCGAAGCCGCACGGTCTATCGGCTATCCGGTCATGATCCGTTCGGCTTATGCGCTGGGAGGTCTGGGAAGCGGCATCTGCCCCGATGAGGAAAAATTCATCGAACTGGCTGAAAGTGCCTTCACCTTCTCCCCGCAGATTCTAGTGGAAGAATCCCTGAAAGGCTGGAAAGAAATCGAGTTCGAGGTCATCCGCGATGCCAACGACCATTGCTTCACCGTGGCCAGCATGGAAAACTTCGACCCGCTGGGCATCCATACCGGAGAATCCATCGTGGTGGCTCCTACCTGCTCACTGACCGAAGAACAGGTCAGCATGCTGCAAGACTTGTCAAAGCAATGTATCCGCCATCTGAACATTGTGGGAGAATGCAACATCCAGTATGCGTTCCACGCCGAAACCAACGACTACCGTATCATTGAGGTAAATGCCCGCCTGAGCCGTTCATCGGCACTGGCTTCCAAGGCCACCGGTTATCCACTGGCTTTCGTGGCAGCCAAGATTGCGCTGGGCTATACATTGGATGAAATCGGTGAGATGGGCACCCCGAACTCGGCCTATGTGGCTCCGCAACTGGATTACCTGATTTGCAAGATTCCGCGCTGGGACCTCAACAAGTTTGCCGGCGTATCCCACCGCATCGGCTCCAGCATGAAGTCGGTGGGCGAAATCATGTCCATCGGACGGACGTTTGAAGAGATTATCCAGAAAGGCCTGCGTATGATTGGTCAGGGCATGCACGGCTTTGTGGGCAATGACCATACCCGCTTCACGAACCTGGACGACGAACTGTCCAACCCGACCGACCTGCGTATCTTCGCCATCGCACAGGCCCTGGAAGAGGGATATTCCATCGAGCGCATCTACGAACTGACCAAGATTGACCCGTGGTTCATCGGCAAGCTGAAAAACATTGTCGACTACAAACATAAGCTGTCCGAATACAACTCGCTCGAAGAACTTCCGGCCGAGGTGCTCCGTCAGGCCAAGGTAATGGGCTTCTCCGATTTCCAGATTGCCCGCTTCGTACTGAAACCCACGCAGGGAAACATGGAGAAAGAAAACCTGCAAGTACGTGCCTACCGCAAGAAGCTGGGTATCCTGCCAGCGGTGAAACGTATCAACACGGTGGCCTCCGAACATCCGGAACTGACCAACTACCTGTATATGACGTATGCCGTGGAAGGACACGATGTCAATTATTACAAGAACGAGAAATCGGTCATCGTCCTCGGTTCAGGTGCCTACCGCATCGGCTCGTCCGTGGAATTCGACTGGTGCTCGGTGAATGCCATCCAGACCGCCCGCAAGCTGGGATACAAATCCATCATGATCAACTATAATCCGGAAACGGTGTCTACCGACTACGACGTATGCGACCGTCTGTATTTCGATGAACTTTCCTTCGAACGGGTACTTGATGTCATCGACCTGGAACAGCCGCGTGGTGTCATTGTCTCGGTAGGCGGACAGATTCCGAACAACCTGGCCATGAAACTGTATCGCCAGTCGGTACCGGTACTCGGTACCTCTCCGATTTCCATCGACCGGGCGGAAAACCGCAACAAGTTCTCGGCTATGCTCGACCAGCTGGGCATCGACCAACCGGCCTGGCAGGAACTGACCAGTCTGGACGACGTGAAAGAGTTCGTGAAGAAAGTGGGATATCCGGTATTGGTTCGTCCGTCGTACGTGCTCTCTGGAGCCGCCATGAACGTATGCTATGACCAGGAGGAACTGGAACGCTTCCTGCAAATGGCCAGTGAGGTGTCCAAGGAATATCCGGTGGTTGTATCGCAGTTCATGCAGGAAACCAAGGAAATCGAATTCGATGCCGTAGCACAGAACGGAGAGATTGTGGAATACGCCATATCGGAACACATCGAATATGCCGGCGTGCATTCCGGCGACGCGACCCTGGTATTCCCCGCACAGCACATTTATTTTGCGACGGCCCGCCAGATTAAGAAAATCAGCCGCAAGATTGCCAAGGAACTCAACATTTCGGGTCCGTTCAACATCCAGTACCTGGCCAAGAACAATGACGTGAAAGTGATTGAATGCAACCTGCGTGCTTCCCGAAGCTTCCCGTTCGTATCGAAGGTGTTGAAACGCAACTTCATCGAAACGGCCACCCGCATCATGCTCGATGCCCCGTACGTGCGTCCCGACAAACTGGCGTTCGATATCGACTGGATTGGAGTCAAGGCCTCCCAGTTCTCGTTCGCCCGTCTGCAGAATGCCGACCCGGTACTGGGTGTCGACATGTCGTCTACGGGAGAAGTAGGCTGTCTGGGCGATGACTTTGACGAAGCCTTGCTGAACGCCTTGATTGCGACAGGCTACAAGATTCCGAAGAAATCGGTACTCTTCTCTTCCGGCGCCACCAAATCGAAAGTGGACCTGCTGGATGCCAGCCACATGCTGCACCAGAAAGGATACGACATCTATGCCACTGCCGGCACGGCTGCCTTCCTGAACTCGCACGGCATTCCGACCACACCGGTGTTCTGGCCCGATGAACGTCCGCACGCCGAAAACAACGTGATGAAGATGATTGCGGAACACAAATTCGAGCTGATTGTGAACATCCCGAAGAACCATACCAAGCGGGAACTCACCAACGGATACCGCATCCGCCGCGGGGCCATCGACCACAACATTCCGCTGATTACCAACGCCCGTCTGGCCAAGGCATTCATCGAGGCTTTCTGCCATCTGAAGCAGGAAGACATCCAGATAAAGAGCTGGCAGGAATACAAATAAAAAATGTAGACTTTCGAAGGTTTTCTGAAGACTTTCGAAGCCTTTTGAGGGCTCAAAAAAAACGCAAGTGCGTTTGCATGAAAACGCACTTACGTTTGAAACAAAACGCCTTTGCGTTTCAGGTAAAACGAACTTACGTTTTCCTTCAAACGCAAAGGCGTTTTTTCAGGCCCTTTTTTTCGCTCATTTCAGGGCCGTTTCGATGGCTTTCATCAGCTCCTCAAACTCGGCTTTCGTATAGCCGACGGAAGCCCGAATCAGCTTACCGTCCTTTCCGAACAGATAGGCACGGGGAATACTCTGGTCGGCAAACAGAGAGAACACTTCCCGCTTCGGGTCCGGATAGAGCGGAAAGGTAAACTTTTTCCGTTCGTTGTATTTCTTCAACTCGGCATCAGTATGTTCCCGCCCGATAACCAGCAGCTTGAAATCCTTGCAATCCTTGTATTTCGGCCACAAGGTTTTCTGCACTTCCGCCAGTTCCAGCTGGCAAGGGCCGCACCACGTGGCAAACAGGCTCACCAGTACCACCTTGCCTTTCAAGTCGGCCGGGGCCACTTTCCCATACACTTCCGAGCTGAGGGTGATGGCAGGCATCACATCTCCCACTTTGATTTTTTCCTTTCCCGTGTCCTGTGCAGAGGCTGCCAGCACCCCCATCCAAATCAGGCACAGAAGACTCCAGATTCGTACGCTTTTCATTGTCTTTTTCCTTTCTGTAAATGTTAAATCCTGACAAAGATACCGTAAACCGATGGAAAATCCGCCGGGGAACCTATCTTTGTAAAGAGTTTTAACGAAAAAACAAGCCTGCAATATGATGACCTTCATTTCGTGTGCCAAAACCATGACGGCACGCACCAAGATAAAATTCCCCGAAACCACTGTGCCTCATTTTCAGAAGGAAGCCCGGGAAAATGCCCTGTACATGAACCAATTTACCGCCGAGGAACTGGGCCGGATGCTGAAAGTGAATGCCAAGCTGGCCGCAGAGAACCGCCTGCGTTACCAGGATTTTCTTTCACCGGACACTCCGTCTCTCCCGGCACTGCTAGCCTACACGGGTATGGTGTTCAAACGTATCCATCCGGCCGACTTTACTACAGAGGATTTCCGGTTTGCCCAGCAGCACCTGTTCATTACCTCTTTCTTATATGGCCTGCTGCGTCCGCTGGATGCCATCAGGAACTACCGGATGGAGGGGAATGTCCGCCTGCCGGAACACCAGCACCAAACGCAGTTCGACTATTGGAAACCGATTCTGACCGACTACTTCATCGAAGCCATCCGTCGGCAAGGAGGTGTTCTGGTCAATCTGGCCAGTGGCGAAATGAAAGACCTGTTCCATTGGGACAAGATATGCCGGGAAGTCCAGGTCATTACTCCCGAATTTTATACCCTGAAGAACGGAAAACCCACCACCGTGGTGGTCTATGCCAAGATGTGCCGCGGCGAAATGACCCGCTTCATCCTGAAAAACCGGATTGAACAGCCGGAACAGCTGAAAGCCTTTGAATGGGAAGGCTTTTCCTACGATGCGGCCTCCAGCGATGCACAGACACTCCGCTTCCTGCTGAAATAGGAATGAAAAAACGGCAACACAGACGACACATCTTCGTAAATGCAACTTCATCGGATTGCTTTCACCCTGTAACGGGAAGTCCGCAACTTTGCGGCAGAAAAAAGCAAACGATACATGAACAGAACAAGAAGATGGATTCACGCAGCGCTTTTTACCTCACTGATTACTGCCAAAGTGTTTGCTGTAGAGGTAAATGTCAATATCAAGGGCTGCATTACAGACCAGAAATCAAAAGAGCCGCTGATTGGTGCCACGGTACAGATTGTAGGGAGCAGCATCGGAGCCGTGACCGACATGGACGGAAATTTCCAGCTTTCAGGAGTGGAAGACGGTATCTACGACATCGAGATTAAATATGTAGGCTACAAGACTGCCATCAAAAGACAGGTCAAGATTGAGAACAATAAAATCACTACGCTCGATTTCGAAATGGTGACCGACGACCACCTGTTGTCGGATGTGGTAGTGGTAGCCAAGGCCAACCGCGAATCTGAAAGCGTGACCCTGCTGGAACAAAAACGGTCGGTAGTGGCCGTTCAGGCAGTCGGCGCCAAAGAACTGGCACGAAAAGGTGTCAGCGACGCACAGGCTGCCGTGACCAAGATATCGGGTATCTCGAAACAGGAGGGAGTGAAAAATGTCTTTGTCCGCGGATTGGGCGACCGCTACAACCTCACCACTCTCAACCGCTATCCCATTCCGTCGGAAGACCCTGAATACAAGAATATTGCCCTCGACTTTTTCTCTACCGACATCATCCAGTCGGTGGAAGTGAACAAGGCTTTTTATGGCAACACCCCTGCCGATGCATCAGGAGCCGACATCAACATCACGTCGAAGGAACTGACGGGAGACGCCACACTGGATTTCAGCCTGTCGGGAGGTGTCAATACTCAAGCACTGTCGGGCGACCTGCTGCAAGCCAGCGGAAGCAACTTGTTCGGATTTGCCAATACCACCCAACCGGGAGAGGATTTGCACAGCTACAGCTTTAAAAATGCCATCGACCCTTCCCAAAAGAATATCCCCATCAACCAGGACTATAGTCTGTCGGGGGGAAAACAGTTCCGTATCCACGACAACCCGCTCTCTTTCTTCATCGTGGCCAGTCACCATAAAAACTTCTCCTACTACGACGAAGAAGTGCGAAATACCATTACCAGCGGTGATTTGTCGCAGGATATGGGCGGCGAAATCTCCCGCATCGAGACCAGTCAGCTGGCCATGGCCAACCTGAGTTACACCCACAACCAGAAGCATCACCTGTCCTACAACTTCATGATGGTGCATGCCTCCAATTCCTCTGTGGGCGATTACCTTGGAATGGATGCCGACTATCAGTCGTCGGACACATACGAGGGATTCATGCGCCGTCAGCAGACCAACGATAACCTGCTGTTTGTGAACCAGCTTCACACGCAATGGGACTTGGGCAAGAATTTCCTGCTGGATGCCGGACTTTCTTACAACACGATTCAAGGAAACGAACCCGACAGAAGAATCAACAACCTGGTAAAAACCGACAAGGGTTATGTACCGATGAAAGGTACGGGCGTGCAACAGCGTTATTTCTCTGAATTGCAGGAAAACGACCTGAACCTCCGGGGCGGACTGACGTATAAGCTCCACAACGGGTATGGGGATTTGTCGAACATTCAACTGGGCTACATGGGCCGGATAGTAGACGACAACTTCGAAGCTACGGAATACGACATGTCTGTCGTCAAGCAGTCGGTTTTCGACCTAGCACACATTTCCTTCGGGGATTTCTACAACCAGGAGAATTTGGACAACGGCATGTTCCAGCTAGACCGCAACGTGGATGAATACGGTGTCCGGAAGAATATCCACTCGGCCTATGCGGAAGCCACTTATCAGTTTACCTCGCGCTTCATTGCCAACCTCGGAGTGAAATACGACGATGTCAATATCCGCGTGGACTACAATGTGAACCGTGGAGGGACCAAAGGAAAAAATACCATCGACAAATCTTATTTCCTCCCCAGCCTCAACCTGCGCTATAATTTCAACGACAAGCATGCGCTCCGCCTGGCTGCCAGCAAGACTTACACCCTGCCGCAAGCCAAAGAAATTTCCCCGTTCCGTTATACCAGTGTCAGTTTCAACAGCCAGGGTAACCCGGACTTGAAGCCTTCGGACAACTACAACGTAGACTTGAAGTGGGATTTCTATATTTCTCCGAGCGAGCTGTTTTCCGTCACCGGATTCTACAAATACATCCAGAACCCGATTTCACGCATCGAGATTGCCAGTGCCGGAGGATTTCTCTCTTATGAGAACATTGCGAACCACGCTACCGTGGCCGGAGTGGAAATGGAATTCCGAAAGGACTTGTTCAACCGCAACCTGCAGGGCAACGGAGTCAGCAAACTCAGCCTGGGCATCAACGGGGCCTATACGTACACCTACGCCAAAGTGCCCCTGGCCACCGACCCCACCGGTTCACAACTGGAAGGAGCCGCACCCTGGATTTTCAATGCAGACCTGAGCCATCTGTTCCGGAAAGGGCAGAAGAGTTTTACCAATACACTGGTGGTGAACTATTTCAGCGACCGTATCCATACCATCGGCACGGAGGGATATCAGGACATCGTGGAAAACGGTGTCCCGACACTCGACTTCGTTTCTTCCGCTCAGCTGAACAAATACGTGACCCTCAGCCTGAAAGCAAAGAACTTGCTGAATCCGGCCCACCAGCTGACCCGGAAAGGCAATGCCGACGGAAAAGAAGTGGTACTGAGCAAATACAAGAGAGGCATGGACTTCAGCATCGGAGTGGCCTGCAACTTCTAATCAAGAGACTTTACATAACATAAACTAGCAATAAAGACAATCAATTTTCTTAATCAATTATTCATTATGAAAAAGGTATTTTTTACAGCAATGGCCTTTGCAGCCATAGTAAGCAGCGTAAGTTTAACAGCTTGTTCCAACGACGATAATCCGGAAGAAACAGGCACAAGAGGTGAAAAGGTTGAACTGAACGGAACCGTGGAAGGCACCCTGACCTTGGATGCCAACAATGAATATATCCTGAACGGTACGCTGACCGTCGCCGACGGAGGCACACTGGAAATTCCGGCTGGTACCACCATCAAAGCTGCCAAAGGATTCGGAAACTATATTCTCGTGGCACAGGGAGGTAAAATCAATGCCAAAGGAACAGCCGACAAACCTATTGTCTTTACCGCCGACGATGAAGAAAATGCTACCACGGGATACTGGGGTGGATTGATTATCAACGGAAAGGCACCGATTTCAGGAGCTACCAGCGGCGAACAGGGCTCTACAGAAGTAGACAACAACCAGAAATACGGAGGTACGGATGAAAACGACAACAGCGGTACGCTGGAATACGTGGAATTGCGGTTCACCGGTGCACGTTCCAGTGCGGACATCGAGCACAACGGACTGACCCTGAACGGTGTGGGAAGAGGAACGACCATCAAGAACCTTTATATCACAGACGGTGCGGACGATGCCATTGAATTCTTTGGAGGAACGGTCAATGTGGAAAACATACTGGCTGTAAACTGCGATGACGACATGTTCGATTTCACCCAAGGTTATAAAGGCACGTTGAGTAACTGCTACGGCGTATGGGAAGCCGGATACACCAGCACGGAGGAAGACCCGCGTGGAGTGGAAGCCGACGGTAACCTGGACGGAAACGGACCTGACCACCAAGGACAGTCGGATTTCACCATCAAGAACATGACCATTGCCACCTACGCTACCGGCCAGGTGATGGACGACGCCATCAAGATACGCAGAGGAGCTACCGCGCACATTGAAAACGCCCTGGTGATTGGAAACGGACAGATGAAAGACTTCATCGATGTGACCGACTCCAAAGGAAACGCCACTACCGCTACCCAAATGAGTGTCACCAATGGAATCAGCTCTACACTCAGTGGCAAGGAAATCAATGACGGAGATACTCCGTACGAAAATGTCAAAATCACAGACGGCAACACAGGAGCCGACCAAAGTGTCTTCAGCTGGACTGGCTATAAATTCTAACCATAACACATCACACTGATTTGCTTTTCTTCTCCGGTTTTCATGCAAAGTATCCACCGCGTATGAAAACCGGAGATTCTTTTTCTTCCGATTTCCTCATTTTATGAAGGGTTTTCACTACTTTTGTACAGACCTAAACAATAAGTATATGATGTATCCTTTAAAATTCAAACCGATTTTGAAATCCACCCTCTGGGGAGGAGAACGTATCATTCCTTTCAAACAGCTTGACTGCCAGCAGGAACAGGTGGGAGAAAGCTGGGAAATATCCGATGTGCCGGGCGATGAATCCGTGGTGGCCGACGGAGCAGATGCCGGCAAGAACCTTACCCAACTGATGCAAGAATATAAGGAAAAACTGGTAGGAAAAGAAAATTATCAGCGTTTCCAGGGCAAATTCCCTTTGCTGATTAAATTTATCGATGCCAAACAAGATTTATCCATCCAGGTACACCCCAACGACGAACTGGCCATGAAGCGCCACCAGTCCATGGGAAAGACGGAGATGTGGTACATCATCGACAATACGGGCGGAAAAGCACATCTTTATTCCGGACTGAAGAAAAAAATCACTCCGGAAGAATATGCCCGGATGATTGAAGACAATACCATCTGCGACGCACTCGACAAATACGACGTACAGCCGGGCGACGTGTTCTTCCTGCCGGCAGGACGTATCCACAGCATCGGAGCAGGCTGTTTCCTGGCCGAAATCCAGCAGACTTCCAACATCACTTACCGCATCTACGACTTCAACCGCAGAGACAAGAACGGCAACCTTCGCGAGCTGCACACCGAACTGTCGAA
This sequence comes from Bacteroides mediterraneensis, assembly GCF_900128455.1. GTDB lineage: Bacteria > Bacteroidota > Bacteroidia > Bacteroidales > Bacteroidaceae > Phocaeicola > Phocaeicola mediterraneensis. The sequence goes on along the minus strand of NZ_LT635783.1, from coordinate 727,988 downwards.
AGGTGCCATCGACTATACGGTAGAAAACGACTATCGCACCCATTACACTCCGCGCAAGGATGAACCGGTAGAGCTGGTCAGCTGTCCGTATTTCACCACCTCTGTCTATAACCTGACAGAATCCATGACGATGGACTACAGTGAACTGGATTCTTTCGTCATCTACATCTGCATGAAGGGAAGCTGCACCGTGACCGACAATGAAGGCAACTGCATTTCCCTGAAAGCCGGTGAGTCTGTCTTGTTCCCTGCCACGACCCAAAACCTGGAAGTCGTGCCAGACGGTGAAGTGTCCTTCCTGGAAACTTACGTATAAACTACCTGCATTTCTTATTTCTCATTATAGCTGAGTCCTTTTCTTTCCCTGCCCGCGCACGGAAGAAAGGGACTCAGTCGTTTTTCATAAACGCATTGGGCGACATGCCCGTAATCTGACGGAACACCCGGTTGAAATTGTTCGGGGTGGTAAATCCCACTTCGTAGGCAATCTGCTGCATGGTCTTGCCTCCGTCGGCAAACAGCTCGATGGCCCGCATAATCCGGAGGTTGTTCACATAATAGCTGAAGCGTATGCCCGATTCATTGAACAAACGGCTCAGGTTGCGCACCGAGAAGCCGAAATGTTCGGCCAGCTGCGGCATCTTCAGGTTTTCTTGCAGATGTTCCTGCAAGTATGCCAATATGGGATGCAAACGGGCATCGTTGGGAATGGTCAGGGTTTTCAACAGGAAGCCCATGTTCTGGCTGATGGAAGGAAGCAAACGGAAAAAGCCCAGGGCAAAAGCATACAAATCGGGGGTATCCTCCCGGTTTATCTCCGTCCCTTTCGAAGCGATAAACTTCAGGTTTTCTGCCACAAAAGAGTCGGTGTGGTAAATGGAAAAATCCTTCAACGCCTCATCGCCTCCATCGCTGTCGAGCGACAAATAAAAGATTACCAGCGAAGTCTGCCGGTTGTTACTGCACAGTTTGTGTTCCGTACAACCGGGAATCCAGGCAATGTGCTTCTCCGGCACAAAATAGTTGGTCGAACCAATCTGCACATGCAATGTGCCCGAAAGAGTATATACAATCTGGCACTGGCCGTGTGTATGCCCCGGCAGATTAATCTCTTCCCAACCCGTCTTCTTGATTCGGATGGTCTCCCGGCTGGTACGGTTTATCAACGAAATGTAACTCTCCTGTTCCTGATTCATCGCTAGTTCTGTGGCTTAAAATGATAATCTTTTTGCATAAATCGCATATTCCGCATAAAAATAAAGGTTTAATTTTGCACCAGCAATAGAAGAGACTATAAATTAGCGATGAAATTATGATGAAATGTATTTTGGCATTTGCAGTTTTGCTTGCAGGAACCACCTTCCGCGCATCGGCCATGCCCGAAAAAGCTTCCGAGAACAGACCGGAAAGCATCAAAGTGGAAATTACGGAGGGGCAGATAGATGTAATCAGTGGCATTATCTATTCACAGGTCATTTCCACTCGCAGCAACCGTGCGTTGCGGATGACCGTGCTGGTTCCACGGACCCGTACCCCCAAACCTGCAATTGTATATTTCCCCGGAGGAGGATTCACATCTGCAGATTATGAGAAGTTCATCGAAATGCGTATGGCACTGGCCAAAGCCGGATTCGTGGTGGCCGCTGCAGAGTACCGTACGGTTCCCGACAAATTTCCGGCACTGGTCATCGATGGAAAAGCGGCCGTACGTTTCCTAAGAGCACATGCCGCGCAATTTGGCATCGACCCCACCCGCATCGGAGTCATCGGAGATTCTGCCGGCGGTTATCTGTCACAAATGGTAGGCACAACCAATGGAGAAAAAGAGTTTGACCAAGGAGACTATCTCGACCAGTCGTCCGACGTACAGGCTGCCGTCACCATTTACGGCATCAGCAATTTGCTGAACATCGGCGAAGGTTATTCTGATGCCATACAGCAGGTTCATGCCTCACCGGCTGTAACAGAAGCTTTACTCGTACACGGCCCTGCCTTTGCAGACTTTGCGGGAGCCAGCATCCTTTCCGACCCGGAAAAGGCCATGAAAGCCAGTCCGCTGGGACACGTAAAGGAGCACATGCCTCCCTTCCTGATTATGCATGGAAGTAACGACAGGCTGGTATCGCCCGTGCAAAGCGAACAGCTGTTCAAAGCTCTGACAGAAAAAGGCAACCAAGCCACTTACGTCACGGTGGAAGGTGCCGGACACGGCGATTTATACTGGTTCCAACAACCGGTCATCGAGAGAGTGGTCAGCTGGTTTCAAACTGTTTTTCAATATCACACAGACAAATGAATAAAAGACTAATTGCAAGTATCGGAGTTCTTTCTTTTTTTATGTACATTGCGGCCCAGGAGCGGGTGCTCTCCATTCACGAACTGTTTCAGCTGGCAGACCAGAACAGTAAGAGCATTCAGCTGCATGCACTGGCTATCGACGAAAGTGCACAGGCTGTAAAAGTGGCCAAGGATGCCAAGCTGCCGTCTATCAATGCCCAACTGGAACTCAATTACATTGGGGATGGTTGCATGACCGACCGAAATTTCAGTAACGGAGTACATGCCGATATGCCACACTTCGGGAATACCTTTGTACTCAAGGCCTCACAGGTCATCTATGCAGGGGGAAGTATCCACGCAAACATACAAAAAGCGAAACTACAACACCAACTGTCCCAACAGACTTACGACAACAATCAGCAAGATTTACGATTCATGTTGCTGGGCTACTACCTGGACTTGTTTCAGCTACGGAACCAACAGACCGTATATGAAAAGAACATCGAGCAGACGCGTCTGCTGGTAAAGGATATGCGGGCTGCCTACCAGCAAGGAACAGCGCTGAAAAGTGACATCACCCGTTACGAACTGCAGCTTCAGAATCTTCAGCTGGGACTGACTTCTACCGTAAACAGGCTCAATGTACTGAACCACAAGCTGACGACGACCATCGGACTGGAGCCTTCGATACACATCGTCCCGGATTCCACAGCTTTGTTCCATATAAATGTGGACAAACGACAGGAAATTTCATGGATGGAAGACTCGCAGGAGTCGCCTACTCTTCAACAGGCACAAACCGCCATCAAGCTGAGCCACAACCAGCAGGACCTGATTCGTTCGGAACGCAGACCACACATCAACCTGACAGCCACGAACGACTTCACCGGTCCGATTCTGGTAGAGGTACCGCCATTGAACAACAATTTCACCTACTGGTTTGCCGGAGTCGGTATTTCATACAACCTGGATGCCTTGTTCAAAAGCAAGAAAAAACTGAGGCAGGCACGGATTGCCACTTCGAAAGCGGAAAAGAACTACGAGCTGGCCAAGGAAGAAATCGAGCACAACGTGCATGAAGCCTACGTGAACCTGAACGAAGCCTACGTGCGGCTCCAGACCCAACAGAAGAGCGTACAGCTGGCACACGAAAACTTCCGGATTGTCCGCCAACGCTACCTGAACGGGCTGTCACTGATTACCGACATGCTGGATGCCAGCAACATGCAGCTGGACATGGAACTCCAGCTGGCCAACTATCAGATTGGTATATTGTATCAGTACTACCTGTTGAAAAAGATTACAGGAACCCTTTAACTCCATTTATATTCACACAAAAAGAATCAAGACATGATACGAAACAAGAAAAGAGCGATTTCCAACTTCTTTATACTTCTGGTCCTCGCAGCCGGCATCAGCTGGGTATGCGGCAAGTTCATCCACCTGGGCAACGTGGAATACACCGACAATGCGCAAGTGAAACAGCACCTCACCCCCGTCAGCACACGGGTACAGGGATTCATCAAGAAGATTTGTTTTGAGGAATACCAGACCGTGAAGAAAGGAGACACGCTGGCCATCATCGAAGACACGGAATACCGGTTGAAAGTAGCCCAAGCCGAGGCTGACTACCGCAATGCCCTGGCCGGAAAGAGTGCCATGCACACCACCATCAACACCACGCAGAACAACATCCTCGTCACGGATGCGGCCATCGACGAACAACGGGTCCGCCTGAAGAATGCAGAAACCGATTATAAACGTTATCAGGAACTGCTGAAAGAAGAGGCGGTCACTCCCCAACAGTTCGACCGGGTAAAGACGGACTACGAGGCCACCCAGGCCCGCTACGAACAGCTGATGCGACAGAAACAGTCTACCTTGCTCCAGAAACAGGAACAGACCCAGCGACTGGAACAGAACGAATCGGCCATCAAACTGGCGGAAGCAGCTCTTAACCTGGCCAAGCTGAACCTTTCTTATACCGTCATTCTGGCTACGACCGACGGAGTGACCGGACGAAAGGATATCCACGAAGGGGAACTGGTACAGCCGGGACAGGCCTTGGTGACACTGGTGGACGGCACGGAAAAATGGGTCATCGCCAACTATAAGGAAACCCAAACGACCGACATGCGGAGAAACCAGCTGGTAGAAGTGAAAGTGGATGCCATTCCGGGGGTAAAATTTGAAGGCCGCATCGCTTCCATCTCGGATGCCACCGGAGCTTCTTATTCGCTCATTCCACAAAACAACTCGGCCGGTAACTTCGTGAAAGTGGAACAACGCATCCCGGTCCGCATCGAATTTACCCAAAACAACCGTCCGGAAGACTTGCAGCGTCTGAGAGCCGGAATGAATGTAGAATGTTACGTAAAACAATAAGTTGAGAAATGGCTGAACAACGTCCTCGTATCCTATACTTTAAAGATTTTCTGCCCACCTCCGTCTGCATCGGCTTGTCCATGTTTTTTGCCATGGTATTCCAGTTCAACGGAGGAGTATTCCTGCCTGCAGCCACCCAGATGTCGAGTGCCTTGGGCTGCATTCAGGAAGATGTCACCATGGCCGGATATGCCTCTTTCATCGGCATGACCATCATCTTCCCGATTCTGTTCCGTCTGAAGGCTCGGTTTACGACCCGCTCCATCTTCATGACGGTTTGTCCGGTACTGATTGCCTGCAACCTGATTACCATGCACACGGAAAACATCTTCCTCATGATTTGCGTATGCTTTGTGTCGGGATTCTTCCGCATGTGGGGGACGTTTGAATGTTTTTCCAACATCCGTCTGAGCATCACGCCTTCGGGCAACTTCTCCGTGTTCTACCCCGTGATTTACATCATTGTGCTCGAAAGTATCCAGCTTTCCGGACTGGTCACGATGCACATCAACGACTGGGCCAACTGGCAATACATGCACTGGTTCGTCATCGGTATGCTGATGATTGTATGGGTCTGTGTCATGTGTCTTACCCGCTCTGTCCGCCTGATGAAGAAAATGCCGTTGTACGGCATCGACTGGATAGGACTTGCCCTATGGACCACCATGCTGTTTGCCATTGTTTTCATCTGCATTTACGGGGACTATTATGACTGGCTGGACAGCGCACAGATACGTGCCTGCATCGTGATTGCCGTGGTGACCTTGCTGGTCAACATCAACCGGATGACTTCCATCCGCCATCCGTACATCGACCCGCAAGTATTCAAATACAAGAAGTTCCCCGTCATCTTGTTCCTGTTCCTGATGCTCTGCCTGTTTCTGGCCACTTCATCCGTACTTCAGAATGCCTTCATGATGTCCATTCTGCGATACGATACCCTCAACGCCATCTCACTGAACTGGTGCGTGTTTGTAGGTATCCTTGCCGGAGCGGGAGTCGTCTTCTTCCGGCAGGCCGTACTGAAAAAAGGATATAAACTGTTGATTTCAGTAGGATTCACACTGATTGTCGTGTACCAGTACTACATGTATTTCCTGATTTATCCAGACTTGAACATTGAAAGCCTGTACTTGCCGAACTTTCTGAAAGGAATCGGGCACGGGATTCTCTACATCGCACTGACCATCTACGTGGCCAAGCACATTCCGTTCAAACATTTCTTCCAGTCACTGTGCGTGCTCAGCTTCATCCGCACCAGTATTGCCACCCCGCTGGGCAGTGCCATATTGAACCGCTGGATGAAACATCTCCAGCTGGACAACTGGGCATTGCTGAGCCGTGATTTGGATGACCTCACAGAGTCGATTCCCAATGCCTCTCTCATGCAACTCTACAACGAAGTCAATACCCAGACCATGCTGACCAGCCTGAAAGAACTGTTCGGCTGGGTTTGCATCATCGGAACGGTTTTTCTGGTGATTGTCGTCAGCTACCGGATATGGCGCGACCGTCATCTGGCAGCCCTGAAAATGCTGCACAGTCTGCCCACCAAGAAAAGGTACAGACTGTCCAGCATTCATCGCCCCTCTAAGCATTAAAACTTATAGGCGGCGGTAAAGAAGAAAGCAAGGTTACGTGTCTTTGAATAGCTGGCCAGCTTACAAAGACCGAATTCTCCGTCAAGCCCTACCGTCCAGCGCGGGAAATCCAGTGCGACGCCTCCAAGCAATCCGGCATCGAAACGGCGCAAGCCCGGAATCACTTCTTCTTCAACTTTCGAATCACCAAATGTATTATAAGAGACGGTCAAATCGTCAATGTCGATATCCCGCTTGCCGTTCACTCCATAAGCCAGATACGGACCTACAGTAAATACCATGTCAAAGTTGGATGCGGTTCCCACATGAAAGGCTGCCAACAAGGGCATCTCAAAGTAATTCTGATTTACATGCACGCTCACCTCATTTTGAGTGTTGGCTTCCACAATGTCCGCATCCATACTAGCCCCTTTCGATACCCAGTTCAATCCGGTCTGAAAGGAAACGACTCCACTCAACGGTACATCAATCCCCACTCCTACTTTCTGATTAAACAACGGAGAAGCATCTCCCGCATCTTTCCCCATCCAAGTACTCATACCCAGTCCTAATTTCATACTCCAGGTTACCTTCGTCTGCGCGGCCATTGTCAACACAGTGAACAAACAAGCCACTATACATGCAATTCGTTTCATAAGATTAAAATAGATGAATTACACAAATTTAAGAAGATAAAGCGGAGATACAAATAAAAAGGGAGCAAAAAAGAAGTTTTTGCCTCTTTTTGCTCCCTTCTCACAAGGTTTTAAATGTTATTTCTTAGAATTCGTAATCGATGCCAATGGAAATGTTTTCCATATCCAGGCCGACACCAAATCCATTACCCTCCAAATCACGATAATAATCATCACGGTAACCGGCAAAACCGACTTTCGTAATGAAGCTGAAATGGTCGTTCAACTTCAAGGCCAGACCCGGCTTTACGCCAATCTCAAAACCGTTGACAGAATCGGCATGTTTTGCCTTGTAAGTAGAGAAACCGAATCCCATATCCAGAAACAGGCGCACGATTTTGTTTTCATAGAATGAATAACGTGCATACGGAGCCAATGCAAACGCATTGGAACTAACCTCAAGCTCTCCGTCATACCCTTTATGCGCATAGGCCAGTTCTACACCTACAGCCCATTGCTTACTCAGGTTATAACCTACATCCGGCGTGATGGAGAACGATGTTTTATCCACATCATTGTTTCTCCACAAGCTGATACCACCTCCCAGATACACACCTTCCTGTGCACTGGCCGAAATGGCAGCCATGACAATCACTACGAGCAAAAATAACTTTCTCATAATCTTCTTTTTTAATTCTACAATTTATTTGATACACTCATCTCGCTTTAATTCTCATATCCAAACCGTTCAACCCTGTTTGTGACGGTTGGCTCTCCGGCGACGATATTCAGCCTTCATCTTGGCAGAACCCGAGCCATGAAGTCCGGTAATATACGTTTTCTTCTTGGCCTTCGTCTTTACTTTCTCTTCCTTTTTCTTTCCGTCCGAAGATTTTCCTCCTTTAAAGACAATCCCTTCGGTCAATATCTTTTCAATATCCATAATCTGCTTATTTTTTAGGTTGCAATTTTACATGTCTACCCGACTTTGTACAAATCAGAGTACGTTTCAGAGGCTGACGCGTCTGCATATTGAACAAGAGTCCGGGACTGAAATGCTGTCCGTTCACCCGCAGTTCAAAATGCAGATGTTCGGTAGTGGCACGTCCCGACCTCCCGGTCAATGCAATGACCTGCCCTGCCTTTACGGTATCTCCCGACGCCACCAAGTTCTTGGAATTATGGCTGTACACAGTCTCCAGTCCGTTGGCATGACGCACCACAATGACTTTTCCATATCCTCCGTAATGCTTCGCCATCCGTACCACCCCATCGAATACGCACACGATGGAATCATTGGCTTTCGTCTTGATATCTGCTCCCGAATGTCCGCCCCGGCTACCGTAACCCGAAATCACTTTCCCATTACGGAGCGGAAAGCAGAATTGCGAATCGGCCAGACATTCCAGATGGATTTCAAAACGGTTTCCTTTGGCAAACAAACCCGGAGTCTGTACCCTGACATGATTTCGCTCCATGTGTGTGAATCCACTGGGTACCGGTTCACTGGCCCGAATACTTCCCGCCCAGAAGCACCAAGCAATCATCAACCATATCAACCGCTTCATCTTACTTGAAATAACAAAGTTCCACATCCTGTGCCTCCGCAAATTCTTTCAGCAGGTTCACCATGTAGTTCACCGCTTCCTCCAGTCCCTCACTGCCACTGTACGCATTCATGATTGCCAACAGATGCGTGGTATGCTCCGAAATCTTCGTCCGCTCATTGTCACTGGTCGGCGTACCTACACCTCCCACGGCATCCCGATACACCGGCATGCCCTCAATGTTCAGTTCTCCACGTCCGATGCCCTCGTAAGGTTCACCCGCCTTTCCGATGCCCAGCACCAGTTTGTCGCCCTGAATCTTGTCACGGTCGAAACCACCGATGGAATGTCCGCTGTAAATGGAAGCCAGATTAATCAAATCCACCAGCGTATCAATCTGATACAGCGAAAGGCCTCTCAGCAGCCTGCGGCACAAGGCTTCCGAAGAAGGACGGTAACGGCTGGGATCCTTTCCGCATTTCTTGTATGCTTGGCGGGTAGCCTGAATAGCCGGCATCTCCTTGATGGAATCAATGGTATATTTCTGACGATAGAGCTCGGTAAACTCCCCGATTCTTTTCCATAACGCTTCACTGTAAGGTGAATTTTTCACAGTAGCAAACACGGCAGCCCCGCGAAACTGCGGCCAAGCCTGCCGTAACTCTTCTGATACTTCAATTTTCAAATCCATTCTGCAAACCTTCCTTTCTATTTTTCCATTCGCATAATTCCCGACAAAATACGTCCGGAATGAATGCCCAGACGACGTGCCGAAAAGAAATCCGTATAATGCTCATAGGTACAAACACCTGCCACTTCAATATGAGACGCTTTCACACCTTTCGACAATAATTGCAGACGATTTGCCTCCCACAGGTCGATGTGCCACTTTGCATACCGTCGGGCTATCCTCGCCATATCAAATCCTGCGGTTTCAAAAGCTTCATACACCTCCTCGCCTACCTCAAACGCCTCAAGAGAAATTCCCGGTCCGATACAGGCCCACACATCTTCTCCTTCCGTGCCGTACAGCTCGCGCATCCGGTCGAGGGTCTTTTCCACAATCCGGGCTACCGTCCCCCGCCATCCGGCATGAACAGCCGCCATCACCTTGTGCTTCCTATCATAACAAAGCACCGGAATACAATCGGCGGTAGAGATACAAAGGCACACTCCCGCCTTGTCACTGACCAAGGCATCCACTCCCTCCAGCAATTCTCTTCTTTTCTCCGGAGGAAATCCGATAAACTCATCATCAATCACCCTCACCGTCGTGCCGTGTGTCTGATGAGGTACCACCAGCATTTTCGGACGGACAGGCATCAATGAGCACAATAACTCCCGGTTCTGTTCCACCTTTTCAGGATTATCTCCACAATAATGGTTACAGTTGAACGAGGCATAGTTTCCCTCGCTATAGCCTCCATGACGGGTGGTAGAAAAACAAAAGATGTCGGTGCGCGAGCTCCTCCGGTCGTACACCCACATCCTTTTATCCTTAGTCAGATGATCCATTATTTCTGTGTTTCGTCGTCCCAGTCTTCCTCCTCGTACTCGTAGTCGAAGTCATCCTCGTCCGTATCCTCCTCGTATTCATACTCGAAGTCCTCGTCCTCACCCATATCCTCCAGTTCTTTCTGGAGTTTCTTCAGGTCCTTCGGACGATGTACGATGGCTTCCCGACGTACGGCCTCCAACTGGTTGCTGTCTTTATTCAATTCCATCCACAACAGGTCCTTCAGCTGCTGGATACCCATTCCGGATACCGAAGAGATAAAGACATGCGGTATATCTTCAGGCAATGTAGGCTCCAGCATCTGCATAAGCTCCTCATCCAGCATATCACATTTCGTGATGGCCAGCACCCGCTGCTTGTCCAGCATCTCCGGATTGAACGTAGCCAGTTCATGGAGCAGAATCTCATACTCCTTCCGGATGTCATCCGTATCGCCCGGCACCATGAACAACAGCAGGGAGTTACGCTCGATATGACGCAAGAAGCGCAGTCCCAGTCCTTTACCTTCACTCGCACCTTCAATGATACCCGGGATATCCGCCATCACGAACGATTTGCCTTCGCGATAGGACACGATACCCAGATTCGGTTCCAGCGTGGTAAAAGGATAGTTGGCAATCTTCGGACGTGCCGCAGACACAGCCGCCAGCAAGGTTGATTTTCCCGCATTCGGGAAACCCACCAGACCCACATCAGCCAATAATTTCAATTCCAAAATCACCGTCATCTCCTGCATGGGTTCCCCCGGTTGGGCAAAACGAGGTGCCTGACGGGTAGCTGTACGAAAATGCCAGTTTCCCAATCCGCCACGTCCGCCTTTCAGCAAGATGACCTCTTGTCCGTGCTCCGTTACGTCGCACACATATTCGCCGGTTTCGGCGTTATATACTACAGTCCCGCATGGAACCTCGATGACCTTGTCTGCCCCGTCTTTTCCGAAGCTCTTGTTCTTCGAACCGTTTCCGCCGTGTTCCGCAAACACATGACGGTCGTATTTCAGGTGCAGCAACGTCCAATAGTTGCGGTTTCCCCGCAAAATCACATGACCTCCTCTACCACCGTCGCCACCGTCTGGACCTCCGTTGGGCATATACTTCTCACGGCGCATGTGCACCGAACCGCGGCCTCCTTTTCCGGAGCGGCAATAGATTTTTACATAATCAACAAAATTCGATTCAGCCATAATTTAAAGTTTAAGAACTGGCAGACTGTCCCCAGCCCGCCAGTTTTTCCATTATTTAAAGTTTATCGATAGCTGCACAGATGTCAGCGAAGATGCCTTCCATGGTACCCAGACCCTGGATGTGGCAATATTTACCGTCGTTCTTGTACCAGTCAATCAACGGAGCTGTCTGAGAATGATATACCACCAGACGTTTTTTGATTGTTTCTTCGTTGTCGTCGGCACGGCCTGATTCCTGTCCACGTTTGATCAGACGAGTCATCAGTTCTTCTTCCGGCACTTCCAGGTCGAGCATGATAGACACTTCCTGGCCACGTTCCTGCAACATCTTCTTCAAGGCTTCTGCCTGAGCGATGGTACGAGGAAATCCGTCGAAGATTACACCTTTGCTATCTTTGAAGCTGTCGAACACACTCGCCAGGATATCAATCATCAATGCGTCAGGAATCAGCTGACCATTGTCGATATAACCTTTGGCTGTCTTACCCAGCTCTGTACCGTTCTTGATTTCCGCACGCAATACATCTCCCGTAGAAATATGGTTCAAGCCATACTTTTCCACAATACGAGCACTCTGAGTTCCCTTACCTGAACCCGGAGCACCAAAAATTACAATATTCAACATGTTGTTTTAGATATGATTTATAAAAAATTATTCCATTACCGTATAAATGTCGCGATAGTTCCGGCCCAGACCATCATAGTCCAGCCCGTATCCCACAATAAAATCATTCGGAATACGCATGGCCACATAATGAATGTCCAAGTCCACTTTCAGTTTGTCCGGTTTTACCAGCAGAGTGGCAATGCGGATTTCTTTCGGATGGCGTGCCTTCAGGGTCTCCAACAAACGCTGCATGGTCAGTCCCGTATCCACAATATCCTCCACGATAACAACCGTACGTCCCGTAATGTCTTCGTTCAGTCCTACCAGTTCCTTCACCTTGCCCGTAGAAGCCGTTCCCTCGTACGAAGCCAGTTTCACAAAAGAAACCTCACACGGAATCGTCAGATGCTTCATCAAGTCGGCCGTAAACATGAACGAGCCGTTCAACACACTCAGGAACAGTGGTTTCTCCCCTTCCAAATCACGATTGATTTCATCGGCTACACGTGCCACTTCCTTCAAAATTTCCGCCTCCGGGATAAACGTCTTGAAACGTTTGTCTTTTATCTGAATCGTCTCCATGTTATGATGTAGTTTTTTAGAAATTGCGCAAATTTACGGATTTTCCCTAAAACCGCCACACATCCCCCTGAGTATTTAAAGATATTTTCAATAGAACATATACACCATTCGGGGCTTTTTTCGTACTTTTACCGACAAAATAGCTATTTTATATATACAATGAAAATTTTAAGTTGTACACAACAAAAAGAGGCCGATGCATATACCATCGCCCATGAATCTATATTGTCAATCAACCTCATGGAAAAGGCGGCCGGCCTGCTGGCACAAGCCATCAGTGACCGCTGGGACAAATCGCACCGCATCATCGTCTTTGCCGGTCCGGGCAACAACGGAGGCGATGCCCTGGCTGTGGCCCGTATCCTCTTCCTGAAACACTACCCGGTAGAAGTCTACCTGTTTAACGTGAAAGGAACCCTTTCCGAAGAATGTCTCACCAACGTACAGCGTCTGAAAGAAAGCGGGTTTGCCAATTATACGGAAGTCAGCAGCCAGTTCGACCCTCCCCAGCTGGGCAGCCACGACGTCATCGTGGACGGACTGTTCGGCTCCGGCCTCAACAAGCCGCTGAGTGGTGGATTTGCAGCCGTCGTGCAATACATCAACGCCTCCCCTTCCCAAGTAGTATCCATTGATATCCCTTCTGGTCTGATGGGAGAAGACAACACCCACAACATCCGCCAGAACATCATCAAGGCCGACCTGACCCTAAGCATCCAGCTGCCGAAACTCTCCTTCCTCTTTGCGGAGAATGCCGACGTGGTAGGCGAATGGCAATTGCTCGACATCGGCATCAGCCGGGAATTCATTGAAAAAGCCAAAACGCCTTACCTCATCACCGAAGCAAGCGAGATGCGTGCACTCATCAAGCCACGGAAGAAATTTGCCCATAAAGGCATGTTCGGCCACGGCCTGCTGATAGCCGGTTCCTACGGCATGGGAGGGGCTGCCCTGCTGGCCTCGCGGGCCTGTCTGCGTTCCGGTATCGGACTACTCACCGTACACACCCCTGTCTGCAATCACCTCCTGCTCCAGAGCAATGTGCCCGAAGCCATGGTACAGGACGATGTGCATGACCGCTGCTTTGCCGAAGCGGCCGACCTCGACAATTTCCAGGCCGTAGCCATCGGCCCGGGACTGGGACAGGAAGAAGTGACCGTACAGGCGCTCTTCGACCAAATCAGCAACTGCTACATTCCGCTGGTACTCGACGCTGATGCCCTGAACATCTTCAGCAACTATCGCAACTACCTGACCCGCATTCCCCGCCACAGCATCCTCACCCCTCACGTGAAGGAACTGGAGCGTATCATCGGCCGTTGCAGCAACAGTTTCGAACGGTTGTCCAAGGCCAAGGAACTGGCTGCCTACCTGCAATGCTTCATCGTGCTGAAAGGCGCATGGACAGCCGTCATCACCCCCGACGGAGAAACCTATTTCAACCCGACAGGCAATCCGGGCATGGCAACGGCCGGCAGCGGAGACGTACTGACGGGTATCCTCCTTTCCCTTCTCTCACAGGGATATACACAAGAAGAAGCCTGCCGTCTGGGAGTCTACGTACACGGCCTGGCCGGCGACATTGCCTGCCAGCGGAAAGGTGTCATCGGCATGACTTCCGGCGACATTGTGGATGCCCTGCCCGAAGCATGGAAACAACTAATGGAAATTAAATGACAGACAAAATATGAAAAGAGGAATCATCGCGTTGGGACTGCTGGCCTCTCTGAGCGCCTACTCCCAAGAAAGCTATGTGCCACAGGAAGGTGAAGGTATCGTCTACTTCCTGCCCAAGACTAAAGTAGCCATTGACATCATTGCCACCAAAGTAGACTACCAGCCGGGCGACTTCTGCCTCTATGCAAGCCGATACCTGCGGCTGAACAACATCGGCACCAAACCTGAGACCCACTGGGAAATCAAAGATATCCGTGTACGGCTGGAAGGTGTACCCGATTCTACCAATGCCTACATCATAAAATTAAAAGATAAAAATGTAGCTTCCAACGTAGAACTGACAGACAAAGGCATCGTAAAGGCTATCAATACCACCTCCACCGAGAAAGAACAGCTTCCCGATTACAAGCTGGAAACTCCACAACCCCATGAAAACGCCAGCAAATACATGACGGAAGACATTCTCATGGCCGGTTCAACACCCAAGATGGCCGAGCTGACTGCCCGTGAAATCTACAACATCCGCGACAGCAAAAACCTCATCTTGCGCGGACAGGCCGACACCATGCCTAAAGACGGAGCTTCCCTGCAACTGGTCATCGAACAGCTTGACAAGCAGGAAAAAGCATTGGCACAAGCCTTTACCGGGGTCACCGACCGCACGGACAAAGTCTTTACCATACTGGTAGAGCCCGAGAAAAACATGCAAGAACAAATCGCAGCACGCTTCTCTACCCAGTTAGGGGTACTTCCAGTAAACAATCTGGCGGGCGACCCGATTTATGTCTCCATCCGCAACACGTCGACCTTGCCGGCAACGGAAGAAGACCAGAAAAAAAAGAAGAGAAACAAAGGCATCATCTATAATATTCCCGGTAAGGGAAATGTAACCGTCACCTACCAGGGCAAAAAACTTTTCGACGATGATATGGCGTTTACCCAGTTCGGCTACACGGAAGTATTGGTAGACGGCCTGTTCGACAAGAAAGTCAACACCCGCGTGATTTTCAACCCTACCACAGGCGGAATCGTGAAGATTGACAAAGATTGACCGTACACTTGACTGAAAAGAACATGCAGACCGTCTTCCGGCATCTCCCGAAAGACGGTCTTTTTTCATCCTGAAAAGGCAAATCCATTTTATACATCTTCTTACCCGTCTCCATTGACCACCAAACGCCTTGGAGATAAGGACATTCCACCGAATAGCTGTGTCTGTTTTCCAATCGGGAGCCGTATGTTTCCCGGCAGCGAACCATACGTTTTCCACCCCGAAACCGTACGGTTCCCGATTGGGAAACATAAAAAAGGATATTGGAGCTTTGTCAAAAATGTCGTCTTCTTTCAAGAACTTTCTCCCTACACCGCAGGAAAAGTAGCAAAAAGCTACAAAATCACCTTTTTTCCTCTTTATAAAAGAGGAAATCTTTGCGCTAAACTGTTTTTCTGTTTCTATAATTTGCAGAGTTCTTAAAATAGCCCTATCTTCGCACGATAAAACGTGCAACTTTGTTATGACCCGAATGAACAAAATAAAGAAACTCAAAAAAATCCGACTCCATCACGAAGGGACTCACATTCTGATTACCGGTGCAATCTTGTTACTCCTTATTAATGCAGCTTTGTATTGGGGAATTGAATGTAAGATACCATTTTATTTAGTAGCTGTCGCAAGCCTCATCGTCTACGGACTGATGGTTAATTTCTTCCGCTGCCCGATACGCTTGTTCAAGGGGGACACGGAAAAAATGGTAGTGGCACCGGCCGACGGACGTGTAGTAGTCATTGAGGAAGTGGATGAATACGAATACTTCCATGACCGCCGCCTGATGATTTCCATCTTTATGGACATCACCAACGTACATGCCAACTGGTATCCGGTAGATGGAGTGGTGAAGCATGTAGACCATCATAACGGACGCTTCATGAAAGCCTGGCTTCCGAAAGCCAGTACGGAAAACGAACGTTCGATGGTTGTTATCGATACCCCGGAAGGTCATACCGTCATGGCCCGTCAGATTGCGGGTGCGGTGGCGCGACGCATTGTAACATACGCCGTGCCGGGAGAGGATTGCTACATTGACGAGCACATGGGATTCATCAAGTTCGGGTCGCGGGTGGATGTGTATCTGCCGCTGGGTACAGAAGTCTGTGTGACCATGGGACAGAAAACGACCGGCAACGAAACAGTGATTGCCCGCCTGCCCTAATCCAAAAAACAGTATATACCTTATTTATTATTACATCATGGCTCACGCGATTATCCGGAATATACCCAACACGATTACCAGTTGTAATCTGTTTTGTGGATGCATAGCCTGTTACATGGCTTTTCATAGCAAATACGAATGGGCACTGCTTTTCATCGTACTGGGAGCGGTGTTCGACTTCTTCGACGGGATGACAGCCCGCCTGTTGCATGTGTCCTCTCCCATCGGGAAAGAGCTGGACTCGCTGGCCGATGACATTACCTTCGGACTGGCTCCGGCCGCCATTGCTTTCTCCCTGTTCAAGGAGGTGCATTATCCGGATTTTCTCCTTCCGCTGTCGGGACTCATGCCCTACACGGCCTTCCTGATTGCCGTATTTTCTGC
This sequence comes from Bacteroides mediterraneensis, assembly GCF_900128455.1. Taxonomy (GTDB): domain Bacteria; phylum Bacteroidota; class Bacteroidia; order Bacteroidales; family Bacteroidaceae; genus Phocaeicola; species Phocaeicola mediterraneensis. The sequence continues at coordinate 711,402 of NZ_LT635783.1, read as the reverse complement.
CCTCCGACTGGCCAAATTCAACCTGGACGAACGTCAGACCAGCTCGTTCATCGGCATGCCAACCCCTGCCAACGCCTTGTTTTGGGGCTCACTGACCGTAGGGGCACACGATTTTCTGATTTCCGACAGCTTCAATGCCCTGTACCTCTTCATTCTGGTAATTGTCATGTCATTGTTGCTGGTAGCCGAACTGCCCATGTTCTCCCTGAAGTTTAAAGATTTGTCATGGGGACACAACAAGATAAGTTATATCTTCCTGATTGTCAGCATTCCACTGCTGATTATCTTCCAGTTGAGCGGCTTCGCGGCCGTCATCGTATGGTACATCCTTTTATCCTTGCTGACACGTAAAAAATAAACGGGAGAAATTGTGGCACGTTTTTTGTTCCTTCTAAATTAAAAACGAAAGAAAATGTTCCATATTCTAGGCTTTATATTTTTCATCATATTGGTCGTCCTGCTCATCGGACTGTTCATCCTGTACAGAGTCATCGGCATGATATTCGGATTCAAACGACGCATGCAACGCAACAGTTCTTCCCAACGGACCACCTATTCCTCCGGTTCAAGTCAGCCACAGGAAGAGTCCTTCGATGCTTATTCCAACGAAGGAAATCCCTCCGTACGCCAACGGAAAAAGATTTTCGACAAAGAAGAAGGGGAATACGTGGATTTTGAAGAAATCAAATAAAACATTTCATCTTCTTTTCCGGAAGAAGTCCTTCATCAGTCCGGCACACTCGTCGGACAACACTCCTTTCACGACCACCGTCTTAGGGTGCAAGGCTTGCGGCGCATACCGCTGGTAACCTCTTTTCTCGTCTTCCGCCCCGAAAACGAGACGACCTACCTGTGCCCAGGCAATCGCTCCCGCACACATCACACAAGGCTCCACCGTGACATACAACGTACAATCATTCAGGTATTTCGCCCCCAATGCATTGGCCGCCGCCGTCACCGCCTGCATTTCCGCATGGGCCGTCACATCGTGCAAGGTTTCGGTCAGGTTATGCGCACGCGCAATGATGCGGTCCCGGCAGACCACCACGGCCCCTACGGGTACCTCTCCTCTGTCTGCGGCCCGTGCAGCCTCAGCCAGTGCTTGTTTCATGTAAAAAGAATCGTCTGCCATCGGTTTATCTGCGCATGTCATGTTCCTTGAAAAGCGTGGGATAATCATCTTCCATATTCTGATGGATAAAAGACAAGACCGTCTCGCGAAGCCAGCGTGCCTTGTTGGTTATCTGGTATTTCTCCAGATAACGGTCCACAATCCGCACCTCTTCTTCGCTCATCAGGCAAACCATCCGCTGGCGACGGGGAGGATTGCTGACTGGTACTTTCTTTCTTTTTTTCCCGCTATTTACCATTTGTCCTGCAAAATTAGCGTATTCCGTTAAAATTGAAGCATAAAAATGCGTATTTTTGCAAAAAAGCGGAAAATGGCACTACATAATGAGCTAGGAAAAGAAGGAGAGGCTGCCGCAGTGGCTTATCTGACTGAAAAAGGATATGAAATCAGGCACCGGGACTGGCATTCCGGACACCGGGATTTGGACATCGTGGCCCAAAAAGACGGCACCTTGGTCATTGTGGAAGTGAAAACCAGAAGGGACAACCGTTTCGGCCATCCGGAAGAAGCGGTGGACAACCGGAAAATACGGAGTATCGTGGCTTCTGCCGATGCGTATGTCCGGAAATTCGCCCTCGACCTTCCCGTCCGCTTCGACCTCATTACCGTGGTGGGAATGCAGCCTCCTTTCCAGATTGAACACATCGAAGAGGCTTTCTTCCCTCCTGTGTGGAACTAATTAATGCATAAAGACCCATGAAATATCCTGAACCTATCGTACTGGCAGAAACCACTTCTACCAATTCCTACTTGGCGGACCTTTGCAATGTGCAACCATGTCCGGAACTGACCAGCGTATATTCATCTTTCCAGTCGGCCGGACGCGGACAGCGTGGCAACAGCTGGGAATCGGAAGCAGGCAAAAACCTGCTCTTCAGCTTTGTGCTGTATCCAGACTTTCTGGAGGCACACCGCCAGTTCTATCTGTCACAGGTCACTGCCCTGGCCCTGTATGACGTGCTGTCCAGCTATACGGAAGGCATCTCCATCAAATGGCCCAACGATATCTATTGGAAAGACAAAAAGATTTGCGGCACGCTGATTGAAAACGACCTGACCGGCATCCATATCAGCCGTTCCATCTCGGGAACCGGGGTCAATCTGAACCAGGAACGCTTCTACAGCGATGCCCCCAACCCCATCTCCTTGTGCCAGATTACGGGCAACCAGTATGACATCCGTGAAATACTGGCACAAATCATGGACAAGGTTACCTACTATTACCAGCGGCTGAAGGAAGGACAGACCGACCTGCTGGAAACACGTTACAAGGAAGCCCTCTACCGCAAGGAGGGAATGCATCCGTATCAGGACAAGAACGGACAGTTCCAGGCATGCATCGTGGACATCGAGCCCAGCGGACGCCTGATACTGGAAGACGCGCAAGGACAACAAAGAGGCTATTTATTCAAGGAAGTGGAATACATCTTATGAAGACGACCGACCGACAGATTCTGCACATTGCCCTGCCCTCCATCGTTTCCAACATCACCGTTCCCCTGCTGGGATTGATTGACGTCAGCATTGTAGGCCATCTGGGAGCGGCTTCCTACATCGGAGCCATCGCCGTGGGAGGCATGCTGTTCAATATGATTTACTGGCTCTTCGGCTTCCTCCGCATGGGAACGGGAGGACTCACCGCCCAGGCCTATGGCCGACACGACTTGCAAGAGGCTACCCGAATCCTGCTCCGCTCGCTGAGCATCAGTCTGCTGCTGGCCCTTGCCCTGCTGATACTCCAATTTCCGATTCGCAGTCTGGCTTTCACCTTCATGGACACCAGTGAAGAGGTGCAAAAGCTGGCTACGCTGTATTTCCATATCTGCATCTGGGGAGCTCCGGCCACGCTGGGACTCTACGGCTTTACCGGCTGGTACATCGGCATGCAGAACTCCCGTTTCCCGATGTTCATCGCCCTCACCCAAAACATCGTCAACATTGCCGCCAGCCTGTTTTTCGTCTTCTCCCTCGGCATGAAAGTGGAAGGAGTGGCCCTCGGTACCCTCGTGGCACAATATGCGGGACTGGGAATGGCCTGCCTGCTCTGGCTGGCCTACTATCGTCCGCTGCGGAAGTACCTGCACCAGAAAGCTTTGTTCAACCGGAGTGAAATGAAACGTTTTTTCCAAGTGAACCGGGACATCTTCTTCCGTACGCTCTGCCTGATTGCCGTAACCGTCTTTTTCACCTCCACGGGAGCCGCATACGGCGATGTGGTACTGGCCGTCAATGCCTTGCTCATGCAACTGTTCACCCTCTTTTCGTATTTCATGGATGGATTTGCCTACGCCGGAGAAGCGCTGAGCGGGAAATACATCGGAGCCCGGAACCACAAGGCACTGACACTAACCGTAAAACATCTTTTCAAATGGGGCATCTCACTCTCCCTGCTGTTTACCTTGCTCTACGGACTGGGAGGAAAAGGTTTTCTCAGCCTGTTGACCGACGACGCGACTGTCATTGCCGCGTCCGGAGAATACATTTACTGGGTACTGGCCATTCCACTGGCTGGATTCTCGGCTTTTCTGCTCGACGGTATCTGCATCGGGGCCACGGCCACCCGCCTCATGCTGCGTGCCATGTGGATTGCCTCGGCCAGTTTCTTCCTCCTTTACTACGGTCTGCACGACACATTGGGAAACCATGCCCTCTGGATGGCTTTCATTGTCTACCTGAGTCTGCGGGGTATCGTACAAGGAATCATCCTTTACCGGAAGAGAATCACAGATTTACATACCCTGTCATAGTTTTCCCCACAAAGCGGAAGATATCCGAAATTATTACTAACTTTGCTACAAACTAATAAAACAACTACGATTATGGCAAAATTCAAACGCATTCTATTAAAGCTCAGCGGCGAAAGCCTGATGGGAGAAAAAAAATACGGTATTGACGAAAAACGGCTGGGCGAATATGCACAGCAAATCAAGGAAATCCATGACATGGGCGTACAGATTGGCATCGTCATCGGTGGCGGTAACATTTTCCGCGGATTGTCGGGAGCCGGAAAAGGCTTTGACCGCGTAAAAGGTGACCAGATGGGTATGCTGGCTACGGTTATCAACAGCTTGGGACTAAGCTCAGCTTTGGTGGCTGCCGGCGTAAAGGCACGCGTACTGACGGCTATCCGTATGGAACCGATTGGTGAATTCTATACCAAATGGAAAGCCATTGAGGCCATGGAAAACGGGGAAGTAGTCATTATGTCGGCCGGTACCGGAAATCCGTTCTTTACCACCGACACCGGTTCGTCACTGAGAGGCATTGAAATCGAAGCCGACGTCATGCTGAAAGGTACCCGCGTAGACGGTATCTATACAGCCGACCCGGAAAAAGACCCGACAGCCACAAAATTCGACGACATTACGTACGATGAAGTACTGGCACGCGGCCTGAAAGTAATGGACCTGACCGCTACCTGCATGTGCAAGGAAAACAACCTGCCGATTATTGTATTCGACATGGATACCGTAGGTAACCTGAAGAAGGTGATGTCGGGCGAAAACATCGGTACGCTGGTACACAACTGATATCCCAACCCTTCTCTATAAAATGACGGCAAGCTGCGGTCTGCGACTGCTCCTTGCCGTTTTCATTTACTCACCCGCCAGTTCATAACGGTGGAATTCCGCATTTTTCATCAAGGGAATCGTGCGAAGGTCATCCAATGCCACCCCTTTCATCCGGGCCTCCAGACAGCGGTTGATTTGCCCGTGCGCCACGACCAGCACCCGCAGGCCGTCATAATGATGCCACAGATACTCCAGAAAAGCTCCTGCACGGTCGTACAGCATCTGAGGGGTCTCTACCCCGGCAGGCGGATGACTCAAGTCCACACTGCCCACTGTCAATCCGGTCCATGGTCCCCAGTCGATTTCCCGCAACAAAGCCGTCTGCTGCCACGGCAGATGCCGGTCGCCCACGGCCAGCCGTACCGTATCCACCACCCGCTGCAAATCACTGCTCACCACGGCATCCAACGGAATCTCACGCAAGGCCTTCCCCAGTTCTACAGCCTGCTGCTTGCCCTCTTCCGTCAAGGTACCGGGCAAATGCCCCTGAAAAATCCGACTCAAGTTTTCCACCGTCTGTCCGTGACGGGCCAAATAAAGTGTAATCATAAACCGTGCTGCTTTTAAGTTGACAAACAAAGATAAGAAGTTTCCGGCAAGTTTCGGGCCAGACAGACACAAACTTATGTTCCGAAGTATTGCAAGAGAATAAAAAATAGCTTATTTTTGTTCACATAAATACTTATCAGAGAATATAAAACCTATAAATGTAAGAAATATATGGCAGATTCTAAAACAATTATCAGCGAAGCTGAAGAGAAAATGGATATGGCAATCATGTATCTGGACGAAGCGCTGGCTCACATCCGTGCCGGAAAAGCCGACGTACGTCTGCTGGACGGCATCCGCGTAGACTCTTACGGAAGCATGGTGCCCATCAACAACGTAGCCGCGGTGACTACTCCCGACGCACGCAGCATTGCCATCAAGCCGTGGGACAAGAGCATGTTCCGCATCATTGAAAAGGCAATTATCGACTCTGAATTGGGTATCATGCCGGAGAACAACGGTGAAATCATCCGCCTGGGCATTCCACCATTGACAGAGGAACGCCGTAAACAGCTGAGCAAACAGTGCAAAGGTGAAGGAGAAACTGCCAAAGTAAGCATCCGTAACGCACGCCGCGATGCCATCGACGCCCTGAAAAAGGCCGTAAAAGACGGTATGCCGGAAGACGAGCAGAAAAACTCTGAAGCCAAATTGCAGAAAGTACATGACAAGTACATCAAGCAGATTGACGACATGCTGGCTGCCAAGGACAAAGAAATCATGACAGTATAAATTTTATTCATCCCCATACGAGGAGAGAGGGAACCGTCAGGATTTCTTCCCTCCTCTTTTTTTAAATTTACATCTATTGGAAAAAGGTCTGGTCATAAAAAATACAGGAAGCTGGTATCTGGTCAAAACCGACGAGGGAAAGCTGATTGAATGCAAGATAAAAGGAAATTTCCGCCTGAAAGGAATACGCAGCACAAACCCTATCGCCGTGGGCGACCGGGTACAAATCAATGTCAATGCGGAAGGAACCGCATTCATTACCGAAATTGAAGACCGGAAAAACTACATCATCCGCCGTTCTTCCAACCTGTCCAAACAATCACACATCATCGCAGCCAATCTGGACCAGTGCATGCTGGTGGTCACGGTGAACTATCCGGAAACTTCCACCATATTCATCGACCGTTTCCTGGCTTCGGCAGAAGCGTACCGCGTGCCGGTCTGTCTGGTATTCAACAAAGTGGACCGCTATACAGAAGAGGAATTGCATTATCTGGAGGGACTGATTCACTTGTACACCCACATCGGATACCCTTGCTACCGGATTTCCGCATTGGAAGGCACCGGAGTAGAGGAAATCAAACAGGCCCTGCAAGGAAAAGTAACCTTGTTCTCCGGCCATTCCGGCGTAGGAAAATCGACCTTAATCAATGCCATCCTGCCGGAACAGAATGTCAAGACCGGCGAAATATCCACAGCCCACAACAAAGGCATGCACACTACCACTTTCTCTGAAATGTTCTCTGTAGCGGGCAACGGCTACATCATTGACACCCCGGGCATCAAGGGCTTCGGTACCTTCGACATGAAGGACGAGGAAGTGGGACACTACTTCAAGGAAATATTCGAGTTTTCCGCGCACTGCAAATACGGGAACTGTACCCACCGGCATGAACCGGGTTGCGCCGTACGTGAAGCCGTGGAAAACCACTACATCAGCGAATCGCGGTATGCCTCCTACTTGAATATACTGGAAGACAAGGAAGAAGGGAAATACCGCTCAGCATTTTAAACAGACAAGAATATACAGCCACCGATTTTCTTCCCATCAAGGAAAACGGTGGCTGCTTTTCAAAAAGAGAGGTTGACAAGATGTGCTCCTCAATTCATTAATAGAGTTGATAGGGCTTGATGACTTCATCGCCTTTTACTGATATGTCATAAAAGCCGTCACGACCCTTTTTCAGATGCAAAGGAATGATACGTGTAGCACGGGGAGAGACCTCTGAGTCCGATTTATGTACATGATATACATAATAATAGCCCCCATCTTTACCTAAAAAGACATCTCCGTGTCCGGAACCGTTCTCCCCTATAATGCTACGATGTATAATGGGGTTTCCTCCGTACTTTTTCCAAGGTCCCAATGGAGAATCGGCAGTGGCATAGCCCACTGCATAATCGATGTTCATATAATGATTGGCCGAATAAAACAGATAATATTTCCCATCCAGTTTAATCACAGTGGGTCCTTCCATGATGGGATCAGAAACATAATTATCGGTATGTTCCCAAGGTTCCGTACAATCCAGACATTGCTTTAATGTCTCACTCTTTATCGTACCGGTCAGCATATCAAACTCGGCAACCCAAATATAATTACCATGGTTGAAACGCACATGATACAAATAATACTTCCCATCGTCATCTTTGAACAAAAAAGGATCTATGTTTTTCTCTGATCCGTCAATAGGCTTCATCTCATCTTGCATGAAAGGCCCGGTTACAGAAGTGCCACAAGCCAATGCAGTCTGTTCGTTAGCCGTATAGGCAAAATAATACGTATCACCCTCCTTCAGCCATTGTGGTGCCCAAAAACCGGTTTCACCATACGACTCACCTTTGCGTAGAATAAAGCGATAATAATCAGCCGTGCCAGTAGTCCATTCCAGCAGATTATCAGACATCAGGACTGTAAATCCCAAAGGAGTCTGCGACCCGGTTCCAGTCATATAATACTTTCCATTGTCCAAAACAATGGTAGGATCTGCGTAAAATATCTCGTGCTTCTGCTGTTGAACAGGCTTTGATGCCTCACAACTTGCTATGACCAGCATAGAAAGTCCTGCTAAAAAAAATTTGATATACATGCCTTCTAAATTAAGTTATAAAATCAATCCATTTCAAGAACATTTGCCTCCAGTGAAGGATAACCACCCTCTACATAAAGTCAACCCGCCTAACTGTTTTCACAAAAAGTAAAGGGAGACTTGCCACAAATCATATATTCAAGTCTCCCCTACTCTACCTATTGCTAATTAACGATTTATTGATATCCTTCATTCTGTACCATGTTAGGATTCATCTCTATCTCACGTGCTGGGATAGGCAATACCCAATAATTGTCACCTCCCCAGGTATATTGATAGGTGGGTGTACCCCATACCTGGCGCATACCATTTGTACGGCCTTGGCTATCTTTTGAGAATTTCAAGTCTTTCCAAGTTCTCCAACGTATTTCATCAAAGAAAACCACATCTTCACCTACCAGTTCCCAGTGGCATTCATTCATAATGCGCTGGCGCATATCTTCCTGTCCGGTAACGGTAGTAGGCGCATTGCTATTCAGCGGTTGTGCACCGGCACGACGACGTACTTCATTTACTTTCTCCACAGCTCCCGATACGTCACCCAGTTCATTCAAAGCCTCGGCCCAGTTCAGTAAAACCTCAGCATAACGAATAAGAGGCAAATCAATCGGGGAGTAGAATGTCATGATTTCCATACCTTCACCCACAAACTTACGATTAACATAGTAAACCATCGAAGCCACATCGGTTTGCAAATCATAAGTAGGAGCCATCACATTACGGTAAGGAGCACGCATAGTATATTCTGTAGGAACTCCGGCACGTCCTCCCAAATAAGTACTGTAAGGAGTTATGACAGACATAGCCAAACGTGGATCACGATGGTCATAAGCAGCCTTGATACGCGCCTCATTTCCCGGAGTGATATATTTAGACATATCAGCACCCCAATCTGCATAAACAGCCTTTTCTTCTTCAGTGGCATCATCGCGCAGGAAATAAACACTACGTTCTTCGGCCGTCATTTCATTGTATCCAGGAATATAATCATCCCAGTTGAATTTACTACCATCTGCATTTTCATAGGAATCCACAAAATTAGGATTAATGATATAGTTGGTCCAACCAATACCTGTTCCAGTACCATCATCAGGCATGCTACGTGTGCCGTAGTTTCCATTCTTATTGTTAGCGCATGCGCCATTATTGGCTGAAGAACATTGCAAAGAGAATATCATTTCATCGCATCTCTCATTCTCTTCCTTGAACAGCTGTTTATACGAATTTGCCCCATCGGCTGTATAAAGGCTATAGCCACAATTCTTCACAGCCTCAAAGTCATCTGCCGCTTTCTGCCATTCCTTCTTCCACATATACACCTTACCACGCAAAGCGTAAGCCGCTCCTTTAGTTATATGTCCATAATTGGCATCACTTGAACTATATTTATCAGGCAAATTGGGGTCCTCAATACACTTGGTAAGGTCCTGAATAAGATAATCCCAGATTTGATCTTGTGTTGAACGAGCGAGTTTAGCTTCATCCGTATTCTTGATAGCTTCTGTATAATAAGGAACACCGCCATATAAGATATTCAAACGATAATACCACCAAGAACGCAAGAAACGACATTCAGACACCAGTCTTGAAGCTTTTGCTTTGTCCATACCTGGAACTGAAGGCAGATTAGAAATGACATCATTGGCACGCAAGATGCCGCCATAATAATTTTTCCACCAACGTTCGCTGCCACGGTCACTCGTAGAAGAATTGGTAGCAAACAAAAAGTCCAGTCCACCAATCCAGTTGCGGTCAAGATCCATCATAGACGACCAGACATCAAACCATCCAACCCAGCCATCCTTGGCACCTTCATACAATACATTATAAACTCCTGTCACTGTCTGTTCCGCCAATGTTTCACTAGACCATACATTGCTTTCACTGGCAGAATTAAGCGGTGCCAAATCCATATTGACACAACCGGCGCAACACCATCCCAAACCGACGGCCAAAGCAACATGTTTATAGTATTTCTTTGCTATGTTTTTCATTATTCAATTTCTCCTTTTCTTAGAATGTTACATTAATACCAAATGCATATTGTCTCATAGATGCATAACCAGCTCCTGTTGCCATTTCAGGATCCATGCCTTGAAACTTGGTAATGGTCAATAAATTTTCGCCAGAAGCATAAACACGCAGGTTCTGTACATAGAGTTTCTCCATCCACTTCTTAGGGAAGGTATAACCTATGGTCAAGTTCTTCAACTTCATATAATTTCCATTATGCAGATGCCATTCGCTTACCGTACTGACCTGATTGGTACCGCTCATTGTCAAACGAGTATTCTTAGAAGTGATGTTTGTACGAGGATCCTCAGGGTTCTCCGGATCATAGAAATAATGATCGTAACCTACATCCTTACCGATACCATAGCCACGAGTCATCACCGTACTGTTCTGTGTCTGTGTATACCACTGAATCTTGAATCCTGCAGCACCAGCCCAGTTCATAGAAAGATCGAATCCTTTCCACGAAGCACTGGCCTGAAAACCATAGTAGAATTTAGGAGTAGCCGAATAACCAATAAAGTCACGGTCGTTGTCGCTACCATAAATACCATCACCGTTGAGGTCAGCATAAATGATATCACCATACCAGATACGGTCTTTACCAATACCCTGTGAAGGATAAAACTCATAACCGGCATTCACCATGGCCTGCAACCACTTCATATCCTGTTCAGTACGTATCATACCGTCTTTAGGACCTCCATTAGGATTCACAGACCCATCGACATTGAATGCACTGCCATTACCATGATACAGCTTGAGCATGTAATATTCGTTCATCGTATGCCCTTCAACAATACGAGTATCCCCACCGGTTGACACATCTCCCAAATTGGTGGTCCATACCCCGTCAACCCAACCACGTTGCAATTCTCCTTTATATTTAGTCACCTCATTCTTGTTGAACGAGAAATTGCCGGAAATGTTATAAGCAAAACCATTAACATGATCCTGCCAGCCCAATGTGAGTTCAACACCGCGATTGGTTACCTCTGCTATATTTTCTTTTGGAGAACTAAAATAAGACAACGTAGGCGACAAAGTCGGGTTATACAAAATACCGTTGGTCACTTTGTTATACCATTCTATGGTACCTGTCAAACGATTGTTCAGTATAGCAAAATCAAGACCCAGATTGGTAACAGTGGTAGCCTCCCATTCCAGATTGTAGTTGGAGAAGGATGTCATGCCAAGACCTGAAATAAGCGAATTGCCAAACACATACTGCTTAATGCCATAAAGCGCCTGCCAATCATAGTTACCAATCGAATTATTACCTAACTTACCCCAAGAAGCACGCAATTTCAAATTATCGAACCAGCCAAGGTTTTTCATAAAGTTTTCTTCCGAAATACGCCAACCTGCCGAGAACGACGGGAAAATTCCCCAGCGACTTTCAGGAGCGAAACGTGACGAACCATCATAACGCATATTGACTTCAAACAAATAGCGAGAGTCATAAGCATAGGTAAAACGGCCAAAGAGCGAACGAGACGAATATTCTGTCGTATTACCAGACAAATAATTAGGCTCACTCATAGCATCAAAATCTGTCAGACCAGAATCAACCATACCTTTTTTGCTCACATCTGTCGTACGGCGCCATTTACGGTATTCCTCATAACCAATCATAGCTGCCACATCATGCTTTTTGTTGAACACCTGCCCGTAATTCAACACTGTGCTACTCTTCCAACTTTGGTCTCCATCGATATAATAATATACAATATCCTCGGCCAATGTCTCAGAAGTAGGAGGAGTACTCGTGACGATTCCAGTACGGAAATTCTTTTGTTCACGGTAATCCGTATCATGCAAAAATTGCTCATTACGGAAGTGGTCATAATAGAAGTTATAACTCAGCGAGAAGTGTTTCAGAAAGTCAATCTTAACATAGGGATTGACATAGAACTTGGTCTGCTTGTAGAAACCACCCTGACGGTTAATAAAATAAACAGGATTTGTTGAAACAGGGTCTTCCTCAGTTGCTGCAGGCGAACCATAAGCGCCATCATAATAGGGATAAGTACCCGGAGTAGCCTTCTGCATCATATTACCGTTCAGGTCATCAATATTGTTACGTTCCTGATCGGTATGATAGCCCCAGGCACGCAAACCGACCTTCAGAAAATCGGAAATCTTCGATTCGATATTGGAACGCATATAGTATTTCTTCATGCCCGAGTTGTCGGCCAAGCCCGGATTGTCTACATAGGTAGCACTCAAATTATAAGTTGTACGTTTCTCTGCACCCATTACAGTAACGGTATGCTCTTGCATCCATTTAGGATTGTACACTTCATCATACCAATCAGTATTAGGATAAGCAACATAGTTTGGATAACCAGATTCAGAAATACCGTTAGGGTCCTTTTCAGCAGCACGCCATTGGTCAATGGTTGATTGTGTGAATAAGGCAGCCTGACCACTGTTGGTCGCAGCTTCATTCATCAGCTCCATATAATCGGCATAATTGGATACCTGATGGATAAGTCTGGCAGGTGTATTCAGTGAAAATTTGCCCGAATAAGATACGTTAATCTTGCCATCGGTACCTTGTTTCGTAGTCACCAAAATAACACCATTGGCACCACGGTTACCATAAATTGCACAAGAAGCAGCATCCTTCAGAACTGAAATCGAAGCTATATCATTGGGATTGATCTGATTTAAGTCCATCTCCATACCATCAACCAAAATCAACGGACTTGAATCATTCAACGTACCATTACCACGAATCAGTACTGAAGCACTTTCTGAGTTTGGTTTGCTGCTGGTAGTCATCACATTCAAACCGGCAGCCATACCTGATAAGGCTGCAGACACCGTAGTCACCGGGCGAGAAAGCGTTTCATCAGAAAAATTGACGGTTGCCACCGAACCAGTCAAGTTCACCTTCTTCTGAGAACCGTATCCCACCACCACAACTTCATCCAGCACCTTCGTATCATCTTTCAATACCACCCGCAATGGTGTTCCCTGAAATGGAACTTCCTTCGTTTCCATACCAATATACGTAAACACCATTATGTCTCCTTGCTTTCCATTCACAGAGAAAGCACCATCCAAGTCTGTGATAGCACCTGTCGAAGTGCCCTTTATCACCACATTCACACCTATCAGAGGTTCACCATTTGCATCGGTCACAGTTCCTGTAATAGCCACATTTTGTGCCCCAAGGGAAGATGCAAACAAAATTAGGAATAAAAATAAGATTTTTTTGACCATTTATTTTTGATATTAGATTTAAATGTACAGAAGCTATACTTTACTCTTCTCTCTGCAGGAGACAATAGACCAACCATTGACTCCTGATAAACATAAAAAATCAGGCTGAGTTATTCCAAAGGTATTTATTCATAGTTGTTTTAATTTAAACATTTGTCTTTTAATGCAAATGTAGATAACCTACACTGGACCCTATGCCACAAAAATGCCAAACTATGTAATTATTCAACCAATAGTCAGTCCCCAACTATATCTGAGCGTATTCTTTCACTTACAGCAACAATCATTTGATGTCTTATCGAAAGGAAACTGGAATCCATCGGAGTCTTTCCTCACTAAAAGCAAAAAGGAATAAAAGACTTGCACTCTTAAATAACTACCTAAAAGGATTAATTTAGAAACAGAAAAGGCTATGAAATAGCAAGATAAAAGTTATTCTTCTGACAGTGGAATCTAATATAATCAATAAGGTCAGGAACCATAAAGGCTATAGAATAAGAGAATCACCATAGACCACTAATTATCAACATACAGCACAACTCACAAGGCCATTCCACTATTTACAGTTAACGTTTCAATCACCATCCCAATAAAAGCCTTTCCTATTTTATAAAAAGTATGAAACACATAGAATTCCTCCCATAAATTCATATATTTGCCAAGTATATCGTTTTAATCTTAATCTAACAAACACATGGACAAACGCATCAAATGGGGAATCATCGTAGTGATAGGGGCAGGAGTCATTGCCTTAGGTATCCACACGTTTACCCCTTGGAAGAATGAAGAACTGGAAGCAGCCGAGAAGCAAGTGCCCACCGGCAAGTCCAAAGCACTCAACGTAAATGCAAAAATACTCAAACCTCATTTGCTCACCGACCAGCTGTTTGTCAGTGGTAAACTGATGCCGGATGAGGAAGTAGACTTGTCGTTTGAAACCTCCGGAAAAATCACGAGCATTGATTTCACAGAGGGCTCTTTCGTATCCAAAGGACAGCTGCTGGCCAAAGTGAACGACAGCCAGTTGCAAGCCCAGCTGAAACGGCTGGAGGCCCAGATGCCACTGGCCGAAGACCGTGTGTTCCGTCAGAATGCCTTGCTGCAACGCGATGCGGTGAGTAAAGAAGCCTACGAACAGGTGAAAACGGAACTGGCTACCTTGAATGCAGACATCGAGAACGTGAAAGCAAACATTGCCATGACGGAACTCCGTGCTCCGTTCGACGGTATCATCGGACTGCGGCAGGTCAGCCTAGGAGCTTACGCCTCCCCCACAACCGTCATCGCCAAACTGACGAAAATCACTCCGCTCAAGGTGGAATTTGCCGTACCGGAACGTTATGCCCGCGAAATCAAGAAAGGCACAAACCTGACCTTCAAGATTGAAGGACGATTGGAAGCCTTCAACTCACAGGTTTATGCCACGGAATCACGCATCAATGAAGAAACCCATACACTGACCGTCCGCGCCCTCTATCCGAACCGCAACGGAGAACTGTTGCCCGGACGCTATGCGGACATCGAACTGAAGCAGAAAGAAATTCAAGACGCCATCGCCATTCCATCGGAAGCCATCGTCCCGGAAATGGGAAAGAACAAGGTATTCGTGTACCGCTCGGGAGTGGCCGAACCGGTAGATGTGGAAATCGGTATCCGCACGGAAGCAGAAGTACAGATTCTAAAAGGATTGTCGGCCGGAGATACCATCCTGACCTCCGGTACCCTTCAACTGCGCACCGGCATGCCGGTAATTCTTGATCAAATCAACTAACTTTCTGCCGTATGAACATCTCCGAACTTAGTATCAGAAGGCCCGTACTGGCCACTGTGCTCACCATTATCATCCTGCTTTTCGGACTGATTGGCTACACCACCCTGGGGGTACGTGAATACCCTTCGGTGGACAACCCCATCATCTCCGTGACCTGCAGCTATCCGGGAGCCAATGCAGAAGTAATTGAGAACCAGATTACAGAACCGCTGGAACAAAACATCAACGGGATTCCGGGTATCCGTTCCCTGTCGAGTACCAGCCAACAGGGACAATGCCGCATCACCGTGGAATTTGAACTGTCGGTCGACCTGGAAACCGCTGCCAACGACGTGCGCGACAAGGTGTCGCGTGCCCAGCGCTACCTGCCCCGCGACTGTGACCCGCCTACCGTATCCAAAGCCGACGCCGATGCCAGCCCTATCCTGATGGTGGCCATACAAAGTCACACCCGTTCTTTGCTGGAACTGAGTGAGATTGCCGACCTGACCGTCAAGGAACAGCTGCAAACCATTCCCGACGTGAGCAGCGTCTCCATCTGGGGAGAGAAACGCTATTCCATGCGTCTGTGGCTCGACCCGGTCAAAATGGCCGGCTACAGCATCACTCCGGTAGACGTGAAAAATGCCATCGACAAACAGAACCTGGAACTTCCGTCTGGAAGCATAGAAGGAAATACTGTGGAACTGACCCTGCGCACCATGGGACAGATGCATACGGCGAAGGAATTCAACAACATCATCCTGAAAGAACAAAACGGACAGGTGGTGCGCTTCAGTGACATCGGTTACGCGGAACTGGGACCGGCCGACCTGAAGAGCTACATGAAGATGAACGGGGTACCCATGGTGGGTGTCGTCGTCATTCCGCAACCGGGTGCCAACCACATCGACATTGCCGACGCCGTGTACGAACGCATGGAGCAGATGAAGAAAGACTTGCCCGACGACGTGGAATACACATACGGTTTCGACAACACCCGCTTTATCCGTGCCTCCATCGCAGAAGTGGAAAGTACCGTGTACGAGGCTTTCGCGCTGGTGATTATCATCATCTTCCTTTTCCTGCGCGACTGGCGTGTCACCTTGATTCCCTGTATCGTAATTCCGGTCTCCCTCATCGGAGCCTTCTTCGTGATGTATATCGCCGGATTCTCCATCAACGTACTCACCATGCTGGCCGTCGTCCTGTCGGTGGGACTGGTGGTCGACGATGCCATCGTGATGACCGAAAACATCTATATCCGCATCGAGAGAGGAATGAAACCATTCGAGGCTGGTATCGAGGGGGCTAAAGAAATTTTCTTTGCCGTGATTTCCACCACCATTACCCTGGCCGCCGTGTTCATCCCGATTGTCTTCATGGAAGGAACCAGCGGACGCCTCTTCCGCGAATTCAGTTTCGTAGTAGCCGGCTCTGTCATTATCTCGGCTTTCTCGGCCCTGACCTTCACCCCGATGCTGGCTACCAAATTGTTGAAGCACCGGGAAAAGCAGAACTGGTTTTACCGGAAGACAGAGCCTTTCTTCGAAGGCATGAACCGCCTGTATGCCCGCAGCCTTCAGGCCTTTCTGCACAAGCGTATCATCGCCATACCATTCGTTCTGATTACTTTGGCCCTCATCGGTTACTTATGGAACCATATTCCAGCCGAGATGGCCCCACTGGAAGACCGCTCGCAAATCAACATCCGGACCAGCGCGGCCGAAGGGGCCAGCTATGAATACATCCGTGACTATACGGAAGAAATCAACACATTGGTCGACTCCATCGTTCCAGATGCAGCTTTTGTCACGGCCCGCGTATCGAGTGGAAGCGGAAACATCCAGGTTACCCTGAAAGACATCAAGGAACGCGATTACACCCAGATGGAGATAGCCGAAAAAATCTCTAAGGCTATCCGTACGCATACCAAGGCCCGTTCCTTCGTACAACAGCAGTCTTCTTTCGGCGGACGAAGAGCGAGTATGCCGGTACAATATGTGCTTCAGGCGGTCAGCATCGAAAAGCTACAGGAGGTATTGCCAGAGTTTCTGGCCCAAGTATACGATAACCCGACCTTCCAGATGGCCGACGTGGACCTGAAGTTCAGCAGTCCGGAAATGCGTGTCACCATCAACCGCGACAAGGCTGGTACCATGGGTGTGAGTGTACGCGACATCGGAGAAACCTTGCAATACGGGTTAAGCGGGCAGCGCATGGGCTATTTCTACATGAATGGCAAGCAGTATGAGATTCTCGGACAAATCAACCGCCAGCAACGTAACCAGCCGGCCAACATCAAGTCGATTTATATCCGGAACGACAAGGGAGAGATGATACAGCTGGACAACCTGGTGGAATTTGTGGAAGCTGTGGCACCCCCCAAACTGTATCATTACAACCGTTTCATCTCTGCGACCATTTCTGCGGGACTGGCCGAAGGCAAAACCATCGGCGACGGTCTGGACGAGATGGACAAGATTGCCGACAAGGTTCTGGACGACACGTTCCGCACCGCCTTGTCGGGCGATTCCAAGGAATACCGCGAAAGTTCCTCCAGCCTGATGTTCGCCTTCATTCTGGCCCTGATTTTGATTTACCTGATTCTTTCGGCCCAGTTTGAAAGTTTCAAAGACCCGCTCATCATCATGCTCACCGTGCCGCTGGCCATCGCCGGTGCCCTGGTCTTCATGTACTTCGGCGACATCACGATGAACATCTTCAGTCAAATTGGTATCATCATGCTGATTGGACTGGTGGCCAAGAACGGTATCCTGATTGTGGAATTTGCCAACCAAAAACAGGAGGCGGGCGAAGAAAAGATGCTGGCCATCCGCGATGCGGCCCTCCAGCGTCTGCGCCCAATTCTGATGACCAGTGCCTCTACCATCCTCGGATTGTTGCCACTGGCCTTCGCGTCGGGCGAAGGGGCCAACCAGCGCATCGCCATGGGAGTGGCTGTAGTAGGCGGTATGCTGGTCTCCACCTTCCTGACGATGTACATCGTACCGGCCATTTATTCTTATATATCGACTAACCGCGCTAAAAAAGAAAAGAAATGAGAAAACGGTCTATTTACTATGCACTTTTTTTACTCGGTCTGGGACTTCCGGCACAGGCCCAGTACACTTATACCTTGCAACAATGCCTGGAAGAAGGATTGGCCAACAACTATTCGCTCCGCATTACCCGCAACGAAGAGCAGGTAAGTAAAAACAACGCCACCCTGGGAAATGCGGGCTACCTGCCTACGGTGGACCTGACAGCCGGCTATACCGGAAACGCGGACAACAGCAACAGCCAGTCGCGTGAAACGGGAGAAACCACCCAACTCCGTGGCGTATACGACCAGACCTTGGACGCGGGTATCGACTTGAACTGGACGATTTTCGACGGGTTCAACATCAGTACCACTTACAAGCAGCTGAAAGAGCTCGAACGACAGGGAGCCACCAACACCCGGATTGCCATTGAGGACTTCATCGCCACCCTCACGGCAGAATACTATAACTACATCCAACAAGAAATCCGGTTGAAGAATTTCCGCTATGCCGTGTCGCTGTCCCGGGAACGTCTGCGCATCGTAGAAGAACGCTACCACATCGGAAACTTCTCCCGGCTGGATTATCAGCAGGCCACCGTGGACTTCAATGCCGACCGGGCGCAGTATATCAAACAACGGGAACTGGTACATACTTCCCGTATCAACCTGAACGAGCTGATGGCCGCCAAAGATATGGACCGTCCGCTCAGCGTGAAAGACTCGGTGATTGATGTCAACGAAAGCCTGGATTTCAACGCCTTGTGGGAGGGTACCCTACAGGCCAACTCCAGCTTGTTGCAAGCAGACCAGAATACCGTACTGGCCCAGTTGGATTATAAAAAAGTATTGTCGCGTAACTATCCGTATGTACGGTTGAATGCCGGCTACGGTTATACCCTCAATAAATACGATGTCAATGCCACCCGCCAGCGCAGCAACTGGGGATTCAGCGGGGGCATCACCGTAGGATTCAACCTCTTCGACGGCAACCGGAAACGCGAGAAACGAAATGCCAGTCTGGCCATCCGCAACGCCCAGCTGGCCCGCGACGAGCTGGAACAAGGACTTCGGGCCGACCTGAGTAACCTGTGGCAAGCCTACCGCAACAACATCCGCTTGCTGAATCTGGAACGCCAGAACCTGATTTCCGCCAAAGAGAACCACGAGATAGCCAAAGAACGCTACCTGCTGGGAGATTTGTCCGGAATCGAAATGCGTGAAGCCCAGAAAAGCCTCCTCGATGCGGAAGAACGCATCCTTTCCGCAGAATATGATACGAAGATGTGTGAAATATCCCTGCTACAACTTAGCGGGAAGGTGACACAATACCTGAAATAAAATATTTCATAATTTTTTGTATCTTTGCCGCACAATTTACAAATACAATTACCATGGGGCTTTTTATTCGAAAAAGTATAGAGGCTTTACAGGCTGAAGCCAAGGAAACGGGAAGCGGCACCCTCAAACGGGTATTAGGACCCGTCAGTCTGGTAGCACTCGGAGTGGGAGTCATTATTGGAGCCGGTTTGTTTTCCATCACCGGAACCGTAGCGGCTTCTTACACAGGTCCGGCCATCACGCTTTCTTTCATCATTGCCGCAATTGGCTGTTGCTTTGCGGGTCTCTGCTATGCGGAATTTGCATCGATGATTCCCGTATCGGGAAGTGCCTATACCTATTCATACGCTACCATGGGCGAACTCATCGCCTGGATTATCGGATGGGATTTGGTTCTGGAATATACCGTAGCCGCCACCACCGTCAGTATCAGCTGGAGCCGCTATATGACCGTCTTCCTGCAGGGAGTAGGAATTGAACTTCCCCAGGCATTCACGGCCTGTCCGTGGGACGGAGGTATCGTAAACATCCCCGCCATGGTAATCGTGGTACTCATGAGCCTGATTCTGATGCGGGGTACTGCCGGAAGTTCCTTCTTTAACGGACTGATTGTCTTCCTGAAAATTGCGGTGATTCTGATATTCGTGGTATTGGGCTGGCGCTTCATCCAAAGCGACAACTACATACCTTATATTCCGACTAATACCGGCACGTTGGGTGAGTTCGGCATTTCGGGTATTTTCCGAGGGGCTGCCATCGTCTTTTTTGCCTTTTTGGGATTTGACGCAGTGAGTACCGCTGCCCAGGAGACCAAAAATCCGAAACGGGATATGCCTATCGGCATTTTAGTATCTCTGCTGGTGTGCACCATTTTATATATTCTCTTCGCCCATGTCATGACGGGAGTGGCACACTACACCGAGTTCAGCGGACAAGTCGGGATTGCACCGGTGGCCGTAGCCATTGAAAAAATGGGGTACCCCGATGCCCAAGGTATCATCCAGCCCGTTTATCCGTGGCTGAACAAAGCTATCATCCTGGCTATTCTGTTCGGTTATTGCTCGGTCATCATGGTCACTCTGCTCGGACAAAGCCGTGTCTTCCTGAGCATGAGCCGCGACGGACTGCTTCCCCCGTTCTTTTCCAAAATCAACCCCCGTTTCCGTACACCGGTTCACAGCAATGCCCTTTTCATGGTCGTAGTCAGCTTGCTGGCCGGCTTCATTCCAGCGCAGGTAGCCGGAGAAATGACCAGTATCGGTACACTGCTGGCCTTCACACTGGTCTGCGCCGCCATACTGGTTGTACGCAAGAGCATGCCCCACGTACACCGGGCCTTCAAAACCCCATTCGTTCCCTTCGTACCCATCATGGGCATCCTAACCTGCCTGTGTATGATGAGTTTCCTTCCCGCCGATACGTGGATACGACTGGTGTTATGGATGCTCATCGGCCTGGACGTATATGCCTTCTACGGTATCCATCATAGCAAACTGGAACCCGGACAAAAACACCGGAAAGGTGACATGGTATTAAACCTTACAGGATTGATATTGTCTATTTTGAGCGTAGTGACGGGATTGTGGCACCAGCAGACCGTTGGATGGGATAAGGACAAGACTCTGCTGACCATCTCTTTTGTCTTTGCCTTCACCCATTGTGCGTTCTACTTATGGCGCATCTGGAAACATCCTCACAACCACCAGCACTTATCGGACCAACCGATTGAGTCTTAAAAGAAGTTATAAAAAACAGGCAGGAACAGAAAAAACGAATAATAAACCACAAACGACATTTAAAAAAACTGTTATTTTACAGCGATTTATACTATTATGAATAAGAATATATTATATACTGCCATTCAGGCCGCACTCGCCGCCGGAGCAGAAATCATGTCTGTATATACTGACCCGAATGCGGATTTTGAGATAGAGAAAAAAGCGGATAATTCCCCGCTGACCATTGCTGACCGCAAATCACATGCCGTCATAGCACAAGCATTGGCCGGTACTCCCTACCCTTTACTGAGCGAAGAAGGGGCCAAAATCGCACCCGAAGAAAGGCAGCAATGGAAAGAGCTTTGGATTGTCGACCCGTTGGACGGCACCAAAGAGTTCATCAAACGAAACGGTGAATTCACCGTCAATATTGCCTACGTAAAAGACGGTTGCCCGGAAGCAGGAGTCATTTATATCCCTGTCAAAAAAGAACTTTATTTTGCCGATACCACATTGGGAGCCTATAAAATCAATGAGATTACGGAAACCGGTTCATGCACTTCATTGGATGCACTGATTGCGCATGCACAACGCCTGCCGAATGCCCACCGTACAGACGACACATTCATCGTCGTGGCTTCGCGTTCACACCTGACTCCTGAAACAGAAGCTTATATCCACGAAATGCAGCAAAAGCATGCACAAGTGGAAACCATCTCCAAAGGAAGCTCCCTGAAGCTGTGCCTCATCGCAGAAGGAAATGCCGACGTATATCCCCGTTTTGCTCCCACCATGGAATGGGACACGGCTGCCGGACATGCCATTATCCGTGCATCCGGAAAGGAAGTGTATCAGGCAGGGAAAAAAGAACCGCTACAATACAACAAAACAGACTTGCTGAACCCTTGGTTCATTGCAGAATAATCCAACTAACTTATGTCTATCGAGATTATTATCGTACTACTTTCACTTGTGGCCATGCTGACCGCGCTGATTATGGACAAGATGCGCCCGGGAATGATTCTGTTCTCGGTGGTGGTCATCTTTCTCTGCACCGGCATACTCACTCCGAAAGAAATGCTGGAAGGCTTCAGCAACAAAGGGATGATTACCGTGGCCTTGTTGTTTCTGGTCAGTGAAGGTGTACGTCAAAGCGGAGCGCTGACCCAGCTCATCAAGAAGCTGCTTCCCCAGCAGACGACATCCGTCTTCCGGGCACAGGCACGCATGCTGCCCAGCATCGCTTTCATATCCGCCTTCTTGAACAATACACCGGTGGTGGTCATATTTGCCCCCATCATCAAGCGGTGGGCCAACTATGTCAAGCTTCCGGCCACTTACTTCCTGATTCCGCTGTCGTACGTGACAATTCTCGGTGGTATCTGTACGCTGATTGGTACGTCTACCAACCTGGTGGTACACAGCATGATTCTCGATGCCGGGATGAAAGGCTTCAGCATGTTCGAACTGGGGAAGGTAGGGGTATTCATCGCCTTAGCGGGCATTATCTACCTGTTTCTGTTCTCCAAGAAACTGTTGCCCGCCAACCGTCCGGACACGACCAACGAGGAAGAAAACGACTCTTCACTGCATCTGGTAGAAGCCGTCATCGGTCCGCGTTTCCCAGGTATCAACAAGACGGTGAGCGAATTCGACTTCAAGCGTCATTATGGAGCAGAAGTGAAAGAACTCCGCCGTAGTGGACGTACTTATACCAACCTGAGCAAAGTCAGTTTTCGCGAAGGCGATACATTGGTGGTACTGACAGACGACAGCTTCATCCAGACATGGGGAGAATCTTCTGTCTTCCTGATGCTGGCCAACGGGAAAGAATACGAACCGACCGGAAAGAAAAAACGCTGGTTCACCCTTTTCCTGCTCGTGTTCATGATTGTAGGAGCCACCATCGGTGAACTGCCGGGCATTGAGAAATACCTGCCCGAAGGCATCAAACTGGATATGTTTTTTTTCGTGTCCATCACTACGGTCATCATGGCATGGACCAAGATATTCCCTCCACAAAAGTATACCAAGTACATTTCCTGGGACATCCTGATTACCATTGCCTGTGCCTTTGCCATCAGCAAAGCCATGGAAAATTCCGGAGTGGCCGACTTGCTGGCCGGTTACATCATCAGCCTGAGTCATGACTACGGTCCTTATGTGTTGCTGGCCGTGCTGTTCATCATTACGAACATCTTTACAGAACTGATTACCAACAATGCGGCGGCGGCCCTGTCCTTCCCCATTGCCCTGTCACTGTCCACCCAGCTGGGAGTCAATCCCATGCCGTTCTTCGTGGTCATCTGCATGGCAGCCTCGGCCAGTTTCTCCACCCCTATCGGCTATCAGACCAACCTGATTGTACAAGGTATCGGAAACTACAAGTTCACCGACTTCGTCCGTATCGGATTGCCGCTGAACATCATCACATTCCTGATATCGGTCTTTCTCATTCCGCTGATATGGCCGTTTTAAAACAGACTTAAACAGACATTACAATATGAACGATTCAAAAGCAACTCATATCTATCCGATATTCGACCGCATGCTGGGGCGTGCAGACAAGGAAGAGCTACTTCACCAACACGGACTTATGATTTGGTTCACCGGACTGAGCGGTTCCGGAAAAAGTACCATCGCCATCGCCCTTGAGCGCGAACTCCAACAGCGAGGGCTGCTGTGCCGTATCCTCGACGGAGACAACATCCGCAGCGGCATCAACAACAACCTGGGCTTCTCGGCCGAAGACCGGGTAGAGAACATCCGACGCATTGCCGAAGTGGGCAAGCTGTTTGTCGATACCGGTATCATTACACTGGCAGCTTTCATCAGTCCCAATAACGAAATCCGCGAAATGGCCGCCCGCATCATCGGGAAAGACGATTTTCTGGAAATCTACGTCAGCACCCCGCTGGAAGAATGTGAACGCCGCGATGTGAAAGGCCTGTACGCCAAGGCCCGCCGTGGAGAAATCAAAAACTTCACCGGTATCTCAGCCCCGTTCGAGGCCCCCGTCCATCCGGCCCTTTCGCTCGACACCTCCAAACTGTCACTCAAAGAATCCGTCGACCAACTGTTCGGCCTGATTCTCCCCAAAGTCACTAAAAAATAAACATTATATAGCCATGCAAGAAGAATACAAATTAAGCCACTTGAAAGAACTCGAAGCCGAGTCCATTCACATCATCCGCGAAGTGGCTGCCGAATTTGAGAATCCGGTGATGCTCTACAGCATCGGAAAAGACTCATCCGTCATGGTCCGTCTGGCAGAAAAAGCCTTCGCTCCGGGAAAAGTACCTTTTCCACTGATGCACATCGATTCCAAATGGAAATTCAAGGAAATGATTCAGTTCCGCGATGAATACGCTAAAAAATACGGCTGGAACCTGATTGTGGAAAGCAACATGGAAGCCTTCCGCGCAGGCGTAGGCCCCTTCACTCACGGAAGTAAGGTACACACCGACCTGATGAAAACCCAGGCCCTGCTGCACGCCCTCGACAAATACAAGTTCGACGCAGCCTTCGGAGGCGCACGTCGCGACGAAGAGAAATCACGTGCCAAGGAACGTATCTTCTCTTTCCGTAACGAGTTCCACCAATGGGACCCCAAGAACCAGCGTCCGGAACTCTGGGACATCTACAATGCCCGCATCCGCAAAGGAGAAAGCATCCGTGTATTCCCGTTGAGCAACTGGACTGAACTGGACATCTGGCAGTACATCCGCCTGGAAAATATCCCCATCGTACCGCTGTATTTCGCCAAGGAACGTCCGGTGGTCAACATCGACGGACAGCTGATTATGCCCGATGACGACCGTCTGCCGGAAAAATACCGCGACAAGATTGAAATGAAGAAAATCCGTTTCCGCACCTTGGGATGCTGGCCGCTGACAGGTGCCATTGAAAGCGAAGCCGACACCATCGAAAAGATTGTGGAGGAAATGATGACCACCACCAAGAGTGAACGCACGACCCGTGTCATCGACTTCGACCAGGAAGCCAGTATGGAACAAAAGAAACGTGAAGGATATTTTTAATTACGCAACGACATGGAACATTTAGATAAAAGCAAATCAGGCAACCCGATGGAAGGAGAAGCCAGAGGCAAGATGTCTATCGAGGAATTCCTGAAAAAAGACGAACAAAAAGACCTGCTCCGTTTCCTGACCGCAGGTTCAGTCGACGACGGAAAGTCCACCCTCATCGGACGCCTGCTGTTCGACAGTAAGAAATTGTATGAAGACCAGCTTGATGCCCTGGAACGCGACAGCAAGCGTATGGGTAACGCCGGCGAACACATCGACTATGCCCTGCTGCTCGACGGCCTGAAAGCCGAACGTGAACAAGGTATCACCATCGACGTGGCTTACCGTTATTTCTCGACCAACAACCGTAAGTTCATCATTGCCGACACTCCGGGACACGAACAATATACCCGTAACATGATTACCGGCGGTTCGACTGCCAACCTGGCCGTCATCCTGGTAGATGCCCGTACCGGTGTCATCACCCAGACCCGCCGTCATACTTACCTGGTATCCTTGCTGGGGATCAAGCACGTGGTACTGGCTGTCAACAAGATGGACCTGGTAGACTACTCGAAGGAAGTGTTCGACAAGATTGTTGCCGACTATATGGCCTTCATTACCCCGCTGGGTATCCCCGATGTACAGTGCATTCCGCTGTCAGCCTTGGAAGGCGACAACGTGGTAGCAAAATCCGACCGTACCCCGTGGTACGAAGGTCCCGCCCTGTTGGAATTCCTGGAAACCGTCCACATCGGCAACGACCATAACCTGAAAGACTTCCGCTATCCGGTGCAGTACGTGCTTCGTCCGAACCTCGACTTCCGTGGTTTCTGCGGAAAAGTGGCTTCCGGCGTGGTACACAAAGGTGATGAGGTAGTAGCCCTGCCTTCCGGAAAGCGTTCGCACATCAAGAGTATCGTAACTTACGACGGAGAACTCGACTATGCCTTCCCGCCAATGTCTGTCACTCTGACTCTGGAAGACGAAATCGACGTATCCCGTGGTGAAATGCTGGTACACCCCGACAACATGCCGATGATTGGACGTAACTTCGAAGCCATGCTGGTATGGATGGACGAAGAAAAGATGGACATGGAGAAATCTTTCTTCCTGAAACAGACCACTAACACCAGCCGTACCCGCGTAGACAGCATCAAGTATAAGGTAGATATCAACACCATGGAACACCTGTCTGTGGAAAACGGACGCCTGACCAAGGAAGATGTGCCCATGCAGCTCAACCAGATTGCTCATGTGGTACTGACTTCTTCCAAGGAGCTGTTCTTCGACCCTTATACCAAGAACAAAGCTACGGGTGCCTTCATCCTGATTGACCCGATTACCAACAACACCAGTGCCGTAGGTATGATCATCAACCAGGTGGCCGACAAAGACATGCACAACCAGATGGAACTGCCTGTCCTCAACCTGCCGAAACTGGGCATCGGTCCGGAACACTACGAAGCCATCGAACGTGCCGTAAAGGAACTGGAACGTCAGGGATACGCTATTGAATTAATAGTTAAAAATTAAAAGTTAAAATCGACAAGCTGAGTTTTACAACTGTCAATTATCAATTAAAGAAATGGGATTACTCGAATTTAACAAACTCCCCATCAATACGCTGGTAGGAGCCGACTGGAAGACCTTCAACCAGATTACTGCCGGACGTACCATCGACCCGGCGTACAAAGGCAAATACCGCCTGACCAAGGCCGTATGCCGTCTGTTGTCCACCCTGGTTCCCTTGCAGAACAAACGGTATGAAAAGCTGCTGGCCGACAAGCCCCTGGAACACGACCCTGTGTTCATTCTCGGACACTGGCGCAGCGGCACCACCTTCATGCACAACGTGTTCTCCTGCGACAAGCATTTTGGCTACAACACCACCTATCAGACGGTGTTTCCGCACCTGATGATGTGGGGACAACCCTTCTTCAAGAAGAACATGAGCTGGCTGATGCCGGACAAGCGTCCGACCGACAACATGGAGCTGGCCGTCGACCTGCCGCAGGAAGAAGAGTTTGCCTTGGCCAACATGATGCCCTACACATACTACAACTTCTGGTTCCTGCCGAAATACATGCAGGAATATGCCGACAAGTACCTGTTGTTCGATGACATCAGCGATGCCGAACTGAAAGTGTTTGAGGAAACCTTCACCAAACTGATCAAGAT
Source organism: Bacteroides mediterraneensis (assembly GCF_900128455.1). GTDB lineage: Bacteria > Bacteroidota > Bacteroidia > Bacteroidales > Bacteroidaceae > Phocaeicola > Phocaeicola mediterraneensis. The sequence goes on along the minus strand of NZ_LT635783.1, from coordinate 684,022 downwards.
TTCCTTGTGGAACACCCACGGCACACAGTTCCTCAGCAAGAACCCGCCACACACCGGACGCGTGAAAGAGCTGGTGAAGATGTTCCCGAACGCCAAGTTCATCTACCTGATGCGTAACCCGTACACGGTATTCGAATCGACCCGCAGTTTCTTCACCAACACCATCCAGCCACTGAAGCTGCAGGACATCAGCAACGAAGAACTGCAGGCCAACATCCTTTCTGTCTACGCCAAGCTGTATCACAAGTACGAGGCCGACAAGAAGTTCATTCCGGAAGGCAATCTGGTGGAAGTTCGTTTCGAGGATTACGAAAAGAACGCCTTCGATATGACGCAAGAAATTTACCAGAAGCTGCAAATTCCCGGCTTTGACGAAGCCCGTGCCGACATCGAAGCATACGTCAACAAGAAGAAAGGGTACAAGAAAAACAAATACCAATACAAGCCCGAAACCGTTGAACTGGTTGAAAAGAACTGGTCGTTCGCCTTGGAGCAGTGGGGGTATAAGTTGTAAACTGATCAGACTATATCAACAAAAAAATGCGGGACGCTCACATCCCGCATTTTTTGTTTCATGCCTTTTATTAACCGCTATCTTCATTCACATACAATCCGGAATCCGACAGCCGTCTTCAAAGAAGCAGATTCCGGATACACAATACGCAATCCGTCTGCCTCCTGTTTCCAGTCTAATTTATGACCTTTTACACCCAACAGTTCCACCGAAGTCACCTTCTTCTTTTCCACTGTAGAGTTTGTACCCAAAGACACAATCTTCAAAGTCTCCCCCGGTTTCGGCACCGTCATACACCAGGCATACAAGGCTTTGTCTTTTCCTACCGTAAAACGGAAATCCGTAGAATAGAACGTATGGTTTGCCTGACTGCCCCCGATGAATCCACCCGGCAACACATTCAGCTTACCGCCCTTCCCTTCGCCCAATACACGCCAGGCTGAACTGCCGTAAATACCTTGTCCGTTCACCCGCATCCATTCGCCGACCTCTTTCAGCATCTTCACGCAGCCTTCATCCAATGAGCCGTCGGGACGCAACGGAATAGATACCCCTACCGAACCGTCACGTGCCACAATCTCCAACAGGTAACGTATCATCGCATCCGAACTGTACACGAAATTCGGGCCATAGAACCAGTCACCTACCGGGGTTTCGGCAATCCAAGCCTGATACTTGGAGTTCCACAAGTCGAACTGGTCATGGTGTACTCCCTGAATAATCAAAAACCGTGCGCCGGCATCCTTGTAAATATCCACTAATTCTTTGGGATTGAACTTCTTCGGGTTCCAGTCGCGTAGCACCTCCTTGTAGCCCACTTCCGAAGGATGCCCGTAATTCTTCAGGTGATTCTCGTAAGCCGGAGTCCCTTCCACATACATTTTGCGGGCATACCAGTCGCCACTCTCTCCAGCCGACTGCGGTCCGAAATGAATCCATATTCCGAACTTGGAATCCCGCAACCATTCAGGTGTACCCGGATAGTTGGACTCTATCGATGCCCACGTGGGCTCATACGGTCCGGCAGTCACCGGCAAATCCAGTTTCACTTCCTCAAAAGTCTGGCTGTCCCCCATCGGAACAGAGTTCTCCGGCAGTGGCTTATGCACCGACGGCATGGGTTCCAACTGATAGTTCACCCCACTGGTCTGCTGGGAAAAAGCCGTTGCACAGGCTCCCAGCCACAAGCAACCTAACATTACAAATTGATTCATGCCTATTTTTCGTTTTCTAAAAATTTACGATTCGCTTTTTGGGGATAATCCCGTGATTCGATTTACAAAAACAAATGTAGACAGAAAACCGCAAAATAAGATAGGATGAAAATGTGGGATTATAGGAGGAAATCGAGAATATACCAACAAAACAAGTCTACTTCCAAAAATAAAGGCAAACAATCCATTCACCTCATTCCGGCTGACCGAACACCTGCCGGTAATATTCTCTTTTATCTGTCAGATTCTTCCACTGCTCCATTCCGTGAACAGCCTTGCCATTCACCCGTTCATAAAACGTGATTTCCTCCTGAAGTACACGAAAATCGTTCTTCATCAGCGAAAAATTCAGGGCCTTTTCCAAGCGAACAAACCCGTACATCAGAGAATCTTGTGCCACTTCCTGCACTTTGACTCCATAGGCTGAATCCGCCCGTAGAAAATTCTTCCTTGCTACCACCGAATCTCCCTGATAGTCCTCCAGCATCGCTTTCATATTCCACAATTCGGGCGACATGGAATCACACATGCAAGTATCCATCTCGCGAAGCAACGCCAACACTTCCGGCAGACGCCAGCTGCGGAGCAAATAAGTATATTTCAAAAGGTAAATCTGCTTGTCGGGACACAACGAAATGGCGCTGTCCAATTTCTCCCGAATCAATACGTCATGAATGCAGACATGCGGATGTGCTTTGTCGACCGGCACATTCCAGAACAAGGAATCGCTCCGCATCAAACTGTCTGCCTCCAAGATAAGCGTATGTACAACAGACTGATTATCAACCTGGCATCCAGTCCCTTTATGGATACAGGCTGTACACATTCCCGCCACACAGCCCACCATCAAGAAGAGTCTTACATTCATAGTCTAAAGGTTTGTTTCGCGCAAAGTTAAGTTTTTTCACCCAACCTTGTCCTAAAAAAACACTAAATTCTCTCCCATAAAAAGGGAAACTCCTCTATGAAAAAAGCCTCTCACTACCTGCATTTTCTCTGTCCCACAGTGTGGGATACAAAAACCACACTGTGGGATACATATTTCACAGTGTGGGATATAAAAACCGCAGTGTGGTACAGAGAATTTATCAGGACAAAAAAGAGTATGCTTCGGGGAGCTTTTTATTTATGTACCGTAGAAAGCAAATTATTTTTTCAGGCTTTTTTTCACCACTGCCGGCACACCTGCCGCAAGGGAATCGTCGGGAATATCCCGGGTCACCACACTGCCTGCCGCAATGATGCAGCGGTTGCCGATGGTCACTCCCGGACAGACCACCACATTGCCACCCAGCCAGCAGTCCTCACCCACCGTTATGGGATAGGAAGTTTCTTTTTCCTCACGACGTTCCACATAGTCCATGGGGTGCTGGGGCGTGTAGAACTGGCAATGAGGTCCTATCAGCGTATTCTTCCCGATGCGGATATAAGCTCCGTCGAGCATGATGCAGTCGTAGTTCATGAACACATTTTCACCCAGGATTATGCCGTTGCCGTGGTCACAATGGAAAGGCGGACAGATAGTGGTATTTTTCGGGATACCTGGAATGAGGTCTTCCATCACCTGACGGTAATCGTCGTCGTAAATGGTCATCGTCTGCAGACGGGCGCACACTTTTTTGGCGTGTATCAGACTGGCGTGTATTTCAGGGTCGGAAAAATAATAGAGTTCCTGACTGCGCATTTTTTCGTATTCTGTTTTCATAGGATTTCAGTTTATTATTTAACGTCAATTCAATATAAAATAAATATAATCTACTGGAATATAACAACATAGTGAAAAGGGTATTAAATTTATAGTGAACAATTATCACATTTAAACGATTATCACGATGTTCTCAAAGTTTAAAATTACAGAGATTTAATGTATGACCGATGATTTTTGCAAAGAATTTTCGTTGCACTATCCTATTACCGTTTTATAGGACAGGAGAACAAGAAGTCCGGATTGACCCATAAGACCGTTCCATCCGACATACAGCCAAAGACTGATTCTTTGTAGTTCATCATTGTATCTGAAGGATATATCCCTTCTTCTTCACAGAAATAATATTAAGGGTATTATCAGGAGCAAGAATATGTCGTAAATAAGTAATCTGTACATTCAAAGACATCGAATTAGAATAGCTGATGTCACCCCATACTTGATTCAGAATTTCATCCCGTGTCACCAAAGTGCCGACACTTCGTGATAGCAGAATCAGGATATCCGTCTGACGTGCCGATAGATTACGGATTAGCCCGTTGTATGAGACTGTTGAATTTTGACTGTCAAACAATGTTTTCCCAATCATATAGTGACATTGAACATTCACTTTCCTGTTTTCAAACCGTTCGTCAATTCTCGCAATCAACTCTTCTGGATAAAACGGTTTGGGAATATAGTCATTACCTTTCAAGTGGAATCCTTTCAACCGGTCTGCCTTTTCCGTACGATCAGTAAGAAAAAAAAGGAATACCTCACTATCAATCTCACGGATTTTCTGTGCAAGTTCGAATCCGTTCATTACAGGCATATTCACATCCAACAATATCAAATCGGGATGTTGCTGCTTATACATTTCCCACGCAGCAGCTCCATCAGATGCGTAGGTTACTGTATACCCTTCGAGTTCTAAGAAACGTTTCAAAAGCAATGAATTCTGCCTGTCATCATCAACCAACAAAATATGTATTTCATGTTTATTCATTGTGGTAACTCTATAATAAAAGAACTTCCATGATTCAGCTCACTTTCTATGTGTATATTACCCCGATGAGCTTCCACAAGCATACGGACATAAGCCAGTCCGAGTCCCATACCTGCTATGTTTTTTTCAAAACCAATCCGCCCACGATAGAATTTCTCAAAAATGTGCCTGTGTTCTGATTTAGGGATACCAAATCCATTATCTTTAACTGAGATACGGACGTAGTCATTGTCACATTTCTGATAATCTATTTCGATTTCCACCTTTTCTCGCGAGTATTTTACTGCATTCTCCAACAGATTGTCGATAATATTCATCATGTGCATCCTATCAGCAGCAATAATCACATCCTCGTGGGGAAGAACAACTATATGGACATTTTTATCACTTGGTATATTCAGTTTATGGATACACGTATCCAGCAAATCGTGCAGACTGAACGCTGAAATATTAAGTGGAATCTCGGTTGCATTACTGAAAGTCAAGTCTCTCAGCTTGGAGAACAAAGCAGACAGGCTATCCAAGGCCGTATGGGAATCAGCAACTACCATTTGCCTACCCTGAATATCTTTCATAAGCCGCTCATTACCCATATAGGATACACACATCTTGAGCGTTGCAATCGGACGTTTTAGTTCATGAATCATTGTTTGTATAAAGTCTGATCGGAGATTTTCTATTTTACGCTGTTTGCGGATCGTGGCAATCTGTGCCACAAGGCAAAAAACCAATAAAACAGATAAGGTGAATGAAAAGAACAGAATATCCGACATTTCTCTTATAATCAGCGGTAACGCAATTGGGCAATCCATTCGTACCAGCTTCTTGCCAAGAATATCGTATGGATAGGTTATGGAGAGTACAGGATGGAACAACGAACCCCATTCTGCACGGGAAGATTCCCAGACTATCGAATCTGCCGTTTCGGCGAAAATGGTATCGATATTAATGTGGTTAGACCGTATTCTCGTGTCGAGTTTTTCCACTGAAAAAGGAGACCGTCTGTTAAGACAGCTACGTTCTATTGCAGCAAGAACCTCCGATTCTTTCCGTTCCTGTTTGACAACAATCACTTGCACTTCTCTATCCAGCCAATCAGGATGTTGCATTTCATATATTCTGGAAAACAAATCAGCTGAAAGTGAATCAATGGCTGAACAATGTTGCATATCTGCCGTATAGATATCAAATAAAAACATCTCAGTACCTCCCCTTATAAACCGTCTGGTCGTGTATTCAACGGCAATTTCGTTATTGACCGCACTCTGACGCACTTTGTTGTATTCATCAATGGACTCAAAAACACGACTGTAAAGTGTATCCGCACAGGTCTGTACCGTGTACTTATATCGGGAATAGAGCCATTTGCCCTGCACGATGGTAAATAACACTATCACAATTACGGTCAGGTAATTCAGTATTTTGATTCTTTTTTCCATGATGCAAATATATGGCAATTTGAATTGAATGGATAGCATGGTCAAGGCAATATTAATCCGCTATAATAATTTAATAATAATTCTATAAGAATAGGATAATGATTATTTTTTCAAATCTGTCACAGCCCCGATACCTTTGCACAACTCCACCGCCTTTACAAATTGCGGGGGAATAACTATAAACAGATATTAACTCCATAAAATCTATTGTATATGAAACATTTTTTTATTCTCTGTGCAAGTCTGGGACTTTCTTTATCATTGTCCGCACAACAAAACAACACGTTTCCGACAGATTATGAATGCCTGTACGAATATAAGGTGACAAATTCAAAATCCATTACGGATACCTATACGACCATTTTACAGATAGGACGTGATTGCTCCTGTTTTATGGATTACACGGCATTCCAGTCCGATTCTGTCAACGCCACCTCCCATGCTTCCGACGAGGATATAAAAAAATACCAGATGCAGGAAATGAAAAACAGTTTGTTTTTCGACCAGACGGTATTACAGAACCATCCGCAAGGCGAAATGTCTGTTTACAGTGTAATACCGCCTGATTATTATATGTACAAGGAAAAACTCCGTCCGATACAATGGAACTTAAGCAATGAAACTGATACCATCTGTGGTTACGTCTGCAAAAAGGCAACGGGTGAATATGGAGGAAGGAAATGGGTCGTATGGTACGCACCGGAAATACCGACCACTTACGGTCCCTGGAAATTTTGCGGTCTTCCCGGCCTCGTAATGCGGGCTTATGATACAGAAAACATACACCGTTTTGAAGCCATCACTTTCCGCAAAGGCACATTGTCCATCGCTGTGCCGGATATCCCCCACATGGTGACCGTGGAAAGAGACAAGTTTGTCAAAAGCAAGAACAAATATGAAGAGGACCCCATGAAAAACATTCCACTTGAATCAATCAGTGATATGACAGTGCAAAAGAATGAAGACGGGAAAAGCTCCATCCTTATCAACGGTGTACAGTTGCGGATTCGCCCAAATGGTTACACTCCTTTGGAATTAGAATGAAAGTTTGACTATGCGTTTATTCCTCAGTATATTATATTGCGTGATTACAGGTCTCGCTTACTCTCAAAGCCGGGTAGAAGGAATGCTGAGAGATGTTTACGGCACAGGCATTGACGGTGCGATAATCAAAATTTCTACGGACAGCACCGTCATTGCCTATGCAATTTCTGACAAGGGACATTTTAATGTGGCCTTTCATACAGATTCAAAAAAAGTCAAGCTAATCGCCGAGTCGATGGGATATGAATCTGTGGAAAAGGAAATCTTAAATATGTCCCAGACTTGCCACATTACAATGAAAGAAAAAACGACGGAATTGAAAGAAGTGATTGTTAAGGCGCCGGCCATCTACCAACGTGGTGATACTTTGTCCTTTCATCTTTCTGCATACACTACCCAAAGTGACTATACATTGAAGGACGCCCTGAAAAAACTTCCAGGCATCAACGTGGAAAAATCAGGCAACATCAAATACCTGGGGAAAGACATCTCAAACTTTTACATTGACGGTCTGGATTTACTGGGCGGGAAATATAACATAGCGACCACAAATATACCGGCCTCGTATGTAAATTCTGTTCAGGTACTGAACAATCATCAGGCCGTAAAGATGAATAAGGATATTTTTTCAGATGACGTAGCCATAAACATCCACCTGAACAACAACGCACGCTTAAAACCCATTGGAACGTATGAAGGCTCCGTCGGGTATGGTGACGACTGGCTATATCAGGCAAGCGGGGCCGGTATGCTTTTCAAGCCCAAGTTCCAAACCATTGCCACATTGAAAGTCGGAAACGTACATTCATTTGCTTCAGATGAAGTGACTTCCCTTTTCGGAGGAATCCAGGAAGAGTCTAAGGCAGAAAAACTGATGGGCAATATATCGGCTTCCACTCCTCCGATAGACAAAGACCGATATGCCTCACCTACTGAACTCATGTGTTCAGTCAATTTTATCAAAAAAATAACAGAAACAGCCACATTGCGGGGAAACATCGACTACAGTCATTCCAAAAGCCAATATGATTATGACATTCAACGTAACTTCTACGACGGGGATGAGAATATCCTCATTAACCAAGGAATAAATCCGCTTTCAACCGGTCATACCCCCAGTTTCTCTATCGTTTATAAAAACAATGCGTCGACAAGCTATCTTCACAATTCATTATTTGGCAAGGCCACGTTCCTGAGCAACGACTTGCCGACTACGGAAAACGGCCAGGCACTTATGCAGCAACAGTCCATGCGTGACTATTACGTAGGAAATAATTTTTCATATAGCTGGCGCAAGAAGAAACTGCGCTGGAGACTATCATCCTCCGTTCTGTTATTCAACACACCACAAGTCAGGCTTACTATAACAAACGAAGGTAATAACATTCGTCAGCATGCAAACAGCTTGAACCTTCAGACTAAGAATCTCTTGTCTGCGATTTATGATTTCAAGAACTCGCGTTTTTATTTTCCACTGTCACTGAACTATTCGGCAGATAAAATGCAAACAGATTTACAGTCCTGCCGGGACAATGCAGACAATAAGAACGATATAACAGGCGGTAATTTAAGCGTGGTTTTTGCTCCGCGGTATGAATATACCCATCCGAAACACATATATGTCTTTCGGACCGATGTACTTATGCGGATAGATTACATACACAACAGGAATCACATACAGAATGGAAAAGATAAATTCAGTTTCTTTTCTGTATGTCCCGGAATTTATTTCAACTATAAAGTCAGTAGCCGTTCTACATTCAGGACGCAAGTAACCTATACACGAAACTTTGGGGACATCCTGGACTTCCTGACGTTCCCGGTGCAGACAGACAACACCACTCAAAAAATCAGTTCCGGCATTCTACAAGACAATAAATCGTTGATGGCAAACCTGCACTATGACTATAAGATACCATTGGATATGTGGTTTGTAAATGCTGACATCATGTACCAACGTGAACATAACAATCTGCTAGCATCCCAGAAAGTAGCATCAGACTTGATTCAGTCAACTTACCTATACATGCCTAACAATACCCATCACATAACGGCACAACTGGGCATTACCAAACAAATTGAATCCATAAAGACAAAAATTTCATTAAATGGCCTGTATATATGGAGAAAGCAGCAAGCGGAACAGAACAGTTTGCTTACAACCTATTCCTGGCAAAACGTCGGCATTTCCCCTACATTGACCTCGCAGCCCTGCAAATATGTTGAACTGGACTATTCCGGTGAAATAAGTAAAACCTTCTTGAGCTATGAGGACATCAAGAGATGTTATTGGTCACAAGTACATAAAATCTCATTCAAAATTACACCGGTACAGTCTCTTATATTGTCCGCTTCATCAGACATCGTGAAAAAGGACTTAACTGAAAATCAGAGTAAAACAATGGGCTTGCTTGATTTTGACATAACCTGGCTATTCAAGGCTTTCAGGTTTAATCTAAGCTTGCAAAACGCGTTAAACCAGGATTCATATAGCTATACGATATACAATTCCATCAATACCTACAGCTATAATTACAAACTGCGTGGACGTGAACTATTATTCACGCTTGCCATAACACTATAATATTTTTGAGACAAACAATTGCTATACGTTAATGTAGCGTTAGCAAAATATGGAAAAATTTTATCCGAGTAAAACCGTTTCAATAATTTGGAATAATACCTACAAACGATCAACCATAAAAGAAAGAGGTGGTAGACCTGTACAAGGGTGATTGGGAACAATTGGGAAACATTGTAACAAAAAAAGCTAAGCATTGATTTCTCAGTTGCTTAGCTTCTTGTGGTACCCAGACCCGGGGTCGAACCGGGATGGATGTTACTCCACTGGTGTTTGAGACCAGCGCGTCTACCGATTCCGCCATCTGGGCATAATTTTCGATTGCGAGTGCAAAGGTACACATCTTTTCCGATATTGCAAGGATTCCCACCGAAAAAAACGAAAAAAAGTTTTCTAACACTATTTAGAATCCTTTTCTGACGTTTCTTGCAAAATAAACTCTATCTTAGCATCAAACTTTAACGCTAGCATCTACCATGGACAGTAAGAATTTTTATTGCATCATCATGGCCGGAGGAACCGGGCGTCGGTTCTGGCCATATAGCCGCAAAGCCTTACCCAAACAATTCCTCGACTTCTTTGGAACTGGGCAGACGCTCTTGCAACAGACTTACGAAAGATACAAGCAAATACTTCCTGCAGAGAATATTTTCATCACTACCAACCAGCATTACAGGGAACTGGTACTGAACTCGCTCCCCGACTTCAAGGAATCGCAGCTCATCGTAGAGGAAGAACACCGAAATACGGCTCCTGCCATCGCATACGCTTCGTATGTCATCCAGAAAATCAACCCCGACGCAAGTATCGTCGTCGCCCCGTCCGACCACCTGATTCTCAAAATGGATGAGTTCAAACGGGATATCCTGAAATCACTGGAATTTGCTTCCCGAACGGACAAGCTTCTGACATTGGGCATCAAACCCAGCTACCCGGAAACGGGTTATGGTTACATCCAGATTTCTGAAGAGGACAAGGAAGAAGACTTCTATAAAGTCAAAACGTTCGTCGAAAAACCACTGCGGGAATTTGCGGAGGTGTTCGTACAGAGCAATGAATTTTACTGGAACTCGGGCATCTTTGTATGGCATGTCGATACCATTCTGAAAGCGTTTCATGAAATGATGGCGGATGTGTGTCCGCAAGTGGAATGTGACATGCCGAAGTTCAGCACATGTCCGAACAGTTCCATCGACTACAGCATCATGGAAAAAGCGAACAATGTGTACGTGTTATTGTGTGACTTCGGATGGGCGGACATTGGCACATGGAACTCGCTCTACGATGCCTCACCGAAGGATGAGAACCAGAATGTGACTACACACAGCAACACGTTGTTGTACAACTGCAAGGGAAATATCATCATGACGCCGAAGGATAAATTGGTCGTAGTGCAGGACTTGGAAAACTACCTGATTGCCGAACAGGGGAATGCCTTGCTCATCTGCAAGAAGGACGACCAGAATGCTATCCGGAAATTCGTCAACGACGCGGAAATGAAATTCGGAGAACAATACTCATAAATCGCAAAAAGCAATCCGTCTATTCAGATAATGAAAACGGTCTGCCGCTTTCCTCGAAGAAAGAAGCAGACCGTTTTCTTATGTCGTCTTATTCTCAATATTCAAAAGTAATGCCCAGTGTGGGAAGCAGGGTACCGCTTTCCTGACGGATGGATTTCATGACGTAACGCTGTTCAGCCAGCGGAGCAGAAGGGTTTTCAATCTGCCCCGTACTCATCAGGGCATCTGGCCGACGCAGCTTACTGGCTGTGATATTCTGGATATCGAGGTAAAAGCCCAGCATGTATTTCTTCAAATAAAAGGTTTTGTCTACCCGCACATCCAACTGGCCGAACACGGGGAGACGCTCCTGGTTATAACGGCTGTAGTCGTAATAAGCCCGTCCTTGTACGTCCCAGGCCTCCACCAGAGACGATTTTGCCTCATCATAGGGAGTGTACGGAGAACCTCCGATGCAGCTGACTTTGGCACCCAGGCTCCAATGCTTGGGAAAGTTATAGGTACCGCTCACGTTCAAGATAAACCGATTGTCCCAGGCGGAAGGCACATAGCTGCCTTGCTTGCCGTCCTTGAACTCACTTTTGAAAATGGTCAGTGAAGAAGAGAGGTTCAGTTTCTGTGTCAGCAACCACTTGAACATCAGTTCCGCTCCGTAGGAACGTCCTTTGGCCTCGGAAGAAAGAGCTTCGTTGCCAATCGTCCCGTAGTCATTTCCCTTGCACGACAAGGGTATCTGGTCGGACAAAGAGAACGGCATGTTTCCATAGAGTTTGTAGAAACCTTCCACCGAGAACTCCATGTTTTCATTAGGAGTCCAGGACAGTCCCACACTCTCCTGCGACACGGAGATGTAATCCAAGTGTTTGTTCACATAGTTTCCGGCTTCTCCCTTGAAACCCAAGGCGGTATAAGAAGGCAGCTGGTAGTACAGCCCCACATGACCGCTCAGGAACAGTCCGTCGGCCAGACGATAAGACACGGACAGACGGGGAGAAAGCTGGCGCCACAGTTCTTTCATTTTGTCGCTGTAATTGTTGCCATCGGTACGCACGCCAATGGAAGCTGTAAAACTTTTGTCGGGAGCCGCATAATCAATGGAAGCAAACAGTCCCCACCGCCAGAGGGAAAGGTCGGTGTGGTAATTGTATTCCCGAAGTGCATCGGCAAATATCTTCCGGTATTCATCGCTTTTGTAGCGGGAATAGTTCAGGTCAAAACCTGCTTTTACCTTCCACACACTCCACGAGGAGGTGTTCTCCATTCGCAGTTTGGTTTCCTGTTCCACTGAACCCAAATGCAGCGTCAAATTGTCCTCACTGCTTTCATCGTTGTTACGGTATTTGATGTTCCGGTTGTTCAGATAGCTCTGACTCAGCACGATGGTCTGCACATGTATAGGGGTATAATGCCGGTACACCCCACCTACGGTATAGGTTTCCTGCTCTATTTTGGGAAGGTAACTGAGCATGTATTCGGCATCTTCTCCCTCAATACCCAGATTCAGTTTCATGCGGTCAAGGCCTCCCAGTCCGAGCAAAGTCAGTTCATTGTGACTGTCGAAACGGGTTTTCAGCTTGAAGGAGGCATCGGTATACGCAGGCAGGAAAGGCAGTCCCAGCACCTTGAACAAAGCCTGCAAGTAGGACTGGCGGACCGACACCAGATAGGAGGTCTTTTTACCCAAGTGCCCATTGGAACTCAAAGAGACTTCCGAAGCGCCCAAGGTAGCTTTCAGGGAGTTCCGCTCCATGTCGCCATCGCGCAGACTGAAATCCAACACACTGCTCAGGGCATTGCCCTTGTCGGCCGGGAAGGCCCCGCTGTAAAACTTCACACTACGAATCAAATCGGCATCAATCAGTCCGACCGGTCCGCCGGAAGCTCCCTGGGTACTGAAATGGTTGATGTTCGGAATTTCCACTCCATCCAGATAGAAACGGTTTTCTGAAGGCCCACCGCCTCGCACAATCAAATCATTACGGTAACCGATGGGAGAAAAAGCCACTCCCGGATAATTCTGCACCACCTTTGAGATGTCGCGGTTGGCACCCGGAGCTTTCTCTATCTCCTGCAAACCGATGACCCGCAGGCTGACCGGACTCTCCACCACTTTCTGAAAGGGAGAGGCAGTGACCACCACTTCATTCAGGGAAGTATTTTCTTCCTCCAGCTCAATCTGCACATAGGGAGTGACATGGTTCACACGGTATTCGGGAGTCAGTGCCGTTTTATACCCCAGAAACGAGGCCTGCAGGCGATAGATTCCCGGAGGCACCTGCGTAATGGTAAAGTTTCCATTGCTGTCGGTCGAAGCGCCGATGCCCAACCCCACCACCAGCACGTTCACAAACTCCAGCGGTTGGCGGGTGGATTTGTCAATCACGGTTCCTTTTATCTGGTATTCAACGGCAAACACTTTCAGCACAAAACACAAGAAAAGGATAAAGGGAGCAATTCGTTTGTAAAACATAGGCACACAGTATTTCGATAAAAAAATCAGGTGCGGTTTCCAAAAATCTCAGTTTTCTGAAAACCACACCTGAAAAATACGAAGAATACTTTATATTTAAGGTATTTTTTTAGAAGAAAATTATTTGCTTTCAGCTTTCCAAGCCTCGTTGATGGCCTTGGCTATTGCGGTAAACTCTTCTTGAGAAAGTTGCAGCTTGGGATTGGAGAACAGCATGTCCGATTCCTTCTGGATAGGAATCAAATGAATGTGTGCATGGGGAACTTCCAGACCGATGACCGCTTCACCCACCTTCTTGCACGGGAAAGCCTTCTGAATGGCCAGTGCCACATGTTTGGCAAACACATGCATCTGAGCTAGTTCGTCATCACTCAGGTCGTAAATGTAATCCACTTCCCGTTTGGGCACTACCAGCGTATGTCCTTTTACCAGCGGATTGATATCCAAGAAAGCATAAAACTTGTCATTCTCAGCCACCTTGTAGCTGGGAATCTCACCTGCAATGATTTTACTGAATATTGTTGCCATATTGATAGAATATTAAATAAGGCAAGTCCGCCAGAGCAGACCTGCCTTACAAATTAAAATGATATACCTGTAATCTCTAATGAGATTTTTCCCTGCGGGATAGTGATTTCTGCCACTTCGCCCACTTTCTTGCCCAGCAAACCCTGTGCAATCGGCGTATTGACGGAAATCTTGCCTTGCTTCAGATTGGCTTCGCTTTCGGATACGATGGTATAAGCCATCTTCATGCCGGTCTTCACGTTCTTCAATTCCACACGGCTCAAAATCTGTACCGTATCGGTTTTCAATTTGGATGTATCAATAATCTTGGCATCGCCAATGGTTGCCTTCAACTGGTTAATCTTCATCTCCAGCATACCTTGGGCTTCTTTTGCCGCATCGTATTCTGCATTTTCCGACAAGTCACCCTTGTCACGAGCCTCCGCAATGGCAGCGACAATCTTCGGACGCTCCACTGATTCCAGGTGTTTCAATTCGGCCACCAGCTTCTGATAGCCTTCTTCTGACATGTAAGCCATAATTTTTCTCCTTAAATATTTTCGTTATTAATTGATTTGTTTCGATAAAAGTAAAGGGCTGTCCAAAATAAAAACCGCCTATCACAAAAGTAAAGTCATTCTGAACGAAGAGCGAACCCCAGATGAATAGATAAACAAACGGATTCTTCACTTTGTTCAGAATGACAATCTGACAATTCAATTTTTATTTTGATACAGCCTCTCTTGCACAGAGTCTTATATCTTGGGAGCAAAGATAAATCTTTTTATGATACCAGTCAAGTTTATCAATGCATGCTTTTCAACATGTTACAACAATTTCTTGATGGCTTCTTCCATATTGGTCTTCTCATCAATACGCAAGGTCAGCTCGTTGTTGCGGTTTACCAAGAAAGCTGTCGGCAACTGGGTCACTCCATACAGACTTAAGTAAGTGGAATAGGTACTTTGCGGGTCACGCACACAAATCCACGGCAGGTTGTCGGCTGCGGTTTTCCAGAAATGTTCATCCGCATCCAAGGAAATCTGATAAATCTCCAACCCTTGTGAAGCGTATTTATCATACAGCTCGCGCAATGCCAGATTGCGGGCTCCCGAAACGGCGGAAGCATACGCTGTGAAATCCACCAGCACCACTTTTCCCTTCAAGTCGGTCAGATGATGGGTTTTCCCTTTCAAATCCTTCAATTCAATATCAATGATAGAAGTCTCCTTAATCTTATCCACTGGAATATCGACATTCTGTACCTGAGGTGTGCGGGTATTCTTCATGCCCTTGATGACCATATTGTAAAGGTTACGGGAACGGTCGGCATGAGGATACATATTATTCAGACTGGTAGCCACTGCCGCAAAGCATTTCACATCTTCCTTGTTGGTCAGCGGATCGAATATCATGTACCCGTTCAGTTCCTGGAACAGGGCGAAATATGCATAAGCCTTGTTAGGCTGGGCAAAAATATAATTACGCTTTACATTATTCTTATAGGCATTGACCAGTGAAACCAAACTGTCCTGTGCGATGCCTGCAGGCAGTCCGGAACGTCCCAGCTTGTTTACCTTATCCTGCAAATCTGCCTGTAGCAAAACCAGTTCCTTAATCTTCTGGTTGTTTTCCGAACCTTCCACTTGATAAGCCGTTGCAAATCCATTGGCGTCTGCATTCACTTTTACGGTTTCCGTAGAATCAACCACAAAATTGATTACCTGGTTATCCAAGCGAAGCCGGTAGAAATCTGGCGCATCCGGACGAGCCTCTGAGAAATGGAACGAACCACCGTCATTCAGCTTGACAGAATCAAGTGTTACAATTCCTTCCAAACCGGTTTGCTCCAAATACAACATTTTATCAGCGGCACCGGCCACCGTTCCTTCTACGTTGAAAGAAGGTTCATTGTTGCAGGCCACCAACCCCGCCGACAACAATGCCACAAACAGATAAGTATTTCTTTTCATACCTGATTATTTTCTTTTTATCCCACAATCTAATGTAAATTCAAGGTGCAAAGATACGGCTTTTCACGATGTCACAAAGTTTTTAAAAGATAAATCCATCATCAAACGCACGAAATTAGGTGTTTTTGTCACAAATAATTGGATAAAAAGCACTTCACCCTGAAACTTTTAGGTAAATACCTGCTTTTATCCGCAATAAAACACTATCTTTGTACGCTTTTTTAGATGAAATAATATTAAATCAATTTTTATGATCAATCCTATTGTTAAGACGATCGAGCTGAATGATGGAAGAACCATCACACTCGAAACGGGAAAGCTGGCAAAACAGGCAGATGGTGCTGTTATGCTACGCATGGGTAACACCATGTTGCTGGCTACTGTTTGTGCAGCAAAAGATGCAGTTCCCGGTACAGATTTTATGCCTCTCCAGGTAGAGTACAGAGAAAAATATTCCGCATTCGGACGTTTTCCGGGTGGCTTTACCAAACGTGAAGGAAAGGCTTCAGATTACGAAATCCTCACTTGCCGTCTGGTAGACCGCGCGTTGCGTCCTCTGTTCCCGGACAACTATCATGCTGAAGTTTACGTAAATATCATACTTTATTCTGCCGACGGTGTGGATATGCCGGACGCACTGGCCGGTCTGGCTGCTTCTGCCGCACTGGCTGTTTCTGACATTCCGTTCGGAGGTCCGATTTCAGAAGTACGTGTAGCCCGTATCGACGGACAGTTTGTCATCGACCCGACTTTCGAAGCTTTGAAACGTGCCGACATGGACATCATGGTAGCCGCTACTTATGAAAACATCATGATGGTAGAAGGTGAAATGAAAGAAGTTTCTGAACAGGACTTGCTGGAAGCCATGAAGTTCGCTCACGAAGCCATCAAGGTTCACTGCAAGGCGCAGATGGAACTGATGGAAGAAGTCGGCAAGACCGTAAAACGTGAATACTGCCACGAAGAAAATGACGAAGACCTGCGTAAGGCCGTACATGATGCCTGCTACGAAAAAGCATACGCCATCGCAGAATCTGGCAACAAGAACAAGCACGAAAGAGAAGATGCTTTCACTGCTATCTGCGATGAGTTCAAGGCTCAATTCACTGAAGAAGAACTGGAAGAAAAGGGTCCGATGATTGACCGCTACTACCACGACGTAGAAAAAGAAGCGATGCGTCGTTGCATCCTTGATGAAGGCAAACGTCTGGATGGTCGTGCCACGACCGACATCCGTCCGATCTGGTGTGAAACCAGTCCGCTGCCAGGTCCTCACGGATCAGCTATCTTCACCCGTGGTGAAACTCAGTCTTTGAGTACAGTCACACTGGGTACCAAGATGGACGAAAAGATTGTGGACGATGTACTCGACCAGCACAAGGAACGTTTCCTGTTGCACTATAACTTCCCGCCGTTCTCTACAGGAGAAGCAAAGGCACAGCGTGGTGTAGGCCGTCGTGAAATCGGTCACGGTCATCTGGCATGGCGCGCACTGAAGGGACAGATTCCTGCTGATTATCCTTACTGCGTACGTGTGGTTTCTGATATTCTGGAATCTAACGGTTCATCTTCTATGGCTACGGTTTGTGCCGGAACACTGGCTTTGATGGATGCAGGTGTACCTATCAAGAAGCCGGTTTCAGGTATTGCGATGGGATTGATCAAGAACGCCGGAGAAGATAAATACGCTATCTTGTCAGATATCCTGGGCGACGAAGACCACCTGGGTGATATGGACTTCAAGGTAACAGGTACTCGCGACGGTATCACTGCCACACAGATGGATATCAAGTGCGACGGACTGACTTACGATATTCTGGAGAAAGCCTTGCTGCAGGCAAAACAGGGACGTGAATACATCCTTGGCAAACTGACTGAATGTATCGCTGAACCGCGTCCTGAACTGAAACCGCATGCACCGCGCATCGAAACGATGACCATTCCGAAAGAATTCATCGGTGCGGTAATCGGCCCGGGTGGAAAGATTATCCAGGGTATGCAGGAAGAAACCGGTGCTACTATCACGATTGAAGAAGTAGACGGTGTAGGCCGCATCGAAATCGCCGGTACCAACAAGAAGTGCATCGATGATGCATTGCGTATGATCAAAGCCATTGTGGCAGTTCCGGAAGTAGGCGAAGTATATACAGGTAAGGTTCGTTCTATCATGCCTTACGGTGCTTTCGTTGAATTCCTCCCGGGAAAAGACGGTCTGCTGCACATCTCTGAAATCGACTGGAAGCGCTTTGAAACCATCGAAGAAACCGGTTTGAAAGAAGGAGACGAAATCGAAGTGAAACTGTTGGACATCGACCCGAAGACCGGCAAGTTCAAACTGTCACACAAAGCATTGCTTCCGAAGCCGGAAGGTATGACAGAAAACCACCCGAAACGGGAACGTCGTCCTCAGCAGAACCACAAGGACCACAAAGACAAAGAATAATCCGCTTTAAGCGTACTTTTCATAAAAGGCTGCCTCATGGCGGCCTTTTTTATTCTCACGACCTCCGATATAAAAGCGATTTTTAACACGCCTCCTCATCCATTCTGCTTTTATTTTCGTATTTTTGGGTAAACGAACTTTAAACGGTTATATTATGAACGCAAATCCTGTATTCAGTCTACACATTCCGACCAAGATTTTGTTCGGATGTGGCGAGTTAAGAAAGTTAGCGACAGAAAAACTACCAGGTAAAAAGGCCCTGATTGTCATCTCCTGTGGTACTTCCATGAAGAAATACGGCTACCTAGACAAGGTGATTGAACTGTTACAAGAAAACAATACGGAATCGGTCGTATTCGACAAGATTCTGCCCAACCCGATAAAGGCACACGTGATGGAAGCCGCTTCCATCTGCCGCGCAGAAAAATGTGACTTCGTTGTCGGCTTAGGAGGCGGCAGCAGCATTGACTCTGCCAAGGCCATTGCCATCATGGCCTGTAACGAAGGCGATTACTGGGATTACATTCCGGCTGGTACCGGAAAAGGACGTCCCGTCACAAAAGCTCTGCCAGTAGTTGCCATCCCGACCACAGCCGGTACCGGAACGGAAGCCGATCCGTGGAGTGTCATCACCAACGAGGAAGTGAAGGAAAAAATCGGCTTCGGCAGTCCGCTGACCTTCCCGGCTCTTTCCATCATCGACCCGGAACTAATGGTTTCCATTCCACCCCATCTCACCGCCTATCAGGGATTTGATGCTTTCTTCCACGCGGCAGAAGGATTCCTGGCCAACTGTGCCACTCCAATCAGCGACCTGTATGCCCTCGAAGCCATCCGCTTGCTGTATAAATACCTGCCGGTAGCCGTAAAAGACGGACGCAACCTCAAGGCACGTGCCAAAGTGGCATGGGCCAGTACCTTGGCCGGCTTGGTAGAATCCACCTCCTGCTGTATTTCCGAACACTCCATGGAACATGCCATGAGCGCCTTCTATCCGGAACTGCCACACGGAGCCGGACTGATTGCCATCAGTGAGGCCTACTTTGAGACGTTCCGCAACGACAGCATGAAACGTTACATGAAGATGGCCGAAATCATGACTCAGCAGAAGAGCAACCGACCCAGCGACTTCATCGACGCACTGGTCCGCATGCAAAAGGAATGTAACGTATATCAGCTGAAACTGAGCGACTGGGGCGTAAAACCGGAGGACTTCCCCAAAATGGTACAGAACGCCCGCGACACCATGGGCTCACTCTTCACCCTCGATCCGCATCCGATGACCGACGAGGAAGTACTTCAGATTTACCAAAAATCTTACAGATAATCGCCCGTATATACACAAAAAAGGAGGACATTCAAAATGCCCTCCTTTTTTATTTCACCCGATTGATATCAATCAAATCTGTTCCATCGCCTGTTCCAGGTCGGCAATGATGTCATTCACATTTTCAATGCCGACAGACAGACGGATTAGGTCGGGAGCTACTCCCGCTTCAATCAACTGTTCATCTGTCAGCTGACGGTGTGTATGACTTGCCGGATGCAAGACGCAGGTACGGGCATCGGCCACGTGTGTCACGATACAAGCCAGTTTCAGATGGTCCATGAACTTGATGGCGTCTTCACGTGTGCCATGGAGTCCAAAAGCAATCACACCACAAGAACCATTCGGCATGTATTTCTGTGCCAGTTCATAATACTTGTTGCTCTTCAGGCCACAATAGTGTACCCATTTCACCTTCGGGTTAGCTTCCAGCCACTCTGCCACTTTCTGTGCATTCTCACAGTGACGCGGCATACGCAAGTGTAAAGTCTCCAACCCCAAGTTCAACAGGAAGGCGTTTTCCGGCGACTGGATAGAACCCAAGTCACGCATAAGCTGGGCAGTAGCCTTGGTCATGTAAGCCATTTTTCCGAATGCCTTCGTATAAGTCAGGCCATGATAAGATTCATCCGGCTGCGTCAGTCCCGGGAACTTGTCGGCATGTGCTTCCCAGTCGAAGTTACCACTATCCACCACAGCTCCTCCCACACAAGTGGCATGTCCGTCCATGTATTTTGTCGTAGAATGAGTCACGATATCAGCCCCCCATTCAAACGGACGGCAGTTAATCGGAGTGGCAAACGTGTTATCCACAATCAAAGGTACCCCATGTTTGTGAGCGATACGGGCAAACTTCTCAATGTCCAGCACATTGATGCTCGGATTGGAAATGGTTTCACCGAACAAACACTTGGTGTTCGGACGGAAAGCCTTGTCAATCTCTTCCTCCGGTGCATCGGCATCGATGAAGGTACATTCGATACCCAGTTTCTTCATGGTCACGGCAAACAGATTGAAAGTACCACCGTAGATAGTAGACGAACAAACAAAATGGTCGCCCGCCTCACAGATATTGAATACGGCATAGAAATTGGCTGCCTGACCGGAAGAAGTCAGCATGGCGCCCACACCCCCTTCGAGGGCTGCAATCTTCGAAGCCACCGCATCGTTGGTCGGGTTCTGCAAACGAGTATAAAAATAACCACTGTCTTCCAAATCGAAAAGGCGAGCCATCTGCTCACTGGTATCATACTTGAAGGTAGTGCTCTGGTAAATAGGCAATACACGGGGTTCTCCTTTCTTCGGAGTCCATCCTGCCTGCACACAAAGTGTCTCTTTGCTGAATTTCTGTTTCATCTTATGTTATATTTTTTATCCACAATTCATTATGACGGACAAAAGTAAGAAATATTCCACCATTGATAGCAGATTTATGAAAAAAAGATGTACATTTGAGAAAAACTTAAAAACATTACTATGAACGCAGAAATCAAATTCAAACACGAAGTCCCCGTACAAATCCGTTTCAGCGATGTTGACCAATACGGTCACATGAACAACTCGGTTTATTTCTCCTTGTACGACTTTGCAAAGACCTCCTATTTCCGTGATGTCTTTGGACAAGATGAATGCAAAAAATTCAATGTGGTAGTGGTCAATATCAATGCGGATTTTCTGGCTCCCGTCTTCTTTTCCGACGACCTTATCATCGAAACTACCGTCATCCATCTGGGGCATAAAAGTTTCACCATGCTACAACGGGCCTTCAACAAAGCCAGTGGCGTATTGAAATGCCAGTGCCGCACCGTGCTCGTAGGCTACGACATTCTGACCAAAGAACCTGTGGAAATTCCTCTGGCCTACAAACAGGCCATCTGTGATTATGAAGGAAAAACGCTCGATGAGCTTTCCGAACCTGTGAAACCCTAACTATAAATCCCTGCAGACTCCTCAGATTTTTCCAGCTTCCTCCCTGAAAATCTGAGGAGAGACACCTGCATGCCGCTTGAAGAACTTACTGAACGAAGCTTGGTCGGCAAAGTTCAGCCGTGCCGTAATCTGCTGGATACTCAAATCGGTCGAGACCAACAGATTGCGTGCCTCACTGTAAATCAGTTCATAAACAAATGCGTTCACCGTCTTTCCAGTCTGTGCCTTGACTATGGCTGTCAGGTATTGAGGCGTAATGTGCATGGCCTTTGCATAGAAAGCCACCTGATGCTCTTCCTTAAAATAATTCATCAGCAGGGTGATGAACTCTTGCAACTTCATGCGGTTCCGGGTGACTGTCATCCCACTACCCTCCGGCTGTATGTTCCGGTCCAGAATGTTATCCAGTTCCAAGTAAAACCGGATGAGGGCATTCTGCATCAGTTCCAGATGGTACAAATGGTCCTGCCTTAGAATCTGGTTTCTGATATTTTCAATACTCTCCTTCAACACCACCGTATCAGCCGCACTCATCTGGACAGACGGATTACGATGCATGTGCATCCCCTTGGCAATGCGCTGCTTTAGGTTGAACACCCCGATTCTATCCACAAAATCCTTGTGAAGACACAAAAACATACACCGGAAATCGTCCGACACCTCCGAAAAACAAGTCAGATGCAAGGGTGAAAGCAGACACAGGCAACCGGAAAGAATCTCATATTCCGTTTCATCAATCACCAGACGGGCCTTTCCCTGCAAAGCCAGCAAATACGAAAAAGCATTCACATACACTGGAAGTCCTTCGGCCAAATAAATAGCAGAAGTATCACTTGGAACAAACACTCCAATTTCTCCCCGATAAGCCACTCCCCGTTTTTCCCGGACTATTTCTTGTATGTTAATAATCTGACAACGCTCCATAAGCCTGTTTTTCTACCTTCCCAAAGATAAAAAAGAAACGGCCATTTGACCAAACTTTTTGCAAAAAGTTTCATCTCAGACAAATTCTGTCGAATTTGAAACATCATCTTTTCCCCGCAAAAACGTGACCTTTGAACCGATAATTAAGACAACACGTATTTATGATTCACAAACTTTTCATGACAGGGTTACTGGGCTGCATCGGCTTCTGGTCTGCTTCGGCCCAACCGCGCGTGCTGGGAGTAGAAGAACTCTTCCGCCTGGCCGATGCGCACAGCAAAAGCCTGAAAGTACACAACCTGGCCGTCGACGAGGCAGTACAAGCCATCAAAGTGGCCAAGAACGACCGCCTGCCTTCCATAGAAGCCGGACTCTCCTTCAGCTACATCGGCGACGGCTGGATGAGTGACCGGGATTTTTCCAACGGCATGAAGGCGGACATGCCGCACTTTGGCAACAATTTTGCGTTCAAGGCCACACAAGCCGTCTACACAGGCGGTGCGGTTTCCACGGGCATCGAGATGAGCGAACTGCAAAAGGAGATGGCCGAAACGGAACTCGACAACGACCGACAGAATGTGCGCTTCATGCTGGTGGGACATTACCTCGACTTGTTCCAGCTGCACAACCAGCGGAGGGTGTATGAGAAAAACATCGAACAGACCCGTCTGCTGATTGAAGAAATCCGTTCGGCTTTCGAACAGGGGGCGGCACTTCAGAGTGACATCACCCGCTACGAACTCCAGTTGAAAAACCTGGAACTGGGACTGACCAACGTAAACAACCGGATTCGGATTCTCAACCGTCAGATGGTTACTACCATCGGGCTGGATATCCAAACGGAAATTCTGCCGGACACCACCTTGCTTTCTGCCGGTATCGACAAACAGAGTGAGCTGTACTGGCAGGACGCACGCTCCCAGGCTCCGGTAATGCGACTGGCCGATTTGGGAGTCCGCATGAGTGAAAAACAGCAGGAAATGGCACGGGCCGGCCGACGTCCGACCATTGGACTGATTGCAGCCAATAACTTCGACGGCCCGATTCTGATTGAAGTGCCGCCCATCAACAAGAACTTCAACTACTGGTATGTGGGAGTGAATGTCACCTACAAGTTTGATGCCTTGTTCAAGAACAACAAGAAGGTGAAACAGGCCAAACTGGCCACACTGAAGGCACAGGAAAACAAACGGCTGGCCGACGAACAGCTGTCGAACGGCATCAATGCGGCGTATATCAATCTGGAAGAGGCTTACACCCGGCTGGATACAAAGGAAAAGAACGTGCAGCTGGCCCACGAGAACTACGAGGTGATTCACAGCCGCTACCTCAACGGACTGTCGCTGGTGACCGACATGCTGGATGCCAGCAACATCCAACTGAGCAGCGAACTGGAACTGGCCAACGCACAGATAGGTATCCTCTACCAATATTTCATGCTGAAGAAGACCATCGGTACCTTGTAAATCAATTCCTTTTATAAAAAGAACATTCATTTTCAAACGCTTATACATCATGGCTAATATAAAAAGAAACAAACAGATTTCGAATATCATTCTTACCGTCATCATCCTCGCAGGAATTGTGTGGGTGTGCAGTCATTTCGTCCACCTAGGCAACGTGGAATACACCGACAATGCACAGGTGAAACAACACATCACTCCCATCAACACCCGCGTGCCGGGATTCATCAAGAAAATCTATTTCGAAGAATACCAGAAAGTCCGCAAGGGAGACACCCTGCTGGTGATTGAGGACTCGGAATACCTGCTGCGTCTGGCACAGGCTGAAGCCAACTACCAGAATGCATTGGTAGGAAAGGATGCCATGCACACCACCATCAGTACCACACAAAGCAACATTCTGGTGACCGATGCGGGTATCCGCGAAGCAGCCGTCCGCCTGAAGAATGCCGAGGCCGACTACAAACGGTACACGGAGATGATAAAGAAACATGCCGTCACCGTCCAGCAATACGACCGGGTGAAGACAGAATACGAAGCGGCCAAGGCGCGCTACGAGCAGATGACCCGCCAGAAGCAATCCACCTCCCTGGTGAAACATGAACAGACCCAACGCCTGGAACAGAACGACGCAGCCATCAAAGTAGCGGCTGCCGAACTGAACCTGGCCAAGCTGAACTTGTCGTACACCGTCATCGTGGCCACTGCCGACGGAATGACCGGTCGCAAGAACATTCACGAAGGACAGCTGGTACAACCGGGACAGACCATGGTGACCCTGATTGACGAGACAGAAAAGTGGGTCATTGCCAACTACAAGGAAACGCAGACCTCCGTCATGCAGAACGGACAGAAAGTAGACATTCAGGTGGATGCCGTACCGGGCGTGAAATTCACAGGGGTGGTTTCTTCCATCTCGGATGCCACCGGCTCTTCCCTGTCCCTGATGCCACAGGACAATTCCGCCGGCAACTTCGTCAAGGTGGAACAGCGCATCCCCGTACGCATTGAATTTACAGCCGACAACAAGCCGGAAGACCTGGCGCGCCTCCGTGCCGGAATGAATGTGGAATGTAAAGTGAGATACTGATATGGCCGGACCGAATATGCCTACCCGCGTCATGATGTTCCGCGACTTCGTACCGGACAAGATACGGGTGTTTCTTTGTCTCTTCTTCGCCGTGGCCTTCCAGTTCAGCGGTGGCATCTACCTGTCGTCCGTGTCGCAGATGGTCGGCTCACTGGCCCTGATGCAGGAAGATGTGATGATGGCCGGCTATGCCTCCTTCGTGGGCATGACGATTATCTTCCCCATCCTGTTCCGCCTGAAATTCCGGTTCACCACCCGCAGCATCCTGCTGTTCGTGTGTCCGGCCCTGATTGTGTGCAACCTGATTACGATGCATACCGAAAGCCTCCCGGTGCTGGTCATTGTCTGCTTCATTGCGGGCATGCTGCGCATGTGGGGCACCTTCGAAGCCCTGTCGAACGTACAGCTGAGTCTGACACCGACCCGTAACTTCGCCGTGTTCTTCCCCGTGGTGTATATGATTGTACTGGGAAGCATCCAGCTTTCAGGCCTGCTCACCGTCTACCTGGGCTACTGGAGCAACTGGCACTCCATGCACTGGTTCATCATGGGACTGCTGTTCGTACTGTGGGGACTCACGGCAGCCCTCACCCGCCACTTCCGGTTCATGAAGCCGCTGCCCCTGTTCGGCATCGACTGGCTGGGAGGAGCCTTGTGGTCCATCTTCCTGCTGTCTGTCATCTTCGTGTTCGAATATGGCAAGTTCTACGACTGGTTCGATTCCCTGCAAATCCTCCTCGGTACCCTGATTGCCATTCTCTCGCTGGCCCTCAGCATCCACCGGATGATTGTCCGCCGGCATCCGTACATCGCCCTGGAAGCCTTCAAATATCGCAACCTCACGTCCCTGCTCTTCCTGTTCCTGATGCTCTGCTTCTTTCTGGCGGCACCGACCGTCCTGCAAAACATCTTCACACACGGCATCCTGCAATACGACGTGCTGAACGATGTCTCGCTGAACTGGTGGAACCTGGGAGGTACGGTGTTGGGATGCATCTTTGCCTACCAGTGGCACGTCCGCCTGCACGGAGGATACAAAGTGCCCGTCTTTTTAGGATTTGCCTTGATTGTGGGCTACCAGTGTTTCATGTACTTCCTCATCGACCCGAACATGAACATCGAATGGCTCTATGGCCCTACCCTGCTGCGCGGAGCCGGTTACATCATTCTGTACATCTCGCTCACGGTGTACGTCACCGGCATCGTCCCTTTCCAGCATTTCTTTCAGGTGCTGTCCATTCTGGGTTTCATCCGTACCGGATTCGGTTCCGTACTGGGAGGTGCCATCTATAGCCGGATATGGCAACACATCTTACCGGAAAACTTCCAGACCCTCTCCATCGAACTGGATGAGGTAAACACGGCCCTCAATGCACAGACTTTCCACAGCATCTACGGGGAAGCCATGAAACAGGCCACGCTGGTCAGCCTGAAAGAGATGTATGGCTGGGTCTGTATCGTCGGTGTCTTGTTTCTGGCTCTCATCCTTTTCGAGAAGTTCTTAAATAAAAATGTAGTGGGACGTTTGCCCCGCATCCGACGCATCAAGCACCTCATGAAACGTGAAAATGCTTAATTATCAACGACGATGTGAAGGATAAAAAAAGAGGCTGTCTCAAATTGAAATATAATTTGAGATGGCCTTTTTTGTGTCTGCAAAAAAAATCGGGCAAGCCCCAACTTCGCTCAGTCAGGACTTGCCCGTCTCCCTAATTTTTTGTATCTTAGGGAATCAAGCAATATATCCCAAAGATAATGTTTAAAAACTATACCTCCAACGATAATCTGCTTTTACCTCCGTGTTTAGGCGATTTTATTCCCCAGAACGACCCGGTCCGGGTTGTTCACCGTATCATTGAACAGATCAGCCTGGAAGAACTTTACCGCAAGTACTCCGTCAAAGGCTGTCCGGCCTACCATCCCCGCATGATGCTGCAGATTCTGGTATATGCCTATCTGCGCAACATCTATTCCAGCCGCCGCATCGAAGAGTTTTGCCGCAATGACATCCGCTTCATGTGGCTGACCGGCAATGTGACTCCTGACCACAACACCATCAACCGTTTCCGCAGCAGTCGGCTGAAGGATGTGCTCAAGACCGTCTTCGCCACCATCGTGAAGTTCCTCGTGGCGGAGGGCTTTGTAAGTCTGGACGTGGCCTGCACCGACGGGACGAAGATGGAAGCAAACGCCAACCGTTATACGTTCGTCTGGGGCAAGTCCATCCACACCCGCATCTCCAGAATCGCGGAACAGCTTGAGGAAATATGGCGGTACGCCGAGTCCGTCACCAAGCAGGAGTTGCGCGACTCCGCTCCCGTCACTTACCAGGACATCACCCCCGAGAAGGTGGAAAGGGCGCTGGAGCAGATACATGAAGCCTTGGAGGGAACGGATGCGGACCGGAAAGTGAAGGCCAAGGTTCGGCGCGTGAGGAAGGCATGGCCCGAACAGCTGAAGAAATATGAATCCCAGGGAAAGATTCTCGATGGGCGCAACAGCTACTCCAAGACAGACCCCGACGCCACGTTCATGCGGATGAAGGAGGACCACATGAGGAACGGGCAGCTCAAGCCCGGATACAACCCGCAGGTCAGTACCAACAGACAGTTCATCCTGAACTATACCCTCCACCAGTGTGCCGGTGACACCTCCACCTATCCCCTGCACATGGAAGACTTCCATTCCCTGTACGGCAGATATCCTGACGTGTCCGTCTGTGACGCCGGATACGGAAGCGAGGAGAACTACCTGTACGCCTTCAGGCATGGCATTGAAACCTTCATAAAGTACAGCTATTTCCACAAGGAACAGAAAAGGAGCTTCAGGAATGACCCGTTCCTGTCTGCCAACTTTTACTATAATGAAGAAACCGACGGGATGTACTGTCCGATGGGACAGAGGATGAAAAGACTCTCCGATGTAAAGCGGACGACGGACAACGGTTTTGTACAGACCATCTCAAGGTACAGGGCCCGGAACTGCAAGGGCTGCCCGTTAAGATGCCGGTGTCACAGAAGCCGGTCGGAAAGGATTGTGCAGGTAAACCACAGGCTGAGGAAAATCAAGGAAAGGGAACGTGAGAAACTCCTTTCTGCGGAAGGTCTTAAATACCGGAGCCAGCGGCCGCAGGATGTGGAAGCCGTATTTGGAAACCTCAAGAACAACAAGCACTTCAAGAGGTTCCATCTCCGTGGACTGAAGAAGGTGGAAATTGAATTTGGCCTGCTGGCCATAGCGCATAATCTTGCAAAAGTAGCCTCTTAGGAGGCTTCTGACCAAGAAAAAACCGTTTAAAGCGATGAAATCTGTAGAAAGAAACTTGTAAATTCCTTTTTTTGAGAAAAATCCAAACGACTTCAGTCTGATATGAAACGACAGAGGCCATCTCAATTCATTTTGAGACAGCCTCTTTTTCTACAGTCCTCCCTTCAAAATCTCTACTCATGGGAATGCTGTAGTATCAAAATGTCTCAAGGTCTCACCGAGCACGGCACACTGTAGGCCTTTCGCTTTGCCCGCATCTCCTTGGCCAACCCATCAGCCTGCGCCTCATCCATCGGTTTTTCGAGCAGCGGCTCCACTTTCTTCACCAATGCCTCCAGCTCCTTGGCCTGAGGTTGCGACAATTCGAAATAATCGTCGTTGCCATGGCAATACAGCAGCCTCAAGCGGGCCAGCATGGTTTCTGCCTTCAAAGCGATAACTCCTTTACACACCGGAACCGGCGCACTGTCGTCACGCGACAATTTCAGTTTGGGGTTTACCGCGTCGATGTACGAAATCTTTTTCTCCTGCCGGAAACCGTTTCCGTCATAGTTCATCGAACAGATAAAATAGTCACCATTGAGATAGTCAATAAAATAAATCCGGTCGCGGGTATATTGCATCCGGTCCACATCTTCGATAACCGAGGGCATTTGCAACTGCCGGATAACCTGTGCCTGCTGCCCGCAGAAATCGCTTTTCAGAATTTGCTTTTTCCCACCACGGGCCGTCTGGTAATACCAATATCCGTCGACATAGCGGGCCTCGGTCTTAATGACTTCTCCCTTGGTATTGTACCGGCGGACCACACACTTCTCCGAATCAAACTTATGCCCGGAGGGCGCATAAATACGCTCCTGCAAGTTCAAATGTGGCTTCGGATGGGCAAACGCACCATAGAACAAGTAATCCGAGCAAAGGAAATATTTGTTGATGCTTCCCATTCTCGGCATCCTATAGGTGCTGGCGTCATCAAAAGTCGCGTCGGCATGATACCAGTTCCCGTCCAGATAAATGCGGTTCCACGCATGCCCGGAAGTTCCGGCAATGGCTCCCGTCACATAATCGGTCGGGATACCCAGTCCGTTCATCAACAAAGAATACGACAGGCTGTAGCCTTGGCAGACCGCCTTGTGCGTCAGAAAAACGCCCAATGCCGAGAAAGAAGCGTATGCCAGATTAGGGAAATCTTCGTTGCGTTCTCCATATACGACCTCTTGACAAAGTTTCTGATACAGGGTATAGGCAACCTCCGCTTGGCTCATCCGATAGTCCAACAAGGCATAGAAATTTTCAATGCTTTCTTCCAGACGTGGATAAATGTCGGGCAGGGCGGTCGGCAAAACAGCATATTGCGGCAGAAAAGCCGCCAGGTATTCGGGATGCTCCAAATCCACCCGGTAACCGATATTCCCACTGACTTTCAGGTGAAACAACAGGGGATGACTGCGCAAGAACGCATTGTACACACTGTCTGCCTTGGCAGTGGGGATATGAAATTCCCTGACAGCGATTTCTTTCTCACCCCGCAAGACGCCGTTGGTCAATGCGCGGAATGCATCGCTCTCTTTCCCGGATTCCTCCATTGTTCCCTCCTGTTCATTGGAGGTGTCTTCCTCTTTTTCCGTTTCCGTATCGGATTCTTTTTTCTCCTGTGTCTCATCGACCGATTCTACAGGGGATTTTTCAGGCGGTGTCTCCAGTTTTTCCTTCCGGCAACCGAAAAGGAACAAACCACATACCACCCACAGCCCCAAGGTCATGGGAAATAATTGCTTCATAAAAATAACCGTATAGATTGTGTGATTTTTTTCACCTCCTATAACAATCTATACGGCTAAAATGTTTGGAAATCCGAAAAGTTTACCACTCTGCCACCGGCAACATCAAGGGTTGTACGGTTTCCGTGATTCTTTCCGAAAGCTGAACCGGGAGACTCACTTTTACATCCCGGCTGTTCTGGGCTACCTGTACTTGGTACTGTCCACCCTCCACTTGCCAACGGCTGTCTTTTTCATTGAAGGAAGCCAGTGCCTCCACCGGAATCTGGAACTGAAGTTCCTGTGTCTCACCCGGCTGGAGCAACGGCGTCTTCTGGAATGCCTTCAGCTCTTTCTTCGGCTTGGACATATCCTTTCCGGGAGCCGAGACATAAATCTGCACGACTTCCTTTCCGGCCACCTTGCCCGTGTTCCTGACTTTCAGCGACACTTTCACGCAATCGCCTTCTACCTGTGCCGACGCATCCGCATAATCGAAGGTGGTGTAGGACAGGCCAAATCCAAACGGATAGGCTACCGGTACATTTTTCGTATCATAATAACGGTACCCCACAAAGATACCTTCTTCGTACGTGGTCACATCGAAATTCTTTCTGTCGCCGGACGTACGGACATCCACAAAGTTTTGGAGCGCCTTGTTCATATCTTCTTCCGAAATGGCATCGAGGTCCGGGAAATTGTCTTTGGAAGGCACATCGGCATACTGCATCGGGAAGGTCATCGGCAGACGGCCCGACGGATTGACTTTCCCGGCCAGAATGTCGGCTACAGTATTCCCGCCTTCCTGTCCGCCCATCCAAGCCAGCAGGATGGCATCGGGAAGCTCGCGCCAGCTGGCGGTCTCAATCACGCCACAGACATTCAATATCACAATCACTTTCTTTTGCCGAGCATGGAATGCTTCGCACACCTGCTGAATCAGTTCTTTTTCCTCTGCCACCAGATTGAAATTGGAACGGATACTGCGGTCCAGGAATTCACCCGATGTCTTGCCGATGGTCACAATGGCCACCTGATTTTGTGAAGCGGCCTGTGCCAGCTGTGCCTTACCGAGCTGCATCTCTTTGGCCCGCGGACGGTGTCCCCAGAATCCTTCGGACTTTTCCAGACTCTTTTTCTGCTCAGCCAGATAGGTTTCGTACAAACCGGTCAAAGTTTTATCCAGTTTAAAGCCGCCTGCCTTCAATCCTTCGGACAAAGACACGGTGTACCGGCTGTTCACATCTCCACTGCCGGTACCTCCTGCAATGAAGTCGTACGACGTGCAACCGAAAAGGGCGATGCGTTTGGCCGCCTTCTTATCCAACGGAAGCGTCATACCTTTGTTCTCCAACAGAATCATACCTTCGGAAGCCGAAGCCCGCGTAATCTGGGCATGCTGCGGCAAATCAGGGTCGTTCGTAGCCTGGTATCCCTGAAAGCGCGGTGTACGGAGGATGTATTCCAGGATATGACGGACGTTCCGGTTGATGATGTCCTGCGACAACACCCCGCTTCTTACGGCCTTGATGAGGTCTTCACACTGGCTTTTCTTTCCCGGCATCAGCAAGTCATTGCCGGCTTCCATCTGCCAGGTGGTGTGCTGTCCGCCAAACCAGTCGGTCATCACCATCCCGTCGAAGCCCCATTCGTGCCGCAAAATATCGGTCAGCAAGTCGGCACGCTCCGAAGCATACGTACCATTGATTTTATTGTAAGAACTCATGATGGTCCACGGTTTCGCCTTCTTCACCGCGATTTCGAACGGCTTGAGATAGATTTCCCGGAAGGTACGCGGAGACACCACCACATCGTTGCTGGTACGGTTTGTTTCCTGGTTGTTCAGGGCAAAATGCTTCAACGAAGTGCCGACCCCGTTCGACTGGACACCTTCAATCATGGCCGCTGCCATCTCGCCTGCCAGCAAAGGGTCTTCGGAATAATATTCAAAGTTTCGTCCGTTCAGCGGGTTCCGGTGGATATTGGTAGCCGGTCCCAGCAAGACATCCACGCCATAGCGTTTTGCTTCTTCTCCCATGGCCTCGCCCACCTGATGCACCAGTTCCGTGTTCCAGGTAGAAGCCAGCAAGGTTTCCACCGGAAAATGGGTACAGTAGAAAGTCTGGCTCGTATTGTCACGCGTCGGCGAAATACGTACCCCCGCAGGCCCGTCCGCCAACACCGTCGCCGGGATACCCAAGCGGGGAATCGCATTGGTCTCGCCCGCGGCTCCCGGCACCAACGCGCCCTGATTTCCGATGGCCGCCGTCTGGTCACTCTCTATCTTTCCGGCACTGCCGACCAACAAACTGACTTTCTCTTCCAGGGTCATTGCCTGAATCACTTCCTCCAACGGAGCCTTTCCCAGCTGGGGAGCTTCCTGTGCACCGATAGTCGCCGTAATCATGGTGGCAAATACCGTACACGTAAACGCATGTCTGAATTTCATAATACTAAATTTTTCTACAAAAAGTAAATGTGCAACAGGCATTGCTCCCTGCTGCACACAAAATCTATACGTAAAAAAGAATTCCCGGTAATTTTATTCTTCCGGATTCTCTTCCATCTTCCGTTTCACAAACTTGATTTTCAGGTTGGCTTCCTTCTGCTCTTTCTTGATTTCCTCCATTGCAGAAAGCACACGCGCCAGCTCGCTCAGTTCAGCCACAGCCTTCACATCGTCCGGACGCATCACCGTCTTGTAGTTACGGTCGCCGATAAACTCCAGACGGATGTTCTTCTTGTCGCGGTTGGCCACCAGAAAGGCAATGACGCCTCCGTCCTGCCCCAGCTTGTAGTCGGCTTTCTCTACCGGGCGGCCCAAGTCGGTGGTCTCATAGCTGTCGACCGACTGTGGTGTCTCGGCAAACGTATCGTCCACGCTCACCTTCACTGCCGTGTGATGGATGCTTCCTCCGGCACAATAGATGGAAGTGAGCGACATCTCGCCTTGCTCGCTCACCTGTGCACGCAGGAACGACCGCCCGATGTTCTTCTCGACCACCTGTGTGGGATAGAAATAATTGCCAACTTCCTGGTAGGCGGTATCTTTTTCCAACACGAACTTTCCTTTGATGGAGTCGAGGGCCGCCTGCTTCACCGTCATCATACTGTCCAGATAGCCCAGGGTCTTGGTCTGCTCGGCAAGGTCAATCTGCTGCATCAGCTTGATGCCGGCTTTCCGCACCTCAAAAGCCTTGGGATACAGGTTGCGGATGCTGTCAATCTGCAACTTGGCCAAACTATACTCACCGGCAGCGTACGCCGTTTCCGCACGCTGGAACAATTCGCCGGCACGCTTTTCGTCACTCTGGCATCCACACAGTGCCACCGCCATGGGAAAGATCAATAATCCTATCTTTTTCATACGTTTATACATGATTCTATAGCGACAAAAATACAACTATTTTCCGGAACTTTTCCGCACATTTTTTCTTTTTTCACCGCATTTTCTATGTTTCCCGGTGCGGAAACGTAGGTTTTCCGGCGCAGAAACGTACGTTTCCCGACCGCGGGATATAGGGTTCACGCAAGGAAACCCTAGAACTGGACGAAAGGTTTTTCCCTCCACATACCGACGTTTTTCCCAAGGCTTTCGCACGCGGCAAGAAAAGCCGGTGCAGAATTTCACAGGATTTTTTGTACCTTTGCAGGCAAATTGAAAAAGATACATCGAATGGAATTAAAAGAACACTTCACCGACCGAATTTTCAAACTGATCTCGGAAACAGCCGATGAGCTGGGACTGGAATGTTATGTGGTGGGAGGATATGTGAGAGACATCTTCCTGAACCGACCTTCCAAAGACATCGACGTAGTGGTAGTGGGAAGCGGAATTGAAATCGCACAGGCTTTCGGGAAGAAGCTGGGGCGAGGTGCTCATATATCCGTATTCAAGAATTTTGGTACGGCACAAGTCAAATTCAAGGACACGGAAGTGGAGTTCGTGGGGGCACGGAAAGAATCGTACAGCCACGACAGCCGCAAACCCGTGGTGGAAGACGGTACGCTGGAAGATGACCAGAACCGGAGGGACTTTACCATCAATGCCATGGCGGTCTGCCTGAACAAGGACCGCTACGGAGAGCTGGTGGACCCGTTCGGAGGACTGGATGACCTGAAGGAACGGACCATCCGTACGCCGCTCGACCCGGACATCACCTTCAGCGACGACCCGCTGCGCATGATGCGCTGCATCCGCTTTGCCACACAGCTGAATTTCTACATCGACGACGAGACCTTTGCGGCACTGGAACGCAACAAGGACCGCATCAAGATTATCTCCCGCGAACGCATCGCCGATGAACTGAACAAGATACTCTTGTCGCCGGTTCCGTCGAAAGGGTTTATCGACCTGGACCGCTGCGGACTGCTGGAACTGATTTTCCCGGAGCTGGTGGCCCTGCAAGGGGTGGAAGTACGCAACGGACGCGGACACAAGGATAATTTCTACCATACCCTGGAGGTAGTGGACAACATCTCCAAGGTGACCAACGACCTGTGGCTGCGCTGGGCGACCCTGCTCCACGACATCGGCAAACCGAGAACGAAACGCTGGGAACCCAAGGCGGGATGGACTTTCCACAATCATAATTTCATCGGGGAAAAGATGATTCCGGAAATTTTCCGCAAAATGAAGCTCCCGATGAACGAGAAGATGAAATACGTGCAGAAGCTTGTGGGACTGCACATGCGCCCCATCGTCATTGCCGACGAGGAAGTGACCGACTCGGCCGTACGCCGTCTGCTGTTTGAGGCCGGCGACGACATCGACGACCTGATGATGCTCTGCGAGGCCGACATCACCTCGAAGAACGAAGCCCGCAAACAGCGCTTCTTGGACAATTTCAAGCTGGTGCGCCAGAAACTGAAGGATTTGGAAGAGAAAGACCGTATCCGGAACTTCCAACCGCCGGTAGACGGAGCTGAAATCATGCACGTGTTCAACCTCCAGCCTTGCCGTGAAATCGGCAGCCTGAAAAGTTCCATCAAGGACGCCATCCTCGACGGGGTGATTCCGAACGAACACGATGCGGCCTTCGACTTTATGCTGAAAAAAGCGGA
This sequence comes from Bacteroides mediterraneensis, assembly GCF_900128455.1. GTDB lineage: Bacteria > Bacteroidota > Bacteroidia > Bacteroidales > Bacteroidaceae > Phocaeicola > Phocaeicola mediterraneensis. The sequence goes on along the minus strand of NZ_LT635783.1, from coordinate 648,800 downwards.
ACAGATGGGCCTGACACCGATCAACCTGCCCGAAAAAAAATAATCTGCCGTCTCTCACGATGCCCGTATGCATGCTGCTGCCGGGGGTTGTGAGGGACTTTTTCTTCTCTTATTCCCTTCCTCTCTTAAATTAAGGAATAACACAGAAGTTTCCAACATTAAAATACCAGTATAAATTACAGTTCACCAAAATACACAGCCACAACATGCTGTAAGCAGAATTTATACTGAAAAAGTTTGCCAAATTTAGAAACTTGTCTAAATTTTCATTTTTTATTTTCCTCCCAAACGTCTATCTTTGTCTCACTTTTCCGAAGGTAACTTAACCGTTTCAAAAGGGAATGCCGTGCAAATCGGCGACAGTACCTGCTGCTGTGATTCTTGTGGAAACCGTGACACGCTCTGCAAGCCACTGTGAGCCCGCTCATGGGAAGGCGTCTACGGCGAGAGATCAGTCAGAAGACCTGCCCGGAAAAGCCTAAATTTATGTCTCACTCTTTAATTTACAGAAAAATGAATCTGACAGAAATCCGTATCATCAAGCGCGACGGAAAGCAGGAGAACTTTTCGGCCGCCAAAATCACCAATGCCATCGGTAAAGCGTTCAAGGCAACCGGCATCGACTTCCAGGAGGAGGAAATAGAAGCCATCACCCGACAGGTGGTGTCGCATTTCACCCAACAGACCATCGGGGTGGAAGATATCCAGGACCTCGTGGAAAACGAGCTGATGAAGGTACAGCCGGAGGTGGCCAAGAAATACATCATCTACCGCCAGTGGCGCAACACTGAACGGGAGCGTAAAACGCATATCAAACACATCATGGACGGCATCGTGGCCATCGACAAGAACGATGTGAACCTGAGCAACGCCAACATGTCGAGTCATACGCCAGCCGGACAGATGATGACGTTCGCTTCTGAAATCACCAAGGATTACACCTACAAATATTTGTTGCCCAAGCAGTATGCCGAGGCACACCAGTTGGGCGACATCCACATTCACGACCTGGATTATTATCCTACTAAAACGACGACCTGTATCCAGTACGACCTGGATGACCTGTTCGAACGGGGTTTCCATACCAAAAACGGGAGTATCCGCACACCGCAGTCCATCCAGAGCTATGCTACACTGGCGACCATCATCTTCCAGACCAATCAGAACGAGCAGCATGGAGGACAGGCTATTCCGGCCTTTGACTTTTTCATGGCCAAAGGAGTGCTGAAGAGTTTCCAGAAGATTCTGGCTACACACCTCGGCTTGTTGTTCGATCTCAAAGGGATAGAAACGGAGGAAAAAGAAATCCTTCAGGGCATACGCACACATTTCCAGCGTATTGAAGCCGGAGAAGAGACTCTTCACGCTTACCTCAGCTTCCTGGCCGACAAAGGGCTTACGCTGACGCGGGGGGAACTGGACTACGTGCTGCGCAAAACGCTGGTACAGACCCGCAAAGACACACATCAGGCTATGGAAGGCTTCATCCACAACCTGAACACCATGCATTCCCGCGGAGGAAACCAGGTGGTTTTCAGCTCCATCAATTACGGTACAGACACCTCGGCCGAGGGAAGAATGGTCATCCAGGAATTGCTGAAAGCCACCATCGAGGGCTTGGGCAACCACGGAGAGGTGCCGGTGTTCCCGATTCAGATTTTCAAGGTCAAGGACGGGGTGACTTATTCCGATGCCGACTATCAGCTGGCCATGCAGGACTTTGAAGCGGCCCTTGAAGGAAAGGTGACTTTCGAATGTCCGAACTTCGACCTCTTCCTGCAGGCTTGCCGCACCACGGCCAAGGCGTTGTTCCCGAACTTCATGTTCCTGGACACTCCTTTCAACGCACACGAGAAATGGCGGGCCGACGACCCGAAACGCTACCGCTACGAGCTGGCGACCATGGGATGCCGTACCCGCGTGTTCGAGAACCTGCACGGAGAAAAGACCTCACTGGGGAGAGGCAATCTCTCTTTCACGACCATGAACCTGCCGCGACTGGCCATCGAAGCACATCGCAAAGCGGAGGCCCTTGTGGATGAGACTCCGGAAAGCCGTCTGGAAAAGGCCCGGGAATTCTTCCTCCAGTCGGTGCACTCCATGGCGGAATTTATTGCAGAGCAATTATACACCCGCTACCAATACCAGCGTACGGCCCTCGCCCGGCAGTTCCCGTTCATGATGGGCAACAATGTATGGAAAGGCGGTGCACAGCTTCATCCGAATGAGGAGGTGGGTGACGTGCTGAACCAGGGTACCCTGGGTATCGGCTTCATCGGAGGACACAACGCCATGGTGGCACTCTACGGACAGGGACACGGACATAATCCGAAAGCCTGGGAAACGCTCTATGCGGCCGTAGAAGAAATGAACAAAGTGGCAGAGGCTTATAAGCAGAAATACGGTTTGAACTATTCCGTGCTGGCTACCCCGGCAGAAGGGCTTTCCGGCCGTTTCACCCGGATGGACAAACGAAAATACGGCCTCATCGAAGGAGTGAACGACCGCGACTACTATGTCAATTCGTTCCATGTGGATGTGAAAGAGCCGATTACGATTGTGGAGAAAATCAAGCGGGAAGCTCCTTTCCATGCCTTGACCAGAGGCGGGCATATCACCTACGTGGAACTGGATGGAGAAGCACAGAAGAACGTGAAGGCCATCGCCAAGATTGTCAAGGTGATGCACGACGAACAGATTGGCTACGGCTCCATCAACCATCCGGTAGACACCTGCCACGACTGCGGTTACAAGGGAGTTATCTACAGCCGCTGTCCGGTGTGCAACGGGGAAAACATCCTGCGCATGCGCCGAATCACCGGTTACCTGACAGGCGACCTCAACAGTTGGAACTCGGCCAAGCGAGCCGAAGAGCGTGACCGTGTAAAGCATGCATAACCCTTCTTACGAGTGATGTTACATTATTTATACACGTATCCAGAAACCATTGTCGACGGAGAGGGCATCCGGTACTCCATCTACCTGGCCGGATGCAGCCACCGTTGCAAGGGCTGCCACAATCCGGAATCTTGGAACCCCCAAGCCGGGAAACCACTCACACCGGAGGTGCTGGAGCAGATGATTCAGGAAATCAATGCCAATCCGTTGCTCGACGGAGTGACTTTCTCGGGAGGTGACCCCTTCTTCAACCCGAAAGAGTTCCTCCCGGTACTGAAAGCTATCAGCCAACGCACAGGAATGCACATCTGGTGCTATACGGGCTACACCTACGAACAGCTCCTTCAGGACCCTGAACGCAAAGAACTCCTCCCCTACATCCATGTGCTGGTGGACGGTCCTTTCATCGAGTCGCTCTATTCCCCCTTTCTGGATTTCTGCGGAAGCAGCAACCAACGGATTCTTAAACTGAAATAAGGATTTACCGCGTTTTTGACACATGCCGCATTTTTAGTTCATAAATTCGCAACTAAAAATGCGGCTTTTATTTTGTCATTTTCTTCCCTTCTCACTCCCGTTATCGTACACAAGAACCACCGTTTCCGCACACGGAGCATCGTTTTCGTGCACAAAGCCCCCAATAAGCCATTTCTTGATTTATATCATGAAAACAACTATTTATTAAAAAAAGAATGTGCTACTTCTTGCAGTCAATAAAAAAAGATTTACCTTTGCAGTGTGGTTGTGAAACCAATGGATAAAAAGAGAATTAGAAAAGGTATTAGAATAGAGAGACTAAAAAGGTAAAAAGCAATTTATTTAAGGTATTAGCTAGACTATTAAGGTATTAGATTATTATTAAGTACAGGTATTAGATTTTAAAGGTAAAAGTTTTCAGGAATTAAGTTTGAGAAGGTATTGGAATATCTTCTGGTAAAAAGAAAAAGTAAAAAGGATAACAAAGACACAAAAATTAAGAAGATGAAAAGAACCCTTAAATGGGGGTTCTTTAGGAAGGCAGCGGAGGTTCTGATGAGCTCTCGCTTTTTTTGTGCCCCTACGTCTGCTATCTGAGGCTAAGAGGCTGCTTCCATTCTCCGTAGAAAACACTGTACACACTTTCCATTCAGATAATTCGGACAGCATCCACAAAAAAACAGCGGAATGACTGCCAGAGCCCTCCCGCTGTATAAAGTTATCTCACATGATGAGGAGTTATCGCTGGGGAATATCGACCGAATCCTCCTGCTTTCCTTTCAGGTATTTTGAGAAGAAATCCACCATACGCCAGTAGAAATATTCATCCATGTCGCCGAAGCCGTGGCGCTGGCCCGGCAGAATCAGCATGTCGAAACGCTTGTTGGCCCGAATCATGGCATTGACCACACGAATGGTATTTCCCGGATGTACATTGTTATCAATGTCGCCATGTACCAGCATCAGGTGTCCCTTCAACTGCTTCACAATTTCCGGATTGGTAGCAATCTTATAGGCAAACGTCGTATCTCCCTTCTCGGAGACTTCTTCCTTCACACCGTGATGGGTTTCACTCCACCAGCGGTTGTAAATACGGTTGTCATGATTACCTGCACACGATACGGCAGCCTTGTAGAAATCCGGATACTGACAAATAGCCGCAGTCGACATGAATCCGCCTCCGGAATGTCCGTGAATACCTACCCGTGTGATATCAATGAAAGGATAACGCGCTGCCAGCTGCTCCACAGCCGCCTTATGGTCGGCCAGCGGATAATCACGCATATTGCCGTAACCGTAGTTGTGATACCATTTGGAACGGCTGGGGTGACCACCACGCTGCCCCACGGTTATCACGATAAATCCAGCCTGTGCCAAGCGGTCGGTACGCACACTCATCCGTCGGAACGGATAATCCACGGCTTCTACCTGCGGACCTGGATAGACATAGTCAATAATCGGGTAAACTTTGGTAGAATCGAAATCAAACGGCTTGTACATTATGCCGTACAAATCGGTCACTCCGTCGGCTGCCTTTACCTTAAACGGCTCCGGGAACTGGTAACCGGCTGCTTTCAAAGAAGAAAAGTCGCTTTCCTGTATGGTCATCACCTTGTTGCCGTTACGGTCCAACAAGTCCGCACAAGGAATGGTATTGGCCCGTGAATAATTGTCCACGAAGAAACGGGCCTCATCGTCCATCTCTACATCGTGGAAGAACTCACCGTGTGTCAGCTGCTTCAATCCGCTGCCGTTCACATTGACCTTGTAGAAATGCTCGTAATACGGATTCTCGCCTTTCTCGCGTCCGTTGGCTACAAAATATACGGTACGGGTAGCCTCGTCCACCTTCACCACACGTTCTACGTGCCAAGGACCTTCCGTAATGCGGTTCTTCAGGTTTCCTTTGTCATCGTATAAATAAAGGTGTGCCCAACCGTCACGTTCACTCCACTGGATAAACTCTTTTCCTCCGTTCAACACATGGATAGGGCGGGTTTCCTGATAGGTATTCATCCGTTCCTTTACCACCGGCACAATGGAATCCTCGCCCAAAGTATAAGTACATACATCAATGCGATGCAAGTCACGGCTGCTGCGAGTCAGGAAGAAACGTTGGTTATCGCCCTGCCAGATACGCGGTATCAGTTCCTTGTCGCGCTGTTTCTGTTCCAGCGGCTTTCCTTCCAAGTCAATCGACTGGTTTTTCCAAGCCGCCGTACGGATTTCCTTCCGCGTTCCCGCCTGTACATCGAACAAATACAGATGATATTCCGGCATACCGGTCTCTCCCGGCATCTCATACTTATAGGTCTCCAGGGTAGGACGCGGTTCCGCAATGGAATTGATAACCCACAGCGGTTTCACATTCCGCTGGTCTGCAATGATGGTCACAAAGTACCTAGAGTCGGGCGACCAGTATCCCCATGCACCCCGGCGTTTGCCATTACACAACGTATCCGTATTCAGCGTGCTATAAGGAATACCATAGCCGAAATCCGGCGTTCCGTCACTCGTCAGGCGCACCTCCACAATAGTGCTGTCTTTCTCGTTCTTCCGGGCCTTTTGGTAATCGGCAATGCTCATATAATACAAATCGCAATCCTTGGCATAAATCACCCGCTGTCCGTCCGGCGATACGGAAGCCCAGTCCACTTGCTCCGGTTCTTTCTCCTTGTCCTTCAGGTATGTCAGCTTCTGAGTGGGATAGTCGTACGAGAAATAGAACGTAGAGTCAGCTTTTGACACCACCTTGAACGTAAAGGTACGTCCGTCTTCTCCCGCCTTCAAATCAGCAATAGGCAACTGATGTGCCTCGAAGGGATCCTGCACAATCTCCGTCAACTGCGAAGCCAGACGGTCCCGGTCGAACAACAAGTCCTTGCGCTTGGCAGTGGGATTGACCACATACCAGAACTTTCCTTCGCTGGTCTTATACTCAAACCAAAAATTCGTTCCCTGCTGGAACCAGTGCGGGTCGACCATGGTCGAAAACAACATCTTGTCGAGTTTACTCTTGGTAAACTTTTCCGCCTGGAGATAACCGGGCAGACGCTCTTCCGCTTCCCCGCCCGAAATTGCCGTCAGGCAAAAGCCGCCACACAAGATAGCGGCCAATAGGATTTTCTTTCTCATTCCTTTATTCTATTAGATGGATTACACAAAAAAGACACAAAGAACAGAGAAACCTTTCTCCGTACCCTTGTGTCTTTATTTCATTTGAAACTTTCGCTAAAACAAAAACCTCAACACATCATTGAAGTTGGCCCAGATGAGCAAGCCGAACAGCAGGAACATTCCCACCATCTGTGCATATTCCAAGAATTTGTCACTCGGCTTCCGGCGGGCGATAATCTCGTACAGCAAGAACAAGACATGGCCACCGTCGAGTGCCGGTATCGGCAGAATGTTCATAAAGGCCAGGATGATGGACAAGAAAGCCGTCATTTCCCAGAAACGCTGCCAATCCCAGACTTTCGGGAAGATGCTTCCAATGGTAGCGAAACCTCCCACACTCTTGGCGCCTTCTTTGGTGAACACATATTTCATGTCGTTCACATAGCCTTTCAAGGTATTGACTCCTAAAGATACTCCAGCCGGGAAGGATTCAAAGAACCCGTAGGTCAGCGTACGCTGCTTGTAGTCCACCAGACCTCCCATAGCCGCTACCTTAAACTGATTGTCCGTCATGACCTGAACCGTATCCCGTACCCCAGCACGCGAATACACCAGCGTGAACTCACCCGAGGTCTTCTTATTCAGTTCGGCCTTGGCTTTCAAATCCGCCATATTGTCCAGAAACTCGTTCCAGGAAGTCATCGGTTTCCCGTCAAATGCCAGCAAGGAGTCTCCTTTCTGGACACCTGCCTTGGCGAAACCTCCCCCAGGCAATACTGAATCGACCACATTCGGATAGAACACATCCACAAACATCGGGTCTTCCTTCGCCACGTCCAGCAGGCTCAGTTCCGGCAACAAGATTTTCTTTTCCTGTCCCTCCCGCAACACAGTAACCTCACGAGCCTCCACAATGCTGCGAATCATGTCCATATTGAAACGGGTCAGTTCCTTACCGTCGGCACTCTTCAAGATATCTCCGTCGCGGAACCCGATTTCCTGCGCATGCTCGTTGAACTTCATTCCCAGAGTCATGTCACTCAAAGCCGTATAACGGTCGCCCCACGTGAAGAGAATCATGGAATAGATGAACAAGGCCAGCAGGAAGTTCATCAAGACCCCTCCAATCATGACCAGCAGACGCTGCCAGGCCGGTTTGGAACGGAACTCCCACGGCTGAGCCGGCTGTTTCATCTGTTCGGTATCCATCGACTCGTCAATCATTCCCGAAATCTTGCAATATCCGCCTAGCGGCAGCCATCCCACCCCGTATTCCGTATCACTGTTCTTCGGCTTGTATTTGAACAACGAGAACCAAGGGTCAAAGAATATATAAAACTTCTCCACCCGAATCTTGAACAGGCGGGCGAAGAAAAAATGTCCCCCCTCGTGAATAATCACCAGCAACGACAAGCTGAGAATCAACTGAAGGGCACGAATCAAAAATGTTTCCATTTCTACTTAACTTCTTACTTAATTTATCTGATTACACTTCTTATTTCATTCCGTTAATCACCAGTTCCGCGGCAATGCGACGGGTTTCGGCATCAGTAGCCACATAATCGCCGTAAGTAGGCGTCTGGATGAAAGGTACACGGCTCATTGCCTTTTCAATCACGTCGCTCATTCCCAAGAACGAAATCTGGTCTTTCAGGAAAGCAGCCACCACCACCTCATTGGCCGCATTCACGATGCAAGGCATGTTTCCTCCCTGATGCAAAGCCTCGTAAGCCAGTGCCAGGTTGCGGAAACGCTGCGTGTCCGGCTTTTCGAAAGTCAATGTATTGTATTTGGCGAAATCCAGCCGCTCGCCCGAAAGATGCTCCCGCTTCGGATACGAGAACGCATACTGGATGGGCAGACGCATGTCGGGCACACCCAGCTGGGCTTTCACCGCCCCGTCTTCAAATTCCACCATGGAATGAATCACCGACTGCGGATGCACCACCACCTCAATCTGTGCAGGAGTCACCCCAAACAGCCATTTGGCTTCAATCACCTCAAAACCTTTGTTCATCATGGAAGCGGAGTCAATCGTGATTTTCGCCCCCATCGACCAGTTGGGATGCTTCAGGGCTTGCTCTTTGGTCACCGTCTGCAGCTGCTCCATGGTAAACGTACGGAACGGACCTCCCGAGGCCGTCAGAATCACCTTATGTACGGGATTGTTTATTTCCAAACACTGGAAAATGGCCGAATGTTCAGAATCCACCGGCAAAATCGGTGTCTTATACTGCTGGGCCAGTCCGGTAATCAGTTCCCCCGCCACCACCAGCGTTTCCTTATTGGCTAAAGCGATGACCTTACCCGCCTTGATGGCATTGATGGTCGGTTTCAGCCCCGCATACCCCACCATGGCCGTCAATACGATGTCGATAGGCTGCGACTCGACCACCTGACACAACGCCTCGGCTCCGGCATACACCTTCACCGGCTCGTCGGCCAGCGCTTCCTTCAGCGCCGCATACTTATCCTCATTCGCAATAACCACCACTTCCGGATGGAACTTGCGTGCCTGTTCAGCCAGCAATTCCACCTTGTTGTTGGCCGTAAGCGCATACACCTCATACAAATCCGGATGCTCCCCAATGACCTGAAGAGCCTGCGTACCGATAGACCCGGTAGAACCTAATATGGCAATCTGTTTTTTCATAACTTTAAAATACAACATATTTTGCCGGATCAATCGGAGTCCCCTCGTGCCACAGCTCAAAATGCACGTATGACACATGTTTGCCTTCGTCCTCCGTTCCGGCCAATGCGATAACTTCTCCTCCTTTTACGCGGTCGCCTTCCTTCTTCCTCGGCGTACCGCAATGCTTATAGATGGAAATAAAATTCTGTTCATGCTGAATCTGAATCAGGAAGCCCCTGTCGGCTGTCTGTACCACCGTCATCACCTTGCCGTCCATGACAGCCACGATACTCTCGTCCATGGCAGCTGCCATATCCACCCCGTAATGCTGACGCGACGGCGCAAAATCCTTCATCACGATACCCTTGGTGGGACGGAAGAACAGCAAATCGGGCAACTTATGGTCTTCTTCGGCAGCCGATTCAGCTTTCTGCCGTGCCTCATATTTCCGGCGGAAATCGTCCTCCTCCTTCGAACGGTTCATCAGTTCATTCGTGCGGATGGTGGTCAGCGAATCGATAGACTGCACCGTATCCACGTTGACCTTCCCGCTGAAAATATCCTGAATGTTCATGATGTACCGGTTCTGACGGTCGAGCGCCTCTGCCAGCGAATCCGCTTTCAAGGCATTGGTCACCACCTGCGAACGAACCTCACTGTTCATATACCCCGGCAAGTAGTTCCGCAGGGGCGTAAAAACCAAGATGATGGCAGCCAAAAGAAAAATTACCGTACATGCAGCCAGCAGCACGGAAAAGCCGTTCAGCTTCGACACATGAATGCCGACCACCTCCTCCAAGGTGTTTTCATTGATTACCGTCAGCTTGTATTTAAACTTGATGTTCTTCCAAAATGCCTTACGACCTTTCTTTTTCATACCTGCCAGTTTTTTAGTCCAACAATCCGTCGGGGATATCCACGGTCATCACCTTCTGTGCCCTGTCTATATCCAGAATAAACTCCTCATGCGCCGGAAGCAGTAGTTCCTCTCCTTCCTTTTCGATGACAAACAGCACGTTCATCGTCGCATCGTCCACATCCACCACTTCGCCCAGGTCGCCATGATGCACATCGTGCACCTTGAACCCGACGAAGAAATTCCACGACGTGATTTCCTCCTGCTCGTCCATGTACTTCACCGGGAAATACACTTCCACATTCGTAAAGCTACGGGCCTTTTCCGCCGTATCCACGCCCTCGAATTTCACCAGGGCCACGTTATCCGAACGGAAACGATACTCCTCGATGAAGAACGGGACCAGAATCCCGTCCAGCAACAGAATCAGATACTCACAATCCACCCGGTCGAAGATGTCGTCGGTAAACGTGAACGCGACTTCCCCTTTCACCCCATGCGGCTTGTTGATGATTCCTATCTTAAAAACTTCCTCTTTTCTGATCATACCTTATTCTATACGGGTGATACGTGCTCCCAGCGCACTCAGACGCTGTTCGATATGCTGGTATCCCCGGTCAATCTGCTCTATGTTATGAATGTGGCTGATGCCTTTCGCACCCAGTGCGGCTATCAGCAAGGCAATACCGGCACGGATATCCGGAGAAGTCATGTTGCCTCCCCGCAGACAGAAGTTGCGGTCGTGTCCGATGACTACGGCCCGGTGCGGGTCGCACAAGATAATCTGCGCCCCCATGTCGATTAATTTATCCACGAAAAACAGACGGCTTTCAAACATCTTCTGATGAATCAGCACACTTCCCTTTGCCTGGGTAGCCACCACCAGCATCACACTCAGCAAGTCGGGAGTCAGTCCCGGCCACGGTGCATCGGCAATCGTCATGATAGAACCGTCCAGGAACGAATCAATCTGGTAGTGTTCCTGTGCCGGCACATAAATGTCGTCGCCCCGCTGCTCCAGCTGAATACCCAGCCGGCGGAAGCTGTCGGGAATGATTCCCAGGTTCTCATACGACACATTCTTGATGGTGATTTCACTGGCCGTCATGGCCGCCATGCCGATGAAACTTCCCACCTCAATCATATCCGGCAATACCGTGTGTGTGCAACCTTTCAGGCTCTTCACTCCCTCGATGGTCAGCAAGTTGGAAGCAATGCCCGAAATCTTGGCACCCATCCGGTTCAACATCCGGCACAGCTGCTGCACATACGGCTCACAGGCCGCATTGTAAATCGTCGTGACCCCCTCGGCCAGTACCGCCGCCATGATAATGTTGGCCGTACCCGTCACGGAAGCCTCATCCAACAACATATACGTACCTTTCAGCTTGTCGGCCGTAATGCTGAAACGACCTTTCGCTGCATCGTAATCGAACGAAGCACCCAATTTCTGGATACCCAGAAAATGCGTATCCAACCGGCGGCGTCCAATCTTGTCGCCTCCCGGCTTCGAAATCATCGCCTTGCCGAAACGGGCAATCAGCGGTCCCACCAGCATGACAGACCCCCTCAGTTTGGAACAGCGGTTCAGAAATTCATCACTTTCCAGGTAAGCCAGGTTCACGCTGTCGGCCTGGAAAGAAAACGTGTCACTTCCCGTCTTGGCCACCTTCACGCCCATGTCGCGGAGCAGCTGAATCAGGTTGTTGACATCCAGAATGTTCGGGATGTTTCCGATGGTCACTTCTTCGTCGGTCAGCAAGGTAGCGCAAAGCACCTGCAGCACCTCGTTCTTAGCACCCTGAGGCACAATCTCCCCCTGCAGCTTGTGTCCTCCTTCGATTACAAATGAAGCCATAGTATCCGGTTTTTAGTTAGTATTTCTTTTTCTGCTGGTTGTTGTTCATCTGCCGGCGGCGTGGTCCGATGGAACGCTGTTCCACCAGATGGTATTCCTCGGCCGACAATTTGATGCGTCCGTCGGACAGTTCACACAAATCATCCAGAATCTTCTGGTCTTCCACCCCATCCTTGTTGAAGTTGATATAGTCTTTCTTCATGTGGTTGGCGATGTATTTAATCAACTGGTCTTTCTCTTCACCCTCAGGATAGTCCACCGCAATCTTAATCAAATCCTGAATGAACCTTCCATAGTGGCGGTAACGGATGACATTCGGTGAATAAGGAATCCGGTCCGGCTTCACTTCCAGACTTTCCTTCTTCACGATATCCACCGGATAGTCAATATCCAGTTTAAAGTCGGACATGATGGCCAGATGGTCCCACAGCTTATGGCGGAAGTCTTCCACATCACGCAGTTGGGGGAACATCCCTCCCATAATATTCACAATCGTATTGGCACACCGCTGACGTTCCTCACGGTCTTCGATGGTCAATGCATAATCCACCATGTTCTGCACGCTTCTTCCATATTCCGGAAGCGGTAATTTTCGTTGCTGGGTATTATACTCCATATAAAATCTATTATTCAATCATTCAAATTCTTCTTCCACCGGCATACGTGACCCGGCAATCCCTTCTTACAACAGCTTTTTCGGAGTGGAAGCCACAAATTCCTTCAGATAGAAAGGCTCGAAATAAGCCACATCCTTGAAATCCTGTGTGGCCATCGCCTTTTCAGCCAACGGGAACATCCATTTGGCCAACGGATGCACATTGTCCAGGAAATGCGCATTGGGATGCGTCAGCTTCTCCTTGCATTTGGCGGCCCCGTTGCCAAAGAAATATACCGGATGCTTCTCCAAAAACTCGGCATACGAGTTTTCGTCTACCACATCCGCGCCGATGGCACGCTGCACTTTCAACGCACGGTTGTACACCGCCGCATACACTTCCATCCGGCGGGCATCAATCATCGGGCAAAGCAGAGCATCTTCCGGCAGGTCGTGGGCCAGCAGCACCGGCACACACATCACCTCCAGCGTAGGAAGCCCAATCAACGGAATGTTCCGTCCGTAGCAGATTCCCTTCGCCATGGAAACCCCGATACGCAGTCCCGTATAGGAACCCGGGCCACAGCTCACCGCCACCGCATCCACCGGAATGGCATGGCTGTCGGCAAACGACAAGGCCTCATCCACAAATACCCCCAGCACAGTCGCATGCGAAGGGCCGTTAAAATCTTCTTTCGAGAAAATGGAAGCCCCGTCCTGGCTCACTGCCACCGAGCAAACTTCCGTCGACGTTTCAATATGTAAAATGCACGACATAATTAATTCAATACAGTTATATATATTAGTCTGCAAATATACACTTTTCTTCTCACTCTCTCACGAAAAAAGGAACAGAAAGTGACAAAGCCTCTCCGAAAGGGCCACCGACCCGCACCAATTCCAACCTCCCGGTCCGTAAAACCGGAAACTTCCGTAAACATTCTTCCGAATGCCCCGGAACATTCTCTGTACCACCATGCGGGATTTGTATCCCACACTGTGAAATATGTATCCCACACTGTGGTTTTTGTATCCCACAGTGTGGGACAGAGAAAATACAAGTATCCATGAAAAAACAGACAAGGAAAAACAGACTTATTCCCACGGAGACATCAGGCTTTATCTGCCCGTCACAGAGCGATTTCATACGTTTTTTACACAGCCGTTTACGCTTTATGCAGATTTTTCCTACCTTTGCATTCAAATGATTAAAAAACAAAAGGAGTTATGATACAGTCAATGACCGGATACGGCAAAGCAACCACCGCCTTCGGAGACAAAAAAATCAACGTAGAAATCAAATCGTTGAACAGCAAAGCAATGGACTTGTCCACACGCATCGCTCCATTGTATCGTGAAAAAGAAATGGAAATCCGCAACCTGATTGCCCAGACCCTGGAACGCGGGAAAGTGGATTTCTGTATATGGGTGGAAAAAGACGCCGCCGAATCGGCCACTCCCATCAATACCGCTCTCGTAGAAAACTATTACAACCAGATAAAAACCATTTCTGAAACTTGCCACATTCCGTTGCCGGAAGACTGGTTCGCCACCCTGCTGCGCATGCCCGACGTGCTGACGCGCGTGGACGTGCAGGAACTATCGGACGAGGAATGGGCCGTGGCCAAACAGACCATTGAAGAGGCCTTGCAGCACTTGGTGGATTTCCGCAAGCAGGAAGGCGCCGCCCTCGAAAAGAAGTTCACGGAAAAGCTGGACAACATCGAACGGCTGCTGAAGTCCATCGAACCGTACGAAAAGGAACGTGTGACCAAAATCCGGGAACGCATCACCGACGCGCTGGAAAAAACCCTGAGCATTGACTACGACAAAAACCGTCTGGAACAGGAACTCATCTACTACATTGAGAAGCTGGACATCAACGAAGAAAAACAGCGTCTGGCCAACCACCTGAGATATTTCCGTGAAACCATGGCGGGCGGACACGGACAGGGCAAGAAGCTGGGCTTCATCGCACAGGAAATGGGCCGCGAAATCAACACCACCGGCAGCAAGTCGAACCATGCTGAGATGCAGAACCTCGTGGTGCAGATGAAAGACGAACTGGAACAAATCAAGGAACAAGTGTTGAACGTAATGTAAAAAATATGGCAGGAAAACTTATCATCTTTTCAGCCCCCTCCGGCTCCGGCAAGTCTACCATCATCAATTACTTGCTGACACAGAACCTGAACCTGGCATTCTCTATCTCTGCCACCAGCCGCGCTCCCCGTGGCACGGAACAGAACGGTGTGGAATATTTCTTCTTGACTCCCGAAGAATTCAAGCAGCGCATTGCCAATAACGAGTTTCTGGAATACGAGGAAGTATACAAGGACCGTTTCTACGGCACCCTGAAGGCACAGGTGGAAAAACAGCTTGCCGCCGGACAGAACGTGATTTTCGACGTCGACGTGGTGGGCGGATGCAACATCAAGAAATTCTATGGCGACCGGGCCTTGTCGGTCTTCATCCAACCGCCTTCTATCGAGGAGCTCCGCAAACGACTGACAGGCCGGGGTACGGATGCGCCCGAAGTCATCGAGAGCCGTCTGGCAAAAGCCGCCTTCGAACTGGGCTATGCCGATAAGTTCGACGTGGTGATTGTAAACGACGACCTGGAAAAGGCCAAAGCGGAAGCCTTGCAGACCATCCGCCATTTTCTCCAACACTAAATCCGTCCGACTATGCCGAAAAATCCTAAAAAAGTTCTGCGCTGGATGACGCTGCTCTGCATCGTCATCGGACTGGCTGCCATTGCCGTAGGCGTAGTGGCCGTAGCCAAAGAAGAATACATCATTGCCGTCGCCATGTTACTGGTGGCTATATGGCAGATTCTCAACTATATCCAATGGAAGAAAAGTCTCAGATAAAAACCGGACTTTTCGGAGGCTCCTTCAACCCGATTCACATAGGACACCTGGCACTGGCCAATTACCTGTGTGAATACGGAGGACTGGAGGAAGTATGGTTTCTGGTCACTCCTCAAAATCCGTTCAAGCAAAACGAGACGCTGCTCGACGATGCGCTCCGTCTGGAGATGGTAAAGGCTGCCGTGGCCGGATACCCCCGTTTCCGGGCTTCCGATTTTGAATTCCAGCTTCCACGCCCTTCATACACCATCCATACCCTCGACAAACTGGCCGAATGTTATCCCGACCGGGAATTCCATCTGATTATCGGCGCCGACAACTGGCAGGCCTTCGACCGCTGGCGGTCGCCCGAGGAAATCATCCGCCGTCACCACATTCTGGTCTATCCACGTCGGGGTTATCCCTTAGAGGATGCAACTCCTCTTCCCCCTCATGTCCGGGTGGTACAGACTCCCCTCCTCGAAATCAGTTCCACCTTCATCCGTCAGGGTATCCGCGAAGGCAAAGACCTGCGCTATTTCCTGCATCCGGAAGTGTTCAGAATCATTCAGGAAAAAGGACTCTACCGCTAATCATTTCTTTCGGTGCAACACCACCAGCACCACCTCGCTCGGAGTGAAGAGGCGCACATCCTTGCGCGACGTACCCAGCCCGTTGGTAATAATCACCGGAATGCCCGCACTGTTGTGTTTCAATCCCGTCAGGAAACGGTTGCCGTATTTGGAGAAATGCGCCGGCGTCCACCGGCGGAACAGGCTGACCTGCCCTCCGTGCGTATGTCCCGCCAAGGCCAGGTCGGTGTGCGACACATCCACATCTTCCACGTAATCGGGGGTGTGCACCAGCATCAACACAAAATCTTCTTCCTGCAAGGCCAAGGTAGGCGACACCCCGTTCTGCTTCAAATCGAACGGATTACGGATACCGCACAGCAAAATATATTCCTTTCCCCGCCACAAAGTATCCACCCGGTGCTCCAACAGACGCACGCCTGTCTCCCGCATGGCCTTCCGTGCCAGCGAATCGGCTTCTCCGCGTTCGTGGTTGCCCATCACGGCATACGTGCCACAGGGAGTCTCCACGGTCTTCAAGGCCTGGAAAAGTTGTGTCACATCTCCCCCGTTACGTCCCCGATAGTCGCCGCCCAACAGCAGCACGTCCGCTTCCAGCGAACGGAGGGCCCGGCACATACCCGGCAACCGACGGGCGGTAAACCGGCTCTCGAAATGAAAGTCGGAAGCAAAAGCCACCCGGAAACCGTCGAAGGAGTCGGGCAACTGGGCACTGTAGAAATCATACCGTTTCACACGTCCCACTCCCTTATACTTGGAAAAGGACGCCGTGGCACAAGAGGAAAGCAGGAAGCTCATCAGCAGCAAGCCACCTGCCAGCAAATTCAGTCGTTTCATCATTTTGAACTACATATAACTATCCGGTCGTGACAAAGGTCGTAAAAAAATGCCTAACTTTGCCGGAAGAAAAACTAAAAATCCAGATTTCATGACATACGTCAAAACCAATTCCATAAAAGCATGGCTGCTGGCTGCCCGTCCGAAGACCTTGACCGGAGCCGCCATTCCCGTCATGCTGGGCTGTGCCTTGGCCTTTATTTACGGCCACTTCCAACTGGTACCGGCCCTGCTGTGCTTTCTGTTTGCCTTCCTGATGCAGATTGACGCCAACTTCATCAACGACCTGTTCGACTTTCTGAAAGGCAGCGACCGCGAAGACCGTCTCGGACCGGAACGTGCCTGTGCCCAAGGATGGATCAGTCCGCAGGCCATGAAGGCCGGCATAGTCTGTACCACCCTGCTGGCAGGAATCACCGGACTTTGCCTGCTTTACTACGGGGGACTGGAAATGATTCCGGTCGGCATTGCCTGCATGATTTTTGCCTTCCTCTATACCGCCGGACCGTATCCGCTGGCTTACCACGGATGGGGCGACCTGATGGTGCTCGTCTTCTTCGGCTTCGTGCCCGTGGGATGTACCTACTATGTCATGGCACACGACTGGAACACGGCTGTCACTCTCACCTCACTGGCCTGTGGGCTTCTCATCGACACCCTGCTGATGATTAATAATTTCCGCGATCGGGAACAGGATGCAGTGAGCGGGAAGAAAACGCTGGTAGTGCGGTTGGGTGCCAAAGCCGGACTGATTCTGTATTTCCTGCTGGGACTGGCAGCCTGCTGGTGCTGCTTCTATTTCCTGCGCATCGGAAAAATCTATGCCGTACTGCTTCCGCAGCTGTACCTCATTCCGCACATCCTGACCACCCAGCACATGGCCCGCATCTACCGCGGGAAAGCCCTGAACGGCATCTTGGGAGAGACTTCACGCAACATGCTCATTTTTGGATTATTACTTACCCTAGGATTGATTCTTTAAATTATGATTCGGAAAGTATGCAAAGAAGATGCTCCGGCCATTACCGCCATCTACAACCATTACATCACACACACCACCATCACCTTTGAACTGGAACCGGTGAGCGAAGAAGAGATGTGGACCCGCATCCAGACCATCAGTAGCCAATACCCCTATTTCGTGTACGAGGTGGAAGGACAGATTGCCGGTTACTGCTATGTACATGGATGGAAAGAGAAGGCGGCTTATAACCAGAGTGTGGAGACCACCATTTACCTGGCACCTTCCTGTACGGGAAAAGGATTGGGTAGCGAATTGATGCAACACCTGATAGAGGAATGCCGCCGCTGCGGACTGCATGCCCTGATTGCCTGTATCACCGAAGGCAACGAGGCCAGCTATGCCCTGCACGAGAAGCTGGGCTTTGAGAAGGTATCCAGCTTCCGCGAAGTGGGCCGCAAATTCGGCAAATGGCTGGGAATCGTGGATTATGAACTGATTCTCTGACTATTTCATTCTATAAAAAAGTGGGCGCCTGGAAACCCCAGACGCCCAATAACCAAACGCAATTTATGGATTTATTTATTCGCCGTTTCCCATAGTTTGGTTTCATCACAATGAATATCTGTCCACAAGTTGCCACATTTCAGTTTAAAGTCTCCTTTCTCCAGACGCCATTTGCCGTCGTAACCCACAAAGGCCAGATCGCTGCCTTTAATTTTCATCGTCACGGTCTTGGTTTCGCCCGGATTCAGCGATACTTTTTCAAAGTTACGCAAGCGAAGATTATCGGGAGTGCTGCTGGCTACCAAGTCCTTCGAATATAACAACACGGCTTCTTTCCCAGCCATTTTACCTACATTCGTGACATCGACTGAGACAGTCAGTTCATCGTCTGCCGTAAAGGAAGTTTTGTCTACCTTCAGGTTACTGTATGTAAACGTCGTATAGCTCAATCCGAAACCGAACGGCCACTGTACATCCATCACGGAATCATAATTATAGTTTCCGCCCATCTGGCCCATGTTTTCACAAGGCTTATAGTCGTAAGTAGCAATGGCATTGATATATTTCGGATAAGTGAAAGGCATTTTTGCACTGAAGTTGGCATCTCCTGCCATCAGGTTGGCCAGCGCGTCGGCTCCATAGTTGCTCGGCAGCATCACGTTGATCACCCCCTGTGCCAACGGTTCGATGTCATGGATGATACGCGGACGTCCCTGATTCAAGACCAGCACAATCGGTTTTCCGGTCTTGGCAAGCGCCTTCACCAGATTTCGCTGGTTGGCAGAAAGCGTCAAATCCGTCAGGTTTCCCGGTGTTTCACAATACGAATTCTCGCCGATGCAAGCCACGATGACATCCACATTGGCGGCAGCCGCTACGGCTTTCTCAATCTCCGGTTCATTCTCTGCCCACCAGGCGTCGTTCTGGTTC
This sequence comes from Bacteroides mediterraneensis, assembly GCF_900128455.1. Classification (GTDB taxonomy): domain Bacteria; phylum Bacteroidota; class Bacteroidia; order Bacteroidales; family Bacteroidaceae; genus Phocaeicola; species Phocaeicola mediterraneensis. The sequence continues at coordinate 629,684 of NZ_LT635783.1, read as the reverse complement.
GTCACGGCCTTCGGGTCAGAGCTTGCATAAGTCACTCCCGGTTCGTACACCACATTCGCTTTCCCATACTTGTGACACAAAGCCTCATAAATGGTATTATAGGCACCAGCACACTCATCAGCTTTGTTACCCTGCCAACTATACGACCAGCCTCCATTCAGGCAACGCATGGAGTTGGCATTAGGACCTGTCAGCAGAATCTTCTTACCCACTTTCACAGGCAATACATTCTGTTCGTTCTTCAACAAGACTTCCGATTCTTCTGCCGCCTGAAGCGCTACCTTGGCAAATTCCGCAGAACCAAACTTATCGAATTTCTTGATGTCCCAGTAAGGATGGTCAAACAAACCCAGACGGTATTTCAGACGCAGCACACGCGCCACCGCATCATTGATTCGGCTCATCGGTACTTCCCCTTCTTCCACCAGTTCTTTCAAATACGTACAGAAGCTCACCTCATAAGGCACCATCGACATGTCAATCCCGGCATTGATGGCAATCTTGATAGCTTCTTTCTTGGTAGCCGCAATATGGTCGCGCGTACAGAGATTATTGATGTCGGCCCAGTCGGTTACAATCATACCATCCCAGTTCAATCCTTCTTTCAACCACTCGGTCAGCAACTCACGGTTGGCGTGGAAAGGCATACCATTGTCCACCCCCGAATTGACCATCACACTCAAGGCCCCTTGACGAATGGCCGCCAGGAAAGGAGCAAAATGCTTTTCCCGCATGTCACTGCGAGAAATGGAAGACGGCGTACGGTCTTTTCCGGATACCGGTACTCCATAACCCATGTAATGCTTCAGGCAGGCAGCCACCTGATACTCTCCGATGTGGTTCGGGTCCGTACCCTGAAACCCTTCTACGGCAGCCTTTCCCATCTCGGCATTCACATAACAGTCTTCTCCGTAATTCTCCCACATTCTGGGCCAACGTGGATCGCGCCCCAAATCCACCACCGGTGCATACGTCCAAGGAATACAGCCGGCCTTGGTTTCATACGCCGAAATCTCCGCACCTTTCCGGGTCAATTCCCGGTTGAAAGAAGCCCCCATATTGATTCCCTGCGGAAACAAGGTACCCTCCAGCGTGTAGGTCGTACCATGAATCTGGTCTACGCCATAGATGCACGGTATACCGATTTCTTTCATGGAAACTTCCTGTATGCGTTTAATCATCTTCGCCCAAGTCTCCTTCTTCTGTGCTACGCTCAAAGGTACATTCAGAATAGACCCGACTTTATATTTGCCAATCACCGTATCCAGCTGCGCCTCGCTGAGCGTAAAGCCATTCTTCTGGGTGGCCTCAAAATCGGTGATGACATCCACCGTAATCTCACACATCTGACCTATCTTCTCTTCCAAGGTCATCTTTTCCAGCCATTTCTGGATATTGGCTTCAATGGTTTCATCTGCCGGAATGGCCGGCTTTATGCTGTGTACGTTGTCTGCCATACACATTCCAGTGCCAATCACTGAGGCTAAAATCACGTTTCTTATCAAATTCATGGTATCTAAAATTTTAATTCCTGTTTTTCAATAGGTCTCGTCTTATTTCAGTTCAAACGCCACCACTCCCTTTATATCCTTGGAAGAGCTGCCGATGTAAGCCTTGAACTTACCCGGTTCAGCCACCCAATCATGGAGCTGATCGTCGAAGAACATCAAATCCTCTTTGTCCACGGTAAATACAATCTCTCTTTCCTCACCAGGCTGAAGAGCGACTTTATAGAAGCCTTTCAACTCTTTCACCGGACGCAGTACACGGCATTTTTCATCACCGATATACAACTGTACGGTTTCCTTTCCAGCCACATTTCCTACGTTCTTCACGCTGCATCGGATTTCCAATACGTCATCATCTGTCATCTCCCGGGCGGAAATGGCCGGTTTGCCATATTCAAACCGCGTATAGCTCAAGCCATAACCAAACGGGAACAGTGGCTGGATGTGTTTCGTATCATACCAGCGATACCCCACTAGGATATCTTCCTTGTATTCCTGACGGATGCTGTCGCCCGGATAATTGATTTCTCCATAATAATGTGCCGGGCAGTCTTCCAACTTCGCCGGATAAGAGAACGGCAGTTTCCCGCTCGGAGTTACCTTGCCCAACAAGACATCGGCAAGCGCCTTTCCGCCAATGGAGCCCAAATACCAGGACTGAACCAATGAAGGTACCTCCTTCAACCAAGGCATGGCTACTGCATTTCCACTGGTCAATACCACTACGAGTTTCTTATTGGCTTTCTGCAGTCCTTCAATCAAACGGTTCTGCCCAAAAGGCAACTCGTATGCCAGACGGTCTTCCCCTTCACAATCCTGCTGGTAGTTCTTGTTCAGACCTCCCATAAAGATGACCAGATCAGCCTTACGTGCTTCTTCAATGGCAGCATTGTAGAGCGAATCGGCTACCGACTGAGGAATCACATCTGCGCGGTCGAACATCGGCCTGCCGGCCATGTATCCTTGAGAGAAAGTCACACAATCGCTGCCCAACTCTTTCACCAAGGCCTCCAGCGGAGTAATCACCATTTTAGGTTTCAATTCAGAAGAACCACCTCCCGCCATCAGGTTCCGGACGGCGTTATCGCCTACCACCAGAATGTGTTTATATTTTCCTTGCTTCAAAGGTAGTAAAGATTCTCCTTTAAATTCCGCTTCATTCTTCAAAAGCACTACTCCTTCCGTAGCCACCTGATAGGCTGTTTCATAATGGGAATCATTGGACATGGCACCGAATTTTCCATCCACATTCATGGCCGTGCGGAAAATCAGCCTCAACACCCGGGAAGCCTTGTCATCGACTACGTTCATGGGCACCTTGCCTTCCTTGACCATCCGAAGATAGGCGCTACCTAAATAATAGCTGTCGTATCCCTGATCGGAATTGGAAGTCAATCCATTGGTAAAGGTTCCCAATTCCAGGTCCAGTCCGTTCATCGCAGCCTCATACGTGTTGTGAGCGGCCCCCCAATCGGTTACCACACAACCGTCGAACTTCCATTCTCCCTTCAGGATGTCGTTGTTCAACAACTTGTTATGGGCCGCATGTGTACCTCTCACCTTGTTGTAGGCCCCCATGATGCTCCAGACTTTCCCTTCTTCCACCGCTGCCTTAAAGGCCGGAAGGTAAATCTCATACAAGGCCCGGTCGCTGACCTGCACGTCAATGTGATTCCGCCAATGCTCCTGATTGTTCAAGGCATAATGTTTCACGCAGGCGGCCACTCCGTTCTCCTGTACTCCCTGGATATAAGGTACACACATACGGGCTGCCAGAAAAGGATCTTCCCCCATGTATTCAAAGTTACGTCCGTTCAACGGAGTCCGGTAAATATTCACTCCCGGCCCCAGCAATACATTTTTATGACGAAAGCGGGCTTCTTCTCCGATGGCCAATCCATATTTCTTCGACAAAGAAGGATTCCAGGTAGAAGCCAGACAAGTCAGTGCCGGAAAAGCCGTACAGCTGTCGTTGATCCAACCGGCATAATCCCAGCTGTTCCAACAAATCTCTGCACGTACTCCGTGAGGACCGTCAGAATACATCAGCCCCGGAATACCCAAGCGGGCACATCCCGGTGTACTGAACCTGCCGTCGGCGTAGCTTAAGCGAGTTTTCTCCTCCAAAGTCATTCTGCTCAAAGCATCTTTCACACGAAGCTCCAACGGTTTCCGGGCATCCAGATAGAGAGGTGTACCTCCCACTGCAATCTTCTCACCACTGCCCGACATCAAGGTATGCATCAATTCTTTTTTAGGCAATCCTTGAGAAGTGTACACACCAAATCCTCCTTTATAATCCCATATTGACCACGCGATATCCAGGCTGTCAAACACTTCAATCACATCTTTGTACCATCTCAAGGCGTCGGCTTTGGGAGCCTTCTCGTAAATTCCGAATTCTCCGCAATACAGATTCAGGCCTTTCTCATCGGCCACCTGCTTTGCCTTTGACAGAAAAGAAGCCAGCATGGCCTTGTTCCAGACCATTCCACGGAAACGCCCCGTCAGTTTCCGGTCGGCTTCAGACAATGCATCGAACTCCTGCTTGGTAACCAGTTCACCCGGATAGTGTACGGCCCCCTGGTAATTGCCAAATTCCGTCCATCCGGCCTGATAATGACTCAACAAGAACGGCTCATAGAAATGGCAGCTCAGCAAAATATATTCATCCCCCTCGGGTACTTTCAGGAACGGGAAAGTGTACACCCCCTGCCACATATTGGAACCGATGACAAGAACCCTTTCCTTTTCCACCTTTCGAATCACCTGATACGCTTTCTCTACCAGTTTGTTCCAGTCCTCATGATTGGGAGCAGTCGGCTCATTCATAATCTCATAAGCCACATCGGAAGTAGGATATTCTTTCAGTTCCTGCACCAGTTCCTGCCAAAGCTGAAGGAAATGGGCCTGGGCTTCCGCACTTTCCCACAAAAGGTTCTTCTTGCCGTCATGACCGGCGTTGAAATAATGTGAACGCACAATATGCAAATCGACAATGACCTTCAAATCGTTCTGCAACGCCCATCGGATACCTTTATGCAGATAGGAGAAAGCCTCTTTGTCCTTTTCACCGTTTTCGTGCCACAACACTTTTTCATCAATCGGCAACCGTACATGATCGAAGCCAGCCCGGGCAATCCGGTTAAAATCCGTCTCGTTCATTCCCTCCTGTATGGAAGGACCGTTCTCAATCCGCTGCGACAGCCAATGACTCAGGTTGATGCCTCGTTTTATCTCAAATTTATTCAGACAAGAGGCATAACCTCCTACAGAGGATACGACCAGCAATATCAAAATCAATAATTTCTTCATACACTCAATCTTTAAAATGGATACTCTGTCCTTGCCCCCTCCAGAATTCCTTCCAGAATAGGCCTTGAATAATTGTTCACCTCCATCTGGTACCATCTGTTGAACAAGCCGAAATATTCTTTACCTTCCACAAATGGTCCGTCGTACAAAGGATTATAGAATGTACCATTGTCCCATACAACCGGAACGATTCCATTCTTTTTGGCCGCAGCAGTGACATAATTCATATAATACCTCTTGGTGTCGGCCAAATCATTTACATTTCCATCCGATTTGTCTTTCGGAGGGGTAACCACCCCATATTCACCCATGACTACCGGATAGCCTTTATCCACCCATTCCTGCTTGATCTTACCAAACAACCAGTCCACATAATCTTCCTGCTCATTTGAAGCACCCGTATTATACTGGATGTAATCTTTTCCCCAATAGTACACCGTCTCCGTATAATCCGCAAAATCCATATAAGAAAAACCGGCCGGACGATAATAATGGAACTCGATAGCGATTCTGTTTTTCACCACATCGGTCGGGAAAGTCAATCCATCAAATGCATAATCCGGATTTGTGGCATACGTTTGAATAATCAGATTCCGATAATAGTTTTTTCCTCCGGTAGAACGTACCGCATCGACAAAACACTGATTAAACTGGTTCTGCACTTCCAGGTTAGCGGCAGTAGGTGCCTGCCAGTTTATCTCCACTTCATTGGTACCGGAAAAAATCAGGTGTTCATCATAGCCGCTAAAGAAAGTCGCGATAGCACGCCACAGATTCCTTTCCTTCCTCAAGACGGCCTCTGCCTCGGATTTTAACGGATGGCTTTCCAGCCAGTCTTCATGATGGGTATTCAGAATCACGTACATACCGTTGTCGATGCAATAGTCCACCACTTCTTTTACACGGTTCAGCCATTCGGTCTTGATTTCCGCCATCGTATTTTGGTCGGTCACATGCGAATACCATCTGACCGGAATACGTACGGCATTGAATCCGGTATTCTTCACCGCATCAATCATTTCTTTTGTCACTGCCGGATTGCCCCATGAGGTTTCTGCTTCCATGTGGTTGCCCAATCCTTCATTATAACTTTCCAAAGAGTTTCCAAGGTTCCATCCCACCTTGATTTTCTTAAACAAAGAGAAAGCCTCACTCTCCATGCCGACATTATCCGGTGTCTCATCAACCGGCAGGGCCTTGGTCTTAAAAGAAATGGTAACTTCACTTACCGAATGATTCTCGTCATCTACCAGAACCCCACCAGGTATAGTCAAAGTGTACTGCGTTTCCGGAGCCAGTTCTGAGATTTGTAAGGTTAGCACCTCGTCGGAAAATGCCACATCCTCTATTTCAACATTCGGACTCAGCTGCAACTTCTCCTTATCAGAAGCAGACATACCCACCTTCTTGTTAAAAGTCAACACGATTTCAGAAAGTGCAAAATCCACATCCTGTGCACCATTTTCCGGATTACTCTGCAAGAGGGCCGGCATAGTCACAACCTTTTCTTCATTCGAACATGACGCAAAGACTACACTTAACGCCAGTATCATCAAACTATAAAACAGCGTATGCTTCATACATTTCCATCTTAAAACACAAAATTGCAATCTTGCCCTAAAATATCAGGACAAGATTGCAATGCAGCATGTTACTTAACAGTTACTTTATCCACATAATATCCGTGTCCCACACAAATAAATCCTCCCTTTTCTTTAATCGTATTCAGAATATCCTGAGTCAAGACAAATTCATAAACTCCATCTTCTGTCACATCGATTGGGTCGGTGAAATAGGGTTCCCAGGCTACATGTGTCAGTCGAATCTGATGATATACATCGTCTGCCTTAATAGAATAGCTTATATACATTGTCGTACCCGGATAAATCGTATCAAAAGCTTCTAAAGGAATGAGATTAAAGGTCTTATTAGGATCACCATCCGGCAAATCCCATGACACATAGTGATGTCCTTCCCAAAGAACGATCTCTGAAGAAACGGCTAATGAAACTTCGGATACCATTTTCTGTGAAGAATAAAACATGACCTCTCCTCCATTATTATTCTTTCCTTTCAACACATACATTCCATCCTCCAGGTCGGGACAAGTGAGGGCTATTTCATTGTCACTTTGTCTGACAAACTCTGTGATTGTGGTTCCATTGATGTCAAGAGAGGCTATCTTGTCAAGTCCTACCCCTGTCATTACCCATTCGCTGTGAGAAGTTGCATGTGCAAAACCGCCCGTAACCACAGGACTGTCCACAACAGTGACTAAATTTCCACCGTAGCTATTTCCCTCTACATCTACAAGGCTGATGCGATATTCTCCTGCCGACAGGTCTGACGGGACATTGTATTCTATATAATCACCAGCCTCCGCATTTCCCGTTGCTACCACGGGGACAGTTTTACCTCCCAGAGACACACTTTTTACCAAAGAGAGGTTGCTTCCATACAGACGGGCACGTGAACCCAAAGACACTATCCGTTCAAAATCGACAGCTTCCGACCAAGGTTCTCCTTGAAGCGGACTTACCACAATCTTTCCTTCTCTGGAAGTAGACTGGCCTTTGGTAGTAGTGGCAACTACTTTCAAAGGATAAGTACCGGCCTCCAATGCGATATCAATTTCATTCCCCTTCTGTACTTCAACTCCATCAATCAACCAAGTTACTTCCGTATACTCAGAAGGAGTGACAGTTAATTTCATGGTAAAATTCGCATCGTGCGTTATCTGTGAAACCACAGCAGGCTCGCCATTTACCCAATCAGGAAATACAGGATCCAGAATTTTAGGGTAATCATCTTCTGTAGTTGTTGAGAAAGGTTCTTCCTCCTTACAAGAAACTCCCAATAGACTTACGGCCAAAAAAGCCATAAGCATCAAATATATTTTTTTCATATCCTTTTCTTTTTAAATCCATAATTAATCTACATCCCACCATACATGGGTATACCAACTGTCTTTACCTCCCATTCTCTGCAATGCTTCCTCATAATTGTCTTTATTATAGGACGATTCAAGAATAGGATAACAGAAACGTACCGGAATGTCTCTTCCGTCTGTCAGATATTGCTCAAAGCCGTATTCAGCAGGTGACTTCAAAACAGGATAACCTGAACGTCTCACATTTGCCCAACATTCTGCCGGATTGAGGAAATGCAGAATCCATGCTTGCGTATTGATTGAACTTTTTTTCTGTTCATCAGTATAACCAATGGGATTGGCTGCATAATAAGTATCAAATTCCTCATCGGTAATTTTCTCACAATCATAATTATTGGAGAGGAAGTTCATTGCTTCTCTTACCCCTTTCTTGTAACAGTCTTCTACAGACGCTCCCACGTTCCATCCTTTCAACGCAGCTTCAGCCTTTAAGAACAGGACTTCAGAGTAGGTCATTACCACTCCCGGGTTATCACTTTTCAAGAAAGTGGTTGCCAGCTTCGGTTCTACCTCACGTGCTACAGTAGAACTTATACTTGGATTCGTTTCAGCCATTTCCTTCAAAATGTCACTGTCGTATCCTGTAGGCCAAGGTTCCCATGAGAATGCGCCCGGGACACAGGGTTGAAATGCAATTCCTTTTTCCTGCATCTCCTCTGTCAGGTCGACACGATTATCGGGGCTGGAAGTACTCATAAGTCCATCATAATAACAACGAGCTATTCTAAATGTACGTGGATCGCCCGTGTTATACAACTGATTAAAGAACGTGGAACACAAATAAGTCGGATTGTTTGCCGGGTCATTTCCATAAAGGACTTTAGACAACGCATTTCCTCTATAGTCCGTATAAGATTCAGAACCAAAACTATAAGAAATTTCCATGTATTTAATCAAAGCGTCATCACTTGCACTCTCGAAAACCCCTCCATCTGCTTGAAGTGCACTTTCAAATTCTTTTTGTGCCCTTTCCGGGTCTACATTTGAGATTCTCATGGCAAAACGCAGACGAAGCGAGTTGGCAAACTTTTTCCATTTCTGGATATCCCCATCATAAATGACATCACTGGTTATCTCGTCTTTAGCAGGGTCAAACTGTTCGACCGCCTTCGTCAGAACCGTAAAGAAACTGTCATAGATGTCTTTTTGCTCATCATAACGGGGAGTAAAGATACTTTCCAAGTAACCTTTCCCGGCCTCACTATAAGGAACATCCCCATACAAGTCGGTCATCACAGACATGGTGTACACATAAAAAATATTCAAAGCCGCGTTGATGTTTACTTTATTGGGATCATCTTTTGTGCGGTACTCTGCATCCACCAGGTTCGCAACCGCTCCGGTATAACCTAAAGTCCATCCATATCCCATGATATTATTATCAATAAAATGACGGCCACCATGGAACGTGGTATTCCAACAACCCATAAACTGCTGATTGAACGCATACAAATAGTTTCTGAATATATCGACCATATCCAATCTGCCATACGTTTGCAACTCTGCAGTGGTAAGCTGAGTATTAGGATCAATAATATCTGCCTTAGAAGGGTCTGTATTCAAATCTTCCAGATAGCTATCACTGCAGGCACTAAAGGAAAACGTACATGCAGCCAGTAGCATTGTCAAAATTGATTTATTGTATTTCATATCTATTTTATTTTAGGTAACTGTTCTACTCAGGTTAGAATTTGATATTCACATTAAATCCATAGCTTTTGCGTGACGGCAAAGAACCATATTCCAATCCCATACCTGTGGTATTGTTATAATTGGAGTCAGGATCGATATTAGGAATATTCTTATATACGATGAATGGGTTACGAGCGACAAATGAGATGGTCAGGTTGTCCACCACATTCTTCAGCAGCTTCTTGGGGAACTGGTAAGTCAAAGTCAATTCACGGCATTTCACATACGAATTGTCATAGATAAACATTGACGGTGCATTTCTACAAACACTCATCCAATAATCCTCTGGATTAATGTATATATCGTTCGGACGATAAGTTCCGTCACCATTATCAATAACCCCTGGAGCAATGAAACCACCGGTCGGTTTCCAATCAGGTGAACCTTTGGGCAAGCCGGCAGCCTTTCGCTGTTCTTCAGAACGATACCATTCTTCACGTCCTTGCAATGTTTCCAATGCCTTACCGGATTCATACGCAGAGCGTGCAGACATTGAATAAAGGTCGGCTCCCACCTTCACATCAAAGACGGCAGACAAGGACAGATTCTTGTAAGCCAGGGTAGTAACCAGACCACCTGTCCAGTCCCATGATGCATTACCCAGCACATGTGAGGTCTTGTCATACATAGGCAAACCTGTCGAAGGATCGATAAGGATATCTCCATTCTCGTTGCGCTGAAAATCCGGACCGATAATAGATCCATAATTTTCACCCACTTTTGCTGCAACCTGAACATCCAGCCATGAAGCCTTTTCCAATTCAAACATATCCATTCCATCCACCAGTTTCTTTACCTTGTTCTGGTTCTTAGAGAAGTTCAAGTTTAAGTCCCAGGAGAAGTCTTTTGTCTGAACCAAACGAGTGTTCAATGCGATTTCAATACCTTTGTTTTCTATTTCACCCGCATTAATCAAACGGTAGCTATATCCAGAACTCCAAGAGCTGGCCATTCCCATAATCTGGTCCTTGCTGACCTGAGAATAATAAGTGAAATCCAAACCTACACGATTGTTCAAGAATTTTGTTTCCAGACCGACTTCAAATGAATTGGTTCTGGTCGGCTTCAAATTTTTATTGGGAATTGTATTATTATTTATATAACCTATTGTATAACCTGGATATGTATATTTAGATTTTGTATAGAGCAATCCTAACTGATACGGATTCGTGTCACTACCAACCTGTGCCCACGACATACGTATCTTACCATAAGGCAATGCATTCTTCTTATTAATTAGCTCTGAAAAAATGAAGCTACCTGAGAACGAAGGATACAAATAAGAATTGTTATTTAAAGGCAAGGTTGAAGACTGGTCGGCACGCAATGTCGCATCGAAATACACCATGTGTTTCCACCCTAAATTTACCGCTCCATAAAGTGAATTAATCTGTTTGCGGTATGTATTCTGCTCCACACTGATTTCATTAAAACTGAGTAAAGCTATCACATCCCGAATCTGCATATCCTGAGCAGTTGTGACGGTAGTCAGATTATCCACTTTAAAGAGATTTCCTCCTAATGTTCCGTTAAAATCAAAATCACCCCACGTATTGTTGTACAGAGCCAACAGTTCGAAGTTGTACATACGGTTCTCAAATACGCTGTTTTGCAGACGTCCAGCTTCAAAACCCGGAGTGGTAGGAGCCTGATAATCCTCAAAAGTAAACCAGTTCATCTCGGTACCCAAGGTTCCTTGCAGTTTCAAATGAGGATTAATATTCCAAACAGCTTTTCCATTCAAACGGAACTGGTCCTTCTTGGAGGTATTCTGGTTCTTATATACCCCCCAATATGGATTCACATTATAAGGGTCCATACCGTTCCAATTGCTATATTCCCCATTTTCATCCTGATAAGTCTTCAGCCATGCCTGGTCATAAGTCGTTGCCAAGGTCATCAGGTTCTTTCCAATATTGGCTTTACTATCTCCCATGGCCGGACGATTCTTTACGTCCTCACGCGTATAATTCACACTGAAATCCAGATCGACTTTTGCCAAAGAAGTATTCGCACGTAAAGAGAAATTATTTCGGCTCATATTCGTCTTCGGAACGATATCCTTGTTTCTCATGTCCGTGTAAGAGAAACGGATACCTGTCTTACCCGAATTCGAACTGATAATGGCCGTATTGGTAGCTGTCAATCCTGTACGGAAGAAGCCTGAAGTATTGTCTGGAATAATCAGATATGGACGCGACACTCCATCAAAATAGGTCAGCATGTTGTTTCCATCCGCTTTAGGCCCCCAACTTGTATTGGTATTAGATACGGCATCGATACTATATATACCGTTACTACCCATACCATAGACCTGTTGGATATCATTCCATTTTGACAGCTGCGTGTCAATTGTCAATGTACCATTGTATTCCACGCTGAATTTCTCCTTGCTATCGGCTTTCTTCGTGGTGATAAGAATAACTCCATGACTTGCACGGCTACCATACAAGGCAGAGGCTGCAGGACCTTTCAATACAGAAATGTTCTCGATGTCATCGGGATTAATGCTTGAAATGCCGTCTCCCAAATCATATCCGCCATAGGTTCCCGCACTTCCATAGTTTGTATTATCCAAAGGCACTCCATCAATCACATATAACGGCTGATTGTTACCTGTCATTTCCGTACTACCTCTCAGTATGACACGAGTTGATCCTGAAGGTCCACTCGCAGTCTGGCTCACAACCAAACCCGGAACACGACCTGCCATTGAATTGATTACATTGGTTTCTTTTGCTTTAGTCAGGGATTCTCCTTTAACCTCTGCCACACCATACCCTAAGGCCTTACGTTCCCGCTTAATTCCAAGGGCAGTGACTACCACTTCATCCAGCATCTGATTATCCTCTTTTAAGGTAATCCTCATGGTTCCTGTGGTCGCCTTCACCTCTTGGGAGGCATATCCCACATAACTGATAATCAGAATAGCCCCAGGCTTTACAGACAAAGTAAAGTTTCCGTCCAAATCGGTAATAGTACCGTTACTCGTACCTTTTTCTACAACCGAAGCCCCGATAATCGGTCCTTCAGCATCGGTAATAACACCTGTGATTTTGTTTCCTTGCTGAACAGCCCACAATAAATCAGGAGCCGCAGCTTGCAAATGTGGAATGCCTCCCAACACATAAAGAGACAATGCTCCACAAAATAGAACTTTTTTACTTACACTTACTGTTTTCATAGAGTTATGATTTTAATAAAACATGTTGTTCCAAGTTGTCGGTAATTCAGCCAAACGAACGTCCTACCACGAAAGAACATAGAAAACAAAGATTTTTCACGTCGACAAAATTAGGCATAGCCCGTCTACACCATGCCCTGATATGTAGTGTAGTATATCTCCGATTGTAGAATCAACATTTCATACCCCATTTTTAGACAAAACAGCCCCTTGGGGATATACCTATAATCTAAATGAATATTATCTTTGCAAAGGATAAATCATTAGATAAAAGGCTTGGGAATTTATTGTAAGAACATTTGAACGACCTCTACCAGAACCACAAAAGAATAACCTTGTAAACACACCTAAAAAATACATTGAATGAAAGCACTGATTCTATTTCTACTTTGTTTTATCGTTAATGTAATCTCAGCAAAAGAAAACTACCAGTTCCGACATCTTACAGTCCACGATGGTCTGGCCGATAACGAAGTCATCGACATACTGAAAGACCACGAAGGTTTTCTCTGGTGTGTGACCAACAGTGCCATCAACCGTTTTGACGGCTACAACGTCAAGCCATACCTGAAAACAGAAAGCGGACTCGATCTTTCCGTTTCTGTACAACAGATTCTCATCGACAAAGAAAACCATATCTGGATAGAACGTTACGGATATTATTTCGTTTACGACAGAGTGAAAGACCAATTCGTCAATGCCCAGCCCCTATTGGAGCAGTATAAACTCCACAGCAATTCACTTCCACAGAAAATCATGATTGATGACCAGAAAAACATTTGGTCCTATAATGGAAAAGTCATGAAGGTCTATCTTCCACAAAATCATCAGACCTACACATTAAAAAACTTGCCGGAAAAGCTCTCTTTCTTTTATGCACGTCAAAACCGTTTTTTTTATATCGATAAAGAGAACCAGCTACATATTACCGATTTATTCAACCAGAAAACATACGCCATTCTTCCTTTAAATAAGGTATTAAAGACAGAGCAGCATTTAAACTACAAGCTTTTTGTAGACAGTGATTTCGACATTTGGATTTACAGTTCGAATGCAGAAGGACTCTGGCTACTTACACAACAACCCAACGATGTATGGAAACTGAGCAGTGTAGGAAAGACTTCACTTTTACTCAAAAATAAAGTAATCAACATCTGTGAAGACAATTCCCATCAGATATGGATTGGACTGGAATATGATGGCATCAGCATTTACAACAAAAAAAAACAGGAATATACCCATATCACCCAGGATGTAACACCTTATTCGTTAGGAAGCAACAAAGTATGGTGCTTCTATTGTGATGCCGAGAACACCATGTGGGTAGGAACCATGCGCAACGGTATATCTTATTATAACCCTCATTTCTTTTCATTCTCCAAGATTACGCTTCCATCCGTCTATGACATATCCTGCCAAATGGAAGATGAGGCACACAACTTATGGATTGGTACAGACGGGGACGGAATCTACAAAATAGATTCTGAAGGCCATATCACGGCCTTCAAGAAGGAGCTGCACAACTCATTCAGCAACAAAATCACCTGTATGTACATAGATTCCAACAAGAAATTATGGGTTGGCACCTATCTGGATGGATTCGGATATTACCAGGACGGGGAATTCCATTCCCAGCCATTCTCCACCAAGTTTCCTCGAAATCCAGTCAATAACAGTATATGGAGTATCACCGGGGACAACGATGGCAATCTATATTTGGGAAATCTGAAGTGTGGCTTACATGTGTTCAATCCACGCACAGGATATTTTCACACTTTCACTCCTCAGAACTCCGGAATATCCGATGTTCATGTGATGAACGTATATTTTGATCAGAAGAAATCATTATATATGGCTACTTGCAACGGTACATGTGTCTTGAATACCGAGAATCATCACATAACAACCTTACGCCACAACAAGAAACAAACACAATATATTCAAGATTCCATTCAAAATAACGTCTACATAGATAGCAGAAATCTTTTATGGATAGGAGGAAGAGAAGGACTTAGCATATTTGACATGCGCCACGACAGTATTTATTTTCTGAACAAGAAGCACCGTCTGGAAGGTAATTTCGTACGGGGAATTACCGAAGACAATAATCAAAACATCTGGGTCGTAACGACCGACGGGATAACCCGGATAGAGACCAGGGCAGACAATAATGGACGAGGATATGCCTTCCGCTGTTTTCCCTATTCTAAAAATGACGGGCTACAGACTTCCGATTTTGTCCACAACTCCATTTATAAAACACAAAATGGACATATTCTTACAGGAAGTAACGGAGGATATTACGATATCGACCCTAACATAAAATACAATAAAAACATCTCAAAAGTAGTATTTACCGAATTAAAAGTGCTTGGAAAGACAGTTGATGTGGATTCCCTCTACAATCACCAGAAGATTCTAACCCGTAACATCGAACTGACCGATCATATCACCCTGAAACACAATCAGAACACCTTTAGAATAAGCTTTTCTACCTTAGAATTCATACGTATCCACGACATCCGGTTTTCTTATCGGATAAAGGGAACGCATGCCCAATGGATACCTCTTGAAGATAACTATATCACATTCAACAACATGGCTCCCGGGAAATACGAGCTAGAAATCAAAGCTATCAATTCTGGGGGATTATGGAGCACACCGACTACGCTCCAAATTGAAATCGAGCCGCCGGTCTGGTTAAATATATATGCCAAAATATTCTACGTGCTTCTAATTCTACTGTTCCTCTCCTATATTTGGTATCGGAAAGAACAAAAGCATAAACGTAGAATGAAGTACAAAGAAATGGAGTTTGAGGCCAAAAAACAACATGAAGTCGATGAAATGAGGCTGAACTTCTTTACCAACCTGAGTCATGACTTCCGTACGCCACTTTCTCTGATTATTGCTCCTCTTGAAGAAGTCCTTAAAAAATACAAAAATGAGGACTTCACACCCAACCTGAACATAGTGCATAAAAATGCCTTGACACTTCTCCATCTGGTAAATCAAATATTGGATTTCCGGAAAATTGGTGTACAGGAGATGAGGCTACAGCCTGAAAATGGTAATTATATCCAGTTCATAGAGGACATCCTCAAACATTTCTCCATTTATGCCGACACCCATCAGATTTCCATCACCTTTGAAAAAGGAATCGATTCCCTGGCAATACAGTTCGACAAAGAAAAAATGCACAAGATTTTCATGAACCTGTTGTCCAACGCCGTAAAATATACAGGAAATCCGGGCCAAATAACCGTCAAGGTATGGATGGAAGAGGGAAAGGTCTTTACCAGCATTGCCGACAACGGAAAGGGTATTCCAGACAGCGAGAAGCCCAAAGTCTTCGATGCTTTCTATCAGCTGCCTGACCACCACATGTCTTATGGCAGTGGAATAGGCCTGCACATTGTAAAAGAGCTTCTGGTTTTGCACCATGGAAGTATTCACATAGAAGACAATATTCCTACAGGAGCAAAGTTTATCTTCGCCATTCCTGCCACACCAGCATTGGAGGAAGTTGAAAACGAGTCCGAAACACAGGTAGAAAACGTAGATACAGCCTCAACACAAGCTACAGAAGATGAAAATAATCTCACACAGACCACGCTGCTGATAGTGGAAGACAACCAAGACTTACGCCTCTTTCTGGCCGACTCCCTGAAAAAAGAATATCAGGTCCTTGCAGCTGTAGATGGCCTTCATGCATTGTCTATCCTTAAAAAAGAATCCATAGATATGGTCATTACAGATGTGATGATGCCTAATATGGACGGTCTGGAGTTATGCCGTACCATCAAAAACGATATCAAAATCTCACATATTCCGGTCATCATGCTGAGTGCGAAAGACGACATAGAGCATATTACAGCCGGACTCACCGAAGGAGCAGACGATTATATTGCCAAACCTTTCAATTTAGATATCCTGAAACTCCGTATCAATAAAATACTCCATTGGAAACAAGACTGTCACAGAAAATTCTCCGTTTCAGATATCCCAGTCAGTGACATTACTTCCAGTTCCTTGGATGAATCCTTTATTCAAAAAGTGATAAAGACAGTAGAAGAGTATCTCGAAAGTCCTCAGTTCTCAGTAGAAGAACTCAGCAGTATCATCGGAATGAGCCGTAGCAACCTGTACAATAAACTCATGTCGATTACCGGAAGTTCTCCCAGTGAGTTCATACGCATCATCCGGCTCAAGAAAAGCCTGAAACTCCTGGAAAAGACGCAGATGACAGTCGCTGAAGTAGCTTATAAGGTAGGCTTCAATGCACCTAAAATCTTCACCCACTACTTCAAGGAAGAATATAAAATGACCCCAACAGAATATCGGAAAAAGAAAGCAGGTTCACAAGATTATTGTGAAAAACCTGCTTCATAACTCATTTTCGCAACGGATAGTGCAAGGTAGTCACATATTGAGGCACAATCTGCACTGAATCCACCCGGACCACAGCCCCTTTGGAGAAATCAGGGACGGCTTCTTTGGGCAAATCAGACAGGAAAGGCGCATTCTTCCGTAACGGACGAATGTAAAAACTCAATTCCTCATTGACCAGCTCCTGCTGGAAACGTTTCAGGCTAATCTGCCAAGGTGCCCCGTAATAGAAATGATCGAGCACCAGTTTTCCTTTCAGAAATGCCATGGCCACATCGCCCACATAATTCAGCTGCAAGAAGTAATCGTTTACCTGAGGATAATCCTTGCCGGAAAAACGAACCGCCAGACGGCGGCTTCCCACCTTACGGGATGTATATTCAGGCTGTACGGCAGGTACTTCGGCAGTCTGTTCCTTGAAGCCTCTGGCCGAAGGATACATCACATAACGGAATACCGGATTCCCCATGTTCAACAAACGTACCCCTTTCTCTCCCGGCAGCACCATGGAAGAGGTGAGGAGCAGCTTCCCATCCACCTTGCACGCGTTCAACGCCTGCTCGCGGGTCAGCGTAGTGACTTTGAACCGTTTCCCGCCTGCGGTCTTTACTGTAAACGTACTCTTTAATCCCGCTTCGGGAGCATAACGGTACTTCCCGGCTACCGTAGCCTTGTCAAACATGAACTCCGGATGAATACCTTCCGGCACGAAGAAAAAGTAATGCTCCATTCCCTTGTCATCCAGCTTCAGCAACAGTTGAGCGGTAGCATATTTCAGTAACGCATCCTCCATACGGAAATTGAAGGGTAGAATCAGGCTTTCATCCTTCGGCAATGTAAAAGTTCCCTGAGCAGGGATACGAAGTGTTTCCTCCGCAAACTTCAACCGTAAACACAAATCTTTCTGGTCTATCCGGGCTGTATCATGATCCTGAAAGTTCACCATAAATACAAAACCGGATTTTCCCTTTACCCGCGCCGCATACCGCAAGGTCTCCCGGTTGGCAGGAGTGAGCTGTGCATATCCCTTTGGAAGCACAGTCTCCATCGGAGCCAGCTGCTCGGAAAAATCATTCAAAAACAGATGCAGCAGACGCAAGGCACGATAAGAACCGTGTTCCAAACCAAATTCCCCCAAAGGGGCTTGAAAATCATACGAAATCTTGGGCATTCCCATCGGTTCATCGCTGAAGAAAGCCGTCGGACCCATTTTCGGAGTAGACCCACCATGATACATATAATATCCGATTCCGTTGGCCCCGCTTCCCAGTGTGCGTACCATCAATGCCTCTGCGGCCTTGGCCGTCACAATGGGCCGACGGGTGTAAATCATCTGAATGCCTACTCCCATTTCCGCACAGAAGGAAGGAAACTTCTCGGTATCATAACGCACCGGCGCATAATCGGGGCTCTTCTGAATATCCTTGAACAAGCAGAAAGGAGACATCTTGGGTTTGGACCAGAAAGGATAAGTATAAGCTGCCGTCACAGGAATGGCTTCCTCGCCGATGACTGCGGCATTGCCCCATCCGGTAGCCGTGTACAGAGGGGTCTGTATCCCTGCTTCCTCAGCCATTTTCTTCAAGGTCTTCATATGCAGGTCACCCAGTTCGGCTGTCGTAATCTTCTTGTCCTGCACACTGACCCCTATCCGGATAATGTCCGCATCGTAAGTGGCCGATGTCATGTCTTTCGGTTCTCCCGGATAGGTAATTCCCCAAGGGGCAGCCGAGTGTTGGTGCTCATTCTCAATCTGCGTACCGATAATCGTTCCGCCGTCTTTATAATAAAGTCCGTCCAGCTGACGGCCGATTTCCTCATAGAACCGTTTCACATACTTCAAGTAGTTCACATCGTTCGAACGGATTTCCAGCGGCTTGGCAAACAGCCAGTCAGGCAGTCCCCCATTGCGTATCTCCCCATGGCAGAAAGGGCCGATTCGCACCACGGTCCACATGCCATGCTTCTGGCAAAGTTGCAGGAACTTACGAAGATTCCGGTTGCCGGTCCAATTGAAAACTCCCTCCTGTTCCTCATGGATACTCCAAAACACATACGTGGGAATCACCGTCACTCCGCCAACCTTCATCTTCAGGATTTCCTCTTCCCATTGACATTCCGGATAACGGCTATAATGAAACTCTCCCATTACTGGAATGACCGGCTTGCCTCCTATCGACATGTAATAACTATTCACCTCAATGCGTTCACCGGAAGGGTTGCTTCCTCCCAATTTCAAGTGGCCACTGTAAATCGTCTTTTCCTTTACAGGCATATCCAGTTCGTACACTTGTTGCGCCATAGCCATCGCACCGGCCATCAGGCATATCATTGTTCCAATCAATCTTTTCATGTTTTTCCAGCTTAAAATGAGACACAGAATCTCGGTTTCAAAGGTATCACACGCAATCCGATGAAAAAATAGAATCTTTTATGGAATCAATGTAGAATTTTATGGAGAAAAACCAGGCCATCCGTTTCTTGGCATTTGGGAAGCCAGCGAATCAAGATATCACCGACCAGTTCACGTTCTTCTTCCGGAGTTCTTTCAGCTGCTGCCAGACAATCCGATTTTCCGGTTTCATTCCCTCAGGGTCATCATCCAACAGGCGCTCGGCGATGCCACGAACGTATTGTAGCAACTGCCCGTCTTTGGCAATGTCGGCAATCTTCAGGTCGAAGGCCACTCCGCTCTGCTGGGTGCCTTCCAAATCGCCGGGGCCACGCAGTTTCAAATCGGCTTCGGCAATCTCAAAACCGTCGTTGGTCTGCACCATGATTTCGATGCGCTTACGGGTATCTTCCGTCAACTTGTATCCGGTCACCAGAATACAATACGACTGGTCGGCCCCCCGGCCTACCCGTCCGCGCAGCTGATGCAACTGGGAGAGTCCAAAGCGTTCGGCGTTTTCAATGACCATCACCGAGGCATTGGGCACGTTCACTCCGACCTCAATCACGGTGGTAGCCACCATAATCTGGGTTTCGTTGGCCAGGAAACGCTGCATTTCCTCTTCTTTCTCGGCCGGTTTCATCTTGCCGTGCACCTTGCTGACCTTGTATTCGGGAAATTCCTCACAAATGTGCAGATAACCTTCCTCCAAGTTCTTGATGTCCATCTTTTCACTTTCCTGAATCAACGGATACACGATATACACCTGACGTCCCTCCTGAATCTGTTTGCGCATGAACTCATACATGCTTTTCCGGCGGTTATCAAACTGATGGATGGTCTGGATGGGTTTCCGGCCGGGAGGCAGCTCGTCGATGACCGACACATCGAGGTCACCATACAAAGTCATGGCCAACGTACGGGGAATCGGAGTGGCCGTCATAACCAGCACATGGGGAGGACGGGTATTCTTGCCCCACAGCTTGGCCCGCTGGGCTACCCCAAAACGATGCTGTTCGTCAATGACCACCAATCCCAACGAAGAAAAATTCACTGTATCCTCAATCACGGCATGTGTACCTATCAAGATATGCACATCCCCTGTCAATAAGTCCCGGAGAATCGTTTCCCGCCGCTTACCTTTCACATTGCCGGTCAGCAGTTCCACCCGCACCGGCATCCCCTCCAAGAAGTGGCGGATGGTTTCATAATGCTGGGTAGCCAGAATCTCGGTAGGAGCCATCATGCAGGCCTGGAATCCGTTGTCCAAGGCAATCAGCATGGTCATCAGGGCCACCAGAGTTTTTCCGCTCCCCACGTCACCCTGTAACAGCCGGTTCATCTGCCGCCCGCTACCCATGTCGCGACGCATTTCCTTGATGACACGTTTCTGCGCTCCTGTCAGCTGGAAAGGCAGGTGATGGGCATAAAAGGTATTGAAAATTTCGCCCACATGCTCGAACACCAGTCCCCGGAACTTGTTGCGGCGTTCTTTGGTGTAACGGAGGATGTTGAGCTGCACATAAAACAACTCCTCGAATTTCAGCCGATACTGTGCCTTGCGAAGCAGTTCCGGATTCTGCGGAAAATGAATATTATACAACGCATCCGTCAGAGGCATCAGCTGGTGAGCCGCAATCAGGGAAGGACTCAGGGTCTCCTCAAAACTGTCCTTCTGCAAGGCCTGGAAAAGATTCTTCATCAGCTTTTCCAGCGCGTGCGAATTCAGGCTGGTACGCTTCATCTTTTCCGTGGTATTGTAGTAAGGCTGGAGGCCCATGGTGGAAAGAGTGAGTTCCTGTGCCAGGTCGATGTCGGGATGCGCCACGTTGATGCGCCCGTTGAACACTGTCGGCTTACCGAACACGATGTATTCCTCGTTGGCCTTGTACTTTCCGGTGATGTATTTCAGTCCCTGAAACCACACCAGGTCCACCACGCCCGTACCGTCGGTAAAATGTCCTACCAACCGGCGCTGGCGGCCTTCACCCAACAGTTCAAAGCTCAGAATCCGTCCGCGCAACTGAATATAGGGCATATTGCCGTCAATCTCGTGAATATAATACAGACGGCTGCGGTCCACATACTTATAAGGGAAATAATACAACAGGTCGCGTAAGGAATAGATATTCAATTCCTTATTCAGCAGGGCCGCCCGCTGCGGTCCTACCCCCGGTAAATATTTCACATCGCGTGTGGATAAATCAAACATCAGTCGTCAATAAGTGATTCAGCTACTTTCAGGTCAAAAGGAGTGGTGAGTTTGATATTTTCCCGATTGCCAGGCACCAGATGTACCGGCTGCCCCAATGCTTCCACCACCGAAGCATCGTCGGTAAAGAAGGGCTTGTACTCCTGTGCGTATGCCCGTTTCAGCAGTTCCACCGTAAAGACCTGCGGTGTCTGCACCAGCTTGTATTCATTGCGCAAGACCGTCTCACTGCCTCCTTCGGGCAACAGATGACGAACGGTTTCCACCACATCCGTCACGGGCACTACGGCCTGCAAGGCTACCGCCTGTGCATAGCAGTCCGCAATGACTTGCGAAGAAACAAAAGGACGTACCCCGTCGTGTACTCCGACAATTCCGTCTTCCTCTACCAGAGCCAGTCCGTTCTTCACGGAATGGAAACGGGTTTCCCCTCCTGCCGCAATCCGATGAGACAAGGCAAAGCCATACTCAGCACAAAGGTGCTCCCAGTAGGAACGCTGTTCCACCGGAAGCACCACAATCAGTTCAATCTGCGGGTCACAGGCATGGAAAGCCTCCAGCGTACGCATCAGTACCGGCTTACCTTTTACCGGTATGAACTGCTTGGGAATCTCTCCCCCCATACGCAGGCCTTTTCCTCCCGCTACCACAATGACATATTTCTTCATTATGCCAGCAACATTCCTTTTTTCACTTCAAGGGTCTTTTCTGCACCGGCATATTTTTCCAGAATGGCAAAGCCAAAGGCAGGTGCGGCACCCGGGCCTTTACCCAAAATGAAATTGTCGACGATTTCGACCATGTTGCCCGTATATTCCGCTCCTTCCAGGAACTTGTCGAAGCCCGGATAGCAGGTCGCTTTCTTGCCTTTCAGCAAACCGCGCTTGCCATAAACCATCGGTGCGGCACAGATGGCAGCCAGCGGTTTTCCGGCAGCGGCAAAACTCATGATCAGCTTGTCCAGTCCGGCATGTGCATCCAAGTTGGTGGCACCTGGCAGTCCTCCGGGAAGTACAATCATTTCCACCTCTTCCTCTTTCAGGTCTTCAAACAACATATCTGCTACGATAGGTACCTGATGGGAGCTGGTCACGGTCTTATTACCGGTTACAGACACGGTTTTCACATTCAATCCGCCTCTACGCATGATATCCAACGGGAACATGGCTTCCATTTCCTCGAAACCTTCAGCCAAAAAGATACAAACTGCTTTCATAAATCTATCTGTTTAGAATTAAAAATTATCTCAATTTAAAATAATAGGTGATGGTACCACTCTGGTTGTTCACCCCATCCACCGCATTGAAGCGGGCTTTCCGGGCCGCCTCTTCCGCTGCTTTCCGCAACGCCGGATTTACCGTGTTTGTCCGCTTGTTGATACTGGTACTGATGACCTGTCCCGCAGGATTCACCACGATGGTCACCACCACACGCCCCTCATCCTGCACGTTATACACCGGCACCGGAAGCTTTCCGCTACCCAGCGAACGACCGTTCAGGTCGAAAGTGCCATAACCGCCTACGCCACTCGTCTTTCCAGTGGAGGAATTCCCGGTAGGACTTCCCTGCAAACCCGCACCGGAGGCATTGCCCTTGCTTCCCATCTGGGAGCCCTTTCCAAAGGCACCGGCTATCTTGTTGGCAGCCGCCTGTGCCGCAGCCTTTTCCGCTTCAGCCCGTTTCTCTGCCTCGGTCTTCTCCTTAGGCTTGTTCACAGTCTGCGTTTCGGTCTTCACTGGCGTTTTCTTCGGCTGCTCCTTCTTGGGAGTTTCTTTTTTCGGAGTCTCCTTCTTCACCTGCAAGGAAGGTTCATCCTGCTGCGTAATCATCGGCTGTTCTACGGCAGGCGTCTCCGCCGCTTCCTGGGCAGCAGGAGCTTCCGAAGGCATCATGTCCACCTCCGTCAAGGTATAAGGGTCGGCTTCTCCTCCCGCCAGTTCCGTATTGCCCAGCATCACGGGCACACCGCCTTCCTCCTGTTCTGCCGGTACGGTCAGCTTCAGAAGAAACAGCAGCAGCAACACCAGCAGGTGCAAAACCACCGTACATACAATTCCGATTACCTTATTTTTTTTCAACGTCACTCTGCTTTTTAGTTTTTATCCGGACGGCGAGTCGCCAGGACCATCTTGAAATGATTCTCGTTCGCAATATTCAGTACCCGGACGATTTCACGATACGGAATGGACTCGTCGGCATACAGGGCTACATACATTTCCGGTTCTTTCCGGGCACATTCCTGAAGAAACGCAGCCACCTCATCGATGGCCAGCGGCATTTCATCCTCGTTGCCGAAAGCACCGTAATAGTTCAGGTCTTTGTCAATAATCACCCGCGCCATAGGTTTGGCCGAAGTCTGCTCCGAACCTTGGGGCAGAAGTACCTTGATGGCATTCGGCGATACCATGGTAGAAGTGATCATAAAAAATATCAGCAGCAGGAAAATCAGGTCGGTCATGGACGACATGCTGAAGCTGGGTGATATTTTCTGTCTTCTCTTTAATGCCATACGCGTTTATTTTTCAGTCGGTTCATTCAACAAGTCCATGAAAGCCAGTGTGCGTGCTTCCATCTGACTGACCACCTTGTCCACACGGTACACCAGATGATTGTAGGCAAACATCGTGGCAATGCCGACCACCAGTCCGCCCACCGTCGTAATCATGGCTTCGTAAATACCGCTCGACAGTAAAGTGATGTCGATGTTATTGCCCGCGTTGGCCATGTTCCAGAAGGCACGCACCATACCGGTCACCGTACCGAGGAATCCCAGCATCGGGGCCCCGCTCGAAATGGTGGCCATGATAGACAAGCCGTTTTCCAGCTTGGCCACTTCAATGTTTCCGGTATTCTCGATGGCGGCCTGCACATCGGCTACCGGACGGCCCATACGGGTGATACCCTTCTCAATCATGCGGGCCGAAGGAGTGTTCGTAATGCGGCAATAGTTGATGGCCGACTTGATTTCACCCGACTTGATGTAGTCGCGGATGCGGTCCATAAACAAAGGGTCATCCTTTCCCGCCTTACGGATGGCTACTGCCCGTTCAAAGAAAATATAGAAAGCGATTACCGACATCACAGCCAGTACAATCATAATCCAGCCTCCCTTGCAGGCCATGTCCCAAAGATTCATCTGTGGCTCACCGGAAGAAACCGGAGTCAGCACCGGATTTGCTCCGGCCATTGTGTCGGCTACAGCCTGAGCGGCAGCCAGTAAAGTTAATGTCATCATAATTTAACGAAGGCAATTTTTATATTCTTCAATGGTTTTCTTCAATCCTAAATACAATGCGTCGCATATCAAGGCATGGCCGATGGATACCTCATCCAGCCAAGGAATATGATCATGGAAATACTTCAGGTTCACCAGGCTCAAATCATGTCCGGCATTCAATCCCATACCCAGTTTATGTACCCGGTCGGCGGCCTCCACAAACGGAGCCACAGCTGCTTCCGGATTTTTGGGATAAAGAGAAGCATAAGGTTCGGTGTACAGTTCCACCCGGTCGGCCCCTGTCTTGGCGGCATATTCAATCAGTTCCAGGTCGGTTCCCACAAAGACAGAGGTACGGATACCGGCTTCTCCAAACGTATCCATCAGCTCTGTCAGAAAAGCCAGATGCGTTTTGGTGTCCCATCCGCAGTTAGAGGTAATCTGGTCGGGGGCATCCGGAACCAACGTCACCTGAGTAGGTTTCACCTTCAATACCAAATCGATAAACTCCTTCGAGGGATATCCTTCAATATTAAACTCTGTTTTCAACACCGGGCGCAAGGCGTACACATCCGAGTAGCGGATATGCCGTTCATCCGGACGCGGATGAACCGTAATACCTTCCGCCCCAAACAGCTCGCAATCGAGTGCCACCTTCTCTACATCCGGGTTGTTACCGCCCCGTGCATTACGAAGCGTAGCCACCTTGTTTATATTCACACTTAATTTAGTCATATTCCATGAATTTCGCTATCTTTGCTCACGCGAAGACAGGATGCGGCTCGGCATAGCCCAATCTGAAAACTTTGTTTTCCGTTTGCCTCTGCCCTCGCCTTTCACTATCTTTGCATCAACATCGTGCAAAGTTAGCAGGTTTTACGAGAAACTTGACATGTTTATTCTTAAAAAGATTGATAAAAAAACGCCCTATATGCAGCGGAAGATGAAATTCGCCCTCTTTGGAAACACGTATCAGGAACATAAATCAGCCCATGTGACCCATCTGCTGGAAATTCTCCGGCACAAGGAAGACCATATCTGTATTCACCGGGAATTTTACGAGTTCCTGCGCCTGCACACGAGTGCCGACCTGACAGGACTGGAGATTTTCAACGGTCACGATGACTTTACAGCGGATATGGCACTCAGCATCGGAGGCGACGGCACCTTCCTGAAAACCGCCAGTCTGGTGGGTAACAAGGAGATTCCCATACTGGGCATCAACACCGGGCGTCTGGGGTTCCTGGCCGACATTACGCCCGACCAGATGGAGGAGACCTTCGAAGAGATTCATCAGGGAATGTACTTGGCCGAACCGCGAAGGGTCTTGAAACTGACCAGCAACGGGCAGGTACTGAAAGGATATCCCTACGGACTGAATGAAATCGCCATTCTGAAGCGTGACAGTTCGTCCATGATTTCCATCCGGGCTTATATCAACGGAGAATTATTGAACGTATATCAGGCCGACGGACTGATTGTGGCCACTCCTACCGGCTCCACGGGGTATTCCCTCAGCGTGGGCGGTCCGATTCTGGTTCCCCAGAGCGGCACCATCAGCCTGACCGCCGTAGCCCCGCACAGCCTCAACGTGCGCCCCATCGTGATTCGGGACGACTGGGAAATCACCTTGGAAGTGGAAAGCCGCAGCCACAATTTCCTGATTGCCATCGACGGCCGCAGCGAAACCTTCCGCGAAGGCAGCCGGCTGACCATCCGTCGGGGAGAACACTTCATCCGCATCGTGAAACGCTGCCATCATTCTTTCTTCAACACCCTGCGCGAGAAAATGATGTGGGGAGCCGATTCGCGCATCTGAGTCCCGGCTGCAATAAAAAACCGGAACGCTTTCTGAAGGCATCCCGGCTTTCTGGGTATCAATTTATTTACGCATTGTCTTTTTCTCGAATTTCCACCCGGCGGATTTTTCCGCTGATGGTTTTCGGCAACTCATCCACAAATTCGATGACACGCGGATACTTGTAAGGCGCCGTCACCCGTTTCACGTGGTCTTGCAATTCCTTCACCAGTTCCGGCCCGGCTTTCTGCTTGTAATCCTTTGCCAATACGATGGTAGCTTTCACCACCTGTCCGCGGATTTCGTCGGGCACACCGGTAATGGCACATTCCACTACCGCCGGATGGGTCATCAGGGCACTTTCCACCTCGAACGGGCCGATGCGGTAGCCGGAGCTCTTGATGACATCGTCGGCACGGCCCACAAACCAGTAGTAACCGTCCTCGTCACGCCAGGCCACATCGCCGGTATAATATACCCCGTCATGCCATGCCTCGTGCGTCAAGGCCGGGTCGCGATAATATTCCTTGAACAGTCCCAGCGGTTTGCCCTTGTCGGTACGCACCACAATCTGCCCTTGTTCTCCATCTTCCGCCGAACGGCCGTCCGGTTTCAGCAAATCAATGTCATACTGCGGATTAGGCACGCCCATACTGCCCGGTTTGGGTTCCATCCATGGGAAAGTAGCCAAGGTCAGGGCCGTTTCCGTCTGTCCGAAACCCTCCATCAGACGGATGCCCGTGATACGCTTGAAGGTCTCATACACCGAGTAGTTCAGAGCCTCGCCCGCTGTGGTACAATATTCCAGCGACGACAAGTCATACTTCGACAAATCCTCCCGAATCAGGAAACGGTAGATGGTAGGAGGCGCACAAAGCGAAGTGATGTGATAGTCGTGAATCTTCTGCAGAATATCGGCCGGCGTAAACTTCTCATGGTCGTACACAAAGATATTGGCCCCCGCAATCATCTGTCCGTAGAGTTTTCCCCATACGGCCTTTCCCCATCCCGTATCGGCAATGGTGAAATGCAGGCTGTCTTCATGGAGGTTATGCCAGAAACATCCCGTGGCGATGTGTCCCAACGGATACGTGAAATCATGGGCCACCATCTTCGGCTCACCGGTCGTACCCGAGGTGAAATACATCAGGGAAATGTCGTCGTTGGTATTCACATGAGCCGGACGCACGAAAGGAGGAGCCGCTTCCATCCCTTTGTGGAAGTCTTCAAAACCTTCCGGATATTCAGGTCCCACGCTCACCAGCCGTTCCACCGTCGGCGATTCCGGCATGGCGTCCAGAATATGTTTCGTGATGACCGGTTCACCGGCAGCCACAATTGCCTTGATGCCCGCCGCCTGGCAACGGTACACAATGTCTTTCTTGGTCAGCAAATGCGTGGCCGGAATGGTGATGGCCCCGATTTTGTGCAAGGCAATAATGGAAAACCAGAACTCATACCGGCGTTTCAGAATCAGCATCACCTTGTCGCCATGCCCGATACCCAGACTTTGAAAATAAGCAGCCGTCATATCGGTATATTTCTTCAAATCCGCATACGTAAACTGAATGTGCTCGCCCTTGTCGTTGGTCCAAAGCAGCGCGTTCTTTTCCGGACGTTCTGCCGCCCAAGCATCCACCACATCATAGCCGAAGTTAAAGTTCTCCGGCACCTTTACCTTAAAATGCGCGATAAAATCCTCCTGCGAGGTAAAATGTGTCTGTTCAACAAATCTTTCTAACATATATCTTTTCAATCTTAATTTCTACATTACAATTGCCAGGAATTTCACGGCCTTCCCGTCGAGGGCCTTCATGCCGTGCGGAAGGGAAGAATCAAAATAAAGGCTGTCGCCCTGCTCCAGAATCAGGTCTCTTCCATTGATGCTAAGCAGCATCCGGCCTTCCAACACCATGTTGAACTCCTGACCGTAGTGGGTATTATAATAAATAGGTGTATCTTCCGGCTTCGGTTCCACGGTTACCAGGAAAGGATCGGCCTTGCGGTTCCGGAAACCGGAAGCCAGTGCCTGATATTTATAAGCCTTCGTACGTTCTACCGAGATGCCGGTTCCCCAGCGGGTCAGAAAATAAGAATTCATCTTGGGCTCTTCCCCAAACATCAGCACATCCAACGGAATATCAAATTTCCGCGCAATCTGCTGCAAGGTGCTGACGGCAATGTCAAACTCTCCCGACTCAATCTCACGATACTGTTCTATCCGCAGCCCGCAGCGGTCGGCCATTTCTTCCACACTCAGTTCCAAGGCATCGCGCAACCCACGGATGCGTTCCCCTATTTGTCTTATTTGCTCGTCCATAGTTCGATTTTTTAGTTCTTCGCTCAAATTTACGAAAGATTATGAAAAAGCAAGAAAAATATTTCGAACTTTGCAACCGAAAACCTAAAAACCATGATTCGACAAGATTATCTCATACGCATGATTCAGGAAATCTTCGCCGCCATCGCGAACCTGCTGCTCCGCCGGAAACGCATCAGCCAAACGGACTGGGAAGAATATGAAAGCACAGCCCGGCAAATACTGGGAGTGACACCCGAACAATTGGCACAAATGGAATGTAAAGAACTGCTTGACCAATACCACGAAGACAAAGACGGAATCGAGAAAATAGAACTGGCTGCCATGATGATGCTGAAAATGGCGGAAGACACGAAAGACATCGTGCCCAAAGCCCGCCTGCAACAAGAAGGAGTGGCCTTGTTGAAATACGTACAAGCGCACGGAAAGACTTACTCCCTGCCTCGCGAACTGCTCATCCAGTTTCTGGAGTCCAGACACTGACCCGTATTCACCCTACCTAACCTTTCAATCGATGGAAACGCTCAAAATCGCTTATATCGGCATGGGATACCGCGGCAAGCAACTGCTGGCTCTCTGCCGTCACATTCCTTATTTCCAGATTACCGCCATTGCCGACCCGGAAGCCCGGGAAGAGGTATATGGCGTGCCTTGCTACCACCAGGGAGGTGACGATTACCAACGGATGATTGCCACGCATGCCCCGCAACTGGTGTTCATCGCCTCGCCCTGGCAACTGCATGTGACGCATGCCTTGTATTGCCTGAAGGCCGGTTGCCATGTGGCACTTGAAATCAAAGGAGGACTCTACCTGCACGAATACCAGCCTCTCCTGGAGGCGGCCGATGCCTGCGGGAAGAAGGTCCTTCCTCTGGAAAACACGCTTTTCCGGCAAGAGGTACTAGCCATGTACAACCTGGTCCGGGAAGGGGCGTTGGGGGAAATCGTACACCTGCGCGGCGGCTACCGTCACGACCTGCGCAACCTCCTGCTGGACGACAAGGGAAATATGGGCAACCGGAAAAAGACGGAGAGCATCTGGCGAAGCAAGTTTTACCTGCAAGAAAACGGGGACCTCTATCCGACCCACGGGCTGGCTCCACTCTGCCTCATCGCCGGCATTCCCCGCAAAGACCGGCTGGTCTGCCTGACTTCCTTTTCTTCTAAAGCAGCCGGACTGCACCAGCGTATCCGGGAACTGGGAGGAGACGAACAGTTGGCAGTTGCTCAAGGAGACATCGTCTTGACACAGCTGGAAACGGCTTCCGGCGTACTCATCTCGCTCACCCACGACACGACCTTGCCGCGTCCACGAAGCCTCGACCTGGAGGTACAAGGCACCAAGGGTATCTGGCAGGGGGAACTGCGACGCATCTACCTGGAAGGCAGGAGTCCACACGAAACCTGGGAGCCGGATACACCTTACCTGCAACAATATGCACATACGTACTGGAAACGCTGGGGAGAAGAAGCGCTCCGTCTGGACACACACCACGAGGGCATGGACTACATCATGCTCAAGGCGCTGGAAGCGGACCTGAAACAGGAACTCGCTTACCCGGCCGACCTGCGCGACCTGGCGCTTTGGACTTCCATCACTCCGTTATCCATCCAGTCCATCGCCGAGCACAGAACCGTTGCCATGGAATGAGGACGATTCAACCTCACTCCAGATAAAGATAGTCATAGTGTACCAGCGGTTTCTGTCCGTGACGGCCAACCAGCAATACGGCCTCGCCAGAATCGGCCGACACACGGCCTACCCCGATTTGCTGTCCCTGTTCGTCCATAATACGCACGATGTCGTCTTTCTCAAAATCACCGGCCACCCGCGTCACCCCTACCGGAAGGATGCTGGTCGCCTTGCTGCCCCTGACAGCCTCCACCGCCTGTCGGTTCAGGTGTAGCTCACCTTTGGCAAAACCTTCACTGTGGGCAATCCATTTCTTGACGCTCGACACCTCTGCCGGAGCGGGGAGGAAACGCGTACACACCGTCGTGTCAGGACGGCACAACAAATCGATCAGGATATTCTCTTTCTTTCCGTTGGCTATAATTACCGTAATGCCTTCATCGGCCACCTTGCGGGCAATGGTACTCTTGGTGAGCATGCCTCCTCTGCCGAAACCGGATTTCTCGGTCTGGATGTAGTCGGAAAGGTCTTTCCCCCGCTCCACGGTACGGATGACCGAAGTGCCCGGCTGCGAAGGAGAGCCGTTGTAGATGCCGTCGATGTTACTGAGAATAATCAGTGCCTGCATGTCCATCATCGAGGCAATCATGCCCGAAAGCTCATCGTTGTCGGTAAACATCAGTTCGGTGACGGAAATCGTGTCATTCTCGTTCACAATGGGAATCACCCCGTTTTCCAGCATCACCCGCATGCAGTTGCGCTGGTTCAGGTAGTGGCGGCGGGTGGAAAAACTCTCCTTGGTGGTCAGCACCTGCCCCACCGTAATGCCGTGTTCGCGGAACAGTTCGTAATACCGGTTAATCAGTTTGGCCTGTCCCACGGCAGAAAAGAGTTGCCGCTGGTCCACACTGTCCAGCTTTTTCAACGGTTTCAGCTCGCTTCTTCCGGAAGCCACCGCTCCGGATGACACCAATACCACTTCCACTCCGGCCTTGTGCAGTTCGGCCACCTGGTCGACCAAAGCCGACATACGGGTCACATCCAATGTCCCATCCCGACGGGTCAGCACATTGCTGCCTATCTTTACGGCAATCCGTTTATATTGATAAGTTCTGTTTTCCATGATTCTTTCTATCTCTACAAAAGTGTTTTTCTGAAATTACTTTCAAACACTCATTATTTTCTTTACTTTGCGCAGCAAATGTAATAAATACATCGGATAAACAAAACAAATTATCACCCTAAAAGGATATTCGTGTGAAAGGTTGTCTCCCCCTGCCTAGCGGCTGGAAAAAACGCAAGCCCGTAAATACCAATCTTTTTCTGATTCCTTTACGTTTCCGCACCGGGAAACGTAGGTTTTCCCAAGCGGAAACGTAGGGTTTACGGGCGGGAAACATAGGGTTCCGCCACAGGAAACGTAGAAAACGGCCATCCCCTTATGCATTATCGCACCGGAGATTGGAAAAAGAAAATAGGTATCCAGCCTCGATTATAGAACGACCTGTGTACCTTCTCTGTCGTTTATTCCTTATCTTTGCACGGATTTTTAATGCACAAGACAAATGATAAAAGCGATATTCTTTGACATCGACGGCACACTGGTTTCTTTCCAGACCCACACCGTACCAGCCTCCACCCGCAAGGCCTTGCAACTTTTAAGAGAAAAAGGCATCAAGGTATTCATTGCCACCGGACGCCCCAAATCGTTAATGATGGAGGCCGTGGGCGACCTCGACTTCGACGGATATGTCACCCTGAACGGAGCCTACTGTTTCACTGCCGAAGGGCAGGACATCTACAAAGGCTGTGTGCCGCAGGAGGACATCGAGCGCCTCATCCGCTACCAGCACACTCATCCGGAAATGCCTTTCGTCTTTGTGCACGACAATACCTGGTTCCTGACCCACGAAAATGAGGCGGTCCGTGAGATTGCCCGACTCATCCACATCGGCATTCCGGAAATCCTCCCCATTGAAACAGCCAGAGACAAGGAAATCCTGCAAATCATGGGCTACTTCCCGGAAGATAAGGACGAAGAGATTTTCGGCACCGTACTTACGCACTGCGAACCGATGCGCTGGCATCCGCTCTTTGCTGACATCATTGCCCGGGGAAACAGCAAAAGCCACGGCATCGACCAGATGCTGGCTTTCTACGGCATCGACCTGCAAGATACCATGGCCTTTGGAGACGGCGGCAACGATATCCCGATGCTGAAGCACGTAGGTCTGGGGGTTGCCATGGGAAATGCAGCCCCTCATATTCAGGCGGTAGCCGACTACGTAACCGCCTCTGTCGATGACGACGGCATCCTGAAAGCCTTGCAGCATTTCCACATTTTATAAAGTACACACTACTGTAATTCGTTCTGTCACAGGATATGCAGGCCTGCAATACCCATAAGTAGGTATTTATACGCTGTCTAAATTACCCACTTTTGGCGATTGCCTTCTCCGCACAACCAAGCTAATTTTGCAGGCAGAAAATTAGTGCGAAACAACAAATACGAATTACAGTAAATGAGAAATTCAGCATTTTCGCGGGGAAGCGAAAACTTAAAATGGGGTGTATTCTTTGTATTGTGCTGGTGTATCGGCGTGGGAGTCTCTGCCCAAGGCCGTGCCTTGTTGTCGGGGAAAGTACTTTCTTCGGACAAAAGCATCATCGACTTTGCCACTGTGTACTTGAAAGGTACGCAATACGGTTGTACGACCAATGAAAAAGGCCTGTACCACCTGAAAGCGCCCGCCGGAAAATATACATTAATCGTTTCGGCCATCGGTTTCGAAACGGCAGAGAAAGAAGTGGAAATTCTTGCCGACGGACGCAGCCGGCAAAACATGGTGCTGAAGCCTTCCGTCACCGAACTGGACGAAGTAGTGGTGGTTTCCAACGGAGTGGGACGCGTCAAGCGTTCGGCCTTCAATGCAGTGGCCGTAGATACCAAGGAACTGCAAAACTCCACCCAAAACCTGAGTGAGGCGCTCCAGAAACTTCCGGGAATGAAACTGCGTGAATCGGGCGGCGTGGGTTCGGACATGCAACTGATGCTCGACGGCTTCAGCGGCAAGCACGTGAAGGTGTTCATCGACGGCGTACCACAGGAGGGAGCCGGAACCGCATTCGACCTGAACAACATTCCAGTAAACTTTGCCGAACGAATCGAGGTGTACAAGGGAGTGGTACCCGTAGGCTTCGGAACCGATGCCTTGGGAGGGGTCATCAACATCGTGACCAACAAACAGAGACGGAACTGGTTCCTGGATGCCTCGTATTCCTACGGTTCTTTCAATACCCACAAATCGTATGTCAATTTCGGACAAAGCTTCAAGAACGGACTGACGTATGAAATCAATGCATACCAGAACTATTCGGACAACAATTACTACATTGACAACTGGGTGGAAGAGTTCAACCACGAAAACAATACGTCCATCAGCGACGAAAGCCACATCCAGCATGTAAAGCGTTTCAATGATACTTTCCACAACGAGGCGGTCATCGGAAAAATCGGCGTGACAGGCAAGAGCTGGGCCGACCGGCTGATGTTGAACGTGGCCTATTCGCATTTCTACAAAGAGATACAGAACGGCGTGTACCAGGAAATCGTGTTCGGACAGAAACACCGTCACGGCTTCTCGGTCGTACCTTCAGTGGAATACCGTAAAAGCAACCTTTTCACCAAAGGACTGGATGTGACGGTGACGGCCAACTACAACCATAACCTGACCACCAACGTGGATACGGCAATGTACAAATACAACTGGTTGGGCGACCGCATCCCCCGTTCGACCGCCGGCGAACAGAACCACCAGTTCAGTGAGCAAATCAACACCAACTGGAACGCCACCTTTACGGCGGTGTACCGACTGGGCAAGATGCATTCTTTTACGTTCAACAACGTGTTCAGCACCTTCCGCCGTACAGGACGGAGCCTCATCGAAAAGAACTCGGTGCTGGAGGACTTTGACGACCCTACCAAAAACCGGAA
This sequence comes from Bacteroides mediterraneensis, assembly GCF_900128455.1. GTDB lineage: Bacteria > Bacteroidota > Bacteroidia > Bacteroidales > Bacteroidaceae > Phocaeicola > Phocaeicola mediterraneensis. The sequence goes on along the minus strand of NZ_LT635783.1, from coordinate 595,080 downwards.
AAACATTGCCGGTCTCTCCTACCGCCTGATGCCTTCGGAAAAGTGGAACCTGTCGGCCTTCGGAAAACATTACAGTTCCTACAGTGAGGGTACGGTACAGATAAGCGACAACAGCGTAGGAAACAACACCCGGGTGTCACAAAGTGTCCGTTCCTTCGGATATGGAGCGGCAGGCACGTATTTCCTGGGGAAAGATATCCAGCTGAAACTATCGTACGAGAAGGCACTGCGCATGCCCAGCACCCAGGAATTGTTTGGTGACGGCGACCTGGAAGCGGGAAAGGCCGACCTGAAACCGGAACGCAGTGACAATGTGAACCTCAATGCCAGCTACAGCAAGCAATGGGGTAAACACGGACTGTATGCAGAAGGAGGACTGATTTACCGCCACACACAGGATTACATCAAGCGTGACCTGTCTACAGTAGGTGGTACCAGCTACGGTAGCTATACCAACCATGGCCGGGTGGAAACCAAGGGATTCAACGTATCTCTCCGCTACAGCTACAGCAACTGGTTCAGCATGGGCGGTACCTTCAACAATCTGGATGTCCGCGACAAGGAAAAGAAACGGGCGGCCAGCAGCGGACAGAATGCCCTGACCTACGGGCAGCGTATTCCGAACCTACCCTACCGTTATGCCAACCTTGATGCCAATTTCTACTGGCACGACCTGTTTGCCAAGGGAAACACCCTTACATTGGGGTGGGACTGCTTCTATCAGCACGATTTCCCCCTGTACTGGGAAAAGTTTGGTGACCCTACCACGAAAATCCGGGTACCGGAGCAGCTTTCACACAACCTGTCACTGAGCTACAGCATCCGCAACGGACGCTACAATCTCTCACTGGAATGCCGGAACCTCACGGATGAGAAGTTGTACGATAACTTCAGCCTGCAAAAAGCCGGACGGGCCTTCTACGGCAAATTCCGGGTATATTTTGGAAATTAATGACCATTCATCATCAAAAATACAAGTATATGACCACAAAAAACTGGATGCTGGGCCTAGGCATGTTCTGCATGGCAGGCCTGTTCGCAGGGTGTCAAAAAGAAAACAATGACCCCACCTTCAACAACCACAACAACTTCAAAGGAAATTATGTCATTCCGGTCACTGCCGGAGGAACTTCCTACCTGCTCACGGCAGAAAGCCTGGATGAAGGAAAAATCTCAGTGCTCAACAACGGAAAAGAGTTTCAGGAACAGATTTCCTACTGGATTTTCTATGACCAGAATTATTTCTTCGGCATCAAATACAACGACGGCTCGCAAGGCACCGGAGGCTGCTATTACCTGGATGCGAACAACGTACCCCAGAAGAAATACAGCTATACCTTCAACCGCTTCACGACTTACGGCACCTGGGGTGACAACGTGATTACCGTATCGACCGGCAATACCAAACAGACCGACAGCAAGGGCAATGCGGCCCAAGGCTTCCTGTTCAACTACCTGAACGCCAAGAACGGTACGACCAGCACCAATCAAAAAGACATCCTGGCAGAAAATTATCTGGGCAACGGCGAGAAAGTGACCATGGCCGGATTCGTGGAAGCCAACGGAAAGCTTTACACTTCCATCATTCCGATGGGAATGAGCCACTACGGAGTGAACACCTGGCCCGACAAGGTGCTGAGCCAGGACTATGTGGCCACCGGTGACGGAGGAACCGGCAGCGGTAAATACACCGCCGGACAAATCCCGTCGACCCAGTACCCAGACAACGCTTACATTGCCATCTACAGCGGCAGCAGTTTCGACGAAACCCCTGTCATTGCCCAGACGGATAAAATCGGTTTTGCCTGCGGACGCATGCGTTCCCAATATTACCAGACCATCTGGAGCGACGACGACGGCAACCTGTATGTATTCTCCGGGGGATACGGACGCACAGCCACCCAGCCGGCAGCCGACGCCAACCTGAAAGCCAAAGTGCAAGGCAAACTGCCTTCGGGAGTGGTCCGCATCCCCGCCGGAAGCACCCGCTTCGACGAGTATTACTGCAATCTGGAAACCATGGAAGGTGCCAGCGGACATCCGCTGTTCCGCTGCTGGCATGTAGGCGGTGACTACTTCCTGCTCAACAACTACGGATGCAGTATCGAAGAAGTCGCCACCTTGGGGACCAACGCGCCCAAAAACGAACTGGTCCTCTTCAAGGCTAGTGAAAAAAAATTAATTAGCATCACAGGACTGCCCGACAAGAGCCTGATTTCTTCTTTCGGCAATTCGCCTTATCTGGAAAATAAGTATTTTTACATCCCAGTACTGACCACTGAAGAAGGTGCCACTCCTACGTTCTATAAAATCAACCCGGAAACAGGAGAAGCCGTAAAAGGGCTGGAAGTAGAAGCCGACGAAATCACCACGGTAGGCAAAATCGCATTAACCGCGCAATAACATAAAAAAATGAGAAAATTATTTGGAAAAATACACCGCTGGATTTCCATCCCATTGGGAATCATTCTTTCGGTCATCTGTTTCACGGGGGCCACACTGGTCTTCGAGAAGGAAATCACCCAGTGGTTGAATCCCCATATATATAAGGTAGGCATTCCCGAGAAAAGTGCCGCCCTCCTGACTCCGTCGGAGCTGGTAGCCTGTCTGAAAACACAGGTCGCCGATTCGTTGAGGCTGAGTGCCCTCCAATACGGGGGTACAGCCAACGAACCCGTCATGGTCACCTTCCAGAATGTGAGTCGGAAAAGCCTGAGCGTGAATCCCTATACCGGAGAAGTGAACGGATGGACCAAAAGCTATCCGTTCTTCCAGACCATGCGGAAACTGCACCGCTGGCTGTTGAACCCTCCTTTACAAAAAGGTGCATACTCCGCCGGGAAAGTAATCGTTGGCATCTCTACCTTGCTGATGGTCGTGATTCTGGTAAGCGGACTCGTTATCTGGTGGCCACGTAGCCGGAAGGCCCTGCGCAACCGGCTGCAAGTGTCCTGCACCAAAGGCTGGCGCCGTTTCTGGTACGACAGCCACGTAACCCTGGGATTCTACTCCACCCTTTTCCTGCTGGTCATGGCCCTTACCGGTCTCACCTGGTCGTTCGGATGGTACCGCTCGTTTGCCTACGGACTTTTCGGTGCCACTGCATCTTCTTCCACCTCCCCCCATTCTCACTCTGCCTCGCAGGAGGCAGAGAGCATGCGTGCGAAAGGAAAGAGAAACACAGAGACTGACTATACGGCATGGGATAAAGCATTCCAGCATGTACAGGCCCAGTATTCCGGTTATGCCTCCCTTCGTATCGAAAAGAACAAGATACAAGTGAACCAAAGCCGCTACCTGCGCCGTACGGATACCGTAGAATTCAACCCGGCAAACGGGGAACCCACACGAATCATTCCCTCTACGGAAACACCCCGTTCGCAAAAGCTGAGAAGCTGGTTTTATGCCTTCCACACCGGAAGCTGGGGAGGAATCTACACCAAGGTACTCTATTTTCTAGCCGCCTTTATAGGAGGCGTACTTCCACTCAGCGGGTATTACCTGTGGTGGAAAAAGAAACGAAGACCTACAAGGTAAGCCGGGCCAGGTAGTCGTAATGACTGCCTTCCTTCACAAGTTCGGCCTTGAATCCATATTGGGAAGCATACAGACTCAATGTATTGAAATCCACATACAGCCAGTCGAATGCTTCCCCTTTTATTTGTTTGTACTGCATCCGGAAGTCCAGCTGTCCGTAATAATCGGCCGCCAAATCCACCACAAAACTCCCGTCCTCTTCCTCAAACAGGTATCTCAGGTCACTGGAATCCATCAGGATGGAACCTCCGGGATTCAGCAGCAGCTTTATCCGCTGGAAGAAAGCCCCGAAATTTTCCACCCGACCAATGATGCCCGAACCGTTCATCAGCATCAGGATGGTATCAAAACGCTCCACAAAATGCGGGTCGAACAAATTCACCAGCCGTGCATCCACTCCGCGGGCCTGCATCACCTCCACCGAAAGCGGCGAAATGTCGATGGCCACCGGCTGCTTTCCCATTTCCTGCAAAGCCAGCGAATGACATCCGCTGCCTGCACCTACATCCAGAATCTTTCCTTCCGCCAGTTCCAAAGCCGTCTGCTCCAGCACAGGCATGTGGTCATACGTGCGGAACAATTCCTTCACCGGAATCTCATCTTCTTCGAACTGAGAAGAAAATACCCTCAGTTTTCCGGCTTTCCCGGTCTTGAAATACTCGTATATGGCAGTCCCCATCGGGTCTTTCTCTTTTGGCAAAATTGCAGTATCCATTATTGTCTTCTTTTCTATAAACTGCACAAAGATACAAAACAAAATCCATTGTGGTTATTTATTCATTATATTCATGCATTTTTCAGAAAAATCACCTAAAAAAGTAAGAATTTATGCATGATATTCAAAATATATCCGTATTTTTGCAGCCGTAAAAGAATAATTATACAATGAAGAACAAGAATAGCAGACTTGATTCCATTAAAATGATCATCTCCAGCAAGGAGATTGGAAGTCAGGACGAACTCTTGCAAGAGTTGACGAAAGAAGGATTCCAATTGACACAAGCCACCTTGTCACGCGACTTAAAACAGCTGAAAGTGGCCAAAGCCGCCAGCATGAACGGAAACTATGTGTATGTACTCCCCAACAACACGATGTACAAACGCATGACCGAGCCGCAGAAAGCCAGCGAAATGCTGCGCCACAATGGTTTCATCTCTATCGAGTTCTCCCACAACATCGCCGTAATCAAGACCCGACCCGGTTATGCCAGCAGTCTGGCTTACGACATTGACATGCATAACTTCCACGAAATCATCGGCACCATTGCCGGCGATGACACCATCATGCTCGTACTCAGCGAAAACAGTACCCGCACGGAAGTCAAGCATGCCCTTTCTACTATCATTCCGAATATAAACCAATAATAACTGATAAGAACAAGAATGGAACCTACTAAACAAATTGATGTAATGGTAGCCGACGCCTCACACGAGGTTTATGTTGACACAATATTGGACACGATCAGAGAAGCAGCCAAAGTCCGCGGTACGGGAATTGCCGAACGTACACATGAATATGTGGCTACCAAAATGAAGGAAGGGAAAGCCATCATTGCATTGTGCGGCGACGACTTTGCCGGATTTACTTACATCGAATCATGGGGTAACAAACAATATGTGGCTACCTCCGGACTGATTGTCCATCCGAAATACAGAGGTCTGGGACTGGCCAAACGTATCAAACACGCTTCGTTTACACTGGCCCGCCTGCGATGGCCGAAAGCCAAGATTTTCAGCCTGACTTCAGGAGCTGCCGTCATGAAAATGAATACGGAACTGGGATATGTACCGGTCACCTTCAATGAACTGACAGACGATGAATCGTTCTGGAAAGGATGCGAAGGCTGCATCAACCACGAAATCCTGATGGCCAAGAAGCGTAAGTTCTGTATTTGCACCGCCATGCTCTACGACCCGGCCCTGCACACAGATGACAAAGTAAACAATTTCTAAAATACAAAAATAACTGAAGACGAAGCCTTCTTCTCCTGAACACCAGTCTGGAAGACTTCTCCCAAATAAAGATAAGCACCATGGAAGAAAAGAAAAAAGTTGTCGTTGCTTTCAGCGGCGGATTGGATACATCCTTTACCGTGATGTACCTGGCAAAGGAAAAAGGATATGAAGTATATGCGGCATGTGCCAACACCGGCGGATTCAGTCCCGAACAGCTGAAGAAGAACGAAGAAAACGCATACAAGCTGGGCGCCGTAAAATATGTCACACTGGACGTCACACAGGAATACTACGAAAAGAGTCTGAAATACATGGTATTCGGTAATGTGCTCCGCAACGGGACCTACCCCATTTCTGTAAGTTCTGAACGTATCTTCCAAGCACTGGCCATTGCCCGCTATGCCAACGAAATCGGTGCACACGCCATCGCACACGGTTCTACAGGTGCCGGAAACGACCAGGTTCGTTTCGACATGACCTTCCTGGTAATGGCTCCGGGAGTGGAAATCATCACCCTGACTCGCGACATGGCTTTGAGCCGTGACTATGAAATCAACTACCTGAAAGAACACGGATTTGAAGCCGACTTCACCAAACTGAAATACTCCTACAACGTAGGTATTTGGGGAACTTCCATCTGCGGCGGTGAGATTCTGGACTCTACACAGGGACTGCCGGAAAGCGCTTACCTGAAACAGGTGAGCAAGACAGGCAGCGAACTGTTGAAACTGGAATTCAAGAAAGGAGAGCTGTATGCCGTCAACGGTGTCATCTTCGACGACAAAATCAAAGCTATCCAGAAAGTGGAAGAAATCGGTGCAGCTTACGGTATCGGACGTGACATGCACGTAGGCGACACTATCATCGGTATCAAGGGACGTGTAGGTTTCGAAGCAGCCGCTCCGATGCTGATTATCGGTGCTCACAAATTCTTGGAAAAATATACCTTGAGCAAATGGCAACAGTACTGGAAAGACCAGGTAGCCAACTGGTATGGCATGTTCCTGCATGAAAGCCAGTACCTGGAACCTGTGATGCGCGATATCGAAGCCATGCTGCAGGAATCACAGCGTAACGTGAACGGAACTGCCATTCTGGAACTTCGTCCGTACTGCTTCTCTACCGTGGGCGTAGACTCTAAAGACGACTTAGTAAAGAACAAGTTCGGAGAATATGGTGAAATGCAGAAAGGATGGACGGCTGAAGATGCCAAAGGTTTCATCAAAGTGCTTTCCACTCCGCTTCGTGCGTATTATGCAAACCATAAAGACGAGGCCAATATATGATTAAAGTAGGAATTATAGGAGGTGCAGGATATACAGCAGGCGAACTGATTCGCCTGCTCATCAACCACCCGGATGTAGAAATCAAATTCATCAACAGTTCCAGCAATGCCGGCAACAAGATTACCGATGTGCACGAAGGACTGTATGGGGAAACCGACTTGGTATTCACCGATGAACTTCCGCTCGATACCATCGATGTGCTGTTCTTCTGTACGGCACACGGAGATACAAAGAAGTTCATGGAAAGCCACAACGTGCCAGAGGATTTGAAAATCATCGACCTCTCCATGGACTACCGCATCAAGTCGGACGACCACGACTTCGTATACGGTCTGCCGGAACTGAACCGCCGGACTATCTGCCAAAGTAAGCACGTGGCCAATCCGGGCTGTTTTGCCACTTGCATCCAGCTGGGTCTGCTGCCGCTGGCCAAACACCTGATGCTGAACGACGACATCATGGTCAACGCCATTACGGGAAGTACCGGAGCCGGTGTCAAACCGGGAGCTACCAGCCACTTCAGCTGGCGCAACAACAACCTCAGCATCTACAAACCGTTCGCACATCAGCATGTACCGGAAATCAAACAGTCGCTGAAACAGTTGCAGAACAGCTTCCATTCTGAAATCGACTTCATCCCTTATAGAGGTGATTTCCCGCGCGGCATCTTCGCCACCATCGTAGTGAAAACGAAAGTGGAACTGGAAGAAATCGTGAAGATGTACGAAGAATACTATGCGGAAGATTCTTTCACCCACATCGTGGACAAGAACATCGACCTGAAGCAGGTGGTCAACACCAACAAATGCCTGATTCACCTGGAAAAGCATGGAGACAAGCTGCTCATCGTGTCTTGCATCGACAACTTGCTGAAAGGAGCCAGCGGTCAGGCAGTACACAACATGAACCTGATGTTCAACCTGGAAGAAACTGTTGGACTGAAACTGAAGCCAAGTGCGTTCTAAATCAATGAATAATGAATAATTAAAAATGAAAGGCCAAGTAGCATCCTCTGTCCCTGTTTTTAATTATTCATTCTTAATCTTAATATGAGTATGAAATTATTCGACGTATATCCCCTTTTCGATGTAAACATCGTCAAGGGAAAAGGCTGTCACGTATGGGACGACAAAGGCCAGGAATACCTTGACCTCTATGGAGGCCATGCCGTAATCTCCATCGGCCACGCACATCCTCACTACGTGGAAGCCATCAGCAAACAAGTAGCCACATTGGGATTCTATTCCAATTCCGTCATCAACAAACTGCAGCAGGAAGTAGCCGACCGTCTGGGAGCAATCAGCGGCTACGACGATTACCAGCTTTTCCTGATTAACTCCGGAGCAGAAGCCAACGAAAATGCCTTGAAACTGGCCTCTTTTTATAACGGACGTACCCGTGTCGTCTCTTTCGCCAAAGCGTTCCACGGACGTACTTCATTGGCGGTAGAAGTGACCAACAACCCGAAAATCATTGCTCCTATCAATGACAACGGTCATGTCACCTACCTTCCGCTGAACGATACCGAAGCTTTGAAAGCCGAACTGGCCAAGGGCGATGTCTGTGCAGTAATCATCGAAGGCATTCAGGGTGTAGGCGGTATTCAGGTACCCGACACCGATTTCATGAAAGCCATGCGCCAGGCCTGCGATGAAACCAACACGGTATTGATTCTCGATGAAATCCAATCCGGTTACGGACGAAGTGGTAAATTCTTCGCCCACCAGTACAACGGCATCCGCCCGGACATGATTACCGTGGCCAAAGGTATCGGTAACGGCTTCCCGATGGCCGCCGTATTAATCAGCCCGAAGTTCACCCCGGTGTACGGACAGCTGGGAACCACCTTCGGAGGCAACCACTTGGCTTGTGCGGCCGCCGTCGCCGTACTTGATGTAATGAAGGAAGAGAATCTGGTAGAGAATGCGGCTAAAGTGGGTGCCCACCTGCTGGAAGAACTGAAAAAGTTCAAAGGCATCAAGGAAGTACGCGGACGTGGTCTGATGATTGGACTGGAATTTGAAGAACCTATCAAGGAACTCCGCAAGCAACTCCTGTTCGAACAGAAAGTATTTACCGGAGTCAGTGGAACCAACGTGCTTCGTCTGCTTCCTCCGCTCTGTCTGAGCATGCAGGAAGCCGATGACTTCCTGACCCGTTTGCAACACGTCATGAAATAAGAAACAAAAAAATCTCCTTATTCTGCCGAAACCACACGAATAAGGAGATTTTTGTTTTAAGTCCCTTCAAATTATTCCCAATCATCCGTACGGAACGGATACAAAGGAAGCTCACGCAGATTGGCTACGTTACCCGGCTGGAAGTCACGGAAACAATAACGCACGGCTACGGGCTGTGCCACTTTGTCGCAGGTCACCTTTATCTGCAGGTTGTTAAAAACTTCCGCTTTGGCCGGATAGAACACCTTGTCGCTTCCGGCCACTTCAAAACCTTCCATCCCCGACAAGCGGTTAAATCCTTCCTCCGCATGCTCAAACGAAAGAATCACCGCCCCGTCTTTCACTTCCATCGACTTATACACCGGTCCGTATGCCTCAATTCCCGGCACATGATACGTCTTGCTCAGTGCCATATAAGCCAGACGCTTTCCGACATCGGTCTTATTTTTCGGATGAATGTTCTTCATCTCATAAGGTTCCACCAAATCGTTGGTTGAAATCATGCCACTGTTCGAGATGAGCGCCTGTGCCTTGAACTGTGCTTCACGCAACAAGGCACAACCTGTGGTCTCCGTAGAATTGAACGGAGCAATCTCCACATAATAGAACGGAAGTTCTCCCAGTCCCCATTCCTTGCGCCAGAGCTCCACCATTGTTTTCAACCGCTCGCCATAAGTCTTGTGTTTCCCGACATTCGATTCGCCCTGATACCACAGGAAACCTTTAATCGTATAATTCTGCAACGGCTTGAGCATACCGTTATACATCAACGTCGGACTCAGGTAATGCCACCAGTCATGTCCGTCTTCCTTACGGATATCCTTCTTCAAATCAATATCGGGGTACTGCGCCACGATTTCACGGGGCAACCAGCCTTCCACCATGGAACCTCCCCAGCTGCAATTGATAATGCCCACCGGAATATCCAGCACCTGGTTCATCATCATGGCAAAATTAAAAGCCGTAGCACTGAAGGCAGGCGCATTTTCCGGATTGCTCACCTTCCAGTTTCCCTTACACTCTTCAACGGGTTGCAATTGTCCGTTCTTTTCGACAGTAGCTACCCGAATGCCTTTCCACTTCGAGGCAGTGGCAATGGTTTCATTGGCTCCTGCGATCGGACAATTCCAAAATCCACGGAGAGGCATCTCCATGTTCGACTGTCCCGAACAGAACCATACTTCTCCCACCAGCACATTGTTCAGTTTCACTTCCTCTCCATCGGAAATGGAAATCGTATAGGTCTGGTAACTGGCCGTCGGTGTCTGGATTTTAGCCACCCATTTTCCCTCCGCATCCGCGGTTACCTTATATACTTCCCGGTTCCACGACGGGCGGATGGTTACTTCGGCATTGGCATTCGCCTTTCCCCACAAACAAGCCTCGGTCTGCTGCTGCAATACCATATTGTCACTCACAATGTCAGGCAACGTAATCTTTCCCCATGCACCTGCCTGCATCAGCAACAGGCAGGCACTTACCATCCATTTCTTTGTTTTCATGCTATTTCTTTCAGGTTTTACGTTCTTCACAGACATTCCTTTCCGCACAAAACGCGAAGCGGAATGCTCTACAAAGATAATGCATCTCTTGCGAATTCGCTTGGTACTTTTTTATCCAAGTTTTTCCTAAATCTTTCCAATGACGCTACATTTTCTTCCAAGTCCCTCTGCATCTTCTATGTTTCCCGAAGCGGAGACGTACGTTCCCCAATGCGGAAACATACGTTTCGGCCAAGGGAAACGTACGTTTTCCTTAAGGGAAACATAAAAAACGAACGGGGAATAATGTATAAATGCCCGTATGTTTCACCAAATGGCTACACTCCCCCTCGCGAACAGCCAAAATAAATACCATTATATAGCCAGACTCCCATTTTTAATTATAACTTTGCAGATAAACAACTCAAACTTGGAAAATATGAAAGTAGCAATCATCGGAGCCGGAAACATGGGAGGTGCCATTGCCCGTGGTCTGGCCAACGGACATTATATTCAGGCACAACAGATAGCGGTATCCAATCCCAGTGCCGGAAAGCTGGAAGCGCTGAAAGCGGAATTTCCCGCCATTCACGTAACTCATTCCAACAAGGAAGCGGCAGAAGATGCCGACATCGTCATTATCGCAGTAAAACCCTGGAAGGTGGAAGAAGTGCTGAAACCCTTGAGACTGCGGCAACCTCAGGCACTGGTGTCCGTAGCTGCCGGACTGACGATTGAAGACCTGGCCCACTTCGTGGACCCGGAAATGCCGATTTTCCGCGTCATCCCGAATACAGCTATCTCGGAAGGAGCCAGCATGACCCTGATTGCCGCACGCAATGCTTCGGAAGAACAGGTGGCAGGCATGACTGCCTTGTTCAACGAGATGGGGCGTTCCCTGCTGATTGACGAAAAGCTGTTTGCGGCCGCCACCTCACTGACTTCCTGTGGCATTGCCTACGTACTGAAATACGTGCAGGCTGCCATGCAGGCTGGAGTGGAACTGGGCATCAAGCCCCACGACGCGCAGACCATGCTGGCACAGACACTGGAGGGAGCCGCACAACTGCTGCTGAACAACGAGCACGCACATCCGGCTACCGAAATAGAAAAGGTAACCACTCCGGGGGGTATCACCATCAAAGGCATCAACTCACTGGAACACGACGGTTTCACGTCGGCCATCATTCGTGCCATCAAGGCCAGTTTATAAACGAATTCTACAGGGGGCTTCGTGCTCCCTGTTTTCCTCACTTAACCCGAATCGACATGAAAAACAACATTCTTATCACCATGGGCATCCTGGTATTGCTGGGTGTGGCCATACAAGGCTTGTTCGGAATCGTGGCGGGTGTCTTCCTATCCGCCATCCTGGGCATTGTGTACGGGGCTGTCAAAAGGAACAAGCGGTTCCTCCGCTGGTCGGTCATCGCACTGACCATCGACATCATCTGCATCATCCTTTTCTATCTCTACCTGATGTGACGTCCGGTCAAACCTTTTTATCTCACAAACCCCTTCTTGGCCCACTTCAGACTGTTCCAACGTTTCACAAAGATAAGGGCACGGATATTCTCGTCGAGCAGGAAGGCACACCACATGCCTACCAATCCCCATCCCCAATGGATACCGAACAGATAGCTCAAGCCCACGGAAACCGTCCATTGCACGACCAGTCCCACATAGAAAGGGAAATTCACGTCGCCCGCCGAACGCAGAGCATTCGTGGCATAAATGTTCACGGCACGTCCAATCTCCACAATGACATCGACAATCAGAATGGTCACACCCAGGCGGATGATGTGCTCGTTATCGGTGAGCAGACTGAAAATGGTATGGCCGAAGATGGCCCAAATGCACGAAAGCCCCAAGGACACCAGAATGGACAGGCGCATCACGTATTTTCCCAGCAGATAGGCCGCGCGAATCTTCTTCTGTCCCACCAGATGTCCGATACTGATAGCTCCACCCTGTGCCATGGCGATGGCAAACAAGTAGACGAACATAGTGGTATTCACCGTATAGGTACGGGTGGCCAGCGAATCGTTTCCCAAAATATTAATCAGATAAGTAATCACCACCTGCGAGAAACTGTACGACATGTTCTCGCCCGCCGAAGGTAATCCCACCTTCAACAGATTTTTCAACTCTTTCCACGGGAAAGGACGGAACAGGGCCAGCGGGAAAGAAGGAATATGTTTCTTGAACAGGATGACAAACAACACAATCATGCTGACGCCTCGGGCAATGGAGGTAGAAATAGCCGCTCCTTCCGCTCCCATGGCAGGCAGACCGAACTTACCGAAAATCAGGGAATAGTTTCCGATGATATTCATCACATTGACCAGCACGGTGACCAGCATGGGATAGATGGCCTTGTTCGCACTGCGAAGCGAAGCGGAAATGGTCAGCGAAATAGCCTGAAAGAAGGCAAAGGCTCCCACAATCTCCATGTAACCGATACCGTACTTCAACAATTCCGGACGCAGTCCCATCCAGCCCAACAAGGTAGTAGCCCCATAATGCAGAATGGCACTGACCAGAATACCCACCACCAGATTCAGCAACAGAGACACTCCGACCACCTGTACCATCTTGTTCTTCAGTCCGGCACCCAGATACTGTGAACATAGCACCGACGTACCGATATTGATGACCTCGAAAATGAGGAAAGCAAACATTACAATCTGGTTCACCACTCCTACTGCCGCCACACTCTCGTCGGAGTACTGGCTCAGCATGATGGTGTCTACTGCCCCCAGCATCATAATCAATAAAGTCTCTATGAAGATAGGAATCACAAGCTTCGTCAAGCCCTTCCGGATGTTCGTCTGTTGAATTGTCTGTTCCACGTGTTAACTCTCTAAAAACATTGCAAAAATACGATATTTGCTGTAGAGAGTATCTTGATATAGGTCAATTTCAAGCCTTCCCCCTCACATTGTACTATTTTCTCCCTTTTCTTGACTATTTTCCCCCTTACATTATTTATAAAATATGAATTTTGTAACACTAAAAAATGAATATTATGAAAACCAGACGATTCCTACTTATTCTCTTAGCATGTATTTGCATTCCATTCAGCCTGTGGAGTAATCCTATCGACGGACTTTTGGAAAGAATTTGTCCGGGGGCATCCCACAAATTTATCATACAATTGCAAAAAGGAGAAAACGACTTTTTCGAACTTGACCAGAAAGGTAACAAGGTAGTCATCCGGGGAAACAATTACGTGAACATTGCTACCGGACTCAACTGGTACCTGAAATATTACGCAGGTATCCATCTTTCCTGGAACGGGATGACTGCCCAGCTGCCGGAAAGTCTGCCGAAAGTAGACACACCGGTCCGTAAGGAAACCAACCTCTCGCTGAGATACGATTTCAACTACTGCACCTACTCTTATACCATGGCATTCTGGGACTGGAATCGTTGGGAAAAGGAAATCGACTGGATGGCCTTGCACGGCATCAACCTGCCACTGACCGTAGTCGGACAAGAATGCGTGTGGAAGAACATGCTGGCCAAATTAGGTTATACGAAAGAAGAAATCAATAAATTCATAGCAGGACCTGCCTTCCTGGCATGGTGGGCCATGAACAACTTGGAAGGATGGGGTGGTCCCAATCCGGACAGCTGGTACACACAGCAGGAAGCCTTGCAGAAAAAGATTCTGAAACGCATGCATGAATACGGCATCGAACCGGTATTCCCGGGCTATTCTGGAATGGTACCCCACGATGCCAATAAAAAACTGGGATTGAATGTAACGGAACCGGCATTATGGAACGGATTCACCCGTCCTGCCTTCCTGCTTCCTACAGATGCACGCTTTAATGAGATTGCCTCCTTATATTATAAAGAACTGGAAAAATTGTTCGGAAAAGCCAACTACTACTCCATGGACCCGTTCCATGAACTTGAAGATGCAGGAAGCGTAGATTTCGACGCTGCTGGGAAAGCCGTACTTAAAGCCATGAAGGAAGCCAATCCGAAAGCGACATGGGTCATTCAGGGATGGACGGAAAATCCGCGCCCAGAAATGATCAAGAACCTGAACAACGGAGACATCCTGATTCTGGATTTGTTCAGCGAATGCCGTCCGATGTGGGGTATCCCTTCTATCTGGAAACGCGAAAAAGGATATGAACAGCATGACTGGCTGTTCTGCATGATAGAAAATTTCGGAGGTAACGTAGGCTTGCACGGACGTATGGACCAGCTGCTGAACAACTTCTATCTTACAAAAAACAATCCGCTGGCGGCCCACCTTAAAGGTATCGGTCTGACCATGGAAGGCAGCGAAAACAATCCGGTGATGTTCGAACTGATGTGCGAACTTCCCTGGCGCCCGGAGAAATTCACCAAAGAAGAATGGTTGAAAGGCTACATCAAGGCCCGCTATGGTACGTACGATGAAACGGTGGCCAAAGCATGGGACATTCTGGCAAACGGTATTTACAACTGCCCCTTCGGCAACAACCAGCAGGGTACTCACGAATCCATCTTCTGCGGCCGTCCGAGCCTGAACAACTTCCAGGCTTCCAGCTGGTCAAAAATGGAAAACTATTATGACCCGACTACCACAGAAGACGCTGCCCGCCTGATGTTGGAAGTGGCCGACAAATACAAAGGCAACAACAACTTCGAATATGACTTGGTAGACATTGTCCGCCAGTCCTTGTCCGACAGAGGACGTATCGTCTACAACCAGACGGTAGCCGACTTCAAGAGCTTCGACAAGAAAAGCTTTGCCGCCCACTCTCAGGAATTCCTACACATTCTACTGGCGCAGGACCGTCTGCTGGCTACCCGAAGCGAGTTCCGCGTGGGACGCTGGATTGAACAGGCTCGCAACCTCGGAACCACTCCGGAAGAAAAAGACCTGTACGAATGGAACGCCCGCGTACAAATCACCACTTGGGGCGACCGTGTATGTGCCAACGACGGAGGTCTCCGTGATTATGCCCACAAAGAATGGAACGGAATACTGAAAGATTTCTACTACAAACGCTGGGCAGCCTACTGGCAGACACTTCAGGATGTGTTGGATGGAAAACCGATGGTAGAGCTGGATTATTATGCCATGGAGGAACCGTGGACAGTGGCTCACAACCCGTATCCGGCAAAAGGAGAAGGTGATTGCATTAGTGTAGCGAAAGAAGTTTTCAACGAGGTATTTAAAGATAAATAAAAGCCGGGACTAACCCCTTAAAACAGAAAGCACCATGAAACGACTCTTGTCACTCGATGTATTACGCGGCATTACAGTATGCGGCATGATTCTGGTAAACAATGCCGGAGGCTCCGTTTCGTATGCCCCGTTGCGCCATTCCGTATGGAACGGTCTGACTCCATGTGACCTGGTCTTCCCGTTCTTCCTGTTCATGGTAGGTATTTCTACGTACATTTCTCTTCGGAAGTTCGACTTCAAGCCCTCGCAGGATGTGGTCAAAAAGATTTTCCGGCGGACTTTCCTTATCATTCTCATCGGACTCGGTATCGAATGGTTCGGCTATGCCTGCAAAGGTGAATTTTTCCCGATAGACACGCTTCGTATCCCCGGCGTACTGCAACGCATCGGTTTGTGCTACGGAATTGTATCACTGCTGGTCATTTACATCCGCCACAAATACCTTCCATGGATTGCAGGTGGCTTGCTGGTGGTCTATTCCATTCTTCTGCTGGTGGGAAACGGCTATGCTTGCGACGACACCAACATTCTGGCTGTCATCGACAGAAGCATTTTCGGAGAAGCCCACCTGTACAAGAAGAGTCCGGTCGATCCGGAAGGACTGGTGGCAACCATTTCCGCTGTAGCCCACACCCTCATCGGATTTTTGTGTGGCAAGCTGTTATTGGAAAAGATTCCCGTAAGCCAACGGGTTGTCAAACTCATCACAGTGGCAGTGATAATGTTGGTAGTGGGTTATATTCTTTCCATCTGGATGCCTCTCAACAAACGGGTCTGGTCTACGAGTTTCGTTTTCGTAACCTGTGGATGGGGCTCCTTGCTGCTTGCCTTACTCATGTATGTAATCGACGTAAAGGAAGTGAACAAAGGCTGGACTTTCTTCCTGGTTTTCGGCATGAATCCGCTCTTTCTCTACGTGCTCAGTGAAGTGGTAGCTATCGCCTTTTCCGAATGGGGTATCCGAAAAGTAATTTATCAGGGCATTCTGGTCGTATTTACGGATCCATATTTTGCCTCCCTCATCTATGCGTTGCTTTTCTGCTCCCTCATGTGTATCACGGGCTACATCCTACATCGGAAAAAAATATATATCAAGATATGATTTTAAAAACTAACCTTTTAAAAATCTAAGTTTATGTGTAAAGTACAATTGAAAAATGCAAGACTAAGGCCATTTGCTTTATTTATGGCTCTTTTTCTGATGAATGTCTCATGGGCATTCGCGCAACTCACAGTTACAGGACGTGTACAGAGCAAATCAGGTGAACCACTGATTGGTGTAAACGTCATTGAAAAAGGTACCACCAACGGTACGGTTACCGACCTGGATGGTAATTTCTCTCTTCGAACAGAGAAAGGTAAAACACTTGTATTCTCTTATATTGGTTTCGTGGCACAAGAAAATGTGGTGAAAGGTGCCAGAATGAACGTAACTCTTCTGGAAGATACGGAAACCTTGGATGAAGTGGTAGTCATCGGTTACGGTAGCATGCAGCGCAAGGATGTGACCAGCTCCATCACTTCCGTAAAGGCAGAAGACCTGAACGTGGGTGTCGTAACCAGCCCTGCACAGATGCTGCAAGGTAAAGTTCCGGGACTGACAGTGGCCAACACCAGTGACCCGAACGGTTCAGCTTCCATCTCTTTGCGCGGTGCTTCCTCACTGCGTGCAGGTGAAGCCATGGAGCCGTACTATGTAATCGACGGTGTGCCGGGCGCCAGCCTGTCACTCATCGCCCCGGATGACATCGAAAGCATCGATGTGCTCCGCGATGCCTCTGCCACCGCCATCTACGGTTCAAAGGCAGCCAACGGTGTAATCATCGTGACAACCAAGAAAGGAAAGAAGGACGGACATACCAGCGTAAGCTACAGCGGCTACGTGGCATGGGACAAGACGATGAACACTCTCGACATGATGTCGGCAGACCAGCTGCTGGACTTTGCAAGCAAGAACAACATCGACCTGTCTCCGTATTATGACGTCAACAACCCGGCCAATACCAACTGGCAGGACGAAGTGCTCCGTACCGGTTTCAGCCATAACCACAACGTATCCATCAACGGAGGTAACGAGAAGACCAGCTATAGCGCCTCCATCAACTTCATGGACCGTCAGGGTGTGGTACGCGGCACCAGCATGGACCGTCTCAACGCCCGTTCTTTCGTACAGACAAAAGCCCTGAACGACCGCTTGGAACTGGCCTTCAGCGTCAATGCCAGCGTTCGTAACAGCTCTACAGGTCCTACCGGCGGAAACGGCCAGAGCGTATTGGACGCCATGTACTACTACAGCCCGCTGGTTCCCGTCAAAAATGCGGACGGTTCCTGGTATGGCAACACACAGATTTCACAGAACTTCAACCCGGTCCGTATGATCAGCGAAGACCGCTATGACACGAAAGAGAAGCTGCTGCAGGGAACGGCACAGGCCACACTCCACATCCTCGACGGTCTGGACTGGAACCTGAACCTGTCTTACCAGAACCAGCAGTACATCTACAGCAACTACAACAGCAGCAAGACTGAATTGCCGAGCGTGGCTTCACGTAATGGCCAAGCTGACCGCAGCACACTGGAAAACACTCGTAAGCAAATGGAAACTTACCTGAACTGGAACCACACCTTTGCCGATGCGCACAAGGTGGGCGTCATGCTGGGTTACTCCTGGGAACAGGCCGACAACAGCGACGGTTTCGGTTTGAAGGTGTACAACTTCTACAACGATGACCTGACTTATCACAATCTGGGCGTGGCCAACAACATCTCCATCAACGATGTGATCAGCAACAACCTGTCCACCCTGCGTATGATTTCCTTCTACGGACGTGTCAACTACAGTTTCAACAGCAAATACCTGTTGCAGGCCACTGTACGTCGTGACGGTTCTTCCGCATTCGGTGTCAACAACCGCTGGGGTACCTTCCCCTCTGTATCTGCCGCATGGCGTATCACGGAAGAGGATTTCATGAAGAGCCAGAGCGTGTTCGATGACTTGAAGCTGCGTGTCGGCTACGGTGTCAGCGGTAACTCACTGGGATTCGATGCCTTCTATTCCCGTCCTATCTACGGTTCTACCGGCTGGTTCACTTACGTGGATGCCAACGGTACTTCCTCACAATACCGTATCTTGGGTGCTACCCGTAACTCAAACCCGGATTTGAAATGGGAAACCACCGGCATGTTCAACATCGGTGTGGACTTCGGCTTCCTGAACAACCGGCTGACCGGTACCATCGAATATTATGACAAGCGTACCAGCGACTTGATTTTCGACTATGCGGTTTCCACCAACCGTTATCCTTACGGATGGATGACTGCCAACGTAGGTGACATCAGCAACAAAGGTGTGGAAATCACCATCAACGCCGTTCCGGTGAAGACACACAACTTCACATGGAGCACCACGCTTAACCTGTCTCACAACAAGAACGTGGTAGAGAAACTTTCAAACGACACATATTCTGTAGAATACAGCGACCGTGCCAATCCGGATGTAGGTGGTTACACCAGCACACAGGTACAGCGTATCATGGAAGGTGCCCCGCTCGGACAGTTCTACCTGTATGAATGGGCCGGCTACGATGAAAACGGAGGCTCCATCTTCAACGACTATGATGCCGACGGCAACCTGATCGGTACTACAGACGCTCCGGCAGACGAAGACCGCCGTCCTCACGGATCAGCCCAGCCGAAACTGACTTACGGATGGAACAACGACTTCACATGGAAGAACTGGACGCTGACCGCCTTCTTCCAGGGTGTGGCCGGTAACAAGATTTTCAACGCCACCCGCTGCTACTACAACAACGTGAGCCTGGTAAGCAACGGTAAGAACGTGCTGGCAGAAGTGGCTGAAGGACAGAACGCACACGACTCACGTGCACAGGCTCCGTCCGACCGCTACCTGGAAAACGGTTCCTACCTCCGTCTGTCTACCTTGACTTTAGGCTATAACTTCGGCAAACTGGGCAACTGGGTCAACAACCTGCGCCTGTATGCCACTTGCAACAACGTATTCACCATCACCGGTTACAAAGGTGTAGACCCTGAAATCAGTCTGGGCGGCCTGGAACCGGGTATGGACTGGCGTAATACCACTTACCCGCGTACACGTACCTTCATGGTGGGCGTAAACGTGAATTTCTAACCCTTAACACAGGAGATTTTAAGATATGAAAACAAGAAATATATTGACTGGTGCCTTCCTGGCACTTACCGCATTCGGTTGTACCGATCTGGACGTTAATATTGAATCCCAATATACCGAGATGCCCAATTCGGAAATCGCCATAGAGGCCCAGATGAGCAACGCTTTCTATGGATTCCGCAACGCCATTGGCCGCCGTTTCGACGAGGGCGTATCCTGCAACTCGGATGAGTACACAGCCGTCAGCTTCGACGGTGACTACCTGAACGGCCGTGATATGGCAAACTTCTCACTGCACATGATCGACCCGACCAACTCAAAGAACCAGCTGAACGTGTTCGATGAGCTGCAGAGTGCCATCACCAACTGTAACCGTGTCCTGTTCGACCTGAGCGCCGGCGGTGTGTCCGACGAGGACCTGGCTCCGGTACGTGCCGTGCGCGCCTTCTACCACTTCATGATCATGGACCACTGGGGTGATACTCCTATCATCGACCACCTGCTGGCCGACGACGAAAAGATTGACCGTTCCCCGCGTGCCGACGTGGCCAAGTGGATTGAATCGGAACTGCTTGCCGTACGCGACAACTGCTACGAGAACGTGGATGCCTCCACTTATGGCAAGCCGACCCGCTGGATGGTGGATGCCCTGCTGGCCAAGCTGTACATCAACTGGAACGTCTATACCAAGGACGTGACCAGTTCAAGCTGGAACGCCAATGACAAGAATGAGAAACTGAATGAGTGTATTAAAGCCTGCGACCGTATCATCGCTTCCGGCCATTTTGACCTGAGCGACGACTACAAGACCAAGTTCATGTATACCAACGGCTCACAGATCAAGGACTTCATCTACGCCATGCCGTATGATGCAGAAACAGTTCAGGGTATGACCTTCGCCCGTTTCCGTACATGGCGTCGTGGTCAGAACAGCAACGGTTTCTACAGCATCGAAATGAGTAACTCAGTGGGTGGTAATATGGCACTGACTCCTGAATTCGTAGAATTGTTCTGCCTGCCGGGCGACCGTCGTAACGACGTGATTGCCGGTAGTACCGGTGAGAACATCGGACTGCCTTCCTTCGACGTATACCAGTATGACAATGCCACCGGTGACCCGACCAACATCCGCAACACGTATGGCGGTGAGAACGTGACTTTCACCAAGGCCATCACCTTGAAGGAAGACCTGACAGCCAATCCTCCTGTAGTGCCTAATGCTGACCTGAACTGCGGTGCAGACTTGAAAGGATGGACACAAGGTTACCGTTCCATCAAGTTCTTCCCGGACATCAACGACTATAACAACTTCAGCCGTAACCAGGACAATGACTTCCCAATCTTCCGTTATGCAGACATTATCCTGATGAAATGTGAAGCTATTGTCCGTGGTGGTACAGCTACTAACGGCGATACCCCGATGAGCCTGTTCAACCAGATCCGTGCGTATGTGAACGCTCCGCTGCTGGACCACGACCCGAGCCTGCAGGAAATCCTGGATGAACGTGGACGTGAATTCCTCGACGAGCACTGGCGTCGTAACGACCTGATCCGTTTCGGAAAATTTGAAGAGCCTTGGGGCTTCAAGGATCAGTTTAACCTGAATGCAAAGAATCCTCAATACCGCTTGTGGCCGTTGAGTATCGATGCGTTGAACAACAATACCAACTGGAAACAGAATCCGGGTTATTGATTACTTTATAAAATATCGGTGAGGGACTTCCCTCACCGATATTTGCCATTCATTTTATCATTCAGTTTTCAAAGGTTAATTCTATAACAGGGATGTACAAATGATGAGTTGAATAGTCTTAAACCCATACAAACCATATAATTGCTATGCTTATTATTGAAAAATAGCAATCACGTAGATTTAAGATTCATGAAGACACACTTTACTACATTACTCAAATCATTGATTTATGGAGCGGTTGCTCCATTCATTGTTTCATGCACTAACGGTCATCCTGCCGAAAACCTGTTGTCGTACATCGACACAAGAGTAGGTACTGCCGCCAGCACGACTCATACTGCCGGTATGTTTGGTAAGCACACCGAGGAATACGGACAAACCTTACCTGCCGTACTGGAACCCAACGGCATGAATTTCTGGACCCCACAGACACAAGACACCGAACTGAAATGCATCGCACCATATTATTATCGTGATTCCTTATTTCAAGGATTCCGCAATTCCCACTGGATTGTGGGAGGATGTACACAAGATTATGGTTCCATGACACTAACAGCTTCGTTTGATTCATTACGATGCTTGCCGGAAAAAAGAGCCACCCGATTCTTGCACGAACAGGAAACTGCTACTCCATCTTATTATGCTGTGACTTTGCCTGACGAACATCTTCAGGCTGAAATGACAGGCCGTTCACGGTCGGCCATTTTCCGTTTTTCCTACCAAAAGGAAGGAAAAGCTTATCTCATCGTCAATCCTAACAGTGACGAAGGAGAAGGATATATCGAAATTGATACCCTTCAGAAACGTATTTACGGCTACAATCCCGTACATCGCATTTATCAAGGCTGGGGAGAACCGGCCGGATACAGCGGACATTTTATTATAGACTACCAGAAAGACCTCTGCGACTTCGGGACTTTCCGGGAAGACAGTCTGTTCCCTGGACAGACCAAAATCGGTCATGAAAAAAATATCGGAATCTATATAGGCTTTCACGTAAAAAGCCATGAACAAGTATTGGTCAAAGCGGCTTCTTCCTTCACCGATAGAAAAGGAGCCGAACAGAATCTGCAACAGGAAATTCCGCACTGGAATTTCGACCAGACGCGGAAGGAACTTACCGCAATCTGGGAAAAGCATCTCTCGGCCATCAAAGTGGAAACACCTGACCAGGAAGCCAAGGAGAAATTCTATGGAGCCTTTTATCGGGCTTCTTTCCTTCCCCGCACATTCAACGACGTAGATGGAAGATACCCAGCCTTTGCACAGAAAGATTCCATTCTCCAGCTGACCCAAGACGAGACCTATTATGATGACTTCAGCATGTGGGACACCTACCGTGCCTTGCATCCGCTCATCAACCTATTATACCCCACTCGAGGAGGACAGATGATGCAGTCGCTCGTCTACAAATATGAACAGGGTGGCTGGTTACCCATCTTCCCGTGCTGGAACAGCTATACGGCAGCCATGATTGGCGACCATTGCATAGCAGCCATAGGGGATGCCTACGTGAAAGGTATCCGCAACTTTGACATCGAAACGGCTTACAAGGCCATGCGGCAGAATGCTTTTGAATCGCCCGTCCAGGAAGCAGACTACCGGAACGGGATGGGACGCCGGGCCTTACAGTCATACCTGGAATATGGCTACATCCCACTGGAGGACAGTGTGCCCGATGCCTTTCACACCAAAGAGCAGGTGTCGCGTACCATGGAATATGCCTACGATGATTTTGTTCTTTCCCAAGTAGCCAAACTGCTTCAGAAAGAAGAAGATTACAAATTATTGGCCGCCCGTGCCCTGAACTACCGTAACGTCATCGACCCTGCTACAGGATATGCACAGGGACGGCATGCCGACGGCACCTTCCTGAAAGAAGCGAACGCCTTCCAGTTTGCCAAGTTCATCACCGAAGGGGCACCCTGCCATTATACCTGGTACGCGCCACAGGACCCGTATGGACTCATGGAATGTATGGGTGGATGCCCGCATTATGTGGAGAAACTGGACTCCATGTTCAGCGCACAAAGATACTGGCACGGCAACGAACCCTGCCATCAGGTGGCCTTTATGTTCAACTATGCGGGCCAGCCATGGAAAACCCAGCAGACCGTACGTCACATCATGGAAACGGAATACCTGAATGCCCCCGGAGGCTTGTCGGGCAACGACGATGCGGGACAGATGTCGGCCTGGTATATTTTTGCCTCTTTAGGCTTCTATCCAGTTTGCCCGGGCTCCCCCTATTATGTACTGGCCAGCCCGTCTTTCTCCAAGGCCACGCTACACTTGGAAAACGGCAAGACCTTTACCCTGCAAGCAGAAAACACTTCCAAGGAAAACATTTACATACAACAAGTAACCTTGAACGGGAAACCTTATACCCGAAACTACATTACGCATAAAGATATTACGGAGGGAGGCGAAATGGTATTTGTCATGGGAAATATGCCCAATAAGACATGGGGCAGTGCTCCGGAAGACTGTCCCCCTTCACTGATTGAAAAATTCTGAATAAAAACATAAATCCCATATACATTATGAAAACAAAAAATATTCTACTTGCACTACTCAGCATCTTCCTTCTCGGAGCATGTCACTCGCAGCAAACGGGGATTTACAACATTATGGACTACGGGGCTGCCGGTGACGGGGAAACGGACGATGCCTCAGCCATCCAGAAAGCCATCAACGCCTGCTCGGAAGCCGGAGGCGGCACGGTTCTCGTACCCTCAGGACATACCTTCCTTTGCGGATCGTTCAAACTGGCTTCTTATGTGGAGTTACAGCTGGCCCCTAATTCCCGGCTGCTGGCGAACCCGGATGAAAGCATCTATACCGAAAGTGCTTTCGGTGCCAACCGCGGAGAGGGAATGATGTGGATCAGCGGAAAAGACCTGAAAAACGTGTCCATCACCGGCACAGGAAGCATCGACGGTAACGGAGTAGCCTTCATGGGCAAGGAACTGGACGATTCTTATGAACTGAAGCCGGTGACGGACTTTGACCCGCGCCCACACGTACTCACCCTGACCAATATCGAGAAGCTGGTGATACGCGATGTGAACATCTGCAACAGTGCCTACTGGACAGTCCATCTGATAGGCTGCCGCAACGTCATGATTGACGGCATCAGTATCCTCAACAACCTCAAAATCCGGAACGGTGACGGCATCGACGTAGACCATTCCAAGGATGTGCGCATCTCCAACTGTTTCATTGAATCGGGCGATGACTGCATCTGCCTGAAAAACCGAAGAGAGTTTGAGGAGTATGGAAGCTGCGAAGATGTGGTCGTGACCAACTGCACCATGACTTCACGTTCCTGCGCCGTAAAAATCGGTTCGGAGAACATGGACAAAATCAACAACGTTTTGTTCACCAACTGCATCATCAAGGACAGCAACCGGGGAATCGGCATACAGAACCGTGACGAAGGTACGGTGACCAACGTGATTTTCTCGAACATGATTGTCGATTGCCGCTTCTTTTCCGACGTATGGTGGGGCAAGGCTGAACCCATTTATGTCACCTCCTATCCGCGGGCTGTAGGCAACCACAAAGACGCGGGATGGCGTTTCCCCAAAGGAGCCATGAAAGGCGCCTGCGGAGAAGTAAGCCGCATTTATTTCCACAACATCAAATGTACGAGTGAGAACGGAGTCTTTGTGGGTGGTGATACCCCCGACAAAATCAACCGGATTTACTTCGACCAGGTAGAAGTGAACCTCCATAAGCGGACAACCTTCGAAGGAGGAATCTACGACAAACGTCCTTGCGACGGAGAAGGTTTCCTGAAAGGCAAGACCTACGGATTCTTTATCCATACGGCTTCTGACATCCAGATGGAAGACTGCATGGTAAACTGGGGAGACACACGGCCCGACTATGCCGCAGAAGACGTACACCTGGAGAATACAGCCAGAATCATACAAAAATGACACTAGCTTAGTGCTCATAAACCACCCGTTGTGAAACGGTACATTTCTAAATTTCTTTTTTTTAGGCCGGAACTGCGCAACTCCTTGCGGGTTCCGGCTTCTTCTTTTCAGATTTAGGAATGTCCCATAGAACTTGGCAGGCAACCGAAACGCTGCTTGAAACATTTCGTGAAATACTTGGGATCATTGAAACCCACCGCATAAGCTACTTCCGACACATTGGCCTCTCCTTTTCTCTGTTCCAGCAACTGATATCCCATATCCAAACGGAAATTCTTCATGAACTGTCCAATCGGCATCCCGGCCAGATTCTGCATTTTCTGGTTCACCAGCGTCTTGCTATACCCCATATCGCGGATAAACGTATCCAACCCATACTCGGAATCGGCATAATGCCGCTTCATCAGCTCCATCGCCTTATCCATGAAAGTCTTGTCTCTGGAATCTTCAATCAATCCCAGCTCACTCACATCCGCCAGTGCAACCGGTTTGGAAAGTCTTTCCCGATAGCCACGCCGCAAAGCCAGAATGTTACGGATACGATATTTGAACACCTCCGCATCGAAAGGTTTACACAAATATTCATCGACCCCTACCGAATAACAAATCTTTTCATTCTCCTCCGAGCGGACAGCCGTCAAAATCAAGAAAGGAATGTGACTGCTTTCCAGGTTCTCCTTCACCCGCTTCGACAATTCCAGTCCGTCCATCTCCGGCATGAGCAAGTCGCTGATAATCAAATCGACAGAATGTTGCTTTATCACCTCCAAGGCCTTCAGTCCATTTTCAGCCTCCAGCAGCTTATAGTCTTTTTTCAGAAGCGAACGGATATAACGACGCATGTCATGGTTGTCGTCCACAATCAATACGGTAGCCTGTGCTGCCGAAACAGCCTCAGCCGTAGCACTCTTTTCGGGTGGAAGAACTGTTTCTCCAGCTGCATGGTGTTCCTCTGCAGGCATTTCTTTCATGGGTAGCAGAATCCGGAAAGAAGCTCCTCCAGACGGATTATTCCGGGCAGAGATAACCCCACCATGAAGTGCGACAATACGCTTACAGACATTCAAGCCGATACCGGTCCCGCTTTGTCCGAATACAGGGTAAGCCACGGCATTTTGTGCCTGGAAGAAGCTGTCGAACACCTGCGGAAGGTCCTTTTCAGGGATACCGCAGCCCGTATCCGATACAGCCAGATAGAGCTGTACCTTCCTTTCATCATCCACCACACGGGCCGCATACAAACGGATAGTACCGCCATCGGGTGTAAACTTCACCGCATTGGCCAGCAAGTTCGTCAATACCCGGTGAAGATATTGCGGATCGGCATTGACAGAAAGTCCCTGCAAGTGATAATACGTCTGCAACGTAATGTGGCGGTCCTTCGCAAACGTAACAAAAGGCAGAAGCAAATCGTCTATCATGGAAACCAAATCAAACGGATGCACATTCAACTTCACTTTCTCCGCATCGAGTTTCCGGAAATCCATCAGTTCATTCACCAAGGAAAGTAAATCCTCCACATTCCGTTCGGCAATTTGAAGCTGCTCTTTCACCTCCTCATCGGAAGTAAGCGACAGAGCCTGCTCAATGGGGCCGTGGATGAGCGTGACCGGCGTACGGAACTCATGGGTGATGTGCGTAAAGAAACGAATCTTTTCCTCGGCCATTTCTTCCACATGATGTGCCATGACCTCCAGGCTGTGATTCTGTACCTCCAGTTCGTGTGTACGCTGTGCCACCAACTGTTCCAAAACAACCTGCCGGCGTTTCAGCCGACGTACCTTATAACGATAGAAGAGAACAGAAAGGGAGCCCGCCGCCAGAAGAATCAGCGACCAGAACCACCAGGACTTATAATAATACGGACGTACCTGCAAGTCCAGCCTCAACGTATCCTGCTGCCATTCTCCCTCCGGATTGGTGACCTGTATTTCCAGCCGGCAGTTTCTCGACGGAAGCGAGGGCAGTACCACCACTGGATTCTGTGCCGGAAGTTCCGTCCATTTTCCACCGTCTTCCTCCGCTCTGTAACGGATACGGACAGCCTCATTATAACCATATTCATGAGTCGTCAGAGCCAGTTCCAGTTTGTCTCCCTCCTCCAGACCAGCCACACAGTCCTGTGTCCAATACTCCCATTCTCCGTCATTGATGCGACATGAAGAGATGGCGATTGAACGCTCGTTGGTATGTGGAGCGATTCTTTTAAGAAACACCTCATACAACCCATGGTCCTTTCCACAATACAATCGATTGTGTCTCAAAGAAAAATGCAATGTATTCACATCGTAATCGCTATCCAAGAGGCCGTCGGACTTGCCGTAGGAGACAAACGTACCTTCCGCTACCCGCAAACGGGACAGCCCGTTATCCGTCGCAATCCACAAGTTCCCTTTGCTATCTTCCGACAATCCATACACCGAATTCTCAGCAAAGCCCTCTTCTTTGCCATAATGCTTGAACCGGAAACGGTTTCCTTCATCCGAAACCAAACGATACAGTCCCGTGCCCTTTCCTCCCAGCCAGATTCTTCCCTGACTGTCCTGAAAAACCACGTTGATTTGCTCCACTTGCGTGGATTTGGCATCATCGAGTTTGTAGCGCAAATAAATATAATTGAAATGTTGACGAGAACGTGCAAAAGAAAACAAGTCCACCACAAACAGCCCCTCAGAAGTACCTACCCACAGGCGCCCCTTGTAATCGACGCACAACGAACCGATTGACTTGAACTCCGACACCGCCGCACGAAAATCCACCCGACGGAACCGCTCCTGTCCTTTGTCATAAAAAACCAGCCCATGCGTGGTGCCAAACCAGATACCCCGGTTGATGGAATCTTCGGCCGCACTCATGATAAAATCATCCTCCAGACCGGGAACCTTCCCATTGGAATGCTGGCGGAACGACGGTTGCGGCTTATTCAAATCCAGTTCACTGATGCCTGCTCCCCACGTATATACCCACAGGTGATTATCCCTGTCAATCAAGAGTCCGTTCACATTGTTCGAAAGAATAGACGCCGGATTCTGCGGTATGAAAGCATAATGCTTTACAGCCTCCGTCACCGGATTCATCTGATAAAGCCCTCCTTCAATCGTTCCAATCCACAAGTTCCCCGTCTTGTCCTCTGTAATGGCACTGATTTGGGGTGTACGCCCTTCCGACAATTTCCAAGGGATATCTCCCAATCGGGACACCTCCAGCCTGCGCGAACGGTACAGGAGATTCACACCCCCGTCCTGCGTGCCAGCCCAGATATCCTGTCCATCGACAAACAGGCAACCAATGGTGTTGGAATTCAATCCGCCTTCATCCGGAGCCTCCAGACGGCGGATAAAGGAAAACGAGTCGGAAGCCCGGTTATACACATTCAGCCCGTTAAAGGTAGAGACAATCAGATGCCCGTCCGACGTCCGTTTGATATCTGTAATATAAGCCTGACTGAGCATCCCTTCCCGGTGTGAAGAATACCGATAACGCTTCAGACTTCTTGTGGCCCGTCCGTAGCGGAAAAGTCCACGGTTACTTCCTATCCATAGGAAATCACCATCCACCTGCAAACAGGAAATACGCCAGTCATCGCTGAAAGGCACAATGTCATCCGAAAGCAACTGCTTTTCGAGCACATTGCCGCCTTTTTTCATAATCCAGTAAAGCTGGTTCCCTATACCGGCACAAAGCCCTCCTTCCAGTTCTGCCACGGCGGAAATGGAATTATCCGGCTGTCCCTGCATCCGATAACATCCCGTAATCTTTCCGTCATCACCCAGCTCCAGGCACCACAGCATCTTGTCGGTTACCACCCAGACATCTCCATTCGAGGCCTGCACAACGGAACGTACGAACGAAGCGAACAAAGCTGAGAGTTCCGGGAACTCCTCTCCCCCCAACCTCGACAGGGATAATGGCATCCCCGTCTGCAGGTCTATCAAATCCAATCCGGCACCCGAACCTACCCAAAGCCTCTTGTAACGGTCCTCACACACGGCATACACATAATCTCCTTTCAAGCGATACAAGGCCTTTTCCACCCCATAGGTCAGGAAGCGGTAACCGTCGTAACGTGCCAGTCCGTCCTGAGTGGCAATCCAGACGTAACCATACGAATCTTTTATCACGGAAGTTACCGAGTTATTGGGTAAACCCGACTCTTCCGTAAGATGATAGAAATGGTATTGCGAGAAGAAAGTATCTTTTGCTTCCAGACGAAAAGAACATCCTCCCAGCCATATTATCAAAGTCAACAAAAGCAATCTCATAGTATATTGTTTTATGATACAACCGTATCTGTCGTTTTTCTTTTCAGAAGGCACCTGCGCTCCCGCCTGATATACCAAGTGACGCAAATCCATCCCAAGGCCACCACAAAGACTCCCACCAGTGCCGGATACCGGTAACCCAGTCCGGCGTCAATCGGCAGTCCTCCGGCGTATGCCCCAACCGCATTTCCCAGATTGAACGCAATCTGCACGCAAGCGGCTCCCATCATCTCACTCCCACGGGAATTCTGCAACAGCAACAGCTGCTGGGGAGGTGACACGGCAAACAGGGCAGCCGCACAAACAAACATCAGCAAGACGGAAAGCCACGGCACTCCCGCAAAGAGGAAAGTACCCAGCAAAGCCAGCATCATGAACACTTGCGTGAACTGTACCACAGGGGCCAGCCCGTACAAATCACCGCAACGTCCGCCAATCAGGTTACCGAGGGTCATTCCCAGTCCGGCCAGCATCATAATCCACGTCAGACTTTCCGGCTGGAACCCAGCTTCGTGCAGCATCTGCGGAGTGACATAGCTGAACCAACAGAACACCCCTCCGTTGCCGAACATCGTGGTCAGAATGATAAGCCACGGAGCCAGATTACGGAGAAAGCGGAACTGTCCCTTCAGTCCCGTGTCGGGCAAAGCCGGCAGCGAAGGAATCCACTTCCACACCAGATAGAACACCAGCAGTCCCCAACACGTGTTGAACAAGAAGGGGAAACGCCAGGAGAACAATGTGCTCAGCAACGTGCCGAAAGGCACACCGAACAAATTGGCTATGGTCATACCCGCAATCATCAGTGCCACAGCCTGCGAGGTCTTTCCCTTATCGGCCACTTTCTCGGCCACAATGGACCCCACTCCAAAGAAGGCTCCATGAGGAAGTCCCGACACGAAACGCATCAGCAACAGCATCCAATAGCCCGGCGAAAGTGCCGCACAGAGATTTCCTATCACATAAATGGCCGCCAGCCCCAGCAATATCTGCTTCAGGGGCCGTGTACGGGCAATCAACACCGTCAACGGAGCACCCACACACACACCGATGGCATACGCCGAAATAAAATGCCCCGCCTGGGGAATACTAATACCTAAATCACGAGCTACATGGGGAAGGATTCCCATCATGACAAATTCGGCGATGCCCAGCCCCAATGTGCCGGAAGCCAACGCCAACAAACTCTTTTTCATTCAAACAATCTTTTTTACCTAACCTTTTCCGATGCAAATTTACATCAAAAAAGTGTATAAAAGACACAATATCCCTTCTTTTTAAATGTCTCAGAAAGAAGGATGAAACCGACGGAGTTCCGCACGCAGGCGCAAGGCCTGTCCAGCCGTCATATCGTTCAGCAATTCCCAAAAACGGGGACCATGGTTCATCTCCCTCGTGTGGGCCAGTTCGTGCAGGATGACATAATCAATCAGGTGGGAAGGTACCAGCATCAGATAGCAGGAAAGACTGATGGTGCGGGCCGACGTACAACTGCCCCACCGCGAACGGGCACCCGTAATCCGCACCTTCCGGTAGGTGAGGCCGAAACGTTCGGCCCATACTTTCAGCAAGGGAGGCAGAAATTCCGAGGCCACTTTCTTCAGGGCCCGCACAATGGCTGCCCGTACCAGCTTCTGCACGGCCTCATCCGAAAAATCGGTGTGTGCCGGACAAAATACGGTCACCTCGCCCGAGGGCCGTAGCCGTACGGTAAAACATTTCAACTGGCTGGGTTCCAGCGACAGTCGGAAACAATCGGCTTCTATCCGGAAATTAAAGTCCAAGGTCTGCTGGGCCACCCGGCGGAAACGCTCCAGTAAATCTGTCCGGAACTGTTCCAGCGTGGCCAACACTTTATCGGTCTTGCTGTAAGGCGGCACCGTGAGATACAGGCCGTCGGGCTTCACACGCATCGTGATGTTTCTTGCCCCGCGTCGGGTGGCAATCACAATGCGACGGAAATCTTTATCTTCTATCACTCGTTTAGTTGACATAGCCTTGCAAAGATAACAAATAAATTATCAATAGAATAAGTACAAGGAAACAATAAAAGCCGTAACTTTGCACCCCGAAAAAAGAAGAATCCGTAAAAACAAGTTCAGAATATGGAATTACCCAAAGACCCGATGATGCTGTTCAGCTTCATCAACATGAAATTGAGAGACTATTATCCTTCACTCGACGCACTCTGTGCCGATTTGAACGTGAGCAAGGAAGATATCGTGAACCGTCTGAAAGCGGTGGGATTCGAATACAACCCCTCGCAGAACAAGTTCTGGTAAAAAAAGAATGCAAACAAATGAAAAGGCTGCCTCCCGAAAGGGAAGCAGCCTTTATTCATTTTATCAGGTGTGATAAGTATCAAACACGATTAGCACTGAGCCAACTTGTTGTCAGAACCCAATACGTTGATGATTTTGTGCTTGTAAAGTTTTTCCATGTTGTCACGAGCCGGGCCCAGGTATTTACGCGGGTCGAATTCAGCCGGTTTTTCAGCGAATACTTTACGGATAGCAGCAGTCATAGCCAGACGAGAGTCTGAGTCGATGTTGATCTTGCAAACTGCAGATTTAGCAGCCTTACGCAACTGGTCTTCAGGAATACCGATAGCAGCTTCCAGCTTGCCACCATATTTGTTGATAGTGTCCACTTCTTCCTGAGGAACTGATGAAGATCCGTGAAGAACGATAGGGAATCCCGGAAGTTTTTCCATTACAGCGTCCAGTACAGCGAATTCCAATGGAGGAGGAACCAGACGACCAGTAGCCGGATCTACGTGGCACTGTTCAGGTTTGAACTTGTAAGCACCGTGAGAAGTACCGATTGAGATAGCCAATGAGTCGCAACCTGTACGAGTAGCGAAGTCGATTACTTCTTCAGGGTTAGTATAAGTGTGGTGTTCTGCAGAAACTTCATCTTCTACACCGGCCAATACACCCAGCTCACCTTCAACTGTTACGTCGAACTGATGTGCATAGTCAACTACTTTCTTAGTCAAAGCTACGTTTTCTTCGTATGGCAGATGAGAACCGTCGATCATTACTGAAGAGAATCCCATGTCGATGCAAGACTTGCACAGTTCGAATGAATCTCCGTGGTCAAGGTGAAGCACGATTTCAGGATGTGCACAACCCAGTTCCTTTGCATATTCTACAGCACCTTCTGCCATGTAACGCAACAAAGTCTGGTTAGCATAGTTACGAGCACCTTTAGAAACCTGGAGAATTACCGGAGATTTTGTTTCTACAGCAGCCTTGATGATGGCCTGCAACTGTTCCATATTATTGAAATTGAAAGCAGGGATAGCATATCCACCTTTGATTGCTCTGGCAAACATATCTCTTGTGTTCACCAAGCCTAACTCTTTGTAATTAACCATTTTTGTAAGTTTTATAATTGTTAGTAATTAATTCCACCTGCAAAAGTAACAATATAAAAAGAATTAGCAATATCCTGAATCGGAGATTTTCTGTCTTTTCTTGAGGCAAATCAATTTTAACCGGAATATTTACCAAAAGATGCGGTAAGGATGCAAAGTAGATGTGACAAAAACCGCCCACCTATATTATAAAAGCCTTTGACTGACAGAATAATTTTTTCGGCTATTTCTTTTTAGTTTCAAAGAAATAGCGTATCTTTGCAACCCGAAATAGACCATTACACACTTTATCGGTGTTACCACATATTTATTTGTCAATAATAACAACAAAAAGTATATACTAAAATGAAAAAAGGCATTCATCCTGAAAACTACCGTCCGGTAGTATTTAAAGACATGTCAAACGGCGACATGTTCCTGTCTCGTTCAACTTGTGCTACGAAGGACACAATTGAATTCGAAGGAGAAACTTATCCGTTGGTTAAGCTGGAAATCTCTAGCTCATCTCACCCGTTCTACACTGGTAAGTCTAAACTGGTGGATACAGCAGGACGTGTGGACAAGTTCATGAGCCGTTATGCAAACCACAAGAAAAAATAATTGATTATTTTTCGGGAAAAATAAAGAAAGGCCTTTCCATCGCGATGATGGGAAGGCTTTTTTTGTAGACTTTCGTCGACCTCTGAAGACTTTTGACACCCCGCCAAAAACGCCTTTACGTTTCGGTCAAAACGCACTTGTGTTTTCCTTCAAACGCACTTGCGTTTCAAGTCAAACGCAAAGGCGTTTTTTTCACCCCTTTTTTCCATGTTTCAGGCCAAGTTTTTGCCCGTACGGGATTTTCTTAATAACTTGCGGTTGTTAATTTTCTTTATTCACACATACACTATGAAAAGTATTTCTATCCGTAAATGGAAAGGCATTGCGGTAATGGCCTGTACCATTTCATTACACGCATTCTCACTTTCCGCACAAAACCGGCTGGTGCTGCACTACGACCGACCGGCGGAATATTTTGAAGAGGCTCTGGTCATCGGAAACGGTACGATGGGAGCCATTCTTTACGGAGGCACGGACAAGGATGTCCTCTCCCTGAACGACTTGACACTATGGACCGGCGAACCCGACCGGAAAGTCACTACTCCCGATGCCTACAAGGCAATTCCAGAAATACGGGCCTTGCTCGATAAGGAAGACTACCGCGGCGCCGACCTTGCCCAACGAAAGGTGCAGGGACATTACAGCGAAAACTACCAGCCCTTGGGGCAACTCTCCCTCACGTATCTGGACGAACCGGCACAGGTGACCGGCTACCAGCGGAGCCTGGACATCCGGCAAGCCCTCGCACGGACCAGCTACCAGCGGAACGGCAAAGCTTTTTCCTGCGACTATTTCGCCTCGGCTCCCGACTCCGTGATTGTGCTCCGCCTGCAGACAGAAAGCGAAAAAGGCATTCAGGCACTTCTTTCTTTCACCTCACTCCTGCCCCATTCCACCACGGCTTCCGGCAATGAAATCTCGGCCGAAGGCTATGCAGCCTATCATTCGTATCCGGTATATTTCGATGACGTGAAAAACAAGCACCTGTACGACCCGGAACGGGGTACGCATTTCCGCACGCTGATTCGGGTCATCGCCCCGGAAAGCCAGGTAAAGAGCTTCCCGTCGGGGGAACTGAAGATAGCGGGCGGAAAAGAGGCCCTGATTCTGGTAGCCAACGTGACCAGCTTCAACGGTTTCGACAAGGACCCGATGAAAGAAGGCCGTGACTACCGGAACCTGGTGGCACAGCGTATGGACCGGGCGGCACGGAAATCGTTCGAGACACTCGAAAAGGCGCATGTGGCCGACTACCAGTCGTTCTTCAACCGCGTAGAGCTGAACCTCGGAAGCACGGACAAAACCATCGCCAACCTGCCCACCGACATACAGCTCCTGCAATACACGGACCAGTCGCAGAAGAATCCGGAACTGGAAGCCTTGTATTTCCAGTATGGCCGCTACCTGCTCATCTCCAGCTCGCGCACACCGGGTGTGCCGGCCAACCTGCAGGGATTGTGGAACGAACGGCTCCTTCCACCCTGGAGCTGCAACTATACCAGCAACATCAACCTGGAGGAAAACTACTGGGCCGCCGAGACAGCCAACCTGAGTGAGATGCACCGTCCGCTGATGGAATTCATTGCCAACCTGCAACATACGGGAGAAGCCACAGCCAAGGCGTATTACGGTGTACAGAAGGGATGGTGCCTGGGACAGAACACGGACATCTGGGCCATGACCTGCCCCGTGGGACTGAACGTAGGCGATCCGTCGTGGGCCTGCTGGACCATGGGAGGCGCCTGGCTGTCGACTCACATTTGGGAACGTTATGCCTTCACACAAGACAAGGCGTTCCTGCAGCAATATTATCCGGTGCTGAAAGGGGCGGCTGAATTCTGCTTGAACTGGCTGATTGAGAAGGACGGCAAACTGCTCACCTCACCGGGCACTTCGCCGGAGAACAAGTTCGTGACACCCGACGGGTATGTCGGTGCCACATCCTACGGCTGTACGGCCGACCTGGCCATGACCCGCGAATGCCTGATTGATGCCGCCAAGGCTGCCGAAGCGCTCGGTACGGACAAGGACTTCCGGAAACAGATTGACAAGACCCTGGCCCGTCTGCTGCCCTATCGGATAGGAAAGAACGGCAACCTGCAGGAATGGTTCCACGACTGGAGCGACGAAGACCCGCAACACCGTCACCAATCGCACCTGTTTGGTCTGTATCCCGGTCGCCATCTGTCGGTAGAAAACACACCCGACCTGGCCAAGGCTTGCGCCCGTACATTGGAAATCAAGGGCGACAACACCACCGGTTGGAGCACCGGTTGGCGTGTCAATCTTTATGCCCGCCTGAAAGACGGTAAGAATGCCTACCACATCTACCGCCGTCTGTTGCGTTACGTCAGCCCGGACGGTTACAAAGGGAAAGATGCCCGCCGCGGAGGAGGAACTTATCCGAACCTGCTCGACGCCCACTCTCCGTTCCAGATTGACGGCAACTTCGGAGGTTGTGCCGGCGTGATTGAGATGCTCATGCAGTCGTCTGAAAACAGCATCACCCTGCTTCCGGCCCTTCCGGAAGAATGGAAAGACGGCAGCGTGAAAGGAATCTGTGCCCGTGGAGGTTTCGTGGTCGACATGGAATGGAAAGACGGCAAGGTAACTTCCCTGTACATCCAGGCCCGAAAAGGAGGCAAGACAAAAGTCTGCTTCAACGGAAAGACCCGAACCGTCAACTTGAAAGCGAACAAAGGTATCCAGCTCTTGTAAGCTGAAGGTATCAATACGCAGAAAGCCGCACTGGAATGTCCAATGCGGCTTTCTTTTTATCTTTTGAGAATGATTTCTCTGACAAATCTATCTTATCAAGCTTTTACACGACCTACGTATGAACCGTCACGAGTATCCACTTCGATAATTTCGTCCTGGTTGATGAACAACGGCACACGTACAGTAGCACCTGTTTCTACAGTAGCCGGTTTGGTAGCGTTGGTTGCTGTATCACCTTTCAGACCCGGTTCAGTGTAAGTCACCTTCAACTGTACTTTTACCGGCAGTTCAGCGAACAGGATAGTTTCAGTAGAAGCATCAGAAACCACTTCCACCACCATTTCTTCTTTCAGGAAATCCACACCTTCAATCAGGTCGTGAGCGATGGGCACCTGTTCGAAAGTTTCCTGGTTCATGAAGATATAGTCTTCACCTTCTTTATACAGATACTGGTAAGGACGACGTTCTACACGTACATCTTCCAGTTTTTCACCGATGTTGAAACGACGTTCCAATACGTATCCGTCTACCACATCTTTCAGCTTTGTACGCATGAAAGTGTTTCCTTTACCCGGTTTTACATGCAGGAAGTCAATGCAGAAATACAATTTGCCATCCATACGGATAGCGGTTCCGATTTTAATGTCTTGAGCATTAATCATAACTTAAATCCTTTTATTATTATGTTATAGTTGATTTATCCTCTGAATACGGTTGCAAAATTAATCTAAATCACGAAAAAACGCAAAAAGATTTGTCTAAAAATGATTTAGCACTTTGATTATTAAAAAAAAGTCACTAATTTTGCAGCCCGAACGCATGGAATAATAACATAAATAGTATATACGAAAATGAAAAGAACATTCCAACCCTCTAACAGAAAGAGAAGAAACAAACACGGTTTCCGTGAAAGAATGGCTACCGCTAACGGTCGCCGAGTATTGGCAGCACGTCGCGCTAAAGGCCGCAAGAAATTAACTGTATCTGACGAATACAACGGAGTTAAAGCTTAATCAAGCACTCTGTTTGACAGAAAAGCCGCAAAGTAATCCTTTTTTTTACTTTGCGGCTTTTTATTTTCTTTCCTGTCAGATTTCGGCAAGAAAACAGGACAGTCTCTGAAAGACGGAATGTTTGCGATTTCATCCTCTTCTATCCAGTTTCCACGAGCAAGCCGTATCACACTCATCAGGCAAGAAACCACACATCGCCTCCCAAACGGCGAACCGTCCAGTGCTTCCGCTGTCCCCTCCCCATTCACAAAGTCTCATCAGGTATACGGTGTGACCACAAGGCATAAAAAAAACGGACTTCACCACTTTTCCGCAGTGAAGCCCGACTTTTATCTGGTTCTCTTGAGGATTCTCAGACAGCTTATTTAATCAGGTCATGACCTGTCATTTCTGCCGGCTGGGCCATACCCAGAATGTGCAGGATAGAAGGAGCTACATCGGCCAATACACCGTTTTCTACCTTGGCATCCTTGTTTTCAGTTACGTACACAAACGGAACCGGGTTCAAAGAGTGAGCTGTGTTCGGTGTACCGTCAGCATTCAAAGCATGGTCGGCATTTCCGTGGTCGGCAATGATGATGACTTCATAACCGTTTGCCTTGGCAGCTTCTACTGTATCTTTCACACAGTTGTCGATGGCAACTACTGCTTTTTCGATGGCTTCGTAGATACCTGTGTGACCTACCATATCACCGTTGGCATAGTTTACCACGATAAAATCATATTTCTGTGTACCGATGGCTTCTACCAGTTTGTCTTTCACTTCGTAAGCACTCATTTCCGGTTTCAGGTCATAAGTGGCTACTTTCGGTGACGGAACCAGGATACGGTCTTCATTGGTATATGGAGTTTCACGTCCACCGTTGAAGAAGAAGGTAACGTGTGCATATTTTTCTGTTTCTGCAATGTGCAGCTGTGTCTTACCGTTGTTGGCCAGGTATTCACCCAATGTGTTCTGTACGTTTTCCTTGTCGAAAAGAATGTGTACGCCCTTGAAAGAAGCATCGTACGGAGTCATACAGTAGTACTGCAATCCTGGGATGGTCTTCATGCCTTCTTCCGGCATATCCTGCTGAGTCAATACGATAGTCAGCTCTTTCGCACGGTCGTTACGGTAGTTGAAGAAAATCACTACATCGCCTTCCTTGATGGTACCGTCGAAGTTGGCATTGACAATCGGTTTGATGAATTCGTCGGTCACACCTTCGTCGTATGATTCCTGCATGGCCTGTACCATGTCAGTAGCCTTCTTACCGATACCGCTTACCAGCAAGTCGTATGCTTCTTTCACACGTGCCCAGCGTTTGTCACGGTCCATCGCATAGAAACGTCCTACGATAGAGGCAACCTTTCCGGCTGATTTCTCACAATGCGCAGTCAGCTGTTCGATGAATCCTTTACCGCTCTTCGGGTCAGTGTCACGACCGTCCATGAAGCAGTGGATGAATGTATTTTCCAGTCCGTATTCTTTTGCAATGTCACACAACTTGAACAAGTGATCCAAAGAAGAGTGAACACCGCCGTTAGAGGTCAGTCCCATGAAGTGCATGTTCTTGCCATGCTCTTTTGCGTATGAGAAAGCAGACACGATTTCTTTGTTCTTCAGGATACTGTTGTCGGCACAAGCACGGTTAATCTTCACCAAGTCCTGATATACGATACGTCCGGCACCGATGTTCAGGTGGCCTACTTCAGAGTTACCCATCTGTCCGTCGGGAAGACCTACATTTTCACCACTGGCCTGCAACTGTGAGTGAGGATAGGTAGCCAGCAGGCTGTCCCAGTAAGGAGTCGGAGTATTGAAGATTACATCATCTTTCTGATGGTCGCCACATCCCCAACCATCCAAAATCATTAAAAGCGCTTTCTTTGCCATAATCTATTTTGTTTAAAAGTTAGAATTTCATTCTATGTTTTCCGACAGCAAAAATACAAAATATCCAGCTTGAAAGATTACTTTTCCTGATAATAATCAATAAAAAACGGCTGCTTGAAACAAACAGCCGCAAAACAAATCGGGCATGCAAAACTGCATGCCCGAAAAAGGATATCGAATAATGATTATTCAGCACGTAAAGTGAAACGCTTGAATTCTGTAATAGCCAATTCAGGATCAGCTTCCTTCAATACATCAGCTACAGTCTTCTTCGGCTCCATGATGCTTTCCTGGTTCAACAGACAAACTTCCTTCAAGAATTTGCCCAGACGACCTTTCGCAATGTTCTCAATCATAGCCTGCGGCAGATTGGCAGCCTTTTCAGCAGCTACAGTTTCTTTGATTTCCTTAGCCTTAGCTACGTCTTCAGCAGAAATCCAGCCCTTTGCCATGTTGCTTTCCATGTGCTCTTCGCTGTCTACGTGAGCCGGGTTGATGCCAGCTTTCTTCAAAGCAGCTTCTACTGCCTTCTGAATCTGTTCAGCTTTAGTCTTTTCGATAGCCACGTTAATTTCTTCCTGTTTTACAGCTTCAGGAACACCGGCTTCATCAATAGCAATCGGGTTCATAGCTGCAATCTGCATACAAATTTCGTGAGCGATTTTTTCATCACAAACCTTGTTGAAAGCTACGATAGTGCAAAGCTGGTTCTTGTTCATGTGGTTGTAAACAGCTGTACAAGCGCCAGATACAAAGTTATAGCCATCCAATTCAGTCTTTTCACCTGTGATACCGCTGCGTTCTACGATTGCGTCAGCAATTGTACCGCTACCCATCGGCAGAGCTTTTACTTCATCCAAAGTCTTGCATTTGTTAGCGATAGCCGCATCCAGAATAGCCTGAGTCAGCGCTACGAAATCAGCATTCTTAGCCACGAAGTCAGTTTCACACTTCAAAGCAATCATTGCTGCATAGTCGCCAGTTGATTTTGCCAATACACAACCTTCTGAAGTTTCACGGTCAGAACGTTTTGCAGCTACAGCCTGTCCTTTTTTACGGATAATTTCTACTGCTTTGTCGAAATCGCCTTCAGCTTCTGTCAAAGCATTTTTACAGTCCATCATACCAGCTCCCGTCATTTTACGGAGCTTGGTGATATCAGCCATACTTACAGCCATAATAATATCTTTATTTTGAGTTAATAATATGCATAAAAACAAAGTTGAGAATTGAGAATTGAGAATCGAGAATACAGTCTTCCCAATTTTCAATTTTCAATTCTCAACTTACTTTATATTAAGCTTCTTCTTCGTCCTTGTTCATGAAGGCAGCTGCTTTAGAAGCGTTGATGGCTTCTTCTTCAGCCTTGTCCATGCGAGCCTTAGTAGATTTTTTCTTTGCAGCTTTCGGTGCGTTTTCACCTGCAGCTTCCATATCTACTTTTTCAGCTTTTCTTTCTTCCAGACCTTCTGCCATTGCAGCGCAGCAAGCATCCAAGATAACTTCTACAGACTTAGTAGCGTCATCATTTGCCGGAATAACGAAATCAACGTTTGTCGGGTCAGAGTTTGTATCTACGATAGCAAATACAGGAATACCCAAACGGTTAGCTTCGCGAACTGCGATGTTTTCTTTCATTACGTCGACTACAAACAATGCAGACGGCAGACGAGTCAAATCAGCGATAGAACCGAGGTTCTTTTCCAATTTAGCGCGCTGACGAGAAATCTGCAGGATTTCTCTCTTTGACAGGTTAGAATAAGTACCATCGTTAGTCAGTTTATCGATAGTAGCCATTTTCTTCACAGCCTTACGGATTGTCGGGAAGTTTGTCAACATACCACCCGGCCAACGTTCGATAACGTACGGCATGTTTACAGAAGCAGCTTTCTCAGCTACTACCTGTTTAGCTTGTTTCTTAGTAGCAACGAACAGGACTTTCTTTCCTGATTTTGCGATTTGTTTCAAAGCTTCAGCAGCTTCATCAACTTTAGCAACAGTTTTGTTCAAATCGATGATATGAATACCGTTGCGTTCCATGAAAATATAAGGAGCCATTGCAGGGTTCCACTTTCTTTTAAGGTGTCCGAAGTGGCAACCAGCCTCCAATAATGTATCAAAATTTACTCTTGACATTGTTTTTAATTTTAATCGTTTACTTTCTTTTTTGTTTATTGAACCAACTGTCCGGTAGTCTTTCCGACAAATGCTTGCAGGAAGAATCCTGGCAGTTTAGATACTAAACGCTTCTTTAGGTGACGAGGTATCAGTTGACGAGGCAACAAGGAAATAATCCATAAGAGAGAGTATCCTTGCCAACTTGTCCCTTATCCAACTTGTCCCCTCGTTAACGTTTACTGAACTGGAATCTACGACGTGCTTTCGGACGTCCCGGTTTCTTACGTTCAACAGAACGAGAATCGCGAGTCATGAAGCCTTCTGCACGAAGAGCTTTCTTGTCTTCGGGGTTGATTTTAACCAGTGCACGAGCGATAGCCAGACGCAAAGCCTGAGACTGACCAGTGAAACCGCCACCACACAAGTTTACTTTGATATCATATTTTTCAGCCACTTCCAATTTGTTCAACGGCTGTTTAACTACATACTGCAGAATCGTTGATGGAAAGTACTGTGCAAGGTCTCTCTTGTTAATAGTAATCTTTCCTGTACCTTCGCTTACGAAAACGCGAGCAACTGCGCTTTTACGTCTGCCTAATGCATTTACTACTTCCATTCTTTATTATTTAAGTGAATTAATATCGATTACTTTCGGAGTCTGAGCTTCGTGTTTGTGTTCACTTCCTTCGTAAACATACAAGTTGCCCAGCAACTTAGCTCCCAGACGATTCTTAGGAAGCATACCTTTAACTACTCTCTTCATCAATTTCTCAGCGCCATTCGGTTTTGCCATCAGACGAGCCGGAGTAATTTCACGCTGACCACCAGGATAACCTGTATAGCTCAGGTAAATCTTGTCAGTCATTTTCTTACCTGTAAATTTCACTTTGTCTGCGTTAATGATGATTACGTTATCACCGCAGTCTACATGAGGGGTGAAGTTAGGTTTGTACTTACCTCTCAACAACTTTGCAACTTTCGCACCGAGACGGCCTACAACCTGATCGGTAGCATCCACAACAACCCATTCTTTCGTTGCTGTTTCCTTGTTTGCAGAAATGGTCTTGTAACTTAAAGTATCCACTCTTAAATCTTTTTTAAAATGTTAACTACTAAAAAACAAATTCCTCCCGCCCTACTCTTCCCGGACAAAGAAGAATAAAGCACTCAGAATTAAAAATTTATCACTAGTTGATAATAATCGGCTTGCAAAGGTACGGCTTTTCTTTTAACCGACAAAGATTTTAAGTTTTTTTTTCGCGGGATAAACGGTTGATTATGAATAGCGACTCTATGCCCAAAAACAAGAAAGGCGGTATCCGGACCTCATCCCGGAACCGCCTTCCTTCTTTATTCTTCATTTTCGGATTTCCTTATCTCAGTTCATCACCCGGGTAAACCGGCGACATTTCGACTTTCTTCCAAATTTCATGACACCACGAATCAATCTCATTTCCATTGGCGTCATTTTTCAGGAAATATTTCACATACATCAACGTTCCGTTTTCCTTCAGTTCGAAATGCATTTCATTCTTTCCCCCGTTTAATTGTGGAAGATGTACGTTTTTCTCTACATATTCTGTATAAAGGCCCTCATTGTTGATTTCGTAGGTACCATACCCCAGAATCACAGCCCCCGTCTGCATCATCAGCAGATTCGTAAAATGCCCGTCATCTGAAAGAATCTTCAAGGAATTACTTGTCTTAAGTTCACCGGGAATATCCGGAGAATTAGAACGATAAAAACACATCTGCCATACCCCATGTAAAGTGATTGGAGTCTTCTCCTGTACATCCTGAGCCATCGAATTGCCGACAGCCAAAAGCATTAGAAATGCCATCAGAAAGAAATAACGTATTTTCATAACTTAAAGTATTAGAATTACTCGTTAGGTTACCTACAAAATTATAAAATAATTTGAAAATCACGCATTTTATGCACTTTTTTCTACCCAAAACACATAAAAAAAAGTCATTCCGCTTGGAATGACTTTTTTTCTCCTTACAAAAATATTATTTACGCTTAGAATTCGGCATTTCTCGGGGTACGTGGGAACGGAATCACGTCACGGATGTTCGACATACCAGTCACAAACAACAGCAAACGTTCAAAACCCAGCCCGAAGCCTGAATGAGGACATGAACCATACTTACGGGTATCCAGATACCACCACATGTCTTTCATCGGAATATGCAATTCCTGGATACGGGTCAACAGTTTGTCGTAGTCTGCCTCACGCTCTGAACCGCCGATAATTTCGCCAATCTTCGGGAACAATACATCCATTGCGCGTACGGTCTTTCCGTCTTCGTTCTGCTTCATATAGAAGGCCTTGATTTCCTTCGGATAATCCGTCAAAATAACCGGACGTTTGAAGTGCTCTTCCACCAAGAAACGTTCATGTTCTGAAGCCAAATCCACGCCCCAGTAAACCGGGAATTCAAACTTGTGGCCGTTAGCTACTGCTTCTTCCAGAATCTTGATACCTTCCGTATAGGGCAAACGCACGAAAGACTCTTTCAAAACTCCTTGCAGACGTTCAATCAAGCCCTTATCAAACATGTCATTCAGGAACTTCACATCGTCGTAACAGTTGTCCAAAGCCCACTGTACGCAATATTTAATGAATTCCTCTGCCAAATCCATGTTGTCAT
The DNA here is from genome assembly GCF_900128455.1 of Bacteroides mediterraneensis. GTDB lineage: Bacteria > Bacteroidota > Bacteroidia > Bacteroidales > Bacteroidaceae > Phocaeicola > Phocaeicola mediterraneensis. Next base: position 551,038 of record NZ_LT635783.1, on the reverse strand, counting down.
TGATGTCATTGAAAGCCACTTCCGGTTCAATCATCCAGAACTCAGCCAAGTGACGCGGTGTATTGGAGTTTTCGGCACGGAAAGTCGGTCCGAACGTATAGATAGCTCCCAAAGCAGTAGCTGCCAGCTCACCTTCCAACTGTCCGGAAACCGTCAGACTGGTCTGTCTTCCAAAGAAGTCATTGTCATAAATGATAGAACCGTTCTCATCCTTCTTCAAGTCATAAAGGTTCATGGTCGTTACCTGGAACATCTGTCCTGCTCCTTCGCAGTCGGAAGCGGTAATCAACGGAGTATGGAAATAGAAGAAACCTCTTTCATGGAAGAACTTATGAATGGCGATTGCCATGTTATGACGGATACGGAATACAGCACCAAACGTATTCGTACGCGGACGCAGATGAGCGATTTCACGTAAGAATTCCATGGAGTGTCCTTTCTTCTGCAACGGATAAGTATTGTCGCAAGTACCCAGTACCTCAATTTCACGCGCCTGGATTTCGGCAGCCTGACCGGCACCGACTGACTTCACCAGTTCTCCGTTCACGCTCAGACATGCACCGGTGGTAATCAGCTTCAGCAGTTCCTCGTCGAAATTAGCCAGATCAACCACAATCTGCACATTATTTATAGTAGAACCATCATTCAACGCAATAAAGTTTACTTGCTTGCTACCACGGCGAGTACGTACCCAACCCTTCACATTGACCATCGCTCCAAAATCTTCACGCTTCAGCAGGTCAACAATTTTTGTTCTACGAATTGTTTCCATTTTGATTCTCTGTTTTATCAATTAATCTAAAAAACACAGAGATATTTGGTATCCGCCTATCCCTGTGTTCCATTTGTTTCTCGTTATTCAAAAGACCCCATACGCAACATGGCTACTTCCTGTTCTGTCAAGTAGCGCCAGTCACCCCGACGAAGTCCCTTCTTGGTCAGTCCGGCGAAATACACACGGTCCAGTTTCACTACCCGATATCCCAGCGATTCGAAAATACGGCGCACGATACGGTTCTTTCCGGAGTGGATTTCAATGCCTACCTGCGACTTGTCCGTATCCGAAGCATAACTGATGGCATCGGCATGGATTTCACCATCGTCGAGTGTGATACCCTGTACAATCTGATCCAAATCCGCCTTAGTCACGTTCTTGTCGCAATATACATGGTAGATTTTCTTCTTCAGGAACTTCGGATGCGTCAGCTTGGAAGCCAGGTCTCCGTCGTTCGTCAACAGGAGCACACCCGTAGTATTGCGGTCCAGACGTCCCACCGGATAAATGCGTTCCTTGCAGGCACCTTTCACGAAATCCATCACCGTCTTGCGTTCCTGAGGATCGTCGGAAGTCGTCACACAATCTTTCGGTTTGTTGAGCAACACATACACCTTGCGTTCGATGCTCACCGGCTGGTCGTGGAACTTCACTTCATCCGAACGTTTCACCTTCGTACCCAGTTCCGTCACGATTTCACCGTTCACTGAAACCACTCCGGCGGTGATGAATTCATCCGCTTCACGGCGAGAGCAGATTCCCGCATTGGCCAGGAACTTGTTCAAACGAATCGGTTCATCCGGGTCGGTCAGCACATCCTTGTACTCAATCTGCTTCTTCATGCTGTATTTCGCATTCGGATTGTAGTCAGCTGTACGCGGACGGTACCCTCCTTGCGGACGTCCATAACCACCTTGCTGTCCACCGTTATTGAAACGCGGACGATAGGAACGCTGTTCACCACCCTGCTGTCCGCCATTGTTGAAGCGCGGACGATACGGGCGCTGCTCACCCCCCTCATTGTTGTTATTATACGGACGGTTGCCGTAAGAACGCTGCGGACGTCCTCCATTGTTGTTATTGAAACGCGGATTGTAAGAAGAGCGCTGTTCTCCTCCTTCATTGTTATACGGACGGTTGCCATAAGGACGCTGCGGACGATTGCCGTAGCCACCTCTCTGCGGACGGTCCTCCCCGTTGTTGTTATTGAAACGAGGATTATAGGAAGAGCGATAACCCTCTCCCCCTTCTCTATTGTTGTTATACGGACGGCGACCGTAGCTGTTGCTTTTCTCGCCTCTACCGTACTTATTATACCCTTCTCTGTTATAAGACTTGTAACCATCGCGGCCAGACTGGCTGTTTTCGCCTTCCTGTCTGAATTCTTTTTCTGCCATAATTTTTCTGTTTAATGCTAATTAATACTCTGACACCCTCTCGGGCGATATTTATTGTTTTAAGTTATACTCCAGTATAGTTGTGCGGAGTAATCGCACGCAATTCTTTTTTGATGTCTTCACTCACGTTCAGTGTCTCGATAAAGTCCTTGATGGATGCTTCCGTAATAGCCTGGTTCGTACGAGTCAAAGCCTTCAGGGCTTCATACGGATGCGGATAAGCTTCGCGACGCAGAATCGTCTGAATAGCTTCAGCCACTACGCTCCAGCAGTTATCCAAATCTTCATAAATCTTATGCTCGTTCAGCAGCAATTTGCCGAGGCCCTTCAAGGAACTCTGGATGGCAATGATAGTATGTCCGAACGGTACGCCGATGTTACGCAATACCGTAGAGTCGGTCAAGTCACGCTGCAGACGAGATATCGGCAGCTTGGAAGACAGATGTGCAAAAATGGCGTTGGCCATTCCCAGATTACCTTCCGCATTTTCAAAGTCAATCGGGTTCACCTTATGCGGCATGGCACTGGAGCCCACTTCGCCCGCTTTGATTTTCTGCTTGAAGTACTCCATGGAGATATATTGCCAGAAGTCACGGTTCATGTCAATCATGATGGTATTGATCCGCTTCATGGCATCAAAGATAGCTCCCAGTCCGTCATAGTTGGAAATCTGTGTGGTATATTCTTCCCGTTCCAGCCCCAGTTTTTCCGATACAAACTTGTTGCCGAATGCCTTCCAGTCATACTCCGGATAAGCCACGTGATGGGCGTTGTAGTTGCCGGTAGCCCCACCGAACTTCGCGGTCAGCGGACAAGCTTTCAATACGGCCAGCTGACGGTTCAGACGATACACAAAGACCATGATTTCTTTTCCCAGACGAGTCGGGGAAGCCGGCTGTCCGTGTGTTTTTGCCAGCATCGGAATGTTCTTCCATTCTTCCGCATACGTTGTCAGCTGGTCAATCAGCTTCTGAATCTGCGGATAATAAACTTCTTCCAGCGCATCTTTAATCGACAAGGGGACAGAAGTATTGTTGATATCCTGAGAAGTCAGTCCGAAATGGATGAATTCCTTGTAAGGTTCCAGTCCGCCCAGTTTATCAAACTGCTCCTTGATGAAATACTCTACAGCCTTCACATCGTGGTTGGTCACACTTTCGATTTCCTTGATACGTGCCGCATCAGCTTCCGAAAAGTTGCGGTAAATATCACGGAGAGATTCGAAACGAGCCGCGTCGAATGAACTCAACTGCGGCAACGGCAGCTCACACAAGGTAATGAAATATTCTATTTCCACCCGCACACGATATTTCATGAGTGCATATTCAGAAAAATAAGCAGCCAAAGCTCCCGCTTTGCTTCTGTATCGGCCGTCAATCGGCGATACAGCTGTGAGTAAATCAAGCTCCATCATTGTCGTAAATTATTTTTGGTATCTAATTTCTACACATTCATTTGAATTCGCGAAATTAATGCTTTTTCCTGAGTTATCAGGAGATACAGCCCAAACTTTAGTATTTATTTTATAATTAGGTCATTCACTCAATAGTTTTATGGCATCTACATACTGCGCGATACCCACAGCCACACTCTTGGCCGCTTTCATGGCCATCACCACAGTCTGCGGCCGATGGACCACATCACCTCCAGCAAAGACTCCCTTGCGACTGGTCATGCCAAACGGACGTTCCTTCACCAGTACATAGCCGTTATCGTCGGTATCAATGCCTTCGGTCGTAGATACAATCCGGCTGGCCGGACGAGAACCTACTGCCAGACAGATACGGTCGAAGGCATATTCCTTGACACCCTCCGGGGTGTTGGCCCGCAAGCCGACAACCTTTCCTTCCGCATTGCCCAGAAACTCCGTGGTAGAGGTCTGCCACAGGAATTTCACTCCTTCCTGCAAGGCCGCCTGATACTCTGCCTGAATGGCCGGCATGTCGGCCTCCGTGCGACGGTACACAATGGTCACACTGGCAGCTCCCATACGTACAGCCGTACGGGCTGCATCCATGGCTACGTTGCCGCATCCCATCACGGCCACATGCTCGCCTTCAATGACCGGCACCTTGTCACGTCCCACCGTACCTTCGTTGTAGATATTGGCCATGTGTAACAGGTATGTGGCTTGAATGACACCACGCAATCCGGCCCCCGGAACATCCAGCGATTTCGGCAACGCCGTACCCGAACCGATAAAAATGGCATCATAGCCCTGTGCAAAAAGATCATCGATGTTCAGCTGTTTTCCCACCACACAATTCAACACGAAAGTCACTCCCAGCGCTTCAATCTTCTGGATTTCCTGACGTACCACCTGTTTGGGCAAGCGGTATTCCGGAATACCGTACATCAAGACACCGCCGGCTTCCGCCTGACTTTCAAAGATGGTCACATTGAAACCCTGGCGGGCCAAGTCGCCTGCCACAGTCAGTCCGGCAGGACCCGAACCGATGACGGCCACCTTTCCACGGGTTTTCTGCGGCAGTTTCTCACGAATCAAATTCATCTCCGTATCAAAATCGGCGATGAAGCGTTCCAGCTTCCCGATTTCAATACCTTTCCCTTTCGGATAGAGCACGCAATGTCCCTGACACTGTTTTTCATGCGGGCAGACACGGCCGCAAATAGCCGGAAGATTACTTTTTTCATTGATAATTGCCATGGCGTTCCCCATGTTCCCCTTCGATAACTCATGGATAAATTCAGGAATATCATTTTCAATCGGACATCCCTTCTTACAGGAAGGATGCTTGCAGTTCAGGCAACGCTTGGCTTCCGCAATGGCTTCTTTTAATGTATAACTTTCGTTTATTTCCTTAAATGTCGGTTTTGAATCGTTCATTCTTTCATCTGTTATCCGATGCAAACTCTCCTTGCATACCTAATTTCACATTGGGCGGCAAATTTCGTAAAAAAATGTCATAAAGACATGGAATAAAGGGATTTTTCTTCCATCAGACAAAAAAATATCCCGCAGACTTGCTGTCCGCGGGATATCCCTCCTGAATTACCTTAAGTTCTATACGAACTGAAAATCAATATGTAAAATCTGCTTTCTTTACATATACTTTGTAATCCTTTATCAAACCTGGCGCACCGGCCTCCGCGCGAGGCAGCATACGGAAACCTGTCACCTGATATTCTTTTCCTAAATCTATGACAATCTGATGCGGATAAGCGGTATTGTCCACCGTCTGCCAGAAGGTACTTTCCTGTAAATCGAACACCTTGTCGGCTGTACGGTTACCACTGCGAGTTTCTTCGCTGTCGGCATAGACAATCTTCCAGCTTTCGCGGGAAACCGGTTTTCCGTCTGCGCCCAGCACATCCATCTCTGCCACAGCGGCAATGTTGGTACCGTCGTAGTTGGAAACACCTTCCAGACAGAAGTAACGTCCGGCTACCGGTTGTGCAAAGCGTACTTCCTGCCAGCCGTTGCCTGCCTTGAATGTACCTGTCATCACCGGCTTCTCAGCTTTCAGGTTCAGGTTCTGGCCGTCTTTACGATGGGTTTCCGGAGCCTTTTCACGCAACATGTCCAATATCGGTTTTTCCACGCCGACCACTTTGGCTTCGGCCGGGCCCTTCAAATCGAGCACAATGATTTCATTGTCGCCTTCCTTCAGCCAGCATCCCGGCATGTACAGTGTCTGCTGCGGACCGATTTCCCAGAAACGTCCCATGGCATGTCCGTTTACCCAAACCATACCTTTTCCCCAGGTCTGCATGTCCAGGAATGTATCACCCGTCTTGTCCAGATGGAAAGTGGCTTTATAATAGGCAGGTCCCTCCACCGGTTTACCCGCCTGGTAGTTTTTCTGACTCACAAATTCATAGAACGGAGGCAAGTTATACACGGTCCAGCCCTTCAGTTCCTGTGCCTGGTCGCCATTGACCACCTCTACCTTCTTTGAGATTCCTTTCCGGTCGTGGATAGATTTGTCAAAATTCACACGTCCCATGGCTTCTACCAGGATGTCCAGCTGGGTACCTTTCTTCAAGGTTTCTTTCAACGGCAAGGTAAATTCACCGTGACGACGATCCAAACGTCCCAACAGTTTACCGTTGGCAAACACCTGTGCCCAGTCGTGTACTTCATCGATGTGCAAGGTACCTTTCACATCTTCTTTCAAAGTCGTGCGATACAGAATCGTTCCCCAGCCCTGGTCGAACATTTCCATCGGCTGGATATCTTCCGACTGCTTAGGCTGCGGCAGATTGTTGAACAACGGAGCCACCTTCCAGTCCGTAATGGCCGGCACGGAAATCACCGGATACTGTGCCGGAGGTTCAGGTAGGGTTTCTCCTTCCGGAAGATATTGCTTCAACAAGTCACGCAACTGGAAATATTTCGGAGTAGTCCATCCGGCCTCACTGATAGGCGCATCGTAATCGTATGAACTGCACATGGCCGAATAAGCCGGGTTATTGGCACCGCCCCACCAGCCGAAGGTCGTACCTCCGTGTGTCATATACAAGCTGAACGAAATGTTCCGGTCCAGCATGTCCTTGATACCGCTCACCATGGTAGCCGCATCGCGGGTTTCATGCTTCCGCCCCCAGTGGTCGAACCAGCCGCTCCAGAACTCGCTGCACATCATCGGTGTTTCCGGACGCAACGATTTCAGTTTCTTGAACTGTTCGTCAATATTGGCACCCGTACCGAAGTTTACTGTCCACAACAAATCATCCAGCGCATTGTTGGTGAAGTTGGAACTCCAGTCACACTGGAAGAGTGGCACGTCGGTGAAGCCCGCTTTTTTCACGATGTCGCGGATGGCCGATACGTAAGGCTTGTTGATGCCATACGAACCGTATTCATTTTCCACCTGTACCATGATGATGTTTCCCCCACGGGAAAGCTGCAAGTCGGCCAGCTGTTTGCCTACTTCGTTCATAAAGATGCCGACCCGTTCCATGTAGTAAGGGTCGAGTGTACGCAGCTGCACATCTTTTTTCTTCAGCAACCACCAAGGCAGTCCGCCCATTTCCCATTCCGCACAAACGTACGGTCCCGGACGTACGATGACATACATTCCGTGTTTCTGTGCCAGGCGGCAGAATTTGGCAATGTCCTTGTTACCTGAAAAATCGAACTCACCCGGATGCTGTTCATGCAAGTTCCAGAATACATACAAGCAAAGGGTATTCATGCCCAATGCCTTACAAGAAAGAATACGCTGTTCCCAGTAAGGTTCCGGAATACGCGGATAATGCACCTCGGCAGCCTTTACCACAAAAGGCTTTCCGTTCAACAGAAATGTTCCCTTCCCTACCTCAAAAGTTTCCTTTGCGGTAGTCTCTTCTCCTGCCGGCGCAGCCGCCGAAGCAGAAAGCATTCCCCAAGAGAACAATAAAGAAAGGCCTACGCCCCACAATGTGTGTTTATATTTCATGATATACTTAATAATATTGCTGTTCAAAATTAGACCTTTTCCTCTATATCCAGCCATCAAAAATCCGTCAAAAGCAAAACAAGAATCAATCAGTTCCCTTCTTTTTCCGAATGAATACGGATTACGTTCAAAGAATAGGCCGGCATTTCATATTGAGACAAATCTGCTACCGAGATTTCTTTCTTCACAGGACGCGCCTGCTGGTCGGTCGGATTTCCGAAAAGTACATGCAAGGTAGCCTGTCCTTCCTGCAATGTCAGCCCGTTCAACTGGGTCTTGACCGGAACCGGCAGCAGGTTGACCAGCTTCACAATCACATCGCCCGTCTTGCTGTCGCGTACCACCGACGTACCGATTCGGCGCTGTACATCCTGACGGGAGTTGTCTATCCGCCGGTCGGCCGGCAAATACATGTCACCGGCATTCTGTCCGTAAAGCTGCTGGGTGTAATAACCTACGGTCGGTTTCACTTCCTTGTTGTTGAAATAAATCAAATCGGGATTCCACTGGGTGTGTCCTTCCTTGGCCAGCAACGGCGCATACGAAGTCATGGATACCACATCGCCGTTCCGTTCGACGGACGTCAGGTACAAGGCCTCAGCCAAGGCCGTTTCAATGTTGTTCGGACGACCGGGCAAGTGAGCGGCATACTCTCCCAGGTATACTTTGGGTTTGGAACGGTCGTAACGGTCGTAATAATCCTGATTATTGATAAACCAACCCGGTGTATTATAATAGTGTTCGTCTACCATCGGCACCTGCAGGCGGGTAGCAAATTTCCATCCCGCTTCGTAGTCTGAACCTTCATAGAAAGGACCTACCGTACCGATGACAGTGATTTCCGGATATTTTTCTTGGATGGCCTTGAAAATCATCTCAAAGCGTTCTTCAAAAATCGGAGTAATCAAATCTTCGTTGCCGATGCCGATGTATTTCAGGTTGAACGGTTTCGGATGTCCGGCTTCGGCCCGCATCTTTGCCCATTTGTTGGTCTTCGGGTCGCCGTTGGCATATTCAATCAAGTCCAGGATGTCCTGCACGTAGGCATCCATTTCCTCCATGGGGATACCTCCTTGCTGTCCGCCGCTCAAAGGTTTGCCCGGGATACAGGCTGAATTCTGGCACGGCACTCCAGCGGCCAAGACTGGCAACGGTTCTGCCCCTATATCTTCGCAGAACTGGAAATATTCGAAATATCCCAGCCCCAGCGTCTGATGATACCCCCACAGGTTCCGCATCGGCTTGCGGGCTTCCAGCGGACCGACGGAATTTTTCCAACGGTAAATATTGTCAATTCCGTTTCCATGGGCCACACAACCGCCCGGAAAACGCATAAAACGAGGATGCAAGTCGGCCAAAGTCTGTGCCAAATCGGCTCTTAACCCGTTCTTATGTCCTTTGAAGGTCTTTTGCGGGAAGAGTGAAATCATGTCCAAGTGCAATTCTCCCGTCAGTTCCGGCTCCAGTGAAAGGACCGCTGCCTCCACATCGGCCTGTGCCGTCAGCACCGCAGTCTGCTTTTTCCAGTCGCCCGCCTTCACCTTTACGGAAGACTGTGCCACTTCCTTGCCTTGGGCATCCAGCAAACGCACCACTATCTTTCCCCCCTTACTGCCCTCGGGCATAGAGGCAAAGAGAGAGAAATCATATTTCTCACCTTTTTTCAGCGTAATCCCGTCGAAGCCGGTATTGCGGAGAGACATTCCCGGTTTGGCCTGCCACACCACATAATGCGGATTATTGGCATGCAAAGGATGCTCCGTGGCCACCTGTACAGCCGACGACTGCCCGTTCTCCCATATACTCCAGGCATAACCACTGTCAAATCCTTGAGGGGCCCCGTCTTGCGAAGAATATTCAAAATCACGGTTCTGCACCAGTTCGGCATAAAGCCCGCCATCGGCTCCGTAGTTGATATCTTCAAAGAAAATCCCCATCAGTTTGTCACTGATAGGCTTGGCTTCTTCCTCACGGACTGTCAGCTGCAAGGATACAGGAGCCAACCCTGCAAAGCGTTGGCCATCCTGTTCCGTCCGTTCATTGTGCAATTGGTCTCTATAGGCCCGGTAGTCGACAAACTTCAACAGTCGGTCCACCTCCTCCCAGGCCACTTTCTGCATATATCCTTGTTCTACTACACCGTCCACAACCGCTTTCTTGCGGGTTTCACTTCCCCGGATTCCAGTTCCTTCTCCCGGCGTCTGCAGGTAATACGTCTGCGGATTCCATTTCATCAAGTCTGGCGAAGTGGCCTGTCCCCACTCCTTTCCGCTTTCGTTCAACTGCCAGGCACAATGCCATACGCCTTTTGCATCCCGCGTCAGATGAGGATTCAGCATGCGCTTCTCGGCCCCCCAGGTCCCGTAATCGCATTTCACATAGCCATACCCGTTGCCGATACTGAACCAACGGTCGGCATCCGGACTCCACGCCAGTTTCAACCCGCTGCGTCCCGCATCCTTTACAGTGGCATACGAGAACAAGTAGACCGAATCCGGTTCGTTCATCACTTCCTGCACGTGTGCTGATACAGGAAGACTGGTAAGGCAGACGCACAAAGCTGCCAAGTGTGTCAGGTGTTTCATTGAGTAAAAGATTTAATGAGAACGTTTATTTGGATACTTTCACACGCTGGATAGTACCGTCGGCGTTGAACTCCATCCGGTCGATGCATACCTCACGGTGTACGCCCGGCCCTTTATCCTTGTCCAAGTAATTCTTGTTGATGCGGTGATAGACAATATACCATTCATCGGTTCCCGGTTTACGTACCACTGAATTATGTGCAGTCCCATAGATTTCCTGTGACGGGTCCTGTATCAGCACCACCGGGTCTTTGGCCACCTTAACCGGTCCCAACGGAGAATCCGACGTGCCGTAAGCCACATGGTAGTTGGCCGAACCCGTATCATCTACCGACCACATGAAGTAGTAAGTACCCTGGCGATAGAACACATAGGGAGCTTCGCGGTAAGCATAGTCTTTCAACGTACCTCCCTTCGGGGTCAGCACCTTCAAGGTTTCTTTCTTGATGGATACCATGTCGTCGTTCAGTTCCGCACCGGCCATGTAGCCGTTTCCCCAGTACAGATACGACTTGCCCGATACCGGATCGGTGAACACATCCACATCAATCTGCTGGCCATGTCCTACCGGCGAATCCGTCACAATGGGTTTGCCCATGTCCTTGAAAGGCCCTACCGGCGAATCGGCCACTGCCACTCCGATTTTCTTACCGGAATCGTCGTTCGGGTTACCGCTGTAATAGAAGAAATATTTGTATTTTCCGTCAATCAGTTTTTCCTCAATGGCCGGTGCCCAGGCATTTCCGTTGGCCCATGGCACCTGCGGCGAACGCAAGTCCAACATCACCCCTTCATACTGCCAGTCCTTCAGGTCGGCAGAAGAAAATACGGTGAAATACCATCCTCCCCATCCGGGCTGTCCGTCGGTGGTAGAATAGATGTAATAACGCTGCGTCTGATGAGAATACAGCACTTCAGGATCGGCATGGAATCCCGGCAACGCAGGATTCACCGGAAGCTCACCCAGCTCGGCCGGTTTGCCCCACTTGTCCGTGATGCGCTTCAGTTCGGCGCGGGTAATCGGAATGATGGTACCGTGACGCGGATGGAAGTTCATCTTTACCGCATGGTCTATCACCTTGAAATGCTTCAGGTCGGTGGTTTCCGTAAACTGGTAAGCACCTTTCATATACACATCATACATCAGAATGTATTTGTCCTGTCCAATCAACTTGAACGTACCGGCACCTTCCACGGCTTCCTTGGTCTGCTGCTTGTAGTCCGGTTGTTCTTCCCACTTGCCGGAAGTCAACGCACGGGTAGTTGCTACCTTGATGCCGTTGCCATGTCCTTCGGTCTTATAGAAGAGATGATACACCCCATCTTTGAATACGATGTCCCCATCGATGCAAGAGTTCTTGTCTTCCGGGATGAAAAGCGGTTTCGGTTCTCCTTCCAGGTCCGTGAAATCGTCATTGGCATACGCATAATAGATGACGTCCGGTCCTCCGGCATACTGCATGGAGAAATAGACCATGTATTTTCCTGCCTCTTTGTCGAAAATAGTCTGAGGCGCCCACACCCGTTTCAGTTTTTCCTGTCCCGGATAACGTTTCTGTATGTTCACCACCGAATGCGACCAGTTGACCAGGTCTGTCGATTTCAACAGCACCATCGCCCGGTTCGAATCCCATCCGTTGTCGGAAACCATGTCGGTCACCACCATGTAAAACGTCTGGCCGTCTTCCCCTCTCAGAATGTGAGGGTCACGCACACCACCCGTAGAACTGATTACCTTCGAATCAATCACCGGTTTGTTGTGATTCAAGGCATAGTAGGTATATCCATCCATACTTACCCCATAACACACCGCCTCTTCACTGATGTGGTTTCCCGTGAAATAAGTGAACAAATACGCGACATAATCTTTTTCATCCACCAGGGCGGCAGACAACGATTCCGAGATGAACGGAAGCAAGAACAATAAAGACAGGATTCTGTTTCTCATATACTTTACATGTTAACGTTTGGTGCAAAGATAGAGAATTGGTGTATCACATACAACAATTATTCGTGCAAAAAAGGGAAGAAAATCATGCATTTCCCCCTCTTGTCTTTCTCTTATATTTAAAACGACAAATTTCAGTCTTTGCATATTCTTGCTTATATTTGCGACCAACAAACGAAAATAAAAAACGAACCTAATTATGTGGATGAATTTACTATTATTACTTGGCGGATTAGCCCTGATTCTGGTGGGAGCCAATGGGCTGACAGACGGAGCAGCCTCCGTAGCCAAACGCTTCCGCATCTCCGACCTGGTCATCGGACTGACCATCGTGGCCTTCGGCACTTCCGCTCCCGAGCTGGTCATCAGTGTACTGTCTGCCTTGCAGGGAAGCGCGGAAATGGCCATCGGCAACGTGGTGGGAAGCAACATCTTCAATGTACTGATGATTATCGGGTGTACTGCCTTGGTTCTTCCTATCCAGGTGGGACAAGGCACCCTGAGCAAGGAAATTCCACTGGTCATCCTCTCGGCCCTGGTACTGACCTGCTTTGCCAACGACTGTCTGCTGGACGGAGGAAGCCAGAATATCATCAGCCGGATAGACGGTCTGGTGTTGCTGGGTTTTTTCCTGATTTTCATGCGCTACACTTTCGCCATTGCCCGCAACGGGAATGAAGAGGACGACGAAGTACAGAAAGTAAAGGAACTGCCGGCCTGGAAATCGGCGGTATATATTCTGGGAGGACTGGCCGGACTGATTTTCGGCGGACAGTTTTTTGTGGACGGAGCCAGTGGCATTGCCCGCTCCTTGGGGGTCAGCGATTCCATCATCGGCCTGACACTGGTGGCCGGAGGTACCTCCCTGCCCGAACTGGCGACTTCCGTCACGGCAGCCTTGAAAAAGAATCCGGGTATTGCCATCGGAAACGTGATTGGCAGCAACCTGTTCAACGTGTTCTTCGTGCTGGGATGCAGCGCCACCCTCTCCCCTCTCCCCATGGGTAATATCAACAACATCGACATGGCAGTGCTGGTAGGCTCTTCCATCCTTTTCTGGCTGGTGGGCTGGTTCTTCAAAAAACGGACCATCACCCGCATAGAAGGAGCCTTGCTGGTGATATGCTATGTAGCTTACACCGCTTTTCTTATTTCACAACAATAACCCTTAAACAACCTACTTGAATCATGAAAAAAATCATTTACCTTTTGGGGCTCAGCCTGCTGGCCGCCTGTGGCTCAGGCTCCCAGAAAAACAGTGAAAATTCCGTGGAAGCCGTATCCCCCGACTCCATCCGGATAGTACATGGCCAACTGCTGATGGGACACGAAGCCCAGAGTTTCACAATCGACGGAGATACCACGGCCTACTGGGTCAGTGACCCTTCGGGCACACTGGAAACCCGGTACAAGGCGGCTCTTTCTCCAGAAGCTCCTCCGTATGCGGCCATACCGGCCCAACTGAAAGTACGTCTAAAGGGGCGTGCCACCGAAGGCTTTGCCGCTGAATACGACGGCGTGATGGAAGTGGTGGAAATACTCAGCGTAGGAGAATAAACGCACAGGATGGCTTCTGTGAAGAAATACTTCTTGCACGGCAAGCCATCCTGTTCCATCAAAGGAAATCCCGGAGAATTCCGGTCATTCTATTCCAAAAAACGCTCTGCACGCCCCGGTGACAGCAGCTCCCACAAAGAAGCGACCACCCATCCGGGCGCAAAGATATCATTGTAATACCCTTTTCCATTCTTTCCATAATCCCAGTTGGTATGCTGCACCACTTCGGGATAGAATCCTTTCTTGGCGATTCCACACAAATGGCCCTCGTAGGGCAACAGCTGCCGCATCGACGTACTGATGACATTCGAAAATGCAGTGAAACGAGGCTCATTGAATTCTTTCGCCAGCCAATGCAGCACATCGGCAAAGTCGAAAACGAACACATCAATGTGATTGTTTTCCACCGACACATTTCCCCAACCGCGTGTTTTCAGTCCCAGGTCGCCCAACATCTGTCCTTTGGCGAACGGTACGTCCCAGGTATAATACCACGACAAAGCAAAATAAGCCGCCTCCCTTGCCAGTTCGGCATAATGCGCCTGTTCCTTTCCTTTGGTCACCAAGGCCAGATAGTAAGCTGCCGTAGAAGCATACAAGGAAGCCTCCTTGTCCTCACAGTTCGCATCCAATGTCGAAGAAAAATAATCCGCCTTGGAAATCAGTTCCTTTTCCAGATAGCCGACAGAGTGCTTCGCTGCTTCCAGATAACGTTTATCCTTAAAATACTTATACCCCATCACCAATGGAAGAGTGGCAGACGGAGTGCTTCCTCCGGAAGCATCCACAAGAGAGAAATCATCCTTGAACTTGCGCGGGAAGCTGCCGTCGGAGTGCTGCAGACGCAAAAAGGCATCGAGCATGGTCTTCAGACGTGTTTCCCATTCCGGATGTTTCCGTCCCTGACGTTTTTCGTAATCCAGATAATACAACACCGCATACACGCCTTCCGACTGACGACGGATGCTATGGATGCTTTCCACAAAATTACGCTTGAAATGTACTACCTCGTTGAAAAATCCAGCCGCAGAAAATCCATGCTCCAGATAAGAATCAAAAATCTGGTTGGCATTGGCCACCAAATCCGGACGCTGCTTTTCTTCCCCATATTCCAAGGCATTAAACGCATTCAATAAGGTACGGCCCACAAAACCCACTTCGGCCACATCCAGTTTATCACAGGTGGCCGTCTGCAATTCCACCCCGGAATAGTATTTCGTGACAGCATCGTCCACATAACTCTCCACAAAGAAATTACTCAACACCTCTTTCACAAAGTCGGTCGTATAAGGTGTTTCCACCGGAGCCGGCTTATACAAATCATAGCTGTATTCCCAGGCCTGCTTCACACAATCCGAGAAATCCGTTGCCTCCGTTTCGTGAATTTCCCAGGTCAGCGTCAAAGTCTCTCCTTTCTTCAGAAACTGATAGGCCTCGACCGAGGGAGCCAGCGTCAGCTTACGGATATAGGTTTTAGGAGCCTCCTTATAAGGATAACCGAAAGCCAGTGTTGCCGTACCCCCTACATTCTCAAATCCCGTATAACCGATGGAAGTTCTCCCTGAAAGAATCACCTCTCCCTCCTTGTGTGTAGTCAGGGCTTCCTCTCCAAAGGCTGACAGGCGAGTCACAGAAAGAGATTTCTTATTTTTCTCATCAAAAATCGTCGTCATCGGGGTGCTCAAACGGTCTTCACGCACCACCCAGCTGTCTGAAGTATGGAAGGAAGGGGCCTCTTTGGGCGACCGCAAGTTCCGCCGGTACCAGAAGCCCGGCATGTAGAACAGACAGTCTTCATGGCGTGCATCCGACTTGAGCTGTTCGCTAAAATTAAAATAGACATCCTCCAGGGCCACAATCCATACGTGCACCTGCTTCGTCTGTCCCTCTCCCGTCACATTCTGATACAAGAGGACGGGCAACTTATGATGGCTTGACAACTGATAATCAAACTCACTCTCCGACAACGCATTTAACGTCAGCGGATACTGCACAGCCTTATTCCCCGGCACTTTCAAGGCAATGGAAGCCGACACATTCGACGGCCCATACTCAAAGGCATGTACCCCCAATACTCCCATCCCCAAAGCCATTACTGATAATAATCTTCTTAGGTTCATTGCATTATTCTTTAGTCTTAAAAAATGGTTTTTCCGCAGAAATAGAAGGACTCTGCCCGTCTACCACAGGCCATCCGTCCTTCCAGGAGACCTTATCGAGCATCAGGACCCGTCCGTCGGGATGCTTCACGCTCACCGCATGATACAGAATCCAGTCGTTCCCGGCCTCATCGGTCACGATTTCCGAATTGTGTCCGGTTCCTACAAACTGCGCATTCTTATGAATGAGCACCTCGTGATGATTGTCCAGCATGCCTTCTCCCTTTCTGTTCTCATAAGGGCCCAGCAAGTTTGCAGACCGTCCCACCACCGTCGTATAAGTGCTCTTCAATCCTTCACAGCAGCTTCCAACCGAAGCGAAAAGATAGTAATACCCGTCGCGTTTGTGAATATAAGTTCCTTCGTAAGCGGTTCCTGCCACCTGCTTCGGGGCTGCCCCCTCCTTCACCGCCAAACCGTCTTCGCGCAGTTCCACCGCATAAATACCGCTGAAACTTCCAAAGAACAAATATTTCTGTCCGTCTTCCTCTATGTAAAACGGATCGATGCAGTTTTGCACCTTCATGCCATTGCTCCGAAACATCATGCCGCAGTCCTTGAACGGTCCCTCCGGACGGTCGGCTACCGCACAACCAATGCCGCAAGTCCACTCTCCTCCCCAGACAGACATCGAGTAATACAACACATATTGATTGCCTATCTTGTTGATGTCGGGCGCCCAAAGCCCTCCGTCAGGTTCAAAATCAGGACGCGTGGCATCAGTAAACGCAGTCCCCACGAATTCCCAGTTCACCAAATCCCGGGAACGGTGAATCGGTAGATTACGGATATCCTCCGTGGCATAAAGATAGAAATAACCGTCATCCCCTTTGATAATGGAAGGGTCGGGCAGACTGTAATCAATCACCGGATTGGAATACTTGTCAGCCGCATACAGGCTGGATGAAAGAACGAGCCCCAAGAATAAACACTTGATTTTCATTTGTATCTTAAATTTAAAGTATATACGTGTACTTTTTGATTCCACACAAAGGTAAGCTCCTTCCTCCAAAAACTATCCCACGATACAGCCAGTTCATAGCACAATTCAATCAAAATGCCCGAATTCCTGCCCTACCACCTTATTTTTCACTCAGGAACTCTTTGGGCAGCATACCAAACTGCTTCTGGAAACATTTGGCAAAATAAGAAGGAGTATTAAAGCCAACCATGTAGCACACCTCGTTAATCTTGCAGTTGCCTTCCTTCAAAAGCTGGGCCGCTTTCTTCAAACGCTCAATGCGGATGTAATCATTCGGCGTGACATTCAGGATGCCTTTTATCTTGCGGTTCAGACTGGAACGGCTCATGCAAAGCTGGTCGGCCATGTCCAGCAAACTGAATTCCGGATTCTGCATATTGGCCTGCACCACCTCATTCATTTTTTTCAGGAATTCCTCGTCGGCTTTGGTGATGGCCATGCTGTTTGTCTGTACAAAAGGCGCATGCATGAAAGCTGCCTGCAGCTGTTCGCGATTCTTCAGCAAGTTCTGAATACAGGCCCGGAGAAATTCCATGGAAAAAGGTTTGTCCACGTAGGCATCCGCTCCCATCTGCATGCCTTCAATCTTCGATTGCAGGGTAGTCTTGGCCGTCAAGAGTACCACCGGAATGTGACTGTAATCCAAATCGGACTTGATGACATTGCACAATTCCATTCCATCCATCTCCGGCATCATCACATCCGAAAGTACCAGATTCACGATGGCCTCCTTCAGTACCTTCAAAGCCTCCACCCCGTTGGCAGCCGTCAGCACTTTATAGGTATCCGAGAGCTGCTTCTGCAAAAACCTGCGCATCTCGGCATTGTCTTCCACCACCAGTAAAGTATAGCAGAAAGTGTCGGGTTGTGCAGGCGGCTGCATTTCTTCCGATGCAGGTACAGGCATCTTTTCCTCTTCCCCTTCCGCCTCAGGCAGACTCAAGGCCTGCGCATGCCGTAAAGGAAGCTGAAGCACGAACCGGTTGCAGTCCAGCTCCTTATCCATCCACAATTTTCCACCATGCAATTCGGCCAAGGAACGGGCCAGTGCCAGCCCGATTCCCGTGCCTTGCACTTGTGCATTGCCCTCCCGATATTGCTTGAAGGGCTTAAAAATCTCTTCCCGCTCATTCAGGGGAACCACCGGGCCATCATTTTCCACCGACAACCGTAACCAGTCCTGGCCTTCCTCCACCTGCAGTTTCACCTGAATATAAGTGGCACCGTATTTGATGGCATTGGTAAACAGGTTGCTGACAATCTTCGTAAACCCTTCTTTATCGACCGAAGCATGCAGGTCTGCCGGCATGTCAAGAAGAAACTTCAGGTTCTTCCCGCGCGCCAAGGGTGTAAAGCGTTTATACATCTTCTGCAACAAGCCCGACAGGTCATAATCCATGAAGTTCAGCTTGAAACCATTTGTCTCCGTCTTGCGGAAATCAAGCAACTGGTTGACCAAATCCAGCAGACGGTTGGTGTTCAGGTCCATAATCTCCAAATCATCCTTCACACTTTCATCCAGGTGTGAGGAAGACAACACATTTTCCAAAGGGCTTTTTATCAGGGTCAAGGGAGTACGTATCTCATGAGCCACATTGGTGAAGAAATCAATCTTTGCCGTATACAGCTCACGCTCTTTCTCATACTTCAAGATTTCCATCGCCCGCACATGCTTGCGCTGGTTCCGCCGGTAAAAATAATAGACAGTCAGCAACACCCATCCGACGAGCAATACCCCGTAAATGACATAGGCTACCCACGACAGATAGAAAGGAGGATGTACCTGTATCTTCAAGATACGCTCCTGAGGATTCCACACACCGTCGCTGTTGGCACCTTTCACCCGCAGGGTATAAGTGCCATAAGGCAAATTCGAGTAACTTATTTTTGAGTTTCCCCCTTCCAAGGTGTACCATTCCTTGTCGAAGCCCTCCAACTTATACCTCACCACGTTCGACAAGGGAGCCTGATAACTCAATACCGATGCCCTCAACGAAAACGAATTCTGCCCGGCATTCAGGTCAATCACGTCCGAATACGTAATGCTCTTGGCAAGAGGAGACGACTTTTCACCTACCGGCAAACGCTTGTTCCACAAGAAAAAGTCGGTCAGCACCACCGGAGAGACCTGTTTGTTCTCTCCAAATTCGGACGGATGAAAGACGATAAACCCGTCTACGCTTCCCATGTAGATGGCACCGTCGCGGCCCTTCAATCCAGACTGATAATTAAACTGGTTGCTCAGCAGCCCGTTGGCCGTTGTATAGACATGCTTGCTACCCGTTTCGGGCTGGAAAGCCACCAACCCCTTGTTTGTGCTCAGCCACAACTTTCCGTCGTTGTCTTCCACCATCCTATACACGATGTTGCTGGGGAAACCTTGCGACATGTCATAACGGACAAAGTTGTCCGTCTCCGGACAGAAACGGCAAAAGCCGGCCCCCTGCGTCATGAACCACAGCCGCTTATGGCTGTCCTCAAAGATACTGATAACCTTGTTATAAGGCAAGGAAGCGGTATCTCCCGGCACCCATTGATACTGTTTCCAGTGCTTGCGGGGCAAATCATAGCAAAAAACCCCGTCGGAATAGGTGGCCATCCATAATCTGCCCTGACTGTCTTCCAGAATATCGTACACAAACACGTTCTCCAGCTCCTCAATCCGCAGGAAATCATCGGTCGCACGGTTATAGCGGAGCAGGCCAGAGGTCGTTCCAATCCAGATATCCCCTGTACTGGCCTTGCATATCGAGAAGACATTGTCGGAGTTCAACGTAGTGGGGGCACTTCCCCTGCTGTAATGCGTCAGCGACTTTGTACGCAAATCTATACGGCTCAGTCCGTTGGCAAAGGTTCCCACCCATAAGGTGTTCCCATCCAGGCACAAGCCATGTATGTTATGTCCCAGTTCCGGATGAGAAAAAGGAACAATCTCCCCCTTGGAAGGATTGAAATGAAACAAGCCCTTGTCTTCCGTACCTATCCACAAAGTGCCATCGTCCCCCGCACAAAACTCCCGTACCCGTCGTCCCATGTAGCGCAGGTTCTCCCGCGGATAGTATTTCTCAAAATACGTGTACGGATACGGATAGTAATTCACTCCGCCAAAATAGGAGCCTACCCACATGCCTCCTTCACGGTCTTTACACACGCTGTAAATGGCATTGTCGGAAAGTGCATACCGCTCATCCGTCTCCGGCACGGTCAGATGTACATATTTATCGGTGGTCACCTCGTAGATAAACAATCCCTGTTCCGTACCGACCCACAAGTCCGTATCCGACCGGAAACAAATGCTGCGCACATATTCGTCCAGCAGTTTCCGGACCTTACGAGTCGTCAGGTTTATCTCCATCAACCCCTTGGAAGAACCTACATACAGATTATTATGCAGTCCCTTCGTGCAGGAATTGATGACCATCCCTTTGAAATCTTCTTTTCCATCTGCATCCCGGAATGCCTGAAAAGAGACGTAATCTTCCGAATAGTACAGGTTGTCTTCATAACGGCCCACCCACAGCTTGCCGCCTTCAAACCAGAAATGCGTCACGTTGGCGGTTCCCGGCTCCCCACAGGCAATGCATCGCTTCAGGTGCTTTTTCTGTTTCTCGTAGCAGAACAATCCCTGATTGTCGGCCGAAATCCAGACATTTCCGTGCGCATCGAGGGTAATCCACGTGACCGAACGGGTAATATTTTCATCTCCCGATGCCGTCACCTCGTCCAAGCGCAGGAACGTTTCCCGCACCGGCTGGTAAATATAGACTCCGGCATCGGTACCGACCCATATACATCCCTCGCGGTCCTCGCACAATGCCGTAATAAAATTATTGCCCAATGAAGAGTTCTCCTTCTGGAACACCCGGAACTCTCCGTCGTACAGGTTCAACCCGTCTTTCGTTCCCAACCACATGAAGCCGCGGCGGTCTTGCAAGATGGCATTCACGGTACTCTGTGAAAGCCCGTCGTTGATGCCTAATGTCCGGAAATAATAGGAGGAAGGAGCCGGGAACGCCCCTTCCAATCCACAAAAGAACAATAATGCGGTCAATATACCATATAAAACAGCTTGTTTCCTCCTCATAATGACAAAGGTACATTTTTTTTATTTACCGCCTCTATTTTTCACGCAACGCCCCGCAGAGCTTACGGTTGACGGCATTGACCCGCTTTTCGTCCACTTTGATGACTTTACGGTCGTAGGTCATCAGTCCGTTTACCTCTACCTCCACATCCGTGGTCTGGGTGTACACGGCAGCCGAGAAGCCTCTCGGAATCAAGTTGTACAGTTGTTCCGCGTATTTCACATATTCGTCGGTCACTTCCTTGGAAGAATTGAACTGGATATAGCCCCAGTTGCGGTCGGGTTCCCAGATATGGCCCGGCACTACCCAGCCAATACCTCCATACTCTCCCAGCACCGTAGCCCGCTGCGCATCATACAAGTACAGCTCCGGAGCCGGATAATTGTGCAAATCCAGCATGTCACCGCAGGTGTAGTGGTTTCCTCCGCTGGCCGGATTGACCAGGCGGGTCGGGTCGTATTGCTTCGTCCATTCCACAATCTCCGGCGTCTTAAACTGCCCCCAAGCTTCGTTGAAAGGAATCCAGGTAGCGATACACGGATAGGAGTACAAGGCATCCATGATTTCTTTCCATTCTTTCCGGTAGCAGGCTTCCGATTCGGCACTCCGCTTCATTTCCGTGCCTTCAAAATATTTCCGGTTCTGCCATTCTGGATTACGGTCGCCGCTGGGCATATCCTGCCATACGATGATTCCCATCTGGTCGCAGTAGGTATACCAGCGGGCAGGCTCTACCTTGATGTGCTTACGAATCATATTGAAACCAAAATCTTTTGTCTTCTGGATGTCATAGCGCAAAGCCTCATCCGAAGGAGCGGTATACAGTCCGTCCGGCCACCAGCCCTGGTCCAGCGGACCGAACTGGAACAACGGTCGGTTGTTCAGTTCCAGCCGCACAATCCCGTTCGCATCACGCCGGGAAGAATATTTCCGCATGGCGGCATAGCTGGCTACCTCATCTTTCACCTTTCCACCCTGTTTCAAGGACACCTTCAACGTATAAAGGAAAGGACTGTCCGGCGACCACAGCTTGACCTTCTCGGGCATTTCAATCTGTACACACTCGCCACTGAGGCTCTTTCCCTGTGCCACCAGTTCCTGTCCGTCAAAAACCTTCACCTCTACCTGTCCTTTTGCCGGGGCTTCATTCACCGCCGCCTGCACAAAGAGCAGCGAACGGTCGATATCCGGTGTGATACGCAGGTCTTGAATATAAGATTCACTGACAGGTTCCAGCCAGACCGTCTGCCAGATTCCGGTGACAGGAGTGTACCAGATTCCTTCGGGACGGGACACTTGCTTTCCCCGCGGCTGATAGCCTTGGTCGGTCGGATCCCAGACTCTCACCATGACCGTATTCTTTCCTCCCTGCAAGGCTTCCGTAATGTCGAAAGAGAAAGGAGTAAATCCTCCGGTGTGACTGCCCACTTTCACCTCGTTCACCCACACATCCGTTTTCCAGTCGACCGCACCAAAGTGCAGGAGCACCTTTTTGCCTTTCCACGAAGAAGGAATGTCGAACGAACGGCGATAAATCAATTCCTTTTCCGCACCGACCGTCTTGCCCACTCCCGACAAGGCAGACTCTGCGGCAAAAGGCACCAGAATTTGCCCGTCGAATGTAGCAGGCACATGTTTGCCTCTCTCTACAATGGCATAATCCCACAGTCCATTCAGGTTTTTCCAGTCTTCCCGTTCCATAATGGGACGCGGATATTCCGGCCACACATTCTCGGGCGTCACCTGTTCGGCCCATTGCGTACGGATTTTTCCATCCACCATTTTCCATTGTGCATGCAGCTGCACTGCAAACGCTCCCCAAAGGGCGAGCAATAACCATACATTTTTCATCGATATTATTTTTAAGATGTACAAAAATAGGATATTACCACCGATTCAAATAGAACAATCCTTCCAAAAAATAGGAAATATGTAGCAAAACGCTCCAGATGAGAAAACCTCCCGACACCTATCCGCTTCCGTCCCGAAGTTTTTTATGTTTCCCTTGTGGAAAACGTACGTTTCTCACGGGGGAAACCTACGTTTCACATAAGGAAAACCTACGTTTCCGCCTCGGAAAACCTAAAACGAGGAAAGGGGTTCTCAGCTCATCCCCCTTGCATTCTCATCTCCCTGCTACAAGGTTGCCCGGGGAAACCTTACAGCCTCCTGCTAAAGAGTCCGGACTGCCCCACAAAAAAGGTGAAAGGACCTCACGGACCTTTCACCCCACTTAACTTTAAAAGAGATTTTCTATATTTTATTTTTTATAAATGTGCTTTCCTTCTTTTGTCACTTGCGAAGGGTTACCGGCATACACCAAGTTGCCACTGCCATAGGATTGTGCCGTAAGTTTTTGGGAGGCCCGGCAAGACAAATCGCCGGAACCATGGACGGCTGCATCCACCTCCTCGGCCTTCAGGCTGCCGGCATCCAAATCACCGGAAGCGTTGTCACGAAGCACGGCCTTCAGGCAACGGCCCGATACCAACATATCGCCACTGCCGTTGACCGTACCTTCCAAAGTTTCCTGGCACTGCAGATTGGAGAGGATGAAATCGCCGGACGCATTGACCGCCAAGGCAGCATCGCGGCACACCGCTTTATTGATTTTCATATCGCCGCTGGCATTGATGCGAGCCTGCAACTTCCTGCAGTTGACTTCCTGCACTTCCACGTCTCCACTGGCATTGATATCGGCCTCGAAACTGCCGCACTGCACCGTGGGACATTCAATGTCACCGCTGGCATTCGTCTGGAAACGGATGCTTCCTTCCGTACGCAGTCCTTTAGGAATGGCGATATCGCCGGAAGCCATCGTCGTAAAGCGACTGACAGACGGCGCATATACATCTACCCGGCAACGGTTCTCTCCCTGGATACTGGTTCCATCCTGATAATACACGCTCAGCGCACCTTTCGATTCCTTCAGCACCACGTAGGGCATCACATTGTCGGATGCATAAATTTCCGCATACGGCTGGCCGGAAGTCTGGTGATACACCACATCGATGGAAGAGAGCGTAGACACTTCCTGTATATTCCCGATGGTACGACGTTCCGTCTGATAGTTCTGACTCGGTTGAACGGTATGGGCAGTTCCCATACAGCTGAAACATGCCATGGCATAGGCCAATGTAAGTATATTCATTCCAAATTTCATAAGTCTTTACCTCCAATTATTTTTTACTTCATATTATCATTCTGTTCTTAAATTCTCCATGGGATTGGCCCGGGCAGCTTTCCACACCAGTCCGAAGGCCACCAGCCAGACAATCACGCAGACAAGCAGCATACATCCGGCAAACAGGTACCAGGTGAGGTCGATTTTCACCGCAAACAGTTGCAAGAGCTGTTCGCCGACTTTCCAGGCACACAAGGCCCCAATCACCACAGCCGGAAGGGCAATCTTCAGCAAATCGAGCAGGAAGATTTTCTGCACGTCGGCCATCGAAGCCCCGTGGATGATGCGGATGGCGATTTCCGCCCGGCGGCGTGACACTTCGTCGCGCACATAGGCCACCAGTCCTGTCAGGGCAATAATCAGAATACACAAGCCTGCAAAGAGTACGCTGTTGCGTACGTGCAACACGGCATTGTACAGGTTTCCTATCTCCAGCGACAGGCTGTACACCTTCAGCTGCTGGGAAGCAACCGTTCGGTCGACCACCTGCTGCACTTGCTTCATGGCCTCGGGCGACATCCGGTTCAACGCTACATATAAATAACCCGAAGGTCTATTTCGATAGAACATCACCGTAGGACGCTCGTCATGCTCTTCCAAAACCTGAGAGCCCAAATGAATTTCTTCGTACACCCCGCAAACAATGGCCACAACTCCGTTATCCGAATGTGAGGTAATATATACCGACTTCCCAATAGGGGAACCTGTCCATCCGGCCAGTGTTTTCATGCGTTCCACGAACTGACGGCTCACCATCACCTGCTGCGACAAGGAATCTGTCAGCGTAGGGGTAAACACATTTCCTTCGATGACCGGAATCCGGAAAGCCTTGTGATAATCGGGACCTACATAATACATGTCGGCAATGTTCATGTATTCTTCTCCTGTTTCCGGATTGTACACATTGTTTCCACTGCAATGATCCGACAGGAGCTGGTAGCCCCAGGTAACCGCCTTTACCTCCGGCAGTTTTTTCAGTTCCTGCACACAGCGTTCCCGTTCCACCATCTTGCTGCCCGACAGGTCGGCATACAAGGTGTTCCGGTATTCAAATCCGGGGTTGAAATTCATCAAGGTGTTATACTCCAGGCCGATGACCGTCAGCAGGCAGACAAAGAATGTGGTCAACGCGAACTGCAAGCACAGCAGTCCCAGTTTCCACCTCCGCTTGTTTTCCGTGTAGCGGCGATAAGCGTAGGTCACCGGAATACGGGTATAGAGATACCCCGGCATCACTCCGCAAAGCAGAATCACTCCGGCCGTCACTGCCAGACAGACCCATACGGTAGACAAGGGGAAAAGTGACTCCAGACTGTGTCCGACCTGTTCTTGCAGGAAATCCTGCAAGCCGAAAATAATCAATACGGCCAGAGCCAGACTGATCAGTCCGTGCAGCAACGACTCGGAAAGAATCATCCGGTAAATGTCGCCGCTCCCGGCCCCGTAGCAACGGTAAGTGGCAATGGCCTTGGCACGGCTCACCATGGACGAAACCACCAGCAGGATATAGTTCAGTACAGCTACCAGCAACATGATAATCGCAAAACTCAGAAACACGATGTTCATGATGCGGTTGTAATCGGACGAAGTGAATATTTCGGCTACGGGGCGGAGAGTAAGATCATACTCATTTCCCGCACGCTCCATTGCCTCCGTCACATGATTCGCTTCCAGCATGCGGTCCATACCTTCCTTCAAGTCATCTGGAGTGCTCCCTTTCCGCAGACGGACATAGGTCTTGTAACGGTCATTTCCCAGCCAGTTGTTCGTTCCATCGTAAGACACCTGCCCGATGGTCGGCAGGGCAATGAGCACATCCATCTGTGGCAGATGGGTATTCTCGGGAAAAGCCTCGAACACCCCGACCACGGTCACATGGAACTCAGGGTATTGTTTCCACGACAAGGTTTTCCCGATAATCTGTTCGCCTGCCACCTCCAGCAGTTTGGAAGAGATATACGCATTGTTGGCCTTTTCCAACCCCGTATAAGGCTCCTCGCCCATCAGCAGTTTCCGCGGGAAGACCCGGAAGAAGGTACTATCGCAGAAATAAGCCTGCCCATCCAGTTCTTTATGGTCTTCCGTCGTCAGCGTCATCGACCCAATCCCCGTAAAACGGGTGGCCACCTCCACCGCCGGGCAATAGCGCTGCAACCCCGGTCCGATGGCACCGGGAGTCTGCGTGAACTCCTTCCAGTCGACGCCTTTCTGTTTGTAGCGTTCTTCCACCCGGTAGGTTTCTTTCAACCCCGGCAGAAAATTATCATACGACCGTTCGAAAATGACCTCCGCCAGCATGACCAGGCCGATGGCCAGTCCCACGCTCAGGCAGACAATCTTGACCACATTGGCCTCTCCTTTTCGAAACAGTCCTTTCAATGCACGTTTCATAAAGCACCGTTTTTACATTTCCGCAATAGAAGCCACAATCTGGCCATCGAACAGGTTGATGACACGTCCGGCAAAACCTGCGTCACGCTGGCTGTGTGTCACCATCACAATGGTGGTTCCTTCCTTATTCAGTTCGGTCAGCAGTTCCATCACTTCCTGTCCGTTCTTGGAGTCCAAGTTACCGGTCGGCTCGTCGGCCAGGATAATCTTCGGTCCGGAAACCACGGCACGGGCAATGGCCACACGCTGTTGCTGACCACCGGAGAGCTGTTGCGGATAGTGCTTTGCACGGTGGCTGATGTTCATCCGCTGCATGATTTCATTCACCCGGCGTTTCCGTTCTTCAGAAGGCACCTTCAGGTACGTCAACGGAAGTTCGATGTTCTCAAACACGTTCAACTCGTCAATCAGGTTGAAGCTCTGGAACACGAAACCGATGTTTCCCTTGCGCACATTGGTACGGTCTTTTTCTTTCAGGCTGCCCACTTCCTTTCCGTCGAGGAAATAGCTTCCCGAAGTCGGATTGTCCAGCAGCCCCATAATATTCAATAAGGTAGACTTTCCGCATCCGGAAGGTCCCATGATAGCTACAAATTCCTTGTCTCTTACCTCCAAACTTACTTTATTCAGTGCCAGTGTCTCTACTTCCGTGGTACGGAACGTTTTTGTCAGGTTTTCAATCTTAATCATAATTTTATCGTTTTATAGGATTCATATTTTCATTTTGGAATTTTATTTTCCACTAAATCCTATACAAAGTCCGTGCCAATCTTTTAAATAGCTGATTATCAACAAACAATAAAACGCCTATAAAAAACGGGTGTCTAAAAATTAGACACCCGCTGTATGATTTTTTGACAATTTTCGAGTAGAGGCCTATGCCTTGACGCATTTGATGACCACGTGTCGGTCGCCTTCCAAGGTAGTGGCAAAAAGATACACGTCGCCGCCTTCCTTCAATTTCCATTTTTTCCGGAGTTCCGCCACCGACGCCGGGAAATTACGTACCGTCAGGTTGGCCTTGTCCACTCCTTGCAGCAACTGTTTCAGTTCCTTCTTCCCGAAACCAGACACTTCCAGCACCCGGAAACGGCGTCCCGGAAAGTCGACCAACGTCTCCGACGTATACAAATGACTGTTCACATGCAGTTTCTGGAGACCGAAACGCGCTCCCAACAGGCGGTAAGGTCCTGCTTTCAACAAGGCTGCCCCCGGTTCATAAAGGTAATTCCCCACTTCTTCCGCCAGCGGACAACGGGCTTCTTTCTCCTGTGCATAAGTGAAGACAAACGGTTCCGTCAAAAAGTTATTAACAGCCTGTTCACAACTTATCCACACCTCTTCTGAGGCTTCTGAAGCCGATTTTTCCGGTTTTTGGAGTACTACGAGCAACTCTTTGCACTCGTTATTCACAGCTACTACGTGAATCTGACGGATGTATTTCAACTCCCGCAGCGAAGAAAAAATGTCGAGCATGGGCGAAAGTTTCACCACCACCGTGCGTCCTTTCTCTACCAGCAACGGCTCCAGTTTCTGCACATCCGGTTCACAATCGGCAATGGCTACGGTCTTTCCTCCCTGACTGTCACGACGGGCCGGGTCCAGAAACAGGCAGTCCACCGGTTCCATCTGTCGCAAATAATCCACTCCATCCGCCTCATGCACCGTGACCTGCGGCAAACCGAGCAACGGAAAATTGTGGCGGGCCAGTTCACAGAGCACTTCCTGCCGCTCCACATAATCCACTTTCCGGAAGTTTCGTGCCAGGAAAGAACAGTCTACCCCCAGTCCGCCCGTCAAATCGGCCATCGTATCGCCTTTCAGCCACGAAGCCTTGTAGCGAGCCGTGATTTCCGAAGAGCACTGTTCCATAGACAGGTGGGCCGGATACCGGATGCCCTCGGTCTGCGCCCAAAGGGGCACTTTCTTCTCGGCAATCTGCCAGCCGGCAATCTGCACCACAGCCGCCGCCATATCTACCTGCGGATATTTACGGGCCTGCAAGGCCAAGGTACGCACATCCTCTGTACGATGTGCACGGATAAACTGTAGCGTTTCGGGTGAAAGTTCGGCCATTCTTCTGTATCTTAATAAGAGTCTATACAAGCTGTCGTTTTTCCTGTCGTTCAGATAAAGGCATAAAAAAAGGAGTTCCGCTGAACTCCAACCTTTGTTAACCTTAAATCTAATACTATGAAAAACACGATGCAAAGGTACGGACTTTCTGGAATTATGCAAGTATTGTGCACGTTTACGCATGTTTTATAACATAGATTAAGAACTTCAACCTCCGATTTAAAAGGCATTAAGAAAAACAACAACTCCCAATATGTTTCTTTACCCATAAAATTTGTATTTATAGATAAAGGAACTATCTTTGTAGTCACATCCCTGAAATAATTACATGAAAATATGCGTTTTATCCTCCTACTGCTGACCTTATTCTTGTCCGGGATTTTCCAGGCACAAACCATATCTTATTCGCAATTGACGCAATTACATACCAATACGGATGCTTCTGTAGTCAACGCCATTTGGCAAGATTCGAGCGGCCTTATCTGGATGGGGACCAATTCCGGACTACTCAGCTTTGACGGATATACTTTCCAAACCCATTACATGTACGGTCAGGAAAGCAACGTACGCATATACGACGAGGTGCAAGACGGCCATTTTTTCTATCTGGCTACTGACAACGGCATTTTATGCTATGATTACCAAACGGACCGTTATACCCCACTTCCCATCCGGTTTCCCAACGACACCCGTTGCTTGCTGCTTACCGGAAGGACCCTGTGGATAGGAACCCTGCATGGTTTATACAGTTTTCATCTAGACCAACATACGCAACAAGCCTATACGCCCGAGACACATGGATTACCTCACGCCGCCATCTACTCTCTGTTACAACTCACAGACGGACGACTTTTGGTAGGTACCTACGATGGTCTCTGCTCTCTATCCAAAGGGGAGAAGTTTTTTCGGCACATCGAGCTTCCACACGACCAGACCCATAAAAACCAGTTCATCAATGCACTTCTGGAAGATACATTGACCCACTGCGTATGGATTGGTATGGAAGGCAATCTCATCCGTTATGACTTAACCAACGAAAAGGGGCGTGCCATTGACACGTTTCAACACAATTCCGTAAAATCACTTAACTTTGATTCCGACCATCATCTTCTTATCGGTACAGACAACGGACTCTTCGTGTACAACTATCCACAATCGCATACCACTCACATTCTGCATGACTCCAGAGACTCTCATTCATTGACCAATAACATTGTATGGTGTATCTTCACCGACAAAAACCACAACGTATGGATTGGCAGTGACAACGGTGTTTCCATCGCCCAAAGCAACAAACTGTACAAATTCACGTCGGTATGGCAAATCTGTGACAGCCGGGAGGGCAACCAATTTTATTCTATCCTGAACGATTCAAAAGGCAACCGATGGTTAGGAGGCAGCGACGGACTGATTCTGGTACCTCCCAGCCCCGCTGCAGCCCGGTGGTATAAAATGGGAAAGAAAGATTTCCCCATTTCACACAATCGTATCCGCCACATTTATGAAGACAGAGAACACGACGTATGGATTGCAACAGACGGAAGTATCGAATGCTACAACCCACAGAACCAGCAGTTTATTCATTACCATATCACCGACAGTACACATACCTACAATGCCAACTGGGCTTATTCCATACTGGAAGATGCTAAAGGACAATTATGGATAGGTACCTGCCTGGGAGGTATATTCAGGGTGGACAAGCAAAAACTGATACACAGCAAAGGAGACTTATACCTTGCCGACGAAAACTACACGACCAAAGACGGACTCAAAAGTATGTTCGTCAGCCAGATTGTGCCCGACAGTATAGGGAATATCTGGATATTGCCATACAATCACGAGATACAAAAACTGCACATCAATGACGGACATATCACCTCGTACACCCTTTCTACGGACCAACAGGTGATTCCCAGTTTCATTCTGTGTGACCAAGCCGGATTCATCTGGGCCGGGAGCCACAATATGGTGTACTGCATTGACCCTCGGTTGGAACGACATCAAGCCATCAAGCTCACAGACTCGTCCAATCTGCAGATTCTGTCCATGGCAGAAGCTGAAGGCTATATATGGATTTCCACTACACAAGGAATATGGACAGTAGAAAAATCAACCCACGACATTCATCACTTACAACTTGCTGAACAGCTCTTCACTCACGTGTACTATGACTCACAGCATCACACCATCCTGCTGGGAGGGAATGACGGAATCGGTGAATGTCAGCCTGCCATCATCCATGAGAAAGAACAGCCTGTCCAAATCCTACTGACTCGTATCACCGTCAATGGAAAACCTTTCACCTGTGACCAAAGCGTGCGCTACTGCAAGAAAGCGGAGGTTACGCACACACAAAACAACTTTGTATTCTCCTTTTCCGATTTCCCCTATACCCGGAGCGGACAAACTTCTTTTGTCTACAAACTGGAAGGGGTAGATGAGACATGGCACAACCTGCCCGCTCACAGTAACCAAATTACCTACAACAACCTGGAGCACGGCACTTATCAGCTTTTCATCTGCAAAGCAGAAGATACGAACAATGCACAGCCTTTGTTCACACTGACCATTCTTCCGCCATGGTACTATACCATCTACGCCAAACTCTGTTACCTCATCCTCACGCTTGCCCTTATTCTGTGGATTATCAACTTCTTCCGCGTCAAAAGCCGTTTACGGTTGGAAAAAATGGAAAAGGAACAGATTTTGAAACAGTCGCAGCAGAAGATGAATTTCCTGTCCAACATTTCACACGACCTGAAAACGCCTGTCAGCATGATTGTTTCTCCTCTGAGCAAACTGCGGATAGATACACACGAAGGCCCCCAAAAGTCCATGATAGACATCGCCTACCGGAATGCCCTTCTACTGAACGAGATGATTCACAAGTTGCTTGAGTTCAACCGAATAGACAACGCACAGAACACTCTCTTCATCTTGTCACGAATGGAACTGGTATCCTTGCTGCGCAAAATCTATTCTTACTTTCAGGAAGCAGACCTGGTGGCACATGCCCATCAATGGGAATTCCACAGCAATACCGAATCGTTGTATATGGATGTAGACGCCATAAAGATGGATTCCATTTTTCGGAATTTACTGTCCAACGCAGTCAAATATACGCCAGAAGGAGGAAAAATCCAGCTCGATCTTACTTATTCCTCCTCTACGAAAGAGGTATGCATCACTTTCGAAGATACAGGTATCGGTATTCCCTCGAATGAATTACCCTACATTTTCCAACGTTTTTTCCAGTCTCCACGTACCCAAAAGACACACGAAGGAACCGGCATCGGACTTTACCTCGTAAAAAACTATACGGAGGTACACCATGGCACCATCAATGTGACCTCACAAGAAGGAAAAGGTACCCGGTTTGTCCTCACTTTCCCGATAGATGAGGATTTGCAGCATGAAACACACATACAAAATGTACCATCCTCTCCGAGTTCCGTCACTCCAGGAACAGACCACCCGCTTATCCTTGTGGTAGACGACAACCAAGACATGCACGAACTGATTCCGCAGATACTAGGAGAAAGCTACCGTTTCCTGACCGCTTCAAACGGGAAGGAAGGTTTGAATCTGGCCGAAAAATACAGTCCCAGCCTGATTATCTCTGACTACATGATGCCCGTAATGGACGGTATGGAGATGAGTCGGCTCTTAAAGAAACAAGCGTCTACTTTTGCCATTCCCATCCTGATGCTTACCGCAAAAGACGACCCGCAAACCAAGAACCGCAGCCTGAAATCGAACATCGACGCTTTTATCTCCAAACCGTTTGAAGCGGAATTGCTGCGCAACAAGGTCGCCCAAATGCTACGCAGCAAGACGTTCTATGAGAGCCAGGCCCGAATCAGCCACATCACCACTCCTAAAGAAGAAGAGAATCTGGTGTCACAGGACGAGAAGTTCCTGATGACCATCACCCAACTAATAGAAGACCATATTTCAGATTCAGACTTAAATGTCAATACCCTATGCAACCTGTCGGGCAGCGGCAGCAAACAAATCTACCGAAAAGTAAAACAGCTTACCGGTATGAGCCCTGTAGAATATATCAAGTCCATCCGGATGAAAAAGGCCGCCATGTTGCTTAAACAAAAGAAATTTACCATTGCTGAAGTCATGTATATGGTGGGGTATTCCAACCCATCTTACTTCTCCAAATGTTTCCAAGCAACCTTTGGATGCACTCCAAAGCAATATGATTAAGTGCTATAAATCAACATTTTACAGCACCTGTCCAAATTTTATCCTGATATGTCCAATATGTTTCCCTGCCCTCAGGGAGCCTTATGTACATTTGCAGCAAACAAATCTTTAAAGAATACTTTTATGAAAGACAAAATCTTAAATCTATTGAAAGTATTCCTCATATTGCTGTGTATCACATGCATCGGGAATACAAGTCCTGTGCTCGCCTGGCAAGGCGGAAGCAAAATTGTAACCGGACAGGTAATTGATGAAAACAAGGAACCACTTATTGGTGTCAATGTGGTGGTGACGGGAACAACCATCGGAACCATCACCGATTTCGACGGAAATTATTCACTGGAAGTACCCTCCGGAAAAAACCAACTACAATTTTCTTATATCGGCTATTTGTCACAAACCCTGACCATCCACGGAAAGACATTGAACGTACAACTTCAATCGGATACGCAGATGCTGAGTGACGTCGTGGTCATCGGATACGGAACGCAACGGAAAAGCGATTTAACCGGATCGGTGACGAATGTGTCCAGCGAAGACTTCAACACCGGTCTGGTCAGTTCTCCTGAACAATTAATCAATGGTAAGATTTCAGGTGTGCAGATTATGTCCAACAGTGGTTCTCCTACGGCTGGAAGCACCATTCGTGTCCGTGGAGGTGCCTCACTGAACGCCAGCAACGACCCGCTTATCGTATTGGATGGAGTGCCCTTGGAACAAGGAGGAATCAGTGGAAACAGTGGAAACTTCCTAAGCCTCATCAACCCGAACGATATTGAAAGCATGACCATCCTGAAGGATGCTTCCTCTACTGCCATCTATGGTTCACGTGCCTCCAATGGCGTCATCATCATTACAACCAAAAAAGGAAACTCTGACAAACTGAAATTTACCTTCAGTACGACCAACTCCATACAGACCCACACAAGACTGGCCGACATGCTGGATTGTGACCAGTTTATCCAAGTGGTAAATACACAAGGAAGTGACGCACAAAAAGCATTACTGGGAACTACACGCACCAACTGGAACGACTATATCTACCACAATGCCTTCGGAACCGACAACAACCTGAGCATGTCTGGGAAAATTGCCAAGAACTGGCCTTTGCGTGTATCTTTGGGTTATTACAACCAGGACGGTTTGTTGAAAACCGATAATGCAGAACGTTTTACAGGGAGTGTGTCACTGTCTCCCTCTTTACTGGATGACCACTTGAAACTGACATTGAACCTGAAAGGTTCTCTGAACAAAAACCAGTTTGCCAACACCAGCGCCATCTGGGGAGGAGCTACCATGAATCCGACCATTCCGGTCTACTCCGGCAGCGATGCATTCGGCGGATATACCGAAGCTATCGGCAGCGACGGTAACCCCGTTACCGGCGGCGTATTAAACCCACTGGGATTGCTGGAACAAAAAGATGCACACAGCAAGGTGACGCGTTTCATCGGAAACTTCGACGTAGATTATCGTCTGCATTTCTTCCCAGATTTGAAGATACATGCCACATTCGGTTATGACTATGCAGAAGGAAAAGGTTCTGAATATGTCAGCTCGGAAGCCGCAGAATATTACACAACCGGAGGATATTACTATCCCTACGGTCCACAGAAAAACGAGAACCGCCTACTGACCCTGTATGCCAACTACAATAAAATGGTGGAAAGTCTGAACAGCAATTTCGATGTGACAGTAGGATATGACTACCAATATTGGAAATCGACTACCCCGGAAACTTATTCACGCAATGCAGCAGGAGAGACTCAAACGGTATTCAAGGCTTCTGATGAACGCCATACATTACTCTCTTATTATGGACGTTTAAATTATTCATACGGCTCACGTTACATGCTGACCGCAACTGTACGCCGGGATGCAACATCCCGCTTTGCAGCCAACCAGCGATGGGGAACCTTCCCTTCTATTGCATTGGGATGGCGTTTGACCGAAGAAGGATTCATGAAAAACCAGAAGGTGCTCAGCAACCTCAAGCTAAGAGCAAGCTACGGAGTTACCGGACAGCAGGATGGAATTGGCAACTATAATTATCTACCGGTCTATACACTGAGCCAGGATGGCGCACAAGGTATAGTAGAAGGCACTCCTATCTACACGTATCGCCCGGAAGCTTATGTGTCTGACTTGAAATGGGAAACTACCACCTCTTGGAACTTTGGTTTCGATTTCGGCTTTTTAAAAGACCGTCTGACCGGTAGTCTGGATTATTATACCCGTAAAACAAAAGATTTGATTGCCACCGTTCCGGCCGCTGCAGGTTCTACTTTCGATAAGAACATCACCACCAACGTGGGAAATGTAGACAGTAAAGGTATTGAGTTCTCACTCAACGCCACACCGATTCAAACCAAGGATTTTAACTGGGACATCAGCTTCAACATGACCTGGCAATCCATGAAAGTCAAGAACTTGTCCATCGTGCCGGGAAGTGAAGCCACCAACATGCCTGTGGGCCCCTCTATTGACGGCTATCAGTTCCAGACCTTGACCGAAGGATATGAACCATATATGTTCTATGTCTACAAACAATTGTATGACGAGAAAACCGGCAAGCCGATAGAAGGAGCCTATGCCGATTTGAACCACGACGGAGTCATTGATTCGGGTGACCTTTACCGCTACCACTCCCCTGCTCCAGATTATATCATGGGATTGAGCACTTCGCTCCGCTGGAAACAATGGACCCTGGGAATGAGTTTCCGTGCCAACATCGGCAACTATGTGTACAATGGAATGGCCATGAATACCGGCGCCATGGAAACCATGAGCTACAACGCCTTCCAATTGAACAACCTGTCGACCAGCTACCTCGAAACAGGTTTCCAGCAACGCCAGTATCTGTCGGATTACTATGTGGAAAATGCCTCTTTCCTGAAAATGGACAACCTGAATTTGGGATACAACTTCGGCGAAATTTTCAAAGGTTGCAGCCTGAATGCCAGCATTATGGTACAAAACGTATTCTGCATCACCAAATACAGTGGAGTAGATCCGGAGGTCCCCAATGGAATGGATAATTCATTCTATCCACGCCCGCGTACTTATTCACTGAATCTTGGACTCAATTTCTAACTCTAACCGCATACTATCATGAAGAAAATACTATATGCAGCTTTATTCTGCTGCACCTCATTACTTACTCCTTCCTGTGTGGACGACCTGAATCAATATCCACATTTGGAAACCACTTCCGAAAATGTCTATACATCGGCGGAGAATTATTATAAAGTACTTGCCAAAATCTACACCACCATGGTCACCACTGGACAGGAGAAAGGAGGAGGCAATGCCGACCTCTCCAGCAACAACGGCCAAGACTACATGCGGTGTTACTTCAACCTGCAGGAAATTGGAACAGATGAAGTGGCCTACACCTGGTTGAGCGGAGAAAACCTGACGGATATCAGCAACCTGTCATGGGATGCCAACAACTCTTGGGTATCGGATATGTACTACCGTATTTATTACAACATCGCGCTTTGCAATGAATTCCTGCGGAACGCTTCGGACGAAAAAATCAGCGGTTTCAGTGAGAACGAGCAAACTGCAATCCGTCAGTATCGTGCAGAAGCACGTTTCATGCGGGCCTTGTTCTACTATCATGCCATGGACTTGTTTCACGACATTCCTTTCGTGACGGAGAACGACCCGGTAGGAAGTTTCATCCCGCCCCGTTATACGGCAGAACAAATTTTCAATTTTATTGAAAGCGAGCTCAAAGAACTAACCGGAGAAGACAGTGACTTGCTCGACAAGAATTCTTGCCCGTACGGAAGAGCTTCCAAAGGAGCCGCCTATACGTTGCTTGCCAAAATGTACCTAAATGCCGCAACCTACATCGGCACCACCAAATACGATGAATGTATTCAGGCATGTGAAGCCGTTATCGAAGAAGGCTACACCCTCGAACCCGAGTACAAGAAACTGTTTAACGCCGACAACGACAAGCGTACCAATGAAATTATCTTTACCCTGCCGGTAGATGCCAACACCACTGTATCATGGGGAAGCTCTACATATATGGTATGCGGAGCTATCAGCCAGACCTCAGAATACCAAGTCCCTGCAGATTATGGAGCAACCAAAGGATGGGGCTCCATGCGAATCCGCCAAGCAGCCTCTTCCCTGTTCCAGCAGAGTGATATACGAGCTGGCTTTTTTACAGAGGGACAGACACAGGAAGTCACATCCATGGACGATCAAAGTACGGGTTACTTGGTTACCAAATGGACGAACCTGACAGACGACGGACAGCAAGCATCTAACACCGACCTCAACGGAGTAAGCACAGATTATCCATTGTTCCGACTGGCCGATGTATACCTGATGTATGCAGAAGCTACTGCACGAGGTGGGAAGGGAGACATGAACCGGGCTTTAGGATACGTCAACGCATTGCGGGAAAGAGCTTTTGGCAACTCCTCTTTCAACGTTCCCATGAATGAGCTGACCAAAGACAACTGCATCTTCTTCCTGGACGAACGCCTGCGGGAATTGTACTGGGAATGCAGCCGCCGCACCGACCTGATACGCTTCAATTGCTTTACCACCGCCGACAAACTGTGGGAATGGAAAGGAGGCAGTCAAGCAGGTACTTCTGTAGACAGCAAGTACAACATCTATCCGATTCCTGCAACCGAACTGTCGGCCAACCCGAATCTATATAACGAGAACTATTAATCTTCATAAACCTAAGACAATCATGAAATTCATTACCTATACTTTTATCATTCTTTTTTCACTGCTGTCGTTCACCGCATGTGAAAAGGATGGAGATAAAATCTACCTGAAAAGCCTGGAGGGAAATGAGCTGATAGCCTCTACCCAGGAAATAGTTCTTTCTTCAGCACACTCTCAGGAAATTGTACTTTCCTTTGCCTGGACCGAACAGACCCTCACATCCAGTGTACCCGATGCCGGCGCAGCCGTTTCAGTCAGCACGTATCTGGAAGCGGCACTGACAGAAGACTTCAGCGGTACGATTTCCCGCACAGAAACCTCTTCATTGTCCAAAGCCTTCACAGGGGCTGAATTAAATACAATTGCTGTCAATCTGGGTGCCCAAGTAGGCACTGCCAGCACGTTATATTTCCGT
The DNA here is from genome assembly GCF_900128455.1 of Bacteroides mediterraneensis. Classification (GTDB taxonomy): domain Bacteria; phylum Bacteroidota; class Bacteroidia; order Bacteroidales; family Bacteroidaceae; genus Phocaeicola; species Phocaeicola mediterraneensis. The sequence goes on along the minus strand of NZ_LT635783.1, from coordinate 513,160 downwards.
CTGGCAAGTGCCGCAGGTACCAATATTCCTGCAGCCTATAGCAACGTCATCCGTATCCAGGTCACCCCTTATGAGATTGACATGCACACGGGAATCGTCGTAGAATCAGACAACAGCAACCAAGTCATCGGCGATACGGACATGACACTTTATTCTCCGGATGCAGACGGCGTCTACAAAGGATTCGTATCCATTCCATACGGATGGTATCATATCTTCCTGAAAGAAGCAAACGGCAACCTGTGGGGGACAGCAGGCGATGAAGGAGCCTTCCATTTGACCAACGATGCAACCAACAACCGCCAGAACATGTGGTTCCCTGAAAATGACGGATGCTATTATGTAATTGTGAATACCATATCAACAGAATGGAGTGCGCTGCACATCTCCACCTTGTCGGTAGAAGGACTAGGCAGTTCACCGATTTCACTGACATTCGACAAAGAAAACAAATGCTGGGTAGGTACCTTTAACGCAGAGCAAACCGGAAATACGACTGTCACACTGAGTGGTAACGGAGAGCAATGGAATGTGTCTACCGGTACAAACTCCGGAGCCGGTATCAGTACTCCGATTTACTTCCGGAGCAATGGTGAAAACATCGAATTGTCTGATGCACAGACACCGGAAGAAATCACCGTTTCCATTCCACAGACAGGTACATGTACAGTGACGGTTTCACTGGATGACCCACAAAAGCCAGCCAGCATTTCCATCACAGCCGGAGGAAGCAGTCTGCCAACGGTTTATCCCGACCAACTGGAAGTAGTACATTATAATGATGATGGATCAGAAGTAACGATGACTACTCTCACTCTAATTGACCGTGAGAAAGGTATCTACAGCGGACAATATACCGGCGATAACTACAACTTCCAGATTATCGACCAGACTAATCAGAAATGGTATGGCTGCGACCCGAACGACAACAGCAAACTTTCAACCGCAGGCGATAAATGGAACTTATGGTTTGACGGAGGAAATACGGTAAATGTCACTATTACCGTCAACTTAAGTGAATTAACTTGGCAATACAGCAATGCCGATGAATACCCAACTTCCATGAGCATGTATATCTTTGATAAAAATAATTGGACGTTAGGAGAGAAAGTTTTAGACCTCGAGAAGAAAAGTGAAGGTATTTATCAAGGAATCTTTGAAGGCATATACAATTATGATTTCAAATTTGTTGACAACAACTCTGTTACCTACGGCACCAACTGGAGCGAAGAGAATACAAGCGGATTCCAATTAAGCAAAGACTCTTCGGCTGGTACACTCTGGCTGCAAGGCTATAGCTGGAGCGAGGAAACTGTGCTAAAACTACAAATCATCGTTGATTTAACTACCATGACCTGGAGCTTTGAACCAATCAATTAATTACTATCAACCCTAAAAGAATAAACCTTTATGAAAACAATAAAAAACTGGTGGATTGGCTTGATGCTGTTCGTAGGAACTTCCTTTGTTTCCTGCACAGACAATGATACCCCCACCTTCCCTGACACAGAGGAACAGACAGAGACCTATGATATGACTGGATTTGCCCGTGGAGCAGATGTAAGCTGGCTTACCGAGATGGAAAGTTTCGGGCGCAAGTTTTACGATGCAAACGGAAAATCACACGAATGTATGGAGTTGCTCCGCACACTCGGCATGAATGCCATTCGCCTGCGCGTATGGGTAAACCCTACCGACGGCTGGTGCAATAAAGACGATGTATTGATAAAAGCCTGGCGTGCCAAGAACTTAGGCTACCGGCTGATGATTGACTTCCATTACAGTGACACTTGGGCAGACCCAGCCCATCAGGAGAAGCCTGCCGCATGGGCCGGATACAACTTCGAAGAATTGAAAACAGCCGTGGCAAGCCATACGACTGAAGTGCTTAGTGCCCTCAAAACAATGGATATCGATGTGGAATGGGTACAAATAGGCAATGAAACGCGTACCGGCATGCTGTGGGATGACGGAAAAGCTTCCAGCGGAAACACTCGCAATTTTGCAGAACTCATCAATGCCGGATATGAGGCAACCAAAAGTGTCTATCCCGACGCATTGACCATCATCCATATTGATGAAGGCAACAATCCCAACCGGTATATCTGGTTGTTCGACGGGTTGCAGAATGATGGAGCCAAATGGGACGTAATCGGAATGTCATTGTATCCGGAACCGGATGGAGACGACGATAGCAAAAAAGACTGGAGAACCATGAACAACGACTGCATTGCCAACATGAAGGACTTGGTGGAACGTTATCACAAAAAAGTCATGATGTGCGAAATCGGTATCAACTGGAACTATGCAGAAGCCGAAGCGTTCTACACAGACTTCATCACCAAAGCCAAAGAAGTGGAAGGATGCCTGGGCGTCTTTGCCTGGGAACCTGAATGCTATGGAGGATGGGAAGGTTACCACAAAGGTATGTTCACCGATGAGGGTCGTCCCACCAGTTCATTCAATGCATTCAAAAGAGATTGATTCACAAAACTATAAATATAAGTATGAAGAACAGTTTATTATCTTTCAGCTTATGCTTCCTGACGTTCCTGTCGGCTTACGGACAACGTAACGAACAAACGTTGGAAAAGAACTGGAAGTTTATGAAAGGAGATGTAGCCGATGCACAATCGGCTACATTCAACGATACCCAATGGGAGAAGGTCAGAGTACCTCATGACTGGGCTATTTACGGACCGTTCGACCGAAACAATGACCTGCAACGCGTAGCTGTCACACAAAACCTGGAGACGGAAGCTTCCGTAAAAACCGGACGTACCGGAGGGCTGCCTTATGTGGGAACCGGCTGGTATCGGACCACATTCAAGACTCCCCAAGGAAAGCATACCACCTTGGTCTTCGACGGGGCTATGAGTGAAGCACGTGTATATGTCAATGGAAAAGAAGTCTGCTTCTGGCCTTACGGTTACAACTCATTTTACTGTGATGTGACCGATGTGGTCTATGCAGACGGTAAGGAAAACATTCTGGCCGTAAGACTGGAGAACAAGCCTCAGTCTTCACGCTGGTATCCAGGAGCCGGACTGTACCGGAACGTGCACGTCCTATCCACCGAAAAGATGCATGTGCCTGTCTGGGGTACGCAGATTACGACTCCCCACGTAGACAAGGATTTTGCCTCTGTATGCCTGCGCACTCAGATTGAAGGAGCCGGCACAAAAGAACTGACCGTAGTTACAGACATTCTTTCTCCGGAAGGGAAAGTGGTCGCATCCAAGGAAAATAAAGGCTACATCAACCACGGGCAGCCTTTCACACAAAATTTCCTTGTATCAAATCCGTCTTTATGGTCGCCTGAATCTCCGGCATTGTATCAGGCCGTATCCAAAATCTATTGTGAAGGGAAACTGACGGATACCTATACCACCCGCTTCGGTATCCGTACCATTGAGTTTGTGGCCGACAAAGGTTTTTACCTGAACGGGCAGCACCGTAAATTTCAAGGGGTATGCAACCATCATGACCTAGGTCCCTTGGGAGCTGCAGTCAACAAATCAGCTCTCCGCCACCAGCTTTCACTCCTGAAGGATATGGGATGCGACGCTATCCGGACTGCCCATAACATGCCTGCTCCGGAACTGGTGGAACTGTGCGATGAAATGGGTTTCATGATGATGATTGAACCTTTTGACGAATGGGATATAGCCAAATGTGAAAACGGTTATCACCGCTATTTCCAAGAATGGGCCGAAAAAGACATGGTCAATATGCTCCGGCACTATCGCAACAATCCCAGCGTAATTATGTGGAGCATCGGTAACGAAGTGCCCACTCAATGTAGCCCTGAAGGCTATCGGGTGGCTAAGTTCCTGCAGGATATATGCCACAGAGAAGATCCTACCCGGCCGGTCACCTGCGGAATGGACCAGGTGAGCTGTGTGCTGGACAACGGATTCGCCTCCATGATTGACATCCCGGGATTGAATTACCGTGCCCATCGCTATCAGGAAGCCTACGACCGTCTTCCGCAGAACCTGATATTGGGTTCCGAAACCTCCTCCACCGTCAGTTCCAGAGGTGTCTACAAATTACCAGCCGTACGCAAGGCCGATGCCCTCTATGAAGACCATCAATCTTCTTCTTACGACTTGGAACATTGTGCATGGTCCAATATTCCCGATATTGACCTGGCACTGGCAGAAGACTACGACTGGACACTGGGACAATTTGTATGGACCGGATTTGATTACCTAGGAGAACCTAGTCCGTATGATACTGACGCATGGCCCAACCACAGTTCCATGTTCGGCATCATCGACTTGGCTTCTATCCCCAAAGACCGCTATTATCTGTATCGCAGTGTATGGAACAAAAAAGCGGAAACCTTACATATTCTGCCCCATTGGAACTGGGAAGGACATGAAGGAACCGAAGTGCCTGTGTTTGTATACACCAGCTATCCTTCTGCCGAGTTATTCATAAATGGAAAAAGTTTCGGCAAACAGACCAAACACGGAGAAACTCCGGAGAACCGTTTCCGTTTGATGTGGCCTCATGCCATCTATGAGCCTGGAGAAGTCAAAGTAATTGCTTACAACGAATCTGGGAAGGCAGTAGCAGAAAAAACAATACATACTGCAGGGAAAGCGCATCACATTGAATTATCCGCTTCCCGGTCTACATTAAACGCGGATGGAAAAGACTTGACTTATATCACACTTCGGGTGGTAGATAAAGAAGGAAACTTATGTCCCAACGACAACCGTCTTCTTCAGTTTAAGGTAAAGGGAGCCGGAAGATTCCTGGCCTCAGCCAATGGAGACCCCACCTGCCTGGATGCTTTTCATCTTCCTCAGATGCATGCCTTTGGAGGAATGTTGACCGTCATTCTGCAATCAGGAGAGCAATCTGGACAAATTGAACTGTCTGCACACGGAAAGGGACTGAAAAATGGAAAGATTGCTATCACAGTACAAAAAAAATGATTAACCATGAAAATAAGACACATACTCATGCTCCTCTTATGGGGAAATATGATTCACCTATACGGACAGACGGACACTTCTACTTTTTACAAAGGAGCCGACATCAGCTGGACGACAGAATTGGAAGCAGAAGGACATCACTTCTACGACTTCCAAGACAATGAACAAGAATGTACTTCACTCATGAAAAAATTGGGGATGAACGCCATTCGGCTACGTGTGTGGGTGAATCCTCAACACAAATGGAGCAGCAAGGAAGATATGCTGGAATTGGCCAAGCGAGTAAAGGCCAACCACATGGAGTTGATGGTAGACTTCCATTACAGCGACTGGTGGGCCGACCCAGGCAAACAAAATGTACCTCAAGCTTGGAAAGGCTTGTCGTATGAAGAAATGAAAAAAGCCTTGGCTGCACATACCAAAGAAGTACTTCAACTGCTGAAAAATCACGGCATCACTCCCAAATGGGTACAGGTAGGCAATGAAACCAGCGACGGCTTTTTATGGGAAATGGGCCGGGCCAGTACGCAGATGGCCCAATACGCAGGTCTCACCACAGCGGGATACGACGCTGTAAAATCCATTTTTCCAGAAGCTACTGTCATCGTACATCTGGATAACGGTTTCGACAACAACCTGTATAACTATATTTTCGATGGATTGAAACAATACGGAGGGAAATGGGATATGATTGGCATGTCGCTTTACCCCTACTGGTCTGTCTTATACAAAAAAGTAGCAAACGCAGACGAAGCTATCAACGGATGTATGGAAAACATTCGGCGAGTCGGCAAAAAATATAACTGCGATGTCATGATTGTGGAAACAGGTATGGAATCGGCCCAACCAGAAGAAGGAGAGAAACTGCTCCGGCGCATCCTGTCTGAAGCCCAAAACAATACCCAAGGATATTGCAAAGGAGTATTCTATTGGGAGCCGGAATGCAAACCTTCTACTTATGCACTTGGGGCCTTTAACGAAGATGGACATCCTACGTGTATTATGAAAGCATTCCAAAAGTAAAGGCATAAAAAAAGGAGTTCCGCTGAACTCCAACCTTTGTTAACCTTAAATCTAATACTATGAAAAACACGATGCAAAGGTACGGACTTTCTGGAATTATGCAAGTATTGTGCACGTTTACGCATGTTTTATAACATAGATTAAGAAGTGTCCCGTCTGCTTTAAAAGGCATTAAGAAAAAGTCCTCCTCCCTCATACATTTTCTCTCCACACCTTTCACGCCCCTCACCCGTACCCTTTCTGTGGCAAGTGTCTGTTTTCATGTTAAAAAGACATAGGTTTCACCGATTACTCCCCCGTATTCCAACAAAATGTTATATCTTTGTCCCAATTATAGACTTTGACGTAACATGATAACCCTGAAAGAATTCTTTTCATTCAAACAGAACCGTTTTTTCTGGCTGAACCTGATAGCCATGATTGTGGTTGTTATCGGTGCATGCTGGGGCACACTGCTCTGGCTCGACCACTATACACACCACGGAGAAGCCTACGTGGTGCCCAATGTCAAAAACAAGTCGCTGGGGGAAGCCCAGCTGGCGCTGCATAACCAGAAGCTGGAAGGGCTGGTAGTAGACTCCAGCTATGTGAAAGGACTGCCCGACGGTATGGTACTGGACCAGAATCCGGCAGAAGGGGCACGCGTAAAGGAAGGGCGTACCATCTACCTGACCGTTACCACTTCGAAGGTGCCGCTGGTGAAGCTGCCCGATTTGGTTGACAACAGTTCCCTGCGACAGGCAGAGGCCAAACTGAAAGCCATGGGATTCCGTTTGACGGAACCGGAATATGTTTCAGGGGAACAAGACTGGATTTACGGCATCAAATACCGTGGCAGAAGTCTGATGAGCGGGGACAAGGTTCCCCACGAGGCCATGCTGACCTTATGCGTGGGCAACACGGCTATCCGCGATTCGCTGGCCATGGATTCTACCCAAATAATGATAAGTGAAGGAGTACCTGAAAACAGCGAAGCTGAAGTGGATGACTCCTGGTTCTAACCTCCTAAAGTAAAGATGGCAGAAGATTTGATTGATTACGAGCTGGACGGCGAAACGCCAGACGATATTGAACCGATTGGAGGAGAACCGGAACTGTACGAACATTTCCGTACGGTGGTAGACAAGGGACAGGCTCCTGTCCGCATCGACAAATACTTATTCGAACGCATCGTCAATGCGTCGCGCAACCGTATCCAGACGGCAGCCGACAATGGCTTTGTCATGGCCAACGGAAAACCGGTGAAGAGCAGCTATAAGGTAAAGCCGCTGGATGTGCTGACCGTGATGATGGACCGTCCGCGCTACGAGAACGACATCATCCCGGAGGATATTCCTTTGGACATCGTGTATGAGGATGACGACCTGATGGTCATCAACAAACCGGCGGGACTGGTAGTACATCCGGGCTGCGGGAATTATCACGGAACGTTGGTCAATGCCATCGCCTGGCATCTGCGCGACGTGCCGACCTATAATCCGAACGACCCGCAAGTGGGACTGGTACACCGCATCGACAAGGATACGTCGGGCTTGCTCGTGGTAGCCAAGACACCGGACGCAAAAACCAACCTGGGATTACAGTTCTACCACAAGACCACCAAGCGTGAATACAATGCTTTGGTGTGGGGCATCGTGGAACAGGATGAAGGCACCATCGTGGGCAACATCGGACGAAACCCGCGCGACCGGATGCAGATGGCCGTCATGGCCGACCCGACTCAGGGAAAACATGCCGTCACTCACTATCAGGTGCTGGAACGGCTGGGCTACGTCACGCTGGTGAAATGTGTGCTTGAGACCGGACGCACCCATCAGATTCGCGTACACATGAAATACATCGGCCACACCTTGTTCAATGACGAACGCTACGGCGGCCATGAAATCTTGAAAGGAACTCATTTCAGCAAATACAAACAATTTGTAAACAACTGTTTCGAAATCTGTCCCCGTCAGGCCTTGCATGCCAAGACACTGGGGTTTGTACATCCCCGCACGGGAGAGGAAATGTTTTTCACTTCCGAACTGCCTGAAGACATGACCTGTCTGCTGGAACGATGGAGAACGTATATCAGTAACAGAGAATAATTATGAAACGTACAATTGCGATTGTAGCAGGAGGAGACTCTTCCGAACACGAAGTCTCCATGAAAAGTGCAGAGGGTATCTACTCTTTTATCGACCAGGAAAAATATACCCTTTATATTGTGGAACTGACCAAAGCACACTGGGAAGCCATCCTTTCTGACGGAAGCCGTGCCAAAGTGGACAAGAACGACTTCAGCTTTATGGACCACGGAAAGAAAATCATCCCCGACTTTGCCTATATCACCATCCACGGAACTCCGGGAGAAAACGGTATTCTGCAGGGGTATTTCGAACTAATCGGCATCCCTTACTCTACCTGCGACGTACTGGTATCGGCCATGACTTTCAGCAAGTTCACCTTGAACCAGTACCTGAAAGGTTTCGGCATACGGGTAGCTGAGTCCATGCTGGTAAACAAACGCCATGGCATCAGCGACGAGGAGGTCATCAGCAAAATCGGACTGCCTTGCTTCATTAAACCCAACGCCAGCGGTTCCAGCTTCGGCGTGACCAAGGTGAAAACCAAGGAACAAATCCAACCGGCCTTGCAAGAAGCCTTCAAGGAATCGGACGACGTGATGATTGAGGCCTTTATGGACGGTATCGAACTGGCCAACGGATGCTACAAGACTAAAAATAGTGCTGTAGTATTCCCGATTACCGAAGTAGTCAGCAAGAACGAGTTCTTCGACTACAACGCCAAATACAAAGGAGAAGTGACGGAAATCACCCCGGCTCGCCTCAGCCCAGAACTGACCAGCCGCGTACAGCAACTCACTTCCGCCATCTACGACATCCTGGGTTGCAAGGGCATCGTCCGCGTGGATTACATCATCACGGAAGGCGAAAAAATCAACATGCTCGAAATCAATACCACTCCGGGAATGACGGCTACCAGCTTCATTCCGCAACAGGTACGTGCCGCCGGACTGGATATAAAAGATGTAATGACCGACATTATTGAAGACCATTTCAATTAATTTTGTATCTTTGAAGAGAATAAGCCATTCAATATCATGAACATACCTGCTGAATTTGACGACATTCGTCCGTACACCCCCGAAGAGCTTCCGCAAATCTGCGAGGAACTGTTGGCCGACAAGGATTTTCAGGCTGTCATCCAGTCTGTCATGCCGGATGTTCCCATGGAGCTAATCGCGGCACAGCTGCGCCACTGCAAGACCAACCTGGACGTACAGAAAACGTTCTTTCACAAGCTGCTCCACGACATCATGCAACAGCATAGTGACGGATTCGATCTGGATGCCTCTTCCTTGCCCGACAAACAGAAGAGTTATACGTTTATCTCCAATCACCGGGATATCGTACTCGATCCGGGATTTCTATCTGTCGGCCTCCTGGACAACGGTTTCCCCACTACCGTGGAAATTGCTATCGGCGACAACCTGCTGATTTATCCATGGATAAAAAAGCTGGTCCGGGTGAACAAGTCGTTTATCGTGCAGCGTGCCCTGAGCATGCGGCAGATGCTGGAATCGTCGGCCCGCATGTCGCGCTACATCCATTTTGCCGTAACTCAGAAAAAGGAAAATGTGTGGATTGCCCAGCGTGAAGGAAGAGCCAAGGACTCCAACGACCGTACCCAGGAAAGTGTGTTGAAAATGCTGGCCATGGGAGGGGAAGGCGACATCGTAGACCGGTTGAAGGAACTGAACCTCGTACCTGTGGCCCTGTCGTACGAGTATGATCCGTGTGACTTCCTGAAGGCAAAGGAAATGCAGCAGAAACGGGATTCGGAGAATTTCAAGAAAAGCCAGGCAGACGACCTGACTAACATGCAGACGGGTATTTTCGGCTACAAAGGACACGTGCATTTCCAAACGGCTCCGTGTATGAACGAGGAACTGGAAACATTGCGGGGACTGCCTAAGACGGAAATCTTCAACCGTCTGGCCACACTGATTGACCGTCACATCCATCGCAGCTACCGGATATATCCGGGAAACTACGTGGCCTGTGATTTGCTGAACGGCACCGATACCTTCGCTGGCAAATATACACCGGAAGAAAAGCAACGTTTCGAAGCCTACCTGCAACAGAAACTGAACCTGATTCAGCTGCCCAACAAAGACGAAGATTTCCTCCGTCGGTGTATCCTGCAAATGTATGCCAACCCGGCTATCAACTACCTGAAAGCCACCGAAGCATGAAACGGGTTCCCCTTCTTTTAAGCACATTCTTCTGCCTGCTCTTTCTGGGGGCATGCAAGGAGGATGAGTACGTCTACCCCAACGTGATAAGCACTTTTATCGATGTAACGACCGATACAAGCGGAACCCTTCAGGACCTTATCACCGACAAGGGAGAGACGTTGCAGATTCTCAACCGGGAAGGGCTGGACGGACTGACACCCGATTCGACTTACCGGACAGTATCCATTTATGAACCCAAGGAAACAGACACACAAGGAAATGCAACAGCCCTGCTGTATTCCTGCCAGCTGATTATCGCCGTGAAACCGGTAACAGCCAACAAACTGCCAGACGGCATCGCCAAAACCGATCCGCTGAACATTCAGAGTGTATGGAAATCCGGAAACTACCTCAACCTGATTCTGCTGCCTATGGCCAAAGAAAAAAGCCATATCTTCCATTTCATTGAAGACGGAATCACCGACAATGAGGACGGCAGCCGGACACTTCACCTGACACTCTATCACAACCAGAACGGTGATTATGAGGCGTTCACCCGCAAGAGCTATCTTTCCATACCCTTATGGGCTTACGAAGGACGGCTTGCACAAGGCGACCAGGTGATTCTCCGCATCAACACGTACGAAAAAGGCTTTGTAAGCTACGAATTTACTTACTAATACTCTACTTTATGATTAAGACGATTTATTTCATGTTCTTTATATGCATGTTCGCCGTAGCCATGGTAGCATGCAAAGGAAAATCAAACGACGATTTCAAGAATCTGTCCGCCGACGAGTTTGAACGCTTCATCAGCGACGACCAAGTGCAGCTGGTAGACGTACGGACCGTGGCTGAATACAGTGAAGGTCACATTCCGGGCAGCATCAATATCAACGTGCTGGATGAGAAATTCTCGGCCAATGCCGATGAACTGCTGAACCCGGAACAGCCGGTAGCCGTCTATTGCAAGAGTGGCCGCCGCAGCCGGAATGCCGCCAAGCTGCTGGTCAAGAAAGGTTTCAAGGTGTACAATCTTGACAAGGGTTTCGAAAGCTGGAAAGAACTGGGAAAAGATATCGAGCAATAAGACAGCCCCCAAGCAATTCACACCGATAAAACAGATAAGATAAAAGAATGCCGTGACCGACAAGAGGGAATATCCCTCCGCCCGTCACGGCATTTATTTTAGTGCTGATTATTACAAACTCTGGAGCATACGCTTCAACACTACCGTAGCCGAAATCTCCCGGTTGGCAGCTTCCGGAATGACCAATGAAGTCGGAGCCTCAATCACGTCATCCGACACAATCATGTTACGGCGTACCGGAAGACAATGCATGAAGAATGCATTGTTGGTCCACGACATGTGCTCCGTATCTACCGTCCAGCTCATATCCTTACTCAGAATCTTTCCGTAATCTTCCGGACAAGTTACCCCCGGACAAGCCCAGTTCTTCGCATAGATGAATTCCGCTCCTTCAAAAGCCTTCTTCTGGTCGTATTCCACCTTCGCGCCACGCACGAACTTCGGGTCGAGTTCATAACCGTGCGGATGTGTAATTACGAAATCCACGTTGGCCTCGTTCATAAAGTCCGCAAAAGAGTTCGGAACGGCCTGTGGAAGAGCCCGCGGATGCGGCGCCCATGTCAGTACCACCTTCGGACGTTCGGTCCGCTTGTACTCCTCAATCGTTATCAAATCGGCAAAAGCCTGCAAGGGATGTCCCGTAGCCGCTTCCATGGAAAATACCGGCTTGCCGGAATACTGGATAAACTGGTTCAGAATCTTCTCGGTATAGTCGTCCTCCCGACTTTCGAAACGGGCAAACGAACGTACGCCGATAATATCACAATAAGAAGCCATTACCGGAATAGCCTCCAGCAGATGCTCACTCTTGTCGCCATCCATCACCACGCCACGCTCGGTTTCCAGCTTCCAGGCACCCTGATTCACATCCAATACAATGACATCCATTCCCAGGTTGCGGGCTGCCTTCTGCGTGCTCAGTCGCGTACGCAAACTATTATTAAAGAATATCAGCAGACAAGTTTTATGCTTGCCCAACGCTTCGTATTTATAACGGTCTTTCTTAATCTCGAACGCTTCATCCAAGGCGGTCTTCAAGTCGCCCAAATCGAATACATTGGTATAAGTCTTCATACGTAAAAGTGTATATAAATTTATTTTTCCTCGCAAATATACTATAAAAATACAATACCATCTCTCTTTTATTCATTTTTTTCGAATCTGTCCGTCGCCTTCCACAATCCATTTATAGGTAGTCATCTCCCGTAATCCCATCGGGCCACGGGCATGCAGTTTCTGGGTACTGATTCCGATTTCGGCCCCCAAACCAAACTGAGCTCCATCGGTAAAGGAAGTCGGCGCATTGACATACACACAGGCTGCATCCACTGCCCGCGTAAAGAAGTCGGCCGCTTCTTTATCTTCCGTTACGATACATTCACTGTGTCCGGACCCGTATGCATAAATATGCGATACAGCTTCCGCAACATCCTCCACCGTCTTGATGGCCATCTTGTAGTCCAGGAACTCCGTACCGTAACTCTCCGGCGTGGCAGGACGAAGCCATTCCACCGGATACCGCCCCGACAAAGCCTCATAAGCCGGCTCATCGGCATACAGTATCACCCGGCTTTCCTGCAACGGTGCGCACAGGTCCGGCAAGTCGGCCAGCCGTGCCCGATGCACAAGCAGACAGTCGAGGGCATTGCAGACACTTACCCGGCGCGTCTTGGCATTGTGGACAATAGCCGCTCCCTTGGCCAGATCGCCCGCCTTGTCAAAATACGTATGACAGATGCCGGCCCCCGTTTCAATGACCGGCACGGTGGCTTCCTCACGCACATACCGAATCAGGTTACTGCTTCCACGGGGGATAATCAAGTCCACCCATCCTTCGGCATGCAACAATGCCGCCGTAGCCTCCCGGCTCGAAGGAAGCAGCTCCACCACGTGCGGGTCTGCCCCGAACTCCTCCAGCACTTCCTGGATGAGCTGCACGATAGCCCGGTTGGAAGCATCCGCATCACTCCCTCCTTTCAGGATAGCAGCGTTCCCACTTTTCAGGCACAGCGCAAACACATCGAAACTCACATTCGGACGGGCTTCATAAATCACCCCGATTACGCCGAAAGGCACACTCACCTTTTTCAGCCGCAGCCCGCTCGGCACCGTATAACTCTCCAGGACACGCCCCAGCGGGGAAGGAAGTGCAGCCACCTGACGCATGTCGGCCGCAATCCCCGACAACCGTTCCTTCGTCAACTTCAGACGGTCATACTTCGGATTGGAAACTTCCATCCGCAGCAAGTCCTCCCGATTGGCCTCCAGGAGGCTGTCTGTTTGCTCCTCTATCTTGTCGGCCACCGCACACAAAAGTGCATTCACCGTTTCCACATCCCACATTGCCAGTTTACGGGATGCAGCCCGAACGGATTGAAATATTTCATTCAGATTCATTTTCACCATTTTCAGATTACAGTTTATCGCAAAAATACAATTTCAGGCAGATATCCAAAACAATCAGAAGGAAATAATCGTCACTGCCAAAGAAATATATGCCCGAAAGCATGTTTATTCCCGAAAGTTTGTTATCTTTGACATAGAATATATGAGAGAAACAAACTTCTAATTATTAACCCTTAAAACAAAAGACTATGGAAGCGAAAGATTACGATTCATTGATTGAAGTTTTCAGAGGAGACCTCTGGGAAGCTGAATTGGTAAAGGGCTTGTTGAGATCAGCCGGCGTGGACGCCATGCTAAAAGACGAAACATTGTCAGCTGTCACTTCTCCTTATGCCAATATGGGAGGACACGTCTGTGTACTGGTTAATAAGGAAGAAGAAGTTTACGCACGAAAAGTAGTAGCAGAACGAAAAGCATGAAACAGTTATTCTTTATCCTGATTGCATTCTTTACCGTAGCCGTTCCGGCAGTCGCACAACAGTTGAAAACCACCCGATGGGATTCGTATGGAGTATCCTTCAAGGCTCCGTCCGACCTCACCGTGGAAGATGATTCTTCCGAAGGCTATCTGGCCGGGAACGACACCTACTACCTCACCATCCAGCTGCTGGAAGGAGAAGGCATGAAAAAAGAAGAATTGGGACAAGAACTGAAAGCCATCGCCACAGACGATGAAGTGACCTCACAAAGCGAAGTGCAACCTTTTGAGCTGCCACAGTTTCACGGCGTGCAGCTCAAAGGGAATTGCGAAGAAGAAAAATGCGTCTATTGCTACCTGCTGGCCAAAGACGGAAGCTGCGGCTTCTATATTTCCATTGTATACCGCCAGGAAAATGACAAAATTCCAGAGACCATCCTGAAAAGTTTCAGCATGGAAGAATGAACTTTCAGAGAACTGCAATTTTGTGAAATAAATTAAAAAGGTAGCGTTTCCCAAAAGTTTATTTCGTATTTTAGAGCGATTTTTAAACAAAGAGCTGTTGATTTTTTGTGCCCTAAAGGCTCAAAATAGCACAACATATGCATAGCCAAACGGGGAATTAAGTAGACTCAAACCAGTTTTGAACGATTTTTACTTGACTTTTGCCTAAATTATACCCCTGACTTACATAAATAAGTCCTTATTTTGCCACAGATTCACAAAAGACCGACAGTTACAAGAAAGCCTTGAATATGAAATTAACAAAACACTTATACACTTTATCACTTACAACCGCCCTATTTGTAACCGGTTTTTTGTTACCCGGGTTTTCCACCTCCTGCACTGCACAGACAGAAACAGCCTCGTCCCCGACCTACAGCTGCATCGAAGTCCCCAAAAGCATTAATTTCTGCGGCATCGACATCGACCTGACGCGCTATGACCGGCGCGAACGCATGGACCGGGAGCTGATGGCGTTCACTTACATGCACAGCACTTCGCTGCAAATCATCAAGCGGGCCAACCGCTATTTCCCTATCATTGAACCCATCCTGAAGGAACAAGGGGTTCCCGATGACTTCAAATACCTGATGGTCATTGAAAGCAACGTCAATCCGCTGGCCCGTTCGGGAGCCGGAGCCGCCGGACTGTGGCAGTTCATGAGCGGCACCGCCCGCGATTTCGACCTGGAAGTGAACCACCACGTGGACGAACGCTACGACGTGGAGAAATCCACCGTAGCTGCCTGCAAATACCTGAAACAGGCTTACCGCAAGTTCGGCAACTGGGAAACCGTGGCCGCTTCCTACAATGCCGGACAGGGAAGAATCAGCCAGCAACAAGACAGACAATACACCGACAATGCCCTCGACCTTTATCTCGTGGAGGAAACCTCGCGCTATGTGTACCGTATCCTGGCTGCCAAAATGCTGCTGACCGACCCGAAACAATTCGGTTTCCACCTGCGCTCCAGCGATTTGTATCCTCCGATTCCTTTTCGGACCGTCAAAGTGACCGAAGACATTGACGACCTGGCCCGCTTTGCCAAAGGACAAGGCATCAACTTCAGCCTGCTGAAAAGCATGAACCCCTGGCTCCGGGGAACCTCCCTTCCCAACCATAACGGAAAGGAATACCTCATCCGTATCCCCGACCAGACGGAGATGTATTACAACCCAAGAGTCATCCTCCCGCACAATCCGGCGTGGGTGGTGGAATAAGAAATCATTATTATTCTAATATAATTATCCATGAAAAAACAACTCGTGTTAGGAATTTTAGGTGCTTGTGTGCTCTCGGCCAGCGCACAGACGTTCAAAGAATGGCAGGACCCCGAGGTCAATGCCATCAACCGGGCACCGATGCACGCAAACTTCTTTGCGTATGAAAATGCAGAAATGGCCGCCAAGGCAGTCAAGGAAGACTCCAAGAACTTCATGAGCCTGAACGGCACCTGGAAGTTCTTCTGGGTACGGAACGCCGATGCCCGCCCCACGGACTTCTGGAAAGTCGGCTTCAACGACAAGGGATGGGACAACCTGCAAGTACCGGGTGTATGGGAGACGCAGGGATATGGCGATCCTATCTACGTCAATGTAGGTTATGGATGGCGTGGCCGCTTCGCAAACAATCCTCCCCACGTGCCGACTGAACAAAATCATGTAGGCTCTTACCGCCGGGAGATTATGGTGCCGGCCGACTGGAGCGGCAAAGACATCATCGCCCACTTCGGAGCTGTCAGCTCCAACATGTACCTGTGGGTGAACGGCAAGTTTGTGGGCTACAGCGAAGACAGCAAGCTGGAAGCCGAATTCAATCTGACCCCGTACCTGAAACCGGGACAGAAGAACCTGATTGCCTTCCAGGTGTTCCGCTGGTGTGACGGTACATATCTGGAAGACCAGGACTTCTTCCGCTACACCGGCGTGGCACGCGACTGCTACCTCTATACCCGCAACAAGAAACGCATCGATGACATCCGCGTCACTCCCGACCTGGACAGCGAATACAAGAACGGCTCACTGGCCATCACCCTGAACCTGAAAGGAAACGGCAATGTCAGCCTGGAACTGCTGGACGCAAAGAACCAGACCGTGGCTTCTACCGAAGTGAAAGGTTCCGGCAAGGTGACTGCCACCCTGCAAGTGGAAAACCCGCAGAAGTGGAGTGCGGAAACACCTTACCTGTACACCTTGCGTGCAACCCTGAAAGACGGCAGCAAGACCAGTGAAGTGGTACCGGTGAAAGTCGGTTTCCGTAAAATTGAACTCAAGAACGCACAGATTCTGGTCAACGGCCAGCCGGTACTCTTCAAAGGAGCCGACCGCCACGAAATGGACCCCGACGGCGGATACGTGGTTTCACGGGCCCGCATGATTCAGGACATCCAGATTATGAAGCAGCTCAACATCAACGCGGTGAGAACCTGCCACTATCCGGACGACAATTTCTGGTATGACCTCTGCGACAAATATGGTATTTATGTCGTAGCCGAAGCCAACATCGAATCCCACGGAATGGGTTACGGCGAAGAGACACTGGCCAAAGAACCCAGCTATAAGAAAGCCCACCTGGAACGCAACCAGCGCAACGTGCAGCGTGGCTTCAACCATCCGAGCATCATCTTCTGGTCACTGGGTAACGAAGCCGGCTACGGTCCGAACTTCGAAGCCGCTTACGACTGGGTCAAGGCTGAAGACCCAAGCCGTGCCGTGCAGTACGAACAGGCCCGCATCGACGGAAAGACAGATATCTACTGCCCGATGTATGCCGACTACAAGTGGTGCGAAGAATACAGCAAGAACGACAAATACCAGAAACCGCTGATTCAGTGTGAATATGCACATGCCATGGGTAACTCCGAAGGCGGCTTCAAGGAATACTGGGATTTGATTCGCAAGTATCCGAAATACCAGGGAGGATTCATCTGGGACTTCGTCGACCAGTCTATCCGCTGGACCGGCAAGAACGGTAAGATGATTTATGCCTATGCCGGCGACTTCAACCGTATGGACGATTCCGGCGACAAGAACTTCTGCGACAACGGCCTCATCAGCCCCGACCGCAAACCGAACCCGCACGCCTACGAAGTACAGTACTTCTACCAGAACATCTGGACTACGCCGGGCGACCTGTCAAAGGGAGAAATCAAGGTGTACAACGAGAACTTCTTCCGCGACCTGTCGGCCTACGCACTGGAATGGGAAGTGCTGAAAGATGGAAAAGCCATCCGTAGCGGACGTGTGGACAACCTGAACGTGGCTCCTCACCAGACTGCCACCGTGAAACTTGACTTGGGCAAGACCTGCCAGTGCGGCGAATGGCTGCTCAATGTGAAATACATCCAGAAGAACCGCGAAGGCTTGCTCCCGGCAGGCTCCGTAGTGGCCAAAGACCAGTTGGTACTCAATCCGTACAAAGCTCCGGCCATGGACCTGAAGAACGTAACAGCTACCAACCAGCAGGTGGTTGAACCGCAAATCAATCCGAACTATCCGGACTACATCGCCGTGGAAGGCGACGGATTCTACATGGAATTCAGCAAACGCAACGGATATCTGGACAAATATGATGTAAATGGAGTAAGCATGCTCAAAGAAGGGGAAGCCCTGACACCGAACTTCTGGCGTGCCCCGACCGACAACGACTTCGGTGCCGGCCTGCAAAACAAGTATGCGGCTTGGAAGAACCCGGGCATCAAGCTCACCGACTTCAACTACAAGGTAGAAAACGGACTGGCAGTGGTCAATTCCACTTACGACCTCACAGAGGTATCGGCCAAACTGTATCTCACCTACCAGATTAACAACGAAGGTGCCGTGAAGGTCACTCAGAAAATGGTGGCCGACAAGAACGCCAAGGTATCGCCGATGTTCCGCTTCGGTATGCAGATGGTCATGCCGAAATCCTTTGAAAAGATTTCCTACTATGGCCGCGGCCCGATAGAAAACTACATCGACCGTAACCACTGCACCGACCTGGGCATCTACAACCAGAACGTAAGCGACCAGTTCTATCCGTACATCCGTCCGCAGGAAACCGGTACCAAGACCGATATCCGCTGGTGGAGACAGTTGAACATGGCTGGCAACGGACTGATGTTCGTGGCTGAAGCACCGTTCTCCGCTTCTGCCCTCCACTACACCATCGCTTCTTTGGACGACGGCACGGAAAAGAAACAGAGCCACTCCTTCGAAGTAGAAGAAGCCGACCTGACCAACCTGCTGATTGACAAGGCACAGATGGGTCTGGGTTGTGTCAACAGCTGGGGTGCCCTGCCGGAAGCCCAATACATGCTGCCTTACGGAGACTATGAATTTACTTTCATCATGACTCCGGTGAAAGGCTACATTGCGTGTGAATAAACCCTGAACCTTATAGTTTATGACTGTAACGCTCCGACCCTTCCCGGTCGGGGCGTTTTTTTTGCTTCATTTCTAACTGTTACACCTGCTCAGCCTGCACAAGAAGTCCTAAATGTCCTAGAAATCATGTGGAAACCCCTCATCGGTTTCTACGCTCCCCAACCCGGAAACATACGTTTCCGCACCGGGAGCCGTATGTTTCCGGACTGGAAAACGTACGGTTCGGCCCTGCGAAACGTAAAAGACAAAAGGATGTATCCCTCAAACCAGACTAACCTTTCCCTCTCTTTTTATTTAGAAAACAAAATGCCCCCTTCCTCCATTAAGAAGCACAAAAAAATGGTCCATGAACGGATTCTCTCCTCCATGAACCATTTTCTTCATTTATACACCCTCAGCGGTCAGCTGATTTATCAGTTCTTTTCTTCCATCGACTTGGCGATACCCATTTCCAGTCCTCTCAGTTCGGCCAGTCCTCTCAGGCGGCCCAGGCAAGAGTAACCCGGATTGGTTTTCTTCTTCAAGTCGTCAATCATCTGATGGCCGTGGTCCGGACGCATCGGGATTGAGACCTTGCGGCGCTGCTGCATGAGCAGGAAGTTCTTCATCACGTGATACATGTCCACATCACCCTCCAGGTGGTTGGCTTCGAAGAAGTTGCCTTCGGCATCACGCTGTGTGCTGCGCAAGTGTACGAAATTGATGCGGTCGCCCCAGCGCTCCATCATGCCGGCCAGGTCGTTCTTGGCACTGACGCCCAGCGAACCCGTGCAAAGACACAAACCATTGGACTCGTTCGGCACGGCTTCCACCAGCTTGCGGAAATCCTCTTCCGTACTCATGATACGCGGCAAGCCCAGAATCGTCTGTGGCGGGTCGTCCGGATGGATGACCAGTTTCACCCCTACCTCATCGGCTACCGGACAAATCTGTTTCAAGAAGAAAATCAGGTTGGCACGCAGCTTTTCGGCATCGATGTCCTTGTAACGGTCCAGTTCATGCTGGAACTGTTCCAGTGTGAAGCTCTCTTCCGAACCCGGCAGTCCGGCAATCATGTTGCGGGTCAGGCGGTGGATTTCTTCTTCATCCATCTGCTCATAACGTGCCTTGGCCTTAGCTTTTTCTTCCTCGGTATAATCCTTCTCTGCTCCCGGACGTTTCAGGATAAAGAGGTCGAAAGCCACGAAGGCCGCCCGTTCAAAGCGCAAAGCCTTGGAACCGTCGGGCATGGTATAAGCCAAGTCCGTACGGGTCCAGTCGAGCACCGGCATGAAGTTGTAGGTCACAATATAGATGCCGCATTTGGCCAGATTACGCAGGCTTTCCTTGTAGTTCTCGATATATTTCATGAAATCGCCGGTCTGCGTCTTGATATGTTCGTGTACCGGCACACTTTCTACCACACTCCACTTCAAGCCGACTTCCTCAATCATCTGCTTGCGTTTCATGATTTCCTCTACCGTCCACACTTCACCGTTCGGAATGTGATGCAAGGCATTGACGATGCCCGTGGCACCGGCCTGCTTGATGTCCCACAAAGACACCGGGTCGTTCGGACCATACCAGCGCCAAGTTTGTTCACATAAATACATAACGTTTCTTTTTTTAAGGTTCGTACTCGATTAAATAGAGAAAGCATCAAAACCACCATCGATGACGGCTACCGTACCCGTCACGAAACTGGATGCATCGCTGATAAGGTAGTGGATGGTACCATACAGGTCTTCCGGTTCACCGAAACGTCCGAACGGAGTGTGAGCCAGAATCGTTCTGGAACGGTCGGTCAGTGAACCGTCCGGATTAGTCAGCAACGTACGGTTCTGTTCGGTCAGGAAGAATCCCGGAGCAATGGCGTTCACGCGCAAGCCGTCGCCGAACTTGATGGCCAGTTCGCCAGCCATGTATTTCGTGAAGTTGGCAATGGCAGCCTTGGCAGCCCCGTAACCTACCACACGGGTCAGCGGGCGAAGGGCAGACTCAGAACAGAAGTTCACGATAGCTCCTTTTTTCTGTTTCACCATGACATCGGCAAAAACCATGGTCGGCAATACCGTACCGAAGAGGTTCAGGTCGACCACCTTCTTGAACGCATCAATCTGCAAGTCGAAGAAAGTCTTGTCTGGAGCGATAGTGGCACCAGCCATGTTTCCACCCGCTGCGTTCAGCAACACGTCAATGCGGCCATACTTTTCCAGAATGTCTTTCTTGTTCTGTTCCAGCACTTCCTTCTGCATCACATCTGTGTACCAGAAAGTAGCTTCGTGACCCTGTGCCACAATTTCTGCGACCAATGCTTTTCCCGCTTCTTCACTACGGTCGAGGATGACCATTTTTGCACCTTGTGCAGCCAAATACTTGGAAATACCTTTTCCCAACACACCGGCTCCCCCGGTCATGACGACTACCTTGCCGTCTACATTAAATAATTCGTTTGCCATAATAATTAGATTAGCAATAAATTCGATACTTTATTATAAAACTGATAATTCTCTTTCAACAAAATATCTATCGGCAACAGGTTCACCACGGGCGGGCGTTCATCGAAAAGGAGCAGCCGGCTCAGCGCCTTCACCCCATTGTAGCCCTGCAACTCCGGACGCTGGGCAATCAGTGCCTGCACATAACCTTCGTTCAGCAGCCTCACGTTCGGGTCAATCAAATCATATCCCACCAGCCGGATGTCTTTCCGGCCCTGTTTTTCCAGGTATTCACCGAGAATGTAGCAGGAAGAATTGAATGTCACCGCTCCACGGATGTCCGGATAATGCCGGAAAGCCTCGTCGAGCACCTGCCTGTTGTGTGCCTCATCCCCTATCCATAAATCCACCTCCCGCAGCGGCATGGAGCAACATTGCTGCGCCAGGTAACGCCGGAAACCAAGATAACGTTTCTCTCCCTGTGTGGAAAGTCCGCCTTTCCCGTGCTGAATCCGGGCCACCAGGATATCGCCCTGAAAGGCCATGGAAGCCAACAGCATCCGGGCTCCGATTTCACCGCCAGCTACGGAATCCGTACCGTAATATGCCAGCCGATGCTGTTCCTCGATGTCCGAATCCACATATACATACGGGACTTCACGCGCATCGAGCAAAGCCGACAGACGGATGACCGCCTCCTTGAACAGGGTTCCCACCACCACGCCGTCCACCGCCTCCGGCAGGTTCAGCAAACGGGAGGCCGTCTCCTCGAAACTGCTTTCGCTGTATTGGTCGAAAGTCAGTACCGTGACCTTCACTCCATAGCTCTCCAGCTCTTCCTCCGCCCGGCGGATACCATATTCCATGGCGCTCCAATAGTCGCCCGCCCGGAAGTCCGGAATCAAGGCTACCACGTGGCAAGGCTTTTTGACAGCCAGCGAACGGGCAATCAGATTAGGCTTGTAGCCCACCTGTTCCATGATTTCCTTCACCCGACGGATATTCTCTTCCGAAACGCGTCCCCGGTTGTGAATCACACGGTCGACTGTACCCACCGACACATTGGCCAGACGGGCAATGTCGGTCAGCCGCATGTTTTTGTTCTTCTGCATAGATAGGTTCTCAAAAAAATGTGTGTGCGAGCACGCATTTACACTAAAAGAAAACGCGTTACCGCGCACACTTTTTATAAATACATTTTGATTTCCTTGCAAAGAAGACATTTATTCATGAAAAACACAAACAGATTCAACCTTTTAACAGATTTTTCAGCCGCAATTTTACACTTTTTCGTTCCTTTGCCGTGTTTACACAAATACAGACGTATGAACCCTGAAAACTACTACCACGAACGACTGGCCTCGGCAGAAGGTCAGCTACGCAAAGTCAAACAACAAATCGCACGCGTCAGCGCCCTCCGCGTGGGGCTGTTCGTAGCCGGACTGGCCGGAATCTATTGTTTTTTCCACCAGCCCGCATTGCTGACAACCAGTATCTGCCTCACCTTTCTCCCTTTTTTCATCTTCGTGAAACTGCACAGCCGGCTCTTCTACCGGAAGAAATGGCTGGAAACCGAGGCATGTGTCCAGGAAGAAGAATTACAGGCGCTCTCCGGCGACTACAGCAGCTTCGACGACGGAAAAGCCTACATCAACCCGTCACATCCTTATACCTTCGACCTCGACGTGTTCGGACGCCACTCCCTGTTCCAGGCCATGAACCGCACCTGTACCATTTTCGGGAAAGATTGTCTGGCCTACTGGCTGCAACACCACCTTTGTGAGCCTTCTGCCATCCGCGTACGCCAGCAAATGGTACAGGATATGAGTCGCCGTCCCCTGTTCCGGGAACAGTTCCGGGTAACGGGACTCGTGCATCAGGGTACACCGTCCGATGGAGAGAAATTACGCGCTTGGAGTCAGAGCCCGTCGCAATTCCTGCATGCCGGATGGGTAAAAGCCCTTACGTGGGGAGTCCCCCTTATCAACGGGCTGCTCCTAATTACTTCGCTGACCGGATGGACCTCCTTCACCTGGCTGGGACTCTCGTTCGGTCTTTTTCTGATTCTCAGTTTCGGCATTGTCAAACGGGCTACCTACGTGCAGGAAACCTACGGCAAACAACTGAAAAGCCTGAACGGATATGCACAACTCATTGCGCTGGCCAAGAAGGAACAGTGGGAAGCCCCCGCCCTGCAACAACTGATGAACCGGTTGGATATGGACGGCAAATCACCCGTTGACGCCTTGCAACAGCTCTCCAGGGAACTCGACCGGCTGGACTTGCGCAACAACCAGTTTCTGTACATCCTGCTGGAGGGAAGTCTTTTCTTCCAGCTACAGGAGATTGTCCGCATCGAACGATGGAAAGCCCGCTACGGACAGCACATCACCGGCTGGCTGGAAACCATCGGAAAACTGGATGCCCTCTGCTCGCTGGGCACCTTTGCCTATAATCACCCCGCTTATACCTATCCCGAACTGGCCGAGAAACCATTCTGTTTCCTGGCTACCCGGATGGGACATCCGCTCATGCCCCCTGCCCAATGTGTGAAAAACGACGCCACTCTCCCGTCGCGCCCCTTCTTCCTCATCATCACCGGTGCCAACATGGCCGGAAAAAGTACCTACCTGCGTACCATCGGGGTAAACTACCTGCTGGCCTGTATCGGTGCTCCCGTGTGTTGCGACAAGCTGGTGCTCTATCCCCATCAGCTGATTACCAGCCTCCGCACATCCGACTCACTGTCCGACAACGAGTCGTATTTCTTCGCCGAGCTGAAACGGCTGAAACGCATCATCGACCTGCTGAACCAAGGCCAACAGCTTTTCATCATTCTGGACGAGATTCTGAAAGGCACCAATTCGCTGGACAAACAGAAAGGCTCCTTCGAGCTGATTCGCCAGTTCATGCGCCTGAAAGCCAACGGCATCATCGCCACCCACGACCTCCTGCTGGGCAGCCTCATCGAACAGTTCCCCGATGAAATCCGGAATTACTGCTTCGAAGCCGACATCAAGGACAACGAGCTGACCTTCTCTTACCAACTGCGGGAAGGAGTGGCACAAAACATGAATGCCTGTTTCCTGATGCGGAAAATGGGCATTACCCTGCCGGAATAAGGCAAAAAGAAAACGGCCTTCCAAAAGTATATGGCATACTTTTTAGAAGGCCGCTCTTATCAAGAAAAGTGTATTAATCTTCTACTACCTGGAAATCTTCTTTTCCGACTCCACAAACCGGGCAAACCCAGTCTTCTGGAAGATCTTCAAAAGCCGTACCCGGAGCAATACCTCCGTCTGGATCACCCACTTCTGGATCGTAAACCCAATCACATACTGTGCAAATGTACTTTTTCATAATCAGTCAATTCTTAATTAGTTAGTATTTGTTCTTAGTTTAAAATGATAACAAATATAGAAAGAATTTGTTTACTTTGCTTCATCCAATAACATTTTTTTTAATTCTTCCATTCCTTCGGAAGCTCCCTTGCGGATGACGTGTACCGGACGCCCGGAAACGATACGTACTTCTTTCGGGTCAATCAGATAAACCGGCACCCCGTCGCGCACGTAATTCAGCAGGCCTGCCGCCGGATAGACGTTCAGGGAGGTCCCGATAATGACAAAGATATCGGCCTTCTCCACATACTCCACGGCTGTCTCAATCATGGGCACCGCCTCACCGAACCAGACGATGAACGGACGCAGCTGGGAACCGTCGCCCGCCTTGTCGCCCATCTTCACTTCATATTCATCCGGACGGAGTTCCTTGATATAACGCGGGTCATTGGGATTGTAACTGGAAGTCACCTTGGTCAGCTCACCGTGCAGATGAATCACTTCATGGCTTCCGGCACGCTCATGCAGGTTGTCCACATTCTGTGTGATGACGGTAACATGGAAATTCTTTTCCAGTTCCGCCAATAACTCATGACCGCGGTTCGGTTTCACCTCCAGCAACTGCTTGCGGCGGTCGTTGTAGAAATTGATGACCAGTTCCGGATTGGCCGCATACCCTTCGGGAGTGGCTACCTGTTCCACCGGATACTGGTCCCACAATCCTCCTGCATCGCGGAACGTGCTGATACCGCTTTCCGCACTCATGCCGGCCCCTGTCAATACAACCAGATTCTTCATATTCTTCTCCTCCTTATTTTAGATACATGATTTAGAAACGTGTTCACCCGCCAAAAATAAGAAAATTTATCAATCAAAATTCCTCATATTCACAGAAAAAAGATACCTTTGCTCCCCGTTAATTCACATTTTAATACAAGATTTATTTATGGATAAATTTAGTTACGCCATTGGTCTGGGGATTGGCCAAAACCTGTTCAGCATGGGCGCACGCTCCATCGATGTAAATGACTTCGCACAGGCTATCAAAGACGTATTGGAAGGAAATCAGACTGCTATTTCTCATACAGAAGCACGTGAAATCGTGAACAAGTTCTTCATGGAACTGGAAGAGAAAACCAACGCAGAAAACATAGCAAAAGGAAAAGCATTCCTGGAAGAAAACAAGAAAAACCCGCACGTAGTAACCCTGCCTAGCGGATTGCAGTATGAAGTAATCAAGGAAGGCAACGGCAAGAAGCCGAAAGCTACCGACCGCGTACGCTGCCACTACGAAGGCACGCTGATTGACGGAACGCTGTTCGACAGTTCCATCAAGCGTGGCGAACCGGCTGTATTCGGTGTAAACCAGGTCATAAAAGGTTGGGTAGAAGCACTGCAGCTGATGTCGGAAGGTGCCAAGTGGAAACTCTACATCCCGTCGGAACTGGCTTACGGCGCACAAGGAGCCGGCGAAATGATTCCGCCCCACAGTACCCTGATTTTTGAAGTAGAATTAATTGAAGTATTATAAATAACGAAGCAAATGAAAAAAGGTACATTTTTTATGATGCTTGCCGCTGCAGCCAGCCTGGCATCATGTACAGCACAAGGTCCGAAAGCCAACCTGAAAAGCGACGTAGACTCTTTGTCTTATATGATGGGTGTAACCAACACTCAGGGTTTAATGGAATATGTACAAGGCCGTCTGGGCGTTGATTCAGCATACGTAGCCGACTTCATCAAAGGTCTGGAACAAGGCTGCAAGGAAACCGATGCCAAACAGAAAGCCTATCTGGCAGGTATGCAGATTGGCCAGCAAATCAGCGGTGACATGTTCGACTACAACAACCGTCAGATTTTCGGACAAGACTCTACTCAGTCACTGAGCAAGGAAAACTTCTTGGCTGGATTCATCGCTACCGTAAAGAAACAGGGCTTTGTTTCAGTAGACTCAGCAGCTGTGTATGTACGTTCAAAAGCAGAATTGATCAAATCAAAAGCTTTGGAAGCCAAATATGCGGACTACAAGAAGCAGAACGAAGAATTCCTGGTTAAGAACAAAACAAAAGAAGGTGTTCAGACTACAGCCAGCGGATTGCAATATAAAATCATCACCAAAGGTACAGGTGCCATTCCGGCCGATACTTCACGCGTGAAAGTGAACTACAAAGGTACCATGATTGACGGTACAGAATTCGACAGCTCTAAAGAACCCATCACATTGGCTGTCAGCCGTGTGATTCCAGGATGGACAGAAGCCCTGAAGATGATGCCGGTAGGCTCTAAATGGGAATTGTACATTCCGCAGGAACTGGGATACGGTGCACAGGAAGCCGGCAAGATCAAACCGTTCTCTACTTTGATTTTCGAAGTAGAACTGGTAGACATCGAGAAATAATATACTTCCACCGTTATAACATTACTTCGGGAATCCCCCGCTTGCTCTGAGAAAGGAACAAGCGGGGGATTTTCATTTTCTTTCCTCCACACTACTGTCCCGTAAAAGTGGATAAATAGTTCTTTGAAATTATTGAAATATAGTCAATTACACGGTTTTTTGAAATGAAACGGACTTGATTTTGCAACTTTGCAGTCTAATACAAATGGCTGCTATGTTCCAAGACAAATACGTATTCTCTCAATTAACCGCTTTTCTGAACAGGACTCAGTTCAACAACTATGTTCGCAAGTATGATGTCAACAGATATGTGAAACATTTCACTTGCTGGAATCAGATGCTCGCGATGATGTTTGGACAACTGAGTAACCGTGAGAGCCTGCGAGACTTAATCGTTGCTTTCGAGGCGCATAGGGCCAAGCAATATCATCTTGGTTTAGGTCGTGAACCGATAGCCAAGACAACTCTTGCGACAGCGAACCAGAACCGTGATTACAGAATCTTCGAAGACTTTGCATTCTATATGATGAAGGAAGCCTGCGAGAAGCGGACGACCAACCTCCTTGACATTTCCGGAAAGAAATATGCGTTTGATTCAACAACAATTCCGTTGTGTCTTGCAACATTCCCATGGGCAAAGTTCCGAAGCAAGAAAGGAGGGGTGAAAGCTCATGTCTTATACGACATTGAAGCACAAGTTCCTGCCTTCTATACTGTAACCACTGCATCAAAGCACGATTCCACAGCAATGTCTTCAATCCATTATGAACCAAACGCTTATTATATATTCGACAGGGCTTATGACTCCTTTAAAGAACTCTATAGGATACATCTTACAGACTCTTTCTTTGTTGTCAGAGCCAAGACGAACTTAAAGTATAAGACAGTCAAATGGAAGCGAAGAATGCCAAAGAACATAATGACAGATGCGGAAGTGAAACTGACCGGATATCTCTCCGAGAAAAAATATCCTGAGTCATTCAGACTCGTCCGATATTACGACGAAGAGGATGACCGTGAGTTCACTTTCTTGACGAATGCAAAACAACTTTCTGCACTGGATGTCGCCAATCTTTATAAGAAAAGATGGTTAATCGAGCTGTTCTTCAAATGGCTCAAGCAGCATCTCAAGATAAAGAAATTCTGGGGCACAACAGAGAACGCTGTTCGCATACAAATCAGTGTGGCTATTATCACGTACTGTCTTGTGGCTATTGTCCAACATGATATGAAGTTGAAACGTTCAACCTATGAAGTTTTGCAAATTCTCAGTATATCATTGACTGACAAAACCCACTTGCGTGACCTGTTCGACAAGACTAATTTCAATGATGTCAAAAATCTAAATGATCCCCTGATTCCGGGGCTTTTTGATTAATTGTTTAACTCGTCCCATTTTAACGGGACACTAATGTTTCCTCCACATACATATTCACACAAGAAAGGCCATTCTCACCCGGAGAACGGCCTTTCTGTATGGAAAAAGATTCATCATTTTAAATCTTTCCGTATGCCTTGAAGTAAGATACCTGACAAACTCCGGTATCGTTATTGGTTTCTGTGATAACGAGTTTGACATAACGGGCTACTACCGGTTCAGTCAATGAGATGACCTCTTCGGCCGGAACCAACGGACTGTTTCCTGTCACGATAGTGCCATCAGGAGCTTCCCACGGCAAAGCGAACGTAAATCCACCCACTTGAATGAACTTCTCATTGTCCGTGCTGACCCACAATTGCAAAGTCTTTACCGAAGGATAATTATTTTCCCCGTATGCACGACGGCCGATAGCAAAGCTTATGCATTCCAGTTCTTCCTGCATATCGATGACCAATGTGTGAGGAAGCGGTGCATTTCCACCTGAATAAGCACTGTGCCAGAACTGAGTACGGTCATCGGTGAACAGGCTAGGATAACCTCCTCCGTCACCAGCCTCAACATCAGAGCCTGTAGCTGTCCATTTGGTCCAGTCGTATTGTAATGTGGTCTGACCTTCATACTTCTGCAACACGGTGAAAGAAGTAGTACGATAACCACATCTTACCTGAACGGTGGCAGTACGATAATTAGAAGGGTCCGGATTGGCCTGAGTGGCTTTCACGGTAATCTCTTTACCGGAAGCAGACACCGTACACCAATCCACTCCGTCTTCCATGGTAAAAATCATTTCAGAAGGAATATCCGTATCAGCCGTTATTGTCGTGGTAGCACCTTCGGCTGCATCGAGTACAGCTCGTTCAATGATAATATAACCCACATAAGGTTGTTCTTGTTCCTTACAGCCACAGAACAATGCCAGTAAGAGAAGTGACAAAAAATATGATATTTTTTTCATTTTACAGTTTCTGTTATATATAAATAAATATGATTTCCAAATGCCGCCTGCCTCTCTGCGGGAAAGGCAGGCAAGCCCTATTCTCAGTCTACCAGTTCATTCTATTAGGGGTTCTGTCCTAAATCGTAAGGATAAGCATCATACTGAGCCTGCGGGATAAACTCGCATACAGAAGGAGAGTTGTAAGGAATCTCCAAGTAGCGGTCGCCCTGTCTCAAGGTATGTCCACCTGGATATTTACGGTCGAGCGTATGACGCCAGCGGAACACATCGAATCGACGGAGACCTTCCCATGCAAATTCCAGCATACGTTCTTCTTCAATAATCTTATGTATATCCTTCGGCTGACCGTTTTCAGCTGTCTGGATATTTTCCAGTGTCCATTCAGGAATACCGGCTCTACTACGAATCACGTTCACATCATCAAGAGTAGTCTGTGTATCTCCACCTTTCTCCAGATTAGCCTCAGCACGAATCAGGTACATTTCAGCCAAACGAGAGATAATGGGTGACCATAAATGATAATACTGCTCCTGATAAGAACATTTATTAATGGCATATACCAGGAACATTGCCTCCTTCTGACGAAGCGTTTTGGCATCGTACACACGTGGCTCGATACGGCCTACATATTTTGTACCGTCCGAAGCCTGTACATAATAGCGAGTTCCCAAGTTATAAGGTTCAGACTGGATGGTTGCACTCCGGAAATTGGCAGCATCGTCCGCACTCATGGCATAGGTTCCATCATTCTGCTTAGTGACAGAAATCTGACGGTATTCATAATTAGCGTTAGCACCAGCCTGCTTGACTGCATACACAAAGGTCCAGTCCTGATAATTCCGTTCCGGATTACCGGTGATAGGATACTTGGAGGTATCCGTTCCGTCCTCTACATAACGTTTGGTAATGAAGCTACTACGCAAATCCTTAGGATATCCTTGGTCATCCAGATACAACTCCAGCAAATTCAGGTAAGGAGCAGAAGCATACATTTCCTCCCAGCCGTTATTGTCTACGTTAATATACAAGCCCCCCATTCTACCACTTCCACTATCATCTTTCTGTTTTGTACGACGTACAGCAAAAATGGTTTCAGAATTATCTTCAGGAGCAAACTGAGAATAGATTTTATAATCATTACCCTGAAGCAAGCTAAAACGACCAGAATTAATAACTTCATTAGCCATATCCCAAGCACCATCCCAATTTTCCATGTACAAATACACGCGGGCCAATAATGCCTGAGCTGCTTCTTTGGTAGCATAGCAACTATTTTTCGGTCTAAGCCCTGACGGCAAAGTCATATAAGTAATGGCATCCTTCAAATCCTTCACAACCTGATCATAGATTTCGGCTACCGTAGAACGGAATTTTGGCAAGTCGTTCGGATCGCTAGTAAGCTTCAATGGCAACCCCGGATTTTGCGTAGGATTATTGGAATAAGGCTGGGCGAATTCGTTCACCAACAGGAAATAAGACAAGGCACGGAGATAGTAATTCTCACCGACAATGACTTTTTCCTCGTCAGTGATGTCCGCACCCAGTTCGGCTCCCATCTCAATCACCCTGTTACAGTTACCGATAGTACGATAACCCAACTCCCAAGCATATTCCGTAACTGAACTGGTGATTTTACGGCTATAGTCGTAGATATCGAATTTCTCGTCAGTAGAAGTACCACCCCATGAAAGGTCGTCAGCACCATAAGCCCAGAAATAATATCCATAATCAATCAGTCCGCCATCGTATTTCAACATGCTGTAACTGCCTTGTGACAATTCCACAATGTTACGGGCTGTTACGTCCTCACCCGTCACACCGTCGTACATATTCACGTCCAAGCTGCAGCCTGCCAATGCAAACGCAGCCACCAAGGCTCCTAATGTATATTTCAGTTTCATAATTTTATCTTATTGTTTTATCAGTACTTAGAAGTTAACATTCAATCCTACAGAGAAACGTCTTACGGTAGGATAGCCAAACCCACTGGCATTACCATTGTAAGAAGAGGACAACAGAATTTCAGGATCTTGACCAGAGAATTTAGTAATCGTAAACAGATTTTCTCCGCTCACACTGATATTAGCTCCCGAAATCTTCAACGAATGCAACCATTTTTTAGGAAGGCTGTACGACAAGGTCAAAGTCTTCAGTTTAAAATAGTCGCCATTTTCCAGGTAACGGGTAGAAGTGTTCGAAGCACCATTGTTACCTCCGGCTCTCAACTGAGGATGCGTAGCGATGTCACCAGGTTTTTCCCAACGGCTCCATCCATCAGGCAATTTCATAGCTGGCTGCGAAGGACGTTCTGCATCACGGTCAAGAGCACCGGCACGCATACTGTTGTAAATCTTGGCCCCAGCACTGAAAGTGAAGTTCGCGTTCAGTGACAAACCCTTCCAACTGAGATTAGTACTCAAGCCACCAGTCACTTTCGGAGTAGGCGAAGCATCAAGCAGCACATTCGTTGCTTCATTGTAATTACCTGTCACGGTCTTCACACCAGTATCAGGATCTACCTTGAACCAAAGCGGTGTACCCGTCATGGTATCTACTCCAGCCCATTCTTTCATATACCAGTTCATATATGGATAGCCTACAGCAACCGCCTGCATCGTCAAGTCATCACCATCGGGCAGGTAAGTCACCTCGTTGCGGTTATAACCCATATTGAAGCTAATGTCCCAATACCAGTCTTTGGTTTTAATCAATTCAGGAGTAATAGTTAATTCCACACCAGAGTTTTCCATCTTACCGTTGTTAGCCGTCTGACGGTTGAAGCCTGTTACAGCAGGCAAGTGACGCAGGTAAATCAAGTTCTTCACTTTCTTCAAATAGTAATCGAGAGTGATGCTCACACGGTCGAACAAACGAATATCAATACCAGCATCGAAGTTAGCTGTTTCCTCCCAAGACAAGTCAGGGTTACCCTGGTAGTTGGACAAGAATGCGATTTCGTTCGCATACTGAGAAGTATAGCCAAAAATAGTAGCCCACTCGTAAGCACCACCCGGCTGGTTACCACTGATACCGTAAGACACACGTGGCTTCAATTCGTTAATCCATTCTACCCCGCTGAGGAAGTTTTCCTTGTGCATATTCCATCCGGCACCGACTGACCAGAAGGTAGCCCAACGTTTGTCACTACCAAATTTAGAAGAACCGTCTCGACGAATCATACCCTGAATCAAGTATTTGCTATCGAATGAATAATTGACATTCAGATAAATAGCCGCATTCTTCGATTCCGTCTTCGTTCCACTGGCAGTAGGATCATCCGCACCTGCATTGATGATTTCGGCTCCCTGGAAAATCTTGTAAGCTGTAGCCGCAAGATCCCAGTAACGATATTCATCGTAATCATAACCCAAATAAGCATTGATTTCGTGTTTTTCACCGAAAGTCTTCAGGAAACGAAGCAACTGGCTGGTGTAGATAGAACGGGTATTTGACTGTCCGTCATAGTAAGAACCATTGGTTCCCGCACCCGAACGGCTGTTAGGATCCACGTAGGAATTAGAATAATTATTACTGAAACCAACACGGTTGTTAGATTCAAAAGTCAGTCCGTCGATAATCTTGAAATCAAGACCAAGGCCCAGGTCTAGACCGTTGCTACGGGTCTTTCCCCAGTTCAAGGCTCTATCATACAAGAAGTTGGAACCTCCATCGGAATACCAGTAGTCATCCGGGTTGGCAGTTGGAGCATCTGCGGCTGTCGGTACCCCCTGCGTACCATCCTTTATGTTTCCATGTGAATCCCAAGGAGTATCCCACGGCGTATAGCTGGTATGTACCAAAGAGTATTCCTGGTTGTTAGTTTCCTTGTAGCTGGCAGAAATCTTTGATTTCAAAGTCAAGCGGTCATTCACCACATAATCAGTGTTCGAACGGATGGTGAAACGGTCGTAATCGAATCCTTTGATGGTACCTTCTTCAGAATAATAATCGGCCGACAGATATGCCTTGATTTTTTCATTACCGTAACGGTAGCCAAGGTTGTAATTCTGTGTCAATGCATTCTGAGTGGCCAAATCCCACCAGTCAAAGTTCCGGTCACGCAGATAAGGCTGCAACCAACCCTGTGCATCCAGTGTTCCGGCATTTTCGTATGCCGTACGCACATAGTCATAATACTCCGCACCCGACATCATCTCCAGATTACCTTTCTGCAACTGAGAGACACCGAACTTAACCGACAAATCAAATTGTGAAGGCCCTGTGGTAGCACGTTTGGTAGTCACCTGAATGACACCGTTCGCACCACGAGAACCATAAAGAGCTGTAGCCGAACCATCTTTCAGGATAGAGATGGATTCGATATCATTCGGGTTGAGGTCGGCAGAAGAGGCTCCCACAACCCCATCAATTACCCACAAGGGCTCTACATTACCACGGATAGAACCTATACCACGCACACGGATACTCACCCCGTCGCCCGGACGACCAGAGGTAGGAACCACTACCGCTCCGGCGATTTTACCCTGCAGCATATTGGCCACACTCGGTGTCGTGATGTCTTTCAATTTATCCGCTTTAATAGAAGAAATAGAACCAGTGATGGAGCTTTTACGTTGCATACCATAACCCACTACTACTACTTCATCAAGTGCTTCCGAGTCTTCACTCAGCTTAATAGTCTGGTTATGAGCCGTCGCAGTCACTTCAATAGATTTGTAACCCACAAAAGAAATGACCAGTTTGGCACCTACCGTACCTTCAAACTCATACTCTCCATCGAAGTTGGTGATCGTACCGATAGCCGTACCTTTAATCAATACATTCGCTCCGATAATCGGCTCACCTGTCTTTGCATCTAATACAGTACCCCTAAGTTTGGTTGTTTGTTGAACAACCGAAGCCATTGATTCCGGTACAGTGGATGTAGCAAATGTTGGAAGAGATGCGCAATAAAAAACACTCGCTAACACCATCAGCCGGCTGACATTGTTTGTTTTTCTCACTTTCATAATATTAAAATTGAGATTAATAGAATAGACTTATATTTAATCCCCGCAAATTTATAGAAAAAAATCAAATACTTCTATAATAACTATAAAATATTTTAGTATTTAACTATTTAATTTCATTTTAAGTTCATCTTATGCATAAAATAAATGAAAATGTTTATTATATTCCATTGCTTATATACTCCTACATCAAGCATAAAAGCCATTCTACGATAACAGGAATCATTTTTGCTCCCCACACTACGCCGATAAACTATCCTACTAGAATTTACAATAAAAGAAGAAAACATTTACCTTTGTCATTAATTATTCCAAACACTTAATTCATAAACTATGAGAAGAAAACTAGGATGTCTGCTGCTGGCCACGGCCCTTTGCCTGCCTGTATGTGCCCAGCAAGTGTATAACATGGCCCGGTTCGGCATTACTCCCGGGAAGAAAAGCAACATGTCGGCCCGCATGGAAAGAGCGCTGGCCAAAATCAGAAAAGAAGCCAAGAAAGGCGAGACACTGATATTACGCTTCCAAAGTGGAACGTATCACTTCTATCCGGAAGAAGCGGCAGAACGCACATATTATATTTCCAACCACGACCAAGCCAACCCCAAGAAGGTAGGTCTGGCACTGGAAGACCTGCAATCCGTCACACTGGAAGGAAACGGAGCGAAATTTATCTTCCACGGACAGATGATTCCGCTTTCCTTGCTGCGCAGTACAAACTGTACGCTGAGGGACTTCAGCATCGACTTTGAAAACCCACACATTGCCCAAGTACAGATTGTGAAAAATGAAGGCGACAAGGGCATCACTTTCCGCCCCGCTTCGTGGGTGAAATACCGCCTGACCAAAGACTCCATCTTTGAAACTTACGGCGACGGATGGACCTTACATCCGATGTCGGGTATCGCCTTTGAAGCGAAAAGCCACCACATTATATATAATACCAGCGACATAAGCTGCCCCACCAAAGGCTGCGTCGAGGCTGGTGAGGGACTGGTGTATGCGCCCCGATGGAAGGACAAGCGACTTTCCGAAGGTACGGTGGTAGCCATGCGTTCCTGGGACCGTCCCACTCCGAGCATCTTCTTGTCACATAACACGCACACCACCCTGAAAAATATCCAAGTGCACTACGCACAGGGCATGGGGCTGCTGGCACAGCTTTGCGACAGCATATACATGGACAGCTTCAGTGTCTGCCTGAAAGGGGACAATGACCCACGCTATTTTACGACACAGGCCGACGCCACTCATTTCTCACAATGCAAAGGTGAAATCGTATCGGTGAACGGAGTATATGAAGGGATGATGGACGACGCCATCAACGTGCACGGCACCTACCTGAAAGTGACAAAACGGGTAGACGACCACACGCTTCTGGCACGCTACATGCACGAACAGGCCTGGGGGTTCGACTGGGGATTTGCCGGCGACGAGGTACAGTTCATCCGCTCACAAACCATGGAACTGCTGGACGGGACCAACCGCATTGAAAGCATCAAAGCTCAGGACCAGCCGACTGCTCATGGCGCCAAGGAGTTCCGTATCCGCTTCCAGCAACCGTTGCCCGAGGAATTGAACGACCAGGAAGCCTTCGGCATTGAGAATCTGACTTGGACGCCCGAAGTGTATTTTGCCTACAATACCATCCGGAACAACCGTGCCAGAGGTTCTCTTTTCAGCACGCCCCGAAAGACCGTGGTGGAACACAACCTGTTTGACCATACCTCCGGAACCGCTATCCTGCTGTGCGGCGATTGCAACGGCTGGTATGAGACAGGAGCCTGCCGCGAAGTAATTATCCGTCACAACCGGTTTGTAAATGCCCTGACCAACATGTTCCAGTTTACCAATGCCGTGATTTCCATTTATCCGGAAATTCCCGATTTGGAGCATCAGGTGAAGTATTTCCACGGAGGAAAACCGGGAGCCATCCAGATTACGGACAACGAATTTGAGACCTTCGACCTGCCCATTCTCTATGCCAAGTCGGTAGACGGACTGGTCTTCAAACGCAACCGTATCCACACCAATACCGACTACAAGCCCTTCCACTGGAACCAGAACCGCTTCCTGCTGGAGAAAGTGAACCGGGTGGAAATTGCCGAATAACCCCCTAAAAAGCCTCATCCCCGCCACCGACGTATACCGTCTGTAGCGGGGATGAGATTCTTATATATCCAGGCTTCTTTCTCAAGCCTTCTTTTCCTTTACGTCCCGATGGGCCTCTACCACATTCACCACATAGTCACCCAGTTTCTCACACTCGGCAATGATATCCATGTAGTGTACCCCCATCTGATAATCGTATTTCTTTTCGTTGACATCAATTACGTTCTGGTTCTTCAGCTGGTTCCGGTAGTTGTTGATTTCCGTCTCAATGTTGAACGACTTGTTCACATCCACCTGCTGATGGGTATCTCTCACCAAATCCAGCATCTGTGTCAAGGCATTGTCCGTCAGCTGGAACATCTGCGCGATGTGCTCATACTGCGCTTTCGTGAAATCTTCGTTCCCCCGGCGCTTCCGGTTAATCGTGCGGGCCAGGTTGTAACAGCTGTCACCGATGCTTTCTATCTCTGTCACCTCACGGAGCATTCCCCGGATTTGCAGTTTACTTTCCGAACTCAAACGGCCTTCGGACACTTGTGTCAGGTAGTTGGCAATCTCCAGCTCCATATTGTCACTGATGTTTTCGTATTTCTCCACCCGGCTGAACAGCTTGTTGAAATCATTCTCATTCTCGGTATGAAGCAAGTCGCGTACCATACGGAACATGCGCTG
The DNA here is from genome assembly GCF_900128455.1 of Bacteroides mediterraneensis. Lineage (GTDB taxonomy): Bacteria > Bacteroidota > Bacteroidia > Bacteroidales > Bacteroidaceae > Phocaeicola > Phocaeicola mediterraneensis. Next base: position 475,917 of record NZ_LT635783.1, on the reverse strand, counting down.
AATACGTTCGGCAAACAAGTTGATTTCTTTCCGGGCCTGCAGGATGGACAATTCTGCCGTAGAAAGCATACCGCCGGTGATGAACTGCAAGCGATATTCTTCCTCCTGTTCCTTCTGCGGGATAATCTTGCACACTGTCTTTTCGATAAAGTGTACGAACCATATCAGAATCAATACATTGCACACATTGAAACAAGTATGGAAAGCCGAGAGCTTGAAGGAAACAGCCACTCCATCCGCCTCACTCACATTCATGAAATCGGAAATAATCCAGTCTACCATTGCCAGGAAAGGCTTGAACAGAATCAATACCCAGATAACCCCAAACACGTTGAACATCAAGTGCGCCATAGCCGCCCGCCGCGCCTGCGTATTGGCCGTCAGGGCCGCCAGGTTGGCCGTAATTGTGGTTCCGATGTTTTCACCCAGCACCAAGGCCGCCCCCAGTTCAAAACTAATCCAGCCGTTGGCACACATAATCAGCGTTATCGCCATCGTAGCCGCCGAAGCCTGCACAATCATGGTCAATATCGTACCGATGAAGACAAACAGCAACACGGAAAGGAATCCCATGTCCGTATAGTTCTGCACAAAGGCCAGCATGTCCGGATTCTGACTCAAGTCGGGCGCATTGGTCTTCAGCAAGTTCAAGCCCATGAACAAGAAAGCGAAACCAAAAATAAATTCCCCAATAGATTTGCGGGTACTTTTCTGCGAAAAAAGTAAAGGAATACCGATGGCCAGAAGCGGCAAAGAAAAAGCGGAAATGTCTACCTTAAAGCCGAGAGCCGAAATAATCCACGCTGTCACGGTGGTTCCGATATTGGCTCCCATAATCACCCCGATAGACTGGGAGAGCGTCAACAAACCGGCGTTTACGAAGCTGACCACCATCACGGTAGTGGCAGACGACGACTGAATCAAGGCAGTGATCAGCATTCCGGTCAGAACTCCAGTGACACGGTTCGTAGTCATTGCGGTTAAAATACTGCGAAGTCGGTCGCCCGCAAACTTCTGAAGTCCCTCACTCATGATTTTCATTCCATAAAGGAAGAGCGCCAACGAGCCGAGAAGCGCTAAAAAATCATAAAAAGAATATTCCATTTGTAATTAGTTAAATAGGAAAGAGGCTTTTAATTGTTTAATGAGTAAATTAACTGCCTATTCACACGGTTAGTAACACATATTACATTTATGCTACAAATATATTGCAAAAATAATAATTTAACAAAAGATTTCCCCGAGGGATGTTCACTTTTGGATATTTATAACGGTTTTAATCTGTCCATGCCCTACGGTCCGGTCAGCGCCAAAGTCAACAATAAGGTAGAAAGTCTCAACTTCCGGGTATACTACAACAAAGACGTGGAATTTCTGGACATCACTAACCCGTCGGGCATGCGGACCTACGTCCGTTCGCTGTTCTTCATCCTGGTCAAAGCGGTGGAAGAGCTTTATCCTCAGGGGAGCATTTCTTTGGAACACCCCATTTCGAAAGGATATTTCTGCAAACTCCACATCGACCGGACCATCGGACTGGATGACGTGCAGCGCATCAAGCAGAAAATGCAGGAAATCATTGCGGCCGACATCCCCTACATACGTACGGAAAGTCACACCGACGAAGTGGTACGCCTGTTCGAAGAACGGGGCATGGGAGACAAAGCCCGCCTGCTCGACACCTACGGACAGCTCTACTCTTACTACTACCGTCTGGGGGATACCGTGGATTGTTACTACAGCAGCCTGGTCCCCAGCACCGGATACATCCGCCTGTTCGACATCGTGAAATACTATGACGGACTGCTGCTGCGGATTCCCAACCGTGCCAACCCGACCAAGCTGGAAGAGGTGGTGAAACAGGAAAAGATGCTGGAGGTCTTTCAGGAATATCACCGCTGGAACCAGATTCTGGGCATCAGTACGGTGGGCGACCTGAATGTGGCCTGCAACGAGGGGCATGCCACCGACCTAATCAACGTATCGGAAGCCTTGCAGGAAAAGAAAATCGCACAGATAGCCGATGAAATCACCCACCGCAACCAAGACGGCAAACGGGTGAAGCTGGTACTGATATCCGGCCCTTCTTCTTCCGGGAAGACCACCTTCAGCAAACGATTGAGCATCCAGCTCATGACCAACGGGCTCAAGCCCTACCCCATCTCTTTGGATGATTATTTCGTGAACCGTGAAGATACTCCGCTGGACGAGAACGGAAAGCACGACTTTGAATCCCTCTATGCCGTAGACCTGCCTTTCTTTGAGAAACAGCTCACCGCCTTGCTCCACGAGGAGGAGGTGGAATTGCCCCGTTACAACTTCACCACCGGCAAACGGGAGATGAGCGGCAAGAAGCTCCGGATAGACGAACATACCATTCTGGTGATTGAAGGTATTCATGCCTTGAACCCAGCCCTGACCTCGCACATCCCAGCAGAAAACAAATACAAAATCTACGTATCGGCCCTGACCACCATCCTGCTCGACAACCACAACTACATTCCGACCACCGACAACCGGTTGCTGCGGCGCATCATCCGCGACTACAAGTACCGTAACTACTCGGCAGAAGAGACCATCGCCCGCTGGCCAAGTGTAAGAGCCGGAGAAGAGAAATGGATATTCCCCTATCAGGAAAATGCCGACGCCATGTTCAACTCGGCCCTGCTTTTCGAACTGGCCGTACTGAAAGACTATGTGGAACCTGTCTTACGGAAGGTGCCTAACCGCTGTCCGGAATACTCCGAAGCCTACCGACTGCTGCGGTTCCTGAACTATTTCGTATCGGTACAGGACAAGGAACTTCCGCCCACTTCCCTGTTGAGAGAGTTCCTGGGAGGCAGCAGCTTCCAGTATTAAAAAATTTTCCTTTTGCTGTGTTGTTCATTTAAATTATTATTTTTGCACGCAGTTCATTAGATTTAAATAGAAAAATGGTACAAGGTTCACGTCAAGTACAAACACAAGCGCAACAACAGGTACAGACCCTGTCTCCGCAACAGATACTGGCTGTCAAGTTGTTGGAACTCCCTACGCTGGAGTTGGAAGAACGGATTCACGCAGAGTTGCTGGACAATCCGGCACTGGAAGAAGGGAAAGAAACGCCCGAAAATTCCGACGACCTCAACGAGGATTACAACACCACCGACGAAGACGGAGAACCGAATACCGACATGGGAGAGGACATCTCACTGGGCGATTACCGCACGGAAGACGACATCCCTGACTATAAACTGCAGGAAAACAATCGCTCGAAAGAAGACCAGGCAGAAGACATTCCGTTTTCGGACAACGTGTCTTTCTACGAAACGCTGAAAGAGCAGCTCGACATGCAGCACCTCACGCCGGAAGAGAAACAGCTGGGAGAATACCTCATCGGCTCGCTCGATGACGATGGTCTGCTCCGCAAATCGACCGACACCTTGCTCGATGAACTGGCCATCTACCAGGGCATCTACACCACCTCCGAACAACTGGAGCACGTGCTATCCATCATCCAAGACTTCGACCCCGCCGGCATCGGCGCCAGAAGCCTGCAGGAATGCCTGCTCATCCAGATTCGCCGGAAAGAAGACTCCCCCCTGAAACAGATTGAGCTGGACATCATAGGGAAATGCTGTGACGACTTCACACGCAAGAACAAGGAGAAAATCATTCAGAAACTGAATATTACTGAAGAACAATATAATGCGGCTACGGCCGAACTGACCAAGCTGAACCCGCGTCCGGGCAGCTCCATGGGAGAAGCTATCGGGAAAAACCTGCAACAGATTATACCCGACTTCCTGGTGGAGACGGAAGACGACGGCACCATCCACCTGAGCCTCAACAACCGGAACGTGCCGGAACTGCGGCTGAGTCGGGAATTTACGGAACTGCTCGACGAGCATACCCGCAACAAGCAGAACCAGAGCAAGGAATCGAAAGATGCCCTGATGTTCCTCAAGCAGAAAGTAGACGCCGCACAGGGATTCATCAACGCGGTAAAACAACGCCAGCAAACCTTACTGAGCACCATGCAAGCCATCATCGACCTGCAACGTCCGTTCTTTGAGGAAGGCGACGAATCCTTACTCCGCCCGATGATTCTGAAAGATGTGGCCGAACGTACCAAACTGGACATCTCCACCATTTCACGTGTGAGCAACAGCAAGTACGTGCAGACCAACTACGGCATCTATCCGCTGAAATTCTTCTTCAGCGACGGCTATACCACCGAGAACGGGGAAGAGCTTTCCGTCCGCGAAATCAAGCGCATCCTGAAAGAATGTGTGGATAGCGAAAACAAGGAAAAGCCCTACACCGACGATGAACTGGCCGACATGCTGAAAGAAAAAGGCTACCCCATCGCCCGGCGTACCGTAGCCAAGTACCGTCAGCAACTGAACATTCCCGTAGCACGATTAAGAAGATAACTGATTTATATGGAAGAAACCAGCATCCCTGATGAACTGACTTACCATGACCCGGTTCCCCGCGACCCGGAAAGACCGAAGGGTGCCCTGTTCACCACAGCCCGCATCATTTCGATGGTCTTTACTCCGTTCATGGTACCCTTTGTGGCATTCTGCCTGCTCTTTTTCTTTACGTATCTGAGCATCATGCCCTTCCAATACAAGCTCACCATACTGGGACTTGTGTATTGCTTTACCATCCTGATGCCGATGCTCGGCATCTACCTGTTCCAGAAAATCAACGGATGGACCCTCCGCGAACTGGGACACCGGGAAAAACGCTTCATCCCCTATGGCATGACCATCCTGAGCTACATGGCCTGCCTGATTACCATGTACCATATCCACCTGCCCCGCTACATGAACGGCATCATCGTGGCCACCCTGATTTGCATGGTCATCTGCACCGTCATCAACACCCGGGTCAAAATCAGCACCCACATGGCCAGCGGAGGACTGATGGTAGGCGGCCTGCTGTCCTACAGCTTCATCTTCCAGTTCAATCCGGTGGAATGGCTCTGTGTGTTCATCCTGCTGTCCGGCATGCTCGGTTCGGCCCGGATTATCGTCAAACAACATACTTTAAAAGAAGTGGGCGGCGGGTTTTTGGTCGGTTTATTTTGTGGTATCATCGGAATTTTGTTTATTTGAAGACTGATTATCTTAAACTTTAAATTTATTCAATATGGAATTCCCAACTAACATCAAGTACACCAACGAACACGAATGGATTCGATTGGAAGGCGACACTGCCTACGTAGGTATCACAGACTATGCACAGCAGCAGCTGGGCGACATCGTATTCATCGACGTGACCACTGAAGGTGAGACTTTGGACAAAGGTGAAGTGTTCGGTACGGTCGAAGTGGTAAAGACTGTTTCCGATTTGTTCCTCCCCATCGGAGGCGAGATTCTGGAAGTCAACCCACAGCTGGAAGAACACCCGGAACTGGTGAACCAGGACCCCTACGGCGAAGGCTGGATTATCAAACTGAAACCGACGGATGCCGGCGAAATGGACGAACTGCTGGATGCCGCAGCCTACAAAGAGATTATTAACGAATAACTAAAATAAAAACAACGAATGAAACCAATTGTAAGTATCATTATGGGCAGTACTTCCGACCTTCCCGTCATGGAAAAGGCCGCCAAACTGCTCGATGAAATGCAAGTCCCGTTTGAAATGAACGCCCTGTCGGCTCACCGCACTCCGGCTGAAGTGGAGAAATTTGCGAAAGAAGCTGCCGGACGCGGCCTCAAAGTCATCATCGCAGCTGCCGGAATGGCTGCCGCACTGCCGGGAGTCATTGCAGCCAACACCACCCTTCCGGTCATCGGAGTTCCCGTAAAAGGTTCTGTACTCGACGGCGTAGACGCACTCTACTCCATCATCCAGATGCCTCCCGGAATCCCCGTGGCTACAGTCGCCATCAACGGTGCCATGAATGCGGCTATCCTGGCCGTACAGATGCTGGCCCTGAGCGATGCGGAACTGGCCCAGAAGTTTGCAGCTTACAAGGAAGGTTTGAAAAACAAAATCGTAAAAGCCAACGAAGAGCTGAAAGAAGTCAAATACGCTTATAAGACCAACTAACTGAATGAATTACTTCAACTATTCTCGCCGACAGGCGAACGAGGTATATGTGGGCGCCACTCCTATGGGTGGCGCTTATCCTATCCGTATACAGAGTATGACGAACACCGTCACCATGGATACCGAAGCATGCGTGGAGCAGGCCAAGCGTATCATCGAGGCGGGAGGTGAATACGTGCGGCTCACCACACAAGGCGTGCGTGAGGCGGAAAACCTGAAGAACATCAACGCCGCCCTGCGTGCCCAGGGATACCAGACCCCGCTGATTGCCGACGTGCATTTCAACCCGAAAGTGGCTGAGGTAGCAGCCCTGTATGCCGAAAAGGTACGCATCAATCCGGGTAACTATGTAGATGCCGCCCGCACCTTCAAGCAACTGGAATATACGGACGAAGAGTATGCAAAAGAAATCCAGAAGATACGCGACCGCTTCATTCCCTTCCTGAACATCTGCAAGGAGAACCACACGGCCATCCGTATCGGTGTGAACCACGGTTCGTTGTCCGACCGCATCATGTCGCGCTACGGGGACACCCCGGAAGGCATGGTAGAATCGTGCATGGAGTTCCTGCGTATCTGCGTGGAACAGAATTTCACGAACGTGGTCATCTCCATCAAGGCCTCGAACACGGTCATCATGGTACGTACCGTCCGCCTGCTGGTGGAACAGATGGAGAAAGAAGGCATGGCCTTCCCGCTCCACCTGGGAGTAACAGAAGCCGGTGACGGAGAAGACGGACGCATCAAATCGGCCCTGGGCATCGGTGCCCTGCTGTGCGACGGACTGGGCGACACCATCCGCGTATCCCTGAGCGAAGCCCCCGAAGCCGAAATTCCGGTGGCCCGCAAACTGGTGGATTACGTGCTGAAACGCGAAGGACACCCTTACATTCCGGCCACCGAAGCTCCGGAGTTCAACTACACGCATCCCAGCCGCAGACAAACCGTAGCCGTAGGTAACATCGGAGGCGACCAGCTTCCCGTGGTCATCTCCGCCCGTCTGAACAACGACCTGGAAGTGAGCGAACAGTTCAAACCCGACTACCTGTACTGCGGACAGCGCTTGCCGGAAAACCGGAGAGCCGACATCGGCTACATCGTGGATGCCTGTGCCTGGGACGGCAGCGAACATACCTATCCGGCTTTCAACTACCAGCAGCTCATCGAACTGCATCACCATCCGGCCAAGATGAAATTCCTCTTCACTTCCTACCTCGGACTGAACGAAGAGGTGACGGCGTGTCTGCGCCTGCATCCGGAAGTAGTTATCGTGGCCCAAAGCAACCATTACAACCGTCTCGGTGAGTTCCGTGCATTGGCCCATCAGCTGATGAACCAAGGGCTGAAAAACCCGCTGGTATTCTTCCAACTTTATCAGGAAAGTGAAACGGAAGACCTGCAAATCAAGTCGGCCGCCGACATGGGTGCCCTGATTATCGACGGGCTGTGCGACGGTATCCTACTCTACAACCACGGCAACCAAATCAGCAACCTGAAAGTGGACGAAACCGCCTTCGGTATCCTGCAGGCAGGACGTATCCGTACTTCCAAGACCGAATACATCTCCTGTCCGGGCTGCGGACGTACCCTGTACGACTTGGAATCGACCATCGCCCGTATCAAGGCAGCCACTTCCCATCTCAAGGGACTGAAAATCGGTATCATGGGCTGTATCGTCAACGGCCCGGGAGAAATGGCCGATGCCGACTATGGCTATGTAGGTGCCGGAAGAGGTAAAATCAGCCTGTACAAAAAGAAGGAATGCATTGAAAAGAACATTCCGGAAGAACAGGCCGTAGAAAAACTGATTGAACTGATTAAGGCAAACGGAGATTATAGAGACTGATTCTCCCTAGCCTACACATCACAACCGTCTGCATGCATCGTGAAGATTTTCTTCAAGGCATGCAGACGGTTGTGTTTTAGGCAGAATAAAAATAGAATATGTGCTTCCTTTGAAAAAATATCCTACTTACTCTTCAGGCATCATTACCAGAACCCTATAGTTATTCTGCTTCATTACTTCATTCACATAGCCGGAGATTTCTTTCGGGGTGATGGACTGGATGACCTGTTCCGCCTTCACACAGACTTCAGAAGGCAGAAGTTCGTTGCCGGCCATCATGGAGCACCAGTAGCTGTTGGTTTGTTCGTCTGAAGTTATTTGCTTCACCATAAACTCCTTCACCTTGTCAAGTTCTTCCACGGGCGTTTCCTTTGCCAGTTTCTCAAACTCGCTGCGGATGATTTCAAGCGCACGGTCTTTCTTTTCAGGCTTCACCTGGAATATGGTCTGATAGACAACAGACACTTCAGACAACCGATCCTGAGAGCCCTGCGTATATATACTGTAAACAGCTCCCTCTTTCTCGCGGACTTCACTCAAAAGACGGGCAGAGATAATCTGTGCCGACATGGTAGCCATCAGCCTGTTCTTGAATGAGTAAGGCATCTTTCCGCTAATGATAACCGCCGCACTACCCTGAGGCACTTCCATCTTCAGGGAAAATTCCTTTTCCTCGTTGCCCGACTTGATTTCAACCGCAGGGTTGTGCTTCAATTCCTGTTTCTTTCCCTTCACCGACGGCAAGGTGGCGATGTACTGCTCAACCAGTGCCTTTAATTCCGCTTCATCAAAGTTTCCACTGAATACGAAGGTAAACTCGGCTGCGTTGGCAAGCTGCTCACGGATGATGGAAAGGATATCCTCACGGTTTGCCTTCTCAATGTCACTCACACCGAACACCTGCTTGTTGGGCGAAGAATAAAGGAATTCCTGCACCTTCTTCTGGAATACGAAGTTCGGATTCTGTGCCTGATTCTGAATAACTCCTTTATAAAGATTCTGCATGGCGGTAAATTCATCCGGTGTTACTGTCAGTCCGGTGAAAGTCATGTAAATCATCTCCATGTAAGTCTTCAGGTCCTTAGGAGTCGTATTTCCTGACAATCTGCGTACATAATCATCCAGACTTACTTTGAGTGAAACCTGCTTGCCGGCCATCAGCTTGGTCAGCTCCGAATTGGTGAAACTGCCCAGACCATGCTGTTCCAATACAGCAGGCATAAACATCAAGTCCGCAGCCTTGTCGTTTCCATAAACCGAAGTACCGCCTTTTGCCACGGCCATCATATTGATTTCATCCGCCTTGAAGTCGGTCTTCTTCAATATCACCTTGGCACCGTTTGAAAGAATCCATTCCTTGGCCCCGAAATCAGAAAGCATGTTTTCCTTCACCACCTTTCCGGCTGCCGGCAACTCGCTTACCAGAGGTTCATCCTTCACATTGTCCACGTAAGGAGCAATGTTTTCGGCTTCCACCTGAGAAAGCAATGCGAGGATATCTTCATCCTTAGGACAGGACTCACCTTCGCGTGCAGGCATCATACCGAGAACCACCAGATTCTTGTCCGAAACAATCTGCGAGAACACCTGATTGACAGCTTCCACAGGAATCTGGTTCACAATCATGCTCATCATCTGATATTCCGTCTCAATACCCGGTATCGGCTTCTTGTCGATGAAATTACGCACATACGATTCTGCCAGTGTCTTGTTCTCCTGCTGGTTCCGGTTATTGTATGCCTTTTCAAGCTGAGACAGGTATTCCGTGCGGCAACGCGCATATTCAGTGGCGGTAAATCCTCCCCTTTTGGCACGGAGAGCCTCACGATAGACCGCCTTCAGTCCTTCGTCGAAACTATTACCTTTTGGAAGCATAGCAAATTGGAAAGCCTGTTTCGTCTTTGCCATAATAAACTCACCGTAAAATGCAGAAGCCGCCGCAAACGGAGCATCAGCTTTCTGTCCCAGTTCGTTCAGTCTTATCTGAAGCATCATCTGGGCCATATCGAGCAGATAAGCGGTTGTGACATCCGCCATTGTGCCCTTCAATGAATCGGGCAAGGCATCATACTTGAACATGATCTGAGCCACATATTTATCCTGCTCCTTATCCGAGCCGAAAGCTACAATCGGCTTTTCATTGTCGGCCACAGGATAGTAAACCCTCTCTGCCGGATTGACAGGCTTCTCAATCTTTGAGAACAGTTCCTTGATCTTGCCTTCTATGTGGTCCACATCAATGTCACCCACTACGACTATTCCCTGAAGGTCCGGGCGGTACCACTTTTCATAATAGTCGCGCAAAGCCTGATGCGGAAAATGGTCCACCACTTCCATGGTTCCTATAGGAAGACGGTGTCCGTATCTGCTGTCCGGATAAAGCTCCGGAAGCAGTTTCTCCAAGATTCTCATATTTGGAGGCAGCTGGCTTCTCCATTCCTCATGGATAACAGCCCTTTCCTCGTCAATGTCCTTGCCATTCAGCAACAGACCGTCAGCCCAGTCGGACAGAATCATCAGACAGGAGTCCTGCACCCCGATACGTTCCGTAGGTACACTGGAGATACGATATACAGTTTCATCAATGCTGGTATAGGCATTCAGGTTATAACCGAACTTCACACCTACAGACTCCAGCCACTTGACCATAGAGTTTCCCGGAAAGTTCTTGGTCCCGTTGAAACACATGTGTTCAAGAAAATGCGCCAATCCGCGCTGGTCGTCCTCTTCCAGGATACTACCCACCTTCTGGGCGATATAGAAGTCCACCTGGTTCTTCGGATATTCATTGTGACGGATATAGTATGTAAGTCCGTTATCCAGTTTACCGATTCTCACTTCCTTATCTACCGGTACCGGAGGCATCTGCTGTGCCCTTACAACTGCCGGCATGCAGGCAAAACCTGCAATGGCTACAAAAGCCAGTCTCATTATTCTTCTCATAATTGAAATGTTTTATGTTATTTCGTTATTCTTATGCGGCAAAGGTAGGCGCAAAGCACAAGAGTTTATGTTATCGCTACGTTATCTTTAGGTTAATACAACCTTCAAAAAAATATTCAATCTCCTTTCCATAATGTTACATCTGAATATATCCATTCACTGTTCCAAACAATCCATTACCCCACCTAAATCTCTCTGTTGTGCAATAACCACTCTGACAATAGGCCAAATAATAGATAACTATATAAGATTCGTTCCGCCCATTCACTCCTCAAAAGATAATTCACTTACATTTTCTTTCTGTTTCCATATAATATCAATTTCTAATGTTACCTTTGTAAAGGTAAAAGTTAAACTTTCTACGCCAAGTAACTTCTCGTTATCACAATGCTTTCTGTTAATTATGCAACGTATTTATATTAGAATTATAACCATCATAAGTATATTTCTTGCATTAACACTCCAAGGAATATGGCTTAGAAACTCCTTCTATCTATATAAAAACCAATTAGAAAAATCCATCAATAATTTGTTTGCAAAAGCAACATTAGAAGAAGCGACATCGCATTTTTCAGAACTCCCCAAAGGAACAAAATTTCTCGGTGCTCCAAGAACCAAGAAAACAGGAACATACCCAGAGGTAACTTATTTATTAGAAAGCTTAGGAACATATGGCATTACTAATAATATTAATCGTCTGGATTCTATTTTTAAAGAAATGCTTTTTGAGCATAAAATAAAAACTGATTTGTATATCGAAAAAATAAAAAACGGAAATATTGTAGAAACAACACGTCAAGGGAATATTAAACGATTTGGCATTATTAGGACACAACCAATACCTATAAAACTAGATAATTCATCTAACGTACAAGCCATTATCACAATTCCGTATTACAATATTTTTAGACAAATGTTGATACTCATTATTGCAACAGCAATCATGATGATTTTTATAATAGGATGCATAGTATATCAAATAAAGATCATATCAAAGCTAAACAAAATCTCCCAAATCCGTGAAGACTTCTCATACGCCATGGTGCATGACATGAAAACACCTCTAAGCACTATTATGATGATACAGGATATGCTGGAAAGCGGAAGGCTTGATAACAGACCGGAGATAAAGAACAAATATATGAGTATAGCAAAAAGCGAAACAGACCACTTGTTTGCTCTCACCAACAAGATACTTACAATTTCCAAACTGGAGAACCATAAACTGGAGATGAACAAGACAGAAGTTGAGCTTACTCCAATAATAGAGAAACTGACCGAGAAATTCAAGGCTAAAGCACAGAAGCCTGTAAACTTTATCATCAGCTTGCAGGCCAAAACAGCTTATGCCGACAAAGATTATCTGGGTGAAGTATTAAGCAATCTGATTGATAATGCCATCAAATACTCAAAGGAGAGTGTGGAAATACACATCACGACGGAAGAAAGCGAACGCTACACCATCCTGAAAGTGCGTGACAATGGGCTGGGCATATCCGAAGCCGACCAGAAAGTCATTTTCCAGAAGTATGAACGTGCTGCGGCAGCAAAGCGCAGCCGCCGAAACGGAGCTTCAGGCTTCGGACTGGGCCTGAACTTTGTTGACCAGGTGATAAAGGCACATGAGGGAAGAATATTCGTCAACAGCACAGAAGGAGAGTTTACGGAATTTACCATCTATCTGCCGCTTGAAACTCCAAACAACAGACATAATCAGTAAAACACAAAAATATTTAAGTGTAATTGCTGCTTTCCAGATAAGCCGTGTGTCAATGTAACGAGAACGATTGACACACGGCTTACCTTATTCTGAATTCATCAGACTTACTCTAATTTTAATACAAATGCTCTATCGAACCTTTCTAATATGTTTAAGTAAAAAAATCACTATCAATGAAATAAATGAACCTGCTGAAATCCAAGCGATAGCAGCTAACGCTTTTTCCGGGTTAAAGAAATACCATAGGAAGGAATATAAAACAGCAAAAATTGTTGAAATCAACCATCCCCTGTAAATATTTCGTTTTTCAAAAATCATTCCTAGTAATAAAATAACAGGAACGAAAACAATATAACTTATATTAGATATATTGATATTCTTTAATAGGATTCCAATAACTATCAACATAAAAATTGATGCAATTATTTTCCAGATTTTAGTCTTATCCATTGTATAACTTATATTTTTAGGTATATTGATAGAACATGCGAAACTTTTATAAGAGAGAAGTTGAAGGATTTTATTTGGAAAACTTCTCAGTATCCTTCAATATATAACCGGAATTTCTTTCATCCCACTGATAAGTATTCTTATTTGTAACCTCACCCTCTGCATTATAAATAAAGTTTATCTTATACAGACGCTTAAGATATTTACCTTCACTTACCGAATAGGCCTCAATATTTGTCACTTTCTTATCATCTGAGGATACATTATAAACGACCTTTGGTGTTGACAAAGACACTGATGCTACTGCTGAAACGATTAATTCTGCTATCATAATAATTTAATTTTCAAATTATACTTGATTTGTTATTTCTTATGCTGCAAAGGTAGGCGCAAAGCACAAGAGTTTATGTTATCGCTACGTTATCTTTAGGTTGCCGAAAACGGAGCATACCCACCCACTCAGAACGGCTTAATCCACCCACAATTATTGCTAAAATGGCCTTGAAAAGTGCCTGAAAAACGGAGTATATCCGTTCATTTCAGCTAAAAACGCCACAAAACGCCATAAAAAAACGGAGCATATCCGTTCAGTGGTTTTTGATTACGATAAAATGTCCGTTTTAGTATACAGAAATCGGAGTATATCCGTTCAGAGATAAGAATGTAATGATACAATAATCAGTTGTTTACATTCGAAAAACGGAGCATATCCGTTCACCTTCTCACAGAAACGACAATGCCTGCATAAAAAACGTGGTATGTCCGTTCACTTTCCACTCTTTCCCGTATCTTGTATGCAGAATATAATCTTCATACAATACGACTATGGCAGGAAAAAGTAAGAATATGAGCCAGATCAAACAACTTCTTCTACTAAAGAAGAGCGGAATCTCCAACCGCAAGGCTGCTGATATAATCGGCATGAACAAGGAGACAGTGAACAACTACATGAATAAGGTCAACGCTGACAGCCTGAGCCTTGATGAACTTATCAGGTTGGATGATCCCATTCTTGAGCACCGTCTCAAGGGCGGCAATCCTGCATATAGCGACAAGCGTTTTGAAACATTCAAAGCCCTTCTTCCATATCTTCAGGAGGAGATGAAGCGCAAGCATGTCACGCTGAAGCTGCTTTGGGAGGAATACCGTAATGAGCATCCGGATGACCACTACAGCCTGACACAGTTCCGTTTTCATTACAATCAGAACACAGAGGCCGGAAAGGAATCGCCATCTACCATACTTGCCGACATGCGTACTGGCGGCGAAAAGCTTTTCCTCGATTTTGCCGGTGATACCATGGGGTACGTTGATATGGAAACCGGTGAGGTCGTCCAGTGCCAGGCTTTTGTAGCCACTCTGCCTGCAAGCGACTACGGTTATATCCTCTTCGTACGTTCACAGCGCACGGAAGACTTTGTATATGCCATAACGCAGTGCCTGAAACATCTTGGCGGCGTACCAAAGATGCTTGTCCCTGACAACCTTAAAGCTGCTGTTGTCAAGACCGACAGATATGAGCCTTCACTTAACCGTGTAATGGAGGATATGGCCAATCATTACGGTACGGTCATCATACCGGCACGTCCCGCACACCCAAAAGATAAAAGCAACGTGGAAGGGACCGTGAGGCTTGTCTATATGCGTGTGTTTGCCGAACTCCGCAATGAAACCTTCCATTCACTGGAAGAGCTTAACCGGGCAGCCTCGCTCAAAATGAAAGCGCACAACCAGAAACGCATGCAGAAGCATCCTTATACGCGTGAGGAACGGTTCCTTGCCGTAGACAGGCCTAATCTTATGCCGCTGCCTGACAGGGATTTTGAGATTGTGTCATATACCGATTTGAAGGTGTCAACCAACTGCTGTATCTATCTCGGACGTGACCAGCACTATTATACAGTACCCTATCAGTATATATCCAAAACTGCACATGTTGCATATACACGCACATTGGTAAAAGTATATGTGGACGGTGAACTTGTAGCCACTCACATACGTGATTACAACAGGGGAAAGTATACTATCGTAAAGGAGCATCTTGCAAGCAACTCCCGGGAATACAGAGGGATGAGTGCAAAATCATACATAGAGCGTGCCGAGCGTGCATCCGGCATACTTGGAGATGTAATCCGCCGCATATTTTATTCTTCCACAATGCCTCCGGAGACTCATTACAAGACCTGCGACGGGCTTCTAAACCTGCAAAGGAGCAGTGATCCGGCCGTTTTCCAGAAAGCCTGCGAGACAGCCCTGAATGTAGACAGATGCAACTATCGCTTTATCCGTTTACTGGTAGAGAGCAAGTGTGCCGGTGTGGGGCAACCTTCATTTTCCTTTGCTCCTCCGCAGCACTGTAATATCCGTGGGAAATCACAGTTCAAATGACAGACTTCTAACACTCAAAACAAATAACGATGGATGAAATTATCAATGCTCTAAGAAACCTTAAGATGCCCGGAATGGCCCATTACTGGGCTACCATGCAGGAGACGCGACAGGCAGAGTCGCTCTCCTTGAAAGACGGTCTGCAACTGCTTATACAGGCTGAACTGGATAACCGGAATCAAAGCCGGAATGCCCGTCTGATAAAAAAAGCACACTTCCGTTATCAGGCTTCCATAAGTGAAGTTATCTATGACTGCAAGCGTGGCGTGGACAAGCAGAAAGTGCTTAATCTTGCCACTTGTGACTATGTGAAAAACGGGGTGTCCATACTTATTACGGGAGCTTCCGGTACAGGTAAAAGCTGGTTGGGTACAGCGTTTGGTCATCAGGCCTGCATGAACGGATATAAAGTTGCTTATTATAACCTGTACAGGCTCTTCGAGGAAATAAGCCTTGCCCGCATATCCAGTACTCTGCATCGTTTCTTCGCCAAGCTGGCACAGACTGACCTGCTTATACTGGACGACTTCGGAATGAAAGTTCTTGACGGACAACAGTTGCTTGACTTTATGGAGATTATAGAAGACCGCCATGGACAAAAAGCTACGATTATCATATCACAACTGCCGGTTGCTAACTGGTACGATGTGATGAAAGGCAACACGACTGCAGCTGATGCAATATTAGACAGGCTGGTACACACAAGTGTGCGCTTCGAGCTACAAGGCAGCAGTTTACGTCAAAAAAGACATCAAAACTGCAACGTTACAGACGAAAATCAATAAATTTGCATCGCCATAGGTAAAGAGTATGAAAAGTGAACGGATATCCCCGTTTTGGGTGAACGGATATCAACCGTTTTCAGCATTAGGTTAAATACTATAGTGTCTATTTACTCCGTGAAAACAATGCTGTCCAATAATTATATGTCAATTTTCAAATATCTCTATATTTGCAATAAGCAAATACAATATATATGAAATACAAGAATATTAGCGTCTTCGTTTTTATCGGAGCATTTGCAATAATAATACTTCAAATATTATGGCTGTATAATACATACGTAGCTCTGGAAAATAATTTATATAAAGAGAGTAATTCCATACTGATAAAAGCGATAAGAAGAGAAATATCAATTAGATTTAAAGAAGCACCTAAGGGTACTGAGATTGTGGGTGTAAGTATTCCAGCAGATGCTAAAAAAAATGATTTGGCACCTGAAATAGTCAGTCTCAACGAAGGCTTGTCTAATATAGGCTTAAAGATGTCTTTATCAAAAATAGACTCTATAGCATCTGATATGTTTAATGACATTGATTTGCCATGTTCGATTTCCGTACATAAAATAAGAATTTCCGATAATAAAATATTATCTTCAAGCAATCCCAATCCAAGTGCTTTACCATGGAGGGAAATAAAATCTGAGATCATAAATATTACAGCAGACTCATCACAAGGTGTTCAACTTGTAATCCTAAATCCATACAAGTTTCTTTTCGGGAAAATAAATTTACTTATTATAATCACCATCATTGTACTAAGCTTTATAATAGCGTGTATTATTTTCCAAATAAAAATCATCTCAAGGCTGCAAGTTATTTTACAAATCCGCGAAGACTTCTCATACGCTATGATACACGATATGAAAACACCCCTCAGCACAATTATGATGGTACAAGATATGCTGGAAAGCGGAAGACTTGAAGGTAAGCCGGAGATAAAGAAAAAATTCATGAACATAGCAAAAAGCGAAACTGACCATCTGTTAATACTCACCAACAAGATACTGACCATCTCCAAACTAGAAAACCATAAACTGGAGATGAATAAAACAGAAGTTGAGCTTACACCGATAATAGAGAAACTGACTGATAAATTCAAGGCCAAAGCACAGAAACCTGTAAACTTTATCATCAGCTTGCAGGCCAAAACAGCTTATGCCGACAAAGATTATCTGGGTGAAGTATTAAGCAATCTGATTAATAATGCCATCAAATACTCAAAGGAGAGTGTGGAAATACACATCACCACTGAAGAAAGCGAACGCTACACCATCCTGAAAGTACGCGACAATGGGCTGGGCATATCCGAAGCCGACCAGAAAATCATTTTCCAGAAATACGAACGCGCAGCAGCGGCAAAGCGCAGCCGCCGAAACGGAGCTTCAGGCTTCGGACTGGGCCTGAACTTTGTTGACCAGGTAATAAAAGCGCATGAGGGAAGAATATTCGTCAACAGCACAGAAGGAGAGTTCACGGAATTTACCATCTATCTGCCGCTTGAAACTCCAAATAACAAGCATATCCGATAAAACACAAGGCTGCTTATTATTATGGCAATAATATCATATACATCGAAGGTGCCATGTATATGAAAAAGACCGAGAAACTCGTATGCAATATAGACTACTGCAGCCCCAATTGTGTACTGCTTTATCGAATATCTGTTATCAATGCCATAGACGCATAATACCGCAGCCGGTACGCAAACGATACTGCCTATCACATCTGCCAGATGATAATCATTGATATGGTTCTCATATACATACGGACGATATGTGTGCGACAGTACCAGTCCGATAGCGGCAATCAGAATGCCTGAAATTATAAACTTCATTTTCATAACCATCGTGAATCTTTATAATAAACTATTTACAGCAATATATTACACAATTATCGACTCATCAGACAAATTCATTTCAACCCATTCCCAGCATTTATCAATACCCTTCAACCTTTCATTCATAGACACAGGTATATGAAAATCAGGATATAAACAATCTTCCTCATTGCGACTTACATCCGGTCTTTCAAAGAAAGAGTGACTTATGTATCCCTTTGTACCTGTAAACGGCAGTTCAACAGGCAATACATCGCCAAAGCAAGTAGGCTTCTGCGAAGTCGGAGTACCTATAATGGGGAAAAGATGATTATCCTTTATAGTTGTAAGCAAGTAATTGGCGCTACTGAAGGTGTTCTGGCCTTGTATGAATATAACCTTCCCTTCAAAACGGTTCTTTATTTTGGGAAGGAATGACAAGTGTTCACAATCCTCCATCGGAATAAGTTCTCCAGGTTTACCTTTCCTGCAATCATAGAAATCAGGCATACACTTGAAAAGAAAATCTGATTTTCTGACAAATGTCTTATATTTTGATATACCGTCCGTATCAACCCCAAGATATTGAAGAAGCTGGTCGCCAAGCATACTGTTTCCTCCACCATTATAACGCATATCCACCACCAGCTTTTGTATATGATGTTGCTTTAAATCGGCATTCATCTTATCTATAAATTCGAGAAATGACGGCAGGAAGTTCAGATAATTATCTTCCACTTTGGCATCCGTAATCTGGCATAATTGCAAATACGACTGTAAATCATACATCGCATTAAATTGCAGATAGCATTTATCTTCAATTATCTGATAGGAGAACAAATCATCACGCTTCACAGTAACAGGATAGGAAGGAAATTTCACTTGATACCATCCGGAGCGATTCTCTGTTTCCGACTCAAAAAGCAAGCTACTCCCATCATGAAAGCCAAGACAAACTCCCTTTGCAGTTTCTAGTCCTATCTGATGCAATAATGCTTTACGATTCAGATAAAAACTCCATAATCCTGCCTTTACTTCATTCTCCGAGGGCATTGCCTTACGCATAGCCGCCCTGATATCTTTAACGGATATGCCATTTATGGAAACAATCTCTTTTCCCGTAAAATCAGGATATTTAGAATCTATGGCATACAGATAAAAACAGCCTTCATAATATCTTATCTCGTATGGATAAATTAATCCATCTTCAGGCATGAAATAAGTATGTGCGTCTTCAAGCATGGCTAACAGAGAATTCAAGGCAAACTGGAAATGCTGCAAGTCTATCACACCTTTCATTTCATGGCAGATTTTCTCTGCCTGTCTTTCAAATCTGTTGAATCTCTCAGGATTAACTATACTTACAGGATGAAATAACCTGATAAAATGCAACAGGTTCATTACCTCATTCTGATATTTATTATAACTTTCATCAGAGAAGGTTACCGGTATTTTATGAAAAGTATTATTGTCCATCATGATATCATTTTTTTACATATTACTGTTCCCCCTATTTAATATATCCTGCTCTATCTCATCAATTGATGCCTGGATATATCTTTTCCGAATGGTATGACCATCCAGAAAATCAATCTCATCACACAGTTCGTGTAACGCATTGATAAGATGCGATGATATTATGACAGTCTTCCCTTTGTCCTTCAGTTCGCGTATGATTCTTTTAAGTTGGATACACCCGTAAAGATCTACCCCGTTGAAAGGTTCATCAAGGATGTACAGGTCATTTTCCTGAAGGAGCAGGGACATAAGTGCAAGCTTTTTCTTCATTCCTGTGGAATAGTCAGAAGCGAATCTTTCCAATGGCAGTTGAAAGACTTTATTCAAGGAATCTATGGCTTTAGCATCCATCTTCTTCCCTTTGGCTTTAATACAGAATTCAAGATACTCCTTTCCTGTGATAAGGGAGTAGAAGAAGCTTTCAGCCGGCATATAGCCAACGGCCATTCTGGAGGACTTCCTTATCTCACCGTCGTAATCGGTCACTCCCATAATGCAATTGAAGAGTGTAGTTTTCCCGGCTCCGTTTTCTCCCACCAGTCCGTAGATTCTCCCGGATTCGTAAGAAACGGAAAGGTTGTCAAGCACTCTCGTCTTACCGTATGCCTTGCTCAAATCTTTTATATATATCAGTTCCATATATGTTTATATTTTTTCTTGACTGAAAGTGTAAGGCCTATATTCAAAGCCAAATAAAGTATCAGTACGACTGGGGTTATAATCGAAACTAAAAATAACGGCAACGGGAAAAGCAGCCAGTATATTCCCATGACTGTTTGTGTCTCAAAGGAGAATCTTGCCATGCCCATATTCAACTGGTATAACAATGTCGAAGAAAACAATACAAGACAGAAACGTATAGTTTCTGTATCGTGTATCAGCACAAGCATAAGTACAATTAACGGGAACATGGTTATAAAGATATTCCTCAGCCCTGATTTGACCAGTATCAGCTGATACATTCCGAAACTATTATAGACAGAGAGTTCATGCTTCTGTGGCGTCACCATATATGCCGTTCCCTGAATTGCTCCCCACAATATCAGGCATACTTTACAGAGATTGACATTATCATGCAGTACTCCCATGAAAGCCAGAAAGAGCAATACCGCATACAGGGATACTTGTTTCCGGAACATCCTTCTATACAACAAATCCCCATTGTATAATAAGGGTATAGGCAGAACTATAGAATGAAACCTGACAGGGTGAATCCACGGCATAACTACCGCAATCAGTATGATAACCGGTAAAGAAATGTAATTTGCAGCAATTATCCCCGAAATAATAAACGGTAAACCGAGCAATAAATATTCTGCCGTAAACAATCCTTTGATTCCTTGCACCTGTAAAGACAGAAACTTCTTGTCTTTTCTGCTGTTATGATACAGCCAGAGCATAAGCAGATAACACACCGGCAATACCCATACGCTCGTTACTTTCGCAAAAGCATAAAACAGGATGGCAGCGATACCGATAAGAAACAGACACCGGAACAATCCGATGCCTGCAAGTACACGCACAATCTGTTTTGAGCGTAGATTCATATAGAGTAATAAACTCTCTGTCATAATCTCCTTGGTTATTCTTCATCTGATTTATAACTGCACAAAGTTTGTCCGCTGTAACGGCGCAGTCTCCATACAAGACTGGTTTCATCAAAGAAGAACATGATTGACAAAAGACCAAAGTAACATATAGAAATATCCCCTATAATAAAGCCCAACAACAAAGGGATATATCCACATACCCAATGCGCAAGAATATTAGCTATACGGAAATGAATTATTCTCATATCTCCTTTATAAAAAAAACGTATGGTATGGTTTCGCTTATTATGTATTACTGCAAATTTACTATATGACCGAGGATTGATTATAATATAAACGATGGCCTGAATTAACCAGTTCAATAAAATACCACAAAGCACACTGGAGAATATTACATACCGGCCTTTACTGAAATAATTCTCTGATGTGACATTCAGACTGTCAATTCCATAAATGACAGAAAACAGCCACATCATCACTGGCAGGATAATAACGAAGGCCACAATGATTTTTACATTTATCCGTTTAGGCTCCGTGATGTCTATCATCACTTCCTCACCTTCAGGCCCTCTTCCGTATGAAATCAATGCCTTCCGCTGAACTGATTCTTTATTAATTTGTTTATCTGATGTTTTCATCTTGATTATTTTTAATGTAGTTTTATCGTAAAACCATACTTAATATTGAAATAAGAATAGACAATATAAACAGTGTATATTTCAGTTTCTTATTTTTTATCATACAAGCTATTGCTATTTACGATTCTTTTTATATCCATATCCTACTTTTTTTAATGATAATCTTAACAAAAATCTGTATTGAACTTTCCACTTCTCCACTGGATGAAAATCTCCATTTATATTAAATGCTTTTCAAGCCTTCCTTTGTTTTACTGTTGCAAAGGTAACCAAGCATCGGCAAACATTAAGTTATCCCTATGTTATCTTTACGTTAATACTTCAGTGTTTCGATTTATGTTCATAACCCAATTATTATATTTGCATTGAAAAACCATTAAAAAGTCATATAATATCATATATGGAGACTTCAAAACGTAAGAAAAACATATTATTCATTACCATACTGTCTGTCGTAGGTCTTATCGGTGCTATGGCTCTGCAGATGATATGGATATATAATTCGTATGAACTGATAAGAAACGATTTGCTCAAAGTAAGTTCTGAAGTATTTGAGAAAGCTCTAAGAGAAGAAACGAATTTAGCCTGTAAGGAAATTCCTGAAGGTACAGAAATATTAGCCGGTCCTGAAAGTGATTCCATACCTTCAATAACATATCTGTATGAAGGCATACAAGATATTGGCATTGAAATGTCAATCAACAGAATGGATTCTTTAGTAGAAATATTTCTGAAAGACAAGGACATAAGTAATAATCATTATATAAATATTATTGACATTAAGAATGATACTATCATAAAAAGTACTTCTGAAAATCAAGCTGATTTAGACGACAGATTGAATTCTAAAATCATTCCTATAAAAACAGATTTGTCACAAGGAGTACAGTTGGTATTATTAAATCCTTATATTTATATTTTCAAGCGTATGGGCCTGATGCTTGCCGGCACATTCATCATCGTGCTGCTCGTAATCGTCTGCATCAGCTATCAGGTAAGATTCATTTCACGATTCGAGAAGATTTTCCAGATTCGCGAAGACTTCTCATACGCCATGATACACGATATGAAAACACCGCTTACTTCCATCATCATGGCACTGAATTTCCTCAGAAGTGGTAAGCTTGACAACAGGCAGGAAATGAAGGACAAATATTTCGACATTGCCGAGAACGAAGCAGACCATCTGCTTACCCTCACAAATAAAGTGCTGACCATATCCAAACTGGAGAACCATAAACTGGAGATGAACAAGACAGAAGTTGAGCTTACTCCTATAATAGAGAAACTGACCGAGAAGTTCAAGGCAAAATCGCAAAAGACGGTGAATTTCATTACAGATATAAAAGCCGAAACTGCCTATGCCGATGCTGAATATCTGGAAGAGGTACTAAGCAACCTCATAGACAATTCCATAAAATATTCGGGTGAGAGCGTAGAGATAAGAATAAGCACAGCACGGGATGACAGATATACCGTACTAAAAGTTCATGACAATGGTTTTGGAATTTCCGATAAAGATATTCATCTTATTTTCCGAAAGTATGAACGTGCATCAGCCGTTAAGCGTAACCGCCGGAATGGTGCTTCCGGTTTCGGACTCGGACTGAATTTCGTTGATCAGGTGGTTGAAGCACATCACGGAAAAATATTTGTCTCCAGCATAGAAGGTGAGTTCACGGAATTCACAATCTATCTGCCGCTGGCTGAAGATAAGAACCCGATGCAAAATGGCTGACAAAGCGTTTCACAAGTAAAGACTGACGATATACACAAAATCTGTTTCTGAGATGCCGTATATTCCACATATTTCCATACATTTGTTTCATAATTGCAAAAACAATGATAAAACTGTTATTGGTAGAAGACGACAAGAATCTGTCATACATCGTACAGTCCGGCCTCCAGGACATCATCGGGGGATATGAGGTGATTACCGCTTGTAATGGGGAAGAGGGATTGGAAGCCTGGAAGGCACATCGCCCCGACATCATCATCTCCGACATTGATATGCCGGTGATGGATGGCTTTGAAATGGTGCGGCGCATACGGGCAACCGACGTGGATACCCCCATCCTTTTCGCTTCCGCACTTACCTCTCCCAAGGATGTCAGGAAAGGATATGATATCGGCGTCAATAATTACGTGAAGAAACCGTTCATCCCCGATGAACTGGATGCACATCTGCACGCCATCCTGAAAATGAAGGAAGGAAGTAAGACCCGCAACGAAGAAGGATTGTGCAAGTTCGGCCATTATACGCTGGATGCCGAACATGCCACACTCTATAATCACGAATCGGGCGATAAAACGGATCTTACCGTAAGAGAAGCTCAGATTTTACAGTTGCTCGCGCAAAATAAAGGTGATGTGGTAACAAGAGAGACCATTTTGGGCCGTTTCTGGAATACTGACAAGGATTATTTTGCCTCACGCAGCCTCGATGTGTTCATCACCAAATTAAGAAAGCTGTTTGCGGAAGACCCTCATATAGAGATTGTCACCAAAAGAGGTACAGGGCTTATACTTATGGTCAATAACTGAGTTTATATCCTTTTCAGAGATTACCGTTCACTGGGAAATTGGCTAACTCTACTTATAAACTGAAAGAGATAAAATTGTCTTGTAACCATAAAAAAAGGACTACCCTATAGGGCAGTCCCTTATCAGTTCCTTTTATAGTGCAGTATGAAAGCCTATAGCTGACAAGTGCACTTTATCTGGGACAAAGATAAAAAGAATTTCTTTTGCCACCAAAAATTAACTTATAAATCATTTGGCCTGAATCCAGAGTTGTTATATATGATATCCTTCACAGTTGGATATGTGACACGATTAAATGCCTTTAACAACTCCGATTTCATCTCTGTAACTCTATTTTGTGATATTCTGCCCAAGAAGTAACAAAATACCTTATAGGCACCAACCAATATGTTCTTTTGATTACCTAAATACCCCAGAGGTCCATTGCTGATTGCTTCGGGAAGTGTCATGTCAAAAAGAACTTTTCCATGAGCACAATAATTCCTGAGTCTACGCACTGTATTGATATAATTTGAAAACTGAGATGGAGACTGCATTCCATAAGCAACTGAAATACCATGTTTCAAACCACCATCCAGTAGATTATCATATATGGAAATGACAACACCAAAACTCATATATTCAATAGCTTTCCATGCAGGAGCATATTTTCTTTTATGCGTTTTTAAATCCTGTTTTATCACAGGCTCGCTATTCACATCTTTAATGGACTTCTGAAAAAGGTCACTATCAATAAAGTCCTGCTTTAATACCTTTGGATTGATGTACCAGAATGAATCGTCCTTGTACTTATTCGAAATCATATAAATTAAAGTAGTCCTGAAATTTATTTCAATTCTACTTATATAACGCAAGAAAAGGTTTCTCAAATCAAAATCAAAGTAATAAAGCTTTATGACATAATCAAAATTTGTTCCCTCTTTGAATGTATGATCTCTTCGTTCCTTTCGTGGATATGTTTTCTCAAAGGGAAACCAATAAAAACCTAACCGATAATAACCGATGTCAGAAAGATTCTCAATGGCTTTCCCTTCATCGTCAATACTCATACCTCTTTCCCTTAAAGTCTCAATCTGTTCTTGTATAGTTGTGGCTGTTTTCGAACTTTCCATACGTCATATATTTTCTACAAAAATACAACAAATCTTCTTTGATAAACTAATGTGAGTTTTTTTAAAAAGTTTAGTATGGAACAAACTGTACATGAGACAAATAAAAACGCCGAAGCGTTTCAACTCAAACGCCTTTACGTTTTCTCCAAAACGCAAGGACGTTTCAATCAAAACGCAAGGACGTTTTACTCCAAATGCACTTGCGTTTGAAACAAAACGTCCTTGCGTTTTCCGGGCCTTGCCTGAAGGCCCTCCAGAAGCCCTTCTGAGGCCTTATTTCTTCGGTTCTTCCTTCTTGGCCGGTTCGTCTGTCTTTACCGGTGCCGAAAGAATTTCCCGGTAACGGACGGGATTCTGCAAAACTTCGATGGCTTTCTCCAGGTCAGTATCATCTTTCAACCGTTCCATCACGGCTCCACGCTGGTAGAAATAGCGGGTCACGATTTCCTGTGAAAGATATTCCTTAATCGGTTTGGCGAAATAGTCCAAGTCTCGGTCCAGGTTGTGGTTGAGTTTCTTCTCCAGGGCCTTGAACTCTTCGGATGCTTCGGTCATGTAGCCCTCGAACTCAGCCACTTCCTTCAGGCTCTTCAACAGCTTTTCGCTCTGGCGGTCGTAGGTGAAATTACGCGACTTCACCAGTTTCTTGAACGCCTCATAGTCGGCATCGGTCAACTTGAACTCGTCTACCGAAGCCAGTGTGGGATGATCCCAGCAATATTGGGTGGCGTAATCGAAAATCAGGTCGTCGTTCATCAGATAGAATACGATGTTCGGAATCTTGTCGCCCTTCACTTCGATGTCGGGACGGATACCTCCCCCGTCGCGTACCTCACGTCCGGCGGCAGTGTGGAATACGGTGGTCAGACTGTCGGGCGTACGGGCTACGGAACCATCGGCGTTCTTCTTGGCATAGTCGATGGCTTGGATGCAACGTCCGCTGGGAATATAATATTTGGAGGTAGTCACTTTCAGCGTACCGTTGTAGGGCAACGGACGGATGGTCTGTACCAGTCCTTTTCCGAAGGTGCGCGTACCGATAATCACCGCGCGGTCCAAATCCTGCAACGAACCGCTCACGATTTCAGAAGCCGAAGCCGTGGAACCGTTCACCAGGATGGCCAGCGGAATCTGGGTGTCGACCGGCTCGTTCTGGGTCTTGTAGGAACCCTGTGCCTGACGCAGCTTGCCTTTGGTCACCACAATCTCCTGTCCCTTCGGCACGTAAAGATTGACGATGTCTACCGCTTCCGACAAGGAACCTCCTCCGTTGTCGCGCAGGTCGATAATCAGCGACTTGGCGCCTTTCTGTTTCAGTTCGATGAAGGCTTTCTTGAAGTCCTTGGCTGAATTTTCGGTGAAGCTGGACAGGGCCAGATAGCCGATGCTGTCTTTCACCATGCCGTAATAGGGCACGGGATTGGTACGGATGTTCTTACGGGTGAGCTTGAATTCCATCACCGTGCTGTCGTTCTTCAACGGGCGCAGCACTTTCAGCACGAACGAGGTGCCCGGCTCTCCACGCAGGGCTTCGCTCACTTTCGAAGAAAACTCCTGGGGCTTCATGTTGCCGCGCACCATCTCCTTTCCTCCCACCGAGAGGATGATGTCGCCCGCCTTCACGCCAGCCTCAGCTGCCGGCATGCCCTCGGTAGGCTCTACCACCGCGATGCGGTCTTTGGCTTCATAGTAGCGGATGGCCGCTCCGATGCCCCCGTATTTTCCGGTCGTCATCTCCTTGAGGCTGCTCACCTCTTCTTCAGGATAGTATTCCGTATAGGGATCGGTCAGCGAAAGCATGCCTTCCACCCCGGTCTGAATCATTTTTTCGGCATTCACGGTATCGACATAGAACATGTCCAGTTCCTTGAAAATGGAGTTGAAAATGTCCAGATTTTTCGATATCTGAAAATTGCGGTCGTCTTCCTTGAAACTGGTCATCCCCATGCCCAGCATCACAATGAAGGCTCCGGCCAGCATTTTTCTTGCATTCATACGTCGTTTGTTTTCAATTTATTTCTTCCTGCAAATAAACACATTATTCCGGTCAGACTTGCAGAAGTGCGTCAATATTTAACTTAATTTCGTCCCATTTCTTTCCGGGCAGGGTGGTGCCTACCTCCTGAATCACGGCCGTGGCCAGGATGGTGCTGATTTGCACGCATTTTTCCAGCGAATAGCCGCAGGTCAGGCCGTACATGAAACCGGCGGCATAGAAATCGCCGGCGCCGGTGGTATCCACCACGCCCTCAATCGGACACGACAGCAGCTGGATGACTTCGGTGCCTTTCTTCACGAGGGAGCCTTCTTTCCCGGTCTTCACCACGGCAATGCTGCACTTGGAGGCGATTTCTTCCAAGGCTTCGTGGGGTTCCTTGCCTGTATAGGCCCGTGCCTCGCTCTCATTGGCAAACACGATGTCTACGTATTTCACAATCAGATGGTCAAAGAAGTCGCACTCGGCTTCCACCACATTGTAGCTGGCCATGTCGAGACATACCTGAAGACCTTCTTCCTTGGCCAGCTGCATGGCCCGCAGCATCAGGTCGTGGTCTTGCAGCAGATAGCCTTCGATATAGAGATAATCATAACCGGTAAACATATCGCGCGACAGGTCGTCGGCATGCAAGGTGGCAGCTGCTCCCAGATAGGTGCCGAACGTGCGTTCCCCGTCGGGCGAGATGAACGTGGAGGCTATGCCGGAAGGCAGATCGCAGGTTTTCAGCGCGGTTTTCACTCCCCGCTGCCGGAGGGTGTCGTCGAAGAACTGTCCGGTCTCGTCCTTTCCGATTTTCCCGATAAATCCGGGAGTGGCCCCCAGGGCGGCCAAGGCACTTACCGTGTTGCTGGCCGAACCGCCCGTGGCCCGGTGTATCTTCATGCCGGCAGTGGATTTACGTATCTCAGCCAGCGTATCTTCCTGTATCAACTGCATGCTTCCTTTGGGCAGATGGAGCTTCTCCAATAAAGAATCGTCATCAATTCTCACCAAAACATCTACCAACGCATTGCCCATTCCTAATATTTTATCCATTTTGCTTTATTTTTTTTGCAAAGATATTGCATAATTCAAAATATCCTACTACCTTTGCAGCGCAATTAAGGAAAAACCTTCTTCAGTAGCTCAGTCGGTTAGAGCATCTGACTGTTAATCAGAGGGTCGTTGGTTCAAGTCCAACCTGAAGAGCTCCTTTTTTGAAAAAACATGTTTGAACCTTCTTCAGTAGCTCAGTCGGTTAGAGCATCTGACTGTTAATCAGAGGGTCGTTGGTTCAAGTCCAACCTGAAGAGCTCCTTTTTAGGAAAACATGTTTAAACTTTCTTCAGTAGCTCAGTCGGTTAGAGCATCTGACTGTTAATCAGAGGGTCGTTGGTTCAAGTCCAACCTGAAGAGCTTGAGAGTTCGTTTGCTAAAAACGAACTTTTTTTATACCCTAAAACGAAACGATATGGACGATTCTTACTCGCGAACGTATTATCATTATTTTAACCACTTCCTGAAGGAGTGTCGTGAGTAGATTGTACCTTACTCTGAAGATGCTCCTCCGGGCTTAAAACGAAGGAAAGGAGCAGAAACATGAGAAAGTATCTTTTTTGTGAAGCAGGTTTCGTAGAAAAAACGAACTGGCAGCCCAACTGCTGGATTAATGTGGAATGTCCCGATGAGTCGGATTTCCGCTTCCTGCAAGATGAATTGAAAGTTCCCCGATCTTTCTTGAACGATATCGCCGATACGGACGAAAGGCCGCGTACGGATACGGAAGGCAACTGGCTGCTGACCATCTTGCGTATCCCCATGCAGACGCCCGATTCGAAGGTGCCTTATGTCACGGTGCCCATCGGCATCATCACGAACAATGAACTGGTGATTTCGGTGTGCTACTACTCTACGGAGATGCTGCCCGACTTCATTGAACATACGCAGCGCAAGGGCATCAACGTGCCCAACAAATACGAACTGATTCTGCGGCTGATTTACTCTTCGGCCGTGTGGTTCCTGAAATACCTGAAACAGATTAACAATGAAGTGAACTGTGCGGAAAAGGAACTGGAGCGGAGTATCCGTAACGAAGACTTGCTCCGGTTGATGAACCTGCAGAAGAGTCTGGTGTACTTCAACACGTCCATCCGTGGCAATGAGGTCATGATAGGCAAGCTGCAGAACATTTTTAATGAACAGGATTACCAGAACGCGGAACTGACCGACGACGTGCTCATCGAACTGAAACAGGCTCACAACCAGGTGAACATCTACAGTGACATCCTCACGGG
Source organism: Bacteroides mediterraneensis (assembly GCF_900128455.1). GTDB lineage: Bacteria > Bacteroidota > Bacteroidia > Bacteroidales > Bacteroidaceae > Phocaeicola > Phocaeicola mediterraneensis. The sequence goes on along the minus strand of NZ_LT635783.1, from coordinate 446,290 downwards.
TACGATGGATGCCTTCGCGTCCATTATCTCCAACAACGTGAACACCATCATGAAACGTATGACCAGTCTCTCCATCATCCTGATGGTGCCTACGCTGATTGCCAGTTTCTACGGTATGAACGTGGATATTCACATCGAAGGCTTGCCCCATGCGTTTGCCCTGATTGTCTGCTTCTCGATTCTCTTGTCGGCAGCCGCATTCGTCATTTTCCGGAAAATCAAATGGTTCTAAGCTAAGATGAAGTACGGAGTTTCTTCCAATACCCTGTTGCTGACGGCTGGCGTGGTGTGGCTGGTAGCGGGCCTCAATATTCTGCAAATTGGCGTCTCCTGCTGGATTACGGACACGCACTACTGGCTCCTGAAGGTCTGTGAGGCCAGTCTGGTGTTCCTGCTGTTCTTCTGCATGGTTTTCCACAAGCTCTACCGCAAGCATACGCAGCGTATCACTTCGGGAAAGCGGGAAAGGCATTGTCCCTTCTCTTTCTTCGATATGAAGGGGTGGATTGTCATGGCGTTCATGATTGGGATGGGCGTCACCATCCGCAAGGCACATTTGTTGCCGGAAAGTTTCATCGCCGTGTTCTATACTGGACTCTCTCTGGCGCTCATTGCCACCGGAGGGCGTTTTATCCGGCTCTTCTGGAAAAGGAAACGAAACCGCTGACGCAGGATGACAAGCATAAAAAAAGAGGCTGTCTCAAAATGAATTGAGATGGCCTCTGTCGTTTCATATCAGACTGAAGTCGTTTGGATTTTTCTCAAAAAAAGGAATTTACAAGTTTCTTTCTACAGATTTCATCGCTTTAAACGGTTTTTTCTTGGTCAGAAGCCTCCTAAGAGGCTACTTTTGCAAGATTATGCGCTATGGCCAGCAGGCCAAATTCAATTTCCACCTTCTTCAGTCCACGGAGATGGAACCTCTTGAAGTGCTTGTTGTTCTTGAGGTTTCCAAATACGGCTTCCACATCCTGCGGCCGCTGGCTCCGGTATTTAAGACCTTCCGCAGAAAGGAGTTTCTCACGTTCCCTTTCCTTGATTTTCCTCAGCCTGTGGTTTACCTGCACAATCCTTTCCGACCGGCTTCTGTGACACCGGCATCTTAACGGGCAGCCCTTGCAGTTCCGGGCCCTGTACCTTGAGATGGTCTGTACAAAACCGTTGTCCGTCGTCCGCTTTACATCGGAGAGTCTTTTCATCCTCTGTCCCATCGGACAGTACATCCCGTCGGTTTCTTCATTATAGTAAAAGTTGGCAGACAGGAACGGGTCATTCCTGAAGCTCCTTTTCTGTTCCTTGTGGAAATAGCTGTACTTTATGAAGGTTTCAATGCCATGCCTGAAGGCGTACAGGTAGTTCTCCTCGCTTCCGTATCCGGCGTCACAGACGGACACGTCAGGATATCTGCCGTACAGGGAATGGAAGTCTTCCATGTGCAGGGGATAGGTGGAGGTGTCACCGGCACACTGGTGGAGGGTATAGTTCAGGATGAACTGTCTGTTGGTACTGACCTGCGGGTTGTATCCGGGCTTGAGCTGCCCGTTCCTCATGTGGTCCTCCTTCATCCGCATGAACGTGGCGTCGGGGTCTGTCTTGGAGTAGCTGTTGCGCCCATCGAGAATCTTTCCCTGGGATTCATATTTCTTCAGCTGTTCGGGCCATGCCTTCCTCACGCGCCGAACCTTGGCCTTCACTTTCCGGTCCGCATCCGTTCCCTCCAAGGCTTCATGTATCTGCTCCAGCGCCCTTTCCACCTTCTCGGGGGTGATGTCCTGGTAAGTGACGGGAGCGGAGTCGCGCAACTCCTGCTTGGTGACGGACTCGGCGTACCGCCATATTTCCTCAAGCTGTTCCGCGATTCTGGAGATGCGGGTGTGGATGGACTTGCCCCAGACGAACGTATAACGGTTGGCGTTTGCTTCCATCTTCGTCCCGTCGGTGCAGGCCACGTCCAGACTTACAAAGCCCTCCGCCACGAGGAACTTCACGATGGTGGCGAAGACGGTCTTGAGCACATCCTTCAGCCGACTGCTGCGGAAACGGTTGATGGTGTTGTGGTCAGGAGTCACATTGCCGGTCAGCCACATGAAGCGGATGTCATTGCGGCAAAACTCTTCGATGCGGCGGCTGGAATAGATGTTGCGCAGATAGGCATATACCAGAATCTGCAGCATCATGCGGGGATGGTAGGCCGGACAGCCTTTGACGGAGTACTTGCGGTAAAGTTCTTCCAGGCTGATCTGTTCAATGATACGGTGAACAACCCGGACCGGGTCGTTCTGGGGAATAAAATCGCCTAAACACGGAGGTAAAAGCAGATTATCGTTGGAGGTATAGTTTTTAAACATTATCTTTGGGATATATTGCTTGATTCCCTAAGATACAAAAAATTAGGGAGACGGGCAAGTCCTGACTGAGCGAAGTTGGGGCTTGCCCGATTTTTTTTGCAGACACAAAAAAGGCCATCTCAAATTATATTTCAATTTGAGACAGCCTCTTTTCTTTTTATATTCGGTTGAGTTATTCAACTTCGCTATAGTCCAACACGTTCTTCTTGTTGGCCAAGATGCGGTCGTATTCTTCTTTAGAACCTACCACAATCTTTTCAAACTCACGCTGACCGGTACCAGCCGGAATCAGGTGACCGCAGATTACGTTCTCCTTCATACCTTCCAGCTTGTCCACCTTACCGTTGATAGCAGCTTCGTTCAATACCTTCGTTGTTTCCTGGAAGGAAGCAGCCGACATGAAGCTTGAAGTCTGCAATGCGGCACGTGTGATACCCTGCAGAATCTGAGTAGAAGTAGCAGGAACTGCATCACGTACTTCCACCAGTTTCAGGTCGCGACGCTTCAACATACTGTTTTCATCGCGGAGCTTGCGGGCTGTGACAATCTGTCCCGGTTGCAGGTTCTGAGAGTCACCGGCATCTACTACCACTTTCTTGCCCCAGATACGGTCGTTTTCTTCATTGAATTCAATGCGGTCAACTACCTGCTGTTCCAGGAAGCGGGTATCACCCGGCTCGTCAATCTGTACCTTACGCATCATCTGACGAACGATGATTTCGAAGTGCTTATCGTTGATCTTCACACCCTGCAGACGGTACACGTCCTGAATTTCATTTACGATATATTCCTGAACGGCTGTAGGACCTTTGATGGCCAGGATATCGGCAGGAGTGATGGCACCATCCGACAACGGAGTTCCGGCACGTACGTAGTCGTTTTCCTGAACCAGAATCTGCTTGGACAATGCAACCAAGTACTTGCGTACATCGCCTGTCTTGGAAGTCACGATGATTTCACGGTTACCACGTTTAATCTTACCCATTGTCACCTCACCGTCGATTTCAGATACGACTGCAGGGTTAGACGGGTTACGGGCTTCGAACAGCTCGGTTACTCGCGGAAGACCACCGGTGATATCACCTGCCTTACCAACGGCACGCGGAATCTTCACCAGAATATCACCCGCTTTCACGGTCTGCTTGTCTTCAACCACTACGTGACCACCTACCGGCAAGTTGTATGTACGGATGATTCCACCATTTTCATCCAAGATGTGCAATGAAGGAATCTTGTTCTTATCCTTAGACTCAGTGATGATGATTTCACGCAAACCGGTAGCTTCATCGGATTCTACCTTGTAAGTGACATTCTCAATCACAGATTCAAAGTCAATCTTACCGGCAGCTTCCGTCACGATAACGGCGTTGAACGGGTCCCACTTCGCAATCAGCTTGCCCTTTTCTACGACTTCACCGTCTGAAGCATACAGTTTAGAACCGTAAGGTACGTTGTGTGTAGACAATACGATACCCGTATTGACATCTACGAAACGAACTTCTGCCAAACGGCCTACGACAATCTTCACTGGTTCGCCTGTTTCTTCTACAGCATCTACTGTACGCAATTCTTCGAATTCCAGACGTGCATCGTTCTTCGCTACGATACTTGCATTGGCTGCCATGTTACCGGCGATACCACCGGCGTGGAATGTACGCAGAGTCAGCTGAGTACCCGGTTCACCGATTGACTGCGCAGCGATTACGCCGACAGCCTCACCTTTCTGCACCATACGGCTGGTAGCCAAGTTACGTCCGTAACATTTCGCACATACACCCTTCTTAGACTCACAAGTCAATACGGAACGGATTTCTACGCTTTCAATCGGAGAATTTTCGATTTCTTCCGCAATGCTTTCCGTGATTTCTTCACCGGCAGCTACAATCAGCTTACCAGTAGTCGGGTGAATGATATCGTGTACAGATACACGGCCCAAGATACGTTCGTACAACGTAGCGATTACTTCATCGTTGTTCTTCAACGCTGTACAAACCAGACCACGCAATGTACCACAGTCTTCTTCGTTGATGATGACGTCGTGAGAAACGTCTACCAATCGACGAGTCAGGTATCCGGCATCGGCTGTCTTCAACGCGGTATCGGCAAGACCCTTACGAGCACCGTGGGTTGAGATAAAGTACTCCAACACCGAAAGACCTTCCTTAAAGTTAGAAAGAATCGGGTTTTCAATAATCTGAGCACCTTCGGCACCGGCTTTCTGCGGCTTGGCCATCAAACCACGCATACCAGACAACTGACGAATCTGTTCCTTAGAACCACGGGCTCCGGAATCCAGCATCATAAATACAGAGTTGAATCCCTGGTCGTCGTTCTTAATTGTTTTATATAGAATGTCTGACAAGTCACTGTTTACGTGTGTCCAAGTATCAATTACCTGATTGTAACGTTCGTTATCGGTGATGAATCCCATGTTATAGTTCATCATGATTTGTTCGATTTCTTCGTTACCACGTTTTACCAGTTCCTCTTTCTCCTTCGGGATAATAATATCACCCAAGTTGAATGACAGACCACCTTCGAATGCTTTCTTGTAACCCAAGTTCTTGATTCCATCCAAGAATTCGCAAGCACGAGCCACACCCACAGCCTTGATTACGTTGCTGATGATGTCACGCAAAGATTTCTTGGAAATGATGGTATTCAAATAACCACATTCATCAGGAACCAGTTCGTTGACAATCACACGACCTACAGAGGTTTCCTTGATCATCTTCTTCACGATGTTGCCGTTTTCATCCAAGTCATTGGCAACCACACTGATGATGGCGTGGATATCTACCTTTCCTTCGTTGTAAGCAATCATCGCTTCTTCCGGTCCGTAGAAAATCAAACCTTCACCTTTGGCACCCTTACGCAGTTTGGTAATATAATACAATCCCAAAACCATATCCTGTGCAGGCACGGTGATAGGCGCACCGTTGGCCGGGTTCAGAATATTGTGTGACTGCAACATCAGCATCTGAGCTTCCAATACAGCCTCATTACTCAACGGCAAGTGTACGGCCATCTGGTCACCATCGAAGTCGGCGTTGAATGCGGTACAAGCCAACGGGTGCAACTGGATAGCTTTTCCTTCGATCATCTTCGGCTGGAAAGCCTGAATACCCAGACGATGCAATGTCGGCGCACGGTTCAGCAATACCGGATGACCTTTCATTACGTGTTCCAGAATATCCCAAATCACAGGTTCCTTGCGGTCTACAATCTTCTTTGCAGATTTCACGGTCTTCACGATACCACGTTCAATCAGCTTGCGGATGATGAACGGCTTGTACAATTCGGCAGCCATCAGTTTCGGAATACCGCATTCACCCATCTTCAGTTCCGGACCTACGACGATTACGGAACGGGCTGAATAGTCGACACGCTTACCCAACAGATTCTGACGGAAACGTCCTTGCTTACCTTTCAAGCTGTCTGACAAAGATTTCAACGGACGGTTGGCATCTGTCTTCACTGCACTCGACTTACGAGAGTTGTCGAACAATGAATCGACAGCTTCCTGAAGCATACGTTTTTCATTACGCAAGATTACTTCCGGAGCCTTGATTTCAATCAGTCGTTTCAGACGATTGTTACGGATAATCACACGACGATACAAATCGTTCAAGTCGGAAGTGGCGAAACGTCCACCATCCAGCGGAACCAACGGACGAAGTTCGGGCGGGATAACCGGCACGATACGTACAATCATCCATTCCGGTTTGTTGCGGCCACGTGAAGCACGGAAAGATTCCACTACCTGCAAACGTTTCAAGGCCTCGTTCTTACGCTGCTGAGAAGAATCGCTGTTTGCTTTGTGACGCAATTCGTATGACAACGCATCCAAATCCAGTCCTACCAACAAGTCGTAGATAGCTTCTGCACCCATCTTGGCGATGAACTTGTTCGGGTCGCTGTCTTCCAGATACTGGTTGTCCTTTGGAAGTGTATCCATGATGTCCAGATATTCTTCTTCAGACAACAAGTCGTATTTGCTTACTCCGTCTTCAGCCTTCACACCCGGCTGGATAACGACGTAGCGTTCGTAGTAAATAATTGCATCCAGTTTCTTGGTCGGCAAGCCCAACAGATAACCAATCTTATTCGGCAGAGAACGGAAATACCAGATGTGAGCCACCGGCACTACCAGCTGGATATGTCCGCTACGTTCACGGCGAACTTTCTTTTCCGTTACTTCCACACCGCATCGGTCGCAGACGATACCTTTGTAGCGAATACGCTTGTACTTACCACAATGGCACTCATAGTCCTTTACCGGACCGAAGATACGTTCACAGAACAAGCCGTCACGCTCCGGTTTATAGGTACGGTAGTTGATGGTTTCCGGTTTCAACACCTCGCCATAAGAATTTTCCAGAATCTCTTCGGGTGATGCCAGACCGATCGTAATCTTTGAGAAATTACTTTTTATCTTAGTATCTTTTCTAAAAGCCATACTTTCTATTTTATGATAATGAAGAATTTAATCAGGAAGAATGGGAGTCGATACCCCATTCTTCAGTTGAAAAAGTTATTCCAGCGTAATGCTCAAGCACAGACCTCTAAGTTCGTGCAACAATACGTTGAGAGATTCAGGAATGCCCGGTGTAGGCATCGGCTCACCTTTCACAATTGCTTCGTATGCCTTAGAACGTCCAACCACGTCATCCGACTTGATTGTCAGGATTTCCTGAAGTACATGAGCCGCACCGAAGGCTTCGATGGCCCAAACCTCCATTTCTCCGAAACGCTGACCACCGAACTGAGCTTTACCACCAAGCGGCTGCTGCGTAATCAAAGAGTACGGACCGATTGAACGGGCGTGCATCTTGTCTTCAACCATGTGACCCAGTTTCAACATGTAAGTCACACCTACCGTAGCCGGCTGGTCGAACTGTTCACCTGTACCACCATCATACAAATAAGTCTTGCAATAACGTGGCAATCCGGCTTTGTCTGTCCATTTATCCAAATCTTCCAAGGTAGCACCATCGAAGATAGGAGTAGCAAACTTCACGCCCAATTCTTTTCCGGCACGTCCCAATACAGCTTCGAAAATCTGACCGATGTTCATACGAGAAGGCACACCCAACGGATTCAATACGATATCTACCGGAGTACCGTCAGCCAAGAACGGCATGTCTTCCTGACGCACTACACGTGAAACGATACCCTTGTTACCGTGACGACCGGCCATCTTATCACCGACACCAATCTTACGTTTCTTGGCGATGTAAACCTTCGCCATCTGAATAATACCTGAAGGCAGTTCGTCACCGATAGTCAACGCGAACTTCTTACGCTTCAGTTCGGCATCCAGCTCCTTGTATTTCTTCAAATAATTCATGATAAGGTCACGGATCATGTCGTTCTTGTGCGCATCTGCTGTCCATTTGCTCAACTGAATCACAGTGTAATCCAATGACTCCAGATCATATTTAGTAAACTTGGCTCCTTTGGCAATGACTTCTGTTCCCAGATAATCTTTCACACCCTGAGAAACCTTGTCGGCAGTCAAAACCAACAACTTGTCAATCAGGATAGTCTTCAGAGCCGCAGCTTTTTCTTCAAATTCTTCATTCAGTTTCGGCAGGATTGCCTTGTCTGCATTCTTTTCACTGCGTGTCTTGATTACACGTGAATACAGTTTCTTGCCGATAACCACACCACGCAGTGACGGAGAAGCCTTCAGAGAAGCATCCTTCACGTCGCCAGCCTTGTCACCAAAGATGGCGCGCAACAGTTTCTCTTCCGGAGAAGGATCTGATTCACCCTTCGGAGTAATCTTACCAATCAAGATGTCACCCGGTTCGATACGAGCACCCACACGTACAATACCGTTTTCATCCAAATCTTTGGTAGCTTCTTCGCTGACATTCGGAATATCAGAAGTCAGCTCTTCCATACCACGTTTGGTTTCACGTACTTCCAGGATATATTCATCCACGTGTACAGAAGTCAGGATATCCTCACGTACCACACGTTCGTTCAATACGATGGCATCCTCGTAGTTGTAGCCCTTCCACGGCATGTAAGCAACCAGCAAGTTCTTACCCAAAGCCAGTTCACCGTTCGCAGTAGAATAACCTTCGGTCAGGATATCTCCCTTCTTCACGCGCTGTCCCTTGTTACAGATTGGGCGCAAGTCGATGGTCATGCTCTGGTTAGTCTTACGGAATTTCGGAATACGATATTCCTTCAACGCCGGTTCAAAGCTTACAAATTCTTCATCTTCCGTACGGTCATACAGAATACGGATTGTCGTTGCATCTACGAAATCTACCACACCGTCACCTTCAGCGGCAATCTGCGTACGTGAATCTTCACACAACTGTTTTTCGATACCTGTACCAACAATCGGAGCTTCTGTCTTCAACAAAGGAACTGCCTGACGCATCATGTTAGAACCCATCAATGCACGGTTCGCGTCATCGTGTTCCAAGAACGGAATCAAAGAAGCGGCGATAGAAGCAATCTGCTGAGGAGCCACGTCCATAAGTTCTACCTGGTCAGGTGTAACCACCGGATAATCGGCATCGCGGCGAGCCTTTACTTTATCGCGGATGAATGTACCGTCATCGTTCAACGGTGCATTACCCTGCGCAATGATTTTGTCTTCCTCTTCCTCTGCAGAAAGATATTCAATGCCTTCATTTGACAAATCTACTACTCCGTCCTTCACCTTACGGTAAGGAGTCACAATGAATCCCAGTTCATTGATTTTTGCATAGACACACAAAGAAGAAATCAAACCGATGTTCGGACCTTCAGGAGTTTCAATCGGACACAGACGACCATAGTGAGTGTAGTGTACGTCTCGCACCTCGAAACCGGCACGGTCACGTGACAAACCACCAGGACCCAAGGCAGACAAACGGCGTTTGTGCGTAATTTCAGCCAGCGGGTTGGTCTGGTCCATGAACTGTGACAAGGCGTTGGTACCGAAGAATGAATTGATGACAGACGAAATTGTCTTCGCATTGATCAAGTCAATCGGAGTGAATACTTCGTTATCGCGTACATTCATACGTTCACGAATCGTACGAGACATACGAGCCAGACCGATAGCGAACTGATTTGATAACTGCTCACCCACCGTACGAACACGACGGTTGCTCAAGTGGTCAATATCATCCACGTCTGCCTTTGAGTTAATCAACTCGATGAGATATTTGATAATCTCAATAATATCTTGTTTTGTCAACACTCTGACATCCATCGGAGTATCCAGATTCAACTTCTTGTTGATCCGGTAACGACCCACATCACCCAAGTCATAACGTTTTTCAGAAAAGAACAGGTTGTTGATTACCTCACGTGCACTTGCATCATCTGCAGGGTCTGCATTACGCAACTGACGGTAGATATACAGCACCGCTTCTTTTTCCGAGTTACTCGGGTCTTTCTGCAGAGTGTTGAAAATAATTGAATAGTCGGAAGCATTTGCCTCTTCATTGTGAACGAGGATATTCTGTACACCCGATTCAATGATCAAGTCGATGTGTTCAGGTTCAATGACCGTCTCACGGTCGATAACCACCTCGTTACGTTCAATAGAAACTACTTCACCAGTATCTTCATCCACAAAATCTTCCGTCCATGTCTTCAATACACGGGCAGCCAATTTACGTCCGATGATTTTCTTCAGGTTCGTCTTATTGACCTTTACATCCTCAGCCAAGTTGAATATTTCAAGGATGTCCTTGTCATTTTCAAATCCTACAGCTCTCAACAACGTAGTTACCGGAAGCTTCTTCTTACGGTCGATGTACGCATACATCACATTGTTGATATCCGTAGCAAACTCAATCCAAGATCCTTTGAATGGGATAATTCGGGCAGAATACAATTTTGTTCCATTCGCATGGATGCTTTGTCCAAAGAATACACCCGGTGAACGATGGAGCTGAGATACTACAACACGCTCTGCACCGTTAATGACGAAAGTGCCTTTCGGAGTCATATAAGGGATAGGACCCAGATACACATCCTGAATCACTGTATCAAAATCTTCGTGATCGGGGTCGGTACAATAAAGCTTCAGTTTAGCTTTCAAGGGAACACTATAAGTCAATCCACGTTCCAGACAGTCGTCGATGGTATAGTGAGGCGGATCGATATAGTAGTCAAGGAACTCGAGCACGAAGTTGTTGCGTGTATCTGCAATCGGGAAATTTTCCGCAAATACCTTATACAAACCGTCGTTCTTTCGCTTTTCGGGTGGGGTATCTAATTGTAAGAAGTCCTGAAATGACTTCAACTGTACTTCCAGAAAATCCGGATACTGCATCGGATTCTTGATAGAAGCAAAATTAATTCGTTGATTTTGAGTTTCTGAAGACATCTGTATGGAGTTTAAAATGTAAAACCTAGGATAATTACAGTCGGGGAACTCTCACAGTTCCGACAATTGAAACCTAGTGAACTTAATATAGACGCAAAAAGGTTAAGAATCCTCTTTACAGAGGACTCTTAACCGAACTACCTGATTTACAGGATAATCTTATTTAAGTTCAACTTCAGCTCCAGCTTCTTCCAAAGTTTTCTTCAAAGATTCAGCTTCGTCTTTAGCCAAACCTTCTTTTACTGTGCTAGGAGCACCGTCAACCAAGTCTTTTGCTTCTTTCAAGCCAAGACCACAAGCTTCTTTCACTGCCTTAACAACCTGCAGTTTAGCAGCACCTGCGCTCTTCAAAACTACATCGAATGAAGTTTTTTCTTCAGCAGCAGCTGCACCAGCAGCAGCAGGACCAGCAGCAACAGCTACAGCTGCAGCAGCAGGTTCAATACCATATTCTTCTTTAAGGATAGTTGCAAGTTCATTAACTTCTTTTACTGTCAAGTTAACTAATTGTTCTGCAAAAGCTTTCAAATCTGCCATTTTTGTATGAAATTTAATTGTTTGTACTATTTAAATATTAAAGTTGTTTTGGTTTCTTGACTTATGCACAGCGTGCCATTATTCTGCACGTTCTGCCAAAGTCTGAAGAACACCGTGAATGGTGTTGCCACCTGATTGAAGAGCCGAAATAACGTTCTTTGCAGGAGACTGCAGCAAAGCCACAATGTCTGCAATAACTTCGTTCTTGCTCTTGATTGTTGCGAGAGCTTCCAACTGGTCTGCACCCACATAGAATCCTTCTTCTGCATAAGCAGCTTTCAGGGTCGGAACACTGTCCTTATATTCCTTCAACAGTTTTGCCGGTACATTAGCTGTTTCGCAAAACATTACTGAAGTAGTACCCTTCAAAGAATCAAACAAGGGTGAGTAGTCTACATCCAAGCTCATCAAAGCTTTGTGAAGCAAAGAATTCTTCACAACCATCAGTTTGATACCAGCCTTGAAACATTTCTTACGAAGGTCGCTAGTAGCAGCTGCATCCATTGCAGTTGTGTCTACCAAGTAAAAATGTCCGTATTGCTTTACGGTATCAGCCAACTGACCAATAATTACGCCTTTATCTTCCTTTCTCATGATTCCTCCTTAATTATTAGATTTCGTCTACTGATTTCGGGTCAATCTTGATACCCTTACTCATAGTACTTGAAAGATAAATACTCTTAATATAAGTACCTTTAGCTGTGGTCGGTTTCAGTTTGATGATAGTAGCGATAAATTCTTTCGCATTTTCACGGATCTGGTCAGCAGTAAAAGACACCTTACCGATTGAAGTATGAACGATACCGCTCTTGTCAACCTTAAAGTCAATCTTACCTTGCTTAACTTCCTTAACAGCTTTAGCTACATCCATAGTTACAGTACCGCTTTTCGGGTTCGGCATCAATCCACGAGGACCGAGCACACGACCCAGCGCACCAATCTTACCCATGATAGACGGCATAGTGATGATTACATCAATATCGGTCCATCCACCTTTGATCTTTTCAATATATTCATCAAGACCAACATAGTCAGCGCCAGCTTCTTTTGCAGCAGCTTCAGCATCCGGTGTACACAGAACAAGCACACGTACCTGTTTACCTGTACCATGAGGAAGAGATACCACACCTCTTACCATCTGGTTAGCCTTACGAGGGTCTACACCTAAACGTACGTCAATATCTAATGAAGCGTCAAACTTAGTGAAAGTGATTTCCTTTACCAGTTCAGAAGCTTCCTTCAGTGAGTATGCTTTCCCTGCTTCAATCTTTTCTGCAGCCAACTTTTGATTTTTTGTCAGTTTACCCATTATCAATTGAAGTTAATTAGTTATTACCCGGGAAGTCACCTTTTACAGCGATACCCATACTTCTAGCTGTTCCTGCTACCATTGACATAGCAGATTCGATAGTAAAGCAGTTCAAGTCAACCATCTTATCCTGAGCGATTGCACGAATCTGATCCCAAGTCAGTTCAGCCACTTTCTTACGGTTCGGTTCTGCAGATCCACTCTTGATTTTGGCAGCCTCAAGCAACTGAATAGCTACAGGAGGAGTTTTGATTACGAAATCAAAAGACTTGTCTGTGTAGTAGGTAATGATTACAGGTAATACCTTACCTGCCTTGTCCTGGGTTCTGGCGTTGAATTGCTTGCAAAATTCCATGATATTAATACCCTTAGAACCCAAAGCAGGTCCAACGGGAGGTGATGGATTTGCAGCGCCTCCTTTAATCTGTAATTTGATTAGTCCAGCAACTTCTTTAGCCATTTTCTTTTGTAATTTTTATATAAGTATTTAACGAATGGAACAACTGCACGTAACAAAATGCATTATTCCTTTTCCACATCCGTAAAGCCTAATTCCAACGGAGTTTTCCGTCCGAATATTTTGACCATTACTTTCAGTTTGCGTTTTTCCGCATTCACTTCTTCAATGAGTCCACTGAATCCGCTGAACGGTCCCACGCTAACTTTCACTGTTTCTCCAACGGTGTAAGGGATATTCAAATCCTCACCACCTTCTTGAAGTTCATCCACCGTACCCAGAATACGATTCACTTCCGACTGTCTCAGAGGGACTGGATGATCCATTCCTCCCAGGAAACCGATTACGTTCGGGGTATTTCTCAAATGATGAGCCACCTCACCGACCAAAGCAGCTTCCACCAGCACATAACCAGGAAGGTAAGTTCTCTCTTTTACGATTTTCTTACCATTGCGCACCTGATATGTTTTTTCGGTAGGAATCAACACCTGAGATACATAATCGCCAAGGTTACCATGCTTGATGTCTGCATCAAGATATTCTTTTACCTTGCTTTCTTTTCCACTTACGGCACGCAACACGTACCATTTCTTTTCAATCTCAGACATTCTTTTTACTGTTTATTAGTGCGGATAGATAACATCTTCCATGATGAACTGGAAGGCAGAATCCATTAGAAAAACGACGAGTGCAATGAGGAGGGAAGCAGTTAAAACAACCACTGCACTGCTAGAAAGTTCTGAACGAGTAGGCCATGATACTTTATGGACTAGTTCGTCGTAAGATTCCTTACAATAATTCGTTATCTTCTTAAACATATTCCTTTAATTTTGGCACGGGAAGAGAGACTCGAACTCCCGACACTCGGTTTTGGAGACCGATGCTCTACCAACTGAGCTATTCCCGTAAAAATAGTTCCCGAATGACTCCGGGAACTATTAACTATTTATTCAGAGATGTATTAGTCGAGAAGTTCAGTAATCTGACCAGCACCTACTGTACGACCACCTTCACGGATAGCGAAGCGCAGACCTACGTTCAATGCAACCGGGTAAATCAATTCCACAGTGATAGTTACGTTATCACCCGGCATTACCATATCTGTACCTTCCGGCAAAGTGATTTCACCTGTACAGTCCATAGTACGCAGATAGAACTGAGGACGATATTTGTTGTGGAACGGAGTGTGACGACCACCTTCTTCTTTCTTCAGGATATAAACCTCAGCTTTGAATTTAGAGTGAGCTTTAACCTGACCCGGGTGACACAGAATCATACCACGTTTGATTTCATTCTTGTCGATACCACGAAGCAGCAAACCTACGTTATCACCAGCTTCACCTTCGTCCAAAATCTTACGGAACATTTCAACACCAGTTACAACTGATTTCTTATCTTCACCAAGACCCAAGATTTCAACTTCGTCACCAACTTTTACGCGACCAGCTTCGATACGTCCTGTTGCTACAGTACCACGACCTGTGATTGAGAATACGTCTTCAACCGGCATCAAGAAAGGTTTATCAACATCACGTGGAGGCAGAGGAATCCAGTTATCAACTGCATCCATCAGTTCGATAATCTTATCTTCCCATTCTTTCACACCGTTCAAAGCACCCAGTGCAGAACCGCGGATGATAGGAGTATTGTCACCGTCGAAGTCATAGAATGACAGCAATTCGCGCATTTCCATTTCAACCAGTTCCAACATTTCTTCATCGTCAACCATATCACACTTGTTCAAGAATACAACCAAGCGCGGTACGTTTACCTGACGAGCCAACAGGATGTGTTCACGAGTCTGAGGCATCGGACCATCAGTTGCAGCAACTACGATGATCGCACCATCCATCTGAGCAGCACCAGTAACCATGTTCTTTACATAGTCGGCGTGTCCCGGACAGTCAACGTGAGCATAGTGACGATTTGCTGTTTCATACTCTACGTGAGAAGTATTGATGGTAATACCACGTTCCTTTTCTTCCGGAGCGTTATCAATCTGATCGAAAGACTTGATTTCGTCAGCTTTAGTGAAACCTCTTTCTGCCAATACTTTAGTGATAGCAGCAGTCAAAGTTGTTTTACCGTGGTCAACGTGACCAATCGTACCAATGTTCACATGCGGTTTGGTGCGTTCAAATTTCTCTTTAGCCATAGCTTTACTTATTTATTTTGATTAATAATCAGCTTTACAATTTCACGAGCTGTTACCGGGACTTGAACCCGGGACCTCTTCCTTACCAAGGAAGTGCTCTACCGCTGAGCTATAACAGCAAAAGAAGAAAAAAGAGAGCGGAAGACGGGACTCAAACCCGCGACCCTCAGCTTGGAAGGCTAATGCTCTATCAACTGAGCTACTTCCGCAAATCAAGTGGGCAAAGATGGATTCGAACCACCGAAGGCGTAAGCCAGCAGATTTACAGTCTGCCCCATTTGGCCACTCTGGTATTTGCCCCACTCTCAAATTAGATGGTTAACACCACCTCTTTTTCTTCGAGCCTCTTGTCGGATTCGAACCAACGACCCCGAGATTACAAATCACGTGCTCTGGCCAACTGAGCTAAAGAGGCGAGATTTAAAAAACTTTGCAGCCGCTTTATTTTCCACGACTTAGCGGCTGCAAAGTTAGATATTATTTTTTAATCACAAAACTTTTACGCAACTTTTTTTATTTTCCTTGAAGTTTTTCTTTGGCTTTCATCAGTTGCTTAGACAGTGCATCCATGCACACATCTATCGATTCTTCGAATGTATCACTTACTTTTTCTGCGTAAAACTCTGAATTAAGTGCCAAAATACGCACACCAGCCTCCTTATTCATCGCTGTTTCAGGTTTCACTACTTTCAAAGACACCTCTACTTTCTTTATATTGTCACAAAACTTCTCGAGCTTCTCGGCCTTCTTCTGAATAAAAGCCTCTAATTTTTCAGATGCATCGAAATGAATGGATTGAATTCTTACTTCCATAAAAACCTCCTTTTCTTTACGCTCTAGGATGAGCTTGTTCATAAACTTGTTTTAACTCCTCAAAAGTGGTATGTGTGTACACCTCTGTTGTAGTCAAGCTTTCATGCCCCAACAGCTCCTTCACAGCTTCCAGCTCCGCATGATGATTCAGCATCGTGGTTGCGAAGGTATGCCGCAGCACATGTGGGCTTTTCTTCTTCAGTGTCACCACCCTCGATAGGTATCGCTTCACAATATAGTTTACAGACGATGGAGACAATGGTTCTCCTTGTTTTCGGATAAAAAATGTCTCACACGCACCTGCATAAAAACGATTTCTTTCTGCCAGATAAGACTCCAGCACCTCTTTCAGCCTAACCCCAAAAGGAATCAGCCGTTGTTTATTTCTTTTCCCCGTCACCTTTATCACCAAGGAAGAAAAATCTACATCTGCATCCTTTAAAGCAATCAATTCCGCCCGACGAATACCAGTTGAATAAAAAACATCCAGCATCGTCCTGTCACGAATCCCTTCAAAGGTCTGCGCAAATCCATTTTCTTCAAGCAACGAATCCATATCTTCATCCCTCAAGAAAACCGGCAATGGCTTCTTTTTCTTCGGACCTACCACTTTTGCGGCCGGGTCCACCGCTACCACCTTTTGGCGCAACAAATAGCGATAAAATGACCGGAGCGAACTCAGTTTCCTATTCACCGTTGTTTCTGCACAACCTTCCTCCATCAATGAGAGTACCCACCCACGGATTAAATCGGCATCCACTTTCGTGAAATCAAGTTCCTCATCCACTCCTTTGAAATATACCTCAAATTCGTCCAGATCCGTTCCGTAACTTATAATCGTTTTCTCCGAATAGTTCCTTTCGAAAAGAAGATACTTCAGAAAAGAATCTTTCCACATAGAGACATCGCTTTTATTCTCAGCAACGAATTTATGAAAAAGAATTCAATAATTCAAGTGTTTCGTGAAATTATTAATCTTCGTTCTGATGCATTTTCTGAACGTAAATCGCACGTTCCATTTTAAGTCTCTTCAAAACAGACGGTTTGTCATACTGCTGTCTGCTTCTCAGTTCTTTTACAACACCTGTTTTTTCAAATTTTCTTTTGAATTTCTTCAGCGCTTTTTCAATGTTTTCGCCTTCTTTTACTGGTACTACAATCATGTTTTTAAAATTAAGTATGTTGTTATTAAATTATTCCGCAGTCAATTTGCGGCGCAAAATTACACATACTTTCTTTATTTACAAAACTTTCCAGTATATTTTATTCAAAAAACAAAGATAAGAACACACTGAAGCGGCCCTTTCTGACAGATTTATTATTTTTGCCTGATAGGTTTATACTTTTTATTTAATTCATTTACATCATGAATCTTATAGCTGAAAGAATTGATGCCTTACGCAAACAAATGATTGCGGAAGGAGTCTCTGCCTTTATCGTCCCCAGTACTGACCCTCATTCGGGCGAGTATGTGCCGGCACATTGGGAAAGCCGGAAATGGATATCCGGCTTCACAGGTTCCGCCGGTACTGCAGTCATCACCCTCTCCGACGGCGGATTGTGGACTGACTCCCGTTATTTTCTACAAGCGGCCGATCAACTTCAAGGAAGCGGTCTTACCTTATTTAAAGACCGACTGCCGGAAACACCTACCATCGCCGAATGGCTGGGAAGTGTATTGAAAGCAGGCGATAAGGTCGGTATTGACGGATGGGTTAACAGCATTTCCGAAGCCATGCAACTGAAAAAGGCTCTTCAATCATACGGGTTGGAACTGGTAACCGTGGACGACCCGTTCCATACATTATGGAAAGACCGTCCTTCCCTGCCCCTCGACCCTCCTTTTATTCTTCCTCTGGAATACAGCGGTGAGCCATGCGGGCAGAAAATCGACCGGATAAAACAAGTGCTGAAAGAAAATGGAGCAAAAGGTCTGTTGATTTCAGCCTTGGATGAAATTGCTTGGGTCTTGAACGTGAGAGGTACGGACGTGCATTGCAACCCGGTCTTCGTCGGCTATCTGTTGATTACGGCTGATGCTGCTACCCTCTATATTCATCCCGACAAGCTGACAGCAGAGACCCGCAGCTACCTGACTGAAAATCAAATTCAGGTCAAAGACTACTCCCGCGTGGCCAAAGACCTGGAAGAATATAAAGAAGAGAACCTGCAACTGTCCGGTTCTACCAATTATGCATTATATCAGGCAGCCAGCCGTCACAGCAAAGTTCTGCTCCATGATTCCCCGGTTTTATACATGAAAGCCATCAAAAATGAGACCGAGATTGCCGGTTTCCATCAGGCTATGCTCCGCGACGGTGTGGCCATGGTGAATTTCCTTTACTGGCTGGAAGAAGCGGTAAAGAGCGGAAAAGAAACCGAAATCACCATCGACCGGAAACTGTATGCTTTCCGCGCGGCCCAGAAAGATTTCAAGGGCATCAGTTTCGATACGATTGCCGGCTATCAGGCACACGGAGCCATCGTACATTATGAAGCGACAGAAGAAACAGCCGCCACGCTACAGCCGGAAGGATTCTTGTTGCTCGACAGCGGAGCGCAATACTTAGACGGAACCACGGATATCACCCGTACCATCTCCCTGGGTCCTGTCACTGAAGACCAGAAAAAAGACTATACCTTGATTTTGAAAGGATTCATCCAGCTTTCCATGGCACACTTCCCGTATGGCACTTGCGGCACGCAATTAGATGTGCTGGCTCGTCAGTTCATTTGGAAGGCAGGTATGAACTACGGACACGGAACGGGGCATGGAGTAGGGCATTTCCTCAACGTACACGAAGGGCCTCATCAGTTCCGCATGAACCACATGCCGGCCCTGCTCCTGCCGGGAATGACAGTGACCAACGAACCGGGCGTGTACAAAGCCGGACACTACGGAGTACGTACAGAAAACACCATGCTGATAGTCAAAGACCAGACGACTGAATTTGGTGAGTTCTACAAATTCGAACCGCTCACCCTATGTCCGATCGACCTCAAGCCGCTCTTGCCGGAATTACTCAGCCCGGAAGAGAAGGAATGGTTGAACAGCTATCACCAGCAAGTGTACACATCATTGTCTCCGTTCCTGCCTCAGGAACAAAAAGAATGGCTGGCAAAAGCCACGATGGCTGTCTGCTGACCGACCCACATAAAAAACTCTCCCGACCGATTTTCCTTTCCAAGAAAACCAGCCGGGAGAGTTTATTTTTTCACTCAAGAGTTCTTCACTCAAGCAAACATCTGGCTCACACGCTGAATGCCTGTCACCAGAGCATCTACTTCTTCTTTAGTATTATACAAACCGAAAGAAGCACGTACGGTGCCTTCAATGCCTAATCTATGCATCAACGGTTCCGCACAGTGATGTCCGGTACGTACGGCAATCCCCAAACGGTCGAGCAGCGTACCCATATCAAAATGATGGATGTCACCCACCAGGAATGAAATGACACCACCTTTCTGCTCCGCTTCTCCAAAAATCCGCATGCCCGGGATTTCCTTCAAGCGTTTCATTGCATACTGGGTCAGTTCGTGCTCATAGGCTGCAATATGGTCCATGCCGATGGCCGACACATAATCCAACGCTTTTGCCAATGCCGTAGAACCTATATAGTCGGGTGTACCTGCCTCAAACTTGAACGGAAGCTCATTAAAAGTCGTCTTTTCAAACGACACGTTCTTAATCATCTCCCCTCCTCCCTGATAAGGAGGCAGTTTCTCCAGCCACGCTTCCTTTCCATAGAGTACCCCAATGCCCGTAGGGCCATACACCTTATGTCCGCTGAACACATAAAAATCGGCATCCAGCGCCTGCACGTCCACTGTCATGTGGGGAATACTCTGTGCACCGTCCACCAGCACAGGAACCCCCTGTGAATGGGCAAAGTCGATGATTTCCTTCACCGGATTGATAGTACCCAGCACATTCGATACATGCGCCACAGAAACTAGCTTCGTCTTTTCCGAGAAAAGCTTCTTGTATTCATCCAACAGCAGTTCACCACGGTCGTTCATCGGAATCACTTTCAGCACAATCCCCTTCCGGGCTGCCTGAAGCTGCCATGAAACGATGTTGCTGTGATGCTCCATGACTGAAACAATCACCTCGTCGCCTTCATTCATCTGGCTGTCCACAAAGGAAGAAGCCACCAGATTGATGCTCTCGGTCGTTCCACGCGTAAAGACAATCTCCGAGGTGCTGCGCGCATGGATGAACTTACGCACGGTCTCGCGCGAAGCCTCATGCAGGTTCGTGGCCTGCTGGGAAAGGAAATGTACCCCACGATGCACGTTGGCATTCACCGAATAATATTCATCTGTAATGGATTCCACCACACAACGAGGTTTCTGGGTAGTGGCTCCGTTATCCAGATAAATCAGCGGCTTTCCATACACGGTCCGTGAAAGGATGGGGAAATCTTCCCTTATCTTGTTGACATCGTACTGCATAAATTCTCGCTTAAATATAACTAAAATCGTCTGTTCCTTCTATTTACTTACAGATGGCACAACCCTGACATTTGTTCAGTTCTCCACGGAAGCGTTTCTCTACCAACAGATGCAGGCGATCTTTCAACGCATCCATACGGATATGGTCTATCACCTCGTTCACAAACGCAAACATCAGCAACAGGCGGGCTTCTTTCAGACTGATGCCTCGCTGCTGCATGTAGAATAAGGCGTTCTCATCCAGCTGACCTACCGTAGCTCCATGCGAGCATTTCACATCGTCGGCATAAATCTCCAGCTGTGGCTGAGTATACATACGTGCTTCACGGGTAGCACACAGGTTCCGATTGGTCTGCTGGGAAGAAGTATGCTGCGCACCTTCACGCACCAGCACTTTACCGGCAAATGCGCCTACGGCCTGGTCATCAAGTACATATTTAAACAGCTCATTGCTGGTACAGTCGGACACCTTGTGGTCGATGAAAGTATTGTTATCCACCTGCTCATTCGCGTCGGCAATGGCCATTCCGCACAAGTTGATTTCCGCTCCCTTTCCGGCCAGTGTAACTTCCGTCGTATTGCGGGTGGTTCCGTTGTGCAGGGTCATCCCGTTCAACAACACATTGCTTCCGGCCTCCTGATGTACATACAGGTTGCTGAAGCGCACCGTACTGTTATGAGTTTCTTCCAGCTCATACAGGTCGAACACTGAATTTTCTCCGGCAAAGACTTCCACCACTTGAGTAGACAGGAAATTCACGTCATCCATCGCATGATCACACACCAGCAACTTGGCCTGTGCACCTTCTTCCAAGATAATCAGTACCCGGCGGTTCACCATAAAGTCCACGTCCGCACGCAGGATGTTCACCAGCTGTATCGGGCGTTCCACTACTACGTTTTTCGGCACATACATAAACACACCATCCTGAGCGAACATGGTATTGAAGGCAGCCAGCGCATCTTTCGACGTATCCGCCAGCTTTCCGTAATACTTTTTCACCAGTTCCGGATGCTGTGCAGCCAAATCCTTCAAACTGCCAAAGCAGACCCCCTCCGGCAACTGGGCGGAAGGATGCACATGCTTGTCAAACGTATCGTTCACCACGAAATAGAGCGACGTACTCATGTTGGGCACATCACACTTGAACACTTCATACGGATTAACCGGGAACTCCAGCCGGTTCAGGTTCAACCCATAGTCCGGGGCAAAATACTTGCCTACTTCCGTATATTTATACTTTTCCTGCTTGCGAGTGGGGAAACCCAGCCGTTCAAAATCGGCGAAAGCCTTGGCGCGCGGTGCGTTCAACACTTCCGCACTCTGCCGGCAAATCATCGCCTCGCACTGCGTGAAAAGATCTATATATTGCTGTTCTGCTTTCATGCTTATTCTCCCAGTTCTTTCTTAATCCAATCGTAACCTTTTTCCTCCAGTTCCAGTGCCAGTTCAGGACCTGCCGTTTTCACGATACGTCCCTTGTACAGCACATGCACGATATCCGGCTTGATGTAGTCGAGCAGACGCTGATAATGTGTAATCACGATGCAGCTGGTTTCCGGCGTTTTCAACTTGTTCACTCCTTCGGCTACAATGCGCAGGGCATCGATGTCCAGTCCGGAGTCCGTTTCATCCAGGATACTCAGCTTCGGCTCCAGCATAGCCATCTGGAAAATCTCATTCCGCTTCTTCTCTCCACCTGAGAAACCTTCATTCACGGAACGGTTGGCCAGCTTGCTGTCCAGTTCTACGATTTCTCTTTTCTGGCGCATCAGTTTCAGGAACTCGCTGGCAGTCAGCGCCGGCAGTCCTTTATATTTCCGCTGCTCATTGACAGCTGCACGCATGAAGTTCACCATGCTGACACCCGGAATCTCCACCGGATACTGGAATGACAGGAACAATCCTTCGTGGCTGCGGTCAGCCGGACTCAAGGCCAGCAAATCCTTGCCATCGAAAGTCACCGAACCTTTTGTAACTTCGTAAGCCGGATGTCCCACCAGGACATTGCTCAACGTACTCTTTCCTGAACCGTTCGGTCCCATAATCGCATGAACTTCTCCCGACTTCACGGTCAGGTTAATTCCTTTCAATATCTCTTTGCCATTGATGCTGGCATGTAAATTCTTTATCTCTAACATAATACTTTAATTTTATATTTATCCCACACTGCCTTCCAACGATACAGACAGCAATTTCTGCGCCTCTACGGCAAACTCCATCGGCAATTTGTTGAGCACTTCCTTTGCATAGCCGTTCACAATCAGCCCCACGGCATCTTCCGTAGTGATTCCTCGCTGGTTGCAATAGAAAATCTGGTCTTCGGAAATCTTCGACGTGGTTGCCTCATGCTCTACCACCGCCGTTTCATTGTGAATGTCCATATAAGGGAAGGTATGTGCCCCGCACTGGCTTCCCAGCAGCAAAGAATCACACTGGCTGTAGTTTCGGGCATTGTCTGCCTTTTCGGCCACACGCACCAGACCCCGGTAAGAGTTCTGGCTCTTTCCGGCACTGATACCCTTGCTCACAATCGTAGAACGGGTATTCTTACCCAGGTGAATCATCTTGGTACCCGTATCGGCCTGCTGATAGTTGTTGGTCACGGCCACGGAATAGAACTCTGCCGTAGAATTATCCCCGCTTAAGATACAGCTCGGATATTTCCACGTAATGGCGGAACCCGTTTCCACCTGCGTCCAGGAAAGTTTGCTGTCTACCCCTTTGCAGTTGCCTCGCTTGGTCACAAAGTTATACACACCTCCCTTGCCTTCCGCATCCCCCGGATACCAGTTCTGCACGGTTGAATATTTCACTTCCGCACGGTCGAGCACCACAATCTCCACGATAGCAGCATGGAGCTGGTTCTCGTCACGCATCGGTGCCGTACAGCCTTCCAGATAGGACACGTAACTGTCATCGTCGGCCACAATCAGGGTACGCTCAAACTGCCCCGTATTGGCTGCATTGATACGGAAATAAGTGGACAGCTCCATCGGACAACGTACCCCTTTCGGGATGTACACGAACGATCCGTCACTGAACACCGCCGAATTCAATGCGGCAAAGAAGTTGTCCCGATAGCCCACCACCGAGCCCAGGTATTTCTTCACCAAATCCGGGTGTTCACGCACCGCTTCACTGATAGAGCAGAAAATAATGCCTTTTTCCATCAGCGTTTCCTTGAAGGTTGTCTTTACAGACACCGAGTCCATGACCGCATCCACGGCCATACCACTCAGGGCCATACGTTCCTCCAACGGAATACCCAGTTTGTCGAAAGTCTTCAACAGTTCCGGATCCACTTCATCCAAGCTTTTGGGCCCGTCTTTCTTCTTCGTCGGATCTGCATAATATGAAATGGCCTGATAATCTATCTCCGGAATATTCAAATGTGCCCATGTAGGCATTTCCAGCGTCTGCCAGTAGCGGAACGCCTTCAATCGGAACTCCAGCAGCCAGTCGGGCTCTCCCTTTTTGGAAGAAATCAGCCGCACGACCTCCTCGTTCAGTCCCTTCTCTATGATATCTGTGTGTACGTCCGTAGTGAAGCCATATTTGTACTTCTCCTGCGTCAGTTCCTTCACATATTTGTTGGGTTCTAATTGCATATCAAATTTGATTATTATCTGTTTCTATAAATTTCTCTCTTAGGTTTTCTATCACCGGATAAAAGAAGCCCGAAAAATCCTTTATCGGATAATATAACAATGAACTCCTTTTAGTGGTTGAATGTATTAAGTTATCTTTAGAGTCTGCAAAATCGATAAAATGAATGACCAGGCTGACTATCAGGGCATATTTAAGCACCCCAAGTGCGGCACCCAGCCAGCGGTTGACAAAACCCAGCCTTGCCCAATCCACTATCCTGGTCAATGCCGAAGCAAACAGAGACAACACCAGCGGCACCACAAGTCCTATCAGCAGGAAGGCCAGTATCTTCCCGAAAGTCACGGAAGTTCCTACCTTCACCGCCAGCTGCTCGCCCAAACCGGCAAACAAGGCACGTGCCACCAGCAATCCGGCCACGAGTCCCACAATGGAAGCCAGTTGCTTGAAAAAGCCCTTCATAAATCCTGAAACGGCTCCCACGGCCAGCACGGCTACAATTATCCAATCGAGTGTCTCCATCCCTACGTGTAAATCAACAAACAAAGCGAAGAACTTGTGCCCATGACTGATGGGTGAATACAAGATTCTTCGCTTTGCTCTGAATGACAAATGTATTTATTTGCACCCAAACAATGGTCAGACGCTATGTCTTTACAATGTCTGCTTTACTTCCACTTCTTCGTATGTTTCAATCACATCACCTACCTTCAAGTCGTTGCAGTTTGTCAGACTGATACCGCATTCAAAATTGGTACCCACTTCCTTCACATCGTCCTTGAAACGTTTCAGGGCATTGATTGAACCCGTAAAGATGACGATACCGTCGCGAATCAAGCGGGCCTTGTCTGTACGTTTCACCTTTCCGGTCTTTACTACCGCACCGGCTACCATACCCACCTTGCTGATGTTGAACACTTCGCGTACTTCGATGGTAGCAGTCACCTGTTCCTTCAAAGTCGGGGCCAGCATACCTTCCATGGCCGATTTCACTTCTTCAATCGCATCGTAAATAATAGAATACTTGCGGATGTCCACACCTTCCTGTTCAGCCAGTTTCGCGGCGTTTCCTGACGGACGAACCTGGAAACCTACGATAATGGCATTGGAAGCGGCAGCCAGTGACACATCCGATTCGGAAATCTGTCCCACGCCTTTGTGGATGACATTCACCTGAATCTGTTCGGTAGACAGTTTGATCAACGAATCGCTCAAGGCTTCTACAGAACCGTCCACGTCACCTTTCACAATGACATTCAGTTCGTGGAAGTCGCCCAGTGCCAGACGGCGGCCCACTTCGTCAAGGGTCAGCATCTTCTGGGTACGCAAGCCCTGTTCACGCTGCAGCTGTTCACGCTTGTTGGCAATTTCACGGGCTTCCTGTTCCGTATCCAATACATGGAATGTATCACCCGCAGCCGGCGCACCGTTCAATCCCAGAATCAGCACCGGTTCAGAAGGACCGGCCTCTTTCATACGCTGGTTACGTTCGTTGAACATCGCCTTTACCTTACCGTATGAAGTTCCGGCCAGCACAATATCGCCTACATGCAAGGTTCCGTTGGAAACCAGCACGGTAGCCACATAACCACGTCCCTTGTCCAAAGAAGATTCAATGATGGAACCTGTAGCCTTCCGGTTCGGATTAGCTTTCAAATCCAGCATTTCGGCTTCCAGCAACACTTTTTCCAGCAATTCGTGTACACCCGTACCCTTCTTTGCCGAGATATCCTGTGACTGATACTTTCCGCCCCATTCTTCCACCAGGAAGTTCATGGCAGCCAGTTCTTCCTTGATTCGGTCCGGATTGGCATTCGGTTTATCAATTTTATTGATGGCAAACACGATAGGTACACCTGCCGCCATGGCATGATTGATGGCCTCCTTGGTCTGCGGCATCACGTTGTCATCGGCAGCTACGATAATGATTACCACGTCGGTCACCTTCGCACCACGGGCACGCATGGCCGTAAAGGCTTCGTGTCCCGGCGTATCCAAGAAAGTGATACGACGTCCGTCTTCCAGTTTCACGTTATAGGCACCGATATGCTGGGTAATACCACCGGCTTCACCGGCAATTACATTCGCCTTACGGATGTAGTCCAGCAAAGAAGTCTTACCGTGGTCTACATGTCCCATCACCGTCACAATCGGTGCACGCGGCTGCAAGTCTTCTTCGGCATCGGCCTCTTCTTCTACGGCCTGTGCCACTTCGGCGCTCACATATTCTGTCTTAAATCCAAATTCTTCGGCTACCAGGTTGATGGTTTCCGCATCCAGACGCTGGTTGATAGACACCATGATACCCACGCTCATACAAGTAGAGATAACTTGCGTAACAGGTACGTCCATCATATTGGCCAGCTCGTTGGCCGTCACGAATTCCGTCAGCTTCAATACCTTGCTTTCTTCCTGTTCCAATTCTTCCTGTTCCAGCTGGCGGTTCTGGATATTCTCACGTTTTTCCTTACGGTACTTGGCAGCCTTGTTCTTTCCTTTGTTGGTCAGGCGGGCAAGCGTTTCCTTCACCTGTTTAGCTACATCCTCATCGCTGACCTCCTGTTTTACCACCGGTTTCTTGAAACGGTCCTTGTTATGCTTTCCGCCTTGTGACTGGTTCTGGTTCGACTTGCCACCCTTCTCATTGCGTGGAGCACCACCTACATTGGCCGAAGCATTGTTGATGTCTACACGTTCCTTGTTGATCCGGTTACGTTTTTTCTTTTTCGAAGCCTCATCGTTCAGGCCACCCTTGTCTGTTTTATCATCACTTTTCCGGATTTCCTTGATAATGGCATCTTTCATTTGCTTGCGCTGTTCCTGGCGCAACTTATCCTTTTCCTCTCTCTCTTTCTTCTTCTCCTCCTTCGATTTCTTCTTCGGGCGGGTTGACTGGTTCAATGCAGCCAAATCGATTTGGCCTACTACATTAATCTTTGATTTAAATTCTGTCGGGCGAATTTTAAAAACTTCGTCTTCTTTATTTTCCTGAACGGATTGTTGTTTTTTTTCTTCTTCCATCGGCGCTGATTTCAATTCTTCTGCCTTTATCTCCGGCTGTTTCGTTTCTTCTTTTTCTACTTGCTGAGGTTGCTGGGGGGTGGGAACTTCCACCGTTTCCACCTTTTCCACTTTCTCTACCTCAGGTTCTTTATTTTCAGGTTCTGGCTTAGCTGGCCCTTCCTGCGCGGCAGGAACTTCAGCAGGCTCAACCACAGCCGGTTTCTTTTTTCTCTTCAGGGTATCCAAGTCTATCTTTCCTACAGGCTTGAATTTAGGGCGCACATCATCCGGAACCACTGTCTCTATCACCTCCGTTTTTTTCAGTTCCGGGTGGATATCTTCGATAGAAACAGAAGCCTTGTTTCGGTCTTTATTTTGCCGCTCCTGAATAATTTTCTCCGACTCTATTTTCAAATCTTTGTCCTTGCTGAACTCTTTCACCAGCACAGCATACTGTTCCTCGGTAATTTTGGTATTTGGATTAGCCTCGACCGTATAGCCTTTTTTCTGCAAAAAGTCTACCACCGTGGTTATTCCGACATTCAAATCTCTTGTTACTTTATTCAATCTTATAGTCATAATTCATCACATTTTAATAGAGTTCAGGGGAAATATTATATCAGTCACAGATAAATAAGCAGACGAGAATGAAATTCATTCTCCTCTGTTTACCGCTTCAAAGCGTTATTCCTCAAACTCTGCTTTTAAAATTCTCAGGACATCGTCCACCGTATTTTCTTCAAGGTCTGCCTTTTCAATCAACATCTCACGCGGAGCATTCAATACCCCCTTCGCTGTATCGATGCCGATACCCTTGATAGCATTGATAACCCACTCATCGATTTCATCCTTGAACTCATCCAAGTAGATATCCTCGTCGGTACCTGCATCCTCGCCCAGTTCACGATATACGTCAATCGTGTATTCTGTCAGCATGCTGGCCAACTTGATGTTCAATCCGCCTTTACCAATGGCCAAAGACACTTCTTCCGGCTTCAGATAAACTTCAGCTCTCTTTTCATCCTCGTGCATAACGATGGAAGAAACTTTAGCCGGGCTCAAGGCACGCTGGATAAACAGCTGCGTATTGGATGTATAGTTAATGACATCGATATTTTCGTTACGCAGTTCACGGACGATACCATGAATACGGGAACCCTTCACACCTACACAAGCACCTACCGGATCAATCCGTTCGTCGTATGACTCTACGGCAATCTTGGCACGTTCACCCGGGATACGGGCAATTTTCTTGATGGTAATCAGCCCGTCGTTGATTTCAGGTACTTCCTGTTCGAACAAGCGCTGCAGGAACACCGGAGAAGTACGGCTCAAAATAATCTTCGGATTGTTGTTCTTGTTGTCCACACGGGCTACCACAGCACGGGCTGTTTCTCCCTTCCGGTAGAAATCGCTCGGAATCTGTTCTGTCTTCGGCAACAGCAGTTCGTTACCTTCATCGTCCAGCAACAGGATTTCCTTCTTCCATATCTGATAAACTTCCGCACTGATGACGGTACCCACTTTATCAATATATTTGTTGTACAAGCTGTCTTTTTCCAGTTCCAGAATCTTCGAAGCCAGTGTCTGGCGAAGATTCAGAATCGCGCGGCGGCCGAATTTCTCAAAAATCACTTCATCGGTCACTTCCTCACCCACCTCGTATGATGCATCAATCTTACGTGCTTCCGACAGAGCAATCTGCAGGTTGGGATTCGTCAGTTCGTCATCTGCCACCACTTCACGGTTACGCCAGATTTCAAAGTCCCCCTTATCCGGATTTACAATCACATCATAGTTTTCATCTGTACCGAACATCTTCGCAATCACGCTGCGGAATGATTCTTCCAACACGCTCACCATGGTGGTGCGGTCAATATTCTTCAACTCCTTAAATTCCGAGAATGTGTCAATCAAGCTGACTGTTTCTTCTTTTTTGGCCATAATTATTTAAAGCTAATTAAGTATTTGGTGTATTTTATCTCATCATACGTAAAAGTTACATTCTGTTCCACCAGCTTCGGACGTTTGGCTCCTTCCGGTTTTACCTTCACCTCTACCGTAAGGGTAAAGTTCTCTTCATTGGCATCCGTCAGCACGCCGGTCCATTTCTTGCCGGACTTGTCCATCACTTCGACCTCACATCCCACATGGGCCAGATACTGCTGCAGGACCTTGAACGGCTGACCGATTCCCGCAGAACCGACCTCCAGTTCGTAATCTTCTTCTTCACGACTTAATTTTGACTCGATGTAACGACTCAGTTCCACACAGTCGTCTATCCACACGCCCTCTGCGTGGTCGATTTCCACTACAATCTTGTCATCGGGGCTCACATTCACGTCGACCAGGAAATAGCTTTTGTCTGCCAGCCACTCCTCTACAATCCGAGCTACAACGTTTTTATCTATCATGTATTAACTATTAAGAACAAAAAAAGGAGCTTAATCGCCCCTCCACCTTTTTCATCCAATCACTTGCAAAGATATAAATAATCTCATGTCACACAAAATAATAACCGAATTATTTATACAGGAGAGAGTAGTATGAAAAAGCGGCAAATGATAGAAATCATCTGCCGCTTTTCGTCGGAATGAGGCGACTCGAACGCCCGACCCCTACGTCCCGAACGTAGTGCGCTACCAACTGCGCTACATTCCGATTGCAACGTTTGTTTGTCGTTTGCGGTTGCAAAGGTAGATATAATTTTAATACCTGCAAAAGAAAAACGGTTTTTTTTTCATAAAAAATTATTTTTTCTCTTTTTCGCCCCGATTATTTTGGAGATTCAAGTTTTTGACCTATCTTTGCACACGCAAAACCACGGTGCCATAGCTCAGTTGGTAGAGCAAAGGACTGAAAATCCTTGTGTCACTGGTTCGATTCCCGTTGGCACCACTTTTAACAACGAAAAATCATGAAAACCGCTGAATACAGTTATTCAGCGGTTTTTTCTTTTACAAACAATAAAACTTATATTTGATACTATTTCCTTTTTCTCCGTATGGTTTTCCGAATCGTACCCGACACACTCAATACCGGCAGATAGATAAAGATACCGATCACCGACATCACCAGTCCGCCGATGGTTCCGGCGGCCAGCGGGAACCAGAACGGGGTCTTCTCGCCTATCATGAACGGCACGAAACCGAGGATGGTCGACATCACCGTCAGGAAGATGGGAATGACCTTCACGTTCCATGCCTTGGTATAGGCCCTCAGCGGTGACAGTCCCGGAAAATTCCTGCGGATGGCATTATACTCGTTCAGGATGTAGATGCTTGCGTTCACCGTAATGCCGCACAACAGCACGAAGGAAGCGAAACCTCCCTGGTCGAAGTTCAGGCCGAACAGATAGAACGTGAGGAACACGCCGATATACGACACCGGAATCACGAAGATGATGGCCAGCGGCTGGCTCAGCGAGTTGAAGAGGATGGCCGAAATGAAGAAGATGATGGAAATGACAATCAGCAGCAGGAAATACTGGCTGTGGTCTTCCTTCCCCCAGCTCCAGTAGGCACTGTCACTCTCCACGGTATACCCCATCGGAAGGCGCTTCCGGAGGGTCTCGATGTCCTTCTCCAGCAGTTTCTTGCCCTGTTCCGACGAGCCGATGTACTCATATTGCAGGCAGAGCCTGTACTGCTGGTTCTCCTTGGCCACCTGTTTCGGGGCCTGCCCCTTCGCCAGCACGGCCAGGTCGGAGAGCTTGTACTGCTTGCCCTTCACCAGGAACGGCACCGACATGAAAGCCCATACATCATAGTCCCGGCTCTGGGCGGACGACAGCCGCAGATACTCCACGCCGTTGTCGTAAAGGATGCTGCCCGCCAGCTGGTCGCGCATGAATACCGGACGCAGCACCGCAAACAGGTCGTAGGCCGTCAGGTTCTCCTCCGCCATCCTGCGCTTGTCAAACTCCAGATAGAACTCCGTATAGTCGTCCTTCCACCACGAGAACTCCGAACTGACGGTCACCTCCTTGATGCGGCGGTGGGAAAGCAGCAGCTTCTTCATCTCCTCCGCCCAGCGGCCCAGCTCGTCGTAGTTGTAGCCGTACATCTTCACGCGGAAGCTGCCGGCACTCTCCCGCACGTCGTTGCTGAAGCCCTGGTCCTGCAATCCGTACACGCTCCAGCTTCCCCCGCCCAGGGTCAGCGACTTGCTCACCACGTCCGACTTCAGCACATAGGGAAAGCCCGTATGGCTGTACTCCTTCTTGAAGAACACCTGGATGCTCGCCCGGCGCGCATTGTACACCGATGTCTGGAACTGGCGTATCTCCTTGAACCCGCTCAGGTAGGTCTCCATCTTCTTAATCAGCACGTTCATCTGCTCCAGCGTACTGCCGTTGGGCAGGGTGGCGTTGATATACAGCACCACCTCACTCTCGTCACGGTTGAAGTAGCTACCATCGTACACCTTCTCGGCAAAGAGACGGAGAGAACCGCCCAGCACCTTGTCCACTACAGGCTTGATGTCTTCCCGGCAGGTCGTATTGTCGAAAATCTTATTATACCACTCTGCCCATGCCCCCTTCTGCTCCGCGTCCTCTATCTTCTCCGGAAGCATGAACACCGGAAGTCCGAAACCGAGCACCAGCAGAAGGAAGGCGACCGCCCGATAGCGGCTCAGCAGCACGACCATCCCCCGGTAAAAGCGGGTGAAATGCACGGCCCCCCGCTTCACCCACAGCCGCGGATGCGCCGGCTTTCCCCTTTGCAGACCGATTTTCTCTATCATCGGAGGCACGAAGAACAGGGCCACCAGCAGCGAGATGCCCAGGTTGACAATCACCACCGCCGCAAAGTCCTGCAGGTTCAGGCGTATCTTCTCGTCGAGGAAGAAGATGATGACCAGCGCCCCGATGGTGGTCAGCGTGGCCGCCAGCACCGACATGAACGCCCTCAGGTTGCGCCTTCTCAGAATATGGTCGGTCATGACGATGATGTTGTCTATCACCAGGTTCAGCGAGATGGTGATGCCCGCCAGCGAATAAAGCTGGATTTCCAGCCCCAGCGCATAATACAGGATGACGGCCACGGCAATGTTCACCGCCAGCCCGGCCACTATCAGGAAAAGATACCGCAGGTTGCGCGTAATCACCGCCACGAACAGCAACAGGATCAGCACGGTGATTCCCGTACGGAAATAAATCGTGTCCAGCTCCTTCGAGATGTATTCCGTGGCATCATAGCCCGTATGGATTTCGTATCCGGCCGGCATCACGGCCTCCGCTTCGGCTATCACCTTCCTGACCTTCTCCGCCAGGGCCAGCTGGTTGGCCGTTTCCGAGGCGGTGACGGACAGATACACCGAGTTCAGCCCGTTGATGCGGTAGTACGATGTGGGTTCCTCCTCCGTGCGCGTCACCCTGACCAGCCGGTCCAGCGGCACCATGCTCCCGTCGGCCGCCTTCACCGCAATCTCCGAAGGGACAAACCCCTCCGGACTGCCTTCGGTGGTACGCACCAGCCGTATCCATTCCGTCCCGCGGGCCGTCTCCAGCTCACAAATCCCCAGAAACTCCCGGCCGTACCTCTCCTCAATGGCGGTCAGGATATCCTGCACCCCCACCCCGATGCGCTCCAGCTGCACATTGTCGTACACGATGCGCCACTCCATGGGCGTGGCACCGCTCAGCTCCACCTTATACACTCCGTCCAATGCCGCAACCAGCGGCTTGATGTGCTCCTCGCCGTACTTCTGTATCACGATGGGCGTGGCGGGAGCGTTCAGCGTGTAGGTCATGAAAGGACGCGAGGCGTTTTCGTCGCTCCGCTGCGTGGAGATGAGCGGATAGCTCACCCCTTCAGGAAGCTGTGCCCACAACTGCCGGATAAGGGTGGACACCTCAAAGCGGGTCACCCCGATATCCGCATGGCGGTCCAGCTCCATGTCGATGCGCCCACCCCCGTTGTCGGAAGTGGAACTGATGCTACGGATGCCGTTCACCCGGGCCAGCATGCCCTCCAGACGGCTGGTGACCTCCGTCTCCACCACCCGGGCCGAATTGCCCGGCATGGAGAACGACACCGACAGCCCCGGCATGTCGCGCGAAGGCGAGAGCTTCACCGGCAGCAGAGGTGCCAGTGCCAGTCCCACCAGTGACAGGCACACGAACGTCACTATCAGGGTGAACGACGACCAGACCAGCGGCCGGCCTTCTGTTTTCTCTTTCCTGCTCATGGCCCCTTCATCTCAAACGGTTCTCAAAATCAAAACGGTCGGAAAGCGACATGCCCGTCTCAAAGTCGTGCAGCGTGAGCTTGCGGATCTTGTAGTAGTTCAGCCAGTAGTTCTGGAGCGCCTGTATGTAGTTCTTCCGCGCCTCCTGCTGGCGGTTCAGGGCCAGCGTCAGTCTGCTGATGTCCGACTTGCCGATGATGAAACGCCTGCGCGTCTGGTCGTAGGCCAGCTCCGCCAGGTCGAGCGCCTCCGAGGCGCTGGCTATCAGGTCCTGCTGCACGTTGAAGTCACTCACCGTCATCATCACGTCCTCCTCCAGGCTGATCTCTTCCTGACGGGCGGCAATCTTGACCACGTTCAGGTTGTTCCTGGCCATGTTGTACTTGCCCTTTCTCACGCCCCAGTCTACCAGCGGAATGGAAACCGTGAACGACACCAGGTCCTGCTGAAGCAGGTTCCGGTACGCCGCACTGAAGTTGTCGGCCACCTGGTTGAAGCCCACGCTGGCATTGAAGCTGGCATTGAAGCGCGACTCCTTCCTCGTGCGGTCCACCTCACGCTCCGCCTCCAGCACGTTCTGGCGCTGTTCCAGGTACGTCGGATTGTTCTCCCGCGCCAGCACCATGGCCCGGTCGGCCGGCACGTCAACATACCGCGGACGCGACGGAAGCTCCAGCTCGATGTACGCGTTGCGGTCCAGGTTCAGGAAGGTGGCCAGGGCCGACATCGCACGCTTGCGCGTTATCTCCGCATTCTTCAGCGTGTTGCGCGCGTTCACCTTGTCCAGCTTCAGCGTCAGCAGGTCGGCCTGTGAGATGGCCGCAATCTTCTGGCGCTGCTCCCCGACGGCATACAGCGTATCGGTGGTGGCCACATTGTCCCGCGCCAGCTCATAATCGGCCTGCGCCATGGCAAGGGTAAAGAAATAGCTTACCGCCTCTTCCGACACGCTCTCTGCATTGTAGAGATACTGCTTCTTCACCTTCTCGAACTTCAAAGGCTCTATCTTCCGGTCCCAGCGGAAGGCATTGAAGCCCAGCAGTTCCTGCTGGTAGCCTATACGGAAAGGGATACTGGAAAACTGCGTCGACTTCGTGTCGCCGAAGTTCCGCATGTAGTCCAGCTGCGTGTCCACATAGAACGTACCGCCCAGCAGGTCGAAGTTCTGCGCCACGCTCAGCCCCGCGCTGGCGCTCAGCATCTGCTGCTCGCGGTACACGTCGACATTCTCCTGCGAGTCGTAACGCTGCGTGATGTAGCGGTAATACTGCGCCGGGGTCATGTTCAGCGTGAGGCTCGGCAGGCGCGCCGCCTTGTAGCTGCGGTACTCCCAGTAGCCCGACAGGTACATGTTCTGATAACGGAAGGCCGACAGCGAGCTGTCGTTGGCCATCGTGATGGTCTCCTTCAAATCCAGCCGCAGCACACGCTGGGCCCTCATTCCCGCCGCGCAGAGCAGCAGCAGGAACAGTATGCTAAATCTTCTTGACTTCATGTTTTCTATAGATAAACCAGTAAATAAGAGGGATTACAAAAAGGCTGATGACGAGGCCCACCATCATGGTGCCGATCATCGCCACCGAAAGCGGACGCTGCATCTCCGAACCCAGGTCGGACGTGAAGAGCAGGGGCACCATGGCGAACACCGTGGTCAGCGTCGTCATGATGATGGCCCTCAGCCTCCGGTGACCTGCCGTATGGATGGCCTCCAGCAGCGGCATGCCTTCCCTGCGCAGCTCGTTGATGGAGTCCAGCTTCAGGATGGAGTCGTTCACCACGATACCGCAGGAAACGATGATGCCGATGGCCGACATCAGGTTCATGGTATGCCCCGTGGCCCACAGCAGCACCAGTCCGAAGGCGATGTCCATCGGAATCTCCGCCAGCACGATCAGCGGCTGCAGGAAGCTCTCAAACTGGGCGCAGAGGATGAAATACATCAGCAGCACCGAGATGAACAGGATCACCGTCAGCTCTCCCATCATCTTCCTGTTCGAGAAGAAGCTTCCGCCGAACGACACCTCCCAGCGGCTGTCACCGTCGACCGCCCTGCGTATGCCGTCCATCACCTGCGGCACATCCTTCACCTCATAGAAGTTCACCGGGATGTACTCCCCGTTGCGTCCGGCGGTGATCTCCTTCAGGTCCTCTCCGGGAACGATGCGCACCAGCTCGCGCAGCGGAATGTAGTTCCTATCTCCCGAAGCCACGTCCGTCCGGGTCTCCACCAGCGTCTCCGCCAGGATGCGGTTCACGCTCATCTCCCTTCCGGCGATGCCGATGGGCAGATACTGCTGGTACGAACGCAGGGTAGAGACCTGGTTGTCCTTCAGGGCCGTACGGAGCACCCTCACCACCTCGTCATAGTCCACATTGTACAGGAGCAGGCGGCTGCGGTCCACCTCCAGGTCCAGCTGGCTGCGGAAAGGCGTGCCCTCGGGCGCACAGCCGGTCTCCCTGGCCATGGCATCCTCTATGGCCCGCACTTCCCCCGCCTCCGGAACCGATGCGCGGTCGGCCCTGCGGAGCTGCGCCACCAGGTCGGGTTCCCCCGTGACGAAAAGTTTCTCGAAGATGGTCACCGGCGGCGAGAAAGTCACCACAGCCGCAGGGTAATCCTTCCGGACGGCCTTTTCCAGCAGTCCGGTCAGTACCGGAATCTGCTCCGGCTCAGCCGTCCGGAAATACAGTTCCGCCTCGGAAGTGGAAAGTTCGTTCTCCGTGCCCAGCAGATAGTCCTGCANGATCACCGTCAGCTCTCCCATCATCTTCCTGTTCGAGAAGAAGCTTCCGCCGAACGACACCTCCCAGCGGCTGTCACCGTCGACCGCCCTGCGTATGCCGTCCATCACCTGCGGCACATCCTTCACCTCATAGAAGTTCACCGGGATGTACTCCCCGTTGCGTCCGGCGGTGATCTCCTTCAGGTCCTCTCCGGGAACGATGCGCACCAGCTCGCGCAGCGGAATGTAGTTCCTATCTCCCGAAGCCACGTCCGTCCGGGTCTCCACCAGCGTCTCCGCCAGGATGCGGTTCACGCTCATCTCCCTTCCGGCGATGCCGATGGGCAGATACTGCTGGTACGAACGCAGGGTAGAGACCTGGTTGTCCTTCAGGGCCGTACGGAGCACCCTCACCACCTCGTCATAGTCCACATTGTACAGGAGCAGGCGGCTGCGGTCCACCTCCAGGTCCAGCTGGCTGCGGAAAGGCGTGCCCTCGGGCGCACAGCCGGTCTCCCTGGCCATGGCATCCTCTATGGCCCGCACTTCCCCCGCCTCCGGAACCGATGCGCGGTCGGCCCTGCGGAGCTGCGCCACCAGGTCGGGTTCCCCCGTGACGAAAAGTTTCTCGAAGATGGTCACCGGCGGCGAGAAAGTCACCACAGCCGCAGGGTAATCCTTCCGGACGGCCTTTTCCAGCAGTCCGGTCAGTACCGGAATCTGCTCCGGCTCAGCCGTCCGGAAATACAGTTCCGCCTCGGAAGTGGAAAGTTCGTTCTCCGTGCCCAGCAGATAGTCCTGCATGCCCACGTAGGCCGTATGCTCCACCACCAGCGAATCGGCCAGGGCCAGCATGGCGTTCACCCTGCGGTTGTTCTCGTCCACATGGATGTTCTCGTTCCATTCAATGCCCACCACCACCTCGTTCTGGTCAATCTCCGGCATACGCTCCTTGTCAATCACCATGAACATCAGCACACACAGCGGCAGCGATACGATGGCAAGAAACATGGTAACAGTCTTATGTGCAAACACCCACTCAATGCCCGCATCATAGAACCGTGTCAGCCATTCGTTCTTCAGCAGGTTCTTAAAGTTGGCGGTAAACCAGTTGTGCTTCCTGATACCCGTACGGTAGAACAGCACATACAGCACGGGCAGCAGCATGATGCCCGTAAAATACGACACCATCAGTCCCGACGTGATGGAAAACGCCTCGTCCATGAAGATGGCCCCGGCTATCCCGCTCATGAACACCAGCGGCACGAACACCGCGATGGTGGTGAGCGACGAGCTCAGCATCGGCGTGATCATCTCCGAGGTTCCCGCCACGGCCGCACGCTTCAGCGAATACCCCTTCTCACGGTACTGCGACACGTTCTCCGTCACGATGATGGCATTGTCAATCATCATGCCCACCGCCAGGATCAGTCCCGAAAGCGAGATCACGTTGAGCGAGACCCGGCAGAGGTAGAAAAAGAAGAACGTGATCACCACCGAGGCAATCATGGTGATGCCGATGACCAGCGGCGAACGCACGTCGCCGATGAAGAACACCGCCACGATGAAGATGAACAGGAAGCCCAGCGTGAAGTTCTGCTGCAGGTTCGATATGGTATAGTCCAGCAGCTCCGTCTGGTTCCGGCTGATGCTGAACTCAATGTCGGGATATATCCTTGTGAAATAGTCCGTGGTCTCCTTCAGCTCACGGCGCAGGTTGTCCATGTTCTCCTCGCCCTGCTTGATGATGGCCAGCGTCACCGCCCGCTTTCCTCCTGCCAGCGAGCGCCCCGTCTCGTTGCAGGTAACCGTCTGCACGTCGCAGATGTCCCCCAGCTGCCTCACCTGTCCGTTGCGGTTGAACCAGATCTGCCGCACGTCCTCCGGCGTACGGAGGATGGAGGCGATGCGGATGTTGTATTCATAATACCCGTCGCGCACCAGCATGCTCCCCGGCTCCACGTTGTTCGACGAGAGGATGGCCTCCAGGTCGGCAATGCCCAGGCCCAGGCTCTCCATCCTGCCCATATCCGGCACGATGCGCAGCATCTTCTGCGGCACCCCCGTCATGTCGGCCATGGCCACCTGCGGCAGCTGTTCGATGCGCCGCTTCACCACGTTCTCCGCCAGCGTGCACATCTCCAGGAAGGCATTCCCGTCCGTTTCCCGGTAAGGCACATCCTTCCTCAGCGTCATGTTCAGGTAGAACACCGGGATGTCCGTCGCGCTCGCCTTGACGGCCTTCGGCCTTGCCGCATCCCTGGGCAGGCTGTTCATGGCCGCGTCAATCTTCTCGTTCACCTCGATGAAGGCCAGGTCGGTATCCGTGCCGAAACCGAACGACAGGCGGATGATGCCCGAACCGTCGCGCGTCTCGCTCCGCATCTCGCTGAGCCCCGACACCTGCATGAGCTGCCTTCTCAAAGGAGCCACCATCGTGTTCTCCAGCTCGCGGGCCGACGAGTTCTCCCCGCTCACCTGCACGGTGATCTGCGGAATGTCTATGTCCGGAAGCAGCGATACGGGCAGCGAGAAGTAAGTCACCAGCCCCACGATGAAGCAGGCGGTGAAAGCCATGAGTACCGCTATCGGTCTTTTTATCAGAAATCTTACCATAGTACGGACATGTTTTAATGTATCACTTTTACAGGAGCCTCATGCGCAAGGTTCACGTTTCCGGTCACGATGACCTGTGCCCCTTCCTCCATGCCCTCGCCTGTCACGGTATATTCGGTCATGTTCTCCAGTCCGGTGGTCACATAGTTCCACACCGCCCTGCCGTCCTTCAGGGTAAACACCACCTGCTTGCCCGTGCGCAGCACCACCGCCGTCTTCGGCACCACAAGCTGGCCGGGAACGGAGCGTTTCACGCTTACACGCACGTTCATGCCGTCGAACAGTCTTGCACCGCCGTTCACCCTGGCCCTTACGCTCACCAGCCCGTTTTCGTCCACCAGCGGGTTGATTTCCGACACCGTACCGCTGCATGCCCCGGCTGTCCCGGCAAACAGGGCCACCTCCACCCGGTCTCCCCGCCTGACAAGCGGCAGCTCGCTCTCCAGCACCTTGAAGGCCACCTCCATGCCCCCGCTTCCTATCACGCGGCAGAAGGGCTTCGTACCGTCCGGACGGTTGAAACCCCGCGTCTCCAGATTGGCCACCACCCCGTCGAACGGTGCGGTGATCACCGCCTGCTCCAGCTCGAACTTTGCCAGCTCGTATGCCGCACGGCTCTGGCCGTAGCCGCTCTTCACCTCGGCAAGCCGTACTATGTCTTTGGGGATTTCCTGCATACGGTCCGGTGAATACCCCTGACCTATCAGCACATCCTTCATTTCCAGTTCCGACTGGCGCAGGGCTATCTCCGCCTTCTCCAGGCTGTTCTCCAGGGTGAACAGGTCGAGTTCGGCTATCTTCTGTCCTTTCTTCACCGCATCGCCGTTCTTCACATAGATGTGCGCCACCGGCTCCGATGTGAGGCGGAACGAGAGGTCGGCATACTGTGAGGCCGTCACCTTGCCGTTGCTCACCAGCTCATGGTTGAACGTGGTCCTCTTCAGCGTCATGACCGTCACCTCGTTCGCCTGTGAGGGCAGAACCGTTTCCACTCCTTCCTTTTCCTTTCCGGAAGTGTCGTCTTTCTTCTCGCCGCAGCCTGCCCACATTCCGGCGGCAAGCAGCAGCACATATACGTAGTATGTTCTCATATTAAATATATTTCCTCAATAAATATTTTTTCCCAATATGGCAAACTCAAGTGCCCTATATGAAATCAGAATTAAACCATTGTCTGTTATTCCTGTAGATAAATACCTGTTCTTCATTTCCTTTGGTCTTGTCACGCAACCATAGCAAAGCATTCTTCGGTGCAGAGAATGTGATGTTCTTGCCGGAAGCAGTCCTCGTTCCCAAAGATTTCCATCCGTTCACACCGTCATTGTACAACAGCTCATAGACATCCCCCTTCCATACATAATTATCATCGGTTCTCGGGATGTAATACACCTTCTCTATCCGTGACGGTCTGTCAAGTTCAAATACCAGTGGAGAAGAGACCGTACCGGTTTTACGATATAAGTGCGACAATATATTGCCATCTGTCACATTTTCAATATAAGGCAAATCTGTGACCGGACTGAGTTTTATTTCCCTTTCCATCTCAGAATCATCATACATTCTAAGTTCAGCAATCTGTGTCAGTCCAAAAGGCGGAACATACCTTACATATTTGACAGGAACATGACAACTGCTTTCAAATATTCCGAATGTATAATCAATGGTATCTTTTATTTCGGCTATCAGCTTAGGATTGCCAAAGTCAACATTTACATCACCTTCTATACGTGCCCCAATCTGTGAGTATCCCCAGGCTGCCACTCTTGGTATCAATGCCATTTTCCTGCTGAGCACCACCTTTTCTTGGTTTACTGTATCGGGCACAAACTCCTCCACATGCCCGTCTCTGCAAAGCATGAAAGGATATCCTGCGGGATGTACGTTGGAATCTAAAGTAACAGGCATATAGATTATAGATGGCTCGATATTCCTGAAACAGACCCTATTGCCACTTTTACGTATCCCTTCGCCTATAACCTTCCATCCACCGGTAGAAAAGACGGCCAGTCCTACCGGCGAATTCACATTAGCAGACAGCCCGACCACTGCCTCATTTTCGCCGAAATATCCGGACGTAACATCCTTCCAGTACTTCCCTTCCATACCTCCGGTATTCCAACCGGCTGCATTGCAGGTTTCCTCCCTCTCTTTCTGCATGGCAAAACAGTAGCGGAAAACCTTTCCTTTCTTACGTCCGTCACTCTGGGTATTGTTGCGTAAGGGGTCAATCCCATCATAGCCGAACTGGATATATTTTCCTGTGGTATCGCGTACTACGTTCCATTCGTGCGAATAGCGGTAATCGGGAGAGTATGGCATAAAATCGGCGGCTACAGGTATGCCGCACGAACGCATGGCATACTGTATCAGGTCGCTGTTTTCCCTGCAATAGCCTATTCTTGTATGAAAAAGATGGTCTGCGTCATGGTGTGGAACATTCCAGTCCACACAATACCTGCAGTCCTGTCTTGCCAGCTCATCATTTATGATCTTACATGCCTCAAGCACATCGCTGCCTGTATACAGTGAATCCAATAAACTGCCGTAATACGACCTGTACAGCGTGCGCCATTCCGTCAGTCTCTCATTGCCTATACGATAAGGAAGTATAAGCTCACAGAAATCTTCAAACGGCAGTGTGCGGTTCCACGGCCTTTCCTCCCATTCCCTGAATGACATCTCTATATTACGGATAAGATAGTCCGATGTAATCACCCTTGCATCATAAACCTTTTCAAGCGTGTGGAAGTCAAACCCGTGCCACATCCTGTCCGATTCTCTCAATGTGCCTGCCAGCTGCCTTTCCAGAAGAGCATGAAGGGTATCCAGCTGCCATCCGTCGTATGAATACCACCGTGGCATGTTCTCTATCAGGAAACATGCCGCACGGTATTTCATAGTGTCTCCTTTATAATGCTCAAGAACCTTTTCAAGTTCCACTCTGTTCTTTCCCGCAAACTCCAGGGCATATTCCAGCCTGTCCGGTCTGCTTATGCATCCTGACATCAGAAACAGAACCACCGCACCTTGAAATACGAGCAGTCTTAATCTATTCACATCCAGCTTACTCATAAAAGACATCATAAACCATTAATAAATATCCACTGTTTTAATTTATTGCATGCTTTTATCTTTTAAAATATTCTTCACCTCCTGACGCATTTCCCTTATAGCGGTAGAATTCACCTTAGGTTCAGCGTTAAGCACATATTCTGCCTCCCTGATTAGCTTTACCCTGTCAAAATACTCAGATTCCGCATAAAGCTTTACCAGCAGATAGTGGGGATATACACGCTCCGGCAATCTGCGGGTGGAACGTAGCAGATACATCTCCGCTTTCTCATACTCTCCGCTCTCCTGCGCACTGCGTCCCAGAATATTCAATATCATCGGATCTCCGCTCACCGTCATGGCTTTCAAAAGAACTTTTTCTGCTTTGCCGTAACTTCCGGTTTTGTATAATGCCCTTCCGTACTCAAAACAGAAATCTTTATGCCAGGACATTTTATCATAAAGCTTTCCATATTCTTCCACTGCCGCCCTAAATGCTCCGGAATGATACAGAACCCTGACAGGAATCCACTGGCGAACAGACCGTGTGCGTGCGGAGTACATACCATACCTATTCACCGAAGCTGTTAATCCGGCCACAACAACCGGCAGCAGGATTATCACGGCAACCGATTTGCGTTTTATCTTCACCAGCCCCTCGCCACAAAGCGCCATTACCGTCAGTAACCATACGGAAACAATAGCCGGGATATGGAGCGGATAGGAAAAGCAGGCAAATACCATAAGCGATACAAGGCATCCGCCCATTCCCGCAAGAGATTTACGGCTCCCGGCTATCTTCAACAACACAAGTACTAAAGTTATAAACAATACGGATACCCACACACCATATTCAACTGCAATCTGCAGATATTCATTGAAGGCAAAATCGGGTGTTCCGGCCACCAATGCCTCCGACTCCGAATATTCACAATCAGTGAAGTATCTTTCCTGAGCATCACCGTAAATGGCGGAAAATGTCCTTCCATTTTCTTCACCCCAAGGATTGCCGGTAATGGCCCGGGAAGTTATCTTCCATATCAGCAAACGGCCGTCTGCCGAATCACGTTTCATGAAATACGCACCGGAGGCAAACAGCGCACCGACTAAAAGCACGCCTAATACGGCATATCTGTGTTCCGATACAAACGATTTTACTTTCACACGGTAAACCCTGAGAACCACATATCCGCACGAAATCAGGGAAGCAAACCATGCCGCACGGCTCATGCCCGCCGGAAGCACACAGCATATCAGCAACAGCACACACATCGATAGATAATACTGCACAACCGAAAGACGGTCTTTCTTCCCGTTCAATATTAATATCCGGTACAGGGCTACCGGAAGAACTGCCGCCAGATAGCCTGAATATGGACCCGGGTTATAGAATGTTCCCGTAAGGACAAAAAGCGAATGGTTTGACGGATATATACCTGCAATCTGACCAAGACCATGCAGAGCCTCCACTACCCCGAATCCCATCAGCACCCATTGTACTGTCTCCGACACAATACGGACAGTCCGCTGTGGATTCACAATATATCCGGCAAGCCACAAAGGCAATACAACAGTCATCACGGCAGAAAGCCACATCCACTGCTTTCCCTGAAGGTCGGACGGTAAACTTCCGTCTGTCACCAGCACGGTTCCACTCGTAAGTCCTGCAAGCAGTAGACCTGCCAACCACGGTATGACTCTGCATAACCATTTCCTTAGTTCAACATTCATAATATGCATAGCTCGCTCAAAAAAGTTCCATATTCCTTTTTATTCAATCTTCTTCCATACCCTGTCCCAGCAAATATCGCCCGTATAGCTGTCCACGGATTTCCATATCCTTGAAGCCACCCCCACGATATACTCCTCCGGAAGCAGCCCCCAGTAACGGGAATCCTGTGAGTTCTCCCCACGGTCTCCCGCCACGAAATAATAGTTCTTACGGAACTGGTAAGAAGTTATCACACTGTCGTTCAGCAGTACTGTATCTCCCTTTACATACATCTTCTTCCCTTGTTCCCATTCAATGAGTTTGCGGTACAATACACCACCCGTACGGTCCATCTTCACCACATCCCCCTTGCCGGGAACAAACAGAGGTCCGAACTCCTGTATATTCCAGTCCAGCAGGGAGTCGTATGGGAAACACCTGTACACGCCCTCCGGACAATCCTCGGGACGCGTCAATCCTATGTGCTTCTGTGAGGCTACGTTCCCCAAAGGCATGTCTACACCTTTCACCTTGAACATCCCCTTCCTTATGGAGAGCGTATCTCCGGGCAATCCGATACAGCGCTTGATATAATACTTCATTATGTGCATCTCTATACGGCTCCAGTCGTTTGGATGCGGGAAATTGAAGACTACCACATCATTGCGCTTTATCTTCCTAAATCCCGGCAGACGGTATATTTCAGTCTGTTCCAGATTGAGCGATTTGTTCAAATTAAACAACCGTGCCCCAACGACCGGTTTCAACACCAAAACATAATCGCCCTCTCGGAGTTCAGGCGACATGGAATCACTTGGTATCCGGAAGGATGTAAACACAAACACTTGTGCCAGAATCCACAATAGGAACAAGCATATACACACAAAGGCAATCTTCGTTATTATATCAAACCATTTCTTCATAATCTTACAACCATGATTCACTATTGAACACACCATCCTTCTCAATCCTAACGGATGAGTCATACTCCCTTCCGTCGGTGACATTCAGCTGTAGGGCATTGCCAGGAACATTGCCGTATAACCCATACACTGTCTTTTTTGCAGTGCATGGAATGTCCTTGAAGTCCCCGCCGTTGTCCCAGTAGTATAGCGAGCATGAGTTATGCCTTCATTCCGCACGAACCTGACGGAAACAAGCCTTTCCATGCTTGGCCCTGCAAGGAACGGGTCGCTTATGAATTCCAGCCCTGCTTTCCCGTCAGTCTCTGCTACGGCAAGCAGATTCCTTCCCGTCACTTTCCTGAAGATGTTTTTACCTTCACTTCTCCTTCCCATGGCTACGGGGACCCATTTCCCTGCATTGTTATTGCAAAGATACACA
Source organism: Bacteroides mediterraneensis (assembly GCF_900128455.1). Classification (GTDB taxonomy): domain Bacteria; phylum Bacteroidota; class Bacteroidia; order Bacteroidales; family Bacteroidaceae; genus Phocaeicola; species Phocaeicola mediterraneensis. The sequence goes on along the minus strand of NZ_LT635783.1, from coordinate 401,619 downwards.
ATCCCCCTGAAGCGTCTCCCCTGTTTGTAACGGCAACGCCATACACCTCCATCTCCTGTACGTCCGTCACATTCTCCAACAGGGGTTCTTCAGATAGGTTACAAATCCGTCATCCTTTTCCGGCAGTACGGACATGTACGATTCAAAATGCCTTCTGTACGCCTTTGCCGGCATCAGGTATCTTACTGTAGCCAGCACATGCCTGTTACTCACCGGGCTGAACATCCCCCATTGATAAGTCGTGGAATGTCCCTTCATGTAGCACAGCACACCCCACAAGCCCCCTATCCATCCTTGTCCATACCGTCTGCTGCACCGCAACCGGAACACCCGCCGCTCGCATCACCATTGTGGTGTAGTTGCACAGTGCGTCGCATGTACCCCTTCCCGAAGCCTCCGTCTCCTCCTTCAGTCTTGCATTTACAATCCGGCACGCCTCCATCGTATTTCTCGCCCCTACAGAACCCTGCAGAGCAGTATAACGCTCCATGAGCCTCTCTCTTGCATACGACAGTGGCTCATTCTGCAAGCGGTATGGAAGTATGTACCTGCAGAAGTCCCCGAATGAGACCTCCGAATCCCATGGCTTTTCCCATGCCCTGAATGACATTTCTATGTACCTTATCATGAATTCCGCATCCACGCACCTTATGGCATACTCCGTCCTCCTGTCTATATTCCATCCCGTAGCCACCAGCGAGTCGCAGTGCCTCTTTACGGAAGCCGCCCCTCCAAAGCGTGTTATGTCCGAATAGTATGATTTCCCTTTTTTTGAAACGAATCTCTCGTTTACCGAGAAATGATACTGCATGTTTTCTATGAGGAACCGTGCCGCACGCAGCTTCAGGCATCCTCCCTGTAGTGTGTCCATCACTTTTTCCAGTTCCGTGCGGTTTGTCCTTGCCATTTCGAGTACCTTTTCCATCCGCCTTTCCCTATTGTCCGAGCAGCTGCACAAAACACATAGCCCCCCAAAATCATCATTACGCAAATACGCAGTATTGAATATCTTGATTCCATTCCGATTCCTCCTTAATATAGAAACATGCTCTATATTTTATTTCATTTTAATCCCGAATTTTAATAATTTACCAGGCTTCCCAAAAACAAGGCAACCATCCTTCATGCAGACAAGATTACCGATCGACTCAATTATATTCTTGTCGGCGTAAAGTAATTTGTATGGCTCTTTCTCGGGATATCTGAATAACATTATATAACATTTTTCTTTACAGAAGAAAGAAATGGCAAAATCATTGCCGTCAGAAACGATATTTGTGGAATAAATCTTCCCTTCGTCTACAATTCTGCGCATAAGTTCCAATGGGTTACTTTTGTCAACTCCAGAAAAATCCGGCCATAAGTCTCCGAAATTCAAATCACAAAACACTTCGGCCTTTCCATCATAACATTTGTATATCCTAGGTTCAACAGCCGGCAAATAAAGTACAGTGTCATTTGCAATTCCGGCAAAGACATTATAACTGGCAAATGTTACATTTTCTATTTCACTTGGTACAGGCAATACAGTCTTTTTCTTTTCATCCTTTTCATATACTAGCTTGTTCTTGTTTTCTCCATAAGCTACATTGCCTCTATCATACCACACGCCGCCTTCTTTGCTCTCTTCCTGGTAAAAATGACTTGATTGTTTTTCTGCATCTTTTTTGTATAGGAACGAAAGATTCTTATCTAGAAACAGTCTTTGTGATTCAGAATATGTATCCAGAAGTATTATTCCCGATGATGTGACATTAAAATCTACAACCCTGACAAATTCACCGGGACCGTTTCCTCTATTTGTAAATGAGTTGATAAGAAGCCCTTCAGAGTCATATTGATAAAGCCCCGGATCTTTCCATGAGTCTAGAACCAGAATAGAATTCCCTGTCCATTTTACCTTTGTCATATCACCTGGGAAATGTTCCGACAGAGAATCATTTAAGCACATTACTTCTACAGAGGATGTTTCTTCCTTCAAAGAAATTGCATTGCCTAGGTCTACATCAACTGTATATGAACTTTTTTTAGTTTGTACATTAGTACATGATGCTATAATAGAAATTAATATAACACCGGTAATTTTAAATAAGTGCATTTTCATATATTCTTACATTAGTGTCCCGTTAAAATGGGACGAGTTAAACAATTAATCAAATAGCCCGGAATCAGGGGATCATTTAGATCTTTGACATCATTGAAATTGGTCTTGTCGAACAGGTCACGCAAGTGGGTTTTGTCAGTCAATGATATGCTGAAAATTTGCATAACTTCATAGGTTGAGCGTTTCAACTTCATATCATGCTGGACGATTGAAGACATTGTTGTAGAATCGTGCTTTGATGCCTCCTTTCTTCCCTCGGAACTTCGCCTATGGAAATGTGGCTAGACATAACGGAATCGTTGTTGAATCAAACGCATATTTCTTTCCAGAAATGTCAAGGATGTTGGTCGTCCACTTCTCGCAGGCTTCCTTCATCATATATGGTTGGCTGTCGCAAGAGTTGTCTTGGCTATCGGTTCACGACCTACCCCAAGATGATATTGCTTGGCCCTATGCGCTTCGAAAGCAACGATTAAGTCTCGCAGATTCTCACGGTTACTCAGTTGCCCAAACATCATTGCAAACTTCTGATTCCAGCAAGTGAAATGTTTCACATATCGGTTGCCATCATACTTGCGAACATAGTTGTTGAACTGAGTCCTGTTCAGAAAAGCGGTTAATTGAGAGAATACGTATTTGTCTTGGAACATAGCAGCCATTTGTATTAGACTGCAAAGTTGCAAAATCAATCCCGTTTCATTTCAAAAAACCGTGTAATTGACTATGTTTCAATAATTTCAAAGAACTATTTATCCACTTTTACGGGACAGTCGTGCTCTTAGTTTTAATCTACTATAAGGCGCTCAGCTTTATATTTCACTGTCAGAACGGCACTTTCACCGGGCAGTCTCTTATCCTAATACAAAAACTAAAAAAAATCTTTTTCACACGCACTTTCATAATTAAATATACCAAAACTATTTCTGTTTTCTCAAATGTGTTCTGTCATTAAAAAGCATACTTTACCAAATGATATTCAGGCACAAAGCTCAGGCCATATAAAGTCCTGTTTGTTTCATCTATTGCAAATGTAAACACAGGCACAGGAAGCTTATAGGCCTTATCAGGAGTTCCGTCCAAGTTGAAAGACAGCAAGGTATCCAGCAGGTAAGCATCCGCAGACTGACCCTCGTGGTACACCCTACCAGAATATAATACGTAGATCTTTCCACCCGAATAAAGAGGGCAGAAATATGCATCACGCGTTTCTCCGGAAACAGAACTTACTTTCTGAAGACCCTCTTCACTGGAAAGTTCCCTTACAGCAGGAAAAAAATGGTCAGGACCATGCAGACGCTTAACCAGCCTCCCTTCATAATCATAAATTTCTATCAGGTCTGTCGATTTATAGAAAAGCCAGATATGACTGTTCGACGGATCAACCGCCATCTCACAGGCGTAACCTTCCATTTGCTCCAAAGGAGACAGTTCGGTTCCAAAGGTAGGGTACATTCCTGTGGTCTGCCGCGAGGTGCCATCCGCAGCAAAGAAAGTCAGACGCTTATGTTCTGTATTCAAGACGGTCGTGACAAACTGTGGACGGCCGGACAAGAAAACGACATCACTGAACGGCTCCTCCAACCGGACCTTTCGTCCCGACGGGAAATGAAACGCATTGCAGGCTGAATCTTTAGGATAGAACATGACACTCCCTCCCATCAGGTCGGAAATTCCGAACAACGAATCCATTGCCTGCATACGATAAGCGTTCAACAGTTCCTGTGGACCATTCCCCATTGAAATGCAAGCCTCTCCTATAGGAGTAAGCCGGGGCAGCCTGAATCTTTGGATAAAGCCGTCACCTTTTCGATTCTGGACAAACAAGGTCGAATCCACGCACAAGATGCGCAACGGCATTGACAGAAAACAGTCATGCGGCAGTTTCAATGTATCGCCACATTCCACCGGCTGAAAATCGGACCAGGAAAATGACGTGGCATTATCATACGACATCCGGTGTCCGCAAGCGGATGCCAGACAGCAGATTATCACAAACAAGCAACTCTTTCCTAAATGCATCATATTATAAACAGTGAAACGATTAATAGCGATAACAAACGATAAAAAAACGGGGCAGCTTTTTCAGCGCTTCAGATTCCGGCGTATATTTGTCCGGCAGTTTCCCCCCCTTCAACAACTTGCTCAGCTGCTTCTTACATACACCTTTCTCGTCGTCCTCGTAAATCAGGAAAAGTGGACAGGTGAACGATGTGCCAATGTTTGAATTTCCTTCATACTGTACATAATCAAACTTCTTTTCCGTATTCTTCTTTTTATACCACATGGAGGTACCGACATAAGTAAACAATTGGAATTCTTTCCCTCCCTTAAAGTCCAAAAACTGGACGAATTCCATACGGTCACCTTCATTGACCTTACCGCCGATGATTTTATCATCCAACAAATCCTTCACGTAAACTCCCTGCCGGTATTCCTTCAATTCGAGAGAAAAATCGCCATTCCTTCTGATGGGTATGTCAAGCTTGTATTTCAAGGCCAGTTCACTTGGGGCCGGAGCAAGTTTACTCCCTGCTGAAGTGGTAATCGTAGTAACCCCATAAGGCTTTTTCCGTACCTGAGCCGTCATAAAAAAAGGAACCAGCCCAAACAACACTAAAAATAAAACGTTCTTCATAAATTAAGATATTTAGCTATAGCTCATTTATAAATTAACCAACAACACATAATTATATTTCAACGCGATAGAGATATAAAGAAAATCCCTCTGAACGAGAATATGTCAGTGCATACAGTTCGGACGGAGTACCTGAATAGCAAGACAACTTGAAAATCTGCCTGTCTGTCTTATACTGTGCCAATCCTTTGCCGTTCCAGTCAAATATTGAAATATTATATAGGTTGTTAGGGTCTGAATCACCTATCAATACACTGTAAATCACATCGTCAGTGGCACACATTGCAGAAAATCCATACTTCATATCTGTAGCCGGAACCAACTCTCCTGCCTTAAAAGAAACCAAAGGTTCATAAAACCGATAAACGCCTGACAATGATATGGAAGTTGAAGATAAGTCAAATGTTTCCAATACCCCTCCATACAATGTTCCTGTTGCCATTTTATTTTTAGACGGAGAAAAACATACATTAGGTGAAAGAAAAGCCTTCTTCATGTCCTCGTTTTCAACAGGGAAATCATTGTACTGAGAAACTACAGAATTCCCATCATACAGCTGAAAACGTTTCTGGCCTGTCTTTTCAACTCCCAACTGCCCATCTACAAGATACTGACCACCCAATTCCCATGCTCTACGGACTATACCGCTACAGGAGGAAAAATTGACATCATCGACAAACGAGACCTGCAAGCTGTCATCCTCATTGTTGACAGAATAATTAAACAGTTTTTTTTGAGACTGGTCATATATTTGCAGATTATCTCCATCAACCATCAGAGACAAAGCCGTATGAATTTCACCCGGACCTTGCCCTGCATGAACAGTGCTGCCCAAATACCTTCCATCATGTTTGTCATATACATGCAACCATTTGCCCTCCGACAGTGCCAGTATATAGACATAGCGGCTGTCAACTGCCATATCATAAGCATAACTTATCATCAAGTCATCGGAAAGGCATTTACCAGTTATCTCATGTTCTTCAATAAACTGAGGTTCATTATAGGTCTTCGCCGATGAACACGAACAAAGAGAAACTATCAGCATTGCTTTTAAGACATTACTTTTCATAGGGTTCTATTTCTATTATTTTTTTAATCTACACCTTTTCAAAGACATCGTTTAATCCTCATAATATGATGCTGTTTCACTGTGATTCATATCATAATCTTTTTTTCAATACATATCTTACTACTATAGGGTTATCATCATCTTTCACACGGTCAAGTTTCTTCAATTCATTCCCATCCAACAGAGATTTGTCTATATATTTATCCATTTCATAAGGGTAAATGATTGTATACAATGAATTCTTATCTAAATAAAAACAGAAATTAAGACACACAGGATGCTTATTTGAATGAAGAATTGACTTTTTAGACTTTCTGTCATATATTACGGTCTCTCTAACTCCATTATTAATCATATAAAAATATAAGTATGAATTATTCATCTGCTTTATCACAGGTATAGGAGTATCAGATTGAAGAAGATAATTATTTACCTTTTCCATAACAGCAAAGGATTTCTTCAGACTTTCTTCATCTGACTTCCGGTCGGACATATCACCAAAACGTTTCTCCAAATCCTCTTTATTAATATTTTCTCCAAATGAATAGCTAATATACTTGCTTAACTTACAAGAATCTTCATCAATACGATATATGTTATAGTCAAGACATACTGGAAGAAAATAAAGTTCTCCATTCAATCGCACAAAAGGATTATGATTCATTGTAAGCGTACTGATAAAATCGGCAGTATAATCTTCCACGGAAATGATGCTTTGTCGAGTATAGTCACAAAAACACATTACGGCATCTTTCTCCCCCAGCAAAGTAGGCAATAAAATATAAGAATCATCGCTCAGAGGATAAAAACGAGAGAATGTATGGATACTCTTCTCCTGCAAATCTCTTTTTCCAAGAAAATTAAAGGATAAATCATACGAGTATATACTACCGAACGGACTTAATATCTCTATACTTTTGTTATATGGATTATAAACAGCATCAACCAGAATATTATATTGATCGGGGCCATCTCCCCGGCACTTACGGGAGCTGGATATAAAATCCCCCTCTTTTGTAAACAGGTACACTGTTTGTCTCTTGTCAACTATCAGGTATCCGCCAAAATCATCATAAAACTCTATTTTATGATATTGGTCTATGAGATTCATACTGTCGGTCTCAAGGGGAATTATCTCTATTCTGTCAATGAAATTCCCCATAGGCAAATCTTCATTTTCAGAATAGTATATATTTGTTTTATTCCCATGTGATTCCCTTTCTGTACAAGATATTGCAAATACAAGAATTATCAATATAAAACCATGAATATGTACTAAGTTCTTCATTTTATCATAATTTTTATTATTTATGTTGGTCAGGGATTTAAATTAAACTCCTGACCAACAGTCCAAAACAATAATGTTGTGTAGATTTCAGCACCTTTAAATTGTTACACTTTTTACAAAACAAATCGAATCATAAACACTTGTTTTATAATCATTCTCAAAGAATAAAATAGGAATAACATATGCTTATAATAATTTTCTGCTCTACATTATAAGATTAATTACATAAACTTGAACAGCTAGTCCAAGTATACCCAACAAACTGACAAGCATAATCATGTGCTTCACCAACAAAACACAGCATTCCTGTTTTCATCCAGCAAGGACCACTGTTTCGTCCACAAATAATTTCAACTCCTCCAGATTCATAATCTTGTGCTAAAGCTTCCACATTAGCCAAAGCCAAATCAGACAGTTCAAATTTTTGCTGTGAAGCATATATGTTATACCCTGCAACCAAAGCAAATGCAGTTGCAAAAAATATTGTGAAAATGTTCTTTTTCATTTTTAATTGAGTTTTTGATAATTATTAATAATTCCTACAAAATAATAAATTTAACACGCTTAAGATAGATTTAACTTTACATAATAGATACCTCCCTTATTTTAATAGGTTTAACATTGAGTTGGATATGGATACAAACGTTTGCTAGACATTAGGTTTCATATCTTCACTCTTTTTTTATCTCTCACTTTCTGACTGTTCCCCAGAAATCCAGTGTAACGGATTTTTTTGGAATATTTCCATATATAGTTATGGTTCGCCAGAAATCTCCGGGCTCTTCTGCCTTGTATTCAATCGTCATTGCAGCTTTCCTTCCGGGTGGTATCTCATCCCAGTCGTATTCCGCAGTCATGCAGTCGCATGAAGTTGTTGTGCCCTTTATTCGGAACACTTCCTTTCCGGTATTCCTCAGGATAATCTTCCTGCTTGCAGTCATGTTTTCTCCTACCACGCCATAGTGATATTCTGTAGAATCTGCCTCAATTGTAGTGACTGACAGTGGAACGACTTCTATTCCGGCTATTTCCTTCAGGTAAAGGTCCTTTACGGACAGGTTGTGGATGGGGTTTCCTATCACCTTCACACGGTTTTCAGAATCTATAAGGAATGTCTGGAACATCATTTCCTCAGGAAAACGGTTCAATTTTTTGAAAATGTCTTCTGTATCTATACATACAGGATACGAAAAATTATCTCGTTTCAAGATGTATCTCAATTCACGCTCATCCTTTGTCTGGAAGAAGAATATAAACGGGACATTTCCGTCACTAAGCGAATCCACTTCGTGCATAAAATCCTTCCATCTTGGTAGCTGAAGCTTGCAACTGATACATCCGGCAGAATCGACAAAGACTACTACCTTGTAGTCGGTTTTTGGAATCCTATAAGGAACCGTATCTGTGACGAAACGCGTGAACACCGGATTATCGGGGAAACGGATTTCCTTGTTATTCCATTCCTTAACTAAAACTTCAATGTCATGTTTCTTATCATCTGTGCAAGAAAAAAGAAACAAAGAAGAAAATAAGATAAAAACAAGCTTTCTCATTTACAGTTTGAAATTATGATTTTAGTACGGTTAATAATCTAAACTCAAACCTTCTACTTTAAATTCAACTTTCATACCATGACAATCAATGTCACCTTCACCATAGCAAAAATAATTAACCCCTTCATTATTGGCTAATGCTTCTACATTACTCAAAAAAAGTTGATCCATCCCTAACTTCAATTCATTACCTTGCTGCGCATCAAAACAGATACATAATACTGCTAAAATTAAAAATAACAATGCTTTCATAACATTTAAAATCTTTGTATATTTGTGACAAATGTAGATAATAAATGACGAAAAAATGCTGAAAATTTTCTGAATAAAATTATAACTACCTGTATATCTATTATTTAATCATATAAAATTTCAGGAAGATTTCTAATTTGTTTCAGATTATTTTCAGAAAGCAAGACTCAAATCATGAAATGGACTAAACCAAAACGTATCTTTGCATATACTACATACGCACTAATAACAATTATTGTAATCTGCGTAAATTTCAATACAAAAAAGATAAATATTACCGAAAGCGCTAAAAATGCTTTCGCAAATGCCATCAACAAGGAAAAGGATCTGTATATCTCACAGATTAACGTACAGTATCATCAAAAGAATTCTCCAAATGAAATAAGAGGTGAAGAAAAGAAAAACTGGAGTGATCAGGCCTATTTTATTGCAAAAGACTCAGAAAGAAATCATTTAAACAGTTTGTTCAGAGATGAAATGCATAAAATAAACAAATACACTAATACAGCCATTGGATATTCATACAACGGGAAAAAGTATAATTCACGCGATGAAAAGTTTATCAGTAAAGCTACACTTGTACAGGAATATAAATTTAGAAAAGACTATAACAACAAATCTGATATAATATTACAGGCTTATATATATACCCCAGCGTATGTACTTTTACTGAATAATATAAATACATATATTCTATTTGCTGTAATGCTCATTCCGATAACCTGCTACATAATCTATAATAATAGAAACAAAAAAGAAAATCTCTCAAAAGGGATAAATAATGAGGATGGAAACCTTATAAAACAAAGAAAATACCAATCAACTAAATGGATTGAGATTCATGAAGGATATTACTGGGACAATAATCACAATACTTTAAGATACAACAACACACAAGTTATTCTAAGCGGCTATAATATAAAAATTTTCCGTAAGTTTATTTCAAAGGAGGATTTCTTCTTATCACATGCTGACATATCCAAACTATATGAAAAAGTAGAAAGTGTAGAAACAAAAGATCGGGCTTATCACTTAATTAAATCACTAAAAGAATGTATCGCAATTTTGGACATCAATGTTGTATCCATTAGAGGAAAAGGTTACAAATTAGTCTTTAATTATGATTCATGCCAATAAAAGTCAGGATAACTCTATCCAACTCAGTAAATTTTCATACGAATTACAGAGCCTTATCTGATATTCTTAGAAATATCAGATAAGGCTCTTAATAAATGTTCTCCCTATGAATTGTAACAGTATACATCAAAAACTCTTATTGTAAGAAAGGCCGAAGAGAAGTTATTTATGTCTCTTTATCTTCATCTGCAATTTTATGGACATTTATATGAATACAAAGGAATATCTTTATCATTGCCTACAATATAGATATTACCTCTTATAAACTCAATACCAAAAGCTGAACATTCTGTTGACATTTTTTTCAGTGGATAGCCATCAAGGCCGAATACATAAATATTATTACCTCCGGCTGAAAGTTTCCTGCCTGATCGCAACGAATTGATACGGTCTTTGAATGGTGTACCATCAAAAATAGCATATATACATGAATCTGAAACCACCACATCATTAAAGCCTTTAATACCTTTTGGCATGGCTTCACTAGCTAAGACGGAAAACACTGGCTCACCTCCCGGACCATAATAGACCTTGTGCTCTCCGGTCTTTAGATTAAACAACTCGACAACCTCACCAAGTTGTGTTACAATTGCTAGCACACCATTCTTCGGATTATAATCCATAAAACTGCGCCATGCCTGAGATAGAGCTGGCTTATCGGAATCATCAACATCCTTTTCACTCGGTACATGGCCAACACTTTGAATGATTTTCCCATGTTGGTCAAGTACATGATAACGGTAATTGCCAGTATAATCTGTTACCAGAAATCCCTCTGCGGTCTTACAGAAGTGCTGAAAACGGTTGATATCCGTTCACCCAAAACGGTGATATCCGTTCACTTTTCATACTCTTTACCTATGGCGATGCAAATTTATTGATTTTCGTCTGTAACGTTGCAGTTTTGATGTCTTTTTTGACGTAAACTGCTGCCTTGTAGCTCGAAGCGCACACTTGTGTGTACCAACCTGTCTAATATTGCATCAGCTGCAGTCGTGTTGCCTTTCATCACATCGTACCAGTTGGCAACCGGCAGTTGTGATATGATGATCGTAGCTTTTTGTCCATGGCGGTCTTCTATAATCTCCATAAAGTCAAGTAACTGTTGTCCGTCAAGAACTTTCATGCCGAAGTCGTCCAGTATAAGCAGGTCAGTCTGTGCCAGCTTGGCGAAGAAACGATGCAGGGTACTGGATATACGGGCAAGGCTTATTTCCTCGAAGAGCCTGTACAGGTTATAATAAGCAACCTTATATCCGTTCATGCAGGCCTGATGACCAAACGCTGTACCCAACCAGCTTTTACCGGTACCGGCAGCACCCGTAATAAGTATGGATACCCCGTTTTTCACATAGTCACAAGTGGCGAGATTAAGCACTTTCTGCTTGTCCACGCCACGCTTGCTGTCATAGATAACTTCGCTTATGGATGCCTGATAACGGAAGTGTGCTTTTTTTATCAGACGGGCATTCCGGCTTTGATTCCGGTTATCCAGTTCAGCCTGTATAAGCAGTTGCAGACCGTCTTTCAAGGAGAGCGACTCTGCCTGTCGCGTCTCCTGCATGGTAGCCCAGTAATGGGCCATTCCAGGCATCTTAAGGTTTCTTAGAGCATTGATAATTTCATCCATCGTTATTTGTTTTGAGTGTTAGAAGTCTGTCATTTGAACTGTGATTTTCCACGGATATTACAGTGCTGCGGAGGAGCAAAGGAAGATGAAGGCTGCCCTACACCGGCACACTTGCTCTCTACCAGCGAACGGATAAAGCGGTAGCTGCATCTGTCTACATCCAAGGCTGTCTCGCAGGCTTTCTGGAAGACGGCCGGATCACTGCTCCTTTGCAGGTTTAGAAGCCCGTCGCAGGTCTTGTAATGAGTCTCCGGAGGCATTGTGGAAGAATAAAATATGCGGCGGATTACATCTCCAAGTATGCCGGATGCACGCTCGGCACGCTCTATGTATGATTTTGCGCTCATCCCTCTGTATTCCAGGGAGTTGCTTGCAAGATGCTCCTTTACGATAGTATACTTTCCCCTGTTGTAATCACGTAGGTGAGTGGCTACAAGCTCACCGTCCACATATACTTTTACCAGTGTGCGTGTATATGCGACATGTGCGGTTTTGGATATATACTGATACGGTACTGTATAATAGTGCTGGTCACGTCCAAGATAGATACAGCAGTTGGTTGACACCTTCAAATCGGTATATGACACAATCTCAAAATCTCTGTCAGGCAGTGGCATAAGATTTGGCTTGTCTACGGCAAGGAACCGTTCCTCACGCGTGTAAGGATGCTTTTGCATGCGTTTCTGGTTGTGCGCTTTCATTTTGAGTGAGGCTGCCCGGTTAAGCTCTTCCAGTGAATGGAAGGTTTCATTGCGGAGTTCGGCAAACACACGCATATAGACAAGCCTCACGGTCCCTTCCACGTTGCTTTTATCTTTTGGGTGTGCGGGACGTGCCGGTATGATGACCGTGCCATAATGATTGGCCATATCCTCCATTACACGGTTAAGCGAAGGCTCATATCTGTCTGTCTTGACAACGGCAGCTTTAAGGTTGTCAGGGACAAGCATCTTTGGTACGCCGCCAAGATGTTTCAGGCACTGCGTTATGGCATATACAAAGTCTTCTGTACGCTGTGAACGTACGAAGAGGATATAACCGTAGTCGCTTGCAGGCAGAGTGGCTACAAAAGCCTGACACTGGACGACCTCACCGGTTTCCATGTCAACGTATCCCATAGTATCACCGGCAAAATCGAGGAAAAGCTTTTCGCCGCCCGTACGCATGTCGGCAAGTATGGTGGATGGCGACTCCTTCCTGGCCTCTGTGTTCTGATTGTAATGAAAACGGAACTGTGTCAGGCTGTAGTGGTCATCCGGATGCTCATTACGGTATTCCTCCCAAAGCAGCTTCAGCGTGACATGCTTGCGCTTCATCTCCTCCTGAAGATATGGAAGAAGGGCTTTGAATGTTTCAAAACGCTTGTCGCTATATGCAGGATTGCCGCCCTTGAGACGGTGCTCAAGAATGGGATCATCCAACCTGATAAGTTCATCAAGGCTCAGGCTGTCAGCGTTGACCTTGTTCATGTAGTTGTTCACTGTCTCCTTGTTCATGCCGATTATATCGGCAGCCTTGCGGTTGGAGATTCCGCTCTTCTTTAGTAGAAGAAGTTGTTTGATCTGGCTCATATTCTTACTTTTTCCTGCCATAGTCGTATTGTATGAAGATTGTTTTCTGCATACAAGATACGGGAAAAGAGTAGCAAGTGAACGGACATGCTCCGTTTTTTATGCAGGCATTGTCGTTTCTGTGAGAAGGTGAACGGATATGCTCCGTTTTTCGAATGTAAACAACTGATTATTGTATCATTACATTCTTATCTCTGAACGGATATACTCCGATTTCTGTATACTAAAACGGACATTTTATCGTAATCCAAAACCACTGAACGGATATGCTCCGTTTTTTATGGCGTTTTGTGGCGTTTTTAGCTGAAATGAACGGATATACTCCGTTTTTCAGGCACTTTTCAAGGCCAATTTAGCGGTAAAACTGGATGGATTAAGCCGTTCAGAGTGGGTGGGGATGCTCCGTTTTCGGCACAGAAGTCCAAAGTACGTATGAGTCTGTCATCCAAAGATATTTCTTCCGCGCGTTCCGCATTACAATTTGATATTCGCCAGCGTGTTATCTGACGACGGTTAGAGTCAAGAACCCAAACGGAGTCAGGAGAACAGATTCTAACGCGTTCGGCAGAAAGTATCTCTTCCGGTCCTTCTCCGCGCCTACCGAATGAAGTGACATATCTCCACTCCGGATAGGTGAATGCATGGAGAAAGCAACTGTCAGGATGCAGGTCGAGAACAACCGCAAGACTATCCATTATTTCCACCCGGTAAGGATAGCGTAAAAAAATATCGTCGCAATCTATCTCTTCTGCCAATACAAGCTTCCTATTCACTGGAAAGTCAGCATAACGCTGATACTTGTTTTCAACACTGAAACTACAATCATAAAATAAGACCGATAAAACAGCAAGAACAATATAAATAAATATGCTTTTCATAAATCCTGACATTTTTTGATATGACAAAGATAACTGTTTATTAAACCAGCCTACCTCGTCCTGCTTCAAAATCTCACCAGTTCTGCATAAAATTACAACATTAAGTCTACATAAGTCTACAGAGGTCTACATAAGTCTACAAAGCCCCGGCACATCTTCTTATATTCGCACTGGAAATTTTGATGTTTCCCACCAAGGAAACGTACGTTTTCCACAAGAGAAACGTATGTCTTCCGTGCGGAAACCATACGTTTCCGCCTGCGAAAACATAAAAAACAATTATACATATCATCAAAACCATGGAAGCACAATATGATTTTCTTCCCGTACCGGGAACAAAAAACGAAGACAAGAACCCGAAACTTTATCCGAAACTCGTGACCAGAGGGGCTGTACCCTTCAGTGAAATCATCCGGCAGATAGCCCGTTCTTCCGGATTCAAGGAAGGCACGGTCATCGGGGTGATGGAGGAAGTGGAAAAATGGACGGCTTACTACATCGCCCGTGGAGAGTCCGTGGAAATAGGACACATGGCCTACGCCGTAGCCAACCTGAAAGCGGAAAAGGAAGTGACAGATGAAAACGGAATACACGCGCAGAACATCTGCTTCGACAAGGTGAGGTTCCGCACGGCCAAGAGTTTCAACCAGCGATGCCGCGGACAACAGCTCTCACGGGCCAAAGCCGAATGGAAGTTTCAGCAAAGTTCTGCACGCTACACGGAACAGGAACGACTGGACCTGGTCATGGAATACCTGACACAATACCCGTTCATCACACGTACAAAATACGGAGAACTGACCGGGCTACAGAAGTCGAAGGCCTGGAAAGACCTGAGCAAATGGGTAAAGGAAAAGAAACTGGACACCCAGGGAAGAGCACCCCACAAAATCTACGTGCTCCCCACCGGACAACTTATTTCGACAGCAGACGGCGGCTCAGGTAGCGCACCGGATACCACACCGACAGAAAACCTACCGCCAGCACGGTGACAAACACCAGCACCACGTCCTGCCAGTGCACGCTGACCGGATAGGCATCGACAATGAAACTGCCGGAAGCCCCCAGTGAAATCAACCCGAAGGTCTCTTGCAACCAGCAGAGCAATACGCCCAGCACGATACCTGCCACTGCACCAATGAACGATATCAGGCGCCCCTCGAAGAGAAAGATACGCACAATCTGCCGGTCGTTGGCTCCCAGATTGCGTAAGGTAGTCACATCGTCACGCTTGTCGATGATGAGCATGGACAGGGAACCGATGACATTGAAACAGGCAATCATCAGGATAAAGGTGAGAAAGAGATAGGAAATGAACTTCTCGATTTTCATGATGCGGAACGTATCGGCCTGCTGTTCGTAGCGGTCGAGCACGCGGAAACGTTCACCCAACTGTGTTCCCAGCTTACGCTTGAAGGCATCCACGTCGGTGCCCGGCTTCAGCTTCAGGTTGACGGCACTGACCTCGGTGGTGTACTGAAACAGCTTGCGGGCAAACTTCAGCGAGGTTAGGATGTAGGAGCCGTCGTATTTCTCCTGATTGACGGCAAACACCAGTCCGGAAGAAAACAGGTTGCCCCCGGTGAAGGAGGCAGCCGGATTGGCCATGTTCACCTTGGCCCCACGCTTGGGGGCATACACCTCCAGCGGGTCGAGAAAACGGATACCGGTGCCCAGATTGGCCAGCAACTGCACGCCGGGAATGGCATAGTCTGCCACCTCGTCGTGAAGCAGCAGGTCTCCTTTTCCAAAAAGGATGGTATCAATCGGAGTCAGCTCGGTGAAATTGTCTTCCACTCCCTTGACCACGGCCATGGCCTGCCGCCCCTGATACTGCACCAGGGCATTGTCTTCCAGCGACTCGCACACCAAGGCCACTTCGGGCATTTTCCGGATGGCCATAATGGACTTGTCCTGTCCGTCGAACACCTTCCCTGCAGCCGGTACCACCTTCAGCTCCGGGTCGAAAGCCGTAAACAGATTGGACACCAGGTCCTGAAAACCGTTGAACACGGACAAGGTACACACCAAGGCCAGGGTGGCAAGCGCCACTCCGCATACCGAAATACCGGAAATCACATTGATGGCATTGTGTGACTTCTTGGAAAACAAATAGCGCCGGGCTATGTAAAAAGGGAAATTCACCGTTATACCTTATTTATATATTCAGATAGATAAATAAAAACCCACAGAAGCCCCGGGAACAAAGCCCTCCTCTTCTGTGAGTTCTTACTGGTCTTTTACATGTGGTTATTTCTTCAACAATTCGTCAATCTTCTCCGCGTAATCCAGCGAATCGTCCACAAAGAACTTCAGTTCCGGAATGATACGCAGCTGATGGCGCACCCGGTTGCCGAGTTCAAAGCGGATGGACTTCATGTTGGCATTGATGTTCTTCACGATTTCTTCACTTCTCTCCGAAGGGAAGACGCTCAGATATACACGCGCGTAACTCATATCGGGACTGATGCGGACAATGCTGACCGAAACCAGCACGCCCGGCATGGACTTGGTCTGCAAAAGGAAAATCTCGCTCAGTTCCTTCTGAATGAGGCGGGCAATCTTGTTTTGTCTGGTTGTTTCCATATTACTTCTTTATTTTTTACGTATGATAGTCAGACCGTCGCGCAAGGGCAGGATGACTTTCTCCACCCGTGGGTCGGCAGCCACCAGGTCGTTGAATTTCTTGATGCCGATGGTCTGCGTGTCGGTGTGGTGCGGTTCTTCGAGCACATGCCCGTCCCACAGGGTGTTGTCGGCAATGATGTAGCCGCCGGAATGCATCTTCTGCAGAATCATCTCGTAGTATTCCACATAGAAACGCTTGTTTCCGTCGACAAAGGCCAAGTCGAACACAACGTCCATATCGGGCACCATCTGCAAGGCATCTCCGATATAAAACCGGATTTTATCGGCATACGGAGAATTTTCCAGCCATGGACGGGTGAAGTCTTCCTGC
Organism: Bacteroides mediterraneensis; assembly: GCF_900128455.1. Lineage (GTDB taxonomy): Bacteria > Bacteroidota > Bacteroidia > Bacteroidales > Bacteroidaceae > Phocaeicola > Phocaeicola mediterraneensis. Next base: position 384,540 of record NZ_LT635783.1, on the reverse strand, counting down.
TCGTCGTTGATCTCGAAAGTGTGGAGCATTGCTCCGTCTTCCAGACCTTCTGCCAGACAAAGCGCAGAATATCCGCTGTAAGTACCTATCTCAAGCACCTGCTTCGGACGTATCATCTGCACGAACATCTTCAGCATTCTTCCCTGCAAGTGGCCCGAAGCCATACGGGGACGCAGGAGTTTCACGTGCGTCGCCCGGTACAGCGCTTTCAGGTAGTCACTTTCTTCGTCGATATGCTGAAGAATGTATTCATCGAGCGCGTCTGTCTCTTTCATGATTACAAGTAACGGTTACGGTTGGGCAACACGTATTCTTCTTCGCTTTTCAGCACGTCGCCCACCTGATTGATTTCCAGGAAAGAAGTATGAGTTCCCTGTTTGCCACCGCTCAAGTAAGCCACCATTTCATTTTCGGCCAGCACACCGTCGTTAATCAGCTTGCGCAGGGCAGTGAAGTAGTATTCCTGTCCGTTGGCCTTTTCCGGCATATAGATTGCTTCCACACCGTATGACAGCGCCAAGTGACGCATGGTCTTTTCTTTGTAGCAGATGGCCAGCACCGGATATTTGCCGCGGAACGCAGCCAGGTTGCGGGCAGTCAGACCGCTGAAGCTGTCGGTAATGATGGCACGAATCGGCATCAGGTTCGTAGCACGTACCGCCTGCTTGGCCAGGAAGCTCGTCACATCGGTATTGGCCGGAGTCAAAGGAATAGGAATATCGTTTTCTTCCATTTTGTCTTTTTCTGCCTGAGCCGCAATCTTCGCCATGGTCTTCACGGCTTCTACCGGATACTTACCGTAAGCTGTTTCACCACTCAGCATCAGGGCATCGGTACGGTAGTAGATGGCATTGGCGATATCGGTTACCTCGGCACGGGTCGGACGCGGGTTGTTAATCATCGTGTGCAGCATCTGCGTAGCCACGATAACCGGCTTCTTGGCCAGGATACATTTCTTAATCAGGATACGCTGGATACCCGGGATACGTTCCTGCGGCACTTCGATACCCAGGTCGCCACGGGCTACCATCACACCGTCGGCCACTTCCAGGATTTCGTCGATGTTGTCCACACCTTCCTGGTTCTCAATCTTGGCGATAATCTTGATGTCGCTGTGGTGTGCATCCAGAATCTCACGGATGTCCAATACATCCTGACGGTTGCGCACGAAAGAGTGAGCGATGAAGTCGATGTCCTTTTCGATGGCATAAAGGATATTGTTGCGGTCTTTTTCTGTCAGAGAAGGCAGGTTGATGCGCACGCCCGGCACATTCACACTCTTGCGGCTTCCCAAAGTCGCGTCGTTGCAGACTTCACAGAAAAGCGTATCTTCGTTCTTGTCGATAACCTTCAGTTCCAGTTCGCCGTCGTCCATCAGCACGTCAGCGCCTACAGACAAATCGTGTACAAATCCCGGATAAGTCACCGAAATGCACTCATGAGTGGTTTCCTGTTCCGGATTGCCTACAATACGTACTTTTTCACCGGTCTTGAAATCAATCGGGCCTTCTGCACTGGCCGTGGTACGTACTTCCGGTCCCTTTGTATCCATCAGGATACCGATACGGTTGGAAACGGTACGCACATTATTAATCAACTTTTCGAAACCTTCACGGCTGGCATGTGCGGTGTTCATACGTACCACGTTCATACCTGCATTAAAAAGGTCTCTGATAAAATCTACTTCGCAGCGCAAGTCCGAGATGGACGCAACGATCTTTGTTTGTTTAAGCATCATAATAAATATACTATAATTTGTTGTTGTCTACTAAAAAGGATTCTACGGCCAGACGATAGGAATCCAGGCCGAATCCGCAGATAACGCCTACACAGGCACAGGAAATCATGGATTTATGACGAAACTCTTCCCGTTTGTGCACATTCGAGATGTGAACCTCCACGACTGGAGTGGTCACGGCACGGATGGCATCCTGCAAAGCGATGGAAGTATGGGTGTAGGCACCTGCATTCAGCACTATACCGTCGTATGAAAAGCCTACTTCATGAATTTTGTTGATCAGTTCCCCTTCTACATTCGACTGGTAATACGCAAACTCAATCGACGGATACCGTTCTTTCAATTTTTCCAGATAACTTTCAAAAGATTCGGCTCCATAAATGGAAGGCTCTCGTTTGCCTAACAGATTAATGTTCGGGCCATTGATTATTTGTATTTTCATCTGTTTACTTCTGCTGAACTTTTAATACTTTTGTAGAAGAATTTGGCGCAAAGATACGAAAAAGAAATGAAAAAGGCCGATAAAAAAAACATAATAATAAAGTATAAGCAATACTTGAAGCTGGAAAAGTCGCTCTCAGCCAATACCGTAGATGCTTATCTCACGGATCTGGACAAGCTGTTGGCCTTTCTGGAACTGGAGGGCATTGACTTCACCGACGTGACGCTGGAAAATCTGGAAACCTTTTCAGCCGGACTCCGCGACATCGGCATCCATCCCCGCTCGCAAGCCCGAATCCTGTCGGGCATCCGCTCTTTTTTCCGTTTTCTGGTGCTCGACGATTACATCGCACAAGACCCTTCCGAGTTATTGGAATCACCACAGATTGGCAAGCATCTGCCCGACGTGCTGAGCGTGGAAGAGATTGACAGCCTGATCGGGGCTATCGACCGCAGCTCACGCGAAGGACAGCGCAACCGGGCCATTTTGGAAACGCTCTACAGCTGCGGACTGCGTGTATCGGAACTGTGCAACCTCAAGCTTTCGGACCTGTACTTGAAAGAAAAGTTTATCCGGGTGGAAGGAAAGGGAAGCAAGCAACGGCTGGTACCGATTTCCCCACGGGCCATCCACGAACTGCAGCTCTATTTTACCGACCGAAACCAAGGACTCATCAAACCGGGATACGAGGACTTTGTGTTCATCAGCCGGTTCGGGAAGAACATCTCGCGCATCATGGTGTTTCATATCATCAAGGAACTGGCCGCACAAACCGGCTTGAAAAAGGCCATCAGCCCCCACACTTTCCGACACTCGTTTGCCACCCATCTGCTGGAGGGAGGAGCCAACCTGCGGGCCATACAATGCATGCTCGGACATGAGAGCATCGGCACCACGGAAATCTACACCCACCTTGACCGCAGCCGCCTGCGACAGGAAATTCTGGAACATCACCCGCGTAATTTACACAAAAATGAATAAAATCCCCATTTTTTAAGCTTTTTTCCCAATGAATCTTCAAAAAAAAGCAGACAATGATTAACACATAATAGAGTTTTTCTTATCTTTGCCCCCAAATATGAATAGAATTATTCATTTATACAAACTAAATATTTAACATCATGATTAAGAAGTTGTATTTGCCGTTAGTGGCATTGTTAGTCCTTGCTTTCTCTTCATGTAGCAAGATGGGCGAATTGTCTCCTGACTACTTCACAACCAACCCTGAAGTGTTGGAAGCTATTGGTGGTAAGGTGCCTGTAACCATTACAGGAAAATTCCCGGAAAAATACTTCAAGAAAAACGCAACTGTTGAAGTTACTCCGGTTTTGAGATGGGAAGGCGGTGAAGCTAAAGGCCAGCCGGCTACATTCCAGGGTGAAAAAGTACAAGGTAACGACCAGACTATCTCTTACAAGACTGGTGGTACTTATACTATGAAAGCCGTTTTCGACTATGTTCCTGAAATGGCTAAGTCTGAACTTTACTTGGATTTCAAAATTAAGAAAGGTAAAAAAGAATACACTATTCCTTCTGTAAAGATTGCCGACGGTGTAATCGCTACTTCAGAACTTCCGACTGTAAACTCAGCTAACGCTGCTTACGCTCCGGATGCATTCCAGCGTATCATCAAACAGGCTAAGGAAGCTCAGATCATGTTCTTGATCCAGCAAGCTAACCTGCGTGCCAGCGAACTGAAGTCAGACAGCTTGAAAGCATTCCACAAACAGGTGGTTGCTGTAGCCGGTGACACTAAGAACTACAAACTGAACAACATCGAAATTTCTGCTTACGCTTCACCTGATGGTGGTGTAAAACTGAACACTACACTGGCTGAAAACCGTCAGAACAATACTGAAAAGTATATGAACCAGCAGCTGAAGAAAGGTAAGATTGAAACTGAAGTAGATGCTAAATACACAGCTCAGGACTGGGACGGATTCCAGGAATTGGTTTCTAAATCAAACATCCAGGATAAAGACCTGATCTTGCGTGTGCTTTCTATGTACAGCGATCCTGAACAGCGCGAAACTGAAATCAAGAACATTTCTTCAGTTTACAAAACTTTGGCTGACGAAATCCTGCCGCAGTTGCGTCGTGCTCGCTTGACTGCCAACTACGATGTAATCGGACGTAGCGACGAAGAAATCAACGCTGCATTCGATACTGACGCAAAAGTATTGAGCAACGATGAATTGCTGTATGCTGCTACTCTGACTAACGATAACGCACGTAAGGAAGCTATCTACAAGAAAACTGTAGAATTGTATCCGAACGACTATCGTGCTTACAACAACCTGGGTATGATGGCTTATGCTAACGGTGACTTGGCTGCTGCTGAAAACTACTTCAAACAGGCTGCCAGCAAGAGCGCTAACGCTGCTGAAGTGAACACTAACCTTGGTTTGATTGCACTGACTAAGGGTAACGTAGCTGACGCTGAAACTTACCTGAGCAAATCAACAGGTGCAAACACTGCTAACGAAGCTCTGGGTAACTTGTACATCAAACAAGGTCAGTATGACCGTGCCGTACAGGCATTCGGTGACACGAAGACAAACTCAGCTGCTTTGGCTCAGATCCTGGCTAAGGATTACAACAAAGCTAAATCTACTCTGTCTGCAGTGAAGAATCCGGACGCTTACACTAACTACCTGATGGCAATTGTAGGTGCTAGAACCAACAACGCTGACTTGGTTAAGAGCAGCATGGACAAAGTAAAACAGCAGGATGCTACTTTGGCTGCTAAAGCTCAGAACGACCGTGAATTTGCAAAATATGCAAACGAAATAAAGTAATCCGATAAATTACTGATTAAAACCGGAGTCACCCCGCGTGATTCCGGTTTTTTTATGCACTTTCGGGAAAGAATGTAGGGAACTTGTAAGATTATAAAATGAAAAATTGTATTTTCGCAGAAATAAAATTCAGTTTATGAAAAAGTTATACCTGCTTCTCTTTTCCGCGTACCTCCTGTTCTGCTTGGACTCCTGCCAACAAAGCAAGGAATTTGAACTGAAAGGCGAACTAAACGGTTTTACCTCCGACATGATACTGGTCGTATTCGACGATCCAGAAGCCCGACTGGACACCATCTATCCAAGAGATGGCAAGTTCACTTATACGTTTACCCCCGATACGCTGAACCTGTTCCGCCTGGTCAATGATTCAGGAAAATCTATTCCCGTATTTGCCGACAAAGGATGGGAAGTTTCCATAAAGGGCAGCTTTGCCCGTCCGGAAATCAAAGGGAACGGTCCCAACGATGAATATCAGGAGTTCCGGCAGGCGATTCAGACACTCACCAACCCGACACAAATCAGACAACAGGCGGAAACATTTATTCAGAGCCACCCGCAATCCTACGCTTCTGCCTATATCTTGTGGCAATATTTCAGCCAAACGGAAAATCCGGACCTGACTCTTCTGGCAAAACTCTCAGAGCCGCTCACCGGAAAAATAAAGGATTGCCGGATATTAAGTGAAGTGCTGCAAAAGATACCCGACAAAGAGAAAAGCAATCCAACCTACCTGAACTATATCTCCATAAAGAAAAGAGATGGTGAATACCTGTCATGGAGCGGCAGCAATCAGAAACAATATTCACTCCTCAACTTTTGGGCGAGCTGGAATCCGGAGAGCCTGAACCGTAAAGATTCTTTGTACGCTTTATGTCAAACCACGCTGAAAAAAGACCTCAGGGTTGTCAATTTCTCCTTGGATTACCAGAAAACGGAATGGCTGGACCATACGGAAAAAGACAGCGAGCAATGGATTGAAGTCTGTGACTACAAAGGATGGGATAATCCGATTATCAAACAGCTACAAGTGCATGACCTTCCTTTCAACGTCCTGATAGACCGGAACCGGAAAATCCTAGGATGCAACCTCTATGGCAATGAACTCAAGGATAAACTGGAAGCCTTGGCGGCGGAAGATAAGAAAACAAAATAAAACCTCCTTTAAAACCGACCTTAAATGCTAGTCAAACTCTTCGGCGCCGCAGTACAAGGCATTGACGCCACCATTGTCACCATTGAAGTAAACTGCTCACGCGGCATAAAGTTTTATCTGGTGGGGCTCCCCGATTCAGCCGTAAAGGAAAGCCATGAACGGATTGTCTCGGCCCTGCAAGTAAACGGATACAAATTCCCGACCCGCCAGATTGTGGTCAATATGGCACCGGCAGACATCCGGAAAGAAGGAGCCTCTTACGACCTTCCCTTGGCCATCGGAATCCTGGCGGCCAACGAAACCATAGCGACTGAACACCTGGCAGATTATCTGATTATTGGAGAACTGAGTCTGGACGGAAGCCTGCAACCGATTAAAGGTGCTCTTCCCATCGCTATCGCTGCACGCCAGCAAGGATTCAAAGGCCTCATTCTCCCGCAACAGAACGCATCGGAAGCAGCCGTCGTAAACAATCTGGACGTATACGGTGCAGAAAAAATTACGGAAGTCATCGATTTTCTGAACGGCGGCCAGACACTACAACCCACAGTCGTCCACACACGCGAAGAGTTTTATAAGCATCAATCCACATTCCCCTTCGACTTTGCAGAAGTGAAAGGACAGGAAAACGTGAAACGGGCTCTCGAGGTAGCCGCTGCCGGAGGACACAACGTACTGCTCATCGGCGCCCCTGGCAGTGGAAAATCCATGATGGCCAAACGCCTGCCCAGCATCCTTCCGCCCCTTTCACTGGGAGAAAGTCTGGAAACCACCAAAATCCATTCAGTGGCTGGGAAACTGAAGAAAGGCTCCTCCCTCATTGCCACCCGCCCGTTCCGCAGTCCGCACCACACTATCTCGCAGGTAGCCATGGTAGGCGGAGGTGCCACGCCTCAACCTGGTGAGATCAGCCTGGCACACAACGGGGTGTTATTCCTCGATGAACTTCCCGAATTCAGCCGAAGTGTGCTGGAAGTGCTCCGTCAGCCACTCGAAGACCATCGAATCACCATCTCCCGGGCGAAATACGCCTTGGAATATCCTGCCAATTTCCAGCTGATAGCCTCTATGAATCCTTGTCCCTGCGGCTATTACAACCATCCGACACGCCCCTGTGTGTGCAGTCCGGGACAGGTGCAACGCTACTTAAACAAGATTTCAGGCCCCCTGCTCGACCGTATCGACATACAGGTAGAGATTGTCCCCGTCCCTTTCGAGGAAATAGCCAGAAACACGCCGGGAGAAAGCAGTGCCGCCATCCGCGAACGGGTAATCCGTGCCCGGCAGATACAGGCCCAACGCTTTGCCGACCAACCCGGTATCTACAGCAACGCCCAGATGACACCGGGACTCCTGCACCGTTACGCCCAGCCTGACACTGCCGGTTTGGAACTCTTACGAAATGCCATGCACCGACTGAACCTGTCTGCCCGGGCCTACGACCGCATTCTGAAAGTATCGCGCACCATCGCCGACCTGGAAGGCTGTGCTACCATCCGTCCGGAACATCTGGCCGAAGCCATCAGCTATCGTAATCTGGACCGTGAGAACTGGGCTGGATAAACCTCCGCCAACTGCAGCCTCTCGCCCATATCCCCCAATAAGACAAAGGGAAACAGCATTGTCCGAATTCTTATCAGTAGCTTCCCTATCGAGGAGGACTCCTTTGTACCTAAAAATACAAATCACGGTTTCCCGTGTTTTTCTCTCTTGTCAAACCCGCTATATTTGCTAGACATACAAATATCATAGCGAATGGAATCCATCCACATCCAACGATATAAAACAGCTTTGGAGCATTTAAGAAAACTGTCCGACCTGAGACTTAGAAAGCCTCTACTCATTCACACCGTTACAGGCAACCTGCGTGTGTTACGTCCGAACGACATTGGCTACTTCCGGTATAATTCTACCCAAAAAAGTTGGGAAGTGGCACTGAGGGACGGCTCTTTCATACGCCTCAGAGGAAATTTGCGCGCCGAAAACTTATGCAGTTACAATGAGACCTTTGTCCAAATTCACCAATCTTATGTGATAAACTTGCACTATCTACAAATAATTCAAGACCGGCACTGCCTGCTGTCTGCCCCTTTTCATTCCGTAGAAGAGCTGCAAGTCTCCCTAAAGCACAAGAAAAAGCTGCTATCACGGTTCCACTCATTTTAAAATCCTACAGTTCCCTTTTCCCCAACCCAAACAAATCTCTCCCACTTTGTCTATTTTTTACCGACAAGTTGTATATTCCAACAAAAAAGGTTATTTTAGGCAAATCACCAATACACGCCCCATGAAAAAGACATTTCTTCTATTCCTAATCCTGCTAGGAATCGCTGCGCACCCGCACGCACAAACAGAAACAGCCACCATCGACAGCCTGAAACGGGAGATACAAGCTGCCGAAAAACAGAGGGCCACCCGGGAAAGACTGACCGAACTATACCAGTCATTAGGGGCTGAATATGAGACCCTGAACCACGATTCATCCTACAGATACCTACAGAAAGGGCTTGCCCTCTACCCCCAGCCTGCTTTCGAGGAGGAAGGTTACCTGCAGCTGATTAACTCCTTGGCCAACTACTGGTTCATGGAGGGAAAAATGGAGCAGGCCAAAGAAACGTTCAAAACAGTAGCCACGCACGCCCGCAAACTCAAGAAAAGAGCATACGACCTGGAAGGAGTCGTGGAATCTTCCATCGGTGTCTGCTACCGCAAACTGGGGATGTTCGATTCCGCCATATATCATTATAACCGTGCCATTGACTTCTGCAAAAAAGCCGGAAAACCAGAAGACGTGTCTTCCACCTACTATAACATTGGTGTGCTCTATCATCTCCACAAACGATATGAAGAGGCATTGACCCAGGGCCTCCTGTCGGCTGAATATGCCCGGAAAGCCCACGACGTGCTGATGGAACTCTATGCCAACAGCCTCGTAGGAGGCAGCTACAGCAGACTGGGGAGATACGCCGAAGCCTGCCAGATTCTCAAGGCCAACATCCGCAAAGCGTTGGAAATCCAGCAGCCCCTGCTGGCCATGGGTTCCCTCTGCCCCTTACTCAGCACCTATCAGTCATGGAACAAAAAGGATTCCGTCCGGACTGTTTTACGGAAAGGAGAGGAGCTCATCCGGAAAATTCCCCGGAACAGCCCGACCGCCCTTGAGTTCTACAGCATACAAGCCAGCCTCTACCAATGGATAGGGGAATATCAGAAAAGTCTCCAGATACTGACCGGCAATCCATTGATTCAGACACAGGTGCCCTATGACAAGTTCCACACCCTCCTGGCCCGTAACTACGAAGGGCTAGGCAACTACCAGAAAGCCTACCAGTACCTGCAGGACGTATGTGTGTATCAGGATTCCATCTTCAATGGAAAAATCAAGGACGAACTGTCGGAACTGAACGAGAAACTCCGGATTAGCGATAAAGAACTGAAAATAGCCCGATTGGAAAAAGGACAGGCACAAGAAAAGGAAATCCGTCTGCGAAACACCGTTTATTTCAGCAGCGTCATCCTCCTGCTGCTGGTAGCCATCTCCATCCTCCTCTACAAACGGAGACTACAGAAAAAGGAAACAGAGCTGATTGCCGCCCGGCAATACATCGAAGGGCTGGAGAATGAGCGCAAACGGCTGGCCAAGGACCTGCACGACGGGGTGTGCAACGACCTGCTGGGGGCCATCCTGCAAATACAGCAACAGACCTCACCCGACGCACTGAAAACATCCACCCTCCGCACCCTGGAAGAAATACGGAGCGGCGTACGGGCCATTTCCCACGAACTGATGCCCCCCAACTTCCAGTTCACCAACCTGAACGAGATGCTGGCCGACTACTTCTCCAAGATGCAGGAAGTTTCAGGAGTCATCATACACTACGTGCCTGGACCGCAAACAAAATGGGCACATATTCCGGAACACGTCGGATATGAAATATACCGTATCATGCAGGAAACCACTGGAAATATCCTGAAGCATGCCCATGCAAGCCTCATCCACATTGCACTGGACGAGCACGACGAGGAACTGGCCATCGATGTTCGGCACGACGGACAATGGAACCAGCAGGCGGAAACCACCAAAGGAATCGGGCTGCGGACCATCCACGACCGGCTGAAAACCATCGGGGGAAACTACAAAATAGAGAACAGAGACGGAGGAATAAGCATGCAGATCCGTGTACGCCTTCACGGGAAAAATCACGGTTTTCAGTGAGATTCTTTTCAATGAATATTTTTTTCTTTGCAGCATAAAAAACACCCTGCATGACAAGCGCAAAAGCAAACATACTATTGGTCGACGACCATACCCTGATACTACAAGGCATCCGACACGTTATCACACAAATGCCCGAGATAGACAAAGTGTACACAGCCTCTTCGGGCGCGGAAGCCCTGCTCCTGATACGCACGCAACCTTTCGACCTGTATGTGCTCGACGTAGAACTGCCCGATGCCAACGGATTCGACCTGATAGGACAAATACGGCAGAAATATCCGGAAGCCCGCATCCTGATCAATACCATGCACGAAGAAATCTGGATATTGAAAAGACTCAGCCAAACGCCCATCAGCGGAGCCATACTCAAATCGGCCGACATCCACGAACTGACCTTGGCCATCCAAACCATCCTGAAAGGCGGGCAATACCTCTGCAAGCGGTTCCGGACCATCCTGAACCGTCTACACACAGACGAACAGCTCAAGGAACAGCTCACGCTGAGAGAAATGGAAGTGCTGCAGGCCATCGCCAAAGGATACAACACCAGGGAGATTGCCAACCTCCTCCATGTGTCGGGCAATACCATCGAATCACACCGGAAAAGCCTCATGAGCAAGCTGGAAGCCAAAAATGCTGTCGACCTCGTGCTCAAAGCCATCCATTTGGGCATCATCCCCTTAGGCCACAAATGATTTCTCACAAAAAAATAAAGGTTTTTGAGGACACCTGTCCATTTTTCGTTATATTTGAGGACGTAAAGAAATCTTTGTATCACCTTAAAATACACGAACTATGAGTCTGGAAAGAACATTAGTCATTCTCAAGCCCAGTGCCGTACAGCGCGGGCTTATCGGAGAAATCACCCATCGGTTTGAACGGAAAGGCCTGCGCCTAGCAGGCATGAAAATGATGCAGCTCACAGAAGACCTGCTCAACGAACATTATGCCCACCTGGCAGGAAAACCTTTCTTTCCCCGCGTGAAAGCCTCCATGATGGCGTGTCCCGTTATCGTATGCTGCTATGAGGGAGTCGACGCCATCCAAGTGGTACGCTCCATGACTGGAGCCACCAACGGACGGGTAGCCGTGCCAGGCACCATCCGCGGAGATTACTGCGTCAGTTCGCAGGAAAATATCGTCCACACCTCCGATTCGCCCAAAACAGCCGCCGAAGAAATTGCCCGTTTCTTCAAACCCGAAGAGCTGTTTGATTACGAAAAAGCCATCATCGACTTCGTCTATTATCCGGAAGAGTATAAGCTCACCTGAGAAACGTGGCGCAATAAAAAAACGTGGCAGCAGTGCTGTCACGTTTTTTATTGTATGAATCTTCCGCTTTACTTGCTCAAAGCACGGGAACGCTCTCCCAAGTAACCTCCATGATGGCGCTTACTGTACTCCTCGATGGTAAAGCCTGTCTTGCGCATTGTTTCCACTACCAGAATATCTCCTATCACAGTCATGACTGTGGTCGAAGTGGTAGGCGTCATTCCCAACAGGCACACCTCGTCGGGATGCCCTGTAGCCAAGCAGATATCAGCCGCCTCAGCCAGCGGACTGTCCGGGTTTCCCGTAATGACGATTTTCTTCAGCGTAGGGTCCAGCCGCGCCGCCAAGTCCGTGAGTTCCACAATCTCCCGGGTCTTTCCTGAATTGGAAATCAGCAGCAGCAAGTCATTCTTCTGCAAGATACCCAAGTCGCCATGCTGCGCCTCACTCGGATGCAGGAACACGGCCGGAATACCGGTAGAACAAAAAGTCGTAGCTATGTTCATGGCAATCTGCCCTGCCTTTCCCATTCCACTTGTCACCAGCTTTCCCCCCTTTTCATGCACCTGTTCCACAATCAGCTGTACCGCCTTCTCGTACCCGTCGGTCACCGGGATATTCAACACAGCCTGAGCCTCACGCTGTAACAATTCTTTAATTGATGAGTTCATATAGAGTATGATTAAATGATAATTTTATTCCAACAACCGAGTCAGCTCGTCGAACGTATTTGCCACCTCGAAATAATTCTTTAAGGGACGATGTGCAAAATGCTGTTCCTCCAGCCGCTTCATAAAGCCTAAGATGTCATTCCAGAAACCATCGATATTATAAAAGATTACCCGCTTGTCATGATAGCCGATGCTGCATGAAGCCATTACATGGAACACCTCGTCCAATGTACCTATTCCGCCAGGCAAAGCCACCATGACCTCCGCCTCCTGCACCATGATGTCTTTCCGGTCGCTCAGGTTCACCGAATGAAACGTCACATCGAGCAAATCGCTCACTCTTCCATGCTCTTCCAGTTTCGTGGGTACCACACCCATAATCATGGCACCGTTTTCCTTCGCACTTTTCGCCAGGACCTCCATCAGTCCGGTATTGGAACCTCCGTAAACTAACCATTTACGATGCTGCCCCATCCATGTTCCCAGTTCTTTTGCCTTCTCCATAAACACGGGAGCAATGGCATCCGAAGCTGAACAAAAGACTGCAATTTTATTCATATATTAGTTTTAAATATCCTTTGGTGCAAATATCTGCATTTTTTGAGGAAAGGCAATAAGTATTTATTGTAAATTTGCGCCAAAATAAAAATTACACCCCTGATATATGGCATATTCAACTTTCACCCTCCCCAGCGGACTGCGGATTATCCACACCACAAGCCCTACCAATGTGGCCTATTGTGGCTTTGCCATCGACACGGGTACACGTGATGAGCTGCCGCAGGAACAAGGGATGGCCCATTTCGTGGAACACCTGATTTTTAAAGGAACCCGGAAACGAAAGGCCTGGCATATTCTGAACCGCATGGAAAATGTGGGAGGCGACCTGAACGCATATACCAACAAGGAGGAAACCGTCATCTACAGCGCCTTTCTGAAAGAACATTTCGACCGGGCGGCAGAGCTGCTGGCCGACATCGTGTTTCACAGCCTGTTTCCTTCAAACGAGATAGAAAGAGAAGTGGAAGTCATCATTGATGAGATACAAAGTTACGAGGACAGTCCGGCTGAACTCATTTTCGACGATTTCGAAGAATTAATCTTTCCCGACCATCCGTTGGGACGAAATATTCTTGGCAACCCTGAACTGCTCCGCCAGTTCACCAGCGAAGATGCCCAGCGTTTCGTACACAGGCACTACCAGCCTCAAAACATGATATTCTTTGTGCAAGGCGATATTCCCTTCTCCAAAGTCATCCGCACGTTGGAAAAGGTCACGGCAGACCTTCCTCTCTTTAATGGAGAAAAACAGCTGCGTACACAGCCTGCCGCCTACCGCCCCCGTCAGCTGACACTTCACAAGGACACCCATCAGGCACACGTCATGATAGGAGGAAGGGGCTATCATGCTTACGACGAACGACGTACAGGACTTTACCTGCTCAACAATATCCTGGGAGGCCCTGGCATGAACAGCCGACTCAACGTTTCCCTGCGCGAGAAAAAAGGCCTGGTCTACAATGTAGAGTCGAACCTCACCTCCTACACAGACACCGGTACGTTCTGCATCTACTTTGGCTGCGACCCGCACGATACGGCACGTTGCATTTCGCTGGTGCATAAAGAACTCAAAAGGATTCGCGACAAGTCGCTGACAAGCTTGCAGCTCCATGCGGCCCAGAAGCAAATTATCGGACAGATAGGAGTGGCTGGCGACAACTTTGAGAACAATGCTCTCAACATGGGAAAATGCTTCCTCCACTACCAGACCTACGAGGAAAAAGAGGAGGTATTTAAACGGATTGAAAGCCTCACCACCTCCCAATTGCTCGATATAGCCAATGAAGTACTGGCCGAGGATTATCTTTCCACATTAATCTATCAGTAAATTAAAGACCGGATAGTATATATTTTTAACCACTTAATCACTGGATACAGACAAATATTCCCAAATCGGACATTTTGTCTTTCCATAAAATTTTAAAACTTCTTACTTTCGAGGAAAAATAGAAACTATGAAAAAGAATGAAGTAATCAAAGACAGACTGGCAGAATGGATTGAAAAAAAGGGTTTTTTAAACGCTCGAGTAACCATCATCCAGTTAAGCAAAATTATTGGAATCAACAGAACTTATCTGTCCAATCACATCAACACCACGTATGGGGTGAATTTTAACTTGTGGATTAATCGTCTACGCATAGAAGAAGCTAAGATACTCATCAAGCAGTCTCCCAAGCGTAACTTGTCGGAAATAGCCGAACGAATCGGTTTCACCGATTTGGCTCATTTCAGCAAGCAATTCAAGCTGCATGAGGGAGTATCTCCTTCCGTCTGGAGAAAAAATGTAGAATAATTTTATTGAATGACAAGTTCTTGCGCCATTGTCATAGCAATTTTTTTGCCTGAATAGTCACGAAAATCCATCGGATAACTATTCATTCTTTGTCAATAGTAAATATTAACAAAAAAACGACAAAAAAAGAGTTGTCTATTTATTAAATTTACTTTGCGAAAAGATAAATGGAGCCTTTGTATATATTCTGACAAGCAAGACGGGAGTAAGGAGCTAATCCAACAAGGACTTAATTGGTTTCGCTACTACAAACGAAAAACAACAAGTCATGGACAAAGTTTTTTTTACTATGGAAACATTCTCCGGCATCAGTAATTTGCTGCTCGCCCTTTTTCTCCACTTCTCCAGAGTACCGAAAGGAGAAATGAGCACCCGCAGCAAACAGAGCCGGATTTATGTAGAAGCAGCCTACGCACTGGTAGGCGTGACCTCATTGGGCATTGCATTCTCTACTGAAAATTATCATGAGACACTGAAAGCCTTCTTTATCCAGAGCCTGGCCCCCATCCAGGCCCTGCTGTTTCTTTGGGCCATCACCTTCCCTATATATATAGGGCACAGGCTGGAGGGCTTCCTGCGGCGGCAGTTGATTTATACACTTCTGCTGGCTGCTGCCAACCTGATTTATTATTTTGGCATGGACGGACAAACAGGAAGTATTTTTTACTATATACTTATGACCTGCTACGTCAGCCTGTTGTTCCTCTATGTCCATGTGTATCTTCGTATCTCCAAACGTTGGGTACAGGTACACCCTGATCGTATGCCTTATTTAAAAAAGAGAGTACACCCGCTTCTTATCGGATTGTGTGCCGTCTTCGCTCTCTCCGTGATTATAAATATCTATCCCCACTTCATCAGCCAACTGATATTCACAGGCATTTACACCATATTCTACATCGTGTTCGCCCTGCAATATCATAACTATGGTATCTTCATAGCCGATTTCCCGCTAGTGAAACAACAAGAGGAGCCAGAAACGCAACAACCTTCTTCCACTCCTTCTTCTGCGCTGCAGACAAAAAAGAGCTACAAATGGAACTATGAAAAGATAGAAGAGAAACTGAATGAATGGATGGCCGACAAAAGTTATCTTCATCCCAGCCTTACCATTCAGGACATAAGCAAGGAAATAGGCGTCAACCGTACATACCTTTCAAACTTCATCAACGAAACCTTCCACACAAACTTCAACGGATGGATTAACGGATTGCGGATTGAAGAAGCCAAACTCCGGATACGCAGTAATCCGGACATCAGTCTGGCCGAGGTAGCCGAGCAGGTAGGCTTTGCCGACCTTGCCCACTTCAGCAAGCAATTCAAGATAAAGGAAGGCTGTTCTCCCTCGACCTGGAAAAAGGATTCACAAAACCTTCCTCCCACCAAGGAAGAGCCGGACGCCTGATTCCCCCGACAATGTACCTATGAGAGCACTATGGATTCATCGTGTCACGGTACGGACGCAGCAAACTGATACAATAATACAAAACACAAATAGAAGAAACACCCTGTCGGAAGAACGAAATAAATTCACTATCTTTGCGCCATTGAACGGATTATCATAAAACTACATACACGCATGAAAATAGAAGATAAACTGACGGCGTCCGTAATCAACGGCGTGAAGGAGTTGTACGGGCAGGAAGTTCCCGCCAAGATGGTACAGCTGCAGAAGACCAAGAAAGAGTTTGAAGGCCACCTCACACTGGTTGTCTTCCCTTTCCTGAAAATGTCCAAGAAAGGTCCGGAACAGACCGCACAGGAAATTGGAGAGTACCTGAAGCAGCATGAGCCTGCCATTGCCAGCTACAACGTAATCAAGGGATTCCTGAACCTGACCATCGCTTCGAGCGTATGGATTGACTTGCTGAACCGCATCCAGGCGGACAGTCAATGGGGTATCCAGAAAGCTGCCGACAATGCGCCGCTGGTGATGATTGAATATTCTTCTCCGAACACCAACAAACCGCTCCACCTGGGACACGTGCGCAACAACCTGCTGGGTAACGCCCTGGCCAACATCATGGCGGCCAACGGCAACAAGGTGGTGAAAACCAACATTGTAAACGACCGCGGTATCCATATCTGCAAGTCCATGCTGGCTTGGCTGAAATATGGCAACGGCGAGACTCCGGAATCCTCCGGAAAGAAGGGTGACCACCTGATTGGCGATTACTACGTGGCGTTCGACAAGCACTACAAGGCGGAAGTGAAAGAACTGATGGCAAAGTATGAAGCGGAAGGCATGAACGAGGAAGAAGCCAAGGCTCAGGCAGAAGCCAACTCTCCGCTGATGCTGGAAGCCCGCGAGATGCTCCGCAAATGGGAAGCCAACGACCCGGAAGTACGCGCGCTCTGGAAGAAGATGAACGACTGGGTATATGCCGGCTTTGATGAGACGTACAAGATGATGGGCGTCAGCTTCGACAAGATATATTACGAATCACAGACTTACCTGGAAGGAAAGGCCAAGGTATTGGAAGGACTGGAAAAAGGACTCTTCTACCGCAAGGAAGACGGCTCTGTATGGGCTGACCTCACTCCGGAAGGACTGGACCAGAAACTGCTGCTCCGTGCAGACGGTACTTCGGTCTACATGACACAGGACATCGGTACAGCCAAGCTGCGCTTCCAGGATTATCCCATCAACAAGATGATTTACGTGGTAGGTAACGAACAGAACTATCACTTCCAGGTGTTGTCTATCCTGCTCGACAAGCTGGGCTTCGAATGGGGCAAGGACTTGGTTCACTTCTCCTACGGTATGGTGGAACTGCCAGAAGGTAAGATGAAGAGCCGCGAAGGTACCGTAGTCGATGCGGACGACCTGATGGAAGCCATGATTGAAACGGCCAAGGAAACCAGCAGCGAACTGGGCAAACTGGACGGACTGACGAAGGAAGAGGCCGATGACATCGCCCGTATCGTGGGACTGGGTGCCTTGAAGTATTTCATCCTGAAAGTGGATGCCCGCAAGAACATGACATTCAACCCGAAGGAATCCATCGACTTCAACGGAAATACGGGACCGTTCATCCAGTACACTTACGCACGTATCCAGTCTATCCTCCGCAAGGCCGCAGAAGCCGGTATACAGATTCCGGCTGCGATTCCGGAAGGTATCGAACTGAGCACCAAGGAAGAAGCACTGATTCAGATGCTGGCCGACTTCCCCAACGTGGTAAAACAGGCGGGGACGGACTACAACCCGTCTATCCTGGCCAACTATGCCTACGACCTGGTGAAGGAATACAACCAGTTCTATCACGATTTCAGTATTCTGCGTGAAGAGAACGAGGCTGTGAAGATTTTCCGTCTGGCATTGAGTCAGAACGTAGGAAAGATTGTCAAGCTGGCCATGGGCTTGCTGGGCATCGAAGTGCCTGAACGCATGTAATTCATTTGAAAATAGCGGGTGGCGAGGGAGCCACCCGACTTTTTTAACCTCCTTATCTTTTTATGGCGAAACAAAAATTCTATGTAGTGTGGAAGGGTGTGAATCCGGGGGTGTATGCTTCCTGGACTGAATGCCGGCTGCAAATCCAAGGATACAAAGGAGCCATCTATAAATCATTCGACACAGAAGAAGAAGCCGCACAGGCTTTTGCCACTCCGGCACACGTGTACCTGCAACGCCACCGGACTTCGGCTCCCAAAGAACCTTCCGCCAAACAGCTTCCGGAAAATTTCGACCTGAACTGCCTGGCAGTAGATGCGGCCTGCAGTGGAAACCCCGGCCCCATGGAATACCGTGGAGTGTATCTGCTTACCGGACAGGAGATTTTCCATTTCGGACCGGTGTATGGCACCAACAACATAGGAGAGTTTCTGGCCATCGTACATGGGCTGGCCCTTCTTAAACAGAAGCAGCTGGACATGCCTCTCTACTCCGACAGCCGCAACGCCCTCCTGTGGGTGAAACAGAAGAAATGCAAGACCAAACTGGAACGCAATGCCAAGACCGAAACCCTGTTCCAGCTGATTGAACGGGCAGAGAAATGGCTGAAGGAAAACACCTACACCACTCCCTTGCGCAAATGGGAAACAGAATCATGGGGGGAAGTCCCCGCCGATTTCGGACGTAAATAATCAGACCTAGACAGATGAAAAAGAGACTTGCTTACCTGGGATGTATTTTTGCCGCTATTTTAGGCTATTTCCTGCTTCAGAAACCAGTGTTCATGCTCTACAACGGAGCTTGCGAGAAAGGGGTATCCTTCGTGGACTACCTGAAAGTGCTGTATCACGGCTTTACCCTCGATGCAGCCACCACGGGTTATCTCACCGCTCTCCCTTGGCTGATTATCCTGGTGAGTATCTGGTTCCGCCGTTTCCCGCTGCGAAAGCTCCTCGTGGGCTACTATGCGCTGATTGCACTGGCTACCACCCTCGTCTTCATCGGCGACATGGCCCTGTATCCGTTCTGGGGATTCAAGCTCGATGCCTCCATCTTCCTCTATCTGGACTCTCCGAAAAATGCCATGGCCAGTGTGTCGGTCGGTTTCATCCTGATACGGGTGCTATGTATCCTGATATTGTCGGCCCTGCTCACGTGGGGACTGTATAAAATGACGCCAGCCCAACTCCCCCAAGTGCCGCAGGTCCGCAAACGTCTCACAGGCAGTCTGGTCACGATTCTGCTGGGAGGTATCCTCTTCATCATCATCCGAGGCGGTGTCACCGAATCTACCAGTAACGTAGGACAGGCGTATTTCTGCGACAACGAGTTCCTGAACCACTCGGCGGTCAATCCGGATTTCAGCCTGCTGTCGTCCATCAGCAAGACGACCGATTTCGCCCAGCAGTTCAATTTCTTTGACGAGGAAAAACGGGCCAGCCTGTTCGACGGATTGTATACCGACACCGGAGAAAACACGGTATCCCTGCTGAACACGCAACGCCCCAACGTACTGATTGTCCTGATGGAGAGCTTCGGAGGGGTGTTTGTGGAATCGCTGGGAGGTCTCCCGGATGTCAGCCCCAACCTGGAACGGCTGAGCAAGGAGGGAGTCTTTTTCACGAACTGTTACGCCAACAGTTTCCGCACCGACCGGGGCACGGTCTGCACCTTCAGCGGCTACCAGAGTTTCCCTACCGTGTCGGTCATGAAGTCACCGGCCAAGAGCCGTACGCTGCCTTCCATTGCCGGGAAGCTGCGGGAGCAAGGTTATGCCACCGACTTTCTGTACGGGGGTGACATCAACTTTACCAACATGAAGAGCTACCTGTTAAGCAGTGGTTACCAGCATCTCACGGCCGATGTGGATTTCAGTCTGGAGGAGCGACAGAATCCATGGGGAGTGAACGATGACATCACTTTTGAATATCTCTACCAACAGATAAAGGCACGCACAGGCAACCAGCCTTGGCACACGGCCTTTCTGACTCTCAGCAGCCACGAACCTTTCGAGGTGCCTTACCATCGCCTGAACGAGAAGATTCCCAATGCCTTCGCCTTTACGGACGACTGCCTGGGAAAATTCATCGACAAGCTCAAGGCGCTTCCACAATGGAAGAACCTGCTCATTGTCTGCCTGCCGGACCATGGCTTCTATTATCCGGAAGAGGGACTGGTGCACGACCCGCGCATCCATCACATCCCGATGCTCTGGCTGGGCGGTGCCGTAAAGCAACCCAGGGTCATCGACAAGCTGATGAACCAAAGCGACATGGCCGCTACCCTGCTGGCACAGCTGGGACTCAGCCACAAAGAATTCAACTTCAGCCGCAACGTGCTGGGCAAGGATTACAAATACCCCTTTGCCTACTACACCTACAACAACGGCTTTGCCTTCTGCGACAGTACCGGCGTCACCCTGATAGACAACAACTCCGGCAAGGCATTAATAGAATCCCCAGCTCCGAACGCACGACGCACAGAACTGGGGAAAGCGATTCTACAATCTTCTTACGATGATTTGGGAGCGCGATAACACATTATTACTCCACAAACATCACTTTCGATGCATCACGAGGCTTGGCAGCCGGCGATTCATCCGGATATCCGAAGGCAATGCAATACAACAGGTCATATCCTTCGGGAATGTTCAGACGTTTCAGGTATTCTGCGGCTCCGGGGTCGGTCTTCATGAAACGTATGGGACCACCCAGGCAGCAGGAACCGATGCCCATAGACCAGGCAGAAAGAATCATGTTCTCACCCAACAGTCCACAATCCACTTGTGAGAAATCGTAGGCGGTGTCGTTGGCAATAAACACCACCGTCGGTGCATTGCGGAACATATTCCGGAAATCAGGGTCTTCAGCCGCTTTGGGATTAGCTTTCTTGTACACCTCTGTCAGACCATTGATGAATTCCGGATTGTCTACTACCCGGATTGCCCACGACTGTTTGTTCTGTCCGTTAGGCGCATTAATACCACAGTCCAGAATCACCTGCATCGTATCCCGATTTACCGGTTGTGGCAGATACTTCCGCACGCTGCGACGTGCCATGATGGTCTCTATAACCTGATTCGTACTGTCAGCCTCGTTCTCGGCAGCCGGCTGTGATTGCTGTGTCTGACCGCCACAGCTGGAAAGACAGAGCAAGCCTGCCCCCAGCATCGAATAAATCATCTTTTTCATACGCTTTATCTTTGATTAGCTCAATCTTCAATTTCTTTCGTTCTCTTCCCCACACCAGCTGTCAGAACAGCCGTTTTTCCTCTTCTCCCGACGACAAGTTTCCCGCTATCCCTGCCGCCATCCGACCAAATATAACAAAAAAAGCGGTTCCCCGAAGGAAACCGCTTTCATATTTAAGAATTTGTAAGTCAGAATTACAATTTCGGACCAGCAGCAACCAAAGCTTTACCAGCTTCGTTACCAGTGAACTTAGCGAAGTTCTTGATGAAGCGAGCAGCCAAGTCTTTAGCTTTTTCTTCCCACTTGCAAGCGCAGTCGTAAGTGTCACGCGGATCCAAGATCTTCGGATCAACACCCGGCAATTCAGTCGGAACAACGAAGTCGAAGTAAGGAATAGTCTTAGTCGGAGCTTTTTCGATAGAACCATCCAGGATAGCGTCGATGATACCACGAGTATCACGGATAGAAATACGTTTGCCAGTTCCGTTCCAACCAGTGTTAACCAAGTATGCTTTTGCACCAGTCATCTTCATCTTCTTAACCAATTCTTCTGCATATTTAGTTGGGTGCAATGACAAGAAAGCAGCACCGAAGCAAGCAGAGAATGTCGGAGTCGGTTCAGTGATACCACGTTCTGTACCAGCCAACTTAGCAGTAAATCCTGACAGGAAGTAGTACTGAGCCTGTTCTTCGTTCAAGATAGATACTGGAGGCAATACACCGAATGCATCAGCAGACAAGAAGATAACTTGTTTTGCGTGAGGACCTTTAGAAACCGGTTTAACGATGTTGTTGATGTGGTAGATAGGATAAGAAACACGAGTGTTTTCAGTTACGCTCTTGTCAGCGAAGTCAATCTTGCCGTTAGCATCTACAGTTACGTTTTCCAGCAAAGCGTCACGTTTGATGGCGTTGTAGATATCCGGTTCAGATTCCTTATCCAAGTTGATAACCTTAGCGTAGCAACCACCTTCGTAGTTGAATACACCTTCGTTATCCCATCCGTGTTCGTCATCACCGATCAACAGACGTTTCGGGTCAGTAGACAAAGTTGTCTTACCTGTACCAGACAGACCGAAGAAGATAGCTGAGCTCTTGCCTTCTTTGTCTGTGTTAGCAGAACAGTGCATAGAAGCGATACCACGCAACGGGTTGAAGTAGTTCATCATAGAGAACATACCTTTCTTCATTTCACCACCGTACCAAGTGTTCAGGATGACCTGTTCCTTAGTAGTCAAGTTGAAGACAACTGCAGTTTCTGAGTTCAGACCCAGTTCTTTGTAGTTTTCAACTTTAGCCTTAGAAGCGTTGTAAACAACGAAGTCAGGTTCGAATGATTCCAGTTCTTCTTTAGAAGGACGGATGAACATGTTAGTTACGAAGTGAGCCTGCCATGCAACTTCCATGATGAAACGAACTTTCAAGCGAGTAGCTTCGTTTGCACCGCAGTAACCATCAACTACATACAACTTCTTGTTTGACAATTCTTTTGAAGCCAAAGCCTTCAAAGCATTCCAAGTTTCAGTAGTAACAGGTTTGTTATCGTTTTTGTATTCTTCAGAAGTCCACCATACAGTGTTTTCACTTGTAGCGTCTTTTACCAAGAATTTATCTTTAGGAGAACGACCAGTGTAGATACCAGTCATTACGTTTACTGCACCCAGTTCAGTTACCTGACCTTTTTCATAACCTTCCAGACCAGCTTTTGTTTCTTCAGCGAACAATACGTCGTAAGAAGGATTGTGTACGATTTCTACGGTTCCAGTGATACCGTACTTAGTAAGATCTAAATTTGCCATTGTTCAAATGATTAATTTGGTTATTATATCAAATGTTTATTTCTCTACCTTAGCATAAGCCTAATTTCTCTCCATTTCTGCTCTTCAACATCTCTTTGTTTTAGGCGCTACAAAAGTAGTAGTTATTTTTTATTCAAAGAATTTATTACTGAAAAAAATCCGTAATCATTCAAAGATTTATACTTGTATAACAAATTTGCCAAATCTACATTACAAATCAATTTTATTTTGTTTCTTTGCAGCCCGAAAATTTAATTATACAACCCCTAAGCACCTGAAAATGTTTATGAAAATAATCAACTTTAACCAAACCAACACCCTCTTTAACCAGTTCCTGTCTGAAATCCGTAACGTACATGTACAAGGCGATTCGCTCCGCTTCCGTCGGAACATCGAACGGGTGGGCGAAATCATGGCCTACGAAATCAGCCGCACCCTTCCCTACCATCCGGTTTCCATACAAACTCCGCTGGCCACAGCGGTAGAGAACATTCCCGCCGAACAGCCGGTGGTGGCTACCATCCTCCGTGCCGGACTCCCGCTGCATCAGGGTTTTCTCAACTACTTTGACCATGCCGAAAACGCATTCGTGTCGGCCTATCGCAAATACATCGATGAAGATAACTTCGACATTCACATCGAATACATCGCTTCGCCCCGCCTGGACGGCAAGATTCTGATTCTCACCGACCCGATGCTGGCCACCGGCAGTTCCATGGAACTGGCCTACGAGGCACTGCTCACCAAAGGGGAACCGGCACACATACACATTGCTTCGGTCATTGCCAGCCGCCAAGCCATCGAACATATCAAAAAAGTATTCCCTGCAGAAAAGACTACAGTGTGGTGCGGTGCCATTGACCCGGAACTCAACGCCCACTCGTACATCGTACCGGGACTGGGAGACGCCGGCGATTTGTGCTATGGAGAAAAAGAATAAAACCGGCAGGTCCCCAAAAGGCCTGCCACGGCATGACTACCGATAACCATCTTTATCATTTTTAAAACGAACAACAATGACAAATTTCAAGAAAATGTTCCATCTTTCGGAATGGTGGATGAATGCTTTAGCTTCTACTTTCGGTACCATCCTAGGTATCGTGCTGACCGTAGGAATCACCTATTGGCAGCAAATGGAGAACCAAAAAGAGATGACACGTAAAATTGCGAAAATCACACTTCACAACATTGACGTGCGCTTAAACAGCATAACCAACAGCTGTGAACAACTGATGATGAAAGATTCCGTTTACGCGAAATTACAGTCATATATGCCCGATAAGCTTGACGAACTGCCAGAAGATTCTTTAAGCCAATGCATAAACCTGTTGCTTTATGAAAATTCCAGGGCACAGGATACAAAATCTGAAGAAATCTTTTCGAGCAGTTTTGAAGTCTGGGAATTTCTGGATGACGAGAAAGTAATAGGTCGAATCAGCAACTGCTATAGTTTTCTAGATATGAGTGAAAAGCGTATTACTGAGATAGAGCAAAAACTTTCACAATACAGTTACAAAAATACAGCCGACATTATGACTCAATACACTGAATATGATGTGTACAAAGTTGCAAAATCCTATTTAAAGAATCCAGAAATAATGGCAGTTTATCTTAAATTGAATCTTTTTGTACCAGTAATCTACAATATAATGGATGCAGTGGAGGAATTAAACGAAAAGAACAAGAAAGTACTGGGTATCAGCCAAAAAGAACTAGACGAGTTGAGTAACTTACTAGGAGACGATACAAAAGGAAGGCTATACAGAACCCAAAAAGACTCCATACAAGTCACAAAAGATAGCATTGCAACTGAATAAACCACCCCAAAAAGACGTAATCTCAAAGAGGCCGTCTCAAACCACATTGAAACGGCCTCTTTGAGATACTACACTTCCAGATTAGGAGCAATGCCTTATCGGCTCCTTTTATCTTATCTCATTTCGCTTATTTAATCTCCCACGTATCGTTCGTTTCGAGCAACTCGGCAAACGTGTGGTATTTTTTCTTGGCTGAAACCTCCTCTATCTGGGCTTCCACTGCTGCATCGTAGGTCGGTGCCTCCACGTCGCGGATTACCCCCAAAGCAATCGGGAAATCCGGACCTTCCATCAAAGCCAGCTTCAGCTGCAAGGTGTGGTCCTCACAATGGGCATCGTGCACCAGGATGTCTTTTTCCGTCACCCCGTTTTCTCCCAGCTTCACCACCTTCAGACCGAAACCTTCCTGCATCAGACCGAATTCTTTGTTCGGACCGAACAACATCGGCTTGCCGTGCTCCAGGTAAATGGCGTTTCGCTCACGGTCTTCCTTCTTGGCCACGGCATTGTGCGTACCGTCGTTGAAGATGACACAGTTCTGCAGCACTTCCACCACCGACGTACCTTTGTGGCGGGCAGCGGCTTTCAACACTTCAATGGAAGGACCTCCATCGACTGCCGCACAACGGGCAAAGAAACGTCCACGGGCTCCAAAGCACAGTTCTGCCGGGCGGAAAGGATCTTCCACCGTCCCGTAAGGAGAAGATTTGCTCACGAAACCACGGGCCGAAGTCGGCGAATACTGTCCCTTGGTCAATCCGTAGATACGGTTGTTCAACAACACAATGTTGATATCCACATTACGGCGGATGGCGTGGATGAAATGGTTACCGCCGATGGCCAGTCCGTCGCCATCGCCGGAAATCTGCCAGATGGTCAGATTCGGGTTGGCTACCTTGGCTCCGGTGGCAATGGCCGCTGCACGTCCGTGGATGGTGTGCATGCCATACGTATTCATGTAATAAGGCAAACGCGAAGAACATCCGATGCCGGAAATCACCGCAATTTCATGGGGCGGCACTCCCAGTTCGGCCAGAGCCTTGTGAAAAGAATTCAAGAAAGCGTGGTCGCCGCAACCCGGACACCAGCGCGGCTGTCCGAACTTATAATCTGCTGCCGTATATTTTGTTTCACTCATGGTTATTCCTCCAGAACATTTATTGATGAATCATTAAAAAAGTTGGCTGAACGCCTCTACCAGTTCCTTCACGACGAACGGCTGGCCTTTCACCTGGTTGAACTGATGCAGATGGATACCCTCCACTTTCATGCGGAGATAGCCTGCCAGCTGTCCCATGTTTTGCTCGGCCACCACAATAGTCTTGTACTTCCGCAGCACTTCCGCCGTGTTTTTCGGCAACGGATTAATCACGCGGAAATGTGCCAGCGCCGTTTTCTTGCCCATGGCATTCAACTGGTCCATGGCGGAATGCAAGTGACCGTACGTACCTCCGAATCCCACAATCAGCAAATCCGCATCGGAATCACCTTCAACTGTGAGAGGAGGAAGCGAATCGGCAATCTTTTCCACCTTTTCGGCACGCAACTTGGTCATCAGGAAATGGTTCTCCGGTTCGGTTGAGATAGCTCCGGTTTCATTGCTCTTCTCCAATCCGCCAATGCGGTGCATGAAGCCCGGCATGCCCGGAGTCGCCCAGTAACGTACCCCCGTCTGCGGGTCACGCAAGAACGGTGTCCAGGAATCCGCCATTTCTGGTTTCACGTAAGGCGGACAGATGGAAGGATACTCTTTCAGGTCGGGCAGACGCCATGCCGCCGAGCCGTTGGCAATGTAGGCATCCGTCAGCAGCACCACCGGCGTCATGTGCTCCAAGGCAATCTTGCAAGCCCAATAAGCCGCGTCAAAGCAGTCGGTCGGCGAAGAAGCCGCGATGACAGGCATCGGACTTTCACCGTTACGCCCAAACAAAACCTGCAGCAAGTCGGTCTGTTCCGATTTTGTCGGTAGTCCGGTGGAAGGTCCGCCGCGCTGCACGTCCACAATCACCAGCGGCAGTTCCGTAATCACCGCCAGGTTCATGGCCTCACTCTTCAGGCAGATACCCGGTCCGGAAGTCGTGGTCACGGCCAAAGCTCCGGCAAACGAAGCGCCTACGGCAGAAGCACAGCCGGCAATCTCATCCTCACACTGCACAGTCTTCACACCCAGCGATTTGTGCTTGGCCAGCTCATGCAGGATGTCTGTAGCCGGGGTAATCGGATAAGAACCCAGATAGAGCTGCAAGCCCGCTTTTTCAGCCGCCGCCATCAATCCATAGGCCGTGGCCTTGTTGCCGTTGATGTCCATGTAGCGTCCCGGCTGTTTCTGTGCCTTGCTCGGCACCGTGTAGCTGATGGAGACCGATGCATGAGTGTTTTCGCCGAAGTGATAGCCATCGTACAGCACCTTCACGTTGGCTTCGGCTATTTCAGGTTTCTTGGCAAATTTCTCGCGCAGGATTTTCTCGCCCACCGCGATGTCGCGATGGAACAGCCAGCACACCAGTCCCAGAGCAAACATGTTCTTGGTGCGCAGGATGGACTTGTTGTCCAGACCGCTGTCTTTCAGGCTTTCCTTGCACATAGTCGTGATGGAAGCCGATACCACCTCGTTCTTGATGCCCAGTTCGGAGAACGGATTTTCGAGCGAGAATTTCGCTTTTTCCAAATCACGTTTGGTAAACGAGTCGGAATCGATAATGATGACGGCCTGAGGTTTACAAAACTTATATTGTGTTTTCAAAGCGGCCGGATTCATGGCAACCAGCACATCGCACTTGTCGCCCGGAGTGTACACTTTTCCAGAACCAATGTGTACCTGGAAGCCGGATACTCCCGTCAATGAACCTTGCGGGGCACGGATATCGGCCGGATAGTCCGGGAAGGTACTGATATCATTTCCTTCGGTTGCCGAAATATTCGAAAACATATTGCCGGCCAACTGCATTCCATCGCCGGAGTCACCCGAAAAACGGACAACCACATCGTCCAGCTCCTTGACAATCATTTCTTCTGCCATATCGTATTCATTTAAAGTTCACAAAATCAATTTTGGCAAAATTGGGGAAGTTCCGTAAAAAAACAAAATAAATCGGAAGTTATTTTAGTCCACTTCGCAAAAAACGCAAGGACGTTTTCCCTCAAACATAAGTGCGTTTGAACCGAAACGCAAGTGCGTTTAAAGGAAAACGTCGAAGAGTTTTGGAACAAACGCAAAGAGGTTTTCTCCCCCCCTTTCGACCCCATTCTGCGACAAGAAAATTTCTGCAAGGGTTCGCATACAGGTTGCCACCACCTAACACACTGCAAAACAATTAGTTATAAAAATTTTCACATTTTTTATATCAGACTTCCCTAAAAAGCCCCTCCCGCCCACCTATATATTATATTAATTAACTCCTCCCTTTAAAAAGCATCGAAATTTTTTAAAACAAGATGCCGGTAAACCGGCAAAAAGAAATTTAAGCAGCCGCATCTTTGTTTTTCTCAGGCAAAAAGAATAACTTTGTTTATCAATCCTAAAACGACTTATCATGAAAGAATTTCTTCGAAGTACCTTGGCCACCATTACGGGTGTGCTGATTTGCGGGTTCATCTTTATCATCTTGGGAATAAGCGTACTGGCCGGCATGTTGATTTCGTCTGATACCGAGACCATCGTCCCGGCAAATTCCGTATTTACCCTCGACTTGAAAGGAACCGTAGAGGAACGGTATCAGCCCAGCCCCATCGACCAGTTCTTTGAAGACCAGATTTCCACCTACGGACTGGAAGATATTCTGAACTCTATCCAGAAGGCCAAGGAAAACGACCAGATTAAGGGAATCTACCTGCACACTGGAGCACTGGCTTGTTCGGCCGCCTCCTTGCAGGCCATTCACCGGGCACTGGCCGACTTCAAAACAAGTGGCAAGTTTCTGGTTGCCTACGCCGATGCTTACACGCAGGGCGGATACTACCTGGCCAGCGTAGCCGACAAGGTCATCGTCAATCCCGTGGGCAGCTTGTCCTGGCATGGACTGGCCAGTGAAACCATGTTTTTGAAAGATTTCCTTGCCAAAATCGGCGTGAAGATGCAGATTTTCCGGGTGGGTACCTACAAATCGGCTGTGGAACCGCTCACCAGCACCGAGATGAGTCCGGCCAACCGCGAACAGACGCAGGCTTTCTTGGAATCTACCTGGAACAGCCTCCTGAACGATGTGGCCGACTCCAGACACCTGTCGGCCGACTCCCTGAACCTGCTGGCCGACCGAAACATGGACTTGCAACCGGCAGAGACTTATGTGCGCTGCGGACTGGCCGACACGCTGATGTACCAGGATGAAGTGCTCAGCTACCTGAAATCGCTCACTGGCCTGTCGGACGACGAAGACCTCCAGACCTTGAGTCTGGACGAAATGACCCGCGTCAAGCCGGCTGTCCCGAAAAGCAAGACCCGCGACGTAGTGGCAGTATATTACGCTTACGGAGAAATCGACAACGGCTCGTCGTACGACGAAGGCATCAACTCCGAGAAAGTGGCCAAAGACCTGCGCGACTTGCGCAAGGACAAGAATGTAAAAGCCGTAGTGCTCCGCGTGAACTCTCCGGGCGGAAGTGCCTACGGGTCGGAACAAATCTGGCGGGAAGTCACTTTGCTGAAAGCAGAAAAACCGGTGGTAGTATCCATGGGTGACTATGCGGCTTCCGGCGGCTACTACATCTCATGTGCCGCCAGCAAGATTGTGGCCGAACCGACCACCCTGACCGGCTCCATCGGCATCTTCGGTATGGTGCCCGATGCGTCAGAACTACTGAACAACAAACTGGGACTCCATTTCGACGGAGTCAAAACTCATAAGATGGCCGACATGGGCAGCATGAGCCGCCCGTTCAATGCGGAAGAATCGGCCCTGATGCAGCAGATGGTGAACCAGGGATATGCCCTGTTCACAAAACGCTGTGCCGAAGGACGGAACATTCCGCTGGAAGAGCTCTGCAAGATTGCGGAAGGACGCGTATGGACGGGCAGCATGGCCAAAGACCTGAAACTGGTGGACGAACTGGGCGGACTGGATACCGCCATCCAACTGGCTGCCCAACTGGGGAAAGTGAAAAACTATACACTGAAAAGTTATCCCGGCAAACAGGACTTCCTGACGGAACTGCTGAACACCCGTACCGACCGCTATATCCACAGCCAGCTGCAGGAGACCTTCGGCGATTACTACCGCAGTTTCGACTGGATACGCCACATCGGAGAATCTGACCGTCTGCAGGCCCGCCTGCCGTTCGACCTCCACATCCAATAAGCGGAGGCACGTGCATGAATGGAAAATGCAAGATATATTGGGGACTGTGGCCCTTCAGTGTCCTCTACGGCATCGGGGTGAGGGTACGGAACCTTCTGTTCGACCGGGGACTGCTCCGGCAGGAACGCTTTCCGCTGCCTGTCATCTGCATCGGTAACCTGACCGTAGGCGGCACCGGGAAAACACCTCATACGGAATACCTTATCCGCCTACTGCACCAGTCGTTCCGGCTGGCCGTGCTGAGCCGGGGCTACAAGCGGAAATCGAAAGGCTTCGTGCTGGCCTCTCCTGCCTCCCGCATGGAGGACATCGGAGATGAGCCTTATCAGATGGCCCGCAAGTTTCCCGACATCCGTATCGCCGTGGACGGAGACCGCTGCGAAGGTATCCGCCGACTGACAGCACCGGAAGGAGCACCCGATACGGAAGTCATCCTGCTGGATGATGCCTTTCAACACCGCTACGTACAGCCGGGTCTGAGCATCCTGCTGATGGATTACCACCGTCCCGTGGAATGTGACCAGCTTCTGCCTGCCGGACGATTGCGGGAACCTGCCAGCGGCAAACAACGGGCCGACCTGCTCGTGGTGACCAAATGTCCGCCGGGCCTCAGCCTGGAAGACTGTACACGTATCCGGCAGCGTATCCGCCCCCTTCCCCGTCAGGAAGTATGCTTCACGACTCTGGTCTACGGAAAGCTGTATCCACTGTTTGCCGATACCCCTGCACAGCCGCTCGACATGCTGAAAGAAAGAGAAGTGTTGCTGGTTACCGGCATCGCCTCACCGGCCCCTCTGTTGGAGGAAGTCGACCGCCACGCCGCCCGCGTCACTCCCCTGCTCTTCGGCGACCACCACAATTTTGACGGCACCGACATGCGACAGATTGCACAACGGTTCCACCGGCTGCCCGTAGCCCGCCGCCTCATCCTGACCACCGAAAAGGATGCTTCGCGGCTCATCGGCCACCCGCAGCTCGCCGACGAACTGAAACCCTATATTTATGTGCTCCCCATAGAAGTGGAGTTCCTGCACAAAGGAGAACTAGTATTTAACCCCAAAATCATTGAGTATGTTAGAAAAAATTCAAGAAACCGCCGCCTTCCTGAAGGCGAAGATGCACACTCATCCCGAAACAGCCATCATCCTGGGCACGGGCCTGGGCAGTCTGGTGCATGAAATCACCGACAAGTATGAAATCAACTATTCGGAGATTCCGAACTTCCCGGTTTCCACCGTCGAAGGACACAGCGGCAAGCTGATTTTCGGGAAATTGGGCAACAAAGATATCATGGCCATGCAAGGACGCTTTCATTTTTACGAAGGCTATTCCATGAAGGAAGTGACTTTCCCCGTGCGTGTGATGCGTGAACTGGGCATCAAGACCTTGTTCGTATCGAACGCTGCAGGAGGCACGAACCCGGATTTCGAAATCGGTGACCTGATGATTATCACCGACCACATCAACTTCTTCCCCGAACATCCGCTTCGCGGCAAGAACATCGACTACGGACCCCGTTTCCCGGACATGAGCGAGGCATATTCCAAGGAACTGATAGCCAAAGCCCTGGAAATTGCAGAGGAAAAGGGCATCAAAGTACAACAAGGCGTGTACATCGGTACGCAAGGACCTACGTTTGAAACCCCGTCGGAATACAAGATGTTCCGTATCCTGGGCGCGGACGCCGTAGGTATGTCTACCGTACCGGAAGTCATCGTGGCCAACCATTGCGGCATCAAGGTGTTCGGCGTATCGGTCATCACCGACTTGGGCGTGGAAGGCAAGATTGTGGAAGTATCCCACGAAGAAGTGCAGAAGGCAGCCGATGAAGCACAGCCCCGCATGACCACCATTATGAGAGAACTTATCAACAGAGCGTAAAAATACTATGCACGAAGGAAACAGAACTGAAATCTCCACCTTGGGTGAATTTGGCCTCATCAAGCACCTCACCCAAGACATCAAACTGCAAAATCCGGAAACGAAATACGGAGTGGGCGACGATGCCGCCGTATTGGAGTTTCCCGGCAAGCAGGTACTGGTCACCACCGACCTGCTGATGGAAGGCGTACACTTCGACCTGGTCTATACCCCGCTGAAGCACCTGGGATATAAATCGGGCATGGTGAACTTCTCCGATATCTACGCCATGAACGGTACACCGAAACAGATTACCGTCTCACTGGCTGTCTCCAAGCGTTTCTGCATCGAAGACCTGGAAGACTTCTACGACGGCCTGCGCCTGGCCTGCGAACAGCATCACGTGGACCTCGTGGGTGGCGACACCACCTCTTCCGTCACAGGTCTGGCCATCTCCATCACCTGTATCGGGGAAGCCGACAAGGACAAGGTGGTCTATCGCAACGGCGCCAAGGAAACCGACCTCATCTGTGTATCGGGTGACCTCGGAGCCGCCTACATGGGCCTGCAACTGATGGAACGCGAGAAGGCCGTGTTCCAGGGCGAAAAGGACGTACAACCCGACTTTGCCGGAAAGGAATACCTGCTGGAACGCTTCCTGAAACCGGAAGCCCGCAAGGACATCGTAGAAAGTCTGGCCAAAGCCGGTCTTCGGCCTACGGCTATGATGGACATCTCCGACGGTCTGTCGTCCGAACTGATGCACATCTGCTCACAGAGTCACGTAGGTTGCCGGGTCTATGAGGAGCGTATCCCCATCGACTACCAGACAGCTGTCATGGCCGAAGAGTTCAACATGAACCTGAGCACCTGTGCCCTGAATGGCGGCGAGGACTACGAACTGCTCTTCACCGTACCATTAACGGCCCACGAAACGGTAGCCCAGATGAAGGATGTCAAAATCATCGGTCATATCACCAAACCTGAACTGGGCTGTGCACTGGTCACCCGCGACGGCAACGAGCTGGAACTGAAAGCGCAAGGCTGGAATCCATTGAAAGGATAAAATTATCTTACAACCGGGAAATAAGACCTTCCTTTTCGCAATCCGACTTTTCTTCGGAGCGAAAAGGAAGTTTTTTTTGTGCAACATCCGTGCATTTTGCATACAGAAAGCCTCTTTTTACACAAAAAACGCATTTTTTCTACTGAAAAGTTTGCAGGTTTCAAAAGTTTACGTACCTTTGCAACCGCAAACAAGAAACAATGGTGCCATAGCTCAGTTGGTAGAGCAAAGGACTGAAAATCCTTGTGTCCCCGGTTCGATTCCTGGTGGCACCACTTTGAAGAAAAGCAAAAGATAGTAAAATCCTGATTTCCAAGCGAAATCGGGATTTTTTGTTTTCTCCAGGCACGCAAAAAACGGCAAAATATTACCGTTTGAGGTGGAGCAAAAGGTGGAGATAAAAGGTGGAGCAAAAATCTCCACCGAATTAGGCTCTTTTTCACTGATTGTCAATATTTTGCATAGCAAGAAAACGGGTTCGGTTTCCTACTTTTGTACAAACTAAAAACTGTAGGAAAAATGAAAAGAAGTTCATTCAATGTGCTTTTCTTCTTGAAGAAGACCAAGCTGCTGAAAAACGGAGAAGCATCCGTTTGTATGCGTATTACAGTAGATGGTACGCGAGTTGAAAACAACATCCGTAAAAGCATTGATCCGTCTCTCTGGAGTCAGGCAAAGGAATCTGCCAGAGGAAAAAGCCGCAAATCATGCGATCTGAATGCCTATATCGAAAATGCGAGAATCAAATTACATCAGATTTTTTGTGAGCTGGAAGAACAGAACCAGCCTATAACAGCGCGTCTGTTGCAGGAAATATTTTTCGGACAAGACAAAGAACCGGAAGCGGTCCGCACCCTCATCGGCACCATGCAGGAACACAATGACCAATGCCGTGCCCTGGTCGGTAAAGACTACGCCCTGATTACCATTCGCCGTTATGAAAGCTGTAAGCGCTATCTTGCCGAACTTATCAGACAGAAATACGGAAAGGATGATCTGCCGCTGGCGGAAGTCAACGGTGAGCTGGTACGTGCCTTTGAATTTTATCTGAAAACGGAAAAGGAATGTCAGCAGAATACCGTCATCCGTTATATGAAGTGTCTGAAGAAGATTACTAATCTGGCACTGGCCAATGAATGGATAGCCAAAGACCCGTTTATCGGTATCAAATTCCACGAAAAAGAAGTAATCCGTGAATTTCTTACCATGGACGAACTGCTGACTATCTACCACAAGGAGTTTCCTCTGGAGCGAATCACCGTAGTCCGTGATGTTTTTATTTTCGCCGCCTTTACCGGTCTGGCTTTCATCGACGTGCAACAACTTTCCCCTGAGCATATCGTAAAAGACAACAATGGAAACCTGTGGATCAGAAAGCCACGTCAGAAAACAAAGAACATGTGTAATATCCCGCTGTTGGATATTCCTTTGGAAATCCTGAGAAAATATGCAGATTATCCTGCCTGCAAAAAGAAAGGAGTATTACTGCCTGTCCCCTGCAATCAGAAGATGAACAGCTACCTGAAAGAGATTGCCGACCTGTGTTTGATAAAGAAGAACCTGACTACACATGTTGCTAGGCATCACCATTTATCCTACACACTGAAAATAAGCAGTTTATAAGAATATATTTTTTAACAGGTAACGATTTAGAAACGAGCGAAGTTCTATATTTTTCTTGTTTTGCATTAACCAAAAGAACGCTCTATTAAATGCAAAAATACGGAGTATTTCTATAATTGCCAAAACAATTGTTAGGGAAAAAGGAATAGTAAACAAGCTTTTCAAACGAAGAACAATACTGTGCATATTAGTTTTTAAATCATCCCTTGCCTTTGGAGAAAAGCTAGATGGACTGCAAAATATGGATAATGTCCAGTGTCTACTTTCTCTATATCTTCATTGCAGAATTTTGGTAAAATCGTTTATTGCTTTGACTTCTTATTTTCGATTATCGCTCCAAATCTATTGCAATACCAACAAATTTAAGTGAGTCTAGTAACTAAGTCATTTATCAATACATGGAAAGAAATGTATCCATCTTGGATTTTTTGTTTACTGTGCATTGTGATTGCACAGAATTGCGCTATCTTTACAAAAGATTGTGCGACAAGAAGTCGTACAAGTAATTGTTCAGCATGATGTCTGAACCTGTTGTTCCGTCAACAGTAGCCTAAAGAGGCGTGCTTTACGAGTAATTGTTTGGTGCGAAGCCCTCTTGACAATATGGTTCTATGCAGAAATATCCAATGTATAGGCTGTTAGGCTGACCGATATGAGTAACAGATGTGAACCGCTGCACCATCGTAATAAAGAAATAGCTTACGGATATTAACAAGCTATAGCCAAAAGGCATGCAGTCAGGATAGTTCTCTGGTTTTTAGGACTACACGGATACAGCACTGCCGGTGGAAGGGCGGACTCTAAGTCGGTCGTCAGTTACTTGTACGGAACTTGGTAAGCCCGTATTTCTCCTGCCTATAGCTATACAGCAGGTAAGCCAATCGCAAGAGAAGCCTAATGAGGTGCGGGTAAAGGATTGCGGAGAAAGCGAACGCTTCCGTGTAATGCGGAGGATAGAGGTTTTAACGTCACCTCATGCGAAAGCAGGCAGACTTCCGCAGGGTAATTCTTTGTGAAACGATTGTAGAACTTTAACGAAATGAAGAAACAGCAAAGGAGCGAGGCGAAAGCCGAGTGTGCATCTTCAGCCAAGTATAACACTGCATGGAAAGACATTGACTTTCATAAGTGTGAGTGCAAGGTCAGAAAGCTGCAAGTCCGAATAGCAAAGGCTCATACAGAAAAGAGGTACAACAAGGTGAAAGCCTTGCAGCACCTACTTGTCACTTCGTTCGAGGCCAAGGCACTGGCGATAAGGAAAGTGACCTCCAATAAA
Organism: Bacteroides mediterraneensis; assembly: GCF_900128455.1. Lineage (GTDB taxonomy): Bacteria > Bacteroidota > Bacteroidia > Bacteroidales > Bacteroidaceae > Phocaeicola > Phocaeicola mediterraneensis. The sequence goes on along the minus strand of NZ_LT635783.1, from coordinate 348,567 downwards.
GGCAAACGCACGGCAGGGGTTGACCACATAAAGTGGGACACCGATGCTAAGAGAATAGAAGCTATACGTTCTTTGACACGGAAAGGATATAAAGCCCTCCCATTGAAAAGGGTCAACATACCCAAGGCAAACGGCAAGACAAGACCGTTAGGGATACCGACCATGAAAGACAGAGCCATGCAGGCACTGTACCTTATGGCATTGGAACCCATAACGGAGAGTGAAGCGGATGCAAACTCTTACGGATTCAGAAAGTTCAGAAGCACGGCAGATGCGATAGATGCACTCCACAGATGGCTAAGCAGGGATTGCTCTCCCGAATGGATATTGGAGGGAGACATAAAAGGCTGCTTCGACCATATCAGCCACGATTGGCTTCTCGATAACGTACGAATCGACAGGCAGATATTAAGGAAATGGCTTAAAAGTGGAGTTGTGTTCAACAAACTGCTTCAACCGACACTTGAAGGGACACCGCAGGGTGGTATCATATCACCGACACTTGCGAATGCAACTCTGGACGGCATGGAAAGAATGCTCAAAGAGAAGTACAAGGCAAATTATGTCAATGGAAAACTGTACTGTCCCAAAGTCAATCTTGTAAGATATGCGGACGACTTCATTGTCACAGCCGATAAAAGGGAAACATTACTTGAAATAAAGGAAATGTTGACAGCCTTTTTAAAGGAAAGAGGGCTTACACTATCCGAGGAGAAGACACTGATAACACACATCAGTGAAGGATTTGACTTTTTAGGGTTCAATGTACGGAAGTACAACGGAACATTGTTAATAAAGCCGTCAAAGAAAAGTCAGAAACGCTTCACTGACAAGCTGCATGAGGTTGTGCTGACCAAAGGTAAGTCACTATCCCAGCAGGAGTTGATAGAGAAACTCAATCCTATAATAAGGGGATGGGGCAACTACTACAGCCATGTGGTATCAAAGGAGGTGTTCTGCCGATGCGACCATATCTTAATAAACCAGCTTAAAAGATGGTCATATAACAGACATACCAACAAGTCAAGGAAATGGATAAGAAAGAAGTATTTTATACATGAAGGTGGCAGAAATTGGATTTTCGGATTTGTATATGAATGTGGAGGAATAAAGGAGAAGTTCACATTACAACAACTGACTGAGATTCCAATCAAGCGACACATAAAGATAAAATGCGAAGCCAATCCGTTTGACCCAGTATGGGACGAATACTTCGAAAGGCGGAAACTCAAAAGTGCCCGTCGACGTGCGTAAAGAAAACTTTATCGGAAACAAGTCATCGAAAGATGATTACGAGCCGATTTAATTTTATGAGAATTAAATTTAGAATTATCGGAGCTGTATGCGGTGAAAGTCGCACGTACAGTTCTTAATGGGGAAAGCGGCAGCAATGCCGCCGACCTACATAACATAAACCAATTGATTTTTAGAACATGGTTAATATATGCAATAGTGAACAGCATGTTGTTTTGATGAGGATTTTGGATACTCGTAACAGACCGTCCATAACCCCAGATATGCCCCTTTGGAAACTTAAATTAACCGAGGAAGAATATACAAACTTAAAGGAGACTCTTGTCCAAAATGCGTATCGATTAGAAGATTTTGGAATAGAGGCGGCCTTGTGTTACGCTGAATGGTGGAGAAGAGACTATAATGGAGGAATTCCTTCCAGAGAAGATGTTGCAGTCGGATTAGGACTGCCTCATTATTGTTGGGAGCAACTATATAAAGCTGCACGTCATGGGCTTAAAAGTCATGGATTTGCATTTATTCACTCTCTCAAGGGGAATGAATATTTTAGAACTTTACTAAATCAAGGAGGTCTTCCTGTAAATTACATAAAGAACGGAACTAATCTTAGCGGGTTTTCACGTTTTCTCATTGGATTGGTTGAAGAATTGTCTTCAATAAATATTGATTGGGATGATAATAATATAGATTTAATCAAGAATTTTAATTGTATAGCTTATCTTGGGAAAGCGTTCAAAAATGACAATATTTACGATGTTTCATTACAGATTGCTCATGCAATCATATCCGAAGAAGACCGCTGGCTACCATATGATGATACGGATTCCTCTTTGTCGGAACTGACTAAATCCTTAAAAAGAGAATACCGGCGAGTTAAGAGTGAACATAGAACCAAACCACTTTCTCTAAGTTGGAAACTTCGTTTGACCTCAAGTAAAACTGCAAATCTTTTTGTCAATTTAAATATAGTAAAAGAGATTTCATCAAAATCTATTGAAGGTCTAAACTATCAATCGTGCTACACCTTCGATGTGTTTGTCTCTGGTATACTTGTTGGAAAGTATGTAAGAAAATCCCTAGTTAAAGATGACAAAGGAGAGGTTATCGGTGCGATATATTCTCGTATAACTGTTGGCGTAGCAAATGATATAAAGTGGAGTGGAGAACCTGTAGTTGAAGTTAAGATCAGGTGTGACAACGATGACAGATTGTTTCCAACTTTATGTGGTAGTTATCCTCCGAATTTTGAATGCCCTCAGGTTTTCCAAATGCTTGATGATAATGTATATTCTTTGAAATCGACAGCGAATGCTGAAAATAATATAGCTGTTTTCTCCACTAATTGGAAGTGTGATGGTAGTCACAATCTATTACTAAATGGAGAACTTTATTCGGCGATTAAGTTTACTGATAAAGTAGATTTACACAATTGCATGTCGAATGAGGATATAACCATAACCAATGAGTTCACGCCTTATAGCGCTGAATTCAGAGGTACATATATACAATGGGTAGAGCAATCTAATTTTAAGTTATTGACTCGCATTCCAGTAATAAGCGTTTTTGACCAAACTGGCACTAGAGTCGGGAATATCAAGCCTAAATATCGTGTTCATAATAGTAAGGCTGAGTGGCGGAATTTGTCCAATTCATGCCTTTTGCCATTTGGACTTGTTGATATCAAGGTTGAATTTCCTGACAATAAATACGTGATGGAAACATTTTATTTCATAGACGATATGACATTTGTCTCTCGCAACGAAACAATGTTTTCCACAGAGCTACACCTATATTCTCGCCATGTTATCTCTGCAAAAGTTGATGAATGCGAAAACTTATCTGTTGAAATGACGGATAAAAATACCTGGAGGATTTCCAGAGATGCCTGTGCTTCTAAATATTCTCCTACGTGTAATTTGAAAATAATTGCCGAGAATAATCCTCCTTTGAAAGTATCTGTTGTAGCACCGTTTGAGGGTATAGTAATATCTGATTTGGAAGGGAAAATTGTGCCATCGGGAAAAATCATATCTTATGATAACCTGAGATATTTTAATATAATCAGTCATGGACAGTCTGGTATGATAGATGTAACTTACAAATCTGATAAAATAAAGGATGACAATACAATCAAGCATCTTAAGAGTCCAGTAATTGAAGGTATAGTTCCATTATCCGATTATCGTGATTTGTTTGCAAGAATGTTTCAATTATATGGTGCAAATACTTTTGACCGTAGTAGTTCCATAGAACTAAAAATATTTGACAAACGCATCTATATAAGAAAATTTGTTCTTGATAGTGAGTTGAGTTCAGATAAAATTCGAATCACAGATTATACCAGCGAAGACACTTCCGATTTCATATATGACGGTGATGTATATGCATTGCCGGTTTCAGAAAATATAAAACCAGCTGAATTAGTGCAGATAAAGCTTGAGCCGTATAATCGACAAATGAACTTGTTTACAATTCCTGATGAGCTTTTGAATTCGGAAGCAATTCTTTTCTCTGGTCCCGAAAGTTCTCGCAGGCTTGTTCCTAAGTATTACAATTTTGAACAAGAAGATTACAGTTCGGAAGTACGTGGAGAGATGTCTGCTGCTAACACAATACTTTGGAGTGAAAGGCTTTGCAAGGATGATGTTTTTGCCGGCGAGTATTGGGCAAAGACAGTAAAAGCATTCCGTATTATTTCAGAATTTAATCTTCCATTTACCACATATAATGCTTTCAAAGCTATTGGTTGTGAGCCTAAATTATTGGTTAACTTAATATTAGCTTGTTGGATTAATGGCGCTTCCGACGTTCTCATTCAAGAAATTGACCGTTTTGAAGATGAATTAAACATTGCAGTACATTGGATTCCGCACACTGTGTGGGGAAAATGTATTGAGAGTTTCATACGTTCGCTTCCTCCAACACTCATTAATATAATGAATACAAAATTAGGTGAGATTACAGAACTGATAAATGCACTTTTCAACGCTACACTATCTGCAGAAGTTGCGTCTGAACTTACCCAATATGTTGCGGGAGGGAATATCGGAAATGCCAGGATTTTCTCAAGAGCGGACATAAATCAATTTAAATCAAAAATACATGGGTGTACAGATAACAATATAGACCTACCTCTAACCCGATTTGTACTTCAAAATAAATATTATGTAGATCAAGAGATGCACAAGTCCTATCGTGTAATGATTGAGTCCGCAATGTGTGCTGCGGAAAACTTCGCACAAGTAAAAAATCGCACAAATCTTTTTTTATTGGAAAGTCGAGACTATGCTCGTATCACTAATTTTTACCGAAAATACTTTAAAGAAACCTACAGTGAGATATTCATTGGGACAGTAAAACAAATTGTAAACAAATGAATATGAATTATTTTTCATTCTACAATAAGGCCAAGGAATTATTAATAGATTCTCTTGCCTCTCTTTGGTTCAAGGGTCAAGCCCAAGAACAAGAATATATCAAGAGGATTTTGACTAAGGATGAGCCTCTTTTTGCAGAACCTGTATTCCAATCAATATTCCCTTGGGAGGAGAGTGCCGACAGTTTTGAGGAACATTCTTCTAAACTCAGATTGTTAACTTCTTCATTTGTTAATGCACTGAGTAGCGAAGAAGTTGACAAGGATTTGAGATTTCCATTAGACAGGCATCCTTATAAGCATCAAACAGAAAGCTGGAGAACTATGCTTTCTTCTCGACCACAAACCATTGTCGTGACTACCGGAACAGGATCAGGTAAAACAGAGTGTTTTATGATACCAGTGTTGCAAGATTTGGCTAAAACCAATGAAAAAAATTGTGTTCAGGCCATATTTCTTTATCCTTTGAATGCACTGATGAAAAGCCAACAGAAACGTATTCATGCTTGGTGCAAAGCTCTTCCCGAAAAGGTTACCTATGCGATATATAATGGAGAAACCGACAAAGAAAATCGGTCTGACAGATATACTGCATCTCATTATCCACAGCTCGTAACAAGGCCTCAAATAAGGAAAACTCCGCCTCAGATTCTCTTTACTAATCCAACTATGCTCAACTATATGTTGGTACGAGCAGAAGACCGTGAAATCTTGGAAAAATCCAAAGGGAAGCTCAAATGGATTCTTTTAGATGAAGCACATACTTATACTGGCTCTTCAGCCGCTGAATTATCATTGCAAATCCGTCGTGTACTAGATGCTTTTGGCGTAACTATTGATCAAGTGAATTTTGCTGTAACATCAGCGACTATCGGGGATGAAAGTGACCCCAAAACGACGATAAAGCTAAAAACTTTTGTGTCTCAACTCACTGGAAAACCATTTGAAGATATAAAAATAATTAGTGGCAAGCGCATTATTCCAGAACTAAACAAGGGAATTGCAGAAGATCAATTGTCCAAAATAAACAAAAAGTTTAGTATCGAATTGAGTTATTCTGATATTGAGAAGTTGAGAAAAAAGCTTAACTCTTCGCCGGTATTGAAAGCAAAGGAAATCGGTCGTATGCTTGATAAAGGAATTGGGAAAAATGTGGATACCTCATTGGAAATAATAGATGCTCTCGGGGAAAAAATGAAAGGTATAAACAAAGGAGGCGGCCTTGGAGCTTTATTGCCAACACGTGCTCATTTATTTGTTAGATCGATAAGTGGAGTGTATGTTTGCACCAATCCCGATTGTCAGCGTCATAAGGGATATAGATTGTCGATAGGAAGTCTGACAACATATCAAAATATGAATTGTCCAGTTTGTAAATCAAAGATGCTGGAACTTGCTACATGTTCGTCTTGCGGCTCTCCCATTATAGTGGGTGAAACAAGCACAACTAAGGGATTTAGGATGCACACCAATGTAATTGATCTTGACAAGAGTCTTTTCTATGAGCAAAAGGAAGATCTCATTGATTTGGAAGATATGGGAAATATAGAAGATGTTGAGCAAAATGAGGCGGATGGCTTTTCTCGCTTCTTTTTCGCCATTCCGAAGAAAGCATGTCTAAGGAAAAATGCGAATAGAACATATCACATCTTCAATCATCGGAATGGTAAAATAGAACTTGTCCCTGAAGACAATAGAAGCAACAAGTGTTTTACTTCTTTAAAAAGTGAAGAAAGTATTCCTATAATATATCAATCTCTTCGACACTCAGGAGATAATCACGTTCTTTGTCCTCATTGTGGCAATAATCTCAGCGAGTTTAAAAACCTTGATTATCTCAGAATAAGTGCTACTCAAATTGGACGTACTTTAGCAACATTGCTTCTTGATAATGCTGAACCCATTGACAGTAATGACGCAGACGTTGTATATGAAGGCCGAAAGTATATAACATTTACCGATAGTCGTCAAGGGTCTGCACGTTCTGCGATGGGACTTAATCAGGATGTAGAACGTTCATGGATTCGAGCTTCCATTTTTCATAAACTTGCCGACATGCGTTTGAATGATGTGAAACCTGGTGGTCTGACTCCTGATGAGGAAGCAGAATACAATGCATATCTGAGTATTCGGGAACATCTTCCGACCTTACTTTTTGAAAAATTTAAACGACTTGAAGAAAAAAAGAATGGCACACCAGTAATCCCCAATCCAGAGGAGGTGTCATGGGGGCAAATAAGCCAGTCTCTTGAAAATGACTCAAATTTCAAGAAGTTGTATGAACATGTTGATAAAGCACGTGGCAGAAAAAATTTCAAGAATGCAACGGACTATCTGAAAGCACTTCTTGTCGACCAATTCGGATGGATTCCTAAACGGGCGAACTCATTGGAAACGATGGGATTCGTACGTCTTGTCTATCCAGCACTTAAAAATGCGAAATGCCCAGCACTCCTTCAGAAAAGATGTACAGACACCGACTGGCAGAATTTTCTCAAGATTTGTATGGATTATGTCATTCGTGGAGGTCGTCATTATATGCTTTCTGGAGCTTATAAAGATTACCTTACACAAAATAAGTACTGTTCTCCTATATATCCTTCAAATTCAGAACTGAGGAAGAATGGGAGCCCTGTATCGAAATGGTTTAAAGTCAATGTAAGTTCAAAAGGTATTAATGAGAATCAGAATAGACTCGTTCTTCTTCTATGTGCAGTTCTAGGTTATGATGATATTTCTCAAATCAATCAGATAAAGATTGCTGACATCAACTCAATGCTTGATGCCGCATGGGATTTTCTGAGACAAAATGTTCTTGAAGCAACAGATGTAGAAAATCAAGGATATATGCTCGATCTCATGGGGGATAAAGTTAAGCTGCAACTTATCGAAAAAGGTTATCTCTGTCCTGTTGACAATGTTATTATAGATGCACCGTTCTGTGGCTATAGCCCAAGAATGAACGGTTACATCGGTCGTGAAAATTTCGATAGATTCAAAATCAAGACGGAGTTTGTAAATCCGCTTTTCCCATTCAAGTCTGCGGATCAGACAGAAAAGAATGTCATGGAATGGATTGAGAAGAACTTCTTTGAACAAAAGGCTGCTGGTGTGTTCGGGGTTATGAACTCCAGAGTATTTGCTTCAAAACCGATTTTTATATCGGCTGAACATTCTGCTCAGCAATCGTCAGAAGATCTTGACCGATACGAAAGAGAGTTTAATGAGGGGAAAATCAATATTCTTTCTTGCTCAACAACAATGGAGATGGGGGTTGATATTGGTGGTATTACAGAAGTCGTCATGAATAATGTGCCGCCAAAATCATCAAACTACCTTCAGCGTACGGGACGTGCAGGGCGAAGAAATGAAACTAAAGCTTTGGCTTTAACTGTTTGTGCTCCCAATCCTATTGGAACTCATACATGGAACAATCCAGATTATCCGATTACACATGTAACAGAAACTCCGTTGTTAAAATTGGAAAGCCGTCAGTTGATTCAACGTCATGTTAATGCGATGGTATTCGCATCCTTTGTAGCAGATCAAGGGGGAATCAGGGTTACGGCAACTCTTAGGGATTTTTTTGTCACGGCAGAAGGGATGTCTTTCTTTGATAAGTTTCTAAATTATATTGATAGTGTAATCAGCGGAAAGGTTGAACGTCTTCAAGAACCATATTCAAAATTAATCAAGGGAACAAGTCTTGCTCAGATAACATTGGCGGATGCCGCACAAGTAGTCAAGAAAGACATTGTTGCTGTTTACAATGTCTTTGATGCTCATAAAGGAGCTCTTGCAAAGGCGATTGAATCTCTGAAGAATGAATCAGGAACGACCAATGCTATCAAAGCTATAGAGAAACAAGAGGAAAATCTTTTAAAGACCTCGATGTTGTCATATCTTGCTGAAAATTCTTTTCTGCCAAGTGCAGGTTTACCCTTAGGACTAGTTGAGTGTCTGCTAGGCGGTAAGGAAAAGGTTGACGGTAACTCACCGACATTGCATATAAGTCAGGCCATCTCCTCTTATGCTCCCGGTAATCCAGTAGTGAAAAACGAATGGGTCTATGAGCCCAATGGTATTCGTCTGAAGACAAAATACGATGACAGCACTTCAAGGTATATCATACAAAATTGCACTCATTGTGGTTATACAACTATTATCTATGGAAGTGCTAAGACGGATTGTCCCAAGTGCGGTCGGCATGGAACTATGCATGGCATAAAGGACATCTCACTATCGACAGATCAGCGTTTTACAGAGGTCGTTGAACCTGCTGCATTCTCCGTAGCATGGGATTCGACCCCGACACGAAAAATGGACTCTCTCGGCAGTATGAATTTCATTCAGCCTATTTTGCTTGAAATGGATGCCTGGCTTCTGAAGACAAATTCTGCAAAAATGTCTATCCGCTGTTCAACGCCAAGGTCTGAGATTCTCTTTTATAATAAAGGAACGAGTGGGTATGGATATGCTTTCTGTCCTTATTGCGGTAGAATGAAATCAGAAAAATCACCAGACTCCACAGAGCGGATGCTGTCGCACCATAAACATCTTCTAGCTTCGACCTCTTGTCCCGGTGGCGAAAATGACGGTGCTGCAGTAAGACGTCATGTGTTGTTGGTCGGAAGATACCAGACTGACTTTGTTGAGATCAAGTTTTATGACAAGGACAACAATCTGGTAGAAGACACAGAGACACTCTATTCTCTCGGCGTGATTCTTAGCCGTAAACTCACGGAGCTGCTCGGAGTCAACGATGGAGAGATTGAATTCGGCTATGATGGCATAAATCATTCTATTTTCATATATGATACTGCTCTCGGTGGTGCAGGTTATTCATTGCTCTTCCGAGAATATAAAGAGGAAGTCCTAAAAATGGCTTTGGAGACTCTTGAAAGATGCGACTGTGAACGGTCTTGCACGAAGTGCCTTATAGATCGCAGATCGCAATGGTATACGAACTATCTTAACCGGCCTAAGGCTCTAGAATGGTTAAGACAGGAAGTCAAGGCCCGTGTTGCCCCAAAGGAAATTATTTATTTAATGCCTGATTCTCATGCTGTGACATCAGACATCACGACCGAGTTTTATCAGCTCACACGGAACAAGGACATCTCTGGTATCAGAATATTTGTCGACGACAACATTTCTCAATGGGATGCGGAAACATTCCCATTTAAAAAAATTCTCACAGAACTATCTCTAGAAGGAGTTGACGTTGCCTTTATACTGCCAAGCGTACCAGATGTAAAATCGCTCTCGTCAGCTGACAGTGCAACTTTAATTGCGGAGGTATTTAAAACCAACTTTAAATGTCTTGAAAACACACTGCCGACAGGATTATTTCCGTTGATGGTCGTGATTATGAATGACGGAATCGTCAAAACATACTTTGGGAAAAATATTGATACATCCTATTCTAAGAATTGGGGAAGTGGAGATGTATTCATAACCACACAGCCAAATTCATTGTCTTATGCCGACATAAATAGAATGCAACTGTTGAGCGCCTTTTCATCGGACGATTCTTCCTTTATGTTCGAATATAGAATAAGAGAACACAGCTCGTTGGGTCGTTTTTTTGATTCTCTGAAAGCTCCGGAAACTGGTAATTGGAATAGAATAATATCTAACCTACGAGGCAAGGCTGTTTCTATTGAATATTCTGATAGATACCTAAAAACGCCCTTAGGCTGTATGCTTTTGGCAAAAATGATTTCCAGTCTGAAGAATGAAGCAGACTTAGTCTTGGTATCAATTAAGGTTATCGTCACAAATATCGTCTCAATTAATGACTCAGATGTGGCAGTAAATGCTATAAAAGATTTTGCCAACGGTAAGAAGAGAAATCATTTCCTGAAGGATGCTATATTTGAACTGACCGGAATAGAACCGGAAATTCAAGATACAGGTTATGTTGAGCATGAACGGTGTCTGACGGTTAAAGCGGATAATGCAGAGGTCTGTATACGTCCAGATGCAGGTATAGCAAAAGGATGGGCACCATTTGGAAGAGATAACGCTGAATGCACCGACCGCGATTTCAGAGAAGATTGGAATATAGATCTCGAACTGTTCAATAAACAGCAGATAGGAAACGGAATACTTTACACCATCTCATATAAGCAACTCTAACAATGTCAGAAAATAGAAACGCTCAGTATCGTTATCAAGTGCTGGACAGATGCTTCAGTGACTGGAATAAGAAATATACTATCGAAGATCTCCTTGAAATAGTCAACAATCATCTTTATGAATTGGAAGGTTCGGACTCTACCATCAAGTTGCGTCAGTTACGAGGTGACCTAAATGCCATAAGAAAGATGCTACCCGATAACATCTATCTTGATGCCAAACCATTTGGAGGAAAGAAATGCTACTACAGATATTCTAAGCCAAACTATTCAATCTACCAGAATGGTCTATCGGTTAAAGAGGTTAATTCTTTACGCTCGATAATTGAAATGCTTAGTAAATATCGTGGAGTTACTGGTAATGCTTGGCTTGAAGATGTTATCTCCAATCTAGAACTTCGTTTTGGAGTAAAATCGGATAGAGAAAATCTTATTTCATTTCAGTGTAACTCATGTTTAAAAGGGCTTGAATACCTTTCAACTCTCATAGACGCAACAATCAATCACCAGCCCCTCGAAGTAAGCTACACAACACACGCAGGCATTAGTTCAACAAATGTGCTTCATCCATATTATATGAAACAATATAATAACAGATGGTTCATATTCGGACGTATTAATGGGAGAGATTATATTGTCAACCGAGCCCTTGACCGAATTGAAGGGATAAGTAGAAGTGATGTACCATTCTGTAAAAATGACCTTGTGGATTTTAACTCTTACTTTGATGATATTGTAGGGGTATCGGTGCCTTATGAAGTACAGGAAGCCGAAACAATTATTTTGCAATTTAGTTCAGAACGATTTAAATACATTGTTTCAAAGCCACTGCACACCTCACAGAAAATTATTGATGAATACAAGTGCATAGTTACTATCAAAGTAATACCAACACGAGAACTTGACCAATTAATTCTAGCTTTTGGACCTGATGTTGAAGTCCTAGCTCCAGATAAATACAGAATGAGCATTAAGACTAAAATTGAGAAATGTCTCAACAAATATCGCTCTGTGCATTGCGATTGCATATAAAATTATACTTTTATAATAAACAGATATAACAGAGCAGATATTAACCAACATTATATGGAACGTGATAGTGTGCAAAATATTAAAATTTAACATTCTAAAAGAAAAGGCGTATCAAGCTTTGTATTGAGTAATGATACGCCTCTTTTAAAAGTCCTTTAAATCTACTCTTCAAAAAGCGAAAGTATATAAAATCTGATATATTTTTATCTGATTACGAATTTTGTATAGAAGATCACTACTGTCCACTAAAAATGGACAAGGTTAAAAATTAAATAAATTCGATTCACTTGAATCATATCGGTCTTTGACATTTTTGAAATTCGATTTGTCAAACAAGTCACTGAGATGTGTTTTGTCAGTTAGAGAAATTCCGAGAATTTGGAGAACTTCATAGATGCTGCGTTCTAATTTCATATCGTGTTGGACTATTGCTACTAGGCAGTAAGTGATTATCGCACAATAGATTTGTATGCGTACAGCGTTTTCCGATGTTCCCCAAAACTTCTTAATTCTGAGGTGTTGTTTTATCCATTTGAAGAACAGTTCAACACTCCATCTGTTTCGATAAAGCGATGATATTAACTCCGCAGATGCATTAAGATTATTCGTCAGAAAGATGTATCGTGTACCGTCTTCAGGATTCTCAACGATGAGTTTTCTAAGTTCTTCGGGGTAATCCTTAGAACTTTTATAAACCGTAAAGCAGCCGATTACATCCGAAACTACACCTTCCGGCAATCTTCGTTTCCAGGTTTTAGGCTTGATCCGTACATTTGTTTTGGCTCGTACAACGAAGAAAGCGCCTATACGATTTATTGTATTAAGGTTGCTGAAATCGTTATACCCTCGGTCGAATATGTAATGCGCTCCTGATTCGTATGGAATCTCAGACATAGCCTTTGAATCGTGAATATTGGCAGATGTAATATGCACAAATGCAGGTACTTCCGCTTCAATATCGTAGAGCGTATGCAACTTTATTCCGCCTTTATGTTTGCGAAATTTAGCCCACTCAAACACTGACAGGCACAGATCAATCGTTGTAGAGTCAAATGCATAAACATGACCGTCAAGTTCGAATATTTTATTGATTCTACGCTTGCGATCCTCGGCAATCATGAATGTTGCGTACTCTTCGAAGATGCGGTAGTTACGTTGCTCATTAGCCTTACTAAGATTGCTCCGAGTTACAGACTTCCCGATTCCTAGATGGTAAAGTTTTCCAGCATGAGCTTCCATAGCCACAATCAAATCTCTGAGACTCTCTCGATTAGATAGCTGACCGAACATCATCGTAAGTAGTTGATTCCAACAGGTATAGCTTTTGATATATTTATCGCCTTCATACTTTGTAACGATACGATTGAATTTACTTCGGTCAAGGAACTTAACTAATTGGGCAAAAATATATGGGTCTTTATGCATAACGGTCTGAAAATTACCACAAAAGTAAATTCAAATCCGTTCTCTCCAAAATCCCCTATAACAAATTGAATTTCAATAATTTCAAGGAACTTCTATGATTTTTTAGTGGACACTAATGATAGAAGATTGATTATACATATACACTCTTTATCTACGGCAGTATTATGGCTTTTTCATTTAAATATAAGTCCCATCTTTCAGGGAAGTTTTAGTATTAAATGAAAGAGCCATATGGCTGTATAAAGTCTAATTTTTATCTTAACACTGGCCATGGGCTTACTTTTTGGGTTCGTCCGTAATAGACTTGTCCTTGATGGACTTCGCCTTGCTGTCCAGTTCTCTCGCGGCCTGTTCTTTCAGCCGTGCCTGCTCGGTCAGGGTGGCCTGTTTCCGTACCGCTTCCTCGTAGGCTTCCACGTCCTCACGCATCTGTTCTATCCGTTCGTTATCCCGGTTCGGTCCAAAGAGGTTCTCAAGTTCCACAAGTTGCTCGGGGGTAGCCTCTCCTTTCATCTTGACATAACGGTACTTCAGATCATTATCGGCCTGCTCGTTATCTGTTCTTGCCGAAAAATAGAGCGCCACGGACAGGGCCACGATTGCCGCGAACATCACGGAAAAACTCCCAAGGATGTACGGGGATTCCAAGCTCAGGCTGAAATGATGGTTGATGTTGCTTGTCTTGACGGCATTCTTCCTGATTGTGTCATTGGTCTCACAAAACAGGTTTTCCACTTTCTCCTGGTTCTGCCGCTGTTCATTATGCATTTCCGACAAGACCTGTCCAAGTCTTTCCTGTGACGAGTTTTTCCTGTCCATGGAAACCATATCGTTCTTGATGGCGGCAAGGCCTTCGTATACGCGAGCCAACAATTTGCGAAATGTCTCATGACCTTTCCGGACTTCATTCAGCACGAACTCATCCTGTGTATTATTAACTGTCGGGCTGTTGCCTTCCGGCGAGGGGACGGACAACCCGTTGATTTTGTCCTCGATTCTTTCCAGGCATCCGAAGATGCTCTCGATACATTCTTCCATTTTCATATTCCTGCAATTTTAATGTTCATGAATAATTTGAATGGGAAAGGACGGACTACAATCCGAAACCTTTCCTTTTTTGTCTCTTTTTCCTGCGTCTGCGCAAGAGTTCTTCCTGAGATAACGGCTCTTCGGGAGCGGTGCCGCTTGTCGGGCTGAACAGTCCCGGTCCCGTACTTTCGAGAAGATGGCCTCCGTCCGGTATCCTTTGCTGCACCTTACGTTCGGATTTCTGTTGGGATTCCGAAGTCTTCCAGCCCAGCCGGGCATTCAGTCTGGCAAAGCTGAACTCCCGGCTGATTTGTGAAGCCTTGAAGGTCTGCCCGTCCTTGGTGAACCGGATTCCCTGTATGTCCTCCGGCCTTTTTATCTCCCTGGTACGCTTTACAAATTCCAACCTGATGCCCCGGCGAAGCAGGTAATCGTTGAACTCTTTCCATGTTTTGGAATGCTTCAAAGCCGCCTTGACGGCATTGAAGATTTCGTATTTCACACGTTCCGAAGCATGGAGTTTCTCCACGTTAGTCTTGCCCTTGTCCTCGGCATATGTCAGCCCGTACCTGTCCTTAAGCAGTTTCGTGGCGATTTCATTGCGTTTGTAATCGCTCTGGGAAGAGATTACCTTGCCGTCATACCCGATGCGGTTGTAGACCAGGTGGCAGTGCGGATTGTCTGTGTTATGGTGTCTAACCAGGATGAACTGGGTGTTCCTTATGCCCATCAGCTCCATGTATTCCCGGGCTATTTTAGCCATAAATTCATCCGTCAGCAATGCCTTGTCCTCCGGCTTGAAGCTTAATGCGATATGCCCGACAGGCTGTTTTATCTTCGGATTAAGCTCACACTGGTAGTTGAAACTGTCCGTTATTTCCCGGATATTTTCCAGCAGTACGCCGTCGGAGTCGATGATTTCCGCGCTGTCCTTGCCCATCACGTAACGGATACAGCCGCCGAAGGATTTCCCTTTCTTGATCTTGCCAATCATGACGGCCTCCTTTCTCCGTGCCTGTACCGGACAATAATCTCCTTGAGTTTCTGAAGGAGTTCTGTCACCGTCCTTTGGGTACGGTGGAATCCGGCCTGATGGGACAGCCGGGTCAGCTGGTTCAGGTTGTTCGCCATACCCGTAAGGCTGCGTATGAAGGCAGTCTCCTCGGCAGAGTGCCTGGTCGTTATCGTCGTCTCAAAGGCTGATACGCGAAGAAATTCCGCCAGCGTGAGGTTGGCCTGTCTGCTGCGTCGGCATAGCCGCTCGTAGTCTATCTTCGAGAATTTCACTGTAACGGCTTTGCTGAGTTTGCACACTCCGCTTACTCTGGGGCGTCCTCTCGGTCTGTTTTTCTTTCTGTCATTCATATTTTCTTCGTTTGATTTCTGATTATTCTTTTTCTCACAATCTGCGACCACCGGGAGCGGATTGCCTCCACTCTTCGGGAGTGGAGCGAGGTTTTTCGGGATGCCCGAAAGATAACCTCGCTAACTCCCAAAACTGAAGTTTTGTCCGTTACCCCCTCAGGTCGGCTACTGACTGTCTGAATACAGTAATGACTGGAGTCAGTAAGCAAGTCTGTCATTCCTGAAAATGTCACAGCTTTCGCCACTGCTCGAAGTCTTCCGAGTAGATTTCAAGATGCTGCCGGGCGATGTTTTCAAGCAGTCCGGAAACACTCATTTTACGTCCTCCCAACCTTCGGACAAACTCGTCCAGCCTGTCACGTACCTCGCCGCTAACAAACACAGGCTTGCGGTCTTCTATTCTCGGAACCTGAAGAAAGGCTTTCCGGTATTCGTCCAGAGAAAGTTTCCTCTGCCTACTGCTTATGCGACGTTGAGATACGGGAACGGCTTCCTCTCTTCCTGTTGGAGGTTGCTGGGGCTCGAATGGAACTTCTACTTGTTCTACTGACTTTGCCTGTTCTCTATTTCCGGTATCATTCAAGGATGATTCCAGGGCAGTTTCAATACTGCCATCTGACGGGAGAATGAATGACATGTCCGTACCCGTCATGGCCTCCCATTCTTCTTTGGTCAATTTCTTTTTTGTTACCATACATTTTTGATTTTAATCGGTTTACTCACTGGTCTCGGTGCGCACCTTGACTCGTTGTCGTGAGCAAAGGAAATGTGTATAGTGAACAGAATCAAGCAAATGGAGATACCGTGGCAATTATGTTACCCTATGCACAATACCGATTGGACGGTCGGTGCTGCCTGCCGTGATTTGCCGGAGTGATTCTTCCATACCGGATTGTTCAAGCGGATTCCGTTTATGAAGAAGGCTCATTGTATGTAGTTGATATGTAACATGATGTCATTCCGGGCAACGCATCGTCACCGGTCTGAAAATCCATTGCAGTGTGATTTCTACTGCTTTTATTTGCAGTGGGAACAGGATAAGACAGTCACATTTCCAGCCGAGAATAGGACAATGAGACATGATGGAATATCGGCTGTAAAAGACCTGTCCTTTTCCGGAATTTTGAATATATGTTTAACTGAAAATAATGAAGAAAATGGAAATCATCAGCTTTGAAAAGAGGACTTTCGAGGAGATTGCCGCCAAGCTGGATTACTTCGTGCAGCGGGTGGAAAGTCTGTGCAGTGAACACGGCGGGAAGGAAACAGGTGAATGGATGGACAACCATGAGGTCTGCCGCAGGTTGCGCATCAGTCCGAGAACCTTGCAGACCCTGAGGGATAACGGGACGCTTGCCTTTACCAAAATCGGGAACCGGACTTACTATCGTCCTGACGATGTGGAACGGGTAGTCGGCAACGTGGAGGACAAGCGCAAGGAAGCCCGTTGGAAAGGCAAGACCATTTGAACGAGTTTCAAGAATAATGTATAAACCAATATCAAACGCGTATGAGTAATGAAATCAGAGAAAAGGACCACGAGTGGGTAAAGACATTCCACTCGAATTTCGACAGGCTGCTGGCCCTGCTCGAAAAAGTGTTGGAGAAACGGCAACCGTCTGCCTATGGCGATGAACTGCTGACGGACAAGGAAGTGGCATATCTGCTGAAAGTAAGCCGAAGAACTCTGCAGGACTACCGCAACAACGGCATTCTGCCTTACACACAGGTAGGCGGCAAGATTCTCTACCGGGCTTCCGACATAGAAAAGACACTGATGAAAGGGTACAAGGAGGCGTACAGACTTAATGAATAAAATCGGTATCACTCTATTGGAATCTGTATCACCTGTCAAACAGATAGGTGATACAGATTCTATTTTTTATTACAAAAAGTAGGAAGAAAAGCAAATAAAGTGGGGAGAAAACAATGGAAAGTAGGGAGAAAAATATATATTTGTGAAAAATAGAAGATAATATGAAAACCGAACTTGAAAAATTGATTTCCCTTTATCGGGAATTGGAAATAGACAAGCAGATAGATTATGACAAGTTCTATTTATATTCACTCATTACTCATTCCACGGCCATCGAGGGATCGACTATAACTGAGCTTGAAAATCAAATCATGTTCGACCAGGGAATCAGCCTGAAAGGGAAAAGTATCACGGAGCAGAACATGAACCTTGATCTTAAAAACGCTTATGAGGCTGCTATAAAATTAGCTCATGCACATACTGATATCACTATTGATTTATTGAAAAGTCTCTCTGCTCTTGTCATGAAAAATACCGGACAGGAGTATAAGACTGCATTGGGGGATTTCTCATCTGCACAGGGAGACTTACGCCTGTTGAATGTTACGGCAGGAGTTGGAGGAAAATCGTATATGAATTACAGTAAAGTCCCGGTAAAACTCGCGGAATTTTGCAATTGGCTGAATCAAGAACGAAAAAATTATGCAAGCAAAAGTGTTGCACAATTATACGAGCTCAGTTTTGATACCCATTATCATTTGGTGACTATACATCCGTGGGCTGATGGTAACGGCAGAATGGCACGTCTTGTAATGAACATGCTTCAATTTGAGTTTGGATTGATTCCGACCAAAATCCTTAAGGATGATAAGGAGGAATACATCAAAGCATTGGTGGAAACCCGGGAAAATGAAGATTTAAGTATATTCCGGAATTTTATGACTGCCACTATGGAGAAGAATCTTACTCATGACATTGAAACTTATCGGAAATCCATTGAAGATATTCCGGAAAGTGGGGAGAAACTGACAGAAAGTAGGAAGAAAAAGGTGAAAAGTAGGGAGAAAATTATTGCTCTGCTATCTCAAGACAATTCACTAAGTGCAGCTGCCCTTGCCGAGCGGATAGGCATAACCCCTAAAGCTGTGGAAAAGCATATTGCCAAGATGAAGGCAGAAGGAATACTCAAGCGTATCGGACCGGATAAAGGCGGACACTGGCAGGTCGTAGAAAAAACGGATTGATTTTTCTGGTGGCACCACTTTGAAGAAAAGCAAAAGATAGTAAAATCCTGATTTCCAAGCGAAATCGGGATTTTTTGTTTTCCCCAGGCACGCAAAAAACGGCAAAATATTACCGTTCGAGGTGGAGCAAAAGGTGGAGATAAATCTTTTTCGGACAGAACAAAAAACCGGAGGCGGTCCGCACCCTTATCGGCACCATGCAGAAGCCCAATGACCAATGCCATGCCCTGGTCGGGGAAGACTACGCCCTGATTAACGTTTGCCGTTATGAAAGCTGCAAGCACTATCTTGCCGAGCTTATCCGACAGAAATAAAGACACACAGCTATCCGAAAGAGATTACCGACCTTTGCCTGATAAAGAAGAACCTGACCACACACACCGCCCGTCACTCATACACCACACCTGTCTGTTTGGCCAATGGGGTAAGTCACTCCAATATCAAGATGAAGAAGGATACTCGGCAGTTCCATTCTAAAAAATATGAATAATGTGAGAGAAGTACTTTCAAGCAGTCTTTCTTGTTAATAGCGCTCCATTCAAACCACTCAGAAATTACGTTGAATCATTCTACCATACGGATAATAAACCGCAAATTCTGCGGTTAAAGAACACGCATCAGACACCCATGTCCTCTCCGTCCATAGAAGTTAGTACAGACGGCAGCGGGAACAAGCGACTGATGGAAAAGTCAATCCGTTTTTTCTACAATCAGCCAGTGTCCGCCTTTATCCGGTCCCACACGCTTGAACGTTCCTTCAGCCTTCATCTTGGCGATATGCTTCTCCACGACTTTGGGAGTTATACCTATCTGCCCAAGGACAGCTACACTGAGTGTATTGTTCTTAGAATACGAGAACTTAGTCTATTGTAGTCCCCTTTTTTGACTTCCAGTAGGCTATATGCTTCGGACTTCCCACAATCTGCGCCGTATAGATTCCAGTGTGTCCTGAAAACAGATAGGATGCCACGCAGGCTATGCCCAAATAGATTCCCGCCTCCACACCAAAAAGCTCAATGCCCATGAAGGTACATGCGATAGGCGTATTCGTTGCTCCGGCAAATACAGCCACGAAACCGATACCAGCCATGAATGACAAAGGCAGCGGTATAACAGCAGACAAAGCACTTCCCAAGGTTGCTCCGACAAAGAAAAGAGGTGTAACTTCACCCCCTTTGAATCCGACACCGATGGTAAACGTGGTCAATATCAGCTTGAGCAGGAAATCATACCACATCTGGGTCTCAGAAAAGGAGTTTACAATCACCGGCACACCAAGTCCTATATATTTGGTAGTCCCCATAACCCATACGCATAAAGCGATACATATTCCTCCAAACAGCGGACGAAACGGTGCATAAGCCACATACTTCTTTGCCGTCCTGCTCCAAAACTCAATGGAACGCGAGAACAGTCTTGCCGTCAGTCCGAAAAAGACGCTGGCCAGCAAAACCCACAACAAGATATCCGCGCCCAGCTCCGGAACTTGGGTTATGTGGTATACTGTGTGTTTAATTCCCCATGCATGGCAGGCATAGTTCGCAAAAAATGAAGCCAAGAAGATGGGAAGTATGGCATCATATCTCATCCTGCCTACAATGATTACTTCCAAGGCAAATACAGCTCCGGCAAGTGGAGTCCCGAAAACAGAGGCAAATCCGGCACCAATACCTATTTGTATCATTATCTTTCGGTCGTATGGATGCATTCGGAAGACACGTGACATGAAGTCCGCAATGGCTCCTCCCATCTGTACACCTGTACCTTCACGACCGGCTGAGCCACCAAACAAATGGGTCAGCACAGTCCCTATATAGACAAGTGGAGCCATTTTGAACGGGATGATATTATGGGCACTGTGTATCTCTTCAATCAGAAAGTTATTCCCTCTCGCGGCTGTCCCGGCAAAATAATGATAAATCAAACCGATAACCAGTCCCGCCAGAGGCAAAAGACCTATTATCCACAAATGGCTCTCTCTGTAATCCGTAGCCCAATTCAGTGAAGACAGCAATAATGCCGAAGCAGAACCTATCAATGCCCCGGCCACCGCAGTAATCAGTATCCATTTAAGAATATACCCGAAAATAACCTGTTCGAACCTCACCCGGTAAATGTAGTTTTTAATTTTCTCTTTCATATATCTGTCAAACAATAAAACAAGTCTAATGAGTGGAACAGTGACAGATAATGACGGAAGAACACGCAATAATTCCTGCCAATTCTCGTCAAAGAACCAACTCACACAGGAACTATCAGCTTTTCAGCGGTTTATAACAGGGAAGTCCCATTCCCTTTCTCTAAGAGAGCGCAAAAGTAGTATTTTTCTATATGTCTTGCAAACATTGCCCCACCAAATCGCTACAATTGGTTCTTTACGGCAAAAAGTGACAGGCAATAAGCCACAAAACATGCGATTGACTATCCGCAAACATAAAAGGCCGGCACCAGCCAGCCTTTCCTTGCTTATTCCCCCCCTGCCGGAAGATTCTTCAGGAAATAATCCGTCATGGATTTCCGCAGGTGATACGTGGTACCTTCCCGCTCGTTGATGGCATGCGAGCGCATCGGATAGGACAGCTGATAGAACACCTTGCCGTGTTTCACCAGCTCGTTGACCAGCATCTCGCAGTTCTGATAATGCACGTTGTCATCGCCGGTGCCGTGAATGAGGAGCAGGTTTCCTTTCAAGCCTTCCACATACGAGATGGGCGAACCTTTGCGATAGCCTTCCGGATTGGCCTGCGGCGTGTTCATGTAGCGTTCCTGGTAAATGGTGTCGTACAACCGCTGGTCGGCTACGAACGCAATGGCAATCCCCGTGCGGAACACATCCGGATAGCGGAACATGCAGTTGAGGGTCTGGCTTCCTCCCCCGCTCCAGCCTGTGATGCCAATGCGGGAAGTATCGATGAACGGATACTGACGGGCCAAATCGAGGATTCCCTGTGCCTGATCCTGTGAGGCAAAGGTACCCACCTCTCCGTAGATGCATTTGCGCCATTCCCGTCCGCGAGGGACAGCCGCTCCCCGATTGTCGATGCTGATTACGATGTAACCCTGATTGGCCAGGAACTGGTGCCACATATCACCTCCTTGCCATACGTCCTGTACCGTGGAACTGGCCGGCTCCCCATAGACATCGATGATGACCGGATATTTCTTTGCCGGATTGAAATCTACCGGCTTGATCATGAAGGCATCCAGTACCAAATCACCGGAATGTGTCTTGACAAATTCCTTCGGACGCAGCTGCAGCTGCTGATATTGTGCCAATGCTTCCTTGTTCTCTTCAATAACCGACAAGGTCTTGTGCGACGGCAAGGCCACCATCTCTATCCGCGGAGGGGTGACGGCATTACTGAAAGTATGCACGGCGTACCTCCCGTCGGGAGAGATATTGTATCGGTGCTGGCCCTGTTCGTTCAGCGGGGAAAGGCGTTTCACTTCTCCCTTGCCAAACAGGTTGGCTGAATACAGATAACGCTGCGTGTAGTTGTCCGGCGAGGCGATAAAATACACCAGTCCTTTCTTCAGGTCCATGCCCGCCTGCTCAATCAGGTCGAAATTGCCTTTTGTGATGGGCTGGATATCTTTTCCGTCACGGCTCACCCGATAAAGATGCCGCCATCCGTCCCGTTCGCTCTGCCAGGTAAAATACGTATTGTGCTTCAACCAGGTTACCTGGTCGTTGGTTTCCACCCAGGCTGCATCCGTCTCGGTCAAGATATTTTTCGGTGTACCGCCTCCGATGGTCGCAATCCATACCTTATTTGTATTCTGCGGACGGTTCATCTGCTGGATAAACAAGTCGTTGCTTTCCGGAATGAAATCCATCCGCATGATGTAATTCTGACGAGGGTCACCGGGCAAATCAATCCAAGTGGTCTCGCCTCCGGCAGCTGCCACATAGCCCACCTTTACGGCTGAATTAGTGGTTCCAGCCTTCGGATAAGGGAAGCGGATGATTTTCGGGTACAGAGAATCGACATTGTTGATGATATCAAACCAGCCGGTACCTTCCGTATCACTTTGCCAATAAGCAATGTATTTACCGTCGGGACTCCAGCGGAAACCATCCCGGCAGAAGAATTCCTCCTCATACACCCAGTCGAAAGTTCCGTTCACAATCGTACTGCTTCCATCGTGTGTCAGTTGGGTGATTTTCCCGTCGGCCACATTCTCCACATAAATATTGTTCCCGCTCACGTAGGCCACCCGCGTCCCGTCGGGCGAAAACTTGGCAAACATCAGGCTGCTCTCCGGAAAATCTTTTCCCAGCTGACGCAACCGGCCCGTTTCCCGGTCAAGCACCCAGTAATCGCCGCGTGTATCGTAGCGCCATACCCGCTTCGTATTCGTATAGACCAGCACCTGCTTGCGCGAAGCGTCAAAGCTGAAACTCCTGACCGACAAGGTATCGGAAGTACCCGGTTTGACAAACAGGGCAGCTGGTATCAGTACTTCCCGTTTGCCCTTTCCGGAGGCATCGTACGACACGATGTCGTATCCGCCTGCGGGATTCTTTTCTTTCTTCGAATACTTGCCTCCGTCAGAAAGCCAGTTTACCTGACTTCCTCCCTTCGTGACCACCAATCCTCCGTTCACCACCTCTTCCAGCGTGGGAATATGCTGTGCATATACCGAAATGGAAGAAAGGCAGCAAGCTATCAAAATCATCTTTCTGATATTCATTTGCATACTAATTTTAGTGTTTTCAATAAATAATGTCTATTTTCCCGATAAAAGTACAACATTTCTAACACAAATAGGCAAAATTCGGGCATAAAAAAACGCACTTGCGTTTTCCTTCAAACACAAGTACGTTTTCCCTAAAACGCCCTTACGTTTCACACCAAACCCAAGGACGTTTGAAAACAAACGCAAGGGCGTTTTTTCAATACCCGTTTTCCACCTCAAAATTTTACCAGAATACGGAACACTTTTCCCGGATGAGCAGCCCATTCAGCCATGGCTTCCGCGGCCCCTTCGGGAGCTACGATACGGGAGATAAGTTCTTCCGTCGGGCAGTGGCCAGCCTTCATATAGTGAATCACGGCACGGAAATCGGCCGGTAATGCATTACGTGAGCCCCGGATGTCCAGCTCTTTCTGTACGAAATATTTTGTCTGGAACTCTACCCCGCTCTTGGCATAACCAATGCATACCACACGGCCGGTAAAACCCACTTCATCGACAGCCATCACATAAGTGGCCGGACTGCCCACGGCTTCTATCACCACATCGGCACCCATGCCGCCGGAATACTCCTGCACCCGTTCGTGCACATTCTCTGTCTGTGAGTTGATGACATACGTAGCACCCATTCTGCGAGCCAAAGCCAGTTTCTCGTCATCTAAATCGACGGCAATCACCGTAGCGCCACGCAAGGCCGCACGTACGATGGCTCCCATACCGACCATTCCGCAACCGATGACCATTACCAGTTCATTGTCGACCACCTGTCCGCGTGACACTGCGTGGAAGCCCACGCTCATCGGCTCAATCAGGGCACAGTCACGGGCAGAAATACCCTCTGCCGGAATCACCTTGTTCCAGGGCAGTACAGCATATTCGCACATCACCCCTTTGCGCTGCACGCCGAGAGTCTCGTTGTGCTCGCAAGCATTTACCCGTCCGTTCCGGCACGAAGCACACTTGCCGCAATTCGTATAAGGATTCAGCGTCACACTCATGCCCTTCTTGAAACTGTCGGGTACTCCCGCCCCTACAGCTTCTATCACGGCACCGACTTCATGTCCCGGAATGACCGGCATCTTCACCATCGGGTTCCGCCCGAGATACGTATTCAAATCAGAGCCACAAAAACCTACATACTCAATCTTTACCAATATCTCCCCTTCGTGCAGTTCGGGTTTTTCAATCTCCACAACCGCCATTTGCTGGGGAGCTGCAATTTGAACAGCTTTCATTTTTTCTTATTTTTAATTCTACATTTCTATTTTAATCCAACACCTTGTATCCCTTCCAGCCATAATAGGCACAGAACAGGAAACAAACCATCGGAACAAGATAAGCCACATGATACATCTGCGCATTGACATGCATCAGATAGGCCGTGAACTGAGGCAGACAGGCATTTCCCACAATGGCCATCACCAGGAAAGCGGCCCCGCTCTTGGTTTGGTCGCCCAACCCTTTCAATGCCAGCGAGAACTGGGTGGGATACATGATGGACATAAAGAAGGAGATGCCCAGCATGGCATACAGCCCGGTCCTCCCACCACACACGGCCACTACCAGACACAGCACAACGTTCACCAGTGCATACACCAGCAACATGTCCTGCGGGCGGAAACGAATCATCAGCCCGGTACCAATCCATCGTCCGAGCAGGAAGGCCAGCATATACAATCCGAAATACGTGGTAGCCACGGTTTCCGAAATGCCTGCATACGTACAGCAATACACCAGGAACAGGCTGTTGATGGCTGTCTGCCCGCCGTTATAGAAGAATTGGGCAATTACTCCCCAGCGCAGATGCGACCGCTTCCATACCCCGAAGTCAATCAGTTTCTCCCTGGTGGCCTCCCGGTGTCCTTCATCACCAATCTTCGGCAGTTTGGCGAAAAGGAAGACCACGGCAATGAGCAGCAACAATACGGCCAGTGCCAGATAAGGAGATTTCATGGCATCCGTTTCCAACTGGATATAGGCATCCCATCCGCCCGGATAATCCGCAGGCAACGTTTCACGCGTATAATGAGTACCGCTCAACACCAGTTTGCTCAAGAACATGGCCGAGATGAAGGCACCCAGCCCGTTGAACGACTGCGCCAGGTTCAAGCGCCGGGGAGCAGTGGCTGCCTCACCCAAAGCCGTGACATACGGATTGGCCGCCGTCTCCAGGAAACACATTCCGGTGGCAATAATGAAGAA
Organism: Bacteroides mediterraneensis; assembly: GCF_900128455.1. Lineage (GTDB taxonomy): Bacteria > Bacteroidota > Bacteroidia > Bacteroidales > Bacteroidaceae > Phocaeicola > Phocaeicola mediterraneensis. The sequence goes on along the minus strand of NZ_LT635783.1, from coordinate 323,046 downwards.
GATGCACAGATACGCCCAATATTCTTTCAAGATGGCTGCCGGAAAGAACAACAGTCCTCCCACCGCCGCCAGAAACAGCCCGAACACAATACCGGCCTTGTAGCTGTAACGCTTCATGAACATGGCAATCGGTATCGGGAAAATAAAATAAGCCAGCCAATAAGCCGTTTCCGTAAAAGAGGCTTCAAAGGTATTCAGCTCACAGGTCTTCATCAGCTGCCGGATCATGGTAGGCAACAGGTTGCTGCTGATGGCCCACAAAAAGAACAGACTGAACACCAGTGCCAGCGGAAGTGTATAACTCTTGTTTTTCATCGTATCCTGCTTTTTCGCTTATTCCGACATATTCTTGATATAAGGAAGTTCCGGCAACTCATGAAAGCCATAAAAACGACGGGCGTTTTCTCCAAGGAACAAGGATTTTTCCTCGTCTGAGAGCTCCTGCGACTTGCTCACGAAATCGTATGACATCCGATACGTGATGGCCGTAATCGTACGCGGATAGTCCGAGCCCCACATCAGTTTTTCGAAGCCGACCAGATCGGCTGCCTGCCGAATGGCCCTTATAGCCCCCTTGAACGGGTAAAACTCATCGTTGAACAGCCAGGTAATGCCGCCCGATTCAATACGCACATTCGGATGGCGCGCCAGCTTGATTTGCTCTGTCCAACCGGGAGTGGTCACCATCCCGAAATGGCCGATGGCCACTTTCAGGTCAGGACATTCCTGAATCACCTCTTCCAACTCACCCACCTGCGTAGCCCCGTCGGCCATATCAATGGACAGCAAGACGCCGTGTTGTTCCATCAGATGGAACATTTGCATCATTTCCTCACAGTTCAGCCACACACGGCCTTCTTTGAGCAACAGGCGCTGGGCCGGTATCTTGATGCCCCGGAACCCGCGAGCAATGAGCTGACGTGCCTGCTCCAAATACCCCGGCTTGCGAAACTCGCACATGCCGCACACAAAGAAACGGTCGGGATAACGGGCAGCCACCTCCGCCAGATAATCATTCTGAAAACCGTCGATAAACTCCTGTGTCACCACTGCCGCAGCCACCTGCGCATAATTCATGTTCGACAGAAATACCTCGGCACTGTTCACTCCGTCGGTCATAAACGGGGGAAGCATCTGACGCACTTCCCCCATAAACAATGACCGCCCATTCTCCAGGGTACGGACAGGCAGTCCATCGACCACCGTATCCTGCCTCAACCACAAGTGAGAATGTGCATCTATAATCAACCCCATATACAACTCCTCCTTTATGAATTAGCCCAGCTCACGCGGAACTGGTCGCCGATGATTTCCCGCACTTCACGTACCAGTTCCTCATCCATCGGCTCCTCGACATACGCTACATTCTTCTTCACATTCTGCGGATTAGCCGTACTGAACAATGTCGTGGTAATCCGCGGATTGCTGACCGCATACTGCATGGCCAGCTTCTCAATGGGATAATGCTTGGCCTTGCAATGCTCCATCGCTTTCCGGCAAGCTTCGACCAGCGGCTGAGGTGCCGGATGCCAGGCCGGAACACCTCTCTCTGTCAGCAGTCCCATAGACAACGGAGAAGCATTGATGACACCGATACCTTTCGATTCAAAATAATCCAGGAAATCCAACAGCTTGTCGTCGCACAGGCAGTGATGACAGAAATTCAGCACCGATTCCACCGTACCGTCCGGGGCATGGTCAATCACCCATTTCAGGTTCTCCAGCTGAAGGTCGGTAATGCCCACATGACCTACCACCCCTTTTTCTCTCAATTCCACCAAGGCTGGCAGAGTTTCATTCACCACCTGGTTCAAATCGGCGAACTCGATATCATGCACGTTAATCAAATCGATGTAATCAATGTGGAGGCGTTCCATACTTTCGTACACACTCTCCGTGGCCCGTTTGCCGGAATAATCCCACGTGTTCACCCCATCTTTTCCGTAACGTCCTACCTTCGTGGAAAGGTAATACTTGTCGCGAGGAATATCCTTCAACGCCTTTCCCAACACGGTCTCCGCCTTGTAATGTCCGTAATAAGGGGATACGTCAATAAAATTCATCCCCAAATCGATAGCTGTAAACACGGCCTCCAAGGCTTCTTTTTCCTTAATGTCATGGAACACTCCTCCCAATGAAGAAGCTCCAAAACTCAGGGCTGAAACTTTCATCCCCGTTTTTCCAATTTCATGGTATTGCATAGTTATTTTATTTAAGATTCATACAAATAAAACATTCGTTCCATCAACCGCCATTTTTCGGCCGAGCTGCTGCCCGGCACACATTCCTGAAAACGGGCCACGTGGTCTTCCCATTCAGCCTGACGGGGCAACTGGGCCAGACGTTTCATCGCGGTATCCCAGTCAAAATCCAGCGGAGTTTCCACAATCATGAACAGGCGGCTGCCGATGATGTAAATCTCCATCTCCAGAATCCCAACCGACTGGATACCTTCCCGAATCTCCGGCCAGGCCTCTCCACGACTATGTATTTTCCGGTATTCCGCTATCAGTTCAGGATTATTCTTCAAATCCAGTGTCTGGCAGTAACGTTTGACAGGCATTCCATATTCTTTTACTCGATATCCTTCTACTTTCCCCATTTCATTTTTACATTAATCATTTGATAATCTTCAGTACGGGGGCAATCTGGTTCAACGGCTGAGCCGGAAGCACCACCTGCAAACCCTCGGCCGTACGCACAAAATCTACTTTTCCGTATCCCAATAACTCTACTCGCTGAATACTTCCTTCATAAAGTTTGCTGCCAGCTGCCAGCGACTTGACGGTCACTTTGCCATCTTCCGGCCAGGCCAGTACGGTGGCGTACAAAGCTTTCGGGGTTTGGGTAAACCGGATTTCCTTGGCTCCCGCCTGACTATAGGAACCTTCATTGAAGCCTTGCGCATTCAAGGGAATATCTTCTTCCGCAATCGGGCCTTCGCCAAATACCTTCCACGGACGCGTATCGTAAATGGCTTCCTTGTTGATGTTCATCCATTCACCAAACTCCTTCAAGATTTTCTCTTCCTTCTCATCGAAAGTGCCATCGGCCCGCAACGGCACGCTCAACAACAGATTGCCGTTCTTGCTCACGATGTCAATCAACAGTTTGGCCACATAGGCAGCCGACTTGTATTCATTCTTCTCATAGATAGACGTATTGTAATGCCACCCGCCGATACAGGAGCATGACTGCCAAGGCTGATCGATAATCTGATTGGGTGCCCCGCGTTCCACATCCCATACCAATGCCTTCCGCTGGTTCTCATCCAGAATCTTCCCGAACATCACCGCTTCCAGTTTTCCCTGATGTGTAGCCATGTTGTGGTTATAGAAATGTGCTGCAATCTTCAGTCCCGCATCACTGATGGGATAGAAAGGAGCAACCGTCACATCAAAATAAATCAAATCCGGATTGTAACGGTTGATGGCGTCTACCGTACGGTTATAGAAGTTTGTGCAATATTCCGGGGTAGGAATGCACACTCCGTTTCCCCACGCCCACTGTCGGTGAATCATTCCATTATCCCAACTGTTTTCACTCAACGGATGGTTCTGTGCATACAAATCCTGCGGGTCGTATCCTTCCCACCACTTACCTTTTCCGTCGGCCTTGGTCAGCTTTCCATCGTAAGGAATACCTTTTTTCGGGCCAATCGTATCATGACGCTGTGAGGGTTCATACCAGCTCCACGCATGGTCGGCATGGAAACTGATGCCGAAATACAACCCGTATTTCCGGGCAGCTTTCTCCCATCCGGCCAGAATGTCTTTTTTCGGTCCCATGTTTACCGAGTTCCAAGGCTGGTACTTGCTGTCCCACAAGTCCATGTTGTCGTGGTGATTGCCCAAAGCAAAGAAATACTGGGCACCGATTTCCTTATAAAAGGCCACCAGCTTGTCGGGGTCCCATTTCTCGGCCTTCCACAACGGAATGATGTCCTTGAAACCCACCTCCGACGGATGGCCATAGTGTTCCACATGGAACTTATATTCATTCGAGCCTTCAATATACATGGAACGGGCTATCCAGTCGCCGGAACCTTCCACACATTGGGGCCCCCAATGCGCCCAAATGCCAAACTTCACGTTCCGGAACCATTCCGGCACCTGATAGTTGCTTTCAAGCGAAGCCCAGGTAGGTTCGAACTTGCCTTTCATCATCGGTTCGTCTTTCTCCGAAACCGGCACCTGATAGGTTTGAGCAGCCAGTCCGCTGACAGATAAAAATAAAGAAGCTAGTATGAGTTTTGTTTTCATAAGTACGATTGAAGTTTATGTTTTAATAATGACAAATGTACGGAGAAGTTCGGGAGAGAAATAGGATTAAACTGTGTGTTTATAGGCCAATATCGATATCCTATACAAATATCTCACAATCTGAATATCACTGCGTCGATTTTCACCGACTAATATCGATTATTGAAGAAAGCATGCGGAAAAGAAAAAAGAATCCTGTAATTTTATCGCGAAAAAACCTTTGCTTATGAATCTTCAAGTAGAACAAATGCATCCGCTCGTTTTAAATATAGGGTTGGCCATTCATGACGCCGACTGGAACTGGAAAAATGTAAACAGCCCGTTTACACGCTTGTACTATGTCACCGAAGGAACAGCTCAAATAGAACTTCCCGACGGAATACACACCCTATCCCCCAACCACATGTATTTTATACCGGCCTTTACGGTACACACCAATATCTGCGACTCATCTTTCACACACTACTACCTGCATATTTACGAAGATCACTATTCGGAAGACGACTGGCTGGAACACTGGACATTCCCTGTAGAAATAGAAGCGGGACCACTTGATCTGTCACTTTTTCAGCGCCTGTGTGAAATCAACCCACACATGATGCTCCCGAAGTCCGACCCTACTACTTATGACAATAATCCGACACTCATGCGCAACCTGCTCCGGAACCGACAAAGAGCGTTTTACGACAAAGTGGAATCGAGGGGAATCGTGCTGCAACTGTTGTCACACTTTCTGAAACATGCCCAGCCCAAAACCGAAATGAAAGACAACCGGATTGTCAAAACCGTACGTTACATCCACAAGCATATCACCGAAACGATTGAACTGGAGAAGCTTGCCGAAATTGCCTGTCTGTCCAAGGACCACTTTATCCGACTCTTTAAAAAAGGAATGGGAACCACTCCTCTGCAATACATCAACCAAAAGAAAATAGAAAAAGCGCAGCTGCTCCTGATAACAGAAGAACTGGCAGTCAAAGAAATTGCCTTCCGACTGGCCTTTGAGGATTATTCTTATTTCAACCGCCTGTTCAAAAAAATAACCGGCGTGACTCCTCAAGAATACCGCCGGCTATACTGAAAACCTATACTTTTACACTATTTATTGAGGTTCTACCTCCACTTTCATCACAAACCCGCCTCGTGGGAGACAGTCCACTTGCACATTCTTTTCCGTACCCGAAAGGTTGCGGACAGCAAACTGATTGCTCTCCCGGCCATCGGCATACAAGGTGATTCCTTTGATCGTTTCGGGAATGAAACTTAAATCTACCGCAAGCGGCATGGATTCGTTGGTTCCGTTCAGTCCACCAACATACCAGCAATTGCCGTTCTTCCGGGCCATGACCACATGGTGAGAAGGATAGCCGTCAAGCAATTTCGTGTCTTCCCAGACAGTGGGCAGAGAAGAAATGAACGAACGTACCTCAGCCGGTTGGGCATGATATCCTTCCGGACGGTCGGCCAGATGTTGAAGAGCCGACTCAAAGACCACCAGCAAGGCCAGTTCATGCCCGTTGGAAGTGATATGCGGATGCTGCGAATCGGTAAAGGTGCAGGGGGTATAGTCCATCGGTCCCACCACGTTCCGGGTAAAAGGCAGCGTACAGTTGTGCCAAGCCGCACTATCTGTCAGCACTTCCTTGTTGTTATACCATTCAGCTCCATACACGCCTTCCACCGACATCATGTGAGGATATGTACGTTGCCAGCCACGGGGAATGGTAGCCCCGTGAAAGTTGACCATCAAATGATACTTTGCCGCATCTTCCAGAATATCCATAAAATAATTCATCACGGAAGTGCTGTCCGGATGGAAAAAGTCGACTTTTATTCCTTTCACCCCCACCGATTCCAGCCAGGCGAATTCCTTCTGACGTGTTTCCGGCTTGTTCAACCGATACAAAGGACCGTACAGACACCAGGCAGTGGAAGAATTATACCACAACAAAGGGGAAACGTGTTTCTCTTTCGCATAACGCAAGGCATCGTCCACATTGCCTCCGTTTGCCATTCCATCCCATTCCGCATCAATCAGAACGTATGGGAGATGAAAATCAGCTGCAAAATCAATGTATTTCTTCACAATCTGGTAGTCATTCGAGCCATGGTTGTAAGCCCAGTAAATCCAGGAAACGACTCCCGGTTTAATCCAAGACACATCCGTCAGGCGGCAAGGCTCACTGACATCCGTAATCAAAGTGGATTCCACCACATCGGCCAAGGAACCGATGATGGCCACACGCCAGGGAGAACACCATTTGCCGGAAACTTTTGCCGGTTGGGCCATTTCTACCTGATAAGCAGACTCGCCGGAAACGTTGTTCAGCCAGGAGCCACAGTTGCCTCTCCCGATATTAGCCTCCGAAACCAGTGTAAAAACGGCATCCGAGACCTCAAACAAAGCTGGAAATCCCCATTGGTTCTTGGAATAGTCGGCCACACGACCTTTACTCTTCAAATAGAAATCTTCATACGCCTGACTCAGCTTCTGGGTCCAGCGGGTAATGCCGTCCTGAAACTGGAAAGTGGTCTTTTCTCCGGCAATACCTATTTCTTCTTTCAATTCAGGAAGTACATAGCGAAAGGCAATGCCATCGTTGTACACCCGAAACTCCAGGTCAAGGCACACATCCCGGTCATTCTTGAAATGAAACACCTGCTGGTTCCCCTGATTCGTACAATGGCGGCGCTTGCCTGTCACCATCGTGTAATCTTCTTCCACCGGAACTACAGGAGAAGAATCCACATACACACAATCGGTGTCCGCCTGCAAGAACTGAAGCCCCACATTATTTATATCTACCACCGGAACAGCTTCATTTCCTTTTTTATAAGACACCTTGAATCCCTTCGCAGAAGGAACACCACTTACCACAATCTTTCCGTTGGGCGAACGCAATACATCGCTTGCCTTTCCAGATACCCCGATTAAAAACATGCATATCAAACACACGCATGCTTTCCATTGATTAGACTTTCTTAGATTATACATCATTTTCTCATTAAACTTGTTTGCAAAATTATCCGTTCTTACGTGAAATGAATTGCATAAAATTGTTTTATATAGGACAATATCGATTTACAATCTGAAACAAGCCTTCTCTGCCCACTTTCTTTCTCCCCAAGCCCCTGCCCCGACAATATTCCAACCGACCTTTTTCTATTTAACAAAACAGGACAATATGAAACACAGCTTGATAAACCGCATATCACAATATAATTTTATATAAAACTTACTTCAAAAGAGAGGAATCGAAGAAAAACTTTCTACTTTTGCAACTTGTAATTAAAAGAACTCATTTGCAGATGAAAATAAAGTTTTTGCCATTGGTTGTAGCACTCTTTGCCGCAACATCCATAATGACATCGTGTTTGAACAATGATGTAGAACAAATTACTTATACTTCCGAGACCAGCATCACGGGCTTCTCATTGGGGACATTGAACATTGACCGCGTCGGTAAAGACCAGAATGGAAAGGACAGCGCATACGTAGATACACTTAACTGTGCTGATTATCCATTTACCATTAACCAGATGACAAGAGAAATCGAAAATAAGGACTCACTTCCTTATGGCACGCATATTGACAAAGTAATAACGAATATCACTTACGATGCCGGTGCACTGGGCTATCGCCCCAAAGGAGCGGAACGTGACACGGTGTGGACTTCCACCGACTCCATCGATTTCACTGAGCCTGTGGAATTTAGAGTCTACGCCTATAGCGGTGCCATCGGAAAAGCCTATACAATCAAAGTCAACGTACACCAGCAGGTGCCCGACACGCTTGCATGGAAACAATTCAACAACGCGTTCAGTGCCGGAAACCTGAGTGCACAGAAAGCGGTCTACGCCAATGGCAAAGTATTCGTCTTCGGGAAAAACGGAAACAATCCTCACATTGAATTCACCAATGTAGCAGACGACAATCCCACTTCGTGGACACCGGTTACAACCAATGTGCCGGCCGGCATCGACACATATTCTGCTACTGTATGGGCAGGAAACATTTATTTTCTGGCAGGAACAAGCGGGAAACAGCTCTATAAACTCAACGCCGAAACAAACGAGGTCACTGAAGAGAGCACAGAGACTTTCGATATGCTGATTGGAGGGAATGATATCAAAAACGAACTTTATACCGTAAAAGACGGGAAGAGTGGTATATATAAAGGAGGAGCCTGGAGCGCAGACGAGAATGCCTACAGTCAGTTCCCCTCAGGCAAGCCCTTCTTCTCGAACACGGTTACCGCCTCTTACAATGCCGACCTGACTACCACAATAGCCCTGTGCTACAACCAAGGTACCGCTTCCAACGACACGACTGCCCTTGTCTTCAGCCGTACATCAACCGGCAACCAATGGGAGATGAGAATGCAGAACCTGCCATTGCCTAACTTGCAAAATGTGACGATGATATATTATGATGGGAAACTGTATGCTTTTGGAGGGGATTATACACCCAAAAGTATCAGACCTTTCAGCCAGTTCTATTGCTCTATCGACAACGGACTTTGCTGGCGACCGGTGACCGAATGTATGGCATTCCCATCCGATTTCAAAAATTTATATACTACACACCACGGTAACTATTCGTGTGCGGTCACTCCCAAACTGGAAAATAGTACTTCCAAAGGTAACTTCATCTGGATTGTATGGGAAAACGGAGATATCAGCCGCGGACGTATCAACCGACTGGGATTCAACCCGAAGTGGTAAGACATTAACCTTGAAAACAAGAGACTATGTTATATAAAGACCAACTGGATAGAAGCCGGATACCGGCACACATCGCCATCATCATGGATGGCAACGGACGCTGGGCCAAACAACGGGGACAAGCCCGCACGGTCGGACATCAGGCCGGTGCTGAGACCGTACATGTCATTGCGGAAGAAGCAGCACGTCTGGGAGTGAAATACCTGACTCTTTATACATTCTCCACCGAGAACTGGAACCGTCCTGTAGACGAAGTAGCTGCCTTGATGAGCCTGCTCATGGATTCCATCGAGGAAGAGACTTTCATGAAAAACAATATCACCTTCCGGATTATCGGAGATACCGCAAAATTGCCGGACAATGTGCTTGCCCGCCTGAACCAGTGCATCGAGCGCACCTCGAAAAACACGGGTTTGTGTCTGACTTTGGCTTTGAGCTATTCTTCCAAATGGGAAATTACGGAAGCCGTTAAAGCCATTGCCCGCGAAGTGAAAGAAGGCAGACTCGCTCCAGAAGAAATTACTGACCAGACCATCGACCGGAACCTGGCCACTCATTATATGCCCGACCCGGACTTGCTAATCAGAACAGGCGGTGAAATCCGGCTCAGCAACTACCTGCTTTGGCAGTGCGCTTACACCGAACTGTATTTCTGCGACACCTTCTGGCCGGACTTCAAGGCCGAAGAGTTATGCAAGGCTATTTGTGACTTTCAAAAAAGAGAACGCCGATTTGGCAAAACCAGTGAACAAATTTAACAGAGAACAATGCAAAATCGTTTTTCACTTATCCTGCTGATTGCAGCTTGCCTCTCTTCTGTTTCGGTTGGGGGACAGGCGCAAGACAATAATAATACAACTGAACCAAGCAACAAACCGGTTATCCTCTATAACGGAACGCCGAAGAAATATGAAATCGCCGACATCAAGGTCAGCGGTGTGAAGAACTATGAGGATTATGTCCTGATAGGAATCTCCGGCTTGGCCGTAGGACAGACCATTACCGTGCCGGGCGACGACATTACTTCCGCCGTAAAAAGATACTGGCGGCACGGTTTGTTCTCTGACGTGAAAATCGTAGCCGACAAGATTGTGGACAACAAGATTTACTTGTCCATCCAGCTGACCCAACGCCCGCGTATCACCGACATCGTGATTCACGGCGTGAAGAAAAGTGAACGCGAAGATTTGCAGGCCAAACTGGGTATGGCCAAGGGTACGCAGGTAACCCCGAACTTGATTGACCGAGCCAAGATTCTGATTAAGAAACACTTTGATGAAAAGGGATTCAAGAACGCGGAAGTCAATATCATCGAGCGGGAAGACCCGGAAAACAAGGAGCAGGTATATGTAGATGTGAACATCGACAAGAAAGCAAAAGTCAAGGTACACAAAATTACCATCGACGGCAACGAGGTGCTCACCGACAAGAAACTGAAGCGTGTGATGAAGAAGACCAATGAAAAAGGCAAGCTCATCAACCTGTTCCGTGCGAAGAAGTTCATCGAAGAGCGCTACGAAGAAGACAAGCAGAAAATCATCGACAAATATAACGAGCTGGGATACCGTGACGCACAAATCGTTACCGACAGCGTGTCACCTTACGATGAAAAGACCGTAGACGTGTACATGAAAATCTACGAAGGACAGAAATATTACCTCCGCGACATCACGTGGGTGGGCAATACGGTATATCCTTCCGACCTGTTGAACGAACAGCTCCGTATGAAACGCGGCGACGTGTACAACCAGAAACTGTTGAACGACCGTATCTCAAACGATGAAGATGCCATCGGTAACAACTACTACAACCGTGGATATGTGTTCTATCGTCTGGACCCCGTGGAAGTAAACATCGACGGTGACTCCATCGACCTGGAAATGCGTATCACCGAAGGTCCGCAGGCCAGCATCAGCCATGTGCGCATCAATGGTAACGACCGTCTGTATGAAAACATCGTACGACGCGAACTGCGTACACGTCCGGGCGACCTTTTCAGCAAGGAAGCGCTGGAACGTTCTTACCGTGAAATTGCACAGATGGGACATTTCAACCCGGAAAACATCAAACCGGATGTACAGCCGAACTTCCAGGACGGTACGGTGGACATCAACTGGGGACTGGAATCCAAGGCCAACGACCAGGTGGAATTCTCCGCAGGTTGGGGACAGACTGGTGTCATCGGTAAGCTGAGCTTGAAATTCACCAACTTCTCGTTTGCCAACCTGTTCCGCAAGAACGACAACTACCGCGGTATCCTGCCGCAGGGTGACGGACAGACCCTGACCATCAGCGGACAGACCAACGGACGTTACTATCAGTCATACAGCGTATCGTTCTTCGACCCTTGGTTTGGCGGCAAACGACCGAACTCTTTCTCCGTATCGGCCTTCTATTCCGTACAGACCGACGTGAGCAGCCAGTACTACAACTCTGCCTACATGAACAACTACTACAACATGCTGAGCGGTTATGGTTACTACGGAGGATACGGAAACTACTACGACAACTACGAATCCTACTACGACCCCGACAAGTCTATCAAAATGTTCGGTGTATCTGTAGGATGGGGTAAGCGTCTGCGCTGGCCGGATGACTACTTTACTTTGTCGGCCGAACTGTCTTACCAGCGATTCATGCTGAAAGACTGGAGCTACCTCTACATCAAGCTGAACAACGGACAGTATATGAACACCGGTAACTGCAACAACCTGAGCCTGAACCTGACCCTGTCGCGTAACTCTACGGACAATCCGATTTTCCCGCGTTACGGTTCTGAGTTCTCGGCTTCCTTGCAGATTACACCGCCGTACTCTCTGTTCAGCAAGAAGGATTACTCTACTTACGGAAAAGACAACTACCAAGATGCAGCCAGCATGTACAAGTGGATTGAATACCACAAGTGGAAATTCAAAGCCAAAACTTATACGGCCCTGATGGATATTCAGAAATGTCCGGTCATTATGACCCGTACGGAATTCGGTATCCTCGGCCACTTCAACAAGTACAAGCGCTCACCGTTTGAAACCTTCTACGTGGGAGGTGACGGTATGACGGGTTACAGCTACAACTACGCATCCGAAACCATCGCCCTCCGTGGATATGAAAACGGTTCACTCACCCCGTACGGAAGTGAAGGTTATGCTTACATCCGTCTGGGTGCCGAACTCCGCTACCCGCTGATGCTCGAGAACTCTACCAGCATCTATGCCTTGGGCTTCGTGGAAGCCGGTAATGCATGGAACAACGTAACCGACTTCAACCCCTTCAAGTTGAAACGTTCGGCCGGAGTCGGTGTCCGTATCTTCCTGCCGATGATTGGTATGATGGGTATTGACTGGGCATACGGTTTCGACAAGATTGACGGTTCAATGCAATACAGCGGAAGCCAGTTCCACTTTATCATCGGACAAGAATTCTAACACTTAAAAAACCAAAGAATTATGAAGAGACTCGTTTTATCCGTTTTGCTGTTAGTGGCCGCCGTAGGCATGGCCTCAGCACAGAAATTCGCACTGGTAGATATGGAGTACATCCTCAAGCAGATTCCTTCCTATCAACAGGCCAACCAACAGATGGAGTCACTGTCAAAGGAATGGCAAAGCCAGATTGAGGCCAAAGCCAACGAAGCAAAGAAGCTGTATGAAGACTACCAGAAGACAGCAGGCACCCTCTCGGCTGCCCAGAAGACCAGCAAGGAAGATGCCATCGTAGCCAAGGAAAAAGAAGCGGCTGAACTCCGCAAGCAATATTTCGGACCGGAAGGAGAGCTGATGAAGAAACGTCAGGAACTGATTGCTCCGATTCAGGATGCCATCTACAATGCCGTGAAGACCATCGCCACCCAGCGTGGATATGATGCCGTGATTGACCGTGCATCGGCCCAAAGCATGATTTTTGCCTCTCCACGCATCGATATCAGCAATGAGGTTCTTGCAAAACTAGGATATTCAAATTAATTTTATACATTTGCAGCCGGGGTTTATAAAGACCATTTTTACATTGAAATAATTAATAACAAATAGAAACTTGAAATTATGTTGAAGAAAATTGCTTTTTTACTTTTGCTCATCGCACCGATGAGTGTATTCGCACAGAAGTTTGCGCATTTCAAATCTATGGATATCATCCCGGTAATGCCGGAATACGCAAAGGCACAGACTGACATCCAGACCATGCAGAAACAATACGAAGACGAAATCAAACGTGCTTCCGATGAATTCAACAAGAAATATGCAGAATACCAGCAGGAACAGAAGAACTTGCCGCAGAACATTCAGGAACGCCGCCAGAAAGAATTGCAGGACCTGAGCGAAAAGGGCATGCAGTTCCAGCAGGACGCCCAGCAGCAGCTGCAGAAAGCATACGCTGACATGATGGAACCCATCTACAAGAAAATGGAAGATGCTGTAAAGGCTGTAGGTAAAGCCGGTGCGTACACTTACGTATTCGACCTGAACCGTACAGACATCCCTTACATCGATGAAACTCAGTCAAAAGATATTACCAACGACATCAAGACCAAACTGGGCATCAGCCTGACTGCCGTTCCGGCTACTCCGGCTGCCGCTCCTGCAGCTACTCCGGCTCAGTAAGCAAAGGTTCTTTGTCGTCCTGACTTCTCATGTCATTCAGAGAAACACGGAAAGGTTTCTCTGAATGACATTTTTCTTTTCAACCACTTCAACCGTTTTATCCATGCATCCGCTATCCGCTCCCCACACCGGCCCCATCGGAGTCTTCGATTCCGGCTACGGAGGCCTCACCATCCTTGGAAAGTTCATCGAACACCTGCCACAGTACGACTACCTGTACTTGGGCGACAACGCCCGCGCCCCCTACGGCACGCGTTCGTTCGAGGTGGTCTACGACTTTACCCTCCAGGCGGTCAAGAAACTGTTCGAACTGGGTTGCCCGCTGGTGATTCTGGCCTGCAACACAGCCTCGGCCAAAGCCCTCCGCAGTATCCAGCAGAACGACCTGCCCCATCTGGACCCCACCCGGCGCGTGCTGGGAGTAATCCGTCCCACAGTGGAATGCATCGGCGACATCACGCGCAACGGACACGTAGGCTTGCTGGCCACGGCAGGCACGGTGCGTTCCGAATCCTATCCACTGGAAATCAAAAAAATTTATCCCGACATTCAAGTGACGGGAATGGCCTGCCCCATGTGGGTGCCGCTGGTAGAAAACAAGGAATACGATGGAGACGGAGCCGACTATTTCGTGAAAGAATACATTGATGCCATCCTGCAAAAAGACCCGGACATCGACACACTGATTCTGGGATGCACCCACTATCCGCTGCTGCTGCGCAAGATACGGCAGTTCACCCCACCCCACATCCAGCTGGTGACCCAAGGCGAATACGTGAGCGAAAGCCTGAAAGACTATCTTTCGCGCCACCCGGACATGGATGCCCGCTGCTCGAAGAACAAACGGCGGGAATTCCTCACCACAGAATCGGAAGAGAAGTTCCGCGAGTCCGCTTCCGTTTTCCTGCACAGCGCCGACGTACACGTGCGCAACGTCGTGCTTGAATGACAAAAAATGGCCCGGCCTTATTCCGCCACAAAAGCAGCCCGTTGCACATTGCGGCTGTCCGGGCCCACCATCACTTCGAACTCTCCCGGTTCATATCCATATTCCAGACGAGAGTTATAATACTTCAAATCCTCGTCATCCAGCACGAACTCTACCTTCCGCGTTTCTCCTTTTTTGAGAAATATCCGCTGGAAAGCCTTCAGCTCCTTCACCGGACGGGCAATTTCGGCATACACGTCGTGCAGGTACAGCTGGACAATCTCTACTCCGTCGTACCGGCCCGTATTCGTCACGGGCACCGTCACCTTGAGCTGTCCGCCCTCAGGCATACGCTCCGCACTCAGCTGCAAACCACCGTAGCGGAACGTCGTATAGCTCAAACCATAGCCGAACGGATACAGCGGTTCGTTGCTCTGGTCAATGTAATTGCTGGCATAACGGTTGAAACAGGTGTCATCCGCATCCGGACGCCCGGTATTCAGGTGATTGTAGTACAGCGGCAACTGCCCTACGGCACGCGGGAAACTGGTAGTCAGCTTTCCGGAGGGAGACACTTCCCCAAACACCACATCGGCAATGGCATCGCCTGCCTCGCTGCCGGCAAACCACACATTCAGGATGGCCGGCACATGCGCAGCTTCCCAGCACAAATCCAGCGGGCGCCCAGTGAACAACGCCAGCACCACCGGCTTTCCGGTAGCCACCAGTGCTTTCAGCAAATCCTGCTGTGCATCCGGAAGCCGAATCTCCGTACGCGAAGCAGATTCCCCGCTCATCTCGGCACACTCGCCCAGTGCCGCCACAATCACATCTGCCGAGGCCGCCACACGCAACGCCTCCGCCCGCAACTGACGGTCATCCCCACGCACCAACGGACGCGGGCCCACCGCTCCTTTCTCCGTATCCTCACTATAATACAGATTACTACCTTTGGCATAAGAAACCGTTGCCCTGTCGCCCACGGCACGGCGGAACGCCTCATACATCGTCACATGCCGGTCGGTCGCACAATTCATGCTCCACGTGCCACACATGTTGTTCTGCGCATCCGCCAGCGGACCAATCAGCGCAATGCGTCCTTTCTTCTGCAAAGGCAAGAGCTGCCCGTCGTTCTTCAGCAAGACAAAAGTCTCCGCAGCAATCTCACGCGCCGCCTTGCGGTGTGCTTCCGTAAACAGCTCCTTCCGTGCACGCAACGTATCGCAGTATTTATACGGGTTCTCAAACAGCCCCAGCTTGTACTTGGCCTCCAACACCCGACGGCAAGCCTCGTCAATGCGCTCCTGCGTCACCGCCTTGTCCTTCAGGGAAGCCTCCAAGGTATGCAAGAAGCCATGCGCCACCATATCCATGTCCGTCCCCGCATTTAAGGCACGGGCAGAAGCCTCCTGCAAGTCGGCCACCCCGTGTGTCTTCATCTCCTGAATGGAATTGTAGTCTGTCACCACAAACCCCTTGAACCCCCATTCGTTCCGCAGCAAATCGGTAAGCAGCCACTTGTCGGCCGTCGCCGGCACGCCGTTGATGGTATTGAACGAGCTCATCACCGAGCCTACTCCGGCATCCACCGCTCCTTTGTACGGACGGAGATACACATTGTACATCCGGTTGCGGCTCATATCCACCGAATTGTAGTCGCGCCCCGACTCCGAAGCCCCATAAAGGGCGAAATGCTTCACGCAAGCCATGATTTCATCGTTCCGCTTCATGCCGTCGCCCTGATAACCGCGCACATACGCCCCCGCCATCAACGCACCGAGGTACGGGTCCTCCCCGCTTCCTTCCGCCACACGCCCCCAGCGGGCATCCCGGCAGATATCCACCATCGGGCTGAACGTCCAGCTCACCCCGTCGGCACTGGCTTCCGTGGCAGAAATACGCGCCATGCGCTCCACAGCCGCCGTATCCCAGCTGCACGACAACGCCAGCGGAATCGGGAAAATGGTCTCATACCCATGAATCACATCGGCCCCCACCATCAACGGAATACCCAGACGGCTTTCCTCCACCGCCATGCGCTGAAGCTGATAGATTTTGCCGACTCCTTTCACATTGAAGAAGCCGCCCACCTCCCCGGCACGGATGGCCTCCGCCAGCTGGCTGTTCTTCACCGCCCCCGACACCAGATCGTTTCCTGCCGGCAGATTCAACTGCCCCAGTTTTTCCTGTAACGTCATCCGCCCCATCAGGTCGCTGACAAAACGGTCCATTTCCGCATCCTTTCCTCCGTTTCCCGAGGAACTGCATCCTGCCACGGCCAGCAACAGGAGGCTTGCTTTCACAAACTGACTTATTTTTCCCATAGAATCAATAGCTTTTATATTCTGACCTCCAAAAGTATCATTTTTTCGAACATAACCGGCTGAAAATCCACGGATTATTTTGCCCGGAAAAACGCACTTGCGTTTACTCCAAAACGTAAGGACGTTTTCATTGAAACGCAAGGACGTTTAGAGGAAAACGCAAGTGCGTTTTTTGGAGGCGTTTCCACAGCCGGAAAAAGGGAGGAAAATAGCCGAAAAATCAGGCGAAAACCGCTTTTTTCAAACCAAAGGCAGGAATATTCAATAAAAAGACTTACTTTTGCGGAAAGTTGCCCTTGTAGTTCAACGGATAGAATAGAAGTTTCCTAAACTTTAGATTCGGGTTCGATTCCCGACGAGGGTACAAAAAAACAAGCCGCTCTTCCCGGAAGGAAAAGCGGCTTGTTTTTTTGCCTGCAGCAAGTAACGGATTACTTACGAAGACCAAGTTCTTTGACAATGTTACGATATCTTTCGATATCACGGCTCTTCAGGTAGTTCAGCAAAGAACGACGCTTACCTACCAAAGTTGTCAAAGCTCTTTCAGTGCTATAATCTTTTCTGTTGAGCTTCATGTGCTCAGTCAGGTGAGAAATACGGTATGAAAACAATGCTATCTGCGCTTCAGGTGAGCCAGTATCAGTGTTAGACTTTCCGTACTTTCCAAAGATTTCTTGTTTTTTAGCTGCGTCTAAATACATAATTTGACTGTTTATTAAAATGTATAAATTTGATTTGCGGATGCAAAGGTAAGCATAATCTTTCAGACTACAAGCGTTTTACGACTTTTTTTCACAAACAAGTCAAAAAGGGTTCAAGCCTTCAGCTCATTGGCATGTTCAATGAAAGTGGCCGATGTAATCGGTTCAATCTGCTTAAATTCCATTTTGCGTGTCACACATTTCAGGCAAGGGCAGTTCCGGCATTTTGCCTGTGCAAAAACAGTACACGGATCCAAATGTATCGTCAGCTGAATCCGGTCGGCATATTTCTTTTCCAGAATGCGTTTCAAACGGGCCCCTTCACGATGACCCTCTTCAATGGTATAAAACCAGGGAAGCGTCAAATCACAATCCATATACAGGTAACTTCCATACTTGATGACTTTGGCATTGTGAATATCTATCCAGTCGGGCGAACGCTTCTCATTCAGTTCCCGGGCGATATCGTTCAGCAAAGCCTCATCCGCCTTGTCCAGCAGATTCGCAATCGTCTTGCGCAAGATGGAAATTCCCGTCACGATGATAATTCCTCCGAACAGGAAGGCCAGCACACTGTCAATCCAAACTATTTTAGTGAAATAGAGCAAGAGCAACCCTGCCACCAGTCCGATGGTAGAATACGTATCCGACTGCAGATGCTTCCCCCCTGCAATCAAGGCCATCGAATTATAGCGTTTCCCGATACGCACACTATACCAGCCCATCAGGTAATTGACCAGTCCGGAAAAAGCGACGATGTAGATACCCACATCCAATTTCTGTATACCCACCGGGAAAAACAAGTGCGATACCCCCTCATACACAATCAGCACCCCGGCAAACGTAATCAGAATGCCTTCGACGGAAGCCGAAATCTGTTCCATTTTTCCATGTCCGAAAGGGTGGCTTTTATCTTTGGGCCGTGCCGACCAATGCAGGCTGTAAAGGCTGACGGCCCCCGCCACTACATTGACAATACTTTCCATGGCATCCGTCAGGATTCCTACAGAATTAGTCAGCCAATAGGCTGCGAACTTTCCAATCAGTATCAAAAAAGAAATCAACACAATTCTTTTTTGCACTCTTTGCTTAAGCTGTTCCTCGTTCATCTCTTTTCACTTTTTCACAAACGGACCGCAAAGTTAGTAAGTTCCTACGGAAAAGTGACCTTCATTTGCAGAATTTACTCCGCAAAAATCTACCGAAGCCTGTTTCAATCCCCCCGGAAGGCATCTTCCGACCAGCCCCAAATCCTCTTTCCCCAAACTGAAGCAGAATAAAAAAGTGAGAAGCCGATAAATCCGTAAGGGTTCACCTGCTTATTCTTTTTATTTACAATAATTTTTTCGAAGAAAAATCGTACCTTTGCACACAAATTATAGGTATAGTATGCAAGATATTAGAAACATTGCCATTATTGCTCACGTTGACCACGGGAAAACCACGCTCGTGGACAAGATGATGCTGGCGGGACACCTGTTCCGCAATGACCAGACCAACGGTGAACTGGTATTGGATAACAACGACCTGGAACGGGAAAGAGGTATCACCATCCTTTCCAAAAACGTTTCCATCAATTACAACGGTACGAAAATCAACATTATCGATACTCCGGGACACGCCGACTTCGGTGGAGAAGTGGAACGTGTCTTGAACATGGCCGACGGATGTATTCTGCTGGTAGACGCCTTCGAAGGCCCGATGCCGCAGACCCGCTTCGTGCTGCAGAAAGCCCTTCAAATCGGACTGAAACCGATTGTAGTGGTCAACAAAGTGGACAAGCCGAACTGCCGTCCGGAAGAAGTGTACGAAATGGTGTTCGACCTAATGTTCAGCCTCAACGCCACAGAAGACCAGCTGGACTTCCCCGTGCTCTACGGTTCGGCCAAGAACAACTGGATGGGCGAAGACTGGAAGACGCCGACGGGTACCATCACCCCGCTGCTGGATGCCATCGTGAAATACATCCCGGCTCCGCAACAGCTGGAAGGTACGCCGCAGATGCTGATTACCTCGCTCGACTATTCTTCCTACACGGGACGTATCGCCGTAGGCCGTGTGCACAGAGGTACCCTGAAAGAAGGCATGAACATCACCCTGGCCAAACGTGACGGCACCATGGTGAAGTCCAAAATCAAGGAAGTACATACTTTCGAAGGACTGGGACGCAAGAAAGTGGAATCCGTATCTTCGGGCGACATCTGCGCCATCATCGGTGTGGAAGGCTTCGAAATCGGTGATACCATCTGCGACTTCGACAATCCGGAACCGCTGCCACCTATCGCCATCGACGAACCGACCATGAGCATGCTGTTCACCATCAACGACTCTCCGTTCTTTGGAAAGGAAGGTAAATATGTGACTTCCCGTCACATCCACGACCGTCTGATGAAAGAGCTCGACAAGAACCTGGCTTTGCGCGTACGCAAGACCGAAAACGAAGATGGAAAATGGATTGTATCCGGACGTGGTGTGCTCCACTTGTCTGTGTTGATTGAGACCATGCGCCGTGAAGGTTACGAACTTCAGGTAGGACAGCCGCAGGTTATCTACAAGGAAATCGACGGTGTGAAGTGCGAACCGATTGAAGAGCTGACCATCAGCGTGCCCGAAGAATTTGCCAGCAAGATGATTGATATGGTTACCCGCCGCAAAGGTGAGATGGTGTCCATGGAAACACAGGGCGACCGTGTGAACATCGAGTTCGACATGCCGTCGCGCGGTATCATCGGTCTGCGTACCAACGTGCTGACTGCTTCTCAGGGTGAAGCCATCATGGCTCACCGCTTCAAGGAATACCAGCCGTTCAAAGGTGACATCCCTCGCCGCACCAACGGCTCCATGATTGCCATGGAATCGGGAACTGCCTTTGCCTACGCCATCGACAAGCTGCAAGACCGCGGTAAGTTCTTCATCTATCCGCAGGACGAGGTATATGCCGGACAGGTGGTAGGTGAACACGTACATGAGAACGACCTGGTGGTCAACGTAACCAAATCAAAGAAGCTGACCAACATGCGTGCTTCCGGTTCGGACGACAAGGCCCGTATCATTCCGCCGGTCATCTTCTCACTGGAAGAGGCACTGGAATACATCAAGGAAGATGAATACGTGGAAGTGACTCCGAAGAGCATGCGTATGCGTAAAATCATCCTGGATGAGACGGAACGCAAGCGTGCCAACAAGAATGCATAATCGCACATTTCTGAATACAAACAATCCGGGCTTTCGAGGAATCTCCCTTAAAAGCCCGGATTTCTTGTATCTGCTGTTCTTTTTTATTTTTCCCGATACACCAGGTTGTTGCCGTTCATCCGCTCCATGTATTGCTGGATGAGAGACTTCAGCTGGGTTTCCATTGCCTTCAAGGTATCTTGCGGCATGGTGTCTTTCACATCGTCCTTCATCAGCACATCCGTACGGAAACGGTAGGCATGAATCACTTTCTCCCCATCGAACTGAATCAGGTAGTCTCCTTTCAGGAACTGGTAGATGCCGCTTGAAGGCAAATAATTCACCGCAAACTTTTCTGCGGCAGGCGTATGAAGAGCATCCTGTCCGAAACCCACATACGGACGGTCGTATCCCAAAATGCCTAATACTGTCGGCATAATGTCTATCTGGTCCACAATCTTTTCTTGATCCAATCCTTTCAATTTTGGCATACCGGGTGCATAGAAAATAACCGGCACCTTGTAATATCCCAAATCGGTCACATAATCCGGATAAGAGTTTCCGCTAGTATGGTCCGCTGTAATCACAAATAACGTATTTTTAAACCATGGCTGTTTTTCCGCCTTCTCAAAGAAACGCCGGATGGCATAGTCTGAATAAGCTACAGTTTCAAACAACGGATCCTTTCCTGTGGGAAATTTCCCTTTATAGCGTTCCGGCAAATCAAAAGGCCCGTGAGATGTAGCCGTAAACACAGAAGTTACAAAAGGTTGCTTCATCTCCGACATTCGGTCACAATAGAACTGCAAAAATTCTTCATCCCAGATAGCCCAGGTCCCATCAAAATCCGCATCACCATTATAATTCGGATCCTCATTATACTCGGTACGCCCAAAATACTTCTGGAAGCCCACGGAACGGGCAAAAGCTTGAAAACCCATTGAACCGTTCATCGCGCCATGAAAGAAAGCAGATGTATAGCCCTTATTTTTAGTCAACTCACCAGCAATGCTGGATACATCATTCAAAGCTGAAGGAGTCAAGAAAAATGGTTCCACAAAGCTTGGTATAGATGACAATACTGATGGCATTCCATCAATACTCTTACGGCCATTACTATATGAATGCTGGAAAGTCAGGCTTTTTACCAACAAAGAATCAATAAAGGGGGTATATCCCTTATAAGCTCCATTCTCTAACTGTGGATTCAAGGAACCGACATGTTGCTTACTAAAGCCCTCCCAGATAATCACCACTACGTTCATCGGACGAAATGCTACGGAATCAGCCGGCAAATGAATGGGAGAATATACAGCCTCTGCTTCCTTCTCCGGTAAATAATCTGGAATCACAAATGTCGCTTTTCCCAAAGTCCGGAACAAAGAGAAAGGAGTATTCAGCACCAACCCTGCATCCAAAGGACGCTCCACATACTGATTAGCATTACTCAAGGTAATCGGACGGGTGGCAGTAGTCATACCTCCACGCATACCAAATACAGTAAAAGGAATGGCAACCAGCAAGATAACCAGCTGTACGACATAATAAGCCAGCTTTTGTTTCACCGGGAAAAGCTTCGGCGCACGATATAATTTATATAATGCATAAAACAATGCAGCAGCCAGCAATACCAGATACCAGTAAGTGATAAACTCATCCAAAAAGATTGAAGTCAGCTTGCTTTCTCCTTCATGACTGAATTCCTGCAACACCGTCATTGTAGTACGTCTTCCCGTAAAGCGAAAATATACGCAGTCTATTAAATTGGTTATCAGAAAGAACGTATTGACAGCTGCAAAAAGCCACCGCACAACTTTATAGAACATTGGAGTCTCCTTCCAATGCAAAGGAAACAGGAACAGCAAAATGAATAAAGCATTACTATAAAGTATGGCAGTCGTATCAAAGATAATACCCGCTCCGAACAAGCTGACAGCATATCCCCATGTCAGGTGTCCACTAAACGTATCCCAGTTTACAAACAAAAACACCAAGCGGCATAAAGTGTAACACACATAAACGAGCACCAGATTCCAGGCCAGTGTCAGCACATTGGCAAACAATTCTTTCTTCATTATTCTCATCTTTTTACAAATACTGAACGGCAAAAATAACGATAAATTTGGAGAACTTCATATCTTTGTATTTTAAACGAATCAAAGATGAAGAAAAAACAACGTATCACCATTGGCGCATCTATCCTCATTCTACTTGTGCTAGGTTTTTGGATTAATTCTCGCTGGCATGTATGGTTCGGCAATCCGGAGGAACCAGCCTATCTGCCTCTAAAAGAGCCTGGAAGAGTGTTGCTCACATTCGGCAACCAAAAAGAGCTGTCGCGCAATATCAGTTGGCAATATGACTCGGTGGTAGCTTCTTCATCTTTCGTAGAACTGGCCGATACATTGGAAAAAGATACCGTTCGCATAGAAGCACAAGGGGAAGTCTTCCAGTCACGCAGTGGAAAAGCTGCTTACTATACTGCCCGGCTTCGGTCACTTAAACCAGCCACCTATTACAGCTACCGGGTGAGCAACGACGGGAAATTCTCTCCTTGGTACAGTTTCCGAACATACAACCAGCCCATCCGAAACGATTACTCTTTCATCTATGTAGGTGACGTGCAAGACACCATAAACGGCAAAGTCAACCAATACCTGAAAGCGGCATTGCAGGCACACCCCAAAACTGAATTTTTTGTTTTTGGCGGTGACCTGACGGAACGCCCCATGGATTCCTACTGGGCTGAAACCTTTTCTGGGCTTGATTCCATTGGCCAACATTATCCGGTGTTGAATGTAACGGGCAATCACGAGTACCTCAAATATCTCATCCGCAAGCTGGAGCGCCGCTTTTCACTGGTATTTTCTTATTTTCAAGATTCTATGGTGGGAGACAACCAAGTATATACACTTCAATACAATGACCTGCAAATCTTCCTACTTGACAGCGACCGGGAGTTTTTCTATTTATGGACACAAAAGAAATGGTTGGAAAAAGAGTTGAAAGCCAGCAATGCACGATGGAAAATCGTTGTGTTACACCACCCTTTATATTCAGTAAAAGGAAAATACAACAACCTGATACAGAAAACCATCTTTAATTCATTGCTCCAAGAATATAAAGTAGACCTTGTACTACAAGGACATGAACATGCCTATGCTCGCATGACACTCCACGATGAACAAGGTTCGGCAATGACTCCTGTTTACACAGTCAGCCACTGTTCTCCCAAAAGTTACCGGATAACCTTCGACCAGCGTTTTGATAAGTATGGTATTGAAAGCCGATATTACCAATATATCCGCATTCATGGAGATACCCTCAGCCTGAGTGCCTATGAAGTGCCAGCCGGCAATTTATATGATTCACTGGACATTATAAAATCCGGGACAAAGCCCATGATTATTGATTATGGGAAAAACATTCCTGAACACTTGAATTTCAAGCCAGGCAAGAATAAAAAAGACCGGAAATATATGAAACGGATAGAAGAATACAAACTAAATAAGCAGAATGCTTATGAAAATTAAGTTGATACGAAAAACTAGGCAAAGAATATGTGATATACTAAACGCATGGAGCGTAGCAGGTATACATAACATATATGCCATGGCCATCCTTCCACACTTTGGCAGCAGGACAACCCGTATCGCACGCAGAAAGCGGAAACAACAAGCCATATTACATTTTTTACAAACAGAGTACAAAAATCTTATCCTGAAATACACACAGGAAAAAGAAGTAACTCCTCATTCATCATCCCAAGCTCCGATATGGGTTTGCTGGTGGCAAGGAAAAGAGTCCATGCCTCCTATCGTACAAACCTGCTTTCGTTCTTTATGCAAGCAGGCAGGTAATCATCCAGTCCACCTCATTACACAAAAAAACATCTCAGAATATGTTACCATACCAGAGCACATCCTGCAAAAAGTACAGAAAGGGAATATCTCATTTACCCACTTTTCCGATATCCTGCGCATGTGTCTTCTTCACGAACATGGTGGTTTATGGATAGATGCCACCGTCTATGTAAGCCAACCCATTCCGGAAGAAATCTTCCAGAAACAGTTGTTTACTGTAGCCAGCCACATTACCACAGACAACATCTCAGAAGGAAGATGGGCCGGCTTCATATTAGGAAGCTTTCCCAAAGGGATTCTATGCAGTTTTACCAGGGAAGTATTTTTCCAGTACTGGGAAAAAGAAAACAGGCTGCTTGATTATTTTCTGATTGACTACGTAATTGCAACCGCTTATTATAATCTTCCTTCCGTCACACAGGCATTAAATGCTATGCCAACCAGCCATACACGATTATCTGACATGGAAGGAATGATGAACCAACCTTATAATGAACAAGAATTCTTCCAGTTATGCCAACAGCAACTATTTCATAAACTCAGCTACAAACAGATGCATACGCATTCAACAGAAGGCCAACCGACCTTGTATGACAAACTGACCCATCACCCACTTTAACTGATTCCTCCTAAACTTTTTGAAATATGAGCTCATTCACCACATCTCTTCTTATAAACTGCGTCGTTGTAACCTACAACCGACTTAACCTGCTCAAAGAAAATATACAAGCACTTAAAGCACAAACCCTTCAACTTCATAAAATTTTCATTATAGACAATTGCTCCACCGATGGAACCCGGGAGTTTCTAGACAGCTTTTCCCCTGATCCGCATATGGAAATTATCCACCTTCCAGAGAATAAAGGAGGAGCTTGGGGATTCTATGAAGGTATCAAACAAGCTGTACTTGCAGGATGCGACTATGTATGGATTATGGATGACGATACCATTCCGACAAACAATGCGCTGGAAGAACTGGCGAAAGGACTTTCACTTTCAGCACATATCGGATTTGTATGCAG
The DNA here is from genome assembly GCF_900128455.1 of Bacteroides mediterraneensis. Taxonomy (GTDB): domain Bacteria; phylum Bacteroidota; class Bacteroidia; order Bacteroidales; family Bacteroidaceae; genus Phocaeicola; species Phocaeicola mediterraneensis. The sequence continues at coordinate 297,452 of NZ_LT635783.1, read as the reverse complement.
TAAGGTAATCTGGACAGATGGCAGCCTGCATAAAATGAATGGGCCCAATCTTATTTCAGATTCTATTACCACAAAATACGAGCAAAAAAACAACCCACAGACTGCGGGCCTAGCATGTGAATCCTGTAGTTTCGTATCTGTCCTGTTCAGCGCCAAAGCAGTACGCGAAGTTGGACTACCCATCAAAGAATTTTTTATCTGGGCTGACGACCTAGAATATACAAGCAGAATACACCAACATCATTATGACGGATTCTACATTGAGAAAAGTGTAGTAGTACATAAAACAGCCGTAAATTATGGCCCCAAAATCCAAACGGCTCCAGTAGATACTGCATGGAAATTCTATTACCATGCCAGAAACATGTCGTACATAAACCGTTCCCGGAAAAAGAACGCACTTGTTTACTACATCTCCCTGCTGAACAGATACCGTATTTATTTACATCGCATTAATAAAAGGCCCGACAGTAAAGAAGACAAGAAAAAGTTCAAGGATGCAGTAAAGCGTGGATGCTTAGATGCAATTACCTTTAAACCAAGCATTGAATATTTGCCTTGACATCATCCTTGCTCTGGAAGAGAACGGTATTTAGGTCTAGCCAGCTTTGTGAAATACAAAAAGTTGTCAACCCACCTTTTGAGTTTATAGGAAAAAGGAACAATCGGACGTTCTCCCTTCCACGGAGTCAAGTCTAAATAATGGAAATAAAGTTTCTTGTAGGGATGCTGCGACTTATATTGCCAAGGTTTCTTCCCACCCGTATAGTGGATAATAACCGGATGAAGCAACTCCTTATCCAAAACATCCCATACTTCCGGGCGGATACGACGCTTGCGGCGCAAAAAGCCATCCTGCACATTGTACCGGAACGGTAAAAACAGTTTACAGTCATGAAGCAAGGCATTCAATACGTCCTGATCATTGAAAATTAACTCATTTATATGCTGAGAGATGTATTTCACAGCCAGTTCCTGAAATTTCATCTGTCGCCAGCAAGCCAGATTCACCAGCAGCACGCCTGCATTAAAATAAGAAAAAGAAGCATCATAATGCAAACGAGTATAATTTTCCGACTTTCCACTCCACATATCTTCTATGCATCCTACTGCATAATTTCTGATATCGGTATCCCAAAAATTCTGAATAGCACCGTTTACAATCAAGTCACAATCCAAATAAATGACTTTCTGTAAATCCTGTGGCAAAATGGTTTCCAGAAAAATCCGATAATAAGTAGCCAACGAAATATGACTTTCTCCATAAATCATACAACCTTTCAACAGCTCTTCTCCGGCCTCATAAATTGTCAGTGTCTGTAAATAATGCCTCTCTACCCAGTTATGAAGTTGCCGACGAGCTTCTTCGGACAGTTCTCCAGCAATCACATGTATATGAAATTTCGCCTCCCGATTATTCTCAAACAAAGAAGTCAGCATCACAATGCAATACTTCACATACGACGTATCTATGTTACAAGCAATATGTATAGTCTCTTTCACCATAACCTTAAAACACTACTTCCGACAATGCCTTTTGAATGTAATATCCCTGACTTAACCGTCGGCTTATCTCCGCAGTTCGCTGCTTCATTGCCACATACTGCTCCGGAGTAACAGAAGACAAGACAGCATCCAACTCTGCCAAGGAAGACACACAAAGCCCAATGCCATTAGCTCGGACAAAATCTGCAAGAGCGGCTTGCTCCCAAATAATAACCGGTAACTCACAACGAATGTATAAAGACGTCTTATGTGGATTATTATACTTCAGATATTCTCCAAAATCACCAGTACATGCATCCACGGAAAAGCCATCCCAGACTAACCCGAAATCCCCTTCCACCGTGGCAATCAGTTCGTCCGAACGAACAAATCCTTTACAATGGAAAAATTCTTTTCCTTTCGCCTTGTCCAGTTCGAAACCATTCCCATACAAATTAAACTGATAAGAATGAATGTAAGTGCCCACCTCATACAAAAAGGTATTCTTACGAGGGTTCAAAGCCCCGGCATACACCACTCTGTATGGATGTGAAGGGGCTGTATGTGGAGAAGCATTTGTTTCAGAAAGATAATCAAAGATTTCCAAGTCGCCTAAAGGTACCCTGCATTCATTATCCAGCAACCATTGTTTCATTCGCGTGTTGTGTGCAATGATATAATCGGCATGGCTCAAACGTCGGATTTCCTGTTCCACTGTAAGTTTCTTACGACGGAAACTACCCAAATCGTGAATCACGACAATTACCTTGACACCTTTCCAATGAGCCATCCGGCAGACAAACGTGAAATACTTTTTCAATGGATATTGGAGCACCAGACGGTCACCTTTTCTCAACGAAAAAGGAAGCTTTAACACTCCCGCCAATGTGACCAGAAAAGCAAGTATCGTATTGGTGTAGCGAGTCTGACGTAAACCTACATTCACATAACCGTTTTCCTCCATAATTCGCTCAATATCGGTTTTTGCCTTATTCCCGGCTCCGTCCACTCCTTTATAATTGCGTGACAAATAACAATTTCTCATATTTTCTATCGATTACATTCATTCTTCCACAATTTCAATGCAGCTGCCACTGTGTCATCCATATCCGTATATGCGTACAGACCCAACCGTCCACCAAATATCACATTTTTACATTGCAAAGCCAGCTCCTGATACCGACGATACATTGCCCCGTTACGTTCATCATTCACCGGATAGTAAGGTTCCTTTCCCGGTTCATATGCATCCGGATATTCATACGTAATGACAGTATGTGCCTGCTTTCCGTATTCAAAATGTTTATGTTCGATAATACGGGTATAAGGAATCTCACGTGCAGTGTAATTTACCACGGCATTTCCCTGAAAATCATCCATTTCCAGTCGTTTTTCCTCAAATCGCAGGCTACGGTATTCCAGATGTCCGCACTGATAATCAAAGAATTCATCAATGCACCCTGTAAACAGTATCCGGTCGGCCACTTCCTCCCAATAAGCACGATTCTCAAAAAAATTGGTATCCAGTCTCATTTCGATGCCTTTCAATAAAGCATCGATCAACTCATTATATCCCCCTTCGGGAATTCCTTGGTAACGGTCATTGAAATAATTGTTATCATACACAAAACGCAAAGGTACCCGACGAATGATAAATGCAGGAAGTTCCTTTGCTGAACGTCCCCACTGTTTCTCAGTATATCCCTTGATCAAACGCTCATACACATCTTTTCCACATAATTTCAACGCCTGTTCCTCCAAATTGGACGGCGTTACAATATGACTGTATGCCGCACACTGCTCTTTTATCTTCTCTCTGGCCTCCGCCGGAGTTACCACTCCCCATAATTGATGGAATGTGTTCATGTTGAACGGAAGATTATACAATTTATCCTGGAAACGCGCCAACGGAGAGTTTATAAAACCATTGAAAGGAACCAACGCATTCACATAGTCCCAAACATCCTTATTGTCTGTATGAAAAATATGAGCTCCATATTTATGGACATGAATTCCATCCACATCCTCACAATACAGATTCCCTCCTTTATGGCTACGCTTATCTATTACCAGACATTTTTTTCCTGCCAGCTTGACTTCACGGGCAAAAACAGCTCCAAACAATCCGGCTCCCACAATCAAATAGTCGTACTTTTCCATCGTGTTCCGATAATATTAATTTTTGCTTATGCTTTTCGCAAAGCTACATAAAAAGTACGAATTAACAGTTCTCTTTTAAATGTTTAGTACGAATACTACCCCTAAAAAGAGAGATGTTTACACAAAAGTACAGCCTTTTTTTACTAGAAAGCACGAATGAAATACCTATTCCATTGGTAAAATTAAGAAGAAAACCTACCTTTGTAAACTTCTTAACCAGATATGCCCATGATAAGGATAGGATTTGACGCCAAACGAGCCGTACAGAACTTTACCGGATTAGGCAACTACAGCCGTTACCTGATTGAGATTCTTTATCGTTTCTATCCAGAAAACGAATACATTCTTTATGCCCCTCGTATCCGTTCGAATCCCCCGTTCAACCGTTTACGTTCTGTATGCCCTAAACTGCTCTGCATCTCTCCCAAAGGGATATGGAGAAAATGCCGTTCTGTGTGGCGTTCCATCGGCATCACCTACAATCTGAAAAAAGATTACGTAACCATCTATCATGGCCTGAGCAACGAACTTCCGCTTAATATCCGAAAAGCATCCCATACCAAAAGTATAGTAACCATTCACGACCTGATTTTCCTGCATTACCCACAATGCTATCCATTTATTGACCGCCTTATTTATACTTATAAGTTCCGTAAGGCATGTCAGGATGCAGACGCCATTATCGCTATCAGCCAATGCACCCAACGGGACATCATCCACTATTTCGGCATTGATGCACGTAAAATCCGGGTTATCTACCAAGGATGCGATGAATCATTCACACATCCAGCAGAAGAAAGACTCAAAAAAGAAGCCAAAGCCAAATACCATCTCCCGGCCAGATACATACTTTGTGTAGGGAGTATAGAAGAAAGGAAAAATGCCCTGCTGGCCGTAAAAGCCATGACCGGGGTTCCCAAGGATGTACATCTCGTTCTAGTAGGAAAGCGTACCAGCTATACCAGCCAGATTGATTCCTTTATAGCTGCCCATCAGCTGGAACAACGCGTACATCTTCTTCATAATGTGACCTTCCAATATCTTCCGGCCATTTACCAGCAAGCCGAAATATTCGTGTATCCTTCCAGATTTGAGGGTTTCGGCATTCCCATCATTGAAGCTCTTCACTCGGGTATACCCGTCATTGCTGCTACGGGTTCCTGCCTGGAAGAAGCCGGCGGACCAGATTCTATGTATGTCCATCCGGATGACATAGAAGGGATGAAAAAGGCTATTCACTTATTATTGAACAACCCGGAAAAAAGGAAATATACTATAGAACAAGGGTTAAAATACGTCACTCGTTTCTCTGAAAAAAGACAAGCAGACGAACTGATGAATCTGTATCACTCACTTCTAGAAAAAGAACAAATATGAAAATAGAAATTTCTCCAGATTATCAATACATGGCAAAAGAGCTCTTCGATATTCCACGTATGTTCGACAAGGAACAGGGAGAGATTGTCTATTCAGGCAGGAATCTGGTATGTCGTTTCACCATTCAAGGTACGCCAGTCATAGCCAAACGTTTTAAACGTGTTAATTTCTTTCAACAAATAGCCTATTCATTCTTTCGAAGCACCAAGGCAGAAAGAGCTTTCCGCTACGCAAAAATATTTAGAGAACGAGGAATTGAAACGCCACATGAGATCGCATTCATAGAAACCAAAGAACATGGATTGTTCACTACTGGCTATTTTATTTGTACAGCCTGCCCGGATCCCCCTGCTTTCCCTTATCTGGTCCCAAAGGAAAATTATGACAAGGCACTTGCCAAAGATTTGATTTCATTCATTATTTTCATGCACCAGAAAGGAATTATACACGGTGACTTGAATTTCGGCAATTTTCTGTTTCGGAAACCGACACCTCAATCACACTATCAGTTTCAGGTAATCGACATCAACCGCTCCGTTTTCTTCGATACATGTCCGCCAAAAGAAAAATGTCTAAAAAATTTGAGCACGCTTACCCACCGAAGAGATTTATTCGAATTCATGATTCGGGAATATGCCCGACAAAGGAAATGGGATGAGGAGGAAACCCTCACACATACCACCTATTATCTGAAAAAATTAGAACAGAAGCATATCCGGAAGGAAAAAATAAAACGATTCTTAAAAAAATAAAGTCCTATGATACCTAAAATCATCCATTTCTGCTGGTTAAGCGGAGATCCATATCCTGAAAAGATTCGAAAATGCATGAAAACCTGGAAAAAAATCATGCCCGACTACGAAATAAAACTTTGGAATATGGAGACTTTCAATGTCTCAACCGCCCCGACTTATGTACAAGAAGCAATCAAAGCACGTAAATGGGCTTTCGCCGCAGACTACATTCGTATGTATGCACTTTATACAGAAGGTGGTATCTATCTGGACTCTGATGTAAAGATATTAAAACGGTTCGATGATTTTCTGCATTACTCTTTCTTCTCCAGCCTAGAATATCACCCTAGCCAGTTAGAGCAAACAGGATCTGTTCATAGAATCAGTCCTGAAGGAAAACGCATAGGAGATGACTACATTTCCGGAATGCAGATTCAAGCCGCCGTAATGGGAGCAGAACCCCAATGTCCATTTATAAAAGATGTACTCGACTGGTATATTCACAAGCAATTCTCCAAAGAATTATCTCCAGACATGTTTGCTCCTCTGATTTACGCCAAAATCGCAGAAAAATACGGATTCCTATACTTGGACAAAGACCAAGACCTGGATGGGAATATGCATATTTTCCGCTCTGAAATCTTTGCAGGTAACAAGCATGAAGTCACACCAGCCTCCTATGCTATTCATCTGTGTGCACACAGCTGGAAAAATACTCTATTGGAAAGATTTTTTCAACTCATCAGGAAATTCAAATAAGAATATGGACCATCATCCCCACAAAATAACATTTACAATTATAACCGTATCTTACAACTGCCGTACATTGATTGAAAAAACAATTGAAAGTGTGCTGCAACAGGACTTTCCAGCAAAAGAATATATTCTCATTGATGGAGGTTCTACCGACGGAACGGCCGAAATTATAAAAAAACATGCGAAACACCTTGCTTTCTGGTGTTCTGAGCCCGATGGAGGTATCTATCAGGGAATGAATAAAGGACTCTCACATGCACAAGGTGAATGGATTCTTTTTTTAAATGCAGGAGATGTTTTTTCGGCAAATGACGTGCTGACAAAAGTATTTCCTTTCACAAGAAATAAAGAGGATGAAATTATTTATGGAGATATCTTCACATTCAAGAACAACGAGAAGATTGTAAAAAAGGCATTGGAACCATGCAACAAACAACGCATGTTTTTTTGCCATCAGGCTGTTTTTGTACGAACGGTTCTTATGAAAGAACATCCCTTTGACACCCGTTTCAAAATGTCTGCGGATTTCTACTTCTTCAAATTCTGCTATCTGACAAACAGGAAATTCCGGCACATTCCAGTAATAGTTTCCATATACGACCGTACAGGCATTTCCAATACACGACGAATTGAAGGACTAAAAGAAAATATCCGAGTCATTCAAGAGCTTGATAAAGGATGGAATAAAATAAAGTTCCTCTGCAAACTCTATTTTGTTATTGGATGGAACAATATCAGGACAAGCATAAAAAAGAACAAAGCATGTATCTAATCATTATTCTGCTTGTCTTCGTTCCCATTCTTCTTTCGTACGTTTCCAGCGGTTGTGACTCCAAAGCCAATAGGCAGGCTCCCGCTGGATCATTTTCTCCAGCATACGCGCATACATATCGGTCAACTCATAATCCGGATATTCTTGAGGATGAAGAGTCATCAAACGGAAAGTGGCTCGATAATATCCCCTTTTTACTCGTTCCACATCTACATAATAAAGTGCAGCATCTACCTGCTTGGCAATTCGTTCGGCTCCAATGAAAAAAGAAGTATCATGATTCAGGAAATACGTCCAGTGATTCATATTTTCCCATTTGGGAAGCTGGTCAGAAATAAAACCTATCATGACTCTTTTATCTTGCTTACGCAACGTCAAGATTCGCCGAAGTGTATCTTTCATTAAAATGGATTCTCCGCCAAACTGACCACGCAACCGCAAAAAGAGTTCATCAAAAGCCTGATTGTAAATACGATGATAAATCTGACCTCCATGCATACCTGGAATCCAGGCACTCAAAGAAGCAATGTATTCCCAGTTGCAATAATGACCTAAATAAAGAAAACAAAATTTCTTATCATTCTTTTCCAACTCAGCCCGCACCTCATCAAGGTTAGTAAATACCATGCGACGTTTCATCTCTTTTTGGGAAATGGAGAGCATTTTTATCACTTCCACCACATAATCACAAAAGAAATGATAGAATTTTTTTTCTATACTCTTAATCTCCTTTAAATTCTTATCCGGAAATGACTCTACCAGGTTCTTATGCACGATTTTTCCTCTATAACGAACCCCATAATATAAAGGCACAAACAAAAGATCCGAAAAAAAATAAAGCACTTTCAAAGGCAAAAGCGACAATAAATACCACAACGCAAAAACAAGATAATATACAAATTTCATGGAATCTCTTTTTACAAAAACAATGCAAAACTACAAAATTCCTGCTTTTTCAGAAGGTTTATCAGGTTAAACTTGCAGATTTACATTATCTTTGCCTATTATTTTCAAACCCTCAAACAACATGATGAAAGAATTCTTTCAATTGATGCGGCGATTCGTTTCACCGTACAAGAAGTTCCTGGGATGGTCAATACTGTTGAATGTATTGTCCGCTGTCTTTAATATCTTTTCTTTCTCACTATTGATTCCAATATTAAATATCTTGTTCAAAACCGGAGAAAACAAAAGTGTAAGCCAACTGATGGAATGGGGAAGCGCAGACTTCAAAGAAGTAGCTACCAATAACTTTTACTACTATACCACACAATTAATAGACAGCTTTGGACCTGCTACCACGTTGCTTTTCCTCGGGCTGTTCCTTGCTGGAATGACATTATTGAAAACAGCCTGTTATTTTGGTTCCTCAGCCATCATGATTCCTCTGCGGACTGGCGTGGTAAGAGATATTCGCATTCTGGTATATAAAAAAGTAGTATCTCTCCCTTTAGGCTTCTTCTCTGAAGAACGAAAAGGAGATATCATTGCACGCATGAGCGGAGATGTGAACGAAGTAGAAACCTCCATCACCAGCTCATTGGATATGTTGTTGAAAAATCCAATTCTGATAATTTCTTATTTTGCCACTCTCATTGTGACCAGCTGGCAACTGACCTTATTTACCATTCTTGTACTCCCCACCATGGGATGGGTCATGGGAAAAGTGGGGCGTGCCTTGAAACGACAATCATTGGATGCACAAAACCGATGGAGTGACACCATGTCACAGCTGGAAGAAACATTGGGAGGATTACGCATCATCAAGGCATTTATTGCAGAAAAGAAAATGACAGCACGGTTTGAAAAATGTTGCAATGATTATCGGGATGCTGTGAATAAAGTTGCTATCCGTCAATCATCCGCTCACCCGATGAGTGAATTTCTGGGAACACTACTGATTGTAGCTGTACTTTGGTTCGGCGGATCTCTGATTCTGTCCAATCATTCCTCTATCAATGCATCTACCTTCATTTTCTATATGGTTATTCTATACAGCGTAATCAATCCGCTGAAAGAGTTCTCCAAAGCAAGCTACAACATCCCTCGAGGACTGGCTTCCATGGAACGCATCGACAAAATCTTGAAAGCAGAAAACACCATTCATGATCCGGCCCATCCACACCCGCTGAAAGAGGTCAAAAACAAGATTGAGTTCAAAGATATCTCCTTTAGCTATGACAACAAGAAAGAAGTATTGAAACATATCAACCTGACCGTGGAAAAGGGTAAAACAGTGGCTTTGGTCGGACAATCCGGATCTGGTAAATCAACACTGGTAGATTTGCTTCCCCGTTATCATGATGTACAGCAAGGAGCTATTACCATTGATGGAACGAACATCAAAGACATTGCCATTCATGATTTACGTAGCCTGATTGGAAACGTGAACCAAGAAGCCATTCTTTTTAATGACACCTTCTTTAACAACATTGCTTTCGGAGTGGAAGGAGCTACCATGGAACAAGTGATTGAAGCTGCCAAAATTGCCAATGCACACGATTTCATTATGGAAAAGCCGGAAGGATACAACACCAATATCGGTGACCGCGGCAGCAAGCTTTCTGGCGGACAGCGACAACGCATCAGCATCGCACGCGCCATATTGAAGAACCCTCCAATTCTAATTTTGGACGAAGCAACTTCCGCACTCGACACAGAATCAGAACGCTTGGTACAAGAGGCATTGGAAAGACTGATGAAAACACGTACCACAATTGCCATAGCCCATCGATTGTCTACCATCAAAAATGCAGATGAAATATGCGTACTTTATGAAGGAGAAATTGTGGAACGGGGTACTCATGACGAACTGATTCAAAAAAACGGCTATTACAAGCGACTGCACGACATGCAGTCACTATAAGAATAAAAAGTGGAGAAGTCATAAAAGACTCTCCACTTTTTGTATAATCTGACGAGGAGTTATCTGATTCAGACAAGCATAATCACCCCTTAAACAGGGCTTGTTTCCGAAAATAGAACAAGGACGACAAGGCAAATTTACTTGTATGGCATTGTCCTCACTTTGTCCCCATCCCATAAAACCGGCATAAGGATGGGTAGCTCCCCAAATTGAAACAACTGGCACTCCCGTCAATGAAGCAAGATGCATATTCCCAGAATCCATAGCTATCATGACATCCAGATGACTCATTAACGCCAATTCTTGCGCCATCTTACACCTTCCGGCTACAGATATTACATGTAGATATGCCTGCGCCCATCTCTCCAGCTGAAGAACTTCTTCTTTTCCACCGCCAAAAAGAAAAATAGTAACATTCTCTTTTTGAGAGAGTGCTTTCAACACCTGTTCCTGAAGATACAACGGATAAATTTTCCCCTTATGGGCTGCAAATGGAGCTAATCCAATCCAATGTTCTTTCTCTTTCTTACATTTCACCAACTGCCGTATACCCTCAATATTCCCCTTTTCTGTTCCATAAATAGAATGGAAAGATACAGGAAATGAAAATCCCAATTTTTGAAAAACGAGTGTATAACGGGAGAAAGAAGTAGTCTGAGGCACCAGTTCCTTATTTTTTTGAGATATCAATTTCTTTTTCTTACTTCTTTCCTTGTCTATACAAGCCACCTTTATGCCACTGGTCCTAAAACAGAAAGAAAGGAATCGACTGCGCAACACCCCATGCAGATCAGCCACATAATCAAAATGCTCACGCCTAAGAAGAAGAAACAAACGAAACAACCCTTTTACTCCGGCATATTCTTTCTTCACATCCACTCCCCGAAACAAAAGATTGGGAGGTGATTCCTGAAACAAAGCCGCCATATTGGGACGGCTTAAAACCACTAACTGATGTTGTGGAAATGCCTTTGCAAAAGAATAAAGCACCGGGACTGTCATTGCCACATCTCCCAGTGCCGAAAAACGAATAACCAGAATCCTTGACATACGCTAAAGGAAACGGATTATTTTTTACCATACAACACCGGATTCAAGGCCGGATCATTGTACATCTTCATCTGTTTGTATACTTTCATGTATTTACGTCCCGCTTCAATATCCGCAATCAGCTGGTCAATAGCCTGTGACAAATCTTTTTGCTGTTCCAACAACACAGCCAGCTTGGCTTCACATTGTTTATGATGCATTTCATCCGTATCTGTTCGTTCCACTTCTTTACGCATATGATAAATCTTCAACGCCAATATTGACAAACGGTCAATAGCCCATGCAGGACTTTCCGTATTAATCGTTGCCTCAGCAGATGGAACTACACTTTTATACTTATCCAGAAAATAACTGTCTATCAGTTCAACCAGGTCTGTGCGGTCTTGATTCGACTTATCAATTCTACGTTTTAAAACCAAAGCTTCAGCTGGATTAATATTCGGGTCACGGATAATGTCCTCAAAATGCCACTGTACAGTATCTATCCAATTTTTCAGGTACAAATAATATTCGATACTTTTCAGTGGATAAGGATTGTGGATTGGAGAATCTACATTATCAGTCTTATGATAATCATTTATAGCCTGTTCGAAGATAGGACGGCATAATTCTGTAAAAGTCATAATAACTCAATTTAAACGGTGAATAATAAAAACAAAAATAATGATTGTTTCCTTAATAAACAACTGATAGTCTTCCAAAATTTACTACACTCACTCAAGGAAAATACTAACTTTGCACCCCAATAAATCTCACCACCAATGAAAGTAATCGTAGACAACAAAATACCTTATATAAAAGGCATCATCGAGCAGATGGCAGACGAAGTCATTTATCTTCCCGGAAAAGACTTTACTCCGGAAGTGGTGAAAGAAGCAGATGCCTTGCTCATCCGCACCCGCACATGCTGCAACCGCCAGCTGCTGGAAGGTAGCAAAGTACGATTTATCGGAACAGCCACCATCGGCTTCGACCACATCGACACGGAATACTGTCAGGAAGCCGGCATCACGTGGAGCAACTGTCCCGGATGCAATGCCGGAGCCGTGGAGCAATATGTACATGCCGCCCTGCTGTTGCTGCAACAGGAAAAAGGGCTCCAACTCAAGGGAGCCTGTCTGGGCATTGTCGGTGTGGGACATGTGGGCGAACGCATCCGCCGGATGGCAGAACGCATCGGCATGAAAGTACTTCTGAACGACCCTCCACGAGCCGATGCGGGCGAACAAGGATTCACTTCACTGGACACACTGGCCAGACAATGCGATGTCCTGACCTTCCACACCCCATTGATTCGGGAAGGGAAATACCGGACCTTCCACCTGGCCGACCGGACCTTTTTCCAGCAGCTGCAACGAAAGCCTTACCTCCTCAATACCTCCCGTGGGGAAGTGGTAGAAACAGAAGCCCTGCTGGACGCCCTGAACACGGGCGCGGTGGCAGGGGCCGTAATCGACGTATGGGAAAACGAACCCCACATCAGCCGGGAACTACTCGACAAAGTCTTTATCGGTACCCCCCACATTGCCGGTTACTCCGCCGACGGAAAAGCCAATGCCACACGCATGGTTTTGGAAGCCTTCTGCCGTTTTTTCCATAAACCGATAAACTTCCATCTCACTTTATCGGAGGTTCCCCGTCACAGCCTTTCCGGCGATGAGAATCTGCAACTTCTCCAGCAATACAATCCCCACACCGACTGCGACCATTTACGGGCACATCCGGAACAGTTCGAGCAACTCCGTGGAGACTATCCCTTGCGAAGAGAATAAGACACAAAAATGCATGTTTTCGTGCACAGAATGTATAAAAATGTGCAAAGGGAGTGCATTTATTTGCTAGAATACTTGTTTAAAAGCAGAAATATTTATTCCTTTGCAACGAAAAATCAATAAATTACATTATTTATAAACTTAAAAAATTAGAATTATGTCTGAAATCGCATCAAAAGTACAGAAAATTATCGTAGATAAATTGGGCGTAGAAGAATCAGAAGTTGTTCCAACTGCGAGCTTCACTAACGATCTGGGTGCTGACTCTTTGGATACAGTAGAATTGATCATGGAATTCGAAAAAGAATTCGGAATCTCTATTCCTGACGATCAGGCAGAAAAAATCCAGACTGTAGGCGACGCTATCTCTTACATCGAGGCTAACGCTAAATAATTAATTCTACCTATGGAATTAAAAAGAGTAGTAGTAACAGGTCTTGGTGCGTTGACCCCGGTAGGTAATACGGTTCCGGAATTCTGGAACAACCTCCTGAACGGCGTCAGCGGAGCAGGACCTATTACTCATTTTGATGCGTCGAAGTTCAAGACTCAGTTCGCTTGCGAAGTGAAGAACTTCAATGCTGCCGACCATATTGACCGTAAGGAAGCCCGCAAGATGGACCTCTATACACAATATGCCGTAGTAGCAGCAAAAGAAGCGGTTACTGATGCCGGAATTGACGTAGAAAAAGAAGATTTGAACAAAGTCGGAGTAATTCTCGGCGTCGGAATCGGAGGTATCCATACTTTCGAAGAAGAAGTTGCCGGATATGAAAAGACGAAAGATACAATCGGACCGAAATTCAATCCGTTCTTCATCCCTAAGATGATTGCAGACATCGCTGCCGGACAGATTTCCATTATGTATGGCTTCCATGGCCCTAACTTCACCACTACCTCTGCATGTGCTTCTTCTTCCAACGCCATAGCTGATGCGTTCAACTATATCCGTTTGGGAAAAGCCAACATCATTGTGACCGGTGGAGCCGAAGCAGCCATCTTCCCCGCAGGAGTAGGTGGTTTCAATGCCATGCATGCATTGTCTACCCGCAACGATGACCCGACTCATGCTTCACGTCCGTTCAGCGCAAGCCGTGACGGTTTCGTAATGGGTGAAGGTGCCGGATGTCTGATTCTTGAAGAACTGGAACACGCAAAAGCTCGTGGCGCGAAGATATATGCAGAGCTGGCCGGTACAGGTGCTTCTGGCGACGCTTATCATCTGACAGCTTCTCATCCTGAAGGTCTGGGTGCGAAACTGGTTATGAAGAGTGCCTTGGAAGATGCCGGAATGAAACCGGAAGACATCGACTATATCAACGTACACGGAACTTCTACTCCGGTAGGTGATATTTCAGAAGTGAAAGCTATCAAAGACTTGTTTGGCGAACATGCCTACAAACTGAACATCAGTTCCACCAAGTCTATGACCGGACACCTTTTGGGAGCAACAGGTGGCGTAGAAGCAATTGCATGTGTACTTTCTGTGAAAAATGACATTGTTCCTCCGACCATCAACCACGAAGAAGGCGATAACGATGAAAACATCGACTATAACCTGAACTTCACTTTCAATAAAGCACAGCAGCGTACTGTACGTGCCGCATTGAGCAACACCTTCGGATTTGGCGGACACAATGCATGTGTAATCATTAAAAAATACACTGAATAAACTGTGTTTAGCAATATACTAGATAAGATAAGGCTCCTTTTTCGCAAGGATAAGGAGTCTTATCTTTGTTTTTATAAGATGCTGGGATTCTATCCGCGGAATATCGAAATCTACCAGCAGGCTCTCTTGCACAAATCTTCTTCAGTAAAAGCCAAAGGCCGGTTGCTCAACAACGAGCGACTGGAATTTCTGGGAGATGCCATTCTGGATGCGGTCGTGGCCGACATCGTCTACAAACGGTTTGAGGGGAAACGGGAAGGATTTCTGACCAACACGCGATCTAAAATCGTACAAAGGGAAACACTGAACCGGATTGCGGTACAAATCGGACTGGACAAGCTGATTAAATACACCACCCGCCAGTCGTCACACAACAGTTACATGTGTGGCAATGCATTTGAAGCACTTGTTGGGGCCATCTACTTGGACAGAGGATACGAAACCTGCAAGCTCTTCATGGAAGAACGCATTATCAAGCCTTATTTGAACCTCGATAAACTGTCACGCAAGGAGGTCAATTTCAAGTCGAAACTGATTGAATGGGGACAGAAAAACCGCTTCCTCATCGAGTTCAACCTATTGGAACAGTCGGTCGATGAAGAACAGAACCCGGTATTCGAGACACAGGTCGTAGTGGAACAGGTTCCTGCCGGACAAGGAAAAGGATATTCCAAGAAAGAATCGCAACAGGAGGCTGCACACGAAACCTTGAACAAAATCAAGAACGACCCTCAGTTTATCGATGCCATCTTTGCCAAGAAAGCAGCCCGTGAAAAAGCGGCGGAAGAAGCCCAGAATGTAGTCGCCGATTCTCCGGAGACGGACCACACACCCCTCCCTACGACTGTCCGGGAGGAAGAAGCAGCTTCTCTGGAAGTGACAGAAGAAGAAGTTATGACAACAGAGAAAAACGATGACGTGGAACGGATTATAGCAGAAGCAGAAGAAGCGGCGTTTCAGCTTGCAGACGCGCCAGAGAAAGACACACAGGAAACACAGACCACGGCGTAGAATCCTGTTTCTACGTGATTAATGTCTGGACCTCATAAAACAAATCCTCAGCTACCCCGCAGGAATAGTTGAGGATTTTTTGTAGATTATTTTTCCTTGACGATGGAAGTCAGCGGATGGCGGTTACCTTTGATATCGGTCAGGAAAGCCTTGGCCGAACCGAAATTCAGGTACATGTCCAGGCGTACCGGCAAATGGTTCCGGTCGTCAGTCACATAGAACGTGATGACTTCCTTTTCCTTTTTCTCTTCGCCCACATATTCCACCAGCGAGAACACCAGACAACGGTAGATTACCCCGTTCTCGGCCTTGTAGTTCTCCTTGCGACGGTAAATCAGTGTCTGCTTCTCCACCTCTCTTCCAGTAGCCATGGAGAAAAGAATTTTCTGTCCGGGCTTGTAATCCGTCGCATCATACGAACGGGCCTGCAAAAGAATGCTCAACATGTCATACACACACACCGGCAGTTCCTCGTGATGCTTGTCGGTATTGCCCCGCAACGTACGCTGCTGGTCGACAATACACTTCCCGTTCTGGTAACTGAACTTCACTTCGTCCACCGTATAGCGTTTACCTTCTTCCGCCCCTTTCCGGAAATACAGCGGCACCAGGTCTTTCGAAGTGATGCAGGTCAGCGTGTCACGCATTTTGAAGAAGAAGTCAATCTTCTTGTTCGTGTACGACTGCAAATCCGTCTTCAGGCACGAAACGCCCCTGTATTTTGTCTCGTTGACCGTCATCTTTGCCCATCCGGCATTGATCCAGACAAACTTCCAGTTAAACTTCAGCTCATAAGAGAGCGTCTCCCCTGGCTTGATTGCATCATTTACAGCACCACATTGTGCGTTGGCTGCCATTCCTCCTACCAGAAGGAAAAGGCAAAGAATCAGTTTCTTAATCATGTTTTTCCTAGTTTACGCGCCCGCTCTTTGTTGCGGTCCTTGATTTTTTTCGCCTCGTCGGGCTTTTGTTTCTTTATCTCGTCCAACTTCTGCTTATCGAGCGGCGTAGCATGGACATCCCATGTCTCCTCAAACTCAAAGTTGGCTTTCATTTCCCAGACTTTCGGGAAGTAGAACACTTCTTCCGGTTGGCGTTTTTCGCTGTAATTGCCGGTATCCCACACCCCGTTGTTGTTATCGTCATTGAACAGACGGATATAATATTTCGTGCTGGGCTGAAGAAAATAGAAGTCGCACGTGTTCTTTTCCGTCACCGGCTGCTGGCGCACCACCTCGTCACTGCCGTTCAGCAATTGCACGATGGCATGAGGACCGGCACCCACAATGTTCAGGTACAACGTGCCATACTCTTCCAGCGTCTTCACCTTCAGTTCATTTTCCACCTTGTCCGTATAAAGCCCGTAAATACCCTTGATGCCCAATGAATCTATCTTGAACTGATACTCCTGTCCGGGCTGCCAGTCGGCCAAAATCTGGTACTGACGAGGGGCCACCGAGTCTTTCATCAAAATAAACGGAATAGTCTCCCACAAGGAATCCACCTTGACCGCCATGTGAATGGCTGCCGTATCGATGTGTTCCACCGGCTCGTCGAACTTCAGCACAATGTTCCGGTTCAGGTCAAGGCTGGAAGGAGCATCCACCGACATGGCAAAAAACTTGGGCTGTACCTTCAGCGTATCACCCTTCTTTTCCCGGCGCTTGCGTTCCTTTTCCTCCTTCTTCAAAGCCTCTTCCGCCAAAGCCATGCGCCGCTTCTTGTCAATCTTGTTCACCATGCGCAGCGTATCGGTTTTCGGCACCAGCTGACCCAGCGTATCCGTAGCCAGGTAATCCATCTGGAAAGTCAATGTATCGCGTTCGCACATCACCGTATCCTTAATCCAGTAACGGATGGTATCGTTGCGCGGATTGCTTTCGATGACAAACGCATCTTTCTCGTCAAAATCCAGTCCCTTGATTGTGGGAAGTGTATCCGCTTTAGCACTGAAATACAGCGAGAAGCGGTTCAACTGTTCCCGTTCACTCTTCACCAGATACTGCATCGGATTCTCTTCCTTGAAGGAACGCAGAATCAGGTTGTCGGGCAGGAAGCGCGTGTAGTGCACATCGTAAATCGTATCGTAGGCCAATGTATCGAGTTCGTTCCACACCGTATCCTGACGTACAGCCTGCCGCATGTCGGGCACGACGAGCGAGTCCTGAAAAGCAATCGCCTCGGTTTTCGAGTCGAACAGATAATTCTGGTTACCGTCCATCAGGGCATAGATACGGTATTTTCCCGGCGCCACTCCCCGGATGGTAAAATGTCCCCGGCTGTCAGTACGCGAAATACGGTCGAACGGGAGTTTCACAAACGCACTGTCTTCCAAGTTCTTGTGAAGTCCCACCTGAATCCCTTTCACCGGCTCCAGATTCTCGGCGTTCAGTACCGTACCCGATACTTCCATCGTATCGATGTGTGCACCGGTAGAGAAGGCATAAGCAAAATTCCCCAACGGATTGTCCTCATTGTTGTCCACAATGGCATCCCCAAAATCAACGGTATACGTGGTATTTTCCTGCAGTGTATCAAAGAATTGCACCAGCACACGGTGTCCGCTTACCTTTACTTCTGGTGCTTCCTTCTGCGGAGGAGAAATAATCACTTTCTCCGAAGCATTGTCCAGCTTGATATACTCGTCGAATTCAATGGAGATTTTCTTGCGCTTGTTATTGGTGGCATTGGGTTCAGGAGTAGCCCGCACAAATTTGGGCGGTGTCTCGTCATACGGTCCCCCGTCGGGCATACCTGTACTCGCACAGGCATAAAACCCGATAATCACGAGCAGAAAGGCCAGATATTTAGGAATAGGCTTCATCAGTCAGAATCTAGTTATTCAGTTTCAACATTTCTTCAATATAATCACGGCTGTTGCTCAGACGGGGCACCTTGTGCTGTCCGCCCAGCTTGCCTTTTTGTTTCAGCCAGTCGTGGAACAGTCCCTCACGGGCCACAATCACTTCCAGCCGCTGCAAGGTGATGTCCTTATGCCGTTTGGCTTCGTAGTCCGAGTTGATTTCCTGCAAGGCTGTATCGAGCACCTGCGTGAATTTCTCCAGCGAATCGGGCATCACACTGAACTCAATCAGCCACTGGTGACGGCATTTGGCATTGGCATCCATGAACACCGGTGCCGCCGTATATTCCAGCACCTGCGCCCCCGTTTCCTTGCAGGCACGCTCCAGCCCCTTTTCGGCATTGTCCACCATCAGTTCCTCACCGAAGGCGTTGATAAAGTGCTTCGTACGGCCGGAAATGATGAATTTGTAAGGATTCTTCTGCGTAAATTTCACCGTGTCACCGATGAGGTAACGCCACAAGCCGCACGAGGTCGTGATGACCATCGCATAGTTACGTCCCACTTCCACACCCCAAAGCGGCACGATGGCCGGATTCGGTTTGTCAATGTCTTCCAGCGGAATGAACTCATAGAACACATCGTAGTCAATCATCAGCAACATGGCCGGGTCGTGCAGGTCACTCTGCAAGCCGAAGAAACCTTCGCTGGCATTATACGTCTCCATGTAATGCATCTTGTCGGAAGGAATCAGCTGCTTGTACTGTTCACGGTAGGGCGTAAAGCATACGCCCCCATGGAAGAACACTTCCAGATTTGGCCATACCTCGTTCAGATGTTTGGCTCCGGTTTTCTCCAGAATACGATGTATCACAGCCAGCATCCACGAAGGTACCCCCGACAGGTTGGTCACATTCTGGTGAATCGTGGTATCGGCAATGCGTTCTACCTTCTCTTCGAACTCACTCAGCAGGGCTATCTCCTTTTTCGGCACCCGAATCAGGTTGACCAGCGGATTGATGTTCTGAATCAGGATGGCCGAGAGGTCACCCACCAGACTGTCCTTCACGTTGTAGTTCGGACTGTGGCTTCCGCCCAGAATCAAACCCTTTCCCGAGAAGAAGCGGCTCTGCGGATTTTCGCGCAGATAAAGTGCCACCGCATCCGTGCCTCCCCGGTAATGAATACCTTTCAGACCTTCCGGACTGACAGGAATAAACTTGCTCTTGTCGTTGGTGGTACCCGACGACTTGGCATACCAGATGACTTTTCCCGGCCACAGCACATTCTTTTCTCCGTGGCGCATGCGGTCTACATATCCTTTCACATCTTCATAGGTCTGCACCGGAACCCGCTGGAAATCCGTATAGTTCCGGATCTGGTTGAAATCATATTTTGTGCCCCACTCCGTGGCGGAAGCTCTCTGTATCAGTTTTCGGAATACGCGGTCCTGAATTTCTTCGGCCTTTGTCCCATAAAGGTCGATTTCTCTCTGTCTGGGAGCAAATATCTTTCCTATTAACTTTGTTGAATTCATTCGTTTTAAATTTCAAATCCTTATTGTGGCAGTTGCAAAGGTAGATTTTTTCTGCCTAATTCAGCAGGCAGGAACATTATTTTTTCCTCCCTCACGACAAATATACAGTTTTTTCTTACCTTTACCACACAATCGATTAATACCACAAAACATGAAGATAGGAATCTTGACTTCAGGGGGTGACTGTCCGGGCATAAATGCTACAATCCGAGGGGTTTGCAAGACAGCCATCAATCATTACGGAATGGAGGTGTATGGCATCCGCAGCGGCTTCCGGGGCCTGCTGGACAACGACATCATTCCGATGGACGAGAGTTCGCTCACCGGACTGCTCAATCTGGGAGGGACCATTCTCGGCACCTCGCGTGAAAAACCTTTCAAGAAGAAGGGAACTGCCGTCTCGGAAGACAAGCCTGCTCTCCTGCTACAGACCATCCGCGACCGGCAGCTGGACTGCATCGTGTGCATCGGCGGTAACGGCACCCAGAAGACCGCGGCCAAACTGGCGGAAACGGGAGTCAATGTGGTGAGCATTCCTAAAACCATCGACAACGACGTGTGGGGAACCGACGTGTCGTTCGGATTCGACTCGGCAGTATCCATCGCCACCGATGCCATCGACCGCCTGCACTCCACGGCCAGCGCGCACCAGCGGGTCATGGTCATTGAAGTGATGGGACACAAGGCCGGATGGATTGCCCTTTATTCGGGCATGGCTGGAGGAGGTGACATCATCCTGCTGCCGGAAATCCCGTTCGACATCCACCGCATCGGCGATGCCATCATCAACCGGCTCAAAAAGGGTAAGCCCTACTCCATCGTGGTGGTGGCAGAAGGTATTCCTACGCTGGGAGGCAAAAAAGCGGCACAATACATTGCCGAAGAAATCGAATACGAAACAGGATTCGAGACACGCGAAACGGTGCTGGGCTACATCCAGCGCGGAGGAAGTCCTACGGCCTACGACCGTAACCTGGCCACACGCATGGGAGGACATGCCACCGAGCTGATTGCACAGGGCCTGTTCGGACGGATGGTGGCCTTGAAAGGAAACGCCATTGATTCGGTACCACTGAGCGAAGTGGCCGGAAAGCTGAAACTGGTGACGGAAGAGCACGACCTGGTGGTACAGGGCCGCCGGATGGGTATCTGTTTCGGATAAATATACGGTTTATACGCATAAAATCATCCCTGAAAAAACGTCCTTACGTTTTACCTCAAACGCAAGGACGTTTTGTGCAAAACGCACTTGCGTTTAAGAGCAAACGCAAGTGCGTTTTTTTGACACCTTACCCAGAACCTGTAAACCATTGATTCTCAACACAAAACATCTCCTTCCTCCTAAATTAAAAATTTTTATTTTTCATTTATTAATAAAAAATATTTCTTTCATATATTCCATTACTATATTTTTGCGACAAACCAAAAATATAAAACCAAGAATTAATACTAAACAGAAATATATAATCAAAAAATTACATTATTAAACCTTGTAACCTAAAAACCCCAAAAAACGAAAACTGAACAACCTTATTACACCCTTACCATTTTTTACCTTGAAACCTCTTCCACAAGAGCTTAATACCTAAATTTAATAACCTTAATTTTACTGACATGCAACAAGGAAAAACGAACAAGTTTGGAAAAAAACTTGGACTGGCATTATGTATGCTACCTCTTTCCTCCTGGGCTGTATCCAGTGCCACACTCGATGCAAGCCCCCTTCCAGCAGTTTCCTTTCATGAAACCAAAGACATCGAGGCTACTGCACAAAGTCCCAGAAAACGAACCATCACCGGTACCATTACCGATGCTTCCGACGGAACGCCTATCATCGGAGCCAACATTGTCCTGAAAGGGAAAAATACCGGCGTCATTTCCGACCTTGAGGGTAATTATTCTATCGAAGCCACCAGCAAAGACATCCTGGTGGTCAGCTTTATCGGTTACAAAACCCGTGAGATTTCCGTGGCCGACCTCGGTGTCATCAACGTGAAACTGCGGTCGGACAATGAGATGCTGGACGAAGTCGTAGTAGTCGGTGCCGGTACGCAGAAAAAAGTCAGTGTCACCGGTTCTATCACCAGTGTAAAAGGTTCTTCTCTTGTCACCCCTACCTCTTCTTTGACCAATGCCCTTGCCGGTAAGCTGGCAGGTGTCATCGCCAAGACTTCCAGCGGTGCGCCGGGACAGGCTGCCGAATTCTATATCCGCGGTATCGGCACGTTCGGCGGAAGAGCTACTCCGCTGATTATGCTGGACGACGTGGAAATCTCGGCTGCCGACCTGAACAACATTCCGGCGGAAACCATTGAAAGTTTCTCTATCCTGAAAGATGCTTCGGCAACCGCCATCTACGGTGCCCGCGGTGCCAACGGTGTAATGTTGATTACCACCAAATCGGGACGGGAAAATGAACGTACACAGATTAACGTGACGGTGGAAAACGCGTTCAACGTCATGACCAATTTCCCGGACTTCGTGGACGGTGCCACCTGGATGGAAATGTACAACGAGGCACAGACCACCCGCAATCCGGGCGTAGCCCCCAAATATTCGCAAGAACAGATTGAAAACACCCGCCTGGGCACCAATCCCTACATGTATCCCAGCGTGAAATGGAATGACGTGATTTTCAAAGACATGGCTATGAGCCAACGGGCCAATATCAACGTACAGGGTGGTGGTTCCAGAGCCACTTACTACATGAGTATCCAGGCCAACCATGACTCCGGATTGCTGAATACCCGAAAAGTATATTCTTATAACAACAACATCAACAACTGGAGCTACAACTTCCAGAACAACATCAAATACAAGCTGACGTCTACTACGACCGTAGACTTACGAATGAATGCGCAGATACGCAACAACCAGGGTCCTAACTATAATACATCCGATTTGTTCAAGATGGCCCTGACCACCAACCCGATCAACTTCCCTGTCACATTCCCGGCAGAGGAAGGCGACACACATATCCGTTTCGGTAATGCCATCCTGAGCGGAACCAACCTGCGCACCAACCCGTATGCCTACATGCTCTCTTCTTACAAGCAGATGCAGGAAAATACCTTGAACACCTCTTTGAAAATCAGCCAGCAGCTTGATTTCATCACCAAGGGACTGAGTGCCACGGCTTTGGTCAACTTCAAGAACTGGTCGTCCAACTGGTATAGCCGCAGCATCGAACCCTACTACTACCGCATTAAAGACGGAAGTTTCAATCCTTCTACAGGAGAATATACCCTGGAAAGACTGGGTACAAGCGGAACAGACTATATCTCACAGTCGGACATCACAAAAGACGGTGACAACACTTTCTTCCTGCAGTTTACCCTCGACTATCAACGCCGTTTCGGAAAACATAGCGTAAGCGGTATGTTGCTCTATATGCAGCGTGAATACCGGAATGCCGTGCTGCCGAACCGCAACCAAGGTTTCTCCGGACGTTTCACCTACGACTTCGACCAGCGTTATCTGGCTGAAATCAACTTCGGTTACAACGGTACCGAGCGTCTGGCAAAAGGCGACCGCTTTGAATTCTTCCCGGCCATCTCTCTGGGATGGGTGGTTTCCAACGAGAAATTCTTCGCTCCCCTCAGCAAGGTCATATCGTCTTTGAAGCTGAGAGGTTCCTACGGTCTGGTAGGTAGCGACGAAACCGGTCCTGAAGGCTCACCTCACTTCTTGTACATCGACCAGGTGAATGTGATTGGCGACGGTCGCCCGGGAGCCACCTTTGGAGAAGACCTGAATGTCACCAAATACGGTCCTGTGGTCACTCAGTATGCCGTGCAGAACGCCGGATGGGAACGTGTGAAAAAACTGGACGTCGGTTTCGACATGGAACTGTTCCGCAGCTTGAGCCTGACCTTCGACTTCTTCTATGACAAGCGCTACAACATCCTGCTGCACCGCGAGGCATGGCCGCAGTCTCTGGGATATGACTCTGCCAAACCTTGGAGCAACAAAGGAAAAGTAAACAACTGGGGATATGAACTCAGCGTCAACTACCGCAAGCAGTTCAACAAAGACCTGGCCGTAGACTTCCAAGGAAACTTTACCTACACCCAGAATAAATACGTAGACTACGACGAACCGCTCTATCCTTATACTTGGCAGACCGTGACCGGCAAACCTTTGAGCCACCAGAAAGGTTACATCGCCGACGGACTGTTCCAAAGCCAGGAAGAGATTGACAACAGCCCGACACAAAACTTGGGAAGTAGCGTAATGGTAGGCGACGTGAAATACCGCGACGTAAACGGTGACGGCATCATCAACACAGAAGACCAAGTCATGATTTCAGAATACGGCAACATGCCGCGCATCCAGTACGGTCTGGGCATGAACATCGACTACAAAGGATTCAATTTCGGCGTATTCTTCAACGGTTCGGCCATGCGTACCCTCATGATCAGCGGTATCACTCCGTTCGGACAAGACGACTTCAACGTCATGCAGTTCATTGCGGATGATTACTGGACTGAAGCCAACCCGAACCCCAATGCGGCGTATCCGCGTCTGGGACTGACCGACGCACAGACGGCCAACAACACCCAGGCCAGCACCTACTGGATGAGAAACGGTAACTTTATCCGCTTCAAGACGCTGGAAATCGGATACCGCTTCAAGCATGCCCGCGTGTACTTCAGCGGAAATAACCTGTTCGTATTCAGTCCGTTCAAGTTGTGGGACCCGGAACTGGCATGGAACAGCTACCCCTTACAGAGAACGTTTAATATCGGATTACAGTTAACTTTCTAAAAAATCTAATTACGATGAAGACTTTTAAAAACATAGGAAAAATCGCCTTACTCTCACTGGCTTTATGTGGAGGAACCACTTCATGTAACTACCTCGACGTAGTACCACCCGAACAAGCCTCCTTGCCAGATGCCACCAAAGACCCGGAAGCCACACTGGGCTTTCTTTTCTCCTGCTACGGAGGAGTGAGAAGTCCGTTCGATTATCAGACGGTGGAAGCCGGTGCTGATGAATACGTGCTTCCTCCTCTGTGGAACACCGGTTCACAAAAAATTACCTGGGACTTGAACCTCCCGACCAACATCGCCGACGGATGGAGCTGGGGAAGCAACTACCGCTTCATCGGACAGTGTCTGCTCTTCCTGCAGGAACTGCCTAATGCCAGAGGAGTGACAGACGAACAGAAAAGGGCATGGGCAGCAGAAGCCAACTTCCTGCTGGCGTACTACCACATGGCTACATTGATAGCCTATGGTCCTTGCCCTATTACCGACACCTATATCGACCAGGCTACTCCTGAATCAGAGTACAGGGGACGTATGCACTTCGACTACGTGAAAGACTGGATTTGCCAGAAATTCGATGAGGTCTGCGAAGACGGACAGCTTCCTGCCACCCGCAGCGGGGATGAATGGGGAAGAGCCACTTCGGTCATGGCCAAAGCCCTGAAGGCCCGCCTGCTGGTATATGCCGCTTCTCCGCTATACAACGGCAGCTTCCCTTACAAGGACTGGGAAAACACGAATTTCGAGACTCCGGGCTATGGCAAGGAACTAATCAGCAAACAATACGACCCCAAGAAATGGGAAGCAGCCAAGAAGGCCTGTCTGGAAGCCATTGAAGCCGCAAAAGCAGCCGGACATAAACTGTTCAGCCTGGAAGATGCACGCATCTTGTATAAACAAGCCAATCTGCCGCTCCCGTTCGTTCCTTTCAAGAGCGAAAGTGGTGGAACAGCCGACAAGGACAAAGAATTCATGGAACGCGTACAGCTGATGCGATACGTGGTCACCACCCGCTATAAGGAAGGTAACCGCGAAACCATCTGGGGACATGCCAACCAGGGAACCATGATTATCGGTTCTCTTCCGCACCGTGTCATCAAAAACAACCAGGGAACTTGGAAAGCCGGATATTCCGGAGTATCCCCCACTCTAAATACAGTGGAGCAATTCTACACAGAAAACGGAGTGCCCATCGAAAAAGACGAAAAATTCTATCGTGAGAATGAATGGTTCCAGAGTGCCGGCGTAAACAATCGCAGTGACATCATCAAACTGAATGCTCATCGTGAGCCCCGCTTCTATGCCTGGATTGCATTCGATGGCGGCGACATGGGAAGCCGTGTCTATGGTGGACAGCCCTTGAAACTGGAAATGCGCAAATCGGAACTTCACGGTTACAATCCGTCCTTGTTCAACCGCGATAACTGTGTGACCGGTTACCTGTCTCAAAAGTTCATTGAGCCTACGTTCGCCTGGACTGCCAGTGCCGAAGAAAAGCAGGACAAGCCGAGACCACTGATCCGTATGGCCGAATTGTATCTGAATCTGGCCGAATGTTATGCAGCTCTCGGTGAAACTTCTAAGGCCCTGGAACAGCTGAATATTATCCGTCAGCGTGCCGGAATCAGAAACCTCGAAGCCAAAGACGTCACCAACGACATGCCTATCATGAAATGGGTACAGAATGAACGCTTTGTCGAGCTGTGGGGAGAAGGTCACCGTTACTACGACATCCGCCGCTGGATGATTGCCCCAGAATACATGGGTGCCGGCGTACGCAAGGGACTCAATGCCATGAGCAAGCTCGACCCGACCTTTGAGGAATTCAACACGCCGGTGGTTATCAGCCAGAATTTCAAATGGACGAACCGCATGTATTTCCTTCCTGTTTTTGAAAATGAAGTTTACAAAAACCCACAACTTATTCAGGCACCAGGCTATTAAAAAGTATTTAATATGAAACTACATAATCTATTTGGGGCAATCTGTGTCTTAGGAGGCACATTGGCCCTATCCAGTTGCGAAAAATATGACGAACTGTTCCCTGCACAATACCATTGCGTATTGAACATCAAGGATGCAGGCATCCGTAACACGGAATTATATACTACCGAAGCGGAAGGAACCATCCCTATTTCCATCATGAAAACCGGAAGCAAGGGGGATGTACCCGCCAACGGAACACTTGTCCCGATGACGGAAGAAGCTTTTCAGGCATATTGTACCAACAATGCACTGAAATATGCTTATCTGCCTGCCGCATATTATACAATGCCGAACGAGGAACTGCAATTCTCGGCACAGGAACGCTACAAAATAATGAACGTCGTGTTGAAAACAAGAGACATCTTGAAACTGCAGGAAAGCAATCACGGACAGAAATATGCCTTGCCCTTGCTGCTCCACGGCAACGGGGCTTCCGTACACGACAGCTTGCTCATCATTGCTCCCGACATCAAGGCTCCTTCGCTCAAACTGACCAGTACCGGATTCGTAAGTGCCGTCCAGTTCACTTCCAAGGGGGAAGCCAAACAGACCCATACGGTGGAACTGGCCCTGCCCACTCCGAATGCCTGGGGATTGAAATGCAGCGTGACTTGCAACGAAGAAGCGGTAGAGGCTTTCAAGAAATACAATGCACAGAACGGTAACCGTTACCAACAACTTCCGGCAAACGCTTACACCCTGCCCAACAATGGT
The DNA here is from genome assembly GCF_900128455.1 of Bacteroides mediterraneensis. Classification (GTDB taxonomy): domain Bacteria; phylum Bacteroidota; class Bacteroidia; order Bacteroidales; family Bacteroidaceae; genus Phocaeicola; species Phocaeicola mediterraneensis. Next base: position 269,985 of record NZ_LT635783.1, on the reverse strand, counting down.
GTGGTAACTTTCGCCGAAGCGGCCACTACTGCCACAATGGAGGTCACTTTCAATCGGACTGCCCTGCAAATGGGAGAATATATTCTTCCTCTTACCATTTCCAACCCCAGCGTGGAAGGCCTGGAAATCAAAGCGACTCAAAAAACCGTTCTGTTGGGTGTTTCTTACTCTCCAGACAAACTGGTGCTGAAAGCCAGCCAATTTAAGGCAAACTCCATTGCTGAAGGTGACGGAACGGGTTATGCTGGTCTGATTGACGGTCTCGGCGCCGGCCTGCACTTCCACTCCAACTGGGGTACACCAGTGACAAATGCCACTTACGGTAACTACATTGATGTGACACTGACTGCTCCTATCCAATCCATCAAGCTGGACTATTGGACCCGCTTTGAAAACGGAAATGCAGCCCCGACCCACATCAAGCTGTTTACCAGCACAGATGGAAAAGCATGGACCGAACTGGGAGAGATTAAAAGCGGGCTTCCTACGGGTGCAAACCAGCAGTATTCTTCTCCTATCTACCGTGCAGCCAACAAATTTACTCATTTCCGTTTTGCCGTGCTGACAAGTACCGCAGGCTCCATGACCAGTGGAGGAGGCTCTTGGTTCAACCTGGGAGAGCTTACACTATACGGTAATTGATTTTGATAAACACTCATGCAATAGAGGGAGGAGTACTTACCCGTATTCCTTCCTCTATTTCAAAACCTCAACCTTAACACCATGAAAAAAAGACTATTTTTCGCGTCTTTCACGATGCTGTTGCTCCTGATACTTTCTTCCTCGGGATGCAAAGAAAAAGAAAATCTCAAAGACCGTTTCTTTTCCATTGAGGAGGCAGACATGAACCAGGAATTCGGAAGTGCTCCGGAAAATAAAATCATCCTTGTGAAAACCAACCTGTCACTGAACGACTGGAAAGCCGAGAGTGAGGCCAACTGGCTTTTCCTGTCTACTCAGGAAGATGCTTCGCAGGGAGCAAGCCTCAAAATTTCCGCTACGGCCAACACCTCCGGAGAGCGCAGAACAGCGGTGGTCAAGCTTCTGTCTCCCGTTCAGAACTATATCCTCAATGTGACCCAATATGGCTCGTCCGACATCGTCCTCAGCGAAGACATCAAGGTGCAGCCTTCCGGAGGTAAGGCCAGCGAATGCCAACCCGGACAAGACATTGAAAACACATGGGACGGCAAATTCTCTGCCGATGGTGCCAGTCCTTATCACTCACCATGGGGGAAATCGGCCAATTTCCCGGTCAAACTGGAATATTATTTCCAAGGGGGAGCCGACATAGACTACCTTATTTATTATACCCGCTCCGGAAACGGAAACTTCGGGGAATTTGACCTGCTGCTTGCAACCGACGAGGGACATTCGGACTGGAAGAAATATGGTTCCTACAATTTCCGCATGCAGAATGCACCTTCCAAAATCACCTTCAAGACAACCCAGAAAGTGACAGGTATCAAATTTGAAGTAAAATCGGGTGCCGGCAATTTTGTGAGCTGTGACGAAATGGAATTCTATCGGTACAACCAGGAAAACACGCTGGAGAAAACGCTGCTCACCGTATTCGGCGACATCACTTGCAGCACCTTGAAAGAAGGAGTGACCGACGAACAAATCAATGCCCTCCCCGACTATTTCGTCCGACTGGCCAAAGCTCTCCAGAACAACACATACGATGCGCATGAAAAAGAATTCCGTATCCGTGAATATGCACCTTACAGCATACCGGAGGAGTGGGCCACCAAACTGATGACTAAGAAATACAGCAACCTCGACAATCCTACCGGTATCTCGGTACAGCAAGGCGATGAAATTATCGTACTGGTGGGCGACACTCACGGCCAACAGATATCCTTGCAAAGTATCTGGGAAAGCGGACAGGAATACAAGCAGACCAACGTGAGCGGAGAAGTCTATTTCCTGTCACCGGGTGTCAACAAACTGACCATGCGCAAGGAAGGACAGCTTTTCGTCATGTACAACACCGACCTGACCTCGCCCGATGCCAAACCTATCAAGATTCATATCCCGATGGGAAGCGGAAAAGTGACCGGCTTCTTCGACCTGAAAGAACACAAAACCGATGAAAAGTATGCCGAACTCTTGAAGAAAGCGACCCACAAATATTTCTGTGTACGAGGTGAACGCATCATGTTCTATTTCCACACTTCCAAGATGCAGGAATTTGTCCCCAACCAGATACTGTCGGCCATCAACCTGTGGGATAACATTATCGGCTGGGAACAGGAACTGATGGGCATCGAGGATGTACGCCCGTCGCAGGTGAACAACCACCTCTTTGCCATCTCGCCGGAAGGAAGTTACATGTGGGCCTCCGACTATTGCATCGGCTTCGTCTACACTTACCTGAAGAATATCCTGCTGAAAGAGAATGTCATGGCCGCCAAAGACAACGCCTGGGGACCAGCCCACGAGATAGGTCACATCCATCAGGCCGCCATCAACTGGCCCGGCAGTACGGAATCGTCCAACAACCTGTTCTCCAACTATATCCTGTACAAACTGGGAAAATACTGCTCCAGAGGTAGTGAACTGAACGACCTGGCTGATTCCCGCTTCGTACACAAGAAAGCATGGTATAACATGGGAGACGCCACGCATCAAGGAGAGGACACGGAGATACACATGCGCATGAACTGGCAGCTGTGGAACTACTACCACCGTTGCGGACACAACCCCAAATTCTGGCAGACCTTGTTCAAACTGCTGCGTGAAGACCGGATTACAGAAAGCGATCCCGGCGCTGCCCAGCTCAAGTTTGCCATGAAAGCCAGTGAGGCAGCCAAGGAAGACCTGACCGACTTCTTCGACTTGTGGGGCTTCTTTATCCCGGGAGAAGATACCATTGACCAGTATGGTACCTGGAAATATAAAGTGACGGCAGAAATGATTAAACAAGCCAAGGACTTCATGAAGAAATTCCCGAAGCCCAAACATGCTTTCCAGTACATTGAAGACCGCAAGGCCGGAGATACCGGACTGGATACCAAACCTTCGGACACCGGATATTACACCCAGTTTGAAGGAAAAGTGAAGGAAATCAGCCCCAACATTGCCTACACCGTTTCCGGAAAGAAATATACCATAGAAAACGGAGAAAATGCGGTGGCCTTTGAACTGCGGAAAAACAGTGCCGAAGGAGAGCTGGTTTATTTCTTCAACATGTTCAGCTATGACATTCCGGCGGGAGTAGACCTGACCAATACCAAGCTCTATGCCGTACAGGCCGACGGAAAGCGAATTGAAATCCGCAAAAAATAAGTATTTCTTCTCATACAGAAACAGAAAGGGGTACCGGCACACACACCGATACCCCTTCTTCCTATCATGTAGTTTTCAAAATCTCCGTCACTTGTTCAGCTTCCAGGTGAATCCGTCCTTGGTATCCTTCACCTCAAAGCCCAGTGCAGCCAAATTGTCACGAATCTTGTCGCTGGTAGCCCAGTCTTTGTTGGCCTTGGCCTGCATACGCTGTTCCAACAGCATGTCGACCACTTTTCCGTATGCTTCTTCACGGGCCGCATTGTTTTCAGCCTCCGCTTTCAATCCCAGAATGTCGAACACGAACAGATGGAACACGCTCTTCAGCTCTTCCAGGTCTTCGGCGCTGATGGTCGCCTTCTTGTCAATCACCGTATTGATCATGCGGGTAGCATCAAACAGGTGTGAAATGACAATCGGCGTATTCAAGTCGTCATTCATGGCTTCGTAGCACTTCTCGCGCAGTCCCTGCGGCTCAATGCCCGAAGTAGTCTTCGACGGAGTGATACGTTCCAGGTTCTTCACGCCTTCCAGCAAACGTTCCAATCCCTTTTCAGCTGCCTGCAACGCCTCGTTGCTGAAGTCCACCGTACTGCGGTAATGTGCCTGCAGAATAAAGAAACGGATGGTCATCGGTGTATAAGCCTGTGTCAGCAGCTTATTGGAACCGGTGAAGAACTCATCCAAAGTGATGAAGTTCCCCAATGACTTACCCATCTTCTGTCCGTTGATGGTAATCATGTTGTTGTGCATCCAGTAGCGTACCATCGGATGACCTTCGGAAGCCACAGCCTGTGCAATCTCACATTCATGATGCGGGAAAATCAAGTCCATGCCTCCTCCGTGAATGTCGAAGGTCTCACCCAGGTATTTCCGTCCCATGGCTGTACATTCACAGTGCCAGCCCGGGAAACCGTTGCTCCAGGGTGACGGCCAGCGCATGATGTGTTCCGGTTGTGCACACTTCCACAACGCAAAGTCGGCCGGATTGTGTTTCTCGTCCTGTCCGTCGAGTTCACGGGTCGTGTTGAGCACGTCGTCGAGGTTACGGCCCGACAACACACCATAGTGATGGTCCTTGTTGTACTTGGCCACGTCGAAATAAACTGACCCCTTGCTTTCGTACGCATATCCGTTTTTCAGAATTTCCTGTACCAGCTGAATCTGTTCGATGATGTGTCCGGACGCATGCGGCTCGATGCTGGGCGGCAACACGTTCAGGGCTTCCATAGCCTTGTGGTAACGCAACAGATAATACTGCACGACTTCCATCGGCTCCAGCTGTTCCAGACGGGCCTTCTTGGCAATCTTGTCTTCTCCGTCGTCGGCATCGTGTTCCAGATGGCCCACATCGGTAATGTTACGCACGTAACGCACCTTGTAGCCCAGATGCTTCAGGTAGCGGAACAAGATATCAAACGTAATGGCGGGACGCGCATGTCCCAGATGTCCGTCACCGTATACGGTAGGACCACACACATACATGCCCACATGAGGAGCATGCAAAGGCACGAAAAGTTCCTTCTTGCGGGTCAGTGTATTGTAAATGAAAAGCTTGTTATTCTCCATAATTCAAAAGAGTTAGGTTGCAAAGTTATAAATTAAAAAGAGAAAAGCGTGATTTCGGCTAAAAAATCACGCTTTTCTCTTTGCAATCTCCCTCGGGTTATTTCGTCAGGACAATACCTCCTTCCGGCTGAATCACCACTTTCACTTCGGACGGATTCTTGATTTTCAATTCCTCCAGCTGCGGCTGGCGCTTTTTGTCGTCCAGATAATAAGACACCGTCTCCCCCTTCTGCCACATCGGCAGGTTCAGCGTCAGCTTCAACGGTTCTTTCTGGGCATTCACTCCCACCACGTACCAACGGTCACCGTGACGGCGGGCCAGCACACAATATTTACCGGGATAGCCATCCAGGAACATCGTTTCATCCCAAGTAGTCGGCACCTGCTTCATGAAGTCGATGGCCAAAGCCGGCGCATCGGTCAGGTTGTTCGGAGCCAGAGCAAAGTTCTGAATCGGGTTCTGATACAGCACCGCCGTAGCCAGCTGGAACACATCGGTGGTCTTGCGGATAGTTCCCCCGTCGTTTGTCCGGTTGTAACGTTTGTTCAACAAGGTACCTCCGAACTCCATGCAGCCGATGGTGTTGCGGATAAACGGATGCAGGCAGGCGTTGTAGGCCTCCATATCGTCAAAGTGCTGGTTGAATATCAGGTTCTCTGAAGCTAGTACCGCCTCGCTGCCCACATAATTGGGATACATCCGTTCCCATCCGCGCGGAATGGTACAGCCATGGAAGATTATCATCAGTCCGTATTCGTTGGCATCGGTCAGGATGTCTTCGTACAAGCCCATCATCTGCTGCTTATCACTGCCGAAGAAGTCCACCTTCAGTCCCTTCACACCGCATTTCTGCAACCATTTCATTTCTTTCTTGCGGGCCACGGAGTTGCTCATACACTGCTTGGCATCCTGAGGCGCATCGTTCCAGTAACCGTTGGAGTTGTACCACACGAACACGTCCACCTTCTTCTGATGTGCATACTGGAAAAGTTTCTCCATCTTGTCGCGGCCGATGTTCTTCTCCCAACCGCCATCAATCAGGGTATATTCATAACCCATCTCGCTGGCCAAGTCGATGAAACGCACCTGGTCGTCATAATTAATGCTCGGGTCCTGCCACATAATCCAGCTCCAGGTGGAACGTCCGAACTTATAGTCCTGTGAAGATTCATAGAGCGGATCTACCACATCAAACGGGACTGTGGTTTCCACAATCGGCTTCAGCCCGTTGCCCACCGTAATGGTACGCCAGGGAGTCACACCCGGCAGGGCCAGTCCCGGAGTGGAAGAACCCAGTCCGTTCATCTCGCCCGGGTTCGGGAAGGCAATGCTATACAGCCCGTCCTTCGTGGCATCGCTCAGATGAGACGCACAATACAAGCTGCGCACACCGGTTTCCGAAACCAGTGCCCAGTTGTCGCCTACGTGGAAAAGTGCCGGGAAAGTATACCCTTCACCGTATTTTGACGGTGTGGCCAACGGCTCATCGGGTACATACTCTTCTTCATAACTCGGCTTGGTACGCATCCAGCCAATCATCGGGTCGCTCTGCGGGGAAAGGAAGGTCGTGGTGGAAGAGGGGAAATCAAATCCGGTCGCTTCCTTCTCTACCACCATACAGGCTGTTTCGCCATACTGAGGCATCTCATAGCGGAATGCGATGTCGTTGTTGCTCAGCTGGAACACGATATCCACTTTCTTCTTGTCCGCATTTTCAAGGGTCACGGTCAGCTTGTTAGCCGTATAGTGTACCGTAGAACGTTTGATACGGGTCTGTGTGTAGGTCTTGTCCACCTTATCTGCCTGCTGGTCCACAAACGTCATCTGCCGACTGAAGTCACCGATATTGGACACGAAGCCCAACGGAGAATTCTCCAAAACGGTCTTGCCGTCGTAAGTCACTGAATAAACAGGTTTACCGTCCTGTAACTGAAAATCGAGTTTTAACCGCGCATCCGGCCCCGTTACTGCCGCCTGCTGGGCAAATGCCTGAGAGGCCAATAATACCAATGTGCTAAAAAGTACTTGTTTCTTCATAGGTGTTTTTCAGATAATTACTAATCAAGGCAAAAATAGCGATTAAGTGTGAAATCAACAATAAATATTCCGGCAAAAAGTTATCACAAATTATGCAATATCGATATAAAAAAGATGCCGCCCGGAAGTACCATACTCCTTGCGGCATCTCTACAAATCACCTTTTAAAAATCTACGATCGGCCATCCGTCGGATGTCCACGTCATTTCCCGTATAATCAATTTCGGCGCTCCTTCTTCCGAAACCGAATAGGCATGGCAAATGAAATAATCCTTCCCGTCAAGGTGATAGGCGGCATTGTGCCCCACTCCGGCATAATCCTCGTTGCCCTGAATGACCAACGAACCGCCTCCCCGGTCCAAAGCTTTTCCTTCTTTATCCAAGTAAGGACCTGTCACCGTTTTCGCACGGCCCACCATTACTTTGTAGTCACTTTGCACTCCCTTACAGCAATAGTCGAACGACACGAAGAGGTAATAATAATCCTCGTGCTTCATGATAAAAGGGGCTTCTACTGCTCCGTCGCCTGCCTCTTCCTCCGGCAAGTCGAACGTACGCGGACGGCGGCAAAGCGAATGCCATTCTTCGGGCTGGGCCACCCTGTTCAGGTCCGGCGTCAGCTTGACCAGCTTGATACCGTCCCAGAAGGAACCGAAGCTCATCCACGGCGTACCGTTTTCATCGATAATCACATTCGGGTCGATGGCATTCCACATATCCCGGTGAGGGACCGACTGAATCACTTTTCCGTGGTCGGTCCACTTAAAATCGGGACTGGACGGGTCAAGCGTAGGGTTCGTAGCATGTCCGATAGCCGAAGTGTTCTTTCCAAAGGCCGAACAGGAATAAAACAAATGATACAACCCGTTATGATAAAGAATATCTGGCGCCCAGGTATGTCCTTTATAACCTTTGATGGCTTCTACCGCCCATTGGGGTGCCTTGTCAAAAACCGGCTTCTCAAATTTCCAGTTCTTCCTATCTTTGGAGGACATGACCGAAATCCCCTGTCCGGTAGCAAAGAGATAGTAGGTATCCCCCTGCTTGGCCAGCACGGGGTCGTGCGTCATGACTTTACCGATCGGAATAAGCGACAGGTTTTTTTCTGGAGAAGAAGCGCAAGCTGTACCTGCTATGGCCAGGCACAAAAGGAAAGAGGTAATGTGTTTCATGGTGTGACTGATAAACAAAATAATAAATTAAGACTCTCTACTCGGTACAAAAATAAGATTTTACGGGATGTATCGGGTAGAAAAAAAGACTTCCAAAGAGGACATTCGTATATCATAAAAAAAGTCTTGCAGGCAAAAGATACTTCATGTCCTTTCACCTGCAAGACGTATTACCTAATTGCATTCAGTTTACAACTGAACAATCATCATTCAGAAAAAGAAAGTTTAAACGGTTCCGTGAAAATCATCGCATCAATACCCGAGATTTTCAACCCCATTCTTGCATAAACGAAACCCGTTTGCGGCAATGAAGCGTTGGTGGAGTTAATAGAGAACCCACTCAGGTCCACCTGCAAAGACACCGTCTGACCGGCCTGTACACCAGTTACTTCGGAATATCCACCCGCACCCAAGTTACGCACATCATCCACGATAATGTTCCGGCCTACATACAAACCGACTTTTTCAATGCTCTGTCCCGGAGTGACCTCCGTAATCTTACAAGAGGCAGTAACCAATCGACCGTTACAGTCTGCAGTGGCATCGTCCAACAAATAATAAGGAGTGACCGGCATCTCGATGACTTCCCCATGATAGTTATTCACGGTAATCGTATCATTGACGGTAGGGTTCACCCACGGACCCAAGTTATTCTGACGAATCAGCTTGTAGGTCTTGCCTCCATACACACCTGCACTGAATGTACCGTCTTGGGCCACCTGCACATTCATATAAGTACTTGAAGAAAGCTCCCATCCCGGTTCATACAGACGGAAAGTCACCTGGTTATTTCTTACATAAATCGGTCGTCCATTATAAACCACTTTTCCCACCAGGTTAATATTAGGAGCCTCATAGTTATCCAGCTCACATGAAGTGAAGCAGACAACCAACAATAAGGATAATAAATAATATATCTTTTTCATACGAACTCAATTTTCTAATTACATATTCGGATTTTGTACCAGTTTCGGATTCTTATCCAATGCATCTTGTTCAAAGGCTGTGTAGTAATTACCGATACGGAAGTTACGTGGAGCCTTGAAACGTGGAGCAATCTTACGGTCGAAGATAAACTTATTATTGTCAGGACCGCCTACAATACGATAAGGATAGAGGGCATAAAGCATGGTATTGGTAGACTGAACACCGTTCCACAATTTATCCGCCTTACGCAAACGCTTCAAATCCCACAAGCGATGGTCTTCCAAAGCCAGCTCACGGCGACGTTCATTCAGCAGGTTGTCGATGGTCAAGTCTGCAGCTGTCCAGGAGTTAGCTCCCAGTCCGGCACGCTGACGAACCAGATTCACATATTTCAATGCCTGTTCAGCATAAGTTCCTCCCAGTTCCATACCGGCTTCTGCCGCATTCAAATAGATTTCTCCCATACGGAAATACACATACCAGATATAAGAACCTTGACCACGGGCGGAAGAACCGATGGTAGAATCTACATACTTACGAAGATTAAAACCAGTGTTCGTGTAAGTGGCACGGCTTAACGGACCGTCATTCCCGACCAACGTACCACCATCACCGCCATCGGCTACTTCGAACTTGGAATTAGGATCGGCACCCTCTCTCAGTTCATAAGTTCCATTTCCCTGATAGATAGCCACACCAGCCTGTATGTCAAGTGTCTTGCCTTTAAATTCCTGGTCAGGTACCAGACAAGTTCCCTTCAGACGCACATCTGAAATACTGGAGAAAATATCCCCCCGTTTTTCATATACAATATAATTTCCTGACGCATCTTTATCCTTAATCTCTCCGTAGGTTTCCACCAATTGCAGCGTCGGACAAAGGTCGGAACCGTTATCATTATCCTCGTTCATGGAATGAGCGATATTGGCGAATGAGAATGTATGGAATTTGCTTGCGTTGTAGTCTTTTGTCCAAAGAACTTCTGAGTTATTGTCTTTTGAACAAATGGCGTTGTAGAAGTTATCGGCAGAAGGACTGCTGATACCCTGCAAGGTATTGTTGGCAAATTCATCAATGATGCGCTTAGAAGCCGCAAAGGATTTCTCATAATACGGACGAGGATCTTCACCGGTCATGCCCACTACTCCAGGCTGCAAAGGCTGGTTAATTTCAGGGATGTTATATTTAGCAATAGAACCTGCATACAGCATACTCCGGCTTGCCAAGGCCAAGGCAGCCCATTGGTTTGCCCGTGATTTGTTGGTCACATTGTTATTCCCGGCCAAATCAGCCTCAATATCCATACACTCATTGTACACAAAGTTGTATATCTCAGCTTCTGAAGAACGAGGCACCTGAAGCTCGGTTACGTCCATACCCGGAGTATATTCCTGAGTTTGAGTAATCAAAGGAACTCCTCCCATACGGATACACATCTGGAAATAAGCATACGCTCTCAGGAAACGGAACTCTGCAGTATACAGTGCCTTCTCCTCATCGGATATTTTTGTAGACACGGTAGCCAATGACTCTATGGCCTGATTGCATTTATAAATATATTTGTAATCGTAATAACGGAATTCATCGTAGCTATATTCCACCATCTGGTTACGGGCTGATTCTACATCCTGGTTCATCAGTCCGCACCACATAAAGTCATCAATCAATGAGAAATTTACATCATTGTCCAAGTTACCGTTTGTGGCTACATCGTTATACAACTCAGCCAGCACACCTTCAATCAGCGAATTGTCATTCCAGACTTGCTCTGAGGTCAAAAAATCCGTCGGTTCAGTATCCCCTAACCACGAATCACAAGAGGTCAAAGAACCACTGAGCATCGCTGAACATAAAATATATAATATTTCTTTTTTCATAATTATCCACTATTTAAAAGTTAAGATTCAAACCAAAGGAAATGGTACGCAAGTTCGGAGTTACCAAAGCACTGTTAGAAGTGATTTCCGGATCCAGCTGGTAACGGTGCATGTTATCAATGCTAAACAAGTTATAAGCATTTACATAGAAACGCAAACGGTTCAGACGCATCTTGTTGGTGACAGACTTCGGCAAAGTGTAACCCAATTCCAATGTACGGAGTTTCAGATACCATACCTTCTTTACCCAGAAGTCGCTACGGCGAGTGAAACTTACATTGGCACCGGCATAACGGGTAGCAGGGAATTCTCCGGCAACCCAGTCGGAAGTCGGGTCCGTCGGGTCTACACGATGCCAGCTATCGGTCAACAAATATTCGGTAGAGTTACCATCCCCTTGGAAAGGATAAGCTACTTCCCAGCACATTTCGTACGACTGTCCGGCAGCTCCATTCCAGTCCATCTGTAAATCAAATCCCTTCCATTCGAATGAAGAATTCAAACTGAAGTTCATATAAGGAAGTTCTCCGGCACTATAGGCAATCGGACGTTCATCCAGTTCGTTGATGACACCATCCCCGTTCTGGTCTTTATAAATAAAGTCTCCTGGCAACATGGTAGAGTTACCTTCTCCATCATTATCTACCGGGTAATTCTGAATCTGTTCGTAGTTTTCAAAACGACCGGCAATTTCATAACCCCAGAAAGTAGAAGCCCAACGGTTTTCAGTTGAATTACGGTATTCGTCCCAGCTCGAACCGAAACGTGGTTTGTAAGATTCGCCCATCATGCGGCGAGCTAATGTGAAGTTACCGCCAATAGAATATCTGAAGTCATTGACCTGGTCTCTCCAGTTAATACCGAATTCCAGTCCTTTATGATAATCTGAGTTCAGGTTCTCATTGGAAAGGTCGAAACCTACTTCCACCGGAACCAATACATCATAACGCATGGCAGGAAGACCGGTACGCTTACGTTGGAACAATTCGAATGTACCGCTCAAACGGTCATCAAAGAAACCAAAATCCAATCCCACATTCACCAGTGTAGATTTAATCCAGCTCAAGTTGGTGACTGGAATTCCACGATATTCCACTCTTGAAACCGCATTCCCGTCCAAAACGGCACCATCTGCTGTATTACCATAGGTATATCCATCCAAGAAAGCATACGGTGTGACGATATTGGCATTGTTATACTGGTCATCTCCCATCTGTCCCCATGAAGCTCTGATTTTCAAGTTAGACAGTTTGGTCACTTCTCTCACATTCTCCATAAAAGGTTCTTCGGAAATTCTCCAACCTCCAGATACAGAAGGGAAGAATCCCCAACGATGTCCTTCGGCAAACAGATAAGAACCATCATAACGTCCACTAAATTCTGCGAAATACTTGCTACGGTAATCATAAGCGGCACGGAACACCAGACCGGCACGACGAGATACGGTGACTGTATTGTCCAATGACTGCATATTACTGATACCGTTGGTCACAGAAATATAATTATTGGAAGGCAGTGTGTTGTACTGTGTCCAGTCGGCATCCTTTTCAAATGTTTCTATACCCAGCACGCCAGACACATGGTGCGCATTATCGAATGTATGGTCATAGTTCAACTGAGCCTGGAAGGTTTTTTCCTGACGCTGCTCTTTGATACGACGACGCCATGGATTCAAGTTTCCGGGCACTGCCGTATACGTGTCTGTCGCTTCATCATAACGATATACATCGTATGTATATTCAAACTGTTCCTGGTCATTCTGGGCAATCCAATAGTTATAGGCTACACGTGCTTTCAAACCTTCCAGCGGAGTCTGCCATTCTGCATAGGCATTGACCGTTCCGGATTTCCATACATCATCTGTATAACCCGTGATGTTTTCATCAAAAATAGCAGCGCCAGTGGCATTGTTACGAGTTTCGTTCACATAATTGGGATTATCGTTGGCATACGCATGCTGTGTCGGCCAGTTCTGGAACATGGCATAATACGGCTGCCAATAGTCGTCCAATCCCGGCACACCGACATTGTGACGTGATTCGATACGTCCGCTCACGCGTACACCCACTTTAAATTTAGGAGTAATGTTCGCCTCCACATTACTCTGGATATTCGTACGCTGAAAATTAAAGCCATGAATCATGGCATCCTGGTCTGTATGTGAAATACCTACGTGATAATTAATCGCTTCAGAACCTCCGTCAATGCTCACATTGCCATACCACATAGGCGCATTCTCATTGACAATAAAATCTTGCCAGTCGAAGCTGGAATATTTTCCCTGACCCTGCCGCCAAAGATTCAATTCGTCCATTGTGCGTGCGGTAGAACCATACGTATTCAAGTCAGCCTGCATACGTCCTTCATAGAAAGTAGCGGCATCCGCCACTTCCGGATAACGCATGAAGTTCTGCATACCATAATAGAAATTGGCAGAAACAGCACTCTTCTCATTTCTTTTTCCGGATTTTGTAGTAACCAATACAACACCATTCGCAGCCCGCAAACCATAAATGGCAGCCGAAGCATCCTTCAAGACAGTGATACTTTCAATATCATTCACATCAATATTGTTGAACTGTCCTTCCTCACATTGAATTCCATCGATGACATACAACGGAGTACCCATGTTACGAATCTGAATGGAAGCGCTGGCACCCGGACGTCCATCTGCCTGACGGGCGGAAATACCAGGAGCCTTACCAACCAAAGCACCGGCAGTAGTCGGAGTGGTAGTTTTCACCAGTTCCTCGGATTTCACAGCGGTAATCGCACCTGTCAACGACCCTTTTTTCTGTGTACCATAACCTACAACCACTACCTCATCCAATGTTTCGGTATCTTCCTTCATCTCCACTACCAAATCGGAAGAAGTGACTACCACATCTTTAGAAGTAAAACCAATGTAACTGAATTGAAGGGTTTCCCCTTTAGAGACCGTGAGAATAAAATTACCATCGAAATCAGTAATAGTACCGTTCGTTGTCCCCTTCACAACGACATTCACACCAATGAGTGGCTCCTGTTTTGAGTCGACAACCTTACCTTTTACTTCCATTGTCTGGGCAAATGTTACCGAACAAAAAACAAACAGCAAGAGCCAAATCAAGCTGAAAGTCCGATAAGCTGAACTAAGCATTGTCTTGTTGTTCATAAATACTATAATTTTAAAGTTAATAATAAGGCATGCATTTGTAAATGCATTGCGAATTTAGTGTTTATATCCTAAAATTCGCAAAAGAATCATTAAAAAACAGGAGGACAAAACCCTACAAATAGGAGGATAAAAGGACAATCTTTTTTCCTCTCTACTACAATAGATTCAGATTCTGCAACAATACATCCTTCTTTTGCCAAATAGACATTAACTATCCAACAGACTGCTCGGAGTTACATTAAAATGCTTCGTGAAACAACGCGTAAAATACTTTGGATCATTGAATCCCACTTCATAAGCAATTTCAGAAATGTTCATCGCCCGGCTCACTCTGTTCTTCAACAGGAGTTCACGGGCCAGATTCAAACGATAGTTACGGATAAACTGACCGGCCGACTGCCCCGTCAGACTTTGCATTTTTTTATTCAACAGACTCTTGCTGATGCCTACCGCTTCAATGAAATCGCTGACCTCAAAGTCGGGATTCTTGTAGTTTTCCTTTACCACTGCCATGGCTTTATTAAGAAATTTTTTATCACCGGAGTTTTCTTCTACCTCCAATGTATCTGTATTCATGTCGATGGAAAACTTCTGCTGGACACGTCTCCGGTTCTCCAGAATATTGGAGATACGGGCCAAGAGCATGTTCTCATCAAAAGGCTTCAACAGAAATGCGTCTGCCCCCATCCTATAACTTTCCAAGCGGGCCTCATCGGAGGTTTTAGCTGTCAGCATCAGGAAAGGAATGTGCGAAATCGCAAAATTATTCTTCACCCTGCGCGACAGTTCCATTCCATCCATCACCGGCATCATCAAATCGCTGATGATAAAATCCACACTGCTGGTACGCAATACAGCCAAGGCTTCTTCACCCTGGGTGGCTTCCAAAACATTATAATACTCCACCAAAATAGAACGGATGTAATCACGCATATCTTTATTGTCTTCCACTACCAGCACAGTCATTTTTCCATTCCGGGGAATATCCACTACCACATCCTCCTTATCGGTGTCCGAATCCTGTACATTCTGCGACTCACCATATAGTGCAGGCAACAGGATACGGAAAGAAGTACCTTTCACGGGGTTATTCTTGGCATAGATTTTTCCATTAAGCAGACCTATCAGTTCCCGACACAGATAAAGTCCGATTCCCGTTCCGCTCTGTCCGCTCACAGATTCCTGACTCTGATTGTCCGACTGATAGAACTGTGAAAAGATACGCTCCATATCCTGTTCCGGGATTCCCTTTCCTGTATCACGGACACTGATAAATAGTTTCCTGTCTTTTCCAGAACCAATCACTCCCACATAAATGCCAATACTGCCTCCTTTCGGAGTAAACTTCAAGGCATTGCTAATCAGATTGGTCATAATCTTACGCATCACATCCTCGTCAAACATAAGGAACGGAGAGGGAAGATGAAGATACAGCTGAAGAGTAATACCGCGGCTGGTAGCATAATCGACAAAAGGAGGAACCAGTTCACACATAAAAGCCTTCAGATTCCCATAGTTCGTGGCAATCTTGATATGCCCTTCCTCCACTTTCCGAAAATCCATCAACTGGTTAACCAGTGAAAGCAGATACTTGGAATTCCGCTCCACCAAATGCAGCTGTTCAATGACTTGCGGATTATAACTCAGCTTCAAAGCCCGCTCGATAGGTCCTATAATCAAAGTCAGCGGGGTACGGAACTCATGCGTGATATTCGTAAAGAAAGCCAGCTTGTCGATGGTCAGTTCCTCCACCTTCCGCGACATTTCCAGAATCTGATTCTTTTGTGCAGTAATCTTCTCATTCTGGTCTTTCAACAGCTTATTCTGTTCGGAAAGCTCCTGCGTCTGGTTGGAAAGCAGTTTTTTCTGTTCTTCCAGTTCAGAGGTACGTTCTTCCACCATCTGATGCAGTAAATTCTGCTGACGTTTCATCGTTTTGTAACGCCACAACAGGAACCGATATCCTCCAAACGACAAAATAAATAGCACAGACAACAAAAACCAAGCTGTTTTGTAAAAATAAGGCCGCACCACAATGACCAGTTCTTCCGTATGTTCCAGCCAGTGTTTCCCATCCGGCGCATAACGGAGCTGAAACGTATATTTACCCGGATAAAGATTCGTATAGGTTGCATTATTCCGGCTGGCCGGTACCGTCACCCATGTATCATCAAACCCTTTCAACCGATAGGCGTATTGTGCCTGCGACTCCAACGCATAATCCAGCGCGGAGAATTCAAAGGAAAGCGATTTATCGCTTTCATGCATCGTAATCATTCCATCCTGCGGAAAGACTTCCTGCCCAAACACCCAACAATGGGTAAGCACCAAAGGAAACCTATGCTCACTTTCCGTTTCAAGCATCGGATGTATTTCTATCAGTCCTTTTTGACTGCCGAAAAACAAACGCTCTTTATCATAGGACAAGGCATCGGCATTCCAATAAAATTGCTTCGAAACCAAACCGTCAGTCTGACTGTAATTGCGAAAAGATTCATCTTTTATATTAAAGCGTGACAAACCATTGTCGGTAGAAACCCAGATATTCCCATACCAGTCCTCCAAAATACCACGTACACTGTTGCTCACCAAACCGTCATATTTCGTGAAGGCCGTAAACTGATAATCATTTCCTTTTCTTTGTGCCTTATAAAACCCGTTGCCATTGCTCCCTAACCAGATTATCCCATTCTTCGACTGGAAAACAGACGTAATGCGTTCCTTCTTTTCCGAAGCCGGCTCATCCAATTTATATATATACTTTTTATATTTCAGTTGTCCTTTCCCATACGCTACGAGGTCAATACGCAACAAACCGAAAGGGGAAGACGCCCAAAGCTCCTTCTCACGGGTAATGCACATACCCAATGCATTTTGATTGACCAGCTCTTTTTTCTCATTCAAAAACGGTTCCACGATACTGCCGTCGACCGGATTATACACATACAGATTTCCCATCGTGCCAATCCACACCAACCGGTTGATGGAATCGAATGCCAGACTCGACACAAAAGCATCCTTTAATGGCAAAGGGACATAACGTTTCGGAGCTGAAGGCCGACGGTCTATCCACCCCAGTCCTCCTCCCCAGGTACCGATATACAAACGGTCCTTGTCATCCAAAGCCAACACACTTACCGTATTGTGGGCCAAATAAGCAGGTGCATCGGTGGTATAATGCAAAAAACGGTCACTTCCTTTCAGTCGACAATTCAGGCCTCCTTCCACCGTACCCACCCATAACGTATGGTATTCATCTTCCACAATCGCATTAACCGGATTCTTAGAAAGAGTTCCCGCCTTGTTGGGCTCATAATAATAATTGACAACCGACAAGCGCGAAGGAAACATCTTGTTCAATCCTCCAATTTCTGTACCAATCCACACAATTTCATTTTCCTCATCCGTAAACAAAGAGTTGATGAAATTGCAGGAAAGGCCATGCATTCCCATCACCTCAGTGGCCTGGATACGGGTAAAATCAGAAGTAGACGCATTGAAAATATTCAACCCCATTAAGGTGCCGACAATAATCTCATTGTCTCGTGTGGAAGTAATTGCCGTTACATAATTCTGCGACAAAGACTTGGGGTTGTGCGGATCATACAAGTAATGAGAACTCGTGTCTGTAGCCAAGTCATAACAGAACAAGCCATTGCTTGTGCCAATCCAGACCTCATTCCGACAATGATAAATACAGAATACCGCATCGCGTGGTGAGATTTTCAAGGAGACAGAAACCGGCTGCGGCTCTTGCACCCCTTCTACCTCTTCATTTATCCGGCAAAGTTTTCCCTTATGCAGGAACCATATATAACCGTCTATTTCGGCCAGCACACAACCACGTTCATTCAGGGAGGTATCTGACACATGAATCACCTGCTTAACGGCACCCGTGGCATCAAAGACTACCTTATATATCTTTCCACGGCTGCAAACCCACAAGTTTCCGGCTTTGCTGACCAGTAAGAAACTGGAAGGCTGCTTCATCAAGGCTGTCATCTGCCGTGACTGTAAAGATTCCGCCGACAATATTTGCATATTTTCTATAGAAAGCAATTCGATACCGGCTTCCCCTGCCATCCAGATGCGATGAAAAGTATCTTCTGCCAGCTTTTCCACAAAGTTGCTTTTCAATACTCTTGTTTTATCGGTTGCATTGGTGTGAAAGGTCACAAACTCATGTCCGTCATACCTGGCCACTCCTCCCCCGTAGGTCGTCACCCACAAATAACCGTCGCTCGACTTGAGGATATCATCCACAAAGTTATACGGCAAACCTTCGTTCATCGTAATGGTAGCCAACGAAAAACGGCTGGAACTTTGAACGGCATAAAGCCATACAGTAGGATAACACAGGCAGAATATCAGCCACAGATAAAGTCGTGCACTTCTTTTTCTCATGAGATTTCTTTCACTTTTCAGACAAAGATAATACAAAAAAGTGAGATACTGAGCAAACCACAGAAGAATGATTGGAAATTAGCAGTTTACGGAATATTGACGATTTAAGCGAGTGCCAACGGAAACCTTCCGAAAGCCAAGTTGAACCATAGATACGTTACTATCCCGTTACCGTATTTGCGTAACGGTAACGGTACGGAAAAGGACGGCAGAGCGAGGTAAAAATAGCACTTAATCAGGCGTTTGATGGCTTTGGAACGCAAAAAGTCTTACGCCAGGTTCGATTGCCGTAATCCGCTGTGGTTTACATACAGCCCAACAGCTCTACACAAGGTAATTTTGCAAACAAAAAAGTAGAGCCATGAGCAGAAGTACATTCAAGATTTTATTTTACCTGAAGCGCAATGCGCCGAAGAAGAACGGGCTGATACCGGTTATGTGCCGTATCACGGTGAACGGAAAAATAGCACAGTTCAGTTGCAAGCTGGATGTGGAGGAAAAATTGTGGAGTGTGGAAATGGGCCGTCTGACCGGAAGGAGCAACGTCGCTCTGGAAGGCAACCGTATGCTTGACAAAATCCGTGTGGGTGTGAACAAGGCATATCAGGACGTATGCGACCGCAACACCTATGTCACGGCAGAGAAAGTGCGTAACGAGTATCTCGGTATGGGTATGAACCACAAGACTCTGCTTGCCGTATTCCGGCAGCATAACGATGACTATGCAAAACTGGTCGGCAAAATGAAAAGCCAGCGTAGTTATTGGAAATATGAGGTCGTTTACAAGCATCTTTCAGAATTTGTCAGGACACGCTACAAGATGGAGGACATCGCCTTGAAAGAGCTTGCCCCCGCCTTCATCACGGACTTCGAGCTGTTCCTTCGCGTGGAGAAAGGGCACTGCACCAATACGGTATGGTCGTACATGATGCCATTCAAAAGTATCATCTTTACCGCCATCAACAACGGATGGTTGCAGCGTGACCCGTTTTATGCCTATCATATCACAAAGGAAGATACAAAACGCGGCTACCTGACGAAAGAGGAAATTGCACAGATGATAAACGGCACATTCAAAAAGAAAAACTACGGACTGATACGTGACCTGTTCGTCTTCTGCTGCTTCACAGGGTTGAGTTGGCGCGATATGGCAAATCTGACGGAAGAGAATCTGCAAATCTCTTTCGACGGTCATTTGTGGATAAAGACGAGCCGCCAGAAAACGGGAGTAGAAACGAATATCCGTCTGCTGGACGTGGCGAAACACATCATTGATAAATACAAGGGAGTTTCAAAAGATGGGAAACTACTTCCCGTCCCATGCTATAACATCTGTAAATATGGAATCAAGCAGGTGGCAAAACAATGCGGGATAAACAAAAACGTTACATGGCATCAAAGTCGACACAGCTATGCCACGACAATATGCCTCTCCAACGGAGTACCCATTGAAACACTGTCAAAACTGATGGGGCACACAAGCATCCGCTCGACACAGATTTATGCGAAGATTACGGCTGAAAAGATGAGCCGGGACATGGAACAGCTCTCACAGAAGCTCGCCCCGATGGAAAAGCTTATCTGCCAAGCCATATAGAAGTCAAACCCGAAATAAAAAGAAACATGGAAAAAAGAGGCATCATAACAATCGAAGGCAGGACGGTGGTCGTTCCCGATACGGAAATATGGATGACAGCCGGAGAGATAGCAAGCCTGTTTTATGTGCGTGGCGTGTCGGTAGAAGCCGCTATCCGGAAATTGTTGAAAGGCTGTATAGTGAACAGTGCTGACTGCCGCCGCATACGGCTGGACGAAAAATGTTATACGGACGTTTACGGCATGGGAACGGTCATAGCCCTGTCTTTCAGGTTCGACACGGGCGCGGCTGCACTGTTCCGCAA
The DNA here is from genome assembly GCF_900128455.1 of Bacteroides mediterraneensis. Classification (GTDB taxonomy): domain Bacteria; phylum Bacteroidota; class Bacteroidia; order Bacteroidales; family Bacteroidaceae; genus Phocaeicola; species Phocaeicola mediterraneensis. The sequence goes on along the minus strand of NZ_LT635783.1, from coordinate 249,649 downwards.
ATGGCTCGCCCGAACTGTGGCACGACCGAAAAAAAGGACTATGGTTCTGTTCCTGCACCATCAAGGCGGGACATGCTGCTGAATCCCGCAAACATGGCTTACAAAAAAAATTGTCGGGAGGCGGCAGTCCGTATGAAACTGTCCGTCTCCCGATTCTGTCATTGAATCACCGCAGGCATCAGTCAGCCTTACGGTAGTTACGTTCCAATACTTTCTGGACGTCACTCTCACGGTAGAGTGTCTTGCCCCCAAACAGGAAATATGGCAGTACCCCTTCATGACGGTACTGCTGCAAGGTACGCCTGCTCACGTGCAGCCTTTGCATCAGTTCCCTGTCGGTGAGGTAACGCTCGCCACCCAACGGCGGGATATAACCGTCGGCGATCCTGTCTGCCATTTTCAGGCTTCTCCTTACGGACTGCATGGCATCCGCCATCACTCCGCAATCCTTTGTCAATACCTTATCACTCATCTTACAACGGATTCAGTGGCACTACCGGAAATTACACGGACGTCAATGCCGTTTCCGGCATCGGTACGAGCCGCTGTACATCTTCTGGCTTATAATAGAACTTGCGTCCGATTTGTGAAAAGGCAATGCCGTGCCTGTCGCGTATTGCCTGCAATGTCTTCGGGGTGACATGCAGTACACGGCACACGTCCTCCGTATCCATCCATTCGGCAAGGCTACGGTCGCCGCTCTTTTCGGCGAGTGTCCTTACCCTTTCCTCCAATGCCTTCACTCCCGCGAGGAGCATCTCAAAGGCGCTCTTCTCAATGATTACTATTTCCATATCTACAAAATTTTATCGGTTTGCCACAAAGTTAGGCGCACTTATGACGGAAACCGCAGGATTCGGGTACGGTGGCAGCTTCTGGCTCCGTTCTCTGTGCCTGTTTAGGACAGGTATGATATGACTTTCAATATATGTTTCCCGATATTTTAAGTTCATGGATGCCTCTTGAATTTCCATCGGGACGGGAAAATCCATAAAAATCTCACGTAAGTTACGGGTAAGTACCGTGTCCGCCCATAGAAAACAGGCGAATTTTGCTTCCGACAAATTGATTTACCAACAATTAAAACAAGGAAGGACATGGAAATAATCACGATGGAAAGTGCAGCCTACAAAGATATTGTAGGGCGCATTGAGGAGATTGCCTCCCATGTGAGGAAGCACAGCCCGGAAAAGCGGGACTGCGGCACTGCCGGACTTCTTGACGGCAGTGAGGTAATGCGCCTGCTGTCGATAAGCCGGCGTACCCTGCAACGGCTCAGGGATGAAAGACGTATCCGGTATGCCATCATACGCGGGAGTTGCCGCTATCCTCCGGACGAGGTGGAACGCATTATCCGGGAGAACGTCATCAAGGCATCACCGGAGAAACTCGAAGAACTTAAACACAACTACCTGCTCCGCACGGGCAGGAAGCCGGACGGAACTTAAAATCTTATTCACATGACGGATTTTTTAGACAGAAAGACTTTTGAGGACTGCATGAGGCAGGTGTTCAACCGCCTTGACCGGCAACAGGAAATGCTCGCTTCCATGCAGGAGGACAAAAAGGAGAAGCCTCCCCTGACTGAGATGCTGGAGGACGATACGATGGACAATCAGGACGTGTGCATGCTGCTCCATGTGAGCAAGCGCACCCTACAACGCTACCGCAGCGACGGGCTGCTCCCATACCGGATGCACCGCCACAAGACCTATTACCGGAAGTCGGACGTGGAGATGTTCATCACCACCCACATGAAGGAGATACTCCGGGACAGGACACCGGGCAAAACGGATGCAGCCGGGAAAAACTCAAAGAAAGGAAAAACGAACCAAAAAAAGTAAACAGAAATGGAACAGAAAAAGAAAAAACAAGAGGATGTACTGGTCGTTCGCGACGAGAAGACGGGCGAAATCAGTGTGGTTGCCGGGCTGGATGCCGGGGGCTATCCCAAGAGGGCACAGGCAAAGGCGGAACACTCGCAGGAGTTTTTGCGCTTTGACCGCCACGGGGATGCGATAGACAATTTCATGAGAAATTTCTACCGCCAGTGTAAGGAGCCGACACGATTCGGTTTCTACAGGGTGGCAGCGGATACGGTGGAAGCACTGCTTCCGGTAATCAAGGACCTGCTGAAAGACCCTGCGGCAAACGCAGACCTTCTCGCACCGCACAAAGTGGATACATCGGCGTACCAGCAGGCTGAAGTACAGCAGGCTATGGAGGAGGTGAAAAGAGAAAATGCCGAAACGGAGGCTGAGGAACAGCAGGTTACGGAAGAAACGAAAAGAGAAAATACGGAAGAAGACAATGTGGAACAGAAAACAGACGATAAGATGGAAGAAATGAAACAGAAAAATCAGGAACAGCAGCCACAAACGGCGGAAACGCAGGCTGTACAAGTACAGGAACCGGCACAGGACGGGCAAACGCAGGCGAATCCGCAAAAGACGAACCTGATAGCGGACGGCGACGTGGACTGGAAGGAGCTGGAACAGTTCGGGGTGAAAAGGGAAAACCTCTCTGAAAAGGACATGAAAGCCCTGATGAACTATGGGAAGACGGGGCTGGTGACTGTGAACCCGACTTTCGGCGGCGATAGCTACGAGCTGCAAGCCCGTCTCTCGTTCCAGAAGACGGAAGACGGCAAGCTGAAGCTCACGCCCCACTTTGTGCGCCATGAACCGAGGCTTGACGTACCACACAATGGTTATACTTTCACGGACGAAGACAAGCAAATGCTGAAGCAGACCGGAAATCTGGGCAGACAGGTAGATGTAGCGGATACAAAGACCGGCGAATTCCGTAAGTCGTACATCAGCATTGACCGCCTGACGAATGAGATAGTGGATGTACCAACGAACAAGGTACGCATCCCGAACCGGATCGGACTGACGGAACTGTCGAAAGCGGAACAGGAAATCCTGCGTGCGGGGCTGGCACTGCCCAAGGAAGTGACACTGAAGGGCGGTCGCAAATTTGAGGCCATGCTGCAGGTGAACGCTGACAAGCGCGACGTAGAGTTTGTGCCGGAGTATCTGTGGCAGGGACAGTCGCAGCGACGTGGAAACGGACAGGAGAAGAAACAGAAGAGTAAGGAAACCCCGGATACTCCCGGACTGCAGCAGAAGGAAGACGGGAATCTGGAGAACGGACAACGGCGCAACCGCTCGTGGACAAACGAGGACGGCAGCATCCGCCCGATAGGGAAATGGAAGGACGACAAGTTTACCGAACAACAGAAGGCGGACTATGTGGCGGGGAAAGTCGTGGTACTTGCCAACGCAAAGGATGACAAGGGACAGCCCTGTACAAAGTACCTGAAATTCTATCCTGATTTGGGACGTCCACTGGCTACTGAATACAACCCCGACTTAGCACAGACCGTTGCCCCGTCGAACGAGAGCCGCACGCAGCTCGCCGTGAACAACGAGGGCAAGACCAACGAGGCGACCAAACACCTGAAAGAGCCGCTCACGCAGGGACAGACCGCCCCGAAGGACGATGCCCAGAAACAACAGCAGGAAAAACCGAAGAAAAGCAAGGGCATGAAGGTCTCCTGAGTGCCGCCACTGAATCCATGACAAGAGAATAAGCAACGGATTGAAACGGGGCTTCATACGCCATACACCATATATCCCACGGATAACCGGCGTACCCCGTTTCATTTCACAAGGAACAAAAGTATCAATGATTAAAACAGAAAATGTATGATTACCATATTGGCAGAAAAACCGAGCGTGGCGCGTGAGATAGCACGCATCACCGGAGCGACAAGAAAAGAGGAAGGATATTACACGGGAAACGGCTACCATGTGACATGGGCATTGGGGCATCTGGTACAGCCTGCCCTGCCGGACGGCTATGGCTTCAAGGGCTTCCGCAAAGACAGCCTGCCGGTGATACCGGAGGAGTTCATGCTGATACCCCGCCAGGTAAAGACGGACAAGGGCTACAAGGCGGACGCGGCGGCGGTGAAACAGATAAAGGTGATAACGAAGCTGTGGAACGAGAGCGAGGAAATCATAGTGGCAACGGACTGCGCACGCGAAGGGGAACTGATATTCAGATACCTGTATGCCTATACGGGCTGTACGCTGCCCTTCCGCCGCCTGTGGATAAGCTCGCTTACGGACACCGCTATCCGCAAGGGATTGAAAGAACTGAAGAACGGGCATGAATATGACGACCTGTATCTGGCAGCGAAGGCACGCAGTGAGGCGGACTGGCTGGTGGGCATCAACGGCACGCAGGCATTGACCGTAGCCGCCGGGCGCGGCACATACTCGGTGGGGCGTGTGCAGACACCCACATTGGCGATGGTCTGCAAGCGGTACTGGGAAAACAGACGTTTCACGCCGGAGCCGGTACACCAGCTGCATTTCTCCGTACCGTCCGTGAATACGGATACGGTGGTGAAGTTCGCCTCGGTGGAGAAATGGCAGGACAAGGAAGAGGCGGCTGCACTATATAATAAGGTAAAGGCGAAGATGTGTGCCACCGTGACCAAAGTCGAAAAAAAGCAGAAGGTGGAGAACCCTCCGCTACTGTACGACCTGACCACACTGCAGAAGGAGGCGAACACGAAACACGGATTCACGGCGGAACAGACGCTGGAACTGGTACAGAAGCTCTATGAAGCGAAGCTCGTCACCTATCCGAGAACATCAAGCCGCCATATTCCGGAAGATGTGTTTGCTGAAATACCGCTGCTGCTTGAACGGCTGGCAGGGCACTCTGCCCTTGCGGAGAAAATCGGGGAACTGGGGGAACTGAACCGCCGTTGTGTGGATGCCTCGAAAGTGACTGACCACCATGCTCTGCTGGTGACACTGAACCGTCCGCTTGCCCTCTACAAGAACGAGCAGATCATCTATGACATGATTGCCGGACGCATGGTGGAGGCATTCTCCCCGGAGTGCGTGAAGGACACGACAAGCGTGGAAGCCGAATGCTGTGGCACGGCATTCGAGACGAAAGGCTGCATCGTGCGTAAGGCAGGCTGGCGCGGTGTATATGGTGACAAGGAAGACACGATACTGCCGGACTGGAAAGAGGGAGACATGCTGGCGATGGCGGGCTGCTCAATGAGTTCGGGCATGACCCGACCGAAACCCCTGCACACGGAAAGTTCGCTGCTGGCGGCGATGGAAACCGCCGGGCGTGATGATGTGGAGGATGAGGAGGTACGCCAAGCACTGAAGGACTGCGGCATCGGTACACCCGCCACACGTGCCGCAATCATCGAAACGCTGCTGAAAAGGGAATACATGGTGCGTGTGAAGAAGTCGCTGATACCGACGGAGAAAGGACTCGCCCTGTATTCCATTGTCAAGGGAATGGACATCGCTGACGTAGAAATGACCGGACAGTGGGAAGCTGAGCTGGCGAAGATTGAGAAAGGAAAGACACCGCACGAGGCTTTCATGAGGGACATTGAAGCCTACACACGGAAAATCACCACGGAGCTGCTTGCGTGTAACAAGATTTTCGGGCACAAGGCTTCGGGCTGCACCTGTCCCAAGTGCGGCAAGGGCACGATGCAGTTCTACGGCAAGGTGGTGCGCTGTGACAACCCGGAATGCGCCCTGCCTGTATTCCGTCAGATAGCCGGAAAGACACTTACCGACGGAGATATGACCGATTTACTGACGAAAGGAAAGACAGGAGTCCTCAGCGGCTTCAAGAGCAAGCAGGGCAAGCCTTTCAGCGCGGAAGTCACTTTCGATGCGGACTTCAACACGAACTTCATCTTTCCCGAAGCCAAAGGCGCAAGAAAAGGTACGAACATGAAAGGAAAACGAAAATAATGTGTAACTTCGCCACTGGTTCATGTCATAATCTGTTTCAATTCGTTGATACTCTTTATTCACATGGATTTAGTGGCGGCACCCGGAGGGATACCGGGTGCCTTTTTCTATCCTTTCTGACAATCAATCTTATTTATCCACTAAATCCATAAGAAAATGAAACAGAACAAGAGAATTGTTCCGGCGGAGCTGTCCTACTACGGACTGTACCTGCTGGATTACCTGAGAAAATATCATCCGGACAAAGTATCAGACACCCCATTCATTACTGGAAGGGAGGAAGCCGCCTCGGAAACCTTCGAGAAGGAAAGAGCGACGGGAAGCACGGTGGAAGCCGCACAGGAGGAAGCCATGCGCGTCCTGCTCGAAGGACTCCACTTCTCCCCCTACGCACTGCTGCGTGAAGTGGTGGAAAACGAGTTCGCCGACGAAGTGGCGGACTCCGACCGCGAGGCGTTTTGCCGAGAACTGTTCCCCTATTTGAAAAACCTGCTCGGCGGTTACGACACGTCGGATGACACCTTCGCCCTGTCGCCCGAACACGACTTGCTCTACACGGAGCTGACCGGAACCGTCATGCTTTATCTGGAGTCCTATGGCGTTCAATAGGAAACAGAAACTGAGGGACAACATCGAGGCGATACGGACGGCATTCACGCTCGACCGGGAAAGGCGCACGCCCACCGAAAGGGAGCGCGTGCTGCTGGAAAGGTACTGCGGCTTCGGGGGACTGAAATGCATACTGAACCCGGCACAGGAACTGACGGATGCCGTACACTGGGCGAAATCTGACCTCGAACTGTTCGCCCAGACGGTAGAGCTGCACCGCATCATCCGGGAAAACAGCCGGGATGAGAGGGAGTACAAGCGTTATATGGACTCTTTGAAAGCCTCGGTACTGACGGCATTCTACACTCCGCAAGCCATAACGGACACCATAGCGGACGTGCTGTACGACCGCAAGGTACGCCCAAGGCTGGTGCTGGAGCCGTCGGCAGGCATGGGCGCGTTCATCAGCCCGGTGCTGTCGAACAACCCGCAGGCGGAAGTGATGGCATTCGAGAAAGACCTGCTGACGGGCAAGATGCTCGGACACCTGTACCCGCAGCAGAAGATACGCACGGAGGGCTTCGAGAAGATAGAGAAGCCTTTTCTGAACCATTTTGACCTCGCCATCTCCAACATACCTTTCGGGGACATCGCCGTGTTTGACGCGGAATACGAGAAAAAGTCGGTAATGCACCGGATAGCGGCGAAGAAAGTGCATACGTATTTCTTCCTGAAAGGGATGGACGCGGTGCGCGACGGTGGTATTGTGGCATTTATCACCTCGCAGAGCGTACTGAATACGGAAGGCAACAGAGGCACGCGCTACCTGATGATGAAACAGGCGAACTTGTTGTCCGCCATACGTATGCCGAACAACCTGTTCTCGGAAAACGCCAACACGGAGGTGGGTTGCGACCTGATAATCCTGCAAAAGAATGAAAGAAAAGAGGAACTTTCAGAAGAGGACAGACTGTTTACCCGGACAGTCAGAAGCAACTATACCGGAGTAGTTACCAATGAATATTTCCTTGACCACCCGGAACGCATCATCCATACCGAAGCGAAAAGGGATACCGACCCCTACGGCAAGCCTGCCATGATATATACGCATAGCGGTGGTGTGGAGGGCATCGCGATGGATTTGTATAAAATGCTGTCGGAGGACCTGTCGGTACGGCTGGACTTGGAACGCTACAACGGTATCAAGAATGAAAGGCTGGAAACACGGCAGACAGTAGTCGTGCAGGCACGGCAGGAAATCTTGCAGCCGCAAGTTCAGGAAATGCAACGGTCGGAGGCGAAAAAAGAAGAAAATCCGGTGAGGCAGGAAGCGGAACAAGGGCAAGCTGTACCACAGAAAGTGGAGGTAAAACAGCCGGAAACCCCGATAATGGACTTGTATGACCTGTTCGGTTATACGCAGGAGGAAAGACGGATGGCTGAACAGGGTGTGAAACCGGACAGGAAGAAAGGCGGAAAGTTCAAAGGGAAGAAACCCGTGCAGCCGACACTGTTCTCCATGCCAGTGGAGGGTACGGGAAGAACAACGGATAAGGAAAATGCGGAAACGGATGCCGGCATCACACCGGAAGAGGCACGCGAAATGGACGAAATCATACGTGGCGGAACGGATGCGCCGACTGATGCCGAACCGGAAGCGGCTGTCCCGGCAACAGAAAAGACGGGACCCGGCACCGCAGCGGAAGAATCCTATGACCCGGAAGATGAAGTGTATCGCAGTCTGGACTGGGAAACGAACCCGCCCATCAACGGATTTTATGAAATGATGATGGACCTTACACCGGAACGACGTGCGGAGCTGCGCCGGCTTGGAAAGACGAAGATGGAAGCCAATGCCGCCAGACAAGCGGCCGGAACAACGGAGGCGAAAAGAGAAAAAGCCGATGCAGGGAAAACGGCAGAGCCGCAGGATGCTACTGCTACGGTAGTCTATCCGATAGAAAACGGATTCGAGGCGGAACACGACAGACGGATAGCGGAAGTGGAGAAATCCCTCCGCGCGGAGGAAGCCGCCCTGACACCGGAAGAGCGGCAGCGCAAGCGGGAGGAGGAAATGATGCCCCGCCCGTACAGCCGACCTCTGGAACCGCACCTGAAGGACGGCTCATTGGCATGGGTACACACGCAGGGCGTGCGCTATCAGGTGGGCGTGCTGAAAGATGTGACCCGATACGGGGCGACCTTCCAGCCGCTGGACATGGAGGGTATGCAGAAGGAGAAAGCGCAGTTGTATATCTCGATGCGCGACACCTACGAGCGGCTTTACGCACAGGAGGCGGAACGGCAGGAGGCAAACGACATGCTCCGCCGCCACCTGAACACCTACTACGACGAGTTCGTGATGCGTTACGGCTGCCTGAACGCCAAGCAGAACGTGAAGCTGCTGATGATGGATGCTTCGGGACGCAACATGCTGGCACTGGAACGCAGCGAGGGCGGCACGATGGTGAAGGCGGACATATTCGACCATCCCGTTTCCTTTTCGCAGGAAACGGCAGTCGCCGCGGAATCGCCGGAAGAAGCCCTGTCCGCCTCGCTCAACCGCTACGGCGGGGTGAACCTGCCGTACATGGAATCCATCTGCGACATGCCGCAGGAGGACATGCTGGAAGCACTGAAAGGCAGGGTGTACTACAACCCGATAGCGGGGAACTACGAGATAGCCGACCGCTTCATCGCCGGTAACGTGGTGGTGAAAGCGAGGGAGGTGGAGGAATGGATAAAGGGACACGAGGGGCACGGGATGATGCCGCAGGCACGGGAGTCTTTGGCGGCTTTGCACGAGAACATCCCCGAACAGATCCCGTTTGAGGACCTGGACTTCAACTTCGGGGAACGATGGATACCCACAGGCGTATATGCTGCCTACATGAGCCGTCTGTTTGACACGGACGTGCGGATAAGCTACTCGGAGAGCCTTGACGAGTATTCGGTGGCGTGCAGTCACAGGACGATGAAAATCACCGACGAGTTTCTGGTAAAAGGGTACTACCGCCACTATGACGGGATGCACCTGCTGAAACACGCTCTGCACAACACCTGCCCCGACATGATGAAGAAGGTCGGCGAGGACGAGAACGGAAACGACATCAAGGCACGTGACAGCGAGGGCATCCAGCTCGCCAATGCGAAGATTGACGAAATCCGTAACGGCTTTACTGAGTGGCTGGATGAACAGTCGCCGGAATTCAAGAAACGGCTGACAGATATGTATAACAACAAGTTCAACTGCTTCGTGCGTCCGAAGTACGACGGCTCGCACCAGACCTTTCCCGGACTTGACCTGAAAGGGCTGGGAATCACCGACCTGTATCCCAGCCAGAAGGACTGCATCTGGATGCTGAAACAGAATGGTGGGGGTATCGCGGACCATGAGGTGGGAACCGGCAAGACGCTGATAATGTGCGTGTCGGCACACGAAATGAAGCGGCTGGGACTGGTACACAAGCCGATGATAATCGGGCTGAAAGCCAACGTGCGCGAGATAGCGGAGACCTACCGCAAGGCATACCCGAATGCCCGCGTGCTGTACGCATCGGAGAAGGACTTTGAGGCGGCAAATCGCGTGCGATTCTTCAACGATATACGGAACAACGACTGGGACTGTGTCATCATGTCGCACGACCAGTTCGGAAAAATCCCGCAGTCGCCGGAGCTGCAACAGCGGATATTGCAGGCGGAGCTGGACACGGTGGAGGAAAATCTGGAAGTGCTCCGCTCGCAGGGCAAGGACGTGTCGCGGGCAATGCTGAGGGGACTGGAGAAGCGCAAGTTCAACCTGCAAGCCAAGCTGGACAAGGTGGAACATGCTATAAAGTCGAGGACGGACGATGTGGCAGACTTCAGGCAGATGGGCATCGACCACATCTTCGTGGACGAGTCGCACCAGTTCAAGAACCTTACGTTCAACACCCGGCATGACCGTGTGGCGGGTCTGGGCAACTCGGAAGGCAGCCAGAAGGCACTGAACCTGCTGTTTGCCATCCGCACCATTCAGGAGCGGACGGGAAAGGATCTGGGGGCGACGTTCCTGTCGGGCACGACCATCAGCAACTCGCTGACGGAGCTGTACCTGCTTTTCAAGTACCTGCGTCCGAAGGAGCTGGAAAGGCAGGACATCCGATGCTTTGACGCATGGGCGGCAATTTTCGCCAAAAAAACGACGGATTTTGAGTTCAATGTGACGAACAACATCGTGCAGAAGGAACGCTTCCGCTACTTCATCAAGGTGCCGGAGCTGGCGGCGTTCTACAACGAGATAACGGACTATCGCACGGCAGAGGATGTGGGCGTGGACCGTCCGCACAAGAACGAGATACTGCATAACATACCGCCCACGCCCGACCAGGAGTATTTCATCAAGCAGCTGATGGAATTTGCCAAGACGGGCGACGCCACCCTGCTCGGCAGGTTGCCACTTTCGGAAACGGAGGAAAAGGCGAAGATGCTCATCGCCACGGATTACGCAAGGAAGATGGCGCTAGACATGCGCATGATTGACCCGGAATATGAAGACCACCCGGACAACAAGGCGAGCCACTGCGCAAGGACGATTGCGGAATATTACCGGAAATATGACGAGCAGCTCGGCACTCAGTTCGTATTCTCTGACTTGGGTACTTACCAGCCGGGGCAATGGAACGTATATACCGAAATCAAGCGCAAATTAGTGGAGGACTACGGCATACCCGCCCATGAAATCCGCTTCATTCAGGAATGCAAAAGCGAGAAGTCAAGGAAAGCGGTGATAGAGGCTATGAACGAGGGATATGTGCGCGTGCTGTTCGGCTCGACCTCGATGCTCGGCACGGGGGTGAATGCCCAGCGCAGGGCGGTGGCCATTCACCACCTCGATACGCCATGGCGACCGTCCGATCTTGCCCAGCGTGACGGACGTGCGGTCAGAAAGGGCAACGAGATAGCGAAACTGTATGCCGACAACAAAGTGGACGTAATCATCTATGCGGTGGAGAAGTCGCTGGACTCGTACAAGTTCAACCTGCTACACTGCAAACAGACGTTCATCTCGCAGCTGAAGAGCGGTGCGTTGGGCGCACGAACCATAGACGAGGGGGCGATGGACGAGAAGTCGGGCATGAACTTCTCGGAGTACATGGCTATCCTTTCCGGGAACACCGATCTGCTGGAAAAGGCGAAGCTCGAAAAGAGAATAGCCTCGCTGGAGGGAGAGCGCAAGTCCTTCAACAAGGGCAGGCGCGAGTCGGAGCTGAAGCTGGAAGAAAAGATGCTGGCATTAAGGAACAACCAAGTTGCCATAGCCGCCATGACTGAGGATTGGGAGAAGTTCATGGCTACTGTACAGATAGACCGTGAGGGTAACCGGCTCAACCCGATAAAGATTGACGGGCTGGATTCGACAGACGAAAAGACAATCGGAAAGCGTTTGCAGGAGATAGCCAAGAATGCCACGACTGGCGGGCAGTACAAGCGGATTGGAGAACTGTACGGCTTCCCCATCGAGGTGGTCAGCGAGCCGACGCTCAGGGATGGACTGGAATTTACCGACAACCGTTTTGTGGTGAAGGGAAATCTCAGGTACAACTACAATAATGGGCATCTGGCGATGGCTGACACGCACGCCGCCGCCACTAACTTCTTGAACGCACTGGAAAAGATACCGGGCATCATCGACCAGCATCAAAAGAGGAACGAAGTACTGGAGCAAGAAATTCCGCAACTCCAAGCGATAGCCGGCAAGACATGGAAGAAGGAAGACGAGCTGAAACAGCTGAAGTCCGAACTCGCTGCACTGGACCGCAAAATACAGCTGGAGCTGGCTCCGCCCGGTGAGAATGTCCCCAACGGAGAAAAGCCGTCCTTACAGGAAGGAGCCGAACCAAAACCGGTGTCTATGGAGCCGCAGCTGCAATCTGGCTATGTCATGGGTGATTTGCAAAAGGAAAACAAACCGAAAGGTTTGAAACTGTAATTAAAAGACGGTTGTCATAAGGCAGCCGTCTTTTATTATGAGATTATTTGTTGCAATTGTAAAGAAATACATTCTTAAGTGAATGTGACGGAAAGTATCATTACCATGCGTGCCTGCTTGCCAAGCCATATACCGGTTATCTGCTTTACAGTTTTCATGTGAAGCCCGACACTTATGAGGTCGGTGTCATTTATGTGCATTCACCCGAACTTCGTAAACTCGGTATAAAGGAGCTTCATTTAGTAAAAGCCATAAAAATAAAGAAATAATTCATTGTTCTTTGACATACATATGAAAAATAAGGGGGTTAGATGATAAAAAGCTCTGATTAGAGGCCTAATACGAACGGATTTTTGTAAATTCGCAAAATTTTTAGAAATCCGAAATGATAATACAAGGTCCTGAAATATATTATGCGGCATCCTGCCTGATACTGGTCGTTACGTCACTGTTTTGTGCGTTGGTGCGTTATTTCCACATGTGCCGTCCGTTTGACGAGGAAGAAGCCTATTTCTATCCGGCCCGCAAGCTCATCACGATTGTCTATGCCTGTTTCGCCCTGCCTGTGGTATGGCTTTTCCGCATGGACAGCCCGGACGCATACTTCTTTATGCGTGTTTTTCTTATGCTGCTGTTGCCCGGTGCGGGCGTGTTGTCGTTCCGCCGGTTTTTCTTCAGCAAGACAAGACACCGCAGACTGATATTTGTATTGTCCGGTATCATTCCTCTTGTCATTATACTGGTCTGTTGGATATACGGCTGGATTGGTGGAGATACCCTCTACCGCCATCGTGATATGCTTCTTCTCCTTATCGGAGGATATTCCCTGCTGCTTACAGCCATGCTGTTGCATACCACAAGCTGGCTGTTGCGCCAGATTCGCCTACACATGCAGGAAGAATATTCCAACAGTGAAGATTTTCCGGTACGTTTTGCCGGTTTTGTCGTATTCATGCCGGTGCTGTATCTGGGAGCCGCATGGTGGCTGTTTTTTACAGGCGACCATAATTATAACATGTGGTTCCAGCTGGTCATTTCTGTCATGCACATCGTACTTTTGATACGGATATTGCATCCGCAACGAAAAGAATATCGGGAGGTGGTAGAAGAAACGGAAGAACTCATAGCGGAAAAAATAGAAACGGTACTGTCCGACCGGGGAAGCGGCAGCAGCCTGCTGTCTGTTGATGCCAAGGATGAACTGGAAGCGAAAATACGGGCAGCATTGACCGAGGACAGGCTTTACCTGAATCCGAACCTGAAAATCGGCGAACTGGCAGATGCGGTAAAGAGCAACCGGAAATATGTATCCATTGTCATGAAAGAACGTTTCGGTTCCTTTTATAAGGAACTGAACCGGCTCAGGATTGAGGCCGCTGTCCGATACCGGGAAGAACACCCTTCGGCAAGCCGTGAAGAAATTGCTACACATTGCGGTTTTTCCAATGTAAGGACTTACAGCCGAAACCTGAAATCCGGGATGCAGGACAAGAACACAGAAGGACAATTTAAGGAAATTCCCTGAATTGTCCCTCATTATGAGCATTTTTCCTTGAATTGTCCTTCAAATTTTCTAAGATTGTCCTCTCACTTTCCGTTAAAATCCGCTAACTTTGCAAGCGGAATTTAATAATTGAATGACAATGTATTTTGATTTACAGCACATTTCAGGAAATATGGCAATCTGTTCAGGCAACATTCCGTTGTCCGCTGCATCGTGCATATACCTGTATTCAAAAAAGTGTCTTGTAAATTTGGATATGTGTGAGATTTGTGTAAACACACACACACACACACACACACACACACACACACACATTGCGACCGGCGTATCTTCGCGCGTTAATATACTTATTATCATCAATACATGCAAGGGTGGAAACTCCTTTTTACGGGAGCTTTCCGCCCTTTTCCGTATTCGTATGCCCCGTTTAACCCATTAAAACAAAAGTCGTATGAATACCGAAATAACCATTATAGCAAGTATATTCCTGTTGCTGGGCGGACTGGCAGCGTTTCCGTTTACGCTCGATTACAGCAATACTTCATGGATGCCCCGATGGATGCGTCCTGACGTGGACTACATGGAACGTCCGTTCCGCTATGACTATCCGGCACGCGGCATACATATATTCTTCTCCGTCCTGACGATGTTTGTGGGAGCGATGTCACTACTTACCTTGCTGGACAAGTCTTTGTCCCGGACGGTGACACCGGGGCAGTGGTTCGACAGCCTTGCCCTTGTTCTTCCTGCCTGCCAGGTGTCGTGCATCCTGTTCCTGCGTCAGGAATACAACGATCCGTTTGAGTATGCCGACCGCCTTACCGGGTTCAATATATGGAAAGTCGCAGCCGCTCTTTGCCTGATACCACTTCTGTGGCTGCCATACGTTGCCGGTCTGTTGGATTCTTCCATATACCGTTTTGCGGTACTTTCCTGTAATCTGCTGGCATACACCTTTCTTGTTTACGATTATAGACGTGTTTACAGGAAGCGTTTCGATTACGAATATACCGAAGACATCGGTTGGAAGGAAATGTATCCGGAAAGCCTGTACCTTTTGGCCTATCCGGTCTGTTCGGTAACCCTGCTCTGGTCCCTATGGCAAAACAAAGAGGTCTGTATCCTCTTATATGGTGTGGCGTTGATTATTTTCAGTCTGACAAAGACAGTATGCCGTTTTCATCCGGCAATCCGGGGAGATGAACATGAACGGTGTGAATATCTCTGGTATCGTCCCCGCGAAATGACTACTGACCGGGCAAAGAGGATTTGCAGTCAGATACAGAAAGGCAGAGGGATATTTGCCGACGCGCATCCTTATTACGTGGTTGTCAGCCGCCGCTGCCATTCCACCCGTTACCAGTTTCAGCTTACCACTGAGGGAGAACATCAAAAAAGGATTCTTCTCGATGGGAACATACGTGTCCTGATCTGTAGGAAATTCGATTCTTTATCCGCAGCCAGCCTTTACCGGCTGCAACTGGTGGAGCAATACTGGAACACGTACTATAATAATTTTTTCCGTTACGAGTCACGTGCCCGTTCGGAGTTTGAAGAAGAACTGAAATGCGACGGAATCGAGGAGAAGAAAATCGGTTCTTCCATTTAAGCAGCATCAAGTGATAATGACCTATAATATGAAAAAAAAGAACTATATTCTATTACTCTGCATCCTGCTCTGTGCAGCTCCGCTCATGGCCCAGGATGCTTCTGAAAAAACCAAATTTCCCGGCTGGTATGTGGGTCTGCAAGGTGGCGTACCCTTCGGTGTGAGCCAGTTCAGCAGTTTCGGTTTCGACAAGACCCGTGCGGGATTCAGCGGCGGAGTTTATGGAGGCTACCGTTTCAATCCTGTACTTTCTTTGGAGGCTCTGGCTGTTTTCGGGAAAATGAGCATGAGCCAGAGAGATTGCTGTATCTCCGGCAATTACTGGCTTGGTTCGGACGGTGTCCGTTATCATGCTCCGGTACTCGGAATGGAAGGCTGGGACTACGCCGGTCTGAAAAGCAGTGTGACGACGCAACGCTACGGTTTGCAGCTCAATGCCGATGTGCTTGGTTTTTTCCCGTCCACCCGTCAAAGCCGGTGGAGCGTGGAGGTGTCGCCCCTGCTGGCAGCCGTTGGCACGAAAGCCTCCCTGTCCACCCTTGACGGCGGAAAAGAAGTATGCAAGGAAAATACGGAATGGCATCTGGGTGCAGGCGGAAACATTCAGGCAGGATACCGTTTTGCCTGCGGTATAGGTGTCGGCATTTACAGTGGTGTCACTTACCTTACGGGCGACGGCATGGACGGACTTCCCAAGAGCGGGCACAAAGCCAACTATATATGGGAAAGCGGCATACGTGTCAGTTTCGTGTTCGGCAAGAAAAGCGGAAAGAAAGCAGACCACGGCATTGCTTACCCGGCATCTACCGGTCAGCCGCAGGATGAGAGGGACAATGCCGTAGAAACAGCCCCGGCGGAAATACCGGAACAGACCGTCACGGACAGTACGGCACAGAAAACTGTTGTCACGGCAGCAGACAATTCAACCGAAACCGATTTTGAATTCCCGACTGTCTATTTCGATTTCAACAGCACTTCGCTTCGTCCGTCCGAGACATCCAAGCTTGAAACGATACTCGGCATACTGAAAGAACATCCCGACATGCACATAGTCGTGACGGGCTGGTGCGACACCCGTGGCAGCCGGAGCGTAAACGAACGCTATTCCATCCGTCGTGCCGAAGCAGTCAAGCTGTGGCTTGAAAGTCGTGGCATCGCAGCCGGACGCATTACAGCCGTAGGGCGTGGCAGCGACGTGAACGAGAAGGATGCGGAGAAAGCCCGCCGTGCCGAAGTGACAGACAAGGAAAGAAAGGAGGTAAGCAAATGAAAACGACCCGATTCTACTTGTATATAACGATATGCGCCCTGTTCAGCGCAACATTTACGGCCTGCGACAAGGACGTACACGAAAATGAAAGCCACGGCCTTGCCGTCGGCATGGAATGGCTCGATGGCATCGAACCGACCGACATCACAAGCCCGGTAAACCTGTGGATATACGACGCTGATGGTCATGAAGTGGAAGCGCACGAGTTTTCCTCTCCGCAAGAACTGGCATCCGGCCTGTTCAGCCTGCCGGAGGGCGACTATACGCTTGTAGGCGTCTGCGGCCTGACAGAGCCGTACCGGTATGATTACGAGAACGGTACACGGACAGCCGACATGCTGCGCGTTTCGCTTGCCGACCCGTCGGCTTCGCCCGCACACGCCGTCGGCGGCGTGGCTGTGGCAAGCGTGACCGACACCGGGGTCAATCTCCGTTCCGTCATCCGTGTCGCTCCGTTGCTGGCAGAGCTTGCCGTCCGTATCGACGGCGTGCCCGAAGGGGCAGAGCTTGCCGTCACAGTACGCAATGCCGCCACCTCGCTTTATCTGGCGCGGCAGGGCGACGACAACAGCTATATCGTACCCTCTGCCGAAAAGAGCGAGGCGCACCTGCCGCAAGCCGTTGCCGACGGGGGGACGATCTCGGCCGGTGCCCGTCTGATGCCGACGGCACAGGGCGAAACCTGCACGCTGCTCTACCTGGTCATGACCTTTGCCGACGGCTCCCGTCATGAATACACGGCGGAAGCTCCCCTGATGCTTGCCGGGAAACGCTACGAGCTGGCATTGGAATACGACAGGATGCAGCCCTACATGTATATCACCGCCACCGACATTAACCCCTGGGGCGAAGGCTGGATTACGAGTGATGACATCTTTAATCCCGGAATATAATTAACAAATAAAATAGAGATAGAGTTATGATGAAGAAAATGTTATCCGTTGCAGCCGCACTCCTTGTACTGGCGGCATGCACGAACGACCATGAACCCGGCTATGCTCCGGCAAAAGAGATCCGGGTGGATGCCTCCATCGGGCAGATGACCCGTGTGACAACCGACGGCGACGAATCGGTGTTTGAGACGGGCGACCGTATCAGCGTCTATGCCTGGTTGGGTGCAGCCGACGATGCACAGCAGCTTGTGGTGAACAATTCCGTCAATACCTTAGGTGACGACGGCACATGGACGGCCAGCCCGCAAATGCTGTGGGCAAACAGCAGTTCGGCGCATTACTTTCTGGGCATTTATCCGGTGCAGGAGGTTAGCGACCTTCAGGCCATGAACTTTGTGCTGACCCCCGAAGACCAGGAGGCAAGCGACCTGCTTTATGCCCTTAACACCGGCACTGAGAACAAGGGCATCACGCCCACGAACACACCCGTGACGCTGACATTCAATCACCTGATGTCGAAACTGATAGTGAACCTGAACTTCCGCAGCCAGTGGGCTGAAACACCGGTCGTGGAATCGGTCACAGCCGTTGCCAAGACTGAGGCAAGCGTCAATTTCCTCTCCGGAGAGATTACGCCACAGGGCGACAATAAGGCGATAGACATCCCGGCTTTGGAAACACCGGCACCCAACTACGCTTGCAGCTATGCCGGTATCATGATTCCTAACAGCAATTTAATTGAAATACAGATCAAGGTAAAAGACATTGACGAGCCATACGTCTATAACGTAGGGGTTTCCATCCCGTTGGAAACAGGCAAGTACACCACCGTCAACCTGACATTGGGACGCGACGGAATCACACTCGACAAAGACATCACCA
This sequence comes from Bacteroides mediterraneensis, assembly GCF_900128455.1. GTDB lineage: Bacteria > Bacteroidota > Bacteroidia > Bacteroidales > Bacteroidaceae > Phocaeicola > Phocaeicola mediterraneensis. The sequence continues at coordinate 231,161 of NZ_LT635783.1, read as the reverse complement.
TCACCGACTGGGCTCCGCTCGAAGGCGACTATGGCGGTAACATATTTTTTCCGGGTGCGTAAACCGCTGTGCTGACTATATATTTATAACTGATTAAAACAGCAAACGTATGAATATAAAGAATCTATTATTGGCAACAACCGCTATCCTGTTGGCTGCGTGCAGCACCGACAGCGATGTACTGCCACCGCAAGACCTTGGACAGATAAGGGTAACGGCATCCGTGGGAGCCATGACCCGTGTGGCCCATAGCGGCAACTCGACCACCTTCGAGACGAATGACCGCATCAGTGTCTATGCCTGGCTGGGAGCCGACAACGACATGCAGCGGCTTGTGGTGGACAACTCCATCAATACATTAGGCGGTGACGGCACATGGACCGCCGAGCCGCAGATGCTTTGGGCCGACAATACGTCCGACCACTATTTCCTCGGCATCTATCCCGAGCGCAACGGAGCTACCGATTACGATGCCGACCCCTATACGCTGGACTTCAATAACCAGACCGCGAGCGACCTGCTGGTGGCGAGGACCACGGCCAAGCCCACCGGTTCTGCCGTGAAGCTGGAGTTTGAGCATGTAATGGCCAAGCTCGTGGTAAACCTTTCGTTCCGCAACGAGTGGACAACCGCACCCGAAGTGGCTTCGGTAACGGCAACCGCATGCACCGAAGCCACCGTGAATTATTTAGAGAATCCTGTCGAGGTAACCCCGGCAGCCGGTCAAAACCTTGTGGTGATTCCCTTCACGGGCACATCCGCCAGCTATGCCGGCATCATGATTCCCGGGCAGAGCGGGTTCCGCACCATCAACGTCACGCTGGAGAACGGCAAGGTATATACCTATACCCACCCTTCAGGCATAGACCTGCAACCGGGCAGATACACTACGGTGAACCTTGTGCTGGGACACGACAGGATCGAACTGGACGATGCGGGCATCAGCGTGTCCGACTGGGAAAACGGTACTTCCATTGATGGCGCAGAAGCGAACGAAGCCTACTCATACGATTCCAATACCAAAACCATCACCATTTACAGCGGTGAAGGACTGAAGGTAGCGGCAGATGTGGTGAACAGCGGTGATACCGACATCAACATCACCCTCGACAATGACATCGACCTCTCGGACATCGACTGGACGCCGATAGGAGACTACTATAACCGATACACCGGCACCTTCGACGGTGGCAACTATACCATCACGGGGCTGACCGTTACGGGAAGTAACGAATATGCGGGCCTGTTCGGACGCATCGGCTCCGGCGGCACGGTGAAGAATGTGGTGCTGAAGGACGTACAGATAGAAAGCGATAACCAGTATGGCTGTGTTGGCGGCGTAGCGGGTAATAGCGATGGCAACATTGAAAACTGCTCGGTGTCGGGCAGTGTCAGCAGTCGCCATACCGCAGGCGGCGTGGTGGGCCAGCAATTTGGCGGTTCCATCACCCTATGCGGCTCCTCGGCCACAGTGAAGGGAACGGGCGAAGTCGGCGGCGTGGCAGGTAAAACGGATAATAGTGCCACCCTGACAGCCTGCTATGCCACAGGAAACGTGACCTTTGAAAGAGCCTCCACAATCAACACCTTCGCTGGCGGCGTGGTGGGACTTAACGGAACCGGCAGCATTCTCACCGCCTGCTATGCCACGGGCAACGTGACCGGTACAGGCACTGGAACCGGCTCTTGTTGTGTAGGCGGCGTAACGGGAGACAACTTTAATGGCACCCTGACCGCCTGCTACCATGCCAATGGGACTGTCAGCGGCCCGGACGGAGCCACAGGCGGCGTGGCGGGACAGAACTTCAAGGACTCCATGTTTGGTGGCGGTATCATCACCGCCTGCTACTGGGGAGACAACGGTCAGGAACAAGGCATAGGCTATAATCAGGCGGGCACTGGCGAAACCACTCAGGTGGACGGCCCGACTACTTGGCAGACGGCTGTGGATGCCATGAACACCGCATTGAATTCTGAAAGCTGGAAGTACGTACTCAACGGAGCGCTGCCGACATTGGAGGAAAAATAAACCGTCGGACGGGATTCCGGTTCCATCCGAAAAAGGAATCTTTGAAAGATAAATAATTAACAACTTAACAGAAAATAGTTCAAATGAAAAAAGCAAACATTTTGGCAACAGCAGCGCTGGCCACCCTTTTGGCAGCCTGCTCCAACGACAGCGACGTGCTCAACACGCCCGACTATGCCGACACGCCTATCGGACTGAATGTGAACGTAGGCCCGATGGCAACCCGTGCCGGTTATGAACAGGGAGCATTGACCGAAGGAAGTTTCGGACTTTATCTGACAACGGAAGGCACCAACAGCGACGAACGCTACAACTGCACGAACCGGGAAGTGAGATATGAAAGTGGCTGGACAATTCAGGGCGAACAACTCCTGTGGAAAAGCAATGATGCAACAGTTACCTATTACGCTTATCTGCCCTATACAGGAACAGTGAGTGATGCTGCAAACTATGCCTTTGCGGTACAGACCGACCAGAACAGCGATGAGAGCAACGTCAAGGCTTCCGACCTGCTTTGGACCGGACAGCAAACCGCCACACCCGGAACGGCACTCGACATCAACTTCCAACATGCACTGTCCAAGCTGAACGTGACACTGACAAAGGGCTCTGAGCTTGAAGAAGGACTGATCTTCACATCGGTAAGGCTCTCCAACTGCGCCACGGCCACTACCGTGAATCTGACTGACGGAACAACCGGTAACACTACCAACAGCGGACAGACCATCACCATGTATGCTGCAACGCCAAACGAGCAATACGAGTGCATCCTCGTACCGCAGACCTTCGCTCAGAGCCTGAAGGTGGAAATCACCGACAACAACGGAAAGGTATATACATTCACATCCAACAAAGGCCTTACGTTTGCCAGTGGTGAACAATATACGCTGAATCTTACCGTAGGCCGCGACAAAGTGACGACGGGCACCATTTCTGCCGAGTCATGGGATAACGAACAGCAAGGCGGCGACTTAGTAACAGAATAAAAGTAAACAACGTTCATAAACATAACAAGAATGAAAATAGCAAAATATATTCCGGCTGCCGCCCTCGCACTGGTGTTGGCAGGCTGCCAAAGTGAAGATGATTTCATCTCTTCCGACTATGCCAACGACCCGATGGCCGTACACATCCGTGCAGGCATCGAGGCTCTGCAGACCCGTGTGAACACGGCAGGAACAGGCAACGCATGGGACGAGAACGACCAGATTTCGGTAACAAACACCTCGCCAGAAGCGATAACAGGCAAGGACAAGGCGGTTTACAAATACAACGGCAGCACATGGGTGCCTGAAGGAACAGACTACATAGTCTGGTCTGACGATGTCGAAAACACCTTTGAAGCCTATTATCCCGTCGTGGAAGGGAAAACGGACTCCTACACGCAGTTTGAACTCCCGGCCGACCAGAGCAGCAGCAATCCAACTGAAACCAATTACATAGGCCGTGCGGACTATATGACGGCGGCAGCGTCACAAAGTAAGAGCGACGCGCTGAACCTGACATTCAAGCACCACCTGACCAAGGTTACCGTGAAGATAAGCGGTTACGGTGACCAGTACGAAACGGTGAAACCTACATTCCAGGCTCCTACATTCACGGTACCTACCACAACGACTACAGTAGATGGAAAGAGACTGACCGTTGCCGGCAATGGAACGACAGTAACCGGACTATTCAGCGAGGACACTTCGGCAGAAGCCAAACACAGCTTCACCGCCGTCCTGCTGCCGGGCAAGTATGCTACTAATGATACGTTTGTCCAGCTGAACATTCAGGGCGGCACTTCGCTTACCGTCAAGGCCAACGAGCAACTGACTACCGGTTTGGAATCGGGCAAAGCCTATACCTTCAACGTGACCGTAGGTAAGAATGGTGCCACCATCAACAGCGTTACGGTTGGCGACTGGGGTACCGGCGGCTGGACGGAAAGCGGCACGGCAGACGCAGCCCTTTCATTCAGCATCCAGACTTCGACGGACGGACTGACACCTGACGATGGCGAGTATATCCTTGCCGATTGACATACAATAAAATTCAGACCATAAAATAAACGGAATAACAAAATGAAGACAAGAAACAAACTATACGATAAGAGCCGGCTGCGCCTCCTTTGTCTGCTGACAGCGTTGCTCGGCTTATTCGGTGCCGGACAGACATGGGCGGGCAATCCCACCACCCTCACCGTGGGCGGCACTGATGTGCTGAACGGCGGCTACTGGACGACCAACGCCGACGGCACCCTGACCGAGGCCAGCGCAGACAACTACAATGTCTACTACGACGGCAACGGCACCCTGACCCTGAAGGACGCCACCATCAACGGCACGAATACCACCGGTCATGTCGGAGCGGGCATCTACGCAGAGGGTGACCTGACCATCGTGCTGGAGGGCAGCAGCACCGTCACGGGCGTTCAGGATCCAAACGACGAATCCCAGAGCATCCGTGTGTCTGGGAACCTGACCATCCAAGGCGGCAGCCTGACCGCGCAGGGCGCTGAGACAAGCTCAGGCAGCAGTTATGGTATCTTTGTCACGGGATCATTCACCCAGCAAAGCGGCATCGTCACCGCCATCGGCGGCAATGTTAGCGGAAATTATAATTCGGAAGGTCTCTATGTATACGGTGCCGCGGTTACGGTGCAGAGCGGGACGCTGACCGCCACCGGCGGTGACACCAGTGGCAGCAGTTATGGCATCTCTGCGAGAGGGCCTGTCACCGTGGGCAGCGCCGCCGTGACCGCCACCGGCGGATCTGGGAATGCAAGTTATGGCCTTTATATTGATTCCTCTTCCCCTTCGGTGACCATATCCGGCGGCGGCTCCCTCACCGCCCGGAGCGAATCGGCGGACAGGGCGGGCGGCATTTACGTCCTGAACTTCTTTGGCAGCGCAGGGGCTGTGACCGTCGGGGACAACTCCACCCTGCTGGCCAACAGTGTGATATTGCATGATAATTCTTTCATTGAAAAACCGCTGGCCCCCACCGGCAACGGCAGCTGGCTGATCTACGGCCAGAGCAACCAGCCCAGCGCCGTGGGCGGCAACTATACCCTGAAAGAGAATATCACCATCCCCAGCGGCGCGGTGGTCACCATCCCGGAGGGCAGCACCCTGACGATTCCGGAAGATAAGACTTTGACTGCCGATGCCAACCAGTTGGTTGTAAACGGAGAACTGGTATTGGAAGGTACGTTCGAAAATGCAAAGGAATTGGAAGGTTCGGGAAATCTTGTTTTGGGCGAAATAACGCTGACTGACGATGAGGGTATTAGCGAGTATGCAGGTTACCAACTCAAGTTGAAAAGCAAAAAGGTTACTTATGTCCGTGCCCTGTCAGATAACTCCCAATATGGAACCATCTGTCTGCCGTTCGTTCCTACTTCTGTAGCTGGCGGTCAGGTTACTTACTATCAGGTCGAGAAGTTGGGAAGCAACGAGATTACCCTCGTAGAAACTGATTTTGAAGCCGGCAAGCCGCTGTTCTATCAAACATCCGGTACAGGCGACATCACCTTCAGCGCCGAAAGTGCCGCAGGCGTGGAACTGGTAACCACCCCTGCGACAGACAACTTCATGGTAGGTACAATGAGTGAGGTTATACCCAACGCGGGCTACTTCCTGAAGAACGGCAACATCTATCCGATAACCGATGGAGTCCAAGTAAAGGTGAAGTCTTTCCGTGCGTATGTGAAGGGGCAGAATGATGCTTCGCAAGCAAGCGTCATGTCTGTCAATGTGGCAAGACCGTAACAAAGTATTAAGAACTCCCATTCCGGGCGGGAGCATTTGTGCCCGGTAACATCATACAGACACCGCAGCCCGCTACCGCAAGGTCAGTGGGCTGCATTTTCATAGGAGAAACTATAAACAAAATGAGGTAAACCGCATGAAACAGAAAACAATAGCAACCAGGCACCTGCGCACCAAGATAGCGGCGGGATATGTGCTGATACTATTCGTCATTTTCGGCATCGTCTATATTTGGCTCAACGAACAGCACAGACGACAGGAATTAGAGATTACAAGCCAAAAGATAAGATGTTTACGCAAGGACATACACGAGGTATATGTTAAAATGGTGGATTTATCCCTTATTGGTGAGACCGTGCTGGACTGGAATGAGGAAGATATGAATATATACCATAAGAAGCGTCTGGAGGTGGACAGTCTGCTCAGCCTGTTCAAGTCCAGCTATCGCAGCGAACGTATAGACAGCGTCTGCCGGCTGCTGGCTGAAAAGGAAAATCTGCTGAATAAAATCATGCTGGTACTCAACGAACAGGAAGAAATAAAAGACAAAATAGCCCGACGGGTTCCAGTAATAGCCCGCAAGAGTTCGCAGGAAGAGCCCCCAAAAAGAAAACGGACAGGCTTCTTAGGACTGTTCGGAAAAAAGGAAGAAGCGAAACCGACTGTTACGACTTCCATGCTCAATACGCTGAACAGTGACGTGATAGCCCGCCAGAAAGAACAAAGCGAGAGGTTGAGCCAATACACCGACAGCCTTTCTGTAAGAAACAGGAAACTGAACTGCCAGTTGCAAGGAATGATTAAGAAAATGGATGCGAGAATACGGACAGACCTGCAACAGCAAGAAACAGAGTTAGCCGCCATACGCAGGCAATCGTCGGTGCAAGTAGGCGGACTGACGGCAGTTGTAGCATTACTGCTGCTGCTCTCGTATTTTATCATCCATCGAAACGTGAAACGTATCAGTCAGTATAAGAAAGAGACAAATGAACTGATAGACAAACTGCAAAAGACGGTGGAACAGAACAAACAACTGCTTACCGCCCGCCGGAAAATCATGCTGACCGTCACGCATGAACTCCGCACACCGCTGACTGCCATCAACGGTTACGGGGAACTTTTGGCACAGACTGAAAATGAGAACAAAAGAATAGAATATACCCAAAACATAAGGCAGGCGGCAGGTAGAATGACGGATATGCTGAATACCCTGCTGAACTTTTTCCGGCTTGACAGCGGGAAAGAACAGGCAAACGCTGTCCCCTTCCGCCTGAGAAACGTGGCAGAAATACTCCAGACAGAATTTGAACCGCGAGCTGAAGCCAAGGACCTGACCCTGCGCATTACCGGATGCAGCGACATCATTCTGATGGGTGACCGCAACCGGCTGGTACAGATCGGCAACAATCTGCTGAGCAATGCCATCAAGTTTACGGAAAGCGGTACGGTAGGACTGGACATGGCTTATGAAGCCGGGAAACTTGTACTGACCGTGCAGGATACAGGCACAGGAATGAGCCATGAACAGAAGGAAAAGATATTTGAACCTTTTGAACGCCTGCCGAATGCTGCCGTCAAAGACGGTTTCGGACTGGGACTTCCGATAGTCAAGAACACAGTCACCCTGCTGGGAGGAACAGTAGATGTAGAAAGCGAGGAAGGCAAAGGCAGCCGGTTTACCGTAAAATTGCCGATGCCTCTTGCCGACAATATCATAGAGATAGAAAAGCGCAAGGCCGGAATTTCAGCCAGACGCCATGCGGCTTTTTACTCCGTTCTGGTTCTGGACAATGATGAAATGACACTGGCCATGACCAAAGAGATGTATGGCAGCTGCAATATACGCTGTGACACATGTGCCAATACATCGGACCTGATGGAAGCCATACGGGAACGGCATTATGATTTACTGATAACAGACCTGCGAATGCCTGAAACAAACGGATATGACGTGCTGAAACTGTTGCGCTCGTCGAATGTGGGCAACTCACAGACCATTCCGGTAATCGTCACTACGGCCTGGGGCAATTGTGATGAACAGAGCCTGCTTGACTTCGGTTTTTCGGGCTGCCTCTTCAAGCCATTCTCATTGCCAGACCTGCTGCAAATATCCGAGAAATGTATCGGTATAAAGGAACAGGAATACTCACCGGACTTATCCCCCCTGCTGGCATACGGCAACAAGGAGGAAATGCTGGATACACTGACCCAAGCTACGGAAAAAGAAATGCAGGGAGTGAAACAGGCCGGCATGATGAAAGACCTCAAGGCTCTGGACGAATGGGTACACCATCTGCGCAGCTCATGGAGCGTGATCCGGGCTGACAAGCCACTTTGGAAACTGCACGGGCTGTTACACAAGGAAGGCGGCAGTACGGAAGATGAAATCAGCCGGGCTGTCGATGCGGTTGTCCGCATGGGGCAAAGTATCATAGAACAGGCAAAAAAAGAAAGGAGGATACAGGATGAAGGTTTTTGTGGTTGAGGACAATCCAGTCTATTGCAAATATGTATGCAACCTGCTTGCCAGAGAAGGATTTGAAACAGAAACAGCTTCATCGCTGTCAGCCGCCCGCAAGCTGGCGGACAAGATGGAAAGTGAGGACATCATACTTGCCGACCTTCGCCTGCCCGACGGTGAATGTACCGGACTGTTGCAGTGGATGCGCAATCAAGGCAAACGGCAACGCTTCATCGTCATGACCGACTACGCCGAGGTACATACGGCAGTGGAAAGCATGAAACTCGGCTCTGAGGACTATATCCCGAAACGGCTGATAGAAGAACGGCTGCTGCCACTTGTGCAGACCATAAGGAAAGAACAGGAACGCACACGACGTGCCCCCATATTCAGACGTACCAGCGAGGCGTATCTTTCCGCAAAGCATCGCGCCAAGATTGTCGCACCGACCAATCTGAGTGTGATGATTCTGGGCGAGAACGGAACCGGAAAGGAGCATTTCGCCCAGTATATCCACGAAAAAAGCAAACGGGCGGACAAGCCGTTTGTCGCAGTGGACTGCGGTTCATTGTCCCCGGCATTGGCACAGTCCGCCTTTTTCGGACATGTGAAAGGAGCATTTACCGGTGCGGATGCCAACCGCAGCGGATTTTTTCAGGAAGCGGAAGGCGGCACGCTGTTTCTGGACGAAGTGGGAAACCTCATGCCTGACACCCAACAAATGCTGTTGCGTGCCATACAGGAACGGCGGTACCGACCCGTAGGCGGCAAAGAAGACAAGACAGCCGATGTGCGCATTATAGCAGCCACCAACGAGGATTTGCAGAAAGCCGTATCGGAGAAGCGTTTCCGTCAAGACCTGCTTTACCGCTTGCAGGAATATGCAGTAACTGTACCACCACTTCGGGAAAGCAGTGATGACATCATGCCTCTCTCGGAATTTTTCCGTGAACAGGCAAATATGGAGCTGGAACGCAACGTGAAAGGCTTCGACCAGTCGGCACGCAAAGCCCTGCTCACCCATTCATGGCCGGGCAACGTGCGTGAACTGCGTCTGACGGTACAGGTTGCGGTATTGCATACGGCAGGAGATATGGTGTCTGCAAAAGATTTGGAAATAACCGGTGAACATATCTGCACTTCTTGTTCCACATTAAAAGATGAGGAACAAGAAAAAGAACGTATCCTGCACGCACTGGAACAGGCGAACGGCAACCGGAATATGGCTTCGCAGATATTGGGTATAGGTCGTACGACATTATATCGGAAAATGATGGAATATGGACTGAAATACGGCGATAAATAGCTCCAAAATGAATATTTCCGCTGTAAAATAATATATTATCCGCACAAATTCCTATCTTTGTGGAGAAGTTTAGGAATAAAACAGGCAGTCGGATCATGTCCGGCTGTCTGCTGATATAGACATAAGAACGCAAGGTGTCCAAGCGTAAATCTGGAAAATTGACACTGAAAGGTACAAATTGCGTGGTGCTTATGCTATGCTTTGTCATAGCGTGCATTCACGTATATAACCTTTCAAGGGCTTTCCAGAGCCTACGCTTGGTGTAGCGTGGATAGCACGCTACTTTTTTATTCCAAGCGAACCGGAAAGACCAAGAAATTCAGATTATGGCGAAAATACAATTGCTGGCAATACTTTCGATGGACGGCTGTCTGGCGGATATGAAAACAGAAGGGCGCTGGTGGCTCCGTCCAGATTGTCATGGCATCTCAGACATATATAACAAGGCAACCTTTGAACTTTCACCGGATTATTCAATGACCACATTGATAGCCGAACATGAGAAACAAGACGACAACACCGTTTATCTGATTGAAGCGACCCATCAGAATGCCGATTTTATCAATGCGCTGCTGAATATGCGTATCGTTGATGAAATTATCATCTACACCGTACCGTTCATAGCGGGTACCGGTTTCTTTCTGTTTCAAAAGAATTTGCCAATATCCTATTGGAAACTGACCGAACAGAAAAGTATGCCGGGAGCCTTGCGACACATATACCGTAAGGTGGATGTGGAAGATAATTAGCCGTATCATGTTCCAAAATGGAACGTGAAACACGGATTCGGTTGTTCCAAAATGAAACGCGGTTTCATCTTGAAACAGTTTTTTTGGCCGTTTATACAATGGCTGAAAAATATTTTATCTCTATTCTATTGTATAACAGCAGGATACAAAATCCTGCCGTTTTTTTTCTGTTTGCGGAAAAGCATTTGTACTCATAGTTCATGTGCGCACACTGATAATCAAAGTGTATCATTCAAACAGAAAAAACATGAATTACCTTATATTGACAGAAACCGAGTTTTTCGGTCTTATAAACGGAAATGATGAAACAATCAATCTGAATGCCGCCTACGGGTGTTTTGTCAAGGCGGTTGTCGAACTGCTGTCCGATAACGATACGGACGGTGTAAAGATTGCACTGGCGTATGCCGAGAACGAACTGGAATATCACAACACGCAGTATCTTGCAGGTGGGGTGAAAAGCCATACCGACCTATTTGTCCGCAAAGCCTTGTCTTTTGTCCGCAAGATGCAAAAGCAAATCTCCACAAGCCGCTTACAAGTGCCACCACTATCTACTACTATCCACTCTGAATGCGAAAAGAGAAATAAAGATACAGACAACATTCCTGCCATACGATGGACTGGCAAGGCATCCGACCTTGTGGAACTTATCTATGGGGTCAGCGAAATGGGCTGCATCAATGACGGAGAGACCTCACTGAAGGAAATTGCCGACTATTTCTACAAGATGCTTGGCATACAGGCGAAAGGATGCTATAACATATACAGCGACATCAAGATGCGGAAGAACGAAAGCCGTACCTATTTCCTTGACCGTGCAGCCGAGAAAGTGAACCGAAGGATGCAACTGGACGAGGAACGGGAAAGGATGAGAAGGTAATCGAGAAAAGTCCGGTTTTCTGCAATTATTCGAAAGAAAAAGACTACCTTTGCAAAAACAATTAAAAGACAATAGATTATGGCAATAGAAATCAAACCCATTCCGGTACTTCGCGGCAAGGCGGCGGAGCGTTTCGTGGAAGAAGCGGACAGGAACGCCAGAGAAAAACGCGGCTCCATAGACTTCACGAAGCAGGTGGAAAAGATGCGTGCCATCCTGAAACGCTCCAGACTGTACAATATAGATAAGGAGGGATAGGACGGTATGCTGGAATATTGTGAGTTCTGTGAGCTGAATGAAGACGTGCTGCGCGAATGCGGCGGCTTCTCGTGCAAGGACAGGGATATAACCGAGTTCTTCACGAAGGAATATGCGGATTATGCCTACCAGCTTTTGGGAAAGTCCTACTGTTTCGTGGAGCAGGACAAGCACCGCATCGTCGGAGCTTTCACCGTAGCCAATTCAAGCATCCGTGCCGACCTGCTTCCGAATAGCCGACGCAACAGGCTCAACCGTAACATACCCAACGAGAAACGCCGTCCCCAATATCCTGCGGTGCTGGTGGGGCAGCTTGCCGTCAGCGAGAACTATATGGGACAGCACATCGGCGATGAGATACTGGATGCCATCAAGTCATGGTTCATCGAGCCGCTGAACAAGACCGGATGCCGCTATATAGTGGTGGATGCCCTGAACAATCCGAAAATATTCGATTTTTACCAGCGGAACGGCTTCAAGTTCCTGTTCTCCACGGAGGAAGAGGAACGGACTTTCCTGCACGGCAGGAGAACGGCGGAAGAAAAACCTGACATGCAGCCCATGCGCACCCGACTGATGTACTTTGACCTGATACTGCTGCGTACCCGATAAGAAGGAACCGTAAAACAATACAATAACATATCTCCCATGCAATTTGCCTCCTATTTTGCATGGGAGTTTTTATATCGTGAAAATGGCAAAGAAAAAGAAGAAACATAACGGACACTATTGTAAAGTATGCGGCTGCTGCAAGTCCAACGAAAGCTTTACGGGCAAAGGACACGCACAGCACATCTGCAAGGAATGCCAGTCGCTGCCGAAGGACGAGCAAGCGGACATGATGCGCTGTAACGAAGTGGAGCGTGCCGCATTCCGCTTCCCCATGAGGCAGCAGGATTGGGAACTGCTGGAAAAATATGCCAAGAAATACAAGGACAGGGAGTCCGGGCAGTTCGCACAGGAAATGCTTGACATGAAACGCGGCAATTATGCACCAGAAGAGGATGATGAAGAAGCGGATGATTTGTTTGGCAAAATCTATGAAATCGAAGAAACCCCCTTTTCGGATTTGGATGAAGACAACCGCATTGCCGTTGAAGAACTGCTGGAGGACAATATCAACGAGTTCATGATACACAAGGACTATATCCCCGAAGGAAAGGACTTGCAGGATATAGCGGATTGGGTATTGAAAGAGACCAACGATGCGTTTTATCTAAAAGTCGTCCCTGATGACGCATACCGCAAGCTCATAGACGATACCGTCCGGAAGCTGGTCAGGGAATGGAAAGACGACGGCATGGAGATAAAGACCTATACCGAGTCGCTTACGGTCATGGAAACGGAACGGCTTATAATCAGAAAAATCACCCGCAAGGATATGGGTGCATTGCTCGCCCTTATGGGCAAGCCGGAAGTCATGTACGCATGGGAACACGGGTTTGAAAAGAAGGAAGTGTGCCAATGGCTGAACCGCCAGCTTACCCGTTACCGTAAGGACGGATACGGATATTTTGCCGTCATATTAAAGGAAAACAATAAGTTTATCGGACAGGCAGGCTTAATGAAAAGCGTGATTGACGGGAACAATACCGTGGAACTCGGCTACATGCTGGACAATGTGCATTGGCATCATGGCTATGCCACGGAAGCCGCCCGAAGGTGTCTGCAATATGCTTTTGAGGAATTGGGATTACAGGAAGTCTGTTGCAGCATTCGTCCCGAAAATACATCTTCCCTCCGTGTGGCAGAAGCCATCGGAATGATACCCTGTGGCAGCCATACCATTGTATATAATGGAAAGGAAATGCCCCATCTGTTATATAAGCAGAAAAATATAATTGACAAAAAAGAAAATCCGTAACAGTCAGTGCTACGGATTTTCCTTTTTTCGCCTGCGGCATGTTACTTGTTCTGCAAGAGGTATTGCAGTTCCGGGTCGGACTGGATGCGCTGCAGCTCATCGGCGACAATCTGCCGGACCTCTGCACGGATACGGTTGTAGTTCTCCTGAATCATCTCCTTCATGCAGTCGTTGCCGTCGGCATCGGTAAAGTCCGTGATGATGGGAATAGGCTTGTAAGCCTGTTCCTCACGCTTCACTTTCTCGGCATCGACCACAATCTCGCAATGGAAAATCTTCTGTTCGATGCGTTCGTCGTAATTGTCGGCGACGGCTCCCACGAACATGCCCTGCGTGAGCGTGGAAATCTTGCTCGCCGGAATCAGGCTCTCCATCTGCGTATTGATGGAAGTGGACTTGTCCTCGCGGTTGATGGTGATGCTCTGCCGCCTCTGGAGAATCTTGCCGAAACGCTCGGAAAGGGTCTTGGCGGTCTCGCCCACGACCTGACCGGAAAAGATGTTGCCGACGGTGTTCATCACTACGGCGGCCTCCTTGTCGCCGTAGTCACGCTTGAGCTGGGAAAAGTCCTGAAAACCCAGCAGGGTGGAAACCTTGTTGCTTCGGGCGGTGGCAATCAGGTTGTCCAGCCCCTTGAAGTAAATCGTGGGCAACTCGTCTATGATTATTGAGGATTTGAGCCTTCCTTTCTTGTTCACGAGCTTGACGATGCGCGAGTTGTACAGTCCCAACGCCGCCCCGTAGATGTTCTGACGGTCGGGATTGTTGCCCACGCAAAGGATTTTCGGCTCGTCGGGGTTGTTGATGTCGAGCGTGAACTCGCTGTCGGACATGACCCAGTAGAGCTGCGGAGAAATCATGCGCGAGAGCGGAATCTTCGCCGAGGCTATCTGTCCGGCGAGCTGTTCCATCGCCCCGCCCTGCCAGGCGTCCATGAACGGGGAAAGGTAGTTCTCCAGTTCGGGATAGCTGGTGAGAATCGGGAACAGGTCTTCGTAACGGCGGTTGAGCAGCTCGATGGCATGGGGAAAGGTACAATACTTCCCGTCTTTGTAAATCCTTAAAAACCAAATCACTGCGGCAAACAGGATAATCGGCGACTCCACGAAGAAGTCGCCCTGCTTTTGCACCCAAGTCTTATTCAAATTGAGCATTATCGTGTAGGCACTCTCGTAGGCATCGGTGATGTCCTCCATGAAATCCGGGTGTATGGGATTGCAGCGGTGCGAGCGGCGCGGGTCGTCGAAGTTTATCACGTAGAACTTCGGCCTGACCCTGTACCCGTCCGGGTGGTTCATCAGGTGGTTGTAGGCAATGGTAGATAAGTCGCTGAATTTGAAGTCATAGATATAGAGTGCGAAGCCCTTCTCAATCTGTTGTTTAATGAAAGAATTAACCACAGCATACGACTTTCCACTGCCCGGAGTACCCAACACGATGGAAGCACGGAACGGGTTTACCACATTGATAAATCCGTCGTTCCACTTCTTCTTATAGTAAAAGCGGGTGGGCAGATTTACTGAATACTCGTTTTCCATGAGGCGGGTCTCCTGCATGAAACTCTCGTTTTCCACATTGAACACGTCTTCCATAAGGTTGGTACGCAAAAGGCGGCTCATCCACGTGCCCGCCATGAGCAGGCAGACATAGCCCGCCGCCATCGAAGCGGTGTAGAAACCCGCAACCGCCTCCACCGGAAGCGGCAGGGACAGCACCCACCAGTTGCCGAAGAACAGCACCAGCCCCGCGGCAAGTACCGCCCAGATCCGGCGCCAGGTGATTTTCTCCTCCTTGACACCCTTCGTGCCGAGGCACGAGAGCGCGAGCAGAAGAATGGCAAAGAGCTTCGTGTAGAGAATGTGATGGAACAGTCCGGCGGTACGGTCGAAGTTCATCAGTACCCGGTCCACGATACCTATGCCGATGCCCCACAGCCTTACGGCTTCGTAACAATACCAGTAGAGGTGGATGACCACCAGAATAATGCTTACGGCACGAAGAAAATCCATGATTTTCGCCAGTGCCCTCAAATCGTCTTCCTGTTGTGACATAATCTGTTTCTGTTTTTAAGTTTGAATGACTGAATTATAATCCCTGTCCTTTGCGGCGTTTCTTACGTCTGTGTTTGAGGTCACGCTCGAAGGCAGCTTCCTCCGCCTGTGTGTCCGAAGCATCGCTGCCGAGCAAACCCAAGCCGGAGGAATACCCCTCGTCGTATTCCACGGCGGGACGGGTGTCGGGCTGCTGCCCGTCCACGGTAATGGTGAACGGCACGGGCGGAGTGCCGGCATAAGGCAGGGTGAAATGTTCCTGCAAGGCATTGGCGGAAAACTCCCTACCCAGACGAGAGCCGTTGAGCACACAGCCCGTGCGGTGGTCGATGAAGGTCGCTCCGTAGATGCGCCCTTCGTCGGTATGGCGGAACACCACGTCCACGCCCTTGTCCCGGAGGAGGGTGACGAACTCCTCGCGGCGGTATGTCCGAGCAAGCGCGGCGACGACGGTCTTGCGGGTCATCTCCGCCAGACGTTTATCCCGAATTTGTTCTTTGGAAAATTCAAACCTGCACTGAACGGCTTCATAGCCGACGGACTTGCCGATGCGGAAAGCCTTGAAAGGATTGCCGGTCTTGTTGCCGGCATCATCAGTGGCGGAATAGACCAGCCCGTGATACTCGCGTCCGTTCACCATGCCGTGCGCTTCCTCTACCGTGACATTATAGAGCGAGAGCAGAGCGCGGTATTCGCCCATTGTCCGAAACTTGTAGCCTGCCATGACCGCCTTGGCTACATTCGATACCTGCCGTTTCACGTCACCCTGCGATACGTCCACCCTGCGGAGCGGGTTGTCGGTGCGGTGCTGCCTACGGTCAGCCGNTCCAGATCCGGCGCCAGGTGATTTTCTCCTCCTTGACACCCTTCGTGCCGAGGCACGAGAGCGCGAGCAGAAGAAGGGCAAAGAGCTTCGTGTAGAGAATGTGATGGAACAGCCCGGCGGTGCGGTCGAAGTTCATCAGTACCCGGTCCACGACACCTATACCGATGCCCCACAGCCTTACGGCTTCGTAACAATACCAGTAAAGGTGGATGACCACCAGAATAATGCTTACGGCACGGAGAAAATCCATGATTTTCGCCAGTGCCCTCAAATCGTCTTCCTGTTGTGACATAATCTGTTTCTGTTTTCAAGTGAATGACTGAATTATAATCCCTGTCCCTTGCGGCGCTTTTTCCGCCTGCGCCTGAGGTCGCGCTCGAAGGCGGCTTCCTCGGCCTGTGCGCCCGAAGCGTCGCCGCCGAGCAAGCCCAAGCCGGAGGAATACCCCTCGTCGTATTCCACGGCGGGACGGGTGTCGGGCTGCTGCCCGTCCACGGCGATGGTGAACGGCATGGGCGGAGTGCCGGCATACGGCAGGGTGAAATGCTCCTGCAGGGCATTGGCGGAAAACTCCCTGCCCAAGCGCGAGCCGTTGAGCACACAGCCTGTGCGGTGGTCGATGAAGGTTGCTCCGTAGATGCGCCCTTCGTCGGTATGGCGGAACACCACGTCCACGCCCTTGTCCCGGAGGAGGGTGACGAACTCCTCGCGGCGGTATGTCCGAGCAAGCGCGGCGACGACGGTCTTGCGGGTCATCTCCGCCAGACGTTTATCCCGAATTTGTTCTTTGGAAAATTCAAACCTGCACTGAACGGCTTCATAGCCGACGGACTTGCCGATGCGGGAAGCCTTGAAAGGATTGCCGGTCTTGTTGCCGGCATCATCAGTGGCGGAATAGACCAGCCCGTGATACTCGCGTCCGTTCACCATGCCGTGTGCTTCCTCTACCGTGACATTATAGAGCGAGAGCAGAGCGCGGTATTCGCCCATTGTCCGAAACTTGTAGCCTGCCATGACCGCCTTGGCTACATTCGATACCTGCCGTTTCACGTCACCCTGCGATACGTCCACCCTGCGGAGCGGGTTGTCGGTGCGGTGCTGCCTACGGTCAGCCGGGTGCAGTCCGTACTTCTTTTCCAGCTCGGAGGTGATGCGCTTGCTACGGCGGTGGATGAAATCACGGTTGAGCCGCCTGCCGTTTTCGTCCACATTGACGGAAACGATGTGCAGGTGGTGGCGGCTGATGTCCTCGTGCTTGAAGACAAGGTAAGGCTGGTCGCCGTAACCCAGCCTGTCGAGATACTCGCGTGCGAGCTGTTCCAGCTCCATGTCTGTCAGGAGGTCGTCGGGGTGCGGATTGAGCGAAATATGGATGACCTTATTCCGGGTGCGCACCTGCTCCGGCATGAACCGCTTGAAGTCCTGCTCGGCACGTGCCACATCCACCTGTCCGCTTCCGTTGTCAAAGATCCTGTTCACGGCAAGGAGCCTGCCTTCCCCTTCGTTCACCTTCAGACCGTTGTAGGCAAGCGCACCGTACAGTGACGTGCCTACGGTAATTTTCGCTATCATGATTTTTCCTCCTTTTCCGACAGCCTCTGCTGGAACTCACGGGACAGCTCCATGATCTGCCGCGTCAAAGCGGCCAATTCCTTGGTGCATTGCTCCAGTTTGTAGAGCAATGCCATCGCCTTCTTTTCCGAAAAATGGCAGCGAAGCTCTCTGACCGCCTGATTGTAGTTGTTGCCGACCATGCGGTACTGCGCATGGAATGCGGAGAGTTTCGTGCAGTAATCCAGCAGCGTCCTGTCCGTGACCAGTACACGGAAGGGTTGCCCGAAAAAGTGCGCTTTCAGGAACACCGCCCTCGCGTACACGCCGGATTTCTCATACATGGCAAGAAACTTCTGCCATTCCTCATTGTCGAAGCGCACCATTACGCAGTGCGACTTGCGGCTCTCTTTCGGATGCCGTCCCCATTTGGGCGTTTCATCCCCGTTCTTTTTCTTGTTCATCTTTATTATGGATTTAGTGGTTCGTTTCACGGCACAAGCGCAGCTTCCGGCACGCATACCGCAGGTAGGAAACAGGCTTCCCGACTTCGGAGAGGAAGCCTTCCCCCGCAAGGGGCAAGGTGTGTTTTCGGGAGTAACCGAAAACCCTTTGAGTTACTCAAAGGACACCTTGCTGTGTCTTTGAGGACACAAAAATCCGTACACGACGGATTGGGGATAAACCTGTTATAACAACCCATAAAGGTATCGGTCGCCCGATACCCTTCGGCTGCCCAAAAGAAGGACGGAGCCGGGGTGCGGTGTGCACATCGGGAGCATTGCCCTGCCGCTTGGGTACAAAGGTAGAGTGTTTAATCACCTGAAAACGTGCATAAAACGAAGCCATTCCCTACCACTTGCTGCCACAAGCTGCCACCAAAACCCGAAACGATACGGAGTTGCAAGAATGCCCTTTACTTTGCAGGCAGAAAGGTCGGCTGACCAGCCTGTCGTCAGACAAGCCAACAGTCCGACCTGCCAGCTTGCCGGATGGCCGACCAGCCGGACATCCGGAGAATCGGACTACCGGCCAACAAACCGGTCAGAAGGCAAACGATTCTTGAAAGTGCTTACGGGTAATGCCATTCCCTGCCACTTGCTGCCACAAGCTGCCACCAAAGGCGGAAACGGTACAGGTTCGCAGAAATGCCCTTTACTTTGCGAACAGAATGGTCGGTTGGTCAGCCCGCTGTCAGACATACCAGCTATCCGACCAGCCGGTTTGTCGGATTTCCGACTGGCCAGTCTGCCGGACAGCCGGAGAGCAGGCAGACCGACAAGCTGGCGCAACTGCCGACCGGCAGGTATGCTGACAGACAAACCGACAGGCAGGACAGACTGCCGACCGGACAACAGATTATTAACTACATAAAAAAGAAAGAATGAAAAAAGAACCTTTGTTCATCGCCTTCTCCACCCAGAAGGGAGGGGCCGGCAAAACAACACTCACCGTGCTGATGGCGAGTTACCTGTATTACGTGAAAGGATACGACGTAGCAGTCGTGGACTGCGATTATCCACAATTCAGCATCAAGGACATGCGCGAGCGTGACCTGAAGAATATAGAGCGCAACCCTTATCTGCGCAAGCTGGCATACGACCAGTTCAGGCATATAGGCAAACGTGCCTACCCGATAGTGGGCAGCCGACCAGACAATGCAATGGAGGCTGTCAAGCCTTTCATCGAGTCGGAAACACCTCCCGACTTTATCTTCTTCGACCTGACGGGTACGGTGAATAACCTCGACCTTATCAAGACTGTGGCAACGATGGACTACATTTTCTGTCCGATAGCCGCTGACCGCTTCATCATGGAAAGCTCGCTGAAATACGCAAGCATCATCAACGACACGCTGGTAACGACAGGAAAGTCCAATATCAAAGGTATCCGCCTGCTTTGGAACATGGTGGACAAGCGCGAGAAGACCGACCTGTATGACATTTACGAAAAGGTCATAGCCGGTATGGGACTTGAGGTACTGAACACGTGCCTGCCGGACAGCAAGCGTTTCCGCAAGGAAGGCTCGGAAGAAGGCGACCGTCCGTTTTTCCGTTCCACGCTGCTGCCACCTGACAAGGTGCTGGCTAAAGGGAGCGGTATCGAAGCCCTTGCAGAAGAAATACTCAGTATTGTAAAGCGTTGAACAGATGGCGAAAAAACTTGATGTTGATATTGACCCCGGCAAGTTTCTGGATTCATTCCGTCCGGAAATGCCCGCGCCCGCCACCACAGGGAATAAAGAAGTGAAAGATTCCTGTGAAAAAGATACAGTTCCGGCAGAAGGATGTCCGACAGATCGGAAGGAAACCGATAATGAAAGTACGGACGAAACGGAATACATTGAGAAATTCCTCCAGCCGGCGAAAGGTCCGGTAAGGTCGGCAAAGTCTGCCTATATTCGCCCTGAGTTCCATGAACGCATCCAGCGCATTGTCAGGGTCATAGGGAAAAACGACCTTTCACTCTCGGTCTATGTGGACCATGTGCTTGAACATCATTTCAAGGAGAACCAGGAAGTGATACGCAGGCTATACAACAAGAATTATGAAGACATTTATTAAAGTTAAAAGCAAGAATTATGAAACTGAACATCAATATTTTCAGAAGGAAGCAGAGAGAGGAAGCCTATAAGGGCAAGTACCTAAACGGACGCAAGCCGGAAGGTACCGCACAGAAGGCGGTGTACATCAGCCACGAGAACCACGAGGCGGTCAAGCGCATAGTGGGCATGGCAGGGGAAAACGGGGCGACCATATCCGGCTATATAGACCGCATCGTCACCGAACACCTTGAGCGTCACGATGTGGAACTGGGAAACCTGTACCGGAAGAAAAAGGACGGGATTGTCGAACAGATAACGATAAGCCGATGGTGACGCTGCTGCTGGTCATGATGATGATGTGCAACCTGTGGGTGCTGTTCTACCTGACATGGGAGCATCGGGAAACACGGAAGACGGACAACAGTGATAATGTCGGAAACGCATACCAAAGACCGCCTGACGACATTATGGGCAGGAGCAAATTCAGAATGCCTGAGAAAACGGAGACAGAAAAGGACATCCTTGTGCCAGAAGCTGCCACTTCCGCAAAAGCCGAGGCTGTGGACGAGAAGGACGTTACCTTTGCCGATGAAATGGAAACCGCCGACAAACGGATTGCTGAAACCGGGGCTTCGCACCAAGTAACCGCCGAAGAACTGGACGACGTGTTTACCGACAGGCGAGTATCCGACATCGCAGAATATGACGAGGACGAAAGCTACGACGAAAAGCCCCACATGGCGGGAGGCTTCTCTTTCGAGGACATCGACCTTGCCGTCCACACGGTCAAGAAGTCCAAAGCCACTGGAGAGGAACGTCGCCATGCAGGAAAAGTCTTCTGTGACATGAAAGGCAACGAACTGTTTGCCCTGATAGAACAAAGTTCGGAAGCGACCCACAAGAAACTGGGCGAGCTGATGGACTTCTATCTGGACTCCGTAACGGCTGTACAGGCAGTTCCCGTCCGGGCAACGGTACGGAAAGAAGTTCCTGCCGTACCGGACAACTTTGAGGATTTCAACATCCGCGACTATGTATAACAATGTAAAAAAACGTAACGAAGATGCGAAAAAAGAAAATCGACTACGGCTAAATCATCGGCTTGCCACCGAATCCACTAAATCCAGAAGTCGGCTTTATCCGAAGCCGCAAGAATTAAAAAGAGTAACAACCGCCGAAGGGAATATCCGACCCCAAGGCACAAAAACGAAAAAAGATTATGACAATGACATCGAAGAAAAAACAAATCATTCTGGCAGTCCTTCTGACGGCTGCAAACATTTCCGCCTTTGCACAGGGCAACGGCATGGCGGGCATTACGGAGGCAACCAGCCTTGTCACCTCGTATTTCGACCCGGCGACAAAGCTCATCTATGCCATCGGTGCGGTAGTAGGACTCATCGGGGGTATCAAGGTGTACGGCAAATTCTCGTCCGGTGATCCGGACACGAGCAAGACCGCCGCAAGCTGGTTCGGAGCCTGTATCTTCCTGATTGTAAGCGCAACCATCCTGCGCTCGTTCTTCCTCTAAACAGGCATTTCCCATATATAATAAGATAAAAGGACAATGGCTGAATATCCGGTAAACAAGGGCATCGGTCGTCCGGTGGAGTTCAAGGGGCTGAAGGCGCAGTACCTGTTCGTGTTTGCGGGCGGTCTGCTTGCCGCCTTCCTCCTGTTTGTCATCCTGTACATGGCGGGCGTGAGCCAGTGGGTCTGCATCGGCCTGGGAGTCACGGCGGCTTCCGCCGTGGTATGGCTCACGTTCCGGCTGAACGCAAAGTACGGCCAGCACGGACTGATGAAGCTGGGCGCTGCACGGATGCGCCCGCGCTATCTGCTCCACCGCAGACGGGTGTCCCATCTGTTGAGACGAAAAAGGAAAGGAAGGAAAGAATGAGAAACGTAATGAAAGCCACCACACTGGAGAGCCGGTTCCCGCTGCTGGCGGTGGAACACGGGTGCATCATCTCGAAGGACGCAGACATCACCGCAGCCTTCGAGGTGGAGCTGCCGGAGGTCTATACCGTAACGGCGGAGGAATACGAGAGTATCCATGCCACGTGGTGCAAGGCAATCAAGGTACTGCCCGACTATTCGGTACTGCACAAGCAGGACTGGTATATGAAGGAGCTGTACCGCCCCGACTGGGAGAAGGAAGGTACGGGTTTCCTGGCACGGAGCAACGGGATGCACTTCAACGAGCGCCCGTATCTGAGCCACAGAAGCTATCTGTTCCTGACCAAGACGACGAAGGAACGCATGAGGCGGCAGAGCAACTGGAGCACGCTGTGCCGCGGACACATCATCCCGAAGGAGATACAGGACAGGGAGACGGCGGTGAAGTTCATGGAGGCGGTGGAACAGTTCGCCCGCATCATGAACGATTCGGGACACGTCCGCCTGCGCCGCCTGAGGGACGATGAGATTACGGGAACGGAAAAGGAAACGGGTATCATAGGCAGATACCTGGCACTGACAACGGAGGATACGGCGTGTCTGGAAGACATCGCCATGAGCGCGGAGGAGATGCGCATCGGCGACAAGCGCCTGTGCCTGCACACGCTGTCGGACACGGAAGACCTGCCGGCTGCGGTAGCCACGGACAGCCGTTACGAACGGCTCTCGACCGACCGTTCGGACTGCCGCCTGTCGTTTGCCGCCCCGCTGGGACTGCTGCTGCCCTGCAACCATATCTACAACCAGTATGTGTTTGTCGGCAACAGCGACGAGGAGCTGCGCCGCTTCGAGAAGTCGGCAAGGAACATGCAGTCACTCTCGCGCTACAGCCGCCAGAACGCCATCAACTGCGAGTGGATAGAGGAATATCTGAACGAAGCCCACTCACAGGGGCTGAAGTCCGTCCGCACCCACTTCAACGTGATGGCGTGGAGCGACGACACGGAGGAGCTGAAACGGATAAGGAACGACGTGGGGAGCCAGCTGGCCTCGATGGGATGCGTGCCCCGCCACAACACGACGGACTGCCCGACGCTGTTCTGGGCGGGCATACCGGGCAATGCGGCGGACTTTCCGGCAGAGGAATCGTTCCACACGTTTGTCGAGCAGGCGGTATGCCTGTTCGCCGGAGAGACCAACTACCGGGACTCGCCCTCGGCTTTCGGCATCCGCATGGCAGACCGTATCAGCGGCAAGCCGCTGCATATCGACATATCCGACCTGCCGATGAAGCGCGGCATCACCACGAACCGCAACAAGTTCGTGCTGGGACCGAGCGGAAGCGGCAAGTCGTTCTTCATGAACCACTTGGTCAGGCAGTATTACGAGCAGGGCACGCACGTGGTACTGGTGGACACGGGAAACTCCTATCAGGGACTGTGCGAGATGATACACCGCCGCACGCACGGAAAGGACGGCATCTACTTCACCTATACGGAGGAGAAGCCCATCAGCTTCAACCCGTTCTACACGGATGACGGGGTGTTCGACGTGGAGAAAAAGGACAGCATCAAGACGCTGCTGCTGACATTGTGGAAAAGCGAGAACGAACCCGCCACGAAAACGGAATCGGCGGAGCTGGGAAGCGCGGTGAACGCCTATATCCAGCTGCTCGGTCAGGACAAGGGCATCGTGCCGTCGTTTGACTCGTTCTACGAATACATGCGGGACGTGTACCGCAAGGAAATGGAGGAACGCTACATCAAGGTGGAGAAGTCGGACTTCAACATCGACAATTTCCTGACCACCCTGAGGCAGTACTACCGGGGCGGACGCTACGACTTCCTGCTCAACTCGGCGGAGAACATCGACCTGCTGCACAAACGGTTCGTGGTCTTCGAGATTGACTCGATAAAGGACAATGCCGAGCTGTTCCCGGTGGTGACCATCATCATCATGGAGGCGTTCATCAACAAGATGCGCCGGTTGAAAGGCGTAAGGAAACAGCTGATTGTGGAAGAGGCATGGCTGTGACATGTAAGTCTTGTATATGATTGTTCAACTTTCATTCCACGAGTTGGAAATAGAACGATTGAACCTGTTGTTCCGTCAACAGTAGCCTATGGGAACGTGCGGTATTAAGCAATGAACCCGTGCGGTAACAGAACCAACAATGAAGCCCTTCCGAAAGGAGAAGTCTNAGCACGCATACCGCAGGTAGGAAACAGGCTTCCCGACTTCGGAGAGGAAGCCTTCCCCCGCAAGGGGCAAGGTGTGTTTTCGGGAGTAACCGAAAACCCTTTGAGTTACTCAAAGGACACCTTGCTGTGTCTTTGAGGACACAAAAATCCGTAGCAGACGGATTGGGGATATACCTGTTATAACAATCCCATAAAGGTATCGGTCGCCCGATACCCTCCGGCTGCCCAAAAGAAGGACGGAGCCGGGGGCCGCGGTACGCGCTTTCGGCATTGCCCTGCCGCTTGGGTGCAAAGGTAGAGCGTTTAAGCCCTTGAAAACGTGATAAGAACGAAGCCACTCCCTACCACTTGCTGCCACAAGCTGCCACCAAACTCCAAAACGATACGGATATGGAAAAATGCCCTTTACTTTGCAGGCAGAAAGGTCGGCAAGCCTGCCTATTTCCGTACAGGCATATCCGCAAATGTGCAAATCCTTGTACCTGTCTGCCCTCCTGCCTGTGTGCCTGCCTGCCGGCACGCAAGCGTACAGGCGGAAACGCAAGCAGGCACATTAGATTGCAAGCAAGCGAGTAACCTCATGAGCATACAAGCAAAGCCGTAAATGTGTAAATGAACAAGTCTGCGAAATGGCATATATGCCGACCTGCAATAAACCGATGTCTAACAATTAAAAAAAGAAGAATGAAAAAAGAACCTTTGTTCATCGCCTTCTCCACCCAGAAGGGAGGAGCCGGCAAAACGACACTCACCGTACTGATGGCGAGTTACCTGTATTACGTGAAAGGGTACGACGTAGTAGTCGTGGACTGCGACTTTCCCCAGTTCAGCATCAAGGACATGCGCGAGCGTGACCTGAAGAACATCGAGCGCAACCCGTACCTGCGCAAGCTGGCATACGACCAGTTCAAGCGCATCGGCAAACGTGCCTACCCGATTGTGGGCAGCCGACCCGACAATGCGATAGAAACGGTCAAGCCCTTCATTGAGTCGGCGACACCGCCCGATTTCATCTTTTTCGACCTGACGGGTACGGTGAACAACCTCGGATTAATCAAGACGGTGGCGACCATGGATTACATTTTCTGTCCTATAGCCGCCGACCGATTCATCATGGAAAGTTCGCTGAAGTATGCAAGCATTATCAATGACACGCTGATCACCACTGGCAAGTCGAACATCAAAGGTATCCGACTGTTGTGGAATATGGTGGACAAACGCGAGAAAACCGACCTGTACGACATCTATGACAAAGTGATTGCCGGGATGGGGTTGGAAACGCTGAAGACAAGCCTGCCGGACAGCAAGCGTTTCCGCAAGGAAGGTTCGGAAGAAGGCGACCGCCCGTTTTTCCGTTCCACGCTGCTGCCACCAGACAAAGCACTGGCGAAAGGTAGCGGCATCGATGACCTTGCGGAAGAAATACTCGGTATCGTAAAGCGCCCGACGCATGGCTAAAAAACTTGATGTCGATATTGATCCCGGCAAGTTTCTGGACTCGTTCCGTCCAGAAATGCCCACGTCCGCCGCCCCTGAAAATGCTGGAACGGATGAAAATGCCCCAGACAAGGTGACAAGACCAACGGAGAAACCGTCAATAAAGGCGAAAAAGGAAGAAACCATACAGGAAGAGGAATATATGGAACTCTTCCTACATGCGCCGAAAACTCCCATATGTTCAGGCAAGACTGCCTATATCCGTAAGAATTACCATGAGCGGATACAGCGCATCGTACAGGTCATCGGGAAAAACGGGATTTCGCTGTCAGTCTATGTGGACCGTGTGTTGGAACAACATTTCCGCGAGAAAGAGGAAGTGATACGCAGGCTCTACAAAAAGAATTATGAAGACGTTTATTAACATTAAAAGCAAAAATGACAATGGAAAGAAAAATAGACAAGAAAAAAAATTCAGGAACAGGTATCGCGCAAGATGCGAGTGAGGTGGAAAAAGTAAAAAACTACATCTATACATACCTGAAGAGTGCGGACTTTACCGCCCGCACATGTAAGACAGCTTATATCCGTGACGAACACCACGAGCGGATACAACATATTGTCCATATTATCGGGAAGAACAAGATTACGTTATCCGGTTACATAGACAATGTACTGGCAGAGCATTTCGCAAGCCACAAGGATGAGATGACCAAACTGTATGAATTAAGCAAACCGATTTTCTAACTCAAAAGAAAATAATCATGAAACTGAACATCAACATTTTCAGACGCAAGGGAAAGGAAGAAGCCTATGCGGGCAAGTACCTCAACGGGCGCAGGCCGGAAGGAACCGCACAGAAGGCGGTGTACATCAGCCGCGAGAACCATGAAGCCGTCAAGCGGATCGTAGGCATGGCGGGAGGGCAAGGGACAACCATATCCGGTTACATAGACAGCATTGTCACCGAACACCTTGAACAGCACAGGGCTGAACTGGAAACCCTGCATGGGAAGAAGAGCCACGGGATGGTCGAACAGATAACGATAAGCCGATGGTGACGTTCCTGATTGTCCTGATGATGATGTGCAACCTGTGGATACTTTTCTATCTGACATGGGAGCAGCAGGAACGGCAGAAGGCCGGCAGTCAAGAAAACACAGACCGGAAACGGCAGGAACCGCCGCCCGATGTCGTGGGCAGGAGCAAGTTCAAAATATCGGACTGGATTGGGACAGAAAAGGACACCACAGTGCCGGAAGCTGCCACTTCCGTGGAAGCCGAGGCGGTGGAAGAAAAGGACGTTACCTTTGCCGATGAAACGGATACCGACGGAGGACAAGCACCGGAAAACAAGCCGTCACGCCAAGTGCCCGATGACGAACTTGATGAAACATTCAGCGACAGCCGCGTGTCGGACATGGCAGAATATGACGGGAATGAGGATTACGATGGCGAACCCCATGAGGCAAGCGGCTTCACCTTCGAGGACATCGACCTTGCCATGCGGACGGTAAAGAAACCGGCAGCCACAATGGAGGAACGCCGCCACGCCGGGATGGTGTTCTGCGACATGAAGGGTAACGAGCTGTTCGCGATGATAGAAAAGAGTTCGGAAGCGACCCGCAGGAAACTGAACGAACTGATGGACTTCTATATGGACAGCGTTTCCGCCACCATACGGAAGGAACCGACCCCGACGGCGGTACGGACTACAGTCCCAAACGTGCCGGACAATATTGAGGATTTCAATATCCGTGATTTTGTATAACAAGTAAAACGAAACAATGATGCGAAAAAAGAAAATCGACTACGGCTAAACCCCGGCTTGCCACCGAACCACTAAATCCACAAGCCGGCTTCATCCAAAGCCGCAAGAAGTAAAACAAGTATCAACCGCCAAAGGGACTATCCAACCCGGAGGCACAAAAAAGAAACGATTATGACAAAGACATTGAAGAAAAAACAAATCATTCTCGCAGCCCTTCTGCTGGCTGCAAACATCTCAGCGTCCGCACAAGGCAACGGCATGGCGGGCATCACCGAAGCCACCAGCATGGTCACTTCATACTTTGACCCGGCGACGAAACTCATCTACGCCATCGGCGCTGTCGTCGGGCTTATCGGGGGCATCAAGGTATATGGCAAGTTCAGCGCCGGCGACCCCGACACCTCGAAGACCGCAGCAAGCTGGTTCGGGGCGTGCATCTTCCTGATTGTGAGCGCGACGATTCTCCGTTCGTTCTTCCTTTAATAAACGTACATTCCCATACATATATAATAAGGTGTAAGGACAATGGCTGAATACCCTATCAACAAGGGCATAGGCCGTCCGGTGGAGTTCAAGGGACTGAAGGCGCAATACCTGTTCATCTTCGCAGGCGGGCTGCTTGCCGCCTTCATCCTCTTTGTCATCCTGTACATGGCAGGCGCGGGCCAGTGGCTCTGCATCGGCTTCGGTGTGGTGTCGGCTTCCGCCACCGTCTGGCTCACGTTCCGCCTGAACGCGAAGTACGGCGAACACGGGCTGATGAAGCTGGGCGCGGCACGGATGCGCCCCCGCCATGTGCTCCACCGCAGACGGGTGTCCAATCTGTTAAGACGAAAAAAGAAAGGAAGAAACGTATGAGAAATGTAATGAAAGCCACCACGCTGGAAAGCCGCTTCCCGCTGCTCTCGGTGGAGCACGGCTGCATCGTCTCGAAGGACGCGGACATTACCGCCGCCTTCGAGGTGGAACTGCCGGAGGTCTATACCGTCACGGCGGAGGAGTACGAGGCCATCCATGCCACGTGGTGCAAGGCGATAAAGGTGCTGCCCGACTACTCGGTGCTGCACAAGCAGGACTGGTACGTGAAGGAGCGGTACCGCCCCGACACAGGCAGGGAGGGCATGGGCTTCCTCGCCTGCAGCTACGAGATGCACTTCAACGAAAGACCTTTCCTCCATCACAAGTGCTACCTGTTCCTGACCAAGACAACGAAGGAGCGCATGAGGCAGCAGAGCAACTGGAACACCCTGTGCCGGGGGCACATCGTGCCGAAGGAGATGCAGGACAAGGAAACGGCGGTGAAGTTCATCGAGGCGGTGGAGCAGTTCGCGCGTATCCTGAACGATTCGGGGCACATCCGGCTGCGCCGGCTCTCCGATTACGAGCTTACGGGCACGGAGAAGGAAACGGGCATCATAGGCAGGTACTTCGCGCTCTCGCCGGGCAATGTGGACTGTCTGGAGGACATGGAAATGACGGCGAGGGAGATGCGCATCGGCGACAACCGGCTGTGCCTGCACACCCTGTCGGACACGGAAGACCTGCCCGCTGCGGTGGCGACGGACTGCCGTTACGAGCGGCTCTCCACCGACCGCTCGGACTGCCGCCTGTCGTTCGCCGCTCCCGTGGGCCTGCTGCTTCCCTGCAACCACATATACAACCAGTACGTGTTCATCGGCAACAGCGACGAGGAACTGCGCCGCTTCGAGAAAACGGCGAGAAACATGCAGTCGCTCTCGCGGTACAGCCGCCAGAACGCCATCAACCGCGAGTGGATCGAGGAGTACCTGAACGAAGCCCACTCACAGGGGCTGAAGTCCGTCCGCGCCCACTTCAACGTGATGGCGTGGAGCGACGACGCGGAGGAGCTGAAACGCATCAAGAACGACGTGGGCAGCCAGCTGGCTTCAATGGGATGCGTGCCGCGCCACAACACGACGGACTGCCCGACGCTGTTCTGGGCGGGCATCCCCGGCAACGCAGCCGACTTCCCGGCGGAAGAAGCGTTCCACACGTTCATCGGGCAGGCGGTGTGCCTCTTCGCCGGCGAGACCAACTACAAGGACTCGCCCTCCGCCTTCGGCATCCGCATGGCGGACAGGATAAGCGGCAAGCCGCTGCACATCGACATCTCCGACCTGCCGATGAAGCGGGGCGTGACGACGAACAGAAACAAGTTCGTACTGGGTCCTTCGGGAAGCGGCAAGTCATTCTTCATGAACCACCTTGTCAGGCAGTATTACGAACAAGGATCCCACGTGGTGCTGGTCGATACGGGCAACTCCTACCAAGGGCTGTGCGAGATGATACACCGCAAGACGAAGGGCAGGGACGGCATCTACTTCACCTACACGGAGGAAAAGCCTATCTCGTTCAACCCGTTCTACACGGATGACGGGGTGTTCGACGTGGAGAAGAAGGACAGCATCAAGACGCTGCTGCTCACCCTGTGGAAAAGCGAGAACGAACCCGCCACGAAAACGGAGTCGGCGGAACTGGGCAGCGCGGTGAACGCCTACATCCTGAAAATCCAGCAGGACAAGAATATCGTGCCGTCGTTCAACTCGTTCTACGAGTACATGCGGGACGTGTACCGCAAGGAGATGGAGGAACGCTACATCAAGGTGGCGAAGACGGACTTCAACATCGACAACTTCCTGACCACGCTCCGGCAGTATTACCGGGGCGGACGGTACGACTTCCTGCTCAACTCCACGGAGAACATCGACCTGCTGCACAAGCGGTTCGTGGTCTTCGAAATTGATTCCGTAAAGGATAATGCCGAGCTTTTTCCAGTGGTTACGATTATCATCATGGAAGCATTTATCAACAAGATGCGGCGGCTGAAAGGCGTCCGGAAACAGCTCATCGTGGAGGAGGCTTGGAAGGCCCTTTCTTCGGCGAACATGGCTGATTATCTGCGCTATATGTACAAGACGGTCAGAAAATACTTCGGCGAGGCGATTGTGGTGACGCAGGAGGTGGACGACATCATCTCGTCGCCCATCGTGAAGGAGAGCATCATCAACAACTCGGACTGCAAGATACTGCTCGACCAAAGAAAATTCATGAACCGCTTTGACCAGATACAGGGGCTGTTGGGGCTGACGGAAAAGGAGAAGTCGCAGATACTCTCCATCAACCAGTCCAACGACCCGTCAAGACGGTACAAGGAGGTGTGGATAGGCTTGGGCGGCACGCAGTCGGCGGTGTACGCCACGGAGGTGTCCATGCAGGAGTATTTAGTGCGCCCGTAAAGGGAATTTGATGAATGTCGCTTTGGCAAGCGACTGGGCAAGTGTTTATAATGCCCATTAACAACCGCTTACCGGAGGGGGAAACCCCATAAGGGAACACAGCACGTTGGTAAAGCCATAAGTCAGCCAACTGTCAGGCTGCGACCGAATGGCAAGTTAAAATGACAGATATGAGGATAAAGCCTGTATTGGTTGAACGATAGTCCGAGCAGTCGTATCCTTGGGCAATGACGGAAGACAGTTGAATAATTCTTCGGAATTATACCGTCATGTTGCGGTACTACACTGATGATTTGTAGCAGGAGTAGCATAAACTTACCGCAAGGCAACTACCATAAGTAGTAAAGGACGAAAGTCGTATCCGACAATCTGTCAAGCCAAATAGTCGTCAAATTTCTAAACGGGGATTGCCTAAACCGGAAAGCCAGTTGTACGGCTATGGGGTCTGCCCCTGAATATCCGGCATGGCAACGGAGCTTCCATAGTAGTCTGAGCAGGGTAACGCCCTGTACATGGCGAAGGGAAGCAGCTAATTAAGTTTAACAATTTAAAGGAAGATGTGAGAGACATGAGAAATCCAGAAAATGTGTTGAACAGTCTGAGTAAACACAGCGGTAACTTGAACTATAAGTTTGAGCGGCTGTATAGAGTACTGTTTAACGAGGAAATGTTTTATGTAGCCTATCAGAATATTTATAGCAAGACAGGCAACATGACGGCAGGAGCCGATGGTAAAACCATTGACGGAATGAGCATTGACCGAATTGAACAACTGATTGGTAGTCTTAAAAATGAGACTTATCAGCCTAACCCGTCCAAAAGGACGTACATACTTAAGAAAAACGGGAAAAAACGTCCGCTTGGCATACCCTCTTTTGATGATAAGCTGGTACAGGAAGTAGTTAGAATGATACTTGAAGCAATCTATGAAGGTAGTTTTGAACATACTTCGCATGGGTTTCGTCCCAAACGAAGTTGTCATACTGCTCTTATAGATATACAAAAGACATTCACTGCCGTGAAATGGTTTATTGAAGGCGATATTAAAGGATTCTTCGACAATATCAATCATGACGTATTGATTAATATTCTTCGGGAACGTATCGCTGACGAAAGATTTTTGCGGCTTATCCGAAAGTTCCTGAATGCCGGATATGTGGAAGACTGGGTATTTCATAGAACGTACAGTGGAACTCCGCAAGGCGGGATTATCAGCCCAATACTGGCTAATATCTACCTTGACAAGTTCGACAAGTACATCAAGGAATACACCAATCGGTTCAATAAAGGAGTAACGAGAAAAGGCGACGCTCGATACAAGCTCTACGAACAGCGGAGATACCGACTGGCAAAGAAACTGAAAAATGAGAAAGATGCAAAGGTAAGGGAACAGATGACCGCTGAAATTAAGCGGCTACGAGAAGAACGGAACAACTATCCGGCACGTAATGAAATGGACAGCAGCATCAAACGGTTAAAATACGTGAGATACGCAGATGATTTTCTGATTGGAATTACCGGTAGTCTTGAAGACTGCAAAACAGTAAAAGAGGATATTAAGAATTATCTTAATGAAGCTCTTAAACTGGAACTGTCAGATGAAAAGACACTGATAACCAATGCACAAAAACCAGCGAAATTTCTCGGATATGACGTATTTATACGCAGGTGTAACGATTTACGTAAGGATAAGTTCGGTAGAACGGTTAGGGCATTCGGACACAAGCCTGTCTTGTACCTGAATTTTGAAACGATGCGGAAGAAACTCTTTGATTATAAAGTCGCAAGAATAGCGGTTGTCAATGGCAAAGAGGTTTGGAAATCCATCGTCAGAACGTACATGCTGAACTTGGATGACTTGGAAATAGTCAGTCAGTTCAATGCCGAAATCCGAGGGTTCTATAATTACTACTCAATAGCCAATAATAGCTATGTCATCAATTCTTTCTATCACATTATGTCATACAGCATGTATAAGGTATTTGCGAACAAATACAAATCATCTGTAAAGAAAATACTTCTGAAATATAAAAAGAACAAGGTTTTCCAAGTGGCATATGAAAATAGCAAGGGTAAGACACTTTACCAATCATTTTATCATGATGGTTTCAAACGCAAAAAGGTTGCAGGGAATATTTACTGTGACACTATTCCACGGACAGTTTCCATAACAGGTGGACGTAATAGCCTTATGGAAAGGCTGAAACTCCAAGTCTGCGAATTATGCGGTGCTACCGATAAACTCGAAATGCATCACGTTCGCAAACTTAAAGACCTGAAAGGTAAATCCGACTGGGAAAAGAAAATGATAGCTCGAAGACGAAAAACTTTGGCTGTCTGCTCAAAATGTCATGCAAAAATAGACCCCGACCGAAGAATCAGACTGAATTAATTAGTGGAGAGCCGGATACAGGGAGACTTGTAAGTCCGGTTCGGAGGCGAGTACTCGGAAACCTACCATAGAAATATGACAAGGCGCTGGGTGCTTAGCCTACGCCTACACGACGGAGGAAACGGAGAAGATGGAAGTCCGCGAACTGGCGGAGAAGCTGGGCGGCGACATGGAAGCCGCCATACGACAGATAGCGGAAAGGCGGAAAGAAGAAAAACAGTAAACAGATTATTCAACGACATTAAAAATTGAAACAGAAAATGAACATTGAACTGACAAAGACACAACGGCTGCTGCTTTGCGGCGGTCTGATTGGCTTGGCATCGCTGATGCTGCAAGCCTGCGAAACGGTAATGAAGGAAAGCGAGGATGTCCGCGAGAAGATTTGCGGCAACTGGCAGAGTGCGGAGGCGGGACCCGACATACTGGTGTATAAGGAGGGTGAACACTACAAGGTGACGCTGTTCCGGCGGTCGGGCGTGCGCCGCAGGCTGAAGCCGGAAACCTACCTGCTCCAACGGGAGGAGAACGGCAACCTCTACATGAACACGGGCTTCCGCATCGACGTGGCGTACAACGAGGAAACGGACGTGCTGACCTTCTCGCCGAACGGCGACTATATCCGGGTGAACACGGATAATGCTTCGGACGACGAAAAGAAAGAAGAACAATAAAAAACTAATGTACCACTAAATCCAACGTGAATGAGAATGAGACAGAAACTGAGAATGCCGCTGATAGCGGTCTGCCTGTGCCTCACGGGTGCGGGCACGGCAAACGCCCAATGGGTGGTGTCCGACCCCGGCAACCTCGCCCAGAGCATCATCAACTCCGCCAAGGAGATGGTGGAGACGGCTGGCACGAAGGCGAACACCCTGAACGGCTTTCTGGAAACCAAGAAGGTTTTTGAGCAGGGCAAGAAGTATTACGACGCCTTGAAATCCGTGCATGACGTGGTGAAAGGAGGCGTGAAGGTGACGAAGAGCATCGGGCTGGTTATGGAAATCTCCGAAATCTATGTGGAAAACTACCAGAAGATGCTCTCGGACGAGAACTATACCCCCGATGAGCTTGCCGCCATCTCGTCGGGCTACGCCATGCTGATAGACGAAAGCTCGGACGTGCTGCAAGACCTGAAGAACGTGGTGAACGTCACGGGGATGTCGCTCTCGGACGCGGAACGGCTGGCAATCATCGACAATGCCTACCGCAGCCTGATGAACTACCGAAACCTCGTGCGCTACTACACGGGCAAGACCATCTCGGTGAGCTACCTGCGGGCAAGGAAGAAGAACGACATGGACCGGGTGATGTCGCTGTACGGAACGGCTAACGAAAGGTACTGGTAGCCTATGGGAGAGTTCGACAACCTTCACCAGATACTCCTTTCGCTCTATGACGAGATGATGCCGCTTTGCGCGGACATGACGGGCGTGGCGAAAGGGCTTGCCGGGCTGGGCGCACTGTTCTATGTGGCGATGCGCGTATGGCAGTCGCTTGCACGAGCCGAAGCTATAGACGTGTACCCGCTGCTGAGACCTTTTGCATTAGGTCTGTGCATCCTGTTCTTCCCGACCATCGTATTGGGCACGATGAACAGCGTGCTGAGTCCCATCGTGCAGGGCGTACACGGGATTCTCGAAGAACAGACCTTCGACATGAACGAGTACCGGGAGCAGAAGGACAAACTGGAGTACGAGGCACTGATGCGCAACCCGGAAACCGCCTACCTCGCCTCGGACGAGGAGTTTGACCGGCAGCTGGACGAGCTGGGCTGGTCACCCTCGGATCTCGTGACGATGACGGGGATGTACATGGACCGGGCGGCGTACAACATCAAGAAAAGCGTGCGTGACTGGTTCCGCGAACTGCTTGAACTGATGTTCGCCGCAGCCGCGCTCATCATCGACACGCTACGGACGTTCTTCCTCGTGGTGCTGTCCATACTGGGGCCGATAGCCTTCGCCTTCTCCGTGTGGGACGGCTTCCACTCGACGCTCTCGGCGTGGTTCAGCCGCTACATACAGATTTACCTCTGGCTTCCCGTGTCGGATTTGTTCAGCACCATACTGGCGAAAATCCAGATACTGATGCTCCAGCAGGACATCGAGCGTATGCAGACCGACCCGAACTTTTCGCTGGATGCAAGCGACGGGGTGTACATCGTATTCCTTATCATCGGCATCGTGGGGTATTTCACCATACCGACGGTGGCGGGCTGGATTATCCAAGCCGGAGGCGGCATCGGCAGCTACAACAAGAACATCGGGACCGCCGGGGCTTTGGGCGGCAGCGTGGCAGGTGCAGCCGCAGGAAACATGGCGGGGCGTGCCGGGAAGCTCATCAAGGGAACGGCTGGAAAGGTGTTCAAGAGGTAACAGCCGGAACAGTCGAAGTGGCACATTGGGGTTGCCTATGTGCCACTCTGACCTCCCCGAAGTGCCACTTCGGAAAAAGGATACCGAAACATGATTTTACAAACAGAAAAAGAAAGACGAAAAGAAAAATGGAATTCAAATCACTAAAGAACATCGAGACGAGTTTCCGGCAGATACGTCTGTTCGGCATCGTCTATACGGCAGCCTGCGCCCTCGTGGTGGTCTGCTCGGTGGTATGCGCCTTCCGCTTTGCCGAAGCGCAGCGGCAGAAGATATACGTCCTCGACGGGGGCAAGAGCCTGATGCTCGCGCTCTCGCAGGACCTGTCGCAGAACCGTCCGGCGGAAGCGAGGGAACACGTGCGCCGTTTTCATGAGCTGTTCTTCACGCTCTCGCCGGAGAAAAGCGCGATAGAGCACAACGTGAAGCGTGCCCTGCTCTTGGCGGACAAGAGCGCGTACAACTACTACGCCGACTTCGCCGAAAAGGGCTTCTACAACCGCATCATCGCCGGCAACATCAACCAAGTGCTTCAGGTGGACAGCGTGGTGTGCAACTTTGACCGTTATCCCTACGAGGCGAGGACATACGCAAGGCAGATGATTATCCGCGAGAGCAACGTGACGGAACGCACGCTTGTGACCGCCTGCCGCCTGCTCAACGCGAGCCGCTCGGACGACAATCCGAACGGATTTACCATCGAGGGCTTCACGGTGCTGGAGAACAAGGACATCCGAACCATAGAAAGATGATGCGCGTATGGGAAAGATGAAAACTCTGATTGAAGGCTTGAAAGGCGGGGTGCGCAGGAAACTGGAAGCCCTGCCGCTGAAGGCGCGTCTGGGGATAGTCCTCACGGCATTTGCCCTCTTCGCCGTCCTTTGCCTGTACATGACCGTCACCGCCATCGCCGGTTTCGGCAAGGGGAACGGGGCAATGGAGATACGGCACATCGAGAAATTGGACCTGCCTGTGCAGGA
Organism: Bacteroides mediterraneensis; assembly: GCF_900128455.1. Taxonomy (GTDB): domain Bacteria; phylum Bacteroidota; class Bacteroidia; order Bacteroidales; family Bacteroidaceae; genus Phocaeicola; species Phocaeicola mediterraneensis. The sequence continues at coordinate 194,568 of NZ_LT635783.1, read as the reverse complement.
GAATATGAACCTATATAATAATGTGTATGGAAAAGGAACAGAAGAAAAATGAACAGAAAGAGAAAAAGCCGCTGACCGAACAGCAGCGGCAGCAACGCAGGAAGATGCTGGTCTATCCGCTGATGGGACTGCTATTCTTGGGCTGCATGTGGCTCATCTTCGCACCGTCCTCCGAGGACAGGGAGAAGGCACGGCAGGGTCAGGGATTCAACACGGACATGCCCCTGCCCGAAGACTCGAAAATCATCGGTGACAAGGCGAAAGCCTACGAGCAGTTGCAGTTGGAGAACCGGCAGAAAGAACGGCGGGGCATGGTGGGCGACCTGTCCTCGTTCTGGCACGACGGCGCGGAAAAGCCGGACACGGCGGCTGCATCGGACGACTACCGCCTGACACAGACGGAACCGTCCGAAAATGAGCGTGCCGATAAGCAACAGGCGGGCATACGCACCTCCGCTGCCGCCTACGAGCGGCTGAACACTTCGCTGGGCACGTTCTACGAGCCGCCGAAGGAGGACCGGGAAAAGGAGGAGCTTCGGGAACGCATTGACGAACTGGAAGCCATGCTGATGGCGCAGGAGGGCAAGCCGTCCTCGATGGAGGAACAGGTCGCGCTCTTGGAAAAGTCCTACGAACTGGCGGCAAGATATCAGAACGGGAAGGGCAATGCCGGGCAGACCGCACATCCCGAAGGGACGGAAACATCCGCCAAGGCGGACGGAAAGAGCATGAAGGCGGAACCGGTAAGCGGGGTGCGTCCGGCGGTGGTGTCCGCCTTGCCGCAGCCCATGACGGACTCGGCTTTCATCGCGGACTACGCAGGTGAACGGAACTACGGCTTCCACACCGCCATCGGCACGGCGGAAGCCTCGGAAAAGAACACCATCGCCGCCTGCGTGCAGGGCGACCAGACCATTACGGACGGGCAGACGGTGAAGCTCCGGCTGCTGGAGCCGATGCGCGTGTCGGGGCGCGTCATCCCCCGGAACACGCTCCTTGTGGGCGCGGCACGGTTGCAGGGCGAAAGGCTCGGCATCGGCATCACCTCGCTGGAACACGGGGGAAACATCATCCCGGTAGAACTGGAGGTGTACGACAGCGACGGGCAGGCGGGCATCTTCATACCCGGCTCGATGGAGATAGACGCGACAAAGGAAATCGGGGCGAACATGGGCAGCTCGCTCGGCAGCAGCATCAACATATCGACCGACGCGGGGGCGCAGCTCGCCTCCGACTTGGGGCGAGGGGCGATACAGGGCATCTCGCAGTACATCTCGAAAAGGATGCGCACGGTCAAGGTACATCTGAAGTCAGGGTACAGGGTATTGCTCTACCAAGAAAAGGAATGAACAGTCCAAAAACATAAAGGCGAAAAAAGAAAAAATAATCAACAAACCAATTTTTACTTACCACTAAATCCAACGTAAAATGAGTATCAAGAAAGTAATGACAATGTTTGCCCTGCTGATGGGCATCGCCTGTGCGACCTACGCGCAGGGAGTGACGAACGACAGCACCGCCACCGCCAAGGAAGACGGGCTGGAACTGGTGAAGGACGTCTATCCGCAGACGGAGGAGGACGGCGACCTGTACCACGGTCTGACGAAGAAGCTGATGTTCGACCGCATGATACCGCCGCACGGTCTGGAAGTCACGTATGACAAGACCGTCCACATCCTGTTTCCGGCGGCGGTGCGCTACGTGGACTTGGGTTCGCCCAACCTGATAGCGGGCAAGGCGGACGGCGCGGAGAACGTCATCCGCGTGAAGGCGACGGTCAGGGACTTCCGCAGCGAGACGAACATGAGCGTCATCACGGAGGATGGCAGCTTTTATACCTTTAATGTGAAATACGCCGACGAGCCGCTTATCCTGAACGTGGAGATGAAGGACTTTATCCACGACGGCAGCACAGTGAACCGACCGAACAACGCGCAGGAAATCTACCTGAAGGAACTGGGCAGCGAAAGCCCGATGCTGGTACACCTCATCATGAAGTCGCTGCACAAGGAGGACAAGCGCAAGGTGAAGCACATCGGCTGCAAGCGTTTCGGCATCCAGTNCCTTTCATCGGCAAACATGGCTGACTACCTGCGATACATGTACAAGACGGTGAGAAAGTATTTCGGGGAGGCGATTGTGGTGACACAGGAAGTGGACGACATCATCAGCTCGCCCATCGTGAAGGAAAGCATCATCAACAACTCGGACTGCAAAATCCTGCTGGACCAGCGCAAGTACATGAACAAGTTCGACCAGATACAGTCGCTGCTGGGTCTGACGGAAAAGGAGAAGTCGCAGATACTCTCGATCAACCAGTCCAACGACCCGTCGAGGCGGTACAAGGAGGTGTGGATAGGACTTGGGGGCACGCATTCGGCGGTATATGTCACGGAGGTGTCGATGCAAGAGTATCTCGCCTACACGACGGAGGAGACGGAGAAGATGGAAGTGCGCGAACTGGCGGAGAAACCGGGAGGCGACATGGAAGCTGCCATCCGTCAGGTGGCGGAGCGACGGCTGGAGGAACGGACGGGACAGTGAACCGGCAGGAAATATACAGTAAATGAAAAATAGAAAATGATTTATGAACCAAAAGACTGACAACATGTACATTGATGACGGATACAGCGATGAAGCGCTGCGGAAACGGGAGGAAATCCGGGAGCATATCTCATGGTTCCGTGAGTTTCTGACATTCGGGACTTCGCTACCGGAACATATCAGAAGGCGATACGGACTGGAAGAAGACTACCAGCGGTACAAGAAACTGGAAATACAGGTTCACCGGATGCCTGCTGAACAGGACTGCAGGGGATATGGGAAGGAGCAACACATGAAAGAACTGTGCGAGGCAGGAAGAGCCAAGGGAAAAATCACTCTTGCAGTGGAAAAGGCTTACGAAAGCATCTGCCCCGCTCCGGCAAGGGACTATCTGGAAGAAAAATATCAGGAACTGCTCTATCTGAGAGGTATGGTGTACCGGAAAGACTATGACGACCCGATGTGGTACAAGCCGGAAATCCTGAACAAATACGGCATTGACCACAAGGGACCGCGCGAAACGGTGCTCAAGCAGGTGGAAAAGGCATACCGGGAACTGGATGCCCGATTCTGTCGGATGACGGGCAAGAAGCCTGATGCGGACGAGCTGTTCGGTAAGCCCGCAGTACGGCAGGCGGTACCTGCACGGAGGGAGGCGCCGGAGAATGGCGCAAGGGAAAACCGCATGTGCAGGCGTAAAGGCAGAAGACCGGGATTCTGACGGAAAGATAACAGAATAAATAACCAATCTAAAAAACAGAACTTAAAAAAGACAAGAAAATGAACATCAAACTGACAAAGACGGAAAGGCTGCTGCTGTGTGGCGGTCTGATAGGCATGGCATCGCTGATGCTGCAAGCCTGTGATATAATGGCAAAAGAAGATGGCGACACACGCGACAGAATCTGCGGGAACTGGGAAAGCGCGGAAACCGGTCCTGGCATACTGGTATATAAGGAAGGAGAACTGTATAAGGTGACACTGTTCCGGCGCAAGGGCGTGCGCCGCGTGCTGAAGCCGGAAACCTACCTACTCAGCCGGGCGGAGGACGGCAGCCTGTACATGAACACGGGCTACCGCATCGACGTGGCATACAACGAGGAAACGGACGTGCTGACCTTCTCGCCGGGCGGCGACTATATCCGGATGAATACGGATACCGGTGACGGCGAAAAGAAGAATAAAGACAAACAATAACCGACCACTAAATCCAACGTGAATGAAAATGAGACAGAAACTGAAAATACCGCTGATTGCGGTCTGCCTGTGCCTTGCGGGGACAGGCGGGGCAAATGCCCAATGGGTGGTGTCCGACCCCGGAAATCTTGCGCAGAGCATCATCAACTCCGCCAAGGAGATGGTGGAGACAGCCGGGACGAAAGCCAACACCCTGAACGGCTTTCTGGAAACGAAGAAGGTGTTCGAGCAGGGAAAGGCGTATTACGACGCACTGAAATCGGTGCACGACGTGGTAAAGGGCGGCGCGAAGGTGGCGAAAAGCATCTCTCTGGTAATGGAAATATCGGAAATCTATGTGGACAACTACCAGAAGATGCTCTCGGACGAGAACTACACGCCGGAGGAGCTTGCCGCCATCTCATCGGGCTATGCGATGCTGATAGACGAAAGCTCGGACGTGCTGCAGGACCTGAAGAATGTGGTGAACGTGACGGGCATGTCACTGACGGATGCGGAAAGGCTCGCCATCATAAACAATGCCTACCGCAGCCTGATGAACTACCGCAACCTCGTGCGCTACTACACGAACAAGACCATATCGGTGTCGTACCTGCGGGCGAGAAAGAAGAACGACATGGACCGGGTGATGGCACTCTACGGAAACTCCAACGAAAAATACTGGTAGCCTATGGGAGAGTTTGACAACCTGCACCAGATACTCCTCTCGCTGTATGAGGAGATGATGCCGCTCTGTTCGGACATGGCAGGAGTGGCAAAGGGGCTTGCCGGACTGGGCGCCCTGTTCTATGTGGCGGTGCGCGTGTGGCAGTCGCTCGCCCGTGCCGAGGCGATAGACGTGTACCCGCTGTTGCGGCCGTTTGCCATCGGACTGTGCATCCTCTTCTTCCCGACCATCGTGCTGGGGACGATGAACTCCGTTCTGGGAGTAATCGTACAGGGAACGCACTCGATACTGGAGGAACAGACCTTTGACATGGAGAAGTACAGGGAACAGAAAGACAGGCTGGAATACGAGGCGATGATGCGCAACCCGGAAACCGCCTATCTCGCCTCGGACGAGGAGTTCGACCGCCAGATAGACGAGCTGGGCTGGTCGCCGTCGGACATGATCACCATGACGGGCATGTACATGGACCGTGCGGCGTACAACATCAAGAAGAGCGTACGTGACTGGTTCCGCGAGCTGCTGGAGCTGATGTTTGCAGCTGCCGCCCTTGTTATCGACACGCTCAGGATGTTCTTTCTCGTGGTGCTGTCGATACTGGGACCCGTCGCCTTTGCCTTCTCGGTATGGGACGGCTTCCACTCCACGCTTTCGGCATGGTTCAGCCGCTACATACAGATTTACCTGTGGCTGCCCGTCTCCGACCTGTTCAGCACGATACTGGCGAAGATACAGATACTGATGCTCCAGAACGACATCGAGGCGATGCAGGCAGATCCGAACTTCTCGGTAGAGGCGAGCAACGGGGTGTACATCGTGTTCCTCGTTATCGGTATCGTGGGATACTTCACCATCCCGACGGTAGCCGGATGGATAATCCAGGCCGGTGGCGGAGTGGGCAGCTATAACAAGAACATCAACACCGCCGGAGCCCTTGGCGGAAGTCTGGCGGGAGCCGCAGCCGGAAACGTGGCGGGACGCACGGGCAAGTTCATCAAGAGAACGGCGGGCAAACTGTTCAGGAGATGACAAATTATCGCAAGTGAGGGCGGCACAAAGGGTATGGGACTTGACCGTGTCCGGTCGTATACCTGATAGTGTCTGGTCGTATATCCTTTGCAGCAGCCTTCCATATGAAAAGAAGAAAGACAATTTAATAAAGCAGAACAAGAATGGAATTCAAATCACTCAAGAACATCGAAACGAGTTTCCGGCAGATACGTCTGTTCGGAATCATCTACACGGCAGCGTGTGCCCTCGTGGTGGTCTGCTCGGTGGTGTGCGCCTTCCGCTTCGCCGAAGCGCAGAGGCAGAAGATATACGTTCTTGACGGGGGAAAGAGCCTGATGCTCGCGCTCTCGCAGGACCTGTCGCAGAACCGCCCGGCGGAAGCAAAGGAACACGTGCGCCGCTTCCACGAGCTGTTCTTCACCCTCTCGCCGGAGAAGAGCGCCATCGAGCACAACGTGAAGCGTGCCCTGCTGCTGGCGGACAGGAGCGCGTACAACTACTACGCCGATTTCGCGGAAAAGGGTTTCTACAATCGTATCATCGCGGGGAACATCAACCAAGTGTTGCAGGTGGACAGCGTGGTCTGCAACTTTGACCATTATCCTTACGAGGCACGCACCTACGCAAGGCAGATGATTATCCGCGAGAGCAACGTGACGGAGCGCACGCTGGTAACGACCTGCCAGCTGCTGAACGCGAGCCGCTCGGACGACAATCCGAACGGGTTCACCATCGAGGGATTCACGATACTGGAGAACAGGGACATCAGAAGCATGGAGAGATAGGCGTATGGGAAAGATGAAAATTATCATTGAAAAGTGCGCCACCCGTTTCAAAACGGAACTGCATGGAAAGCTGGATACGCTGTCGCCGAAGGCAAGGCTGGCGGTCATTACCGGGATGCTTGTTCCCTTTGCCGCCGGATGCCTCTATACGACGGCCACAGCCATTGCCGGTTTCGGGAAAAGTGAAAAGGAGTTGGAGATACGGCACATCGAAAAATTGAACCTGCCCGTGCAGGAAAGTGATAACTTATATAATAATGTATATGGAAACGAAAAAAGAACAGAAGAATGAAACGAAAGAAAAAAAGCCGCTGACAGAGGAACAGCGCCAGCGAAGAAGGAAGATGCTGGTCTATCCACTGATGGGTCTGACCTTTCTGGGCTGCATGTGGCTCATCTTCTCCCCCTCGCAGGAGGACAGGGAGAAGGAACGGCAGGGACTGGGATTCAACACGGACATGCCCCTGCCGGAAAACTCCGGAATCATCGGCGACAAGGCGAAGGCATACGAACAGCAGCAGCTGGAGAACAGGAAGAAGGAACGCCGGGGCATGGTGGGCGACCTGTCCGCGTTCTGGGACGACAAGACGGAAGGAACGGACACGGCAGACGGAACGGACGACTGCCGCCTTGCACAACCGGAAACATCGTCGAAGACGGGCGGAAGCGGAATACAGACAGGTATCCGCTCCTCGGCTGCCGCCAACGAGCGGCTGAACACCTCGCTGGGTACGTTCTACGAGCCGCCGAAAGAGGATGTCGAGAAGAAGGAGCTCAGGCAGCGCATCGACGAACTGGAGCGCATGGTCATGGAACAGGAGAAAAAGCCCTCGGCAATGGAGGAACAGGTCGCCCTGCTGGAAAAGTCCTACGAGCTGGCGGCAAAATACCAGAATGGAGGAAACAATGCCGGGCAGACCGCACGGACCGATGGGACGGAAATGACGGAAAGCAATGCCGGCGAAAAGAAAATGAAGGCTGAACCAGTGAGCGGCGTGCGCCCGTCAACGGTGTCCGCCCTGCCGCAGCCCCTGACAGATTCCGTCTTTATAGCGGACTACGGGGGCGAAAGAAACTACGGGTTCCACACTGCCATCGGCTGTACGGAGGCATCGGGAAAGAACACCATAGCAGCCTGCGTGCAGGGTGACCAGACGGTAACGGACGGACAGACGGTAAGGCTGCGGCTGCTGGAGCCGATGCGTGTGTCGGGCAGGACTGTTTCACGGAACACCACCCTTGTGGGAACGGCACGCTTGCAGGGTGAGCGTCTGGAAATCGGCATCACCTCGCTGGAACATCAGGGAAACATCATCCCGGTGAAACTGGAGGTGTACGACAATGACGGACAGGCGGGCATCTTTGTGCCCGGCTCGATGGAAACGGACGCGGCAAAGGAAATCGGGGCGAACATGGGAAGTTCGCTCGGAAGCAGCATCAACATCTCGACCGATGCCGGGGCACAGCTCGCCTCCGATTTGGGAAAGGGTGTGATACAGGGAGTGTCGCAATACATCTCAAAAAGGATGCGTACCGTCAGGGTGCATCTGAAATCGGGATACATGGTGCTGCTGTATCAGGAAAAGGAATGACAACCGAAAAACATAAAGACGAAAAGAAAAAAACAACCAAACAATTTTAATCCACTAAATCCAAAGTAAAATGAGTATCAAGAAAGTAATGACAATGTTTGCCTTTTTCATAGGCATAGCCTGTGCAACCTATGCACAGGGTGTAAGCAATGACAGTACCGCCACCGCAAAGGCAGAGGGGCTGAAACTGACGAAGGAGGTCTATCCGCAAGCAGAAGAAGAGGGCGACCTGTACCACGGGCTGACGAAGAAGCTGATGTTCGACCGCATGATACCGCCGCACGGTCTGGAGGTCACGTATGACAAGACGGTGCATATCCTGTTCCCCTCGGCGGTGCGCTATGTGGACTTGGGTTCGCCTAACCTCATAGCGGGCAAGGCGGACGGCGCGGAGAACGTCATCCGCGTGAAGGCGACGGTAAGGAACTTCCGCACGGAGACGAACATGAGCGTCATCACGGAGGACGGCTCCTATTATTCATTCAACGTGAAATATGCCGATGAGCCACTGATGCTCAACGTGGAGATGAAGGACTTTATTCATGACGGCAACGCTGTAAACCGCCCGAACAACGCGCAGGAAATCTACCTGAAGGAACTTGGCAGTGAAAGCCCGATGCTGGTGCACCTGATTATGAAGTCGCTGCACAAGGAGAACAAGCGCAAGGTGAAGCACATCGGCTGCAAGCGTTTCGGTATCCAGTACCTGCTGAAAGGGATTTATGTCCACAACGATCTGCTGTATTTCCACACGGAAGTAAAGAACCAGAGCAACGTGCCGTTTGACGTGGACTACATTACGTTCAAGATTGTGGACAAAAAGGTGGTGAAACGCACCGCCATTCAGGAACAGGTGTTGTTCCCGCTCCGCGCTTACAACTATGCCGTGCGCATAGCCGGGAAACAATCCGAACGCACGGTGTTCTGCCTCCCCAAGTTCACCATCCCTGACGGCAAGCAGCTCGTGGTGGAAATGAACGAGAAGAACGGCGGGCGTCACCAGACGTTCACCGTGGAGAACGAAGACCTGGTACAGGCTGAAACCATCAACGAACTGCGTGTACGATGAAAGGCAAGGTACTGTTTATGGCAATGCTTCTGTCCGTCCTTTTTATGGGACGGGCGGAAGCCCAGCGATGCCTGCCGAAGATGCGGGGCATTGAAATGAAGGGCGGAATGACCGGAGGAAACGGATACTGGCTGGGAGCCTCGCTGTCAAGCTATGCGAGGGGCGGCAACAAATGGATGTACGGGGTGGAATACCTGCAGACCAACCATCCGTACAGAAGCGTGAATGTTCCCGTGGCACAGTTTACGGCGGAGGGCGGCTTCTACTACAACTTACTGTCGGATGTGAAAAAGACGGTGTTCTTCTACGCGGGGGCGTCAGCGATTGCCGGATACGAGACGGTAAACTGGGGAGAAAGAACGCTGTATGACGGGGCAAGGCTGAACAACAGGGACGGCTTCGTCTATGGCTGCGCCGCCACACTGGACATGGAGCTGTATCTTGCGGACTTCATCGCACTGACGGCTTCGGTAAGGGAGCGTTTCTTATGGGGCGGCAGTACGGGCGTGTGCCGCACGGAGTACGGGATAGGTATAAAGTTCATCATCAACTGACGTATGAGCCTATGGAAACGGAGATAGACAGAATGAAGAGAATACCGATTGAGGAGTTCCTCGCACGGCTGGGACATTCGCCCATGCAGCGCAGGACAAACGCACTGTGGTACAAGGCTCCGTACAGGGAGGAACGCACGGCGTCGTTCAAAGTGAACATGGAGCGAAACCTGTGGTATGACTACGGATTGGGCAAGGGTGGCAACATCTTCGCCCTTGCCGGGGAGTTCATCCATTGCGACGATTTTCTCTCGCAGGTAAGGTATGTGGCGGAGGTGTCGGGTATGCCGCTGCCGGAACATGAGCCGCGCCGGAGTTCCGAAGTGCGACAAGCGGGCGGGCAGAGCTTTGAGAATGTGGAGATACTTCCCTTGCAGAACCGGGCTTTGCTCCATTACCTGCAAGAGCGTGGCATACCGTCTGCCGTCGCCATAGCGAACTGCAAGGAGATGCGCTACACCACACACGGCAAGCGGTATTTTGCCGTGGCATTCGGCAACGGAAGTGGCGGATATGAGATACGCAACCCGTTTTTCAAGGGGTGTGTGCCACCGAAAGACGTGACCCTGCTGCCGTCCGGTTCGACCGCCTGCAACGTGCATGAGGGCTTCATGGACTACCTGTCCGCCCGTGCGCTGGGCATCGGGAACGGGGAAGACCACCTTGTACTCAACTCGGTGTCCAACGTGACAAGGGCATTCCGGCATCTGGACGGCTACGGACAGATAAAGTGCTACCTTGACAACGACGAAGCCGGACGGCGGACGCTGGAAGCTCTCGGCACCCGCTACGGGGAAAGAGTGTCGGACTGCTCCGACATCTATGGCGGATGCAAGGACTTGAACGAGCATCTGCAAAAGACGCTCGCCGAAAGGCAGGCACAACGTGAAAACGAAAAGAAAAGCAAATCCATTAAAATGTAACGATTATGAACATGAACAAATTGAACAATAGAACAAAAACGAAAAGAAACATGGTGAAATTTCTGGCAACCTTCTGTGTGGGGCTGCTCGCCTTCGGCTTCGCCTCGTGCGATGATGAGCTGGATGTCATGCAAGCCTACCCGTTCACGGTGGAAACGATGCCCGTGCCGAAGGAACTGAAACAGGGTGAAACGGTGGAAATACGATGCAAACTGGTATGCGAGGGCGAGTTTGACGGTGCGGTCTATACCATCCGTTATTTCCAATATGACGGCGAAGGCACGTTGAAACTGGACAACGGTCTGGTTTTCCAGCCCAACGACCGCTACCTGCTGGAGAACGGGAAGTTCCGCCTGTACTATACATCGGAGTGCGACGAGTCGCAGAGCCTGACCATCACGGTGGAGGACAACTTCGGCAATGCCTTTGAATGGGAAGTAGAGTTCAACAACGACACGGACACGGAGGAGGTTCTGTCCGGGGCTGATACCTTGGCTATGATGAAAGGAGGTGTCTATCAGTAAGGCAGAATTGAAACGGCTGTTTGTGTCGGCGGTGATGGCGGTCGCTTTCTCCGCCAGCCTGTCCGCACAAGGTACGGATGAAACGCCCGCATCGTTCCATGATGAGCCGAAAGCTGAATTAGCCGTCGAACTTATAAAAAAATACGAGGGACTTCATGACAGTCCCGATTATTATCCTTACTACGGTTACGGACATTGTCGGCTGGAGGGAGAGAAACTCTCCTACGACATGACGGAGGCGGAAGCGGAGGAACTGCTGCGGAAGGACTTGGAAGAGCGTTACAGGCTGTTTCGCAAGTACAAGAAAGATGCCCTGCTCCTGACCATTCTTAGCTACAATGTAGGGCACGGGACTCTGCTCGGTTACGGTAAACGTCCGAAAAGCCGGCTGCTGAAGAAGCTGGAAGCGGGCGACCGGGACATTTATGGGGAATACATATCCTACTGCCACTACAAGGGACAGAAAATCCGCTCGATAGAGCGGCGACGGAAAATGGAGTTTTTGCTGCTGTATGAGAAGTAACGCAAAGGGAGAGCTTCACACGAATGGTGGGGTCTCCCTTTGTCATTTTCCGGAAAGGTTTTGCTTTGCTCCGGGAAAAGACCTAATTTTGTATCACTTTTTTTTGAAACTGAAAAACAATCATGGAAAATTATATGGCAAAAGCAGCGGATGCCTTTCTGACAGGGCGTCCGTATGGCATACGTCTTGACTTCAAACACAAGGGCTTCGCTCTTTTCAACTACAACATGAACGAGCTTGGCAACCATCTTCCCGGCAGATTGGAAACGCTTCCGCTGGAGGATTTTGACGTGGAGGATATTCCGCTGTGTGGGGAGCGTATTGTCCGAAAGGAAAACATAACGGACATCTTCTTCTATGACGAGAAGAGCAACCCGTATTCGGACAACCGTGTGGATATGAAGAAACTGAAAGCATACAACAAATATATCTATCCGCTTTCACTTATTTTGAATAGAAATCTGTAAGATGGAAACAAAAAAAAGACTTCCGTTAGTGGAAGTCTTTGGAACAGCGGTTTCTTTGCTACTTTCTTTGTCCGCCTTCTGCTCACCGAAAGAAAGTAGGGCGGCTCTCGCCGCCTCTGCCTAAAGTCGGGTGTAAAGTCCCGTTACATCCGTGAAAATCTGCTGGAGCATATCAAAGTACACTCCCTCATATTTGGCTATCTCCTTGACCTTGATGTCCGCATACTTCGTCAGTGTCTGACGACAGAAATACATGGTGTATGTATCTGTGTCTTCATCCAATATGATTTTCAGTCTGTTGGCTGACGTTTTGTTCCTTGCAAGGCTCATTTGTAGTCCGTTGCCCAAATTGATATAGTTACGGCTTCCCGTCATGACGGTAAATCCATGACCGCCCAACTGCTGTAAGATTGTATTCGCTATCATCTGTATATGAATTTAAGTTATTGTCAATGGGTGGCTTTTGCCACCCGATTTTTTTTATACGTTCATGCTCTGCCTTATATGTTCCAATGTGCGCTCGGCAATGGGTCGTGTTTCCTCCGTCCAAAGGTCATAGTCATGTACGGATATTCCCACACTCTGCAAGTCACGGATATAGCCGGACACATAATCTCCCGTAGGGAGGTAAACGAACTGCATCCATGCGTCCCTGCTGTCTGTCAATATAAAATAGTATTTCATGCTCTTTCTGTTTTATGGGTTATCTGTTTCGGGTGCGGGCGGTATTGTGTACCGCCACACCTTTAGTATTCTTTCATTTCGGCAATGGGGGTATATTTTCTGAGCCATTCCACCACATGCACCATGTTGTATTCGGAAGTGATGACTGCCGTATGTTCGTTTATCGGGGTCATTCTTGTACTTTCGTAGCTCTCTATCCACACCTTTAGTGTTGCCACATCACAAGTATCGGTACACATCATATCCAAAATTCTGATAGGGTCGCTGAATGTCACAATCAAAGTATCATAGTATGCTGTCATAATCTGTCCTCCTTTCCTTTTATCCATTCGTCACGCAGGTGTCTGCACTCCTCCAATGTCGGTCTCACGCAAGAGAAAAGTTCTCCGTCCGTGTGTCGGTAGTCATACTGGAAAAGGGTTGTTCTTTTCCGTCTGATAGTCGTTTGGTACTTTTCGTACTTCTCAGTACCTGCCGTCTGGCAGGTACTCACTCCGTTGATGGTCATTCTTGTTGTCATGGTCATTTCCTTTTAATGGTTATCTTTCCTATTTCTTTTTCGGGGTGGGTATCGAAATCCCAGTCCACTTCTTCATCATCCAATGTGGTGTGAATGTTTCCGCCCATTACCAAACCGCACTCTTTCATTACGAGTTCTCTTGCTTTCGTTCTGCTATCGGCTTCTACCTCGAACACTCCCGAAAATACAAATCTTGTATTTACTACATATTTTGCCATATCTGTATCGGTTAAAATTCAACAATCAGCAGTCGGTTCTCCATTACCTTTTCGGGGTCGGTTATCATCCTTTGGGCTACCCAAAGGTGATGCGCTCCGAAGCCGTAGGCGAACAGCCTTCCGAAGTTCTCGTTTTCTGAAAGTTTCGCCATTGAATTACGGATTTCCTTTTCGCTGAAACTCAAGGACAAGGTGTTTATCAGACTGACAAAGATGTCGGTTACTTTCTCGTCCCATAATATCAGTATGTTTTCTATCTTTATTTCCATATCATGTATATTTTGAAGTCTATAAATCAAGCACTCATCCGTTTGCGGATAAGTTCGGCATTGCTCTCTACAAGGCTGATGATGCGGTCGTGGTATTCGGTATTGGAATTGCATACACCTCTGCATTGCAAAACTTTCATTTGCGACAGCGAAACTTCTACCGTTTCTATCCTTTTCCCATTAATGGTGGCTGAAAGAATAAGAGAGTCTTCTCTTGTATAATAATTCCCTACACAATGATGCATTGCTTTCCCTTCCAAAATCATCTCTTTGACACTTTCTATAACCTTGACACGTATAAGACCGTCTGAAAAAGAAAGTCCGAAAAATCTTCCTTTGCTAAGCAGATAACATTGTTCTTTTGAAAGGAATTTTGGTGTATTTTCTCTTATCTCTTTTTCCAATTCTTTTTCTATGACCTTTTTACACGCCTTGTCATGTTCATGGTAAAGATTTTGAGGACACACATATTTCATATTCCTAATATCTTTACCTAAATACTTTAATGCGTCAATGTAGTCACGCCATATAGTAGCATCATGTACTTTATATCCATTTCTGAGGCAAATACGAATAGACTGCCAATAATCTTCTATATTATCATGCGGATGTTCAATAAAATACTTCAAGAGTTTGGTTTGTCCTGTCTTCAACAATGTTTCTATGCGGCTGTTAGTCAATAACACATGAAAAAAATTCAAAGGTGATTGACCGTAAAAATACCTTTTGAAACCTCTTTTCCTTAATTCATGCGTAACTGTCATGAAAGGACAAATCGTGGCAGAATAGATAAGGTTGTATTTGTAATTTTCCCGTCTTAATTCTAACGGAGTGTAAAAGAGCCATAAATCATAATACATAGTACCCATTGTTTGCCTTAATCTCGCAAAAGTTACATGCTTCCCATTGGGAGCAATCCATCTTTGCATGACTTCTGCCCATTCATATTCAGCAGGTTTGCCAACTTTCAAAAAACACTTCACCATTATTGACCTTACAACTTGGTAGTCTTTACATGCTGTTATTACGGTGAAATACTCACATTCTTTGAAAGTTCTTTTTCTACCTTCATACATAGTCAGCACTGTATTGCAATACGGGCATTTCTCATATTTACGTTTCGTGTCAGATTTCCATTGATGCCCACACTTGGTGCAGGTTACTACTTTCTTATATGATTTGTGTCCGACATATCTGATACTATGGTCTAATCCCCATTGTATCTGCTTGCTTGTAAGTGGCTGTAAATGTTTACTTGCTTCTACTATATTGCGTTCAAACTTGTTTCTCGGCTTCATATCAAAAATCAAATAATGAGGGTTGGACTTGTGTTTCTTTTTTCGCTGTCGGCTTGTTGCGGTTCTGTAGCTTTTGGAGTTCCATCTGCTGATATTGGGCAACCGCCTTTCTCCTTGCTTCCGCCTTTTCTTCGTCAGTCAGCTCAATATCGTGGCTTACCATCACGTGGCATTGCATCGGTTTACCGATTTCGATGTTGTCCTCATCATAGTAGTGTACCGCTTGCGACAAGACTTCACCTCCGGTTGTACCTATGCTGTTATCTCCATTGCACTGGCTTTTCGCCCAATTCAGAAGATAGGTGATGCAGTCGTCGATGTTCTTGTGCGGTTTGTTGTAACTTGCAGCAAACAGCTTGTCTTTCGCTGCTCTCTGCTCCAAAAACATCTGTATGGTTCGTTTGAAATGGTCAGTTCCTTTCATAATCTCAAATTTTAGTCGGGTTGTCGTTCAAATAAAGTATCTCGTGTCAGACAATATCTTGTAAAATCTCTATGTGGTATTGTGGCGGACATTCTATCAAAAGAAAACCGATAAAGTCCTTTCTCGCTTCCTTGTTGAGTTCGTGGTATAGCCTTCTTAGGGTTGAATGGTTGCCGTTGATGTAGGTTTCCACCATATACTCAAAGATGTTGTCCACCTCGTAAAATCTGCATTGCTGCGCTGCTGTCTTGTTGTATCGTCTTGCCATATCCTTATTTGTTAAATTGTTAATAACCAAATGAAAAAGCCGATTGCTGCCATTACTGAAAATAGGGAGATTAGTATGCCGAACATGATGCTCAACATACCGAATAGGATTTCTCCTATGATACCTACTACCAAACTGCCAGCACAAAAGGCTATGTTTGATGTTGTCGTTACTACTGCGGATAATGTTTTCCACAATACCTTTCCGATGTCACTCAATATCTTTCTCATATTTTCCGATTTTAGATTGTTGATTACCTTGTTCGGATTTGGAGCGGACGGTTTCTTTTTCTTTTCGCCTCTCTGTATGTCCGATGTTTTCTTGTGACGTCTTCCGACCGCATTGGTCGTTTTCGTTTCGGGGGCTTCTCAAAGGTTAGGGAGTAGGATTAGCAAATTTTTTAGACAAATACTACCCCTGAAAGGGCGTGGAGATTTTTCGACAAAAAATTTGAGTTCCTAATCCCGTCTTTACCTTTGCCCCAAGCAACGAAAATGACACCTGATGCCGTCCTGGATGGCGGCATGGAAACAGAGGCATACGCATAGAGAGGCGGAAAGAAAAAGGGAACAGAGTTATTGGCGTGCAGCGCCATGTGGATGGATTAAGGGCGGCGCTACCAATAAGGGGAAAGTTGGCTTTCCGACCGCCGTGTGGAAGTCCTGTAACCGTCATTGTCATGCGTGCATGGCTTACGGTTACTGGTGTTCCTCCGGTGGTATATTGTCGTAAAACGGGATTGTCTGCCGTTGCTTTGTCTGCAATGGAAGGAACTGGTTTGAAGACACAGGGCATTGTAGCCGAAAATGGTCACAAGAACAGATCCACGCCTGGCGTGTCCTGTAGAAGTGGCATTTTCGGCTACTTGTATATGAATGAAATAATGGCTGTAAGAACGGTTTTGACCGTTTTTAGTACAAGCATATAAAAGAAGTGCCCACAGCGATGGCAGTGTCATTTATGACATTGTGGTCGCTGTGGGCTTTTCTTTTGCTTGTGCTGTTTCTGAAATCGGCTTTCGTGCATCAGACGATAGCGGTTTTCAGAATAGAATACATTAGCATAAAATCCCTAAAATGTTAGTAATGATTTGGAGTTATGAAGCAAAACATGTACCTTTGTAAATATAAAGAGTTGTTTGAAGCTATAAGGTAAACCGCAGCAGACCAAAGCGTTCTGAAGGTCGCCAAATCGTTACCTAAAATTCCAAACTCTACAATTCAATTCTGTGTATCAGCCAGATACAACTTTTTCAATTATCTGTCACAAAGATAAACCGTTTTTTATAGTCTTTTTCTGAAAAATGCGATAAAAATCCACCCGAAAAACAAATGTCCACCTAATAGAAGAATTTATCCACCTCCCGCAAAATGATTGGACCTAATTTTAGCTTTAAAATACATAGGGACAGAGATTTTACCATTTTTTCATCAAAAATCTCAGCATTTTATGTAAGTTTGTATCACATTAAATTAAAAATAAAACCATGAACAAACACTTAGCCTTTATCTCTGCGCTTGCACTCAGTGCAGGTCTCAGCCTGCAAGCGCAAAACACCAATCAAATGGTGATTCAGGCCAACAAGATTGGTGCGGAAATACAACCGACCATGTACGGGCATTTCTTCGAAGACATTAACTATGGAGCCGATGGAGGTCTCTATGCAGAACTGATTAAAAACCGTTCGTTCGAATTTCCACAACACCTGATGGGATGGGACATTTTCGGCAACGTCACCCTCCAAGATGACGGGCCGTTTGAAAAGAACCCACATTACGTACGCCTCGGAGCCCCCAGCCATCCGCACAAACGGACCGGCATTGAAAACGAAGGCTTCTTCGGAATCGGTATCAAGGCCAACGAAAAATACCGCTTTACCGTATGGGCAAGAGGGGAAAACCAGAAAATACAGGTGGAACTGATTGACAACGCTTCCATGGGAGAATCGCAGGTCATCACCTCACAAGACGTAAACATCAACTCCAAGGACTGGAAAAAATATGAAGTCATCCTGACACCTACCCAGACACAAGCCAAAGCGCATCTGAGAATCTTCCTGGCTTCTCCGGGCACAGTAGATTTGGAACATGTGTCTTTGTTTCCGGTAGATACCTGGAAAGGACGTGAAAACGGACTGCGGAAAGACCTCGTACAAGCATTGGCCGATACCAAACCGGGTATCTTCCGTTTTCCGGGAGGATGTATCGTGGAAGGAACCGAAATCACCGACCGCTACAACTGGAAAAACTCTGTAGGGCCGGTGGAAAACCGACCGCTCAACAGCAACCGCTGGGAGTACACCTTCCCCTACCGTTTCTTCCCAGACTATTTCCAGAGCTACGGCATGGGATTCTATGAACTGTTCCTGCTGGCTGAAGACATGGGGGCCGAACCGCTTCCGGTACTGAACTGCGGACTGGCCTGCCAGTATCAGAACGATGACCCGAAAGCACACGTACCCGTAGACCAACTGGACAGCTACATTCAGGATGCACTCGACCTGATTGAGTTTGCCAATGGCGATACCAACACCAAATGGGGAAAACTCCGTGCCGACATGGGACATCCGGCTCCGTTCAACCTGAAATTCATGGCCATCGGAAACGAACAGTGGGGACCGGAATATCCGGCACGTCTGAAACCGTTTGTAGAAGCCATCCGCAAAGCACATCCGGAAATCAAGATTATCGGTTCCTCCGGTCCGCAGTCTGAAGGAAAGGATTTCGACTACTTGTGGCCGGAAATGAAGAAACTGAAAGTCGATTTGGTAGACGAACATTTCTACCGTCCGGAAGACTGGTTCCTGAAATCAGGCAACCGTTACGACAACTACGACCGGAAAGGCCCGAAAGTATTTGCCGGAGAATACGCCTGCCACGGAAAAGGCAAGAAATGGAACCACTTCCACGCATCTCTGCTCGAAGCTGCCTTCCTGACTGGAGTAGAAAGAAATGCCGATGTGGTACACATGGCCACCTACGCTCCGCTGCTGGCTCACGTGGAAGGATGGCAATGGCGTCCGGACTTAATCTGGTTCGACAACCTGCGCTCGGTACGCACGTGCAGCTGGTATGTACAGTCACTCTACGGTCACAACAAAGGTACTAACGTAGTGCCTCTGACCATGGACAAGAAACCGGTCAGCGGACAAGAGGGTCAGAACGGACTCTTTGCCAGTGCAGTCTGGGATGAACCCACTCAGACTTACATCGTAAAAGTAGCCAACACTTCTGACAAGGCACAACCTCTTACACTGGAATTCAAGGGACTGAAGAAGTCAGTCACTTTGGGCGACGGAAAATGCATTACCCTGCACACGGAAAATCCGGATGCAGAAAACACTCTCGACAACCCGAACCTGATTACACCTCAAGAGAGTGCCGTATCCATCGAAGGAAATACGCTCAATACCGAAATAGGTGCCATGACATTTGCTGTCTACAAATTCAAGAAAGAAAGCAAATAAATCATCGGTTAATTGCCAAAAAGGTGCGTCTGGATTGCCCGGACGCACCTTTTTTTCGCTTTAATAATACATGCACAACCTATATCCCAAATACAATAAACAAGTACATGCCACCAGTACCATGGTCAGTGTCACCTTCAAGGCTCTCTGACGCTCCTTCAAACTAAGTTCCATACCAAGTCCTCCATTTGTTCTGTAACAAAGTTCGGAAAAATATATTACAAAATCATGTAAATAAAGCAACTTTTGTGTGAAAATGCTTTCCAAATTCCACCCATACTTTTTCTTAATAAATCTTTCAGATAAGCATGATTTTTCAAATTATGTTATAAAACACATCTTTTGGTCCTATTCCTTTGCAGATTTCCAGAAAGTGCTTACCTTTGCAACGTGTTTTTCATAGTATTAGATTTAAGGTTAACAAAAGGTTGGAGTTCAGCGGAACTCCTTTTTTTATGTCCATACGTGAACACAAAAAAATTCCGGGCCTGAGCATTCTCTTGCTCAAGCCCGGAATTTTCAGTTTCCGTGACTAGCGATTTTTACATCGGCACGATGGTGAATCCCCAACGGTATTCCTTGTTGGCCGGAATCAGGTACTGCGGGTCTGGAATAGAACCCCAGCTGTCGAAACCGCCCACACCCATCTGGCGCATATCCAGGCAGACTTCCACAAAATCACGCGGAGTAATGTCGTTGATGTGAGTCTGACGCGGCTTAATGTCTTTCGCCGTACGGATATCGTGTTTCAGCTCTTCCGCATCCCGGTTGTTCCACTGGTAGTCGCGGCTTGTCGCTTCTTCACCGTCGAAATCTTCCACGGAGTTACGGAGAGAGTTGAATTCCATCGTTCCGTCGGCATACACAGCCAGTCCCTTGCCGTTTTTCTGCTTTAAGGTCAGCCAGCGGGTATCGGTGTGATGTCCGTTCTCTTGCGGACGTACATACGGATAATACATCTGTTCCGCCGTGCTCCGGTATTCACCTACCAACGTACCGTTGTTTCGGTCACAGTAGTTTTCTTCCGGTCCACGTCCGAAATAAGTCACCTGCTCCATGTCGGCCGGCAAACGGAAACGTACTCCGATGCGCGGTACCACCAGTTTGGAACTTTCCTTGCGACGTGCTTCGTTGCCGGGTGTAAAGGTAGCCATCAGGGTCGCTTCCGAAGCCTCAGTCTGAGCGGCCTGCATTTCGGTAGATGTAAAGGTGTAATCAGCCTTCACCACTCCCGACGGATGGATGCGGTATGTCGCAATGTAGAGATTGCCCGCAGCCAGCAGGTAGCTCACCTTCAATACGGCATCTTTTCCGTCCAAGGCGAGTGAGGCATCCACGACGTTGAAGTTCTTGCTCGACTGTTTCCAGATTTGCAGACGTTTCGGCATCTGGCTTCCGTAGTCGTTGTCGTTCGGTCCACGCCAGAAGTTAGGCTGCAAACCGAATCCGTCGTGGAAATATTCAGTACCTTTTACTTTATAGGAAGTCACCAGCCCGGTTGATTTGTCGAACACAAACGATACGCGTGACGACTGTACCGTCAGCAGGTTACCGTTTTCACTGCACTGCAAAGCCGGACCTTGTACCGTGAACGAACGGTCGAGTGCCTCTACCGGCAGACGGAACTGTTCATGCGCAATTTCATAACCGACCGGAATCAGCGGTTCCGGTTCCAGTGTCGTCACCGAGAAGTTCACGAAATATTCTGTACCTGCCTTGGCCTTCAATCCTCCGACGTTTACCGCCAATTCTTTCTTGGCCTGAGGAGCCACGTCCAGCGACACTTTTCCACGGCGTACTACCTTGTTGTTTTCTTTCACCTCATACGCAATCTGGTATTTCTTCAGGTTGGTGAAATAGAAACGGTTAAGCACATTGAATTTTCCGTTCGCCAGGTCGGTAGCTTCGAAAGCCACATTCTGATGCGCATATTTCACTTCACTCATCGCCGGATGAGGATTACGGTCTGGATTCACGATACCGTTGCAGCAGAAGTTACCGTCACTCGGCATGTTGGTACCAAAGTCACCTCCGTAAGCCCAATAGTCTCTTCCGTTCTCATCCTTTACCAAAATACCCTGGTCTACCCAGTCCCAGATATAACCTCCCTGCAGGTTCGGATATTTGTAGATGGCCTTCCACTGGTCCCACAAGCCTCCGGTAGAGTTACCCATAGCGTGGGCGTATTCCGAGGGTGCCACCGGACGGTCACTACCCTGACGGCCGATGCTTTCCAGCCATGCCGCACTAGGATATTGGGGTACGTACATATCTGAGTTCCATTCCCACTGCGCACGCTCGTAATTCACCGGACGGTCCATCAGTCCCTTGTCGGCCTGTTTCACCCACAAGTACGCCTCATAGAAGTTGTACCCGTTACCAGCCTCGTTACCCAATGACCAGAACGTCACAGAAGGATAGTTCTTGTTACGTTCAAACATGTTTTCCACACGATACAAATGCGGCTTCAGCCATTCCGGATTATTTCCCAACGTACCGCCCTTGCTCAAGCTGTAATACATACCGTGGCTCTCGATGTTAGCCTCATCGTAAATGTACAGACCGTATTCATCGCACAGTTCATAGAAACGGCGGTCTTGCGGATAATGGCACAGACGTACCGTGTTGATATTGTTGCGCTTCATCAGCTCCAAGTCCTTGCGCATCAGTTCTTCGCTCACGTAATGACCTGTCAGCGGGTTGTGTTCGTGCATGTTCACTCCTTTCAGTTTCAACGGCTGTCCGTTGATGAACAACACGTGATAGTTCTTGCCATTAGCTGCCTTCTGGTCAATTTCCTTGATTTCGATACGGCGGAAACCTACGTGATACGGAATAACCTCGGTCACTTTGCCGTTTTCCTTCACCGTCATCAGCAGTTTGTACAGGTTCGGAGCTTCCGAAGTCCACGTCTGTACATCCGGCAGTTCCTTGCTGAAAGACACCGTCCCCTCTTTTCCCGGCAACACTTCAGAAGCCTGCTCGGCACTGGCTACCACCTTTCCCTTGCTGTCCAGCAATTCATAGCTTACACTCAGTCCCGCTGTCTGTGTACGGTGGTTCTTTAGTTCCATGTCCAGACGGAAAATACCGTTGGTATAAGAATCATCCAAAGTAGAAGTGATGCGGAAATCCTGTACCGAAGCCTTCGGTTGCGAATAAAGGAACACATCGCGTTCGATACCGCTGATACGCCAAAAGTCCTGACATTCCAGATAAGACCCTGTACTCCAGCGGAAAATCTTTAAGGTCAGCACGTTGTTACCTTCCTTCAGGTAATCGTTGATTAAATATTCTGCCGGATTCTTGGAATCCTCGTTATAGCCCACCTCTTTGCCGTTCAAGTATACATAACAGCCCGATTTGGCTCCGGCAATGTGCAGGTAAATATCGCGTCCTTTCCATTCCGAAGGTACCGTAATGTCACGGCGATACACACCTACCGGATTTTTTTCCGGCAACAGCGGAGGCTGGGGATTGCGCGGCTGGAACTCATAACCATGGTTGGTATAAATGGCTGTACCGAAGCCCTGCACTTCCCAGTTGCCCGGCACCTTGATGTCATGCCATCCGTCGGTACTGGTCTCCGGCGAAGTGATATCGGCCGGAAGGTTCAGGTAAGAATCCGTATAATAAAATTTCCACGTGCCGTTCAAAAGCTCATAATAAGGGCTGTTTTCATACTTTCCGGTCAAAGCCTGTGTCTTGTCGGCATACGTCATAAAAGCCGATCTAGGCGCTTCGCGGTTTACAGATACGGTTTGAATATCTTTCCAATAAGGTAAAGATGCATTTTCTGCATATACCTGTTGGGGCACTCCACTGATGGTCAGCGCTCCCGTCAGCGTACAGCAAAAAGTCTTCATTGCAAGAGTGAGGTTCTTTTTCATCTGTCCTTTTTAAGGTTAATAAATTTCAGAGCGCAAGTTAGGAAGAATATTTCATATTCAACCCAAAATTCCTCATAAATTTTATTTTCTTATAAAGGAATGTGCTTTACAAGAAAAATGTCCGCCACCGAAATCAATTCAATGACGGACATCCGCTATCTATTACCTTTTGGCAATCAATACCATACCACCGGCTTATCGCCCATCAGGAAGGTCAGTTCACCTCCCTTCATGATATCGGCATATTCTATCCAGGCTTTTTTATACTCTTTTCCGTTCAGCAGCACACCCTGTATGTAATTGTTCTGCTGGCCCTGGTCATTGCGCTTGATGACAAACTTGCCTGCCGGTACCGCAATTTCAACTTTCTCGAAGTTCGGATAGCCAAAGACAAACTTACCACCGGCAGGTTCCACCTGATAGAAACCGAAGGAAGAAAGCACATACCAGGCCGACATCTGGCCCACGTCTTCGTTACCCGACAATCCGTCCGGCTGGTCGGTGTACATGGTATGCAAGATTTCTTTCACCCGCTCGGCGGTCTTCCAAGGCTGGCCCACCAAAGTATATAAATAGGTGATGTGGTGACTCGGTTCATTGCCATGCGCATACTGCCCAATCAGACCGCTGATATCCGGTGACGACGCTTCTCCCATGTCACCCTCAGCAAGGAACAGAGAATCCAGTTTATGAACAAAAGCCTCCTTACTGCCAAAGCACTCCACCAGTCCCTCTACATCCTGCGGCACCAGCCAAGTGTACTGCCAGGCATTTCCTTCACAGTAGTCATCGTCTCTGTGCGCCGAGGCATACGGACTGAAAGGCGTACGCCAGGAACCATCGCTCAGCTTGCCTCTCATGAAGCCGGTAGAAGCATCAAAATAATGCTTATACGATTTGCTGCGCTCCAGGAAATAGGCGTAATCCTCCTGCTTGCCCAAACGGCGGGCGGCCTGCGCCACCGCCCAGTCGGCAATGGCATATTCCATATCGTAAGCAATGGCTTCCGTCATCTTGTCGGCCGGAATGAATCCGTACTGAATCCGATATTCCATACCACGTTCCGGCAGCATGGACGATTCTTTCAACGCCTTGAACGCCAGTTCCGAATTGAATCCCTTGATGTCCTTCAGAATGGCATCTGCCACTACCGGCACTCCCGGATTGCCCACCATACAGTTGGTTTCGCAACCCATCAGATGCCATACCGGCAACTTGCCCTGCTGTTCATAAATATGCAGCATCGTGTTGATGATGTCGCTCATCCGTTCCGGCTGGAGGATGGTCATCAAAGGCTGTGCTGCCCGGTAGGTATCCCAAAGAGAGAAAGTGGTGTAATTCTTGAAACCCTTTCCGTGGTGTATTTGCTTGTCGGCCCCATAATAATCGCCGTTCACGTCACAAAATTCTGAGGGAGCAAACAGGGTGTGATACAGGCTGGTGTAGAAAATTTTCTTGGATACTGCATCTTGGGTAGACACCTTCACCTTGTTCAGCTCCTTGTTCCAGGTAGCTTTGGCATCGGCCACCGTCTGCTCAAAATCCCAACCACTAAGCTCTGTCTGCATGTTCAGCTGGGCTCCTTCTTCAGAGGTAGGCGAAAGAGCTACCTTCATGTAAATCGGCGCCGGATTTCCAGCCGGGAAATTTACCCGGGCAAACAGCTGTGCTCCCTGACCCATATTGCCTTCCTTGACTGAATCATTGACGATGAAAGCTACACTGTCAAACTTCCGCGAGAATTCAGCACGGAAGAAAATGCGCTGGTCGTCGGCCCATCCCTTGGAATAGCGGTAACCGCTCAGTGTGCTGTCGTTGACCACCCGGATGACTGCATCCGTGGTCTTGTCCCAGCAACCTCCGTTCACCATATCAAACACGATGGCTGGACTCTCCTTTTCGGGGAAAGTATATTTATGGAACCCCACCCGCTTGGTGGCCGTCAGTTCCACATCCACATTGTATCTTGACAGATGCGTACGATAGTAACCCGGGGTGACCACTTCTTTCGAACGGTCGGAATACGACCAAAGTCCTGTTTCATACGACGTGGTGTCGCCGCGTGCATAAGTCACTTCACCCACCACCGGCATCACGTTAATATCGTGCAAATCGCCGATACCCGTACCGCTCAGGTGCGTATGAGGGAAACCGATGACCGTAGAGTCCGATTCATGATAACCCGACACCCAGTCCCACGACTGAGGGATGCTGGTCGGCCCCAGCTGTACAAAGCCATAGGGCACATTGGCCCCGAAAAACACATGTCCGTGTCCACCGGTACCGATACGAGGGTCTACAAACTGCGTCAAGTCTTCCATTTCCAGCTTTTCCTGCTTATTTCCACAGGAAACCAGACACAAAGACAAGACCGGAACAAACAATAATGATTTTTTATCCATGGTTTTAAATTTAATATAATTCAAGGTCATAAATTCCTTCTCTCGAAAAAGAATAAGGGGCATCTTCCCACGCGATTCCTCTTTTTTCGTTCGGCAAGTTACTCATTTCTATTTGTATTTCAGCACCATTCTTCAAATCTTTATGAGAAAAATAATTATGAGTATAGGTCTTTCCGTTCATTTTCAGGTCTTTAATATACAGATTCTCCTCACTGTTCAACGGGGCCTCTATCTTCACGTCCTTTCCGTTTTCCAAGTGAAGGACTGCCTTTTTAAACAGAGGAGCCCCTGTCACATACTGGTTGCTTCCCGGGCAAACGGGATAAAACCCCAGTGCGGTAAACACATACCAGGCCGAGGTCTGGCCGTTGTCCTCGTCGCCGCAATACCCGTCCGGCGTAGGCGAGTACATCCGATTCATCACCTGCCGCAACCAATACTGGGCCTTCCAGGGCTGCTTGGCATAATTGTACAGGTAAATCATGTGCTGGATAGGCTGGTTGCCATGGGCGTAATTTCCCATGTTCATCACGGTCATTTCCCGAATCTCGTGGATGACAAAACCGTAATAACTGTCGTCAAAGACGGGTGGTACTGAGAACACGGAATCCAGCATTGCCCCAAACACCTTGTCTCCCCCCATCAGGTCAATCAGTCCCTGGGGGTCGTGAAACACCGACCAAGTGTAGTGCCAGCTGTTTCCTTCGGTAAAGGCATCCCCCCATTTGAGCGGAGAGAAAGGCAGCATGAACGTGCCGTCCTTCTTCTTTCCCCGCATCAGCCTGGTTGCCGGATCAAACAGGTTCCTATAGTTCAAGGCTCGCCGGGCAAACAGGTTGATTTCTGCTTTCGGACGTTTCAGTTCTTTAGCCAGCCGGTAGATGCACCAGTCGTCGTAGGCATATTCCAACGTACGGGCCGCATTCTCATGGATGTGTACATCACAAGGCACATAGCCCAACTGGTTGTAATATTCATATCCCAGCCGTCCGGTAGAAGAGATTTCCGGATGTACATTTTTCGTACCATGCACCAATCCCTCGTACAAGGTCTGCAGGTCGTCCACCCGGACTCCTTTCATATACGCATCAACCAGCACCGAAGCCGAATTATTGCCTACCATGCAACCGCGGTGCCCGGGACTGGCCCATTCCGGAAAGAAACCGCTTTCCTTATAAGTATTTATCAAACCTTCCTGTATTTCCTTGTTCACAGAAGGGTAAACCAAGTTCAGCAACGGAAACAGACAGCGAAACGTATCCCAGAAACCGGTATCCGTATACATATACCCCGGCAGCACCTGCCCGTTGTAGGGACTGTAGTGTACCACTTGTCCGCGGGCATCTATCTCATAGAACTTGCGGGGGAACAGCAACGAACGATACAGGCAGGAATAGAACGTGCGATACTGGTCCAGATTTCCGCCATCCACTTCGATTCTGCCCAGCACCTCATTCCAGGCCGACTTTCCTTTTTCTGCCAGCACCTCCAGACTGTCATCGCCCAGTTCCTTCAGGTTTTCCAAGGCCTGTTCCACACTGATAAACGAAGAAGCCACCCGTGCATGTACCTTCTCCCCTTTCCGGGTAGAAAAACCGATAATGGCCCCCGCATGGTCTGCCTTCTGTTCCGTTTTATCTGCCGAAATGCAGCTATCAGCCACTGTAGCCGTGTACGTAAAAGGCTTGTCAAATTCGATGACAAAATAATTCTTGAAATTTGCCGGTACTCCCCCACTGTTTTTGGTGGAATACCCGATGATACGGTTTTCCGCTGCCTCAATCTTTACGTATGAGCCCTGATCAAACGCATCAATCACCACATAAGAATGTACATTTTCAGGGAAAGTGAAGCGGAACATCGCAGCCCGTTCCGTGGGCACCAGCTCCGTGAGCACATCATGTTCGGCCAGATAGACCTTATAATAATACGGTCTGGCTTCCTCCCCCTTGTGCGAGAACCAACTGGCACGCTGCTCCTCCTCGAACACCGGCTTTCCGACCACCGGCATAATGGAAAACTGGCCGTAGTCATTAATCCACGGACTGGGCTGGTGGGTCTGTTTGAAACCTCGGATTCTGGTGGCCGTGTACATGTACTGCCATCCATCTCCCATTTTTCCGGTTTGCGGAGTCCAGAAATTCATTCCCCACGGGCGGGCAATGGCCGGGTAAGTGTTTCCGGCAGAAAACTCGTAAGTGGATTGTGTACCCATCAATGGATTCACATAACCGGCATAGTTCGTAGCCTTGCAGAAAAGGGCTATGCACAGTACCATCATGCACAAAACTAATTTCTTCATGCTAAATTCCAAATCTACTATTTTCCATTAATACCAAAGATGACCGGGTTCCTTGCACATTTCCAGTTCCAGCGTAGCCCCCGACATAATCTGCTCGTGCGTGATGAAGTGCTGATGGTAAGGCTTTCCGTCCAGTTTGACCGCACGGATATACCGGTTTTCCTTACTCAGGTTCTTCGCCTGCACGGTAAAGGTTTTCCCATTCGAAAGCCTTAACTCCATTTTCTTGAATTTCGGTTTGCCTATCTCATACCGACCGGATACCGGATTCACCGGATAAAATCCCATGGCACTGCACACGTACCATGCCGACATCTGTCCGCAGTCCTCGTTCCCGCATAGCCCTGCCGGAGTATCGAGGTAGAGTTCCTCCATAATCTGCGACACATATTGCTGCGTTTTCCAGGGTTGGTCCACCTTGTTGAACAGATAAGCCACATGATGGCTCGGCTCGTTGCCATGCGCATACTGCCCAATCATACCCGTGCTGAAAATAGGCAGGTCTTCCCCCTCCGTCGGATGGAAGGTGAACATGCTGTCCAGTTTCTCGGCAAAGCGTGCTTTTCCACCCACCAGTGCGATGAGTCCGTCGATGTCGTGCTGCACAGACCAGAAATAATGCCAGGCATTGCTTTCGCAGATATGCGGGCTATATTCTTCCGCATGGAAATCCGGGATAAAATTCCCCTTGTCATCTTTCGGCTGCATGAACGAAGTGGCCGGATTATACAAGTTCCGATAATTCTGCGAACGGGCATAGAACGTATCGGCCACGTCCTTGCGTCCCATCCTGGCCGCCATCTCCGCGATGCAGAAATCATCGAACGCATATTCCAGCGTCCGCGACAACGACCAGTCGTCCGAATTGTATTTATCCGTCACATTATAAGGCACATACCCCAGCTTCTTGTAAAGGCCGATGCCCCGGTATTCATCCAGATTGGCCGTATGCACACAAGCCTCCAAGGCCTTTTCCGCATCAAAATCGCCGATACCTTTCAGGTAAGCATCCACAATGACCGGCACCGCATGATAACCAATCATCATGTCGGTCTCGCTTCCATAGAAGTTCCACACCGGCAGACGCCCGTTCTGTTCATAGAATGCCAAAAATGACTTAATCATGTCATTGGTTCGTTCCGGCTGGGTATAAGTGAACAGCGGATGCGATGCCCGAAACGTGTCCCACAACGAAAACGTGCTGTAATTGGTCCAGCCGACAGCCTGATGCACCTGGCCGTCCGGGCCGTAATATTGCCCGTCCACATCCGAATAAATGGTAGGCGCCAGCATGCTGTGATAAAGTGCCGTATAGAAAATGGTCTTATCCTTTTTATCGTCCGACTGCACCCGGATTTTCGCCAGTTCCCTGTTCCATTTCTCCCGGGCTTGCAACCGGTATTTCTCGAAATCATTCTCCGGCGCCTCCGCCTGCAGGTTCTTCGCAGCCCCCTCCATGCTGACACCCGAAAGGGCCGTGGTCACCACCACCTGCTCACCTTTCCGTGTGGAAAAATCAAAACGGGCCACGTAGGCTGTTCCCCTCGTCTGGTCATCGTGCAGGAGGGGTGTGGTATCCAGCTGTACCTTCTCAAAAGGTACTGAGAAACGAGTCTGGAAAAAGACCTTCTGGTTTCGGGCCCACCCGTCGGAAAAACGGTAACCCCGAATCGTCACAGAATCCACCACCTCCACATAACTGTCCTGTGTGGCGTCCCAGTTCATCGCTTTTTTCAGATTCAAGATAATGGCCGACTGGGCTTCCGGGAACGTGTAACGCTGGATGCCGCAACGCTCCGTGGCCGTCAGTTCCACATTGATTCCGTAATCTTCCAGAAAGACCTGATAATACCCGACCGACGCACGCTCTTTCTCGTGTGAGAACTTGGAATGTACACCCAAAGGAGGCTCCGCCTCCACACAGGGCAAGGTGACAGGCATAAAAGAAATGTCATACAAATCGCCAGCTCCGGTGCCCGAAAGGTGGGTATGGCTGAATCCGGCAATCGTGCTGTCCGGATAATAATACCCCGCAATCCGGTCCCACCCCGGCAAACCGTTGTCCGGACTCAACTGTACCATGCCGAACGGCACCTGTGCCCCTGGATACGTATTCCCGGTAAAATCAGTCCCAATGAAAGGGTTCACATATTGTGTCAAATCTTCTTCCGTAGAAACAACTGGAGACGCACATCCCCACGTCAGACTGACCAACCCCACTAACACCCAAAATGATTTTTTCATACTATGATTGTTGCCAAGTAGTTAAAAGTAAACAAATCTAATAAATCTGCCAGAAAGTCCATACAAAGGAAGCATAAAAAAACGTTTTATCCCATCGAAAACCATTTGAATCCTGCCTGTCGGCCTTATCCATACATCAAACCATACCCGCCCCTTCTTTCCGTCCTCCCTGCAAATTCTCTGTTTCGCAGTGTGGAATTCATATTTCACACTGTGGAATATGTATTTCACAGTGTGGTTTTTGTATCCCACACTGTGGTACAGAGAAATTGTTGAAACACAGTACATTTATTGCAAGGGGAAAAACGCTATTTTACCCGCCGCATGATTCAAACCTCATCACGACATTTCGCCACCCCCTTCTCGCTGGCCGGCGAAGACCATTCGCTCGTGCCTCTTGCAAAAAAACATGTATTTACCAACCCCATTGTATAAAAGCCTTGAATAAAAAAGGGTATTTCTTAATACATGTTATAAAACACATTTTCTGCTTGCAGATTTCTCCAAAAGCCTTACCTTTACAATGTGTTTTTCATAGTATTAGATTTAAGGTTAACAAAAGGTTGGAGTTCAGCGGAACTCCTTTTTTTATGTCCATACCCCAACCCACCGTCTTCTTTTACAGAATCACCGGGCAAACGGGCCTGCCAACCAAAGAAAAACGTAACTTTGTCGCCTAATGGAAAAAAACAAGAAAGTATTATTGGGTATGAGCGGCGGTACCGACAGTTCGGTGGCAGCGTTGCTCTTGCAGGACGCCGGATATGAAGTGACCGGCATCACTTTTCGTTTTTATGAGAAAGACGGTAGTACGGAATACCTGGACGATGCACGGGAACTGTGCCGCTCACTGGGCATTCCTCATCTGGTGTACGATGCCCGCACCGTGTTTCAGGAGAAAATCATCCGGTATTTCATTCAGGAATACATGGCCGGACGTACCCCGGTGCCTTGTACCTTATGCAACAACTACCTGAAATGGCCGTTGCTGGCGCAGGTGGCCGACGAACGAGGCATTTATCATCTGGCCACAGGACATTATGTCAACAAACGGTACACCGACGGCTACTGGCACATCACCTGCGGGAAAGATACCGACAAGGACCAGTCTTTTTTCTTGTGGGGGCTTCCCCAATCCATACTGGAACGGATGTGTCTGCCCATGGGCGGACTGACCAAAACCCGTGTGCGTGAGATAGCCGCCGCACGCGGATTCCTGAAAGCGGCTACCAAGCGCGACAGCCTGGGTGTGTGCTTCTGCCCGATGGATTACCGCAGCTTCCTGAATGCTCATGTACCGGAAGGAGAAATTGTACCCGGAATTTTTTATGACGAACAGGGGCATTGCCTCGGAAAACACGAGGGATATCCCTTCTACACCATCGGACAACGGAGGGGGCTGGGCATTCACCTGAACAAAGCGCTCTTTGTAAAAGATATTATCCCCACGGAAAATAAGGTCATCCTCAGTGACCGTCTGCAGGCACTGGAGAAAAATGAGATGTTTCTCACGCACTGGAACCTGATTCATCCCGAAGCCCTACTTGGACACGATGACGTCATCGTCAAGATACGCTACCGGAAACAGGCCAACCGGTGTACTGTCACCCTGCTGGAAGACGGACGGCTGCACATCCAGCTGCATGAGCCGCTGGCTTCCATTGCCAGCGGACAGGCAGCGGCATTCTATCGGGGAGATACCGTATGGGGAGGAGGAATCATCGAGTAATCAGCAATCCTTCTCCCTGCATTTCCCAAAGAAATAGTCGGTCAGGAAACGGGCATGCTTCTTGACCAGTTCCCGCCCCTGCTTCTCGCCTTGCAGGCTGTTCAGACCGGCATCCGGCAACATGCCGGCATCTTGCAGGGCACAACTCAAGTCATACGGAATCACCTCCGGATTCAAGAGGAACAAAATGGCCTTCTTCTGTGCCTCCTTCGAATCATAAAACTTGTTCTCCGGTGAAGAGATGCATTCGCACAAACGCATCTGGATATGGATACCGGTATGCGAAGAAACCATCAGCACCAGCCCGTGCTGTGCATCCATCTTCGGCATCTGTATCCCTTCTTTTTCCTTGTACTCCATTTTCTGGAAAAGGAAATCCCGCACTTCTTCCTCCGACTGGCAGAACACAAACTGCTTCCCGCCGGATGCTTTCATAAAGGCATCGTAGGTTTGCCGGATATCTTCACGTTTCGCAGCCTGCCGGACTAACTCTTCCTTCATCTTTTCCTCGTAGTCTGACACCACCAGCGTACCGTCCTGCCACCAGGTACCCCCATATTGTACCCATCGGCTCTGCAATACCGTCATGCCTTCCTTCCGGCCTTTCAAAGAGTCCATGTTCACAGAGTCCTTACGGACAGACAACTGTACCTCTTCTTCTCCCGACAAATCTTTCACAAACAACGAAGTCTCGTCTTCACCCTCATAAAGATACATTCCTTGGGGGACGACTTTGACTTCTGCCCACTGGGCAGCTTCCGGGTGAGTCTTCCCTACCAACGCCAGCCATTCTACGGAGGTCAGTGAAAGCAGGTTCTTTCTTCCTTCGAACAGAATGTTCTGCTTCACATCGTACGACAGGAGACTTGGGTTTGCATTCCCCATACGGACGGCCGCCTCCACCGCATGCTGGTACTCGCTCCGGTTTTCGAACCCTACATAGCTGCAGAAATGAAACCACTCCAAAAGGCTGCGATAACGCATGTAATCATTTTCGCCAAAAGGCTCTCCATACAGCATGTCATGCAAGCGGGTGTTTTCCGGAGCCACCTCATATTCGTCCGAAAGATAATCGTAGAGCTGATAAGCCAGATCCTCAAATACCGGATTCTCGGGATTCAGCACACCGCCTGCCTGTTTTTCCAAAGACTGGAAATAATGCCACAGCAGAAACCGCATGTCTTCCGGATTCACTTCTCCCGGATAATATTCCTCTTCTTCTTCCGACGTCATGAAAGGCACAGGATGGCCGTACCGCTTGCGACATTCACCGGTAAACGCTTCCCAGACGCCGGTCTGTGTGGTGAGGTCCTGAAACCAGAGAGTCAAGTAAATGGCAATGCCATGAAGGCTGTGTTCCGAATACCGTTCGCCGAGCGCAGTCTTCAAGAAATCAGCAAGACGGTTGGCCACTTTCACATAATATGTATCTATTTCATCCTGCCGTCCGTAGGGCTGAAACGACATCCACTCTTTTACATATATCTTCTTCATCTTAGATTTGGATTTAAAATTTTGTGGTGCAAAAGTAAAATAATTACGAGAGTAAACAATCATCCGGACGGAACTTATTTGATATTCACACGTTGTTCACAGGCTGTGAATATCAGTAATCTGCTGATATACAATCCTTATAAAAGAGAAATCAGATAGTATCCAAAATGATTTCAACAAGTAATGAACCGGCCTGTTCATATCCCTATATCCACAAAAAATCCTGCCGCTACGTTTCAGAAACGAGGGCAGGATTTCCGTCTACACACTAACTAAACAAAGTTTAGTCTTTTCTTTTTGCCTTCAGCTCTTCTGCCGGCACCATACGATACAGACGGTCACTGGGACGGATACGGTCGGGTACCTTAAACGATACGTGTACCCCTTTCTTCACCACATCCACCGGCTTCAGGTCTACTCGTGCCTCCTCCAGTGTGACATACATGGCGCCGGTAGTAGGACCGGTAATCAGGAGCTTGTCGCCCACCTTGATTTCAGCCGCCTCAATCAAGAACTCAGCCACCCCGATATTGGAGAAATACTTGATGCCGCGTCCGGCATATACCTTGCGTTCCGTAGCCTCCGAACCGTAGTTCTTGCTCCATTCGCCCAGACGTTGTCCCAGATAGTATCCGTTCCAGAAACCACGGTTGAACACCGTTTTCAGGCGTGTATCCCAGTCGGCCACTTTCTCATCGGAGAACGTACCGTCGAGATACGACTGGATGGCCTCCTTGTAACATTCCACCACCGTACGCACGTACTCAGGACCACGGGCACGGCCTTCAATCTTGAACACCCGGACACCGGCTTCAATCATCTCGTCCATGAAATGAATGGTCTTCAAATCTTTCGGTGACATGATGTACTGGTTGTCCACTTCCAGTTCGATATCGCTTTCCTTGTCTTTCACGATATAGGCCCGGCGGCATACCTGCATGCAAGCTCCCCGGTTGGCCGATGCGTTCTGTTCGTTCAGACTCAGATAGCATTTTCCGGAAACCGCCATGCACAAGGCACCGTGGCAGAACATTTCGATACGTACCAGCTCACCCATCGGGCCCTTGATCTGCTGTTCCTGAATGGCATCATATATCTTGCGCACCTGCTTGAGATTCAACTCGCGGGCCAGCACTACCACATCAGCAAAGCGGGAGTAAAACTTCAACGCCTCCGCATTGCTGATGTTCAGCTGGGTTGAAAGATGTACCTCCTGTCCCACCTCATTGCAATAGGCCATCACGGCTACATCGGCTGCAATGACGGCACTGATGCCAGCTTCCTTGGCTGCATCCACAATCTTACGCATCAGTTCAATGTCCTCATCGTAGATGATGGTATTGATGGTCAGGTAGCTCTTCACCCCGTGTTCCTCGCACATTTTGGCGATTTCACGCAAATCTTCTATAGTAAAAGTACTCGCCGAGCGCGCACGCATGTTCAAACTCTCAATGCCGAAATAGATGGAATCGGCTCCGGCATGAAGGGCAGCTGCCAACGACTCACGCGAGCCAACAGGTGCCATGATTTCAAAGTCTTTGATTGTATAACTCATGTCCACTATTATGATATTACCGCGCAAAGGTAGCGTTTTTTCGGGATATAATAAAATTTCACTACCTTTGCGCGACAATATCAAGCCAATGAAAATTAGGAATATAGATTTAGGAGAAAAGCCAGTGTTGCTGGCCCCGATGGAAGATGTCACCGACCCTGCTTTCCGCCTGATGTGCAAGCAGTTCGGTGCCGACATGGTGTACACGGAGTTCGTGTCGAGCGATGCGTTGATCCGTTCGGTGGGAAAAACAATGCTAAAGCTGAACATCAGCGAGAAGGAACGCCCGGTGGCCATCCAGATTTACGGGAAAGATACCGATACGATGGTAGAAGCGGCCCGCATCGTGGAACAGGCACAGCCTGATATTCTGGACTTGAACTTCGGATGTCCGGTGAAACGGGTGGCCGGCAAGGGAGCCGGTTCAGGACTGTTGCAGAACGTGCCCAAGATGCTGGAAATCACCCGTGCCGTGGTCGACGCCGTCAAGATTCCGGTTACGGTAAAAACCCGTCTGGGGTGGGACGCGGAACATAAAATCATCGTGGAACTGGCGGAACAGTTGCAGGATTGCGGCATTGAGGCCCTGACCATCCACGGACGTACCCGTGCCCAGATGTACACCGGCGAGGCGGACTGGACCCTTATCGGAGAAGTCAAGAAGAATCCGAGAATGCACATCCCTATCATCGGCAACGGCGACATCACCACCCCTCAACGTGCCAAAGAATGTTTCGAGCGCTACGGAGTGGATGCCATCATGATTGGACGGGCCAGTTTCGGACGTCCTTGGATTTTCAAGGAAGTAAAGCATTATCTGGAAACCGGAGAAGAACTTCCGCCCCTTTCTTTCAAATGGCGGATGGATGTTTTACGGCAGGAAGTACTCGACAGTGTGAACCTGCTGGATGAACGCAGAGGAATTCTGCACGTGCGCCGTCACTTGGCTGCCTCCCCACTGTTCAAGGGGATTCCCAACTTCAAGGATACCCGCATCGCCATGCTGCGTGCAGAGACTCTCCAGGATTTAAATGCCATTCTGGATCACATTGAAAATACATTCGGTAAGGAATAAGACTCCTTACCGACTTTTTCCTTAATACATAATGCGCTTGAAAACAGGCGAAATGAACCATCGCTTGTACATCAGCGTAGCCAGCTGATACACGAAGAACGCGGTAATCAATCCCACGAGGGAATCAATCAGGTAGTGCGCCTGAATGTAGACCGTGGCACAACACAGCAACACATAGAACGGGAAAAGGATATAGGCCAGCTTCCGGTTCACACGCCAGGCCATAATCATCACAATGGTAGAGATACCCACATGCGAGCTGGGGAAAGCGGCGGTAGGGCGTTCGCCCACTTCCTGAGAGGCCTCCACCAGATTATAGAAGAATCCATGCTCATATCCGGGTCCCGGAAGCAAGAACGTATTGTGGTTGAAATAATCGCCGATAGGCGTAAAGTCACACGCATTCACCTTGTCCATTCCAATGGCCGGGAAATAAAACTGCGGGCCTGCTACCGGCACCAGAATATAGAACAGGTAGTAAATGAAGAAAGAGGTGACCAACACAAAACAGATTTTCTCAAACCACTCAAACCGGGTCAAAAAGTAATACACCACCACAATCAGCATCATGGGATAATAAAAGAAGTAACCCATATTGAACGGCTCACTGAACCATACCGAGGGGCACAGCTTACTGAATTCCACGGAGGGCTGGCAATGGAAAATGGTCTGTTCGGCAGAAGCAAACAGATAGTCCAGGTTCGGGAACAGACGGTTGAACTCAAACGTGTCCGGATACCAGTAAGCCAGCAGTGACATCTGCACCACCATCCGGATAAAAGCGGTCAACCGGCAGGGAAATGCCTGATACAAATGAATCAGTACGAACGTCAGTACTACAATACCCAGACGTTCCAGCAACATGGTCCCAGGATGGTCCATCCGGGGATAGAGCAACAAAATCAAAATAGAGGTCAGGGCATTATAAATCAAGCTGATGCTTTCTACCGCAAACAGTCCCTTCCCACTTTCTACTCGTTCAAATAACTTCAGTTCTATAGCCATCCTTCTTTCTTATACCAGGCAATTATTTCTTTTACACCTCTCTCCAACGGATATTCGGGCACATAGCCCAACTCTTTTTCCAGCGGGGAAATGTCACACCTCCAGTTCCGCTGCTTCATGATGCGATACTTGTCACAGTTCAATGTACTGGTCTTCCGGGCCAGCCGTCCGATATTTTCCGCCACAAACGAGATGGCTTTCAAGAGAAACAACGGACACACCAGACGAACCATCCACGGATTGCCCAGCTCCTTCCGAATCAAATCGGAGAACGTATGGCTACTGTACACTTTTCCGTCGCTCACAAAATAGGCCCGGCCTGTGACGTTTTTTTCAATGGCCAGATAAATGGCCTGCACCAAATCTTTCACAAAAACAAACGTAATGTCCTGCCGCTTGAAGCCTGCCGCAAAATCCACATGCTGCTTTACGGACTTGGCCATCAGGAAATAATCGCGCTCCCGAGGCCCATACACGCCAGTGGGACGAAAAATCACATACGGAAAGCCTGACAAGGACTTCAGATATTCCTCCGTATGAAGCTTGCTCAATCCATACGCCGTATTCGGGCGTGGCGTATCTTCCTCGCTGATGGAAGAGTAATCTTTCTCACGTATCGGTCCAAATATACTTAACGAACTAATGTAAATAAAGTTCACGGGAAGCATGTCCAG
Source organism: Bacteroides mediterraneensis (assembly GCF_900128455.1). Lineage (GTDB taxonomy): Bacteria > Bacteroidota > Bacteroidia > Bacteroidales > Bacteroidaceae > Phocaeicola > Phocaeicola mediterraneensis. Next base: position 157,195 of record NZ_LT635783.1, on the reverse strand, counting down.
TCGCTTCAGCGTCTCAATAAAATGCCGCGTAGCCCAGTAATTTCCAATTTCAAAATCGGCCTTGTCTAGGCATTTGGTCACCCCGGCACAATGAATGATGTAATCCCATTTCCCATACAAGCGTTTCTGCTCCTCCAGCTGTCCGGCCAGACGGTCGGAATCGGTAAAGTCCAGCACCGCAAAATGAATCCGCACATCTTGCAGATATTTCCGGCTACTGGTCTTTCGGACACCGGCCCACACCTGGTAACCTCGTTCCAAGGCTCCTTCCACCAGAAAACTGCCAATAAACCCACTGGCACCTGTCACTAATACTTTCTTCTCCATACTTTTTTACTTCTCAGGTTCTGCATGGATACTGATATACGTATTTGCCCCAAAGGCCTCCCGCAATTTCTTTTCGATGGACGTCACCTTTTCATGCGCCTCATGTAAAGAAATATTTCCATCCATACGCACATGCATGTCCATCGCATAATGGCTTCCTATCCGTCGGGTACGCAGATGATGAGGTTGTGACACCCCCTCTTCCGACAAGACAATCTTGGTAATCTCTTGTTCAATATCGTCTGGAAGCGAGCGTTCCAGCAGTTCATCCACACACGACTTGAGTTGCTTGACAGCCACCTGCACGATAAAGACGCTGACAATCACTGCCGCCAACGGGTCGAGTACCCGCCAGCTGTCGCCCAACAGAATGGCTCCTCCGATACCGATTGCCGTACCGATGGAAGAGAATGCATCGCTGCGGTGATGCCAGGCATTCGCAATGACGGCTGGGCTGTTATAACGTTTGCCCACCACACGGGTATAATGAAACAAGATTTCCTTGGATACAATGGATACAATGGCCGCTGCCAGGGCAATCCAACCGGGAGACTGCAGCGTCTCTCCTCTGAAGAAGAGTACAATCGACTCCACTCCGCTCCAGCAAATGCCCACGCCCACAGCCAGCAGAGCCGCACCAATCAGCAAAGTAGCCAGCGTTTCGTATTTGCCATGCCCATAGTCATGGTCCTTGTCTTCCGGCTTGCTGGAAATACGTACAAAGACGATTACGATTAAATCCGTAATCAAATCCGACAAAGAATGGACCGCATCGGCAATCATAGCCGCACTCTTGCCCCAAAAACCAGCCGCAAACTTACAAGCTACCAGTAGAATATTCACCAAGCTTCCCACCAAGGTCACTTTGTATATTTCATGTTCGCGGACAGATGATTCAACTTCATTCATATCAGACTTTGTAATAAGAACGCGGCAAAGATAATAGTTTTTCAGCATCTTAACAGAAAAATCCGCGTTTATTCCGTGGAATTTGCTTTCTTTGTATAATCGAACATGCCGGTTACTAAGAGAGGAGCCGGCTCTAAACTATAAACAACATGGCTAAAAAGAAAAAAGAAAAAAAAGGCGGAAAACACCTGAAGAAAAAAGAGCTCGTAGAAATGCTGCTCAATTATTTCCGCACAAAGCCGAATGAAGCATTCAGCCTCAAGCAGTTGTTCCAAGCTCTAAAACTCACGACCCATCCGGGAAAAATGCTTTGTATCGATGTCATAGAGGAAATGGTGGAAGACAATTTCCTGATTGAAATCGAAAAAGGGCGCTATAAAATCAATGATAAAGGACAGATTCTAACCGGTACCTTCCAGCGGAAGAGTAACGGAAAGAACTCGTTTATCCCCGACGACGGCGGAGAACCGATTTTCATTGCAGAACGCAACTCGGCACACGCCATGAACAACGACAAGGTGAAAGTGTCCTTGTGTGCCAAATGCAAGAAGCGCCAGCTGGAAGGACAGGTAATCGAGATTCTGGAACATGCCAACGAAACGTTTGTCGGCGTATTGAAAGTTTCCAAGAATTATGCCTTCCTGCTGACAGAAGCCAACACACTGGCCAACGACATCTTTATCCCGAAAGACAAGCTGAAAGGCGGAAAGAACGGCGACAAGGCCGTAGTCCGTATCACCGAATGGCCGGAAGAAGCGAAGAACCCGTTTGGAGAGGTGATTGACATTTTGGGACAGGCTGGCGACAATACGACCGAAATGCATGCCATCCTGGCCGAATACGGATTGCCTTACACTTATCCGCAGGCTGTGGAAGCAGCTGCTGAAAAACTGTCGGCTGAAATCACACCGGAAGACTATGCCGAACGTGAAGACTTCCGCGACGTGGTGACCTTCACCATCGACCCGAAAGATGCCAAGGACTTCGACGATGCCCTGTCTATCCGCAACCTGAAACCGGGATTGTGGGAGGTAGGCGTACACATCGCCGACGTTTCACATTACGTGAAAGAAGGAAGCATCATCGACAAGGAAGCAGTGAAACGCGCCACTTCCGTCTATTTGGTCGACCGCACCATCCCGATGCTGCCGGAACGGTTGTGCAACTTCATCTGCTCTCTGCGACCGGACGAGGAAAAGCTGGCTTACTCTGTCATCTTCGACATGAACGACAAGGCCGAAGTAAAGAACTTCCGTATCCGCCACACCGTCATCAAATCCAACCGCCGCTTCACATACGAAGAGGCACAACAGATTATTGAAACGGGAGAAGGTGACTACAAGGAAGAAATTCTGGAACTGAACCGTCTGGCACAAATCCTGCGGGAGAAACGAATGAGTGCCGGCTCCATCAACTTCGACCGTTGTGAAGTGAAATTCGAGATTGACGAAAACGGAAAACCGCTCAGCGTGTATTTCAAGGTTTCCAAGGAAGCCAACAAGCTGATTGAGGAATTCATGCTGCTGGCCAACCGCACCGTGGCCGAATACGTCGGAAAGGTACCCAAGAACAAGAAGCCGAAAGTATTCCCTTATCGTATCCACGACCTTCCGGACCCCGACAAGCTGGACAACCTGAACCAGTTCATCGCCCGCTTCGGCTACAAAATCCGTACGGGAGGCAGCAAGGTGGAAGTTTCCAAGTCACTCAACCACCTGCTCAATGAAATCAACGGCAAGAAGGAACAGAACCTGATAGAAACGGTGTCCTTGCGCGCCATGCAGAAGGCCCGTTACTCCATCTACAACATCGGACACTACGGACTGGGATTTGATTATTACACCCACTTCACCTCTCCTATCCGCCGTTACCCGGACCTGATGGTACATCGTCTGCTCACCCGCTACCTGGCAGGAGGACGGAGTGCACAGGCCGACAAATACGAAACCTTGTGCGAACACAGTTCGGCAATGGAACAGACAGCCGCCAGTGCGGAACGTGCCTCCGTGAAATACAAACAAGTGGAATTCATGGGCGAACGTATCGGACAAGTCTACGATGGAGTCATTTCCGGAGTCACGGAATGGGGCCTTTACGTGGAAATCAATGAAAACAAATGCGAGGGCATGATTGCCATGCGTGATTTGGGCAACGACTTCTACGAGTTCGACGAAAAGAACTACTGCCTCATCGGACGTCGTCACCACCAGAAATTCAGTCTCGGTGACCCGATTAAGATTAAGGTAGCCCGTGCCAACCTGGCTAAGAAACAACTGGATTTCGTATTGGCTGAAGAATAACGGACACCACATCCGTTCTATCCCATAAAAACTCCCCGTTCTTCTTAAAGATCTCAGTCATGTCTGAGAAGAACGGGGATTCTTATTATTTCACTCTGCGGTTCAACTGGTTATTCGCTTTTTCCGGACGGGATTTCCCCACCCGTTTCCCACTCGCCTTTTTCTTGTTGCTCTGCTTCGCCTTGAAAGCAAAAGGATTTTTCTTGTTCACTACCATACTGCACTGATTTTTCCACAAAAATAGGATTTTATTGGATTCATCACAAAATATCGCTACTTTTGCCCATTATCAAAATGAAATGTCCATGAGTCCAACTGATTACACGCATATACTGACTAAGGCCGTTGACGAACTTTCCGATAACCAATCCTACCGAGGGCTGTTCCATCAGCATCGGGAAGGAGAACCGCTCCCTTCGGGAAAATCGCTGGAGCGGATTGTGGAACTGGCACGCGCCATCCTGTTTCCCGGCTATTTCGGAAACTCAACCATCAACAGCCAGACCATCAACTACCACATCGGAGTCAACATCGAAGAGCTGTTTTCCTTACTGATTGAACAAATACAGGCCGGATTGTGCTTCGGCGTGGAAAACGAAGGACAATGTGACTGTCAGTCTCCCTGCCGGGCCACAGCAACCCAACTGGCGGCGGAGTTCATCAGCCGTCTGCCGGAAATCCGACGCATTCTGGCCACGGACGTAGAGGCTGCCTACTACGGTGACCCTGCCGCCACGTGCTTCGGGGAAATCATCTGTTGCTATCCGGTCATCCGGGCCGTGACCAACTACCGGATTGCCCACGAACTTTACCGGCTTAACGTACCGCTCATCCCGCGTATCATCACCGAAATGGCCCATTCCGAAACCGGCATCGACATCCATCCGGGTGCCCAAATCGGACACCACTTCACCATTGACCACGGCACAGGTGTGGTCATCGGAGCTACCTGCATCATCGGTAACCACGTGAAACTGTATCAGGGAGTCACCCTGGGGGCCAAGAGCTTCCCCTGCGACGAGCAAGGGAATCCTATCAAAGGCATTCCCCGCCACCCGATACTGGAGGACAATGTGATAGTCTATTCCAACGCCACCATCCTGGGACGCATCACCATCGGTGAAGGTGCTACTATCGGCGGTAACATCTGGGTGACGGAAAGCGTACCTGCCGGTGCCCGCATCGTACAGCGGAAGAGCAAGGAAAACAAAGGATAAAGTCCTCGTCCAAGAACCGTTTTTCCCACTTGAGAAATCCACAAGAATAACGTCCGCAGCTTCAGGAAAAAATCTCCGGAAACTGCGGACGTTTAATTTAGCAAGACTGTGAAATATACTAGAAAGCCTTATGGTAAAGTGCTTCAATTTCTTCTACTGAAGTCGGACGCGGATTACCTCCCGTGCAGACATCATTGAACGCATCGATGGCCAGCTGGTGCAAATCACCCTCTTTCACTCCAATCTCATGCAATTTCTGTGGAATGCCGATGCTCAAAGAAAGCCGGCGGACAGCTTCTACCGCTGCCTTTACCCCTTCCGCCTCACTCATGCCAGTGGTATCCACTCCCATGGCTTTGGCAATGTCCAAGTACTTAGGTGCAGCCGGAGATTCCGCGTTGTATTCCATGACATAAGGCAACAATAACGCATTGGCTACTCCATGCGGAGTATCATAGTGTGCACCCAACGGATGAGCCATAGAATGAACGATTCCCAGCCCCACGTTGCTGAATCCCATTCCGGCAATGTACTGTGCCTGCGACATGGCCTCACGGGCCACCGAATCATTACCGTTATCCACTGCAGCCTTCAAATGCTTCGCAATCATCTCAATGGCCTTCAGTTCGAACATGTCCGACATCACCCAAGCTCCCGGAGTGATATAACTTTCAATGGCATGGGTCAAGGCATCCATCCCCGTTGCAGCGGTCAGTCCCTTTGGCATGGAATACATCAGCTCAGGGTCAACGATAGCTACCGACGGAATATCGTTCGGATCTACACACACCATTTTCTTGGTAGCCGCCTCATCGATAATCACGTAGTTAATCGTTACCTCGGCAGCCGTTCCGGCTGTAGTAGGAAGAGCGAAAGTCGGGACTGCCTTATGACGTGTATCGGCTACCCCTTCCAATGAACGTACATCAGCAAATTCCGGATTGTTTACTACGATACCAATACCTTTGGCAGTATCAATGGAAGAGCCTCCACCCAGTGCCACGATAAAATCAGCTCCGGAAGCCTTAAAGGCAGTCACCCCATGCTGCACATTGGCAATGGTCGGATTGGCCTTCACATCACTGTATATTTCGTAAGGAATACCTGCCTTTTCGAACACTTCAATCACCTTATCGGCTACATGAAAACGAATCAGGTCTTTGTCTGTCACAAAAAAAGCTTTCTTAAAACCTCTGCGAGCAGCCTCCGTGGCAATTGCTTCACGACATCCTGCTCCAAAATAAGAGGTTTCGTTCAAAATCATTCTGTACATAGATTTACGGTTTAAAGGGTTAGACTGAAATTTATCCGGAAGCATGGAACCTCAATTAAATTCCAAACTTATACCAGAAATACAAATGTTTAAATCGGCCATAAAGCTACAAAAATTCCCTTGGTAAAGGCAAAGGCTTTCACAGTTTTTTCTTTTCTTTTTCATCTGATACGCCCAATACCCATCTTCTTGATAAAATTCATGGCATAACCTGAACCACCCAATGATAAGTACCCGACAACACTTCCACCCGGAGCATGCCCTCCTGCCACACCACTTCTTTTACACCCTTTTTTCCTGCCTGCAAGACACGACCGTTTTCAGTCACCTTGTCTGTCGAAGCAACCGGCAAATAAAGTGTGGCACTCGTATTGGCCGGCACAGTGAATGAATACCTCACTTCCCCGTCTTTCACTTCCCATGCACTTTCTATCCGACCGTACAAGGAGTCATAATACCCACGGGCAAACGTCATCTGTCCGGTCGGGTCCACCCGCGGTGACAACACAAAATGCTTGAACCCTGGATGATTCTCATCCCGCATAATCCCCAGTGAATAGGCATACATCCAAGCCCCTACGGACCCGAATGAATAATGATTGAACGAGTTCATCCGGTTGTTTTCCCCAAACCCATCCACATGAGTATAAGAATTCAGCCGCTCCCAGATGGTCGTAGCTCCCTGTTCCACGGAATACAGCCACGAAGGATAGGTGGTCTGCTGCAACAACTTGTAGGCCACGTCGTCGTGGCCATTGTCCGAAAGTGCCTTGCTAATCCAGGCCGTCCCGATGAATCCCGTCATCAGAGAATAAGCCGGATAAGTCTTTCCGTCGTCACCCACATTTTCCCGCTGAACCGTTTGGGAAAGACGAGCTGCAAACTCTTCCCGAAGCTCCGGCGGAACAAGACCGAACGCCAGCGGAAGCACGTACGAAATCTGTATGTCTATCGGTTTCCCTTTTTCAGGCCCGTCGGCCCCGGAAGAAATCGTCCGGGCCGTCGCTTTATCCACATACGTACGCAGGAAGAAATCCTTCCGCTTCCGATACAAATCCGCATATCTCCGTGCCTCACTTTCCTTGCCCAATAGCTTGGACACTTTCACCATGATGTCCAAGTCGTACAAGAAATAAGCCTCCCACATCAGTGTCTTGTCGTTCTTGTTGTCCTCCGGCCCCAGCCAGTCGCCCAGATTTCCCCACACCTTCTCCTGCTCCAAGATACCCGTTTCCGGGTTGATGGTCTTTGCCAGTATATAATCAATGTAACGGCCCATCGCCGCATAATGTTCCGCCAGCAAGCTCTTGTCGCCGTACTGCTGGTACACTTCCCAAGGCACCGTGATACCCGCGCTACCCCACAACAGGCCCCCAAAGCCTACCCCCAGCGGAGCCACGTCAGGGAAACGTCCGTCTTCCCGCTGTACATCGCGCATGGCCTGCAAATAACGGCGAAGGAATTGCGGCACATCGGCCAGATAAGTCGCCGTCCGGGAGAAGACCGAGATATCTCCCGCCCAACCCAGGCGTTCGTTCCGCTGCGGACAGTCGGTCGGGATGGAGAAGAAATTGGCATAGGTAGACCACACGATGTTGTGCCACAGCTGATTCACTTTCTCGTTCGAGGTTTCATACTGAGAAGTAAGCCCGTCAATCGAGCTCAGCACCGTACCCTTCACACTTTCCAAAGGCAAGGCCTTGTCAATGCCCGTAATCTCGACATACCGATAGCCATGATAAGTGAACCGCGGCGCAATCGTTTCCTCCCCTCCCTTGGTGATATATTTGTCCTGTGTCATTGCCGCACGGATATTCTCGAGCATAATCATTCCCTCGTTACCGGCATAACGCGGCAAGTCCGGATATTTCACTTCGGCATAACGCAGGTTGATTTCCCGGCCCGCTTCCATTCCGTGGAGCGTGATTTCAGGCACTCCCACCATGTTTTGTCCCATGTCGTACACGAAGATACCCGGCCGTACTTCTTCCACCGACCGCGCCTTCAGTTGCTGAATGGCCCGTACCGTCTGGCCATACTGGGCCTTCAGGTGAAAAGCTGAATAATCGTTCACTTTCGGCACGTTTCCTCCTCCCACCTGACTGACATGATTTTCCAGCGTCACTTCCACTGCCGGCTTCCACGCCGCATCCTCGTAACCCGGGCAAGACCATCCGGCGATTGCCTGTTCCTTCCGGGCATCATAGACTTCTCCCTGAAAGAAACTGCCATACACCACCGGTCCCTGGTTGAAATACTTCCATGTGTCCGGCGAAGTGACCACCGTCTGCTGCTGTCCATCCTCGTACGTCACTACCAGCTGGGCCAGCAACGACTGACGGTCGCCGAAGAAGTTCCAGTTCTCTCCGGCATAAGTGGCACCTCCGCTCCACCAGCCTTCGGCCAGCACCGCACCCAATGCATTCTTCCCGGATTGTACCAGCTGCGTCACGTCGTACACCTGATACAGGTGTGTTTTATTATACTGTGTCACGCCCGGATTGAAATAATCCTTTCCTACCCGCTGCCCGTTGAGATACATCTCATAAATACCGCGGGAGGTGACATACAGCCGTGCTTTCCTGATTTTATTCGCAACGGTCGCAAATTCCGTACGCAACATCGGCATGGAATTGCGGCTCGGGTCTTGCACATACCATTTTCTCCCCCCTTTCAATCGGGACGCATCCAGTGTCACGGAAGTCAGTCGGTTTTCCGGACTCCGGAAATTACGGATATCCGTCTTCACACCCGAGAAGGCCTTTACATCCTCCAAGGCAAAGCCCACCTCACCCACTACGGGAAAGGCAATGAAATCGCCTCCCTGCCCCAAGGGATTCACATTCACTTCCCCCAGCTGAGTTTCTCCTTTTTTCAAAACCGTAAAGCCCAAGTTGGAATACAGAGAAAAAGTATGCGCCTGATACTGGTTCCCGGCATTCAACACGTCATTCGGTATCAAAAAAGATTTCAACGGTACGGAAGGCTTGTCATCGGGCTGATAACCCACACGATAAAGATGTATCCATGCATTTCCGCCACCTTTCAGCGGTGTCAAATCGAACTCCACCTTGATGTAAGAAGCATCCTTTCCATTGGAAAGATGATACAGGTTCTTGTTCGCATCCATCAACCGCTCGTCATTCGCTCCATACACAAAGGCTATCTTACGGGATACGGCCTGCTCCTTCATCTGGAAAGAAAAATCCAAGCGGAACACAGGCAGATAGGGTGAATAAAGTACCATATCCTCGTCGCCACCCCCAATCCAGCGGGCTCCGTGCCAGCCATCCGCCTCATGGTCTGTCAGCAGACTGGTTTCAAACCAGGACATTCCTTCCTGCACCTTTCCCTGATTGTTCCATACCTTTACCTTCCACGTATAACGGGTCGTCGGCTGTAAGGCTTCCCCCTGGTACACCAGATGCTGGGAGGCGTCTCCCGCCACCTTCCCGGAATCCCATACCCTCTTTCCAGCCTCATCCTGCACAATCAGCTGATAAGCCGTCTGATAGATTCCTCTTTCCTGCGGAGCAGCCGTCAGCTGCCAGCCAAACCTTGGAGTAGAAGTGTCTACACCAAGAGGAGTCTCGGCTAATTCTACGGTCATCCCCGCCAAGGAGGGCGATTCTTTCTTATAGGTATTGCTCGACAATATGATTCCCAACAAAATTGCGATAAATAAATGCTTCCCCACCATAGCCTGTTTTATTATCTTATATCCCAGATTTTCAATGCCTTTCTGTATTATTTCATTTCAAATGTATTCATGGAATGAGGAGTCAACACCACTTCCAAATACCGCTTGCCCAACTTTACGGTCAGCTTTTGTGACTCTTCCTTGAAGTTTCCGGCTATCACCACATACTTCTTCGCCGGAGTCCTTACCACTAGCACCGGTTTCTTGTCGTCTCCCTCCGGCTTATAGGCCAGTACTTCCGAACCCGAAGCAATATAATGGGCATAATGCTTCACCGCAAAATATTCAGGCGTATACGTAAACGTACGTGTCTTTGAATCGACCCGAATCAAGGCGTTCTGTTTCCACCCCCAGGTGCTTTCTCCATTATCCGAAAGGATAAAATTCCAAAGGTTATACTCGTTGCATCCGTTCCCCAAATAATGATTGATTAGTTCAAAAGTATGCTCGCCCGACTTCCAGTCAAAGCTTCCCCAGCCACATTCACTCTCGGAACAAATGTAACTCCAGTCGGGATGCTGTTGCCGGATGGCTGCCAAGATTTCTCGTCCTTCCCATTGGAAGCCCATTCCGGAAATACAATCTTGCAATTGCTTATCCGAAAGAATCTTCTCCACATGATCCTGCCGGTTCGTGTTCAGCGTGCCTAAATACAACTTCACCTCCGGATGCGCCTTTTTCAGTGCCGGAGCCAGGTAATCCCGATTAAAGAGGATAGTTCCTTCTGCCGTCCATGCACATCCGGGATAGGGGGTATAGCTGTAAGCCTCATTCTGATACATCACCATATCAATAGGGATGCCTTCTGCCTTGTAGGCATCAATGAACTTACAGAAGTAATTGGCATAAGTCTGCAAATAACGGGGGTCTTGTATCATATAGTCGGTAGTAGCCAGCTGACGGGGGAATTTCCCTTTACGTTCTCCTACCAGTTTCATCTCGTCCGGATCGGTCGTTCCGCCTACATTTCCATAAAGCAGATAGTCCAATTTCGGCGACAGATGATTGGACGGACTGCTCAACACCGGGTAATCTCCATTTATTTTCAGCCAGCTGGGGGGAGACCAGGGAGAAACCCAAAAGGTAAGTGCCGGATTATATTTCTGTGCTGCCCGGATAAAAGGAATAATCGCCTGTTTATCCCGGTCGATGTTGAAGTAGCGTAATTCAAAATCACCTTCCACCTCATCGCAACTGTACCAGGAACGAGCATAGTCGTTGGCACCCAATGAAATCCGTCCCCGCCCGATACGCAAATCACCATCCGGGGCAAATACCTTTTTCAAGATTTCATCCTGCTCTTCACGGGTCAGCGCGCCCAGCGCATCCCAACAAAGCTCATTGAAAGTAACCCCCCAGGTCTTAAACGTGGTTATTTTAGCCTTTTCGTCCACAGACACATCCGGAAGGACATTTACTTCGCTTTTCAAGCGGACAGTGGATTGTTGCCAAGTTGCATTCTCACTGCTATGTATCCAGTTATAAGTTTGAGCGGAAAGCTGTACGGCCCCTAAGGTAAACAGACAGCTTATACAATACATTCTTAATCGAGTTTTCATGGTAAGTACAGATTTTTGTTGAACCTAAAGACAACGTAAAAGTATTAATTTTAAAGCGAACACGGCATTAAAAGGAGAATTTATCAGTATTTTTTATGTTTCCCTATATAGAAACCTACGTTTTCCTACCGCGAAACGTACGTTTCCGCACCGAGAAACGTATGTTTTCCGTAAGGGAAACGTAAAATAAACCACTGCATTTCTCCATCCATACCCTTAGGTTTTCCAGAATTCTGACCCCATCACACACCTGTGTTCCTTAAAGCCTGCAAAGTCCTCTTTTCTCCTTTTCCAGGGCTTTAAGCCTCATTTTTCCCGTAAAAAAGGAAAAATTTATCGTTTTTCGATAAAATATTTCTGTTTTTCTTTTGTAGTTCAAAAATAACACCTACATTTGCATATCGAAAAACGATAAATATTTATCGAAAACAAACGACACACACTATTATTTACACACAAACACGTACAATTATGAAAAAGACATTCACAAAAAAGACACTGGCAGCAGGAATTGCCGCTGCACTGATGACATTGACAGCCACACACGCACACGCAAAAGGAACCTTCATTTACGGACAGAACCACCAAAGCTTGACGGTATCTACCCTGAATGAAGACGGCAAAACACTCACTCCCAAGTGGAAGTACGAATACCGATACGACACACTGGGAACCCTGACCGAGAAAAAGGCTTACCGCTGGGATGCGGACCGAAAAACCTGGAATCCGGCTTATCTGCTGACCTGGGGCACTGAAGGTCCGGCTCTTCAGAAACTTTCAACCAACAAGTAAACAAACTTTTTTAAAACGTACACAATTATGGGACGCACCATTAAATTATTACTGTATTTCTTTGCCTACCAACTGGCTTTCATGGGGGTAGCCATCTGTGGATACATGCTGTATCGCCACACCTTCGAATTGCCGAAGACCCTCGACGCTCTTTATACAAACCTGATCATGCTGGCACAGATACTCTCTACCGCTGCGTTAGGCATCCATCTGCTGGCTGGTAAATATGTGGGAATGGACCGGAAAACTTGGGGATATCACTGCTCCCCAAAACTATTAGTTACATCGGTGATATTCATTTTAGCGATGGGCTTATGGACCAATTACTTCAACGAACTGGCCGACCTGCCCAACAATATGGAGGCTGCCTTTGACATGATGATGCATCATCCCTTAGGTATCGTGGCTATCGTCATCATGGCTCCCCTCGTAGAGGAACTGCTGTTCCGTGGAGCCATTCAGGGATATCTGCTCCGCAAATGGAAACATCCAGCCTGGGCCATCGTACTTTCCTCTCTGATTTTCGGACTGGTACACGGCAACTGGGTACAGGCACCTTTCGCCTTTGTCACCGGACTGGCACTGGGATGGATGTACTACCGCACGGGCAGCCTGCTCCCCGGCATCCTGATGCACTTTGTCAATAACAGTGCGGCTGTGATTGCTTTCTTATCGGCAGACGACCCGAATGCGACCATGGTTTCTACTTATGGAGCCACCGGAGCGGCGCTCATGGCAGCCGGAGGATTTGTCCTCACCATCCTCTGTGTACTGTTCATCCAAAAGAAGCTGGTTCCGCAACCGGCTTCCTGGCATCAGCCTGCCCAGGCAGAAACGATTGAAATAGAAAACCAGAAAATGATTTGACCATCTAACCCCATCCTTCGCATTATGAAAAAGAAACTGAATATATTCTGTGCATGCGTGATTGCCGCTTTTCTGCTGTCTGCTTCCGGAAACATGTACATGGTTGCAAAAATATTATTTATCAACGGAATGGAGATCGGCCTGAAAGCCGCTCAAGGAGAAATCATAGACGTTCCCCAATATAAAACGATGCACGTTCTGCCCACCGACCTGACGAAAACAGCCGGTACGATCACCAACCTAAAAGACGGTAAGCAACTGGCCATCAAACCTATGACAGCACTGATCGAATATCCTTACACCAATATTAGTCTTGGTATCAGTGTATTACAGGGATTCATCGGTTTCATTGTCCTCATTGGACTTATCTCTGTCGTTGTCTATTTCGGCAAGCTGATGATACACATCAACCGAAACATCGTGTTCGACTGGATCAACGTAAAACACCTGCGCCGCATCGGTTGGAACATGTTAGGGATATATGTACTCGGTTATATCAGTATCTGGATTTCGAACCATCAGTTTGCACAGGCCATTGAACTGGCGGGAAGCGAATTCAATACCCTGATGGCTTCTTCCGACTCCACACTGATTTTAGGTTTTATCGCCCTGCTGGCTGCTGAAATCTTTGCCCTCGGCCTGCGACTGAAAGAAGAAAACGATTTGACGATTTAATTAAACACTTGAACAATGAAAACCCAATCCTACAAACGCCTGATGCAATACTGCGACTTTATTTCGGTACTCAGCCTTTTGGCATCCATCGCTTATGGCTTTAGCCAGATAGTGCCTCTCTGTTATGAAATTGGGAAAAACGACAGCGATACTTTTATATGGGAAGCGTTGGTACAAGCCATTGAGTGTTACACCATTTTCTTTATCGGCCTGCTGACCTATTTCATGGCACGCAACGTGAAAAAAGGAAAAGTATTCTGCCGCGTCAACCAACGGATTTTATCGGCCATCGGAATCTCCACCATACTTTCGGGAGTGCTGATGAATGTCATCGTCAATCTCACCCCAATAGACACATTCCATCAGAACAGCATCCTGCTGATTGTGATAGGAGCCGTTTTCGTGCTGGTCTCCTTGTTGTTTGAAATAGGTATCCAGATGCAGGAAGAACAAGATTTAACTATTTAACCCAACTACTAACTATGCCGATTATCGTAAATCTCGATGTGATGATGGCGAAACGGAAAGTTTCGCTGGGAGAGCTTGCCGAACGGATTGACCTGACACCGGCAAATCTCTCCATTCTGAAAACAGGAAAGGCCAAGGCCATACGCTTCTCCACCCTGGAGGCCATCTGCAAGGAACTGGACTGCCAGCCGGGGGACATACTGGAATATCGGGCGGAAGAATAGAAAAAATAAAGGTATACACAAAAAACAAGCCTGTCTGAAATGAATCATTCCAGACAGGCTCACCTATTTCTATAATTTACCATTCAAACAATTTGCTTCTAGACAGCAGACAGGCACCTACCACTCCTGCTTTTGCTTGCAGCTTCGACAAGACCACGGCAGAATCTTTGCTTACCAGATTCAAGGAGTATTTGCGGATGGCCGTCTTGATGGGTTGCAAGATATAATCTTCCGTCAACGCCAGCGTTCCGCCGATGACCACCAGTTCCGGATTGAACAGGTTAATCAGACCTGCGAGATAACGCCCCAGTTTGCGCCCGATTTCTTCCACCAGCTCAATACACAGGATATCTTCTTTATTGGTGGCCTCCACAATCTCTTCCAGCGTAAGTGAGGACTCACCTGAAAGAATTCTTTTGGAAAGAATGGTAGTCTGTCCGTTCTTTACCCGCTCACAAAGAATCCGATGCAGAGCCGAACCGGAAACCTCGGTTTCCAGACATCCTTTTTTTCCGCAACGGCAGATAATTTCATTGTCGAACACATTGAAATGACCGAATTCTCCTGAGAAACCCGAACGACCCGTATAGATTTTTCCGTCAATGATAAAGGCCGAACCAAGTCCCCAGCTGAGATTGATAAACACCACATCTTTTTCTCCTTTGACCACCCCTTTCAGCAGCTCGCCATAGGCCATGGCACGAGTATCGTTGTCGATGCCTACCGGAATGCCAATCTTTTCAGTCAAAATTTCGGCCAGCGGACGTTCCTCGAAGTTAAACATGCTGAAGCTATAACCCTCCTCTGGATTCACACGCCCGGATATGTTCACTCCTACCTGAAGAATTCTGTCCCTGATATTCTTATGTTTCTCTATAAAAGTGCAAATATGCTGAATCAGTAAATCCAGACTTTCCACCGTATTGTCGAGCCGACACTCTATTCCCATCTGAATATCTACCATGTCACCCGTAAAATTCATCAGGCCGATGTTCAGACAAAATGCCTTGATATCCACTCCCACCATATAGGCTGAATCCGGATTCAGACCATACAGATTAGGGGGTCTGCCCTCACTGGTCTCCTGCTTCCCATAATTGATGATGTATCCTTCATCCACCAGCTCCATCACGAACTTGGTGACAGTAGGGATACTGAAATCTATGTCTTTTGCCAAATCGGGAATAGTAGAAGAATGATTGTGCATCAGATAGGTAATTATCCGTTTTTGAGTAAGCATATTTTTTGTGCCATTTCCCAACCCTTCGATTAACTTGTGTACCATAATATCATGACCATAATTTAGTTGAACCCACAATAACCAGCTAAAATAACGGGCTATTCTTTTTTCATATTATTACATTTAACGCTAAGGCTCATAAGACAGCCCTACTTATTAAAATGACCTGCCCGACAAACCGATGGCTAAGATAATAAATTTATTGATACAAAACAACAAAAGCAAAATATTAATTATCTATGGCGGAGACCAAGAAAATTCTTCATTAAATCATGGACAGCTTAAATATTATGCTTATTTTAGCAGAAACAATTCCATCCTTCTTTAACCGAATGAAGATACGTATGAAAAAACAGCTTCTGATTTGGGGAATCCTAGTATTCCAGTATGCAATATCTCTGGCACAATCTGTACCCGAGTATCCGATTACACAAGGTGTATCTGCTCCTTTTGCGGGCTTCATAAAAGACTGGCTGATAGTGGGTGGGGGCTGCAATTTCCCCCACAAGCCTGCTGCCGAAGGAGGAGAGAAAGTGTATTACGACCAGTGCTATGCGTTAAACGTCCAGTCTGAATGCCCACAGTGGATACCACTTCCATCACTGCCTTGCCCGGTGGCCTACGGCTGTGCCATAGAAACCCCGGAGGGCTTGGTCTGCATCGGAGGAGCCAATGCAGATTCCTGCCTGACCTGCGTATTCCGTATTCAGGCTACCGAATCTCCACAAAAGTTCACCATCCAGCCACTTCCTTCACTGCCCGAAACCATAGACAACGCCGCGGCTACCCTTCTTAACGGCTGTATCTACCTTACCGGAGGAAACCAGCAGCACAGACAGAACGCTCTGTACAAACTGGACTTGAACACAGGTCGTGACTGGCAGAAACTGTCTGCCTATCCGGGGCCTCAGCGCGTACAGCCGATTCTGGTCCACGACGCGCACAAGCTTTATTTAATAGGTGGATACCAGGCAGCATCGGACACTTCGGAAAGCATACTTTCACACGACATCGTATGCTATCTCCCCGAAACCGACCGCTGGGAGTACGAGTCGGACATACCCCTGGAAGAGAATGGAGAGAAACGCTGTATGGCGGGAGGAAGCGGCACCCAAACCTCCACACATCTCATCCTTGCCGGAGGAGTCAACTATAGCATTTTTAAAAAGGCCCTGGATGGAAAAGCGGGAAAAGACTATCTCACTCATGAGCCATCCTGGTATCGGTTCAACGATGACCTTCTCTGCTTTGACTTCACACATAAAAAATGGACCCAACATCCCAACATCCCGGGTATGGCACGGGCCGGAGGCATTCTCCTGCTACATCGTCATTTTTTATACATGGTATGCGGAGAAATAAAACCCGGCATACGTACCCCACAAATTACTGTTTATCCACTTAAAAAAGAAAGAGATTTTCAAAATAACCCCTAAAAACCTTGTAATATAAAAATTATATCGCTATTTTTGCCGATATTAAATAAATCAATTTATTAAATATAATATTATGGAAAAAATTATTGGCTTAATTGATGCTCCGTTTACTCCGTTTTATGAAAATGGGGAAGTAAACTATGAACCGATAGCAGCGTATGCTGCCATGCTGGCAAAGAATGGCCTGAAAGGCGTGTTCATCAACGGTTCATCCGGTGAAGGCTACATGCTGACGGAAGAAGAACGTATGAAACTGGCTGAACGCTGGATTGAAGTAGCTCCCGAAGGTTTCAAGGTGATTGTACACGTGGGAAGCTGCTGCGTAAAGGCGAGCAAGATGCTGGCCGAACATGCACAGAAAATCGGCGCATGGGGTATCGGTGCCATGGCTCCTCCTTTCCCGAAAATCGGCCGTATCGAAGAACTGGTGAAATACTGCGAAGAAATCGCAGCCGGAGCGCCGAATCTTCCATTCTATTATTACCACATTCCCGCATTCAACGGTGCCTACCTGCCGATGGTGGAATTGCTGAAAGCGGTAGACGGACGTATTCCGAACTTTGCCGGCATCAAATATACGTACGAAAGCATTTATGAATACAACCAGTGCCGCCTGTACAAGAACGGCAAATTCGACATGCTGCACGGACAAGATGAAACCATCCTTCCTTCACTGGCCATGGGCGGTGCACAGGGCGGTATCGGTGGAACGACCAACTACAATGGTATCAACCTGGTAGGCATCCTCGATGCCTGGAAAGCCGGCGACATTGAAAAGGCTCGCGAATTGCAGAACTTCTCACAGGATGTCATCAACGTAATCTGTCACTACCGCGGCAACATCGTAGCCGGAAAACGGATTATGAAACTGATTGGTCTGGACTTGGGCAAGAACCGTACGCCGTTCCAGAACATGACCGACGAAGAAGAAGCCCGCATGAAGGCGGAACTGGAAGCTATCAATTTCTTTGACCGTTGCAACAAATTCTAATCGTCGGCCTTATGATGTGCATAGATACCTACGCAAAATACTGGGCGGAGAACTACAAAGAAGATCTCACCCACAACATCATGCCTTTCTGGCTGAAATATGGTCTCGACAAGAAACACGGAGGTGTATATACCTGCGTGGCACGCGACGGACAGCTGTTCGACACCACCAAGTCGGTATGGTTCCAGGGCCGGTTTGCCTTTATCTGTTCTTTTGCCTACAATCATGTGGAAAAGAACCCGGAATGGCTGGAAGCAGCCAAACTGACGCTGGATTTCATTGAAAACCACTGTTTCGATACAGACGGAAGAATGTATTTCGAAGTCATGGCCGACGGCACACCGCTCCGGAAAAGAAGATATGTGTTTTCTGAAAGCTTCGCCGCCATCGCCATGTCGGAATATGCACTGGCTACCGGCAACCAGGAATATGCAAAGAAAGCACTCGACCTATTCAAGCGGATGCGTCATTTCCTGCACACACCGGGCATTCTGGAACCGAAATACCTTCCGACTCTCCAGGCACAGGGCCATTCCATCACCATGATCATGGTCAACGTAGCTTCCTGCATCAAGCAAGTGATTTCCGACCCGGAACTGGATGCCCAGATTGAGGAATCCATCCATGCGTTGAAAAATTACTTCATGCACCCGGAATTTAAGGCTTTACTTGAAATGGTAGGCCCTAAAGGAGAATTCATCGACACCATGAACGGACGTACCATCAACCCGGGACATTGCATCGAGACGTCCTGGTTCCTGTTCGACGTAGCCCGTAACATGGGCGGAAACAAGGAGCTCATCGACATGGCGCTAACCATTCTCGACTGGTCATGGGAATGGGGATGGGACAAGCAGTACGGAGGCATCATCAACTTCAAGGACTGCAAGAACCTGCCTCCTCAAGACTATTCACAGGACATGAAATTCTGGTGGCCGCAAACCGAAGCCATCATCGCCAACCTGTATGCCTATAAGCTGACCAAAGACGAAAAGTACCTGAAACGCCACAAACAAATCAGTGAGTGGACGTATGCCCATTTTCCCGACAATGAGTTCGGCGAATGGTATGGATACCTGCACCGCGACGGCACAGTAGCCCAACCCGCAAAAGGTAACTTGTTCAAAGGTCCTTTCCATATTCCACGAATGATGGTCAAGGGATATACTTTATGTAAAGAAATACTTGCCGGAGAATAATCCGGCAAGTACCATTGCTAACTGAATAATCATAATATATGAAGAACTCTAAGATTTATCCTTGGGTTGTAGTAGGATTGCTGTGGGGCGTGGCATTGCTCAACTATATGGACCGCCAAATGCTCAGCACCATGAAGGAGGCCATGCAGATGGATATCACGGAATTGCAATCGGCTACCAACTTCGGCCGTCTGATGGCGATTTTTCTCTGGATTTACGCATTGATGAGTCCGGTTTCGGGTGTCATTGCCGACCGTCTGAGCCGCAAATGGCTGATTGTAGGCAGTTTGTTCGTATGGTCTTCTGTCACCTACCTGATGGGAGTGGCCGACACCTTCAACCAGATTGTCTGGCTGCGTGCCTTGATGGGAGTGAGCGAAGCGCTCTACATCCCTGCCGGACTTTCCCTGATTGCAGACTACCACACCGGGAAATCCCGCTCTTTAGCTGTAGGCATCCACATGACCGGTCTGTACACTGGCCAGGCCATCGGAGGATTCGGAGCTACCGTGGCTGCGGCTGTCTCCTGGCATACCACCTTCCATTGGTTCGGTATCATCGGAATCGCCTACGCCGTGATTCTGATGTTATTCCTACACGACAAAAAGACGGAATCCATCCCCACAGAAAAATTGCAAGCTCCACCGCATAAAGAAAAGGAGAGCGTATTCATCAGTCTGAAATCCTTGCTGACCAATGTGGCTTTTTGGGTAATCTTGCTCTATTTTGCCGCTCCAAGCCTTCCCGGATGGGCTACCAAAAACTGGCTCCCGACCTTGTTTGCTGAAAACCTTAACTTACCGATGTCACAGGCTGGCCCTATCTCTACCATTACGATTGCCGTTTCTTCCTTCATCGGTGTCATTATCGGTGGTCCGTTATCCGACTGGTGGATACAAAAGAACTTGCGCGGACGCGTATATACCGGAGCCATCGGTTTGGGACTGACCATCCCTTCCTTGCTCTTATTAGGCTTTGGACACAACCTGGTGGCTGTAGTGGGTGCCGGACTGCTGTTCGGTATCGGATATGGCATCTTCGACACCAACAACATGCCTATCCTCTGCCAGTTCGTATCGTCCAAACAAAGAGCCACGGCATACGGAGTGATGAACATGGTGGGAGTTTCTGCCGGTGCCTTCATTACACATCTGCTGGGCCGTTGGGGAGACAACGGCAGCCTGGGAGCCGGTTTTGCCATGCTGGCCATTGTGGTGGCAGTCGCTCTCTGCGTGCAATTATACTTCCTGCGCCCCAAGACAGACAATATGGAATAATAAAACTTTGAAAATATGATTGTTTCCAATTTACAAAACAGTGCCCGGATTGAAGCACTCCACCCTCTGTTCAAACAGTTGTTTGATTATGTAAAAAGTCATGACCTTCTGCATACTCCATGTGGAAGAATCGAACTGGACGGGAACAACCTGTTCATCAACAATGTAAACCCCACATGTGTCAAGGCATCCGAACAGGTGCTCGAAGTACACCGTGACTACATTGACATACACATCCTGCTGGAAGGAAAGGAACGTATCGGCTGGAAAGCGATGGAAGATGTCTGCCAACTGAAACAAGCTTACCAGGAAGAAGGAGATTGCGCCCTCTATACGGACACTCCCACGTGTTTCGTGGACCTGCTTCCGGGACAATTCCTGATTGTCTATCCGGAAGACCCTCATGCTCCACTCATCGGAGAAGGAAAAATCAGAAAACTGATAGCTAAAGTAAAAATCTAACCCAAACTCTTAATTATGAGAAAATTACTTTCCCTATGTATCGGAATGATTTCTATCAGCCTGCAAGCCGCCGACACGGTATTTGTGAAAACCCCACAGGTGCCCATTCTGATAGAAAGACATGACAATGTGCTGGCCTATATGCGGCTTGATGCAAAAGAGACCCAGACACTGGAAAATGTCACCCTCACGTTCGACAAAGAGGTTCCGCTTTCACAGATAAAAGCAGTCAAACTCTATTATAGTGGTACGGACGCTTCCCAAGACAGAGGAAAAAAACGGTTTGCCCCGGTAGAATATATCTCCAGTCAGACTCCTGGCCAGACGTTATCGGCAAACCCTTCCTATTCTATCAAGAAATCGGAAGTAACCCCCAAGAAACATACCCTTACGCTGGAGGGCAAGCAGAACCTGTTTCCCGGATACAATTTCTTCTGGATCAGCATTGAGATGCAACCCACGGCCTCACTGCAAACCAAAATCAGTGCCGAAATCACGCAAGTGAAAGCAGACGGGAAAATTCTCCCGACCAAAAATGCAGAGGAACAAAAGGTGGTGCAGAGAATGGCAGTCGGCGTACGTCATGCCGGTGACGACGGTTCTGCCGCCTTCCGTATCCCCGGTCTGGTTACGACCAACAAAGGTACTCTTCTGGGCGTATATGACGTACGTTACAACAGCAGTGTGGACCTGCAGGAACACATCGATATCGGTCTCAGCCGTAGTACAGACGGTGGAAAGACCTGGGAGAAAATGCGTCTGCCACTGGCCTTTAAAGAATATGGAGGGCTTCCGTCGGCTCAGAACGGCGTAGGTGACCCTTCCATTCTGGTAGACACCCAAACGAATACAGTATGGATTGTAGCAGCCTGGACGCACGGAATGGGCAACCAACGAGCTTGGTGGAGTTCCCATCCGGGCATGGACCTGAACCACACGGCCCAGCTGGTACTGGCCAAAAGTACAGACGATGGAAAGACCTGGTCCGAGCCTATCAACATCACCGAACAGGTGAAGCTTCCGGAATGGTACTTCCTGCTTCAGGGACCGGGACGAGGCATCACCATGGAAGACGGTACCTTGGTGTTCCCTATCCAGTTCATCGACAAGACCCGTATTCCAAATGCAGGCATCATGTATAGCAAAGACCATGGAAAAACCTGGACCATCCACCACCATGCACGTACCAATACCACAGAAGCGCAGGTGGCCGAACTCGAACCTGGCACTCTCATGCTGAACATGCGTGACAACCGGGGAGGAAGCCGGGCTGTATATACCACACGGGATTTAGGCAAGACGTGGAAAGAACATGAATCTTCCCGTACGGCCCTGATAGAGCCTGTATGTATGGCCAGCCTGATCAGCGTGAAAGCCAAGGACAACGTGCTGGGAAAAGACCTGCTGATTTTCTCCAACCCCAACTCAACCAGCGCGCGAAAGGACATGACCATCAAAATCAGTCTGGACGGAGGAAATACCTGGAGCCCGGAACATCAGTTACTATTGGATGAGGGATACAACTGGGGATATTCCTGCCTGACCATGATTGATAAAGAAACCATCGGTATATTGTACGAGAGCAGCGTAGCCCACATGACGTTCCAAAGTATTAAGCTCCGTGATATTATAAAATAATTTATTATATAACAGATTTGATTAAAAAGGGAATATTGCTAGCAATATTCCCTTTTTATTTATTGATAATCAAAATATAACATTATTATTTTCAATATATATACAAATCTTATTGAAGATAAAACACTACTGTCCCGTTAAAAAAGGGAATCGGTCTTTGAAATAGTTGAAATATAGTCTTTTACAAGCATTTTTAGGGTGCGACGATTTGAAATTGCTACATTGTAGTCTATAAGATAGACTGCATATGAACAAAAACAAATATATCTTTGCCCAATTGGTAGAATTTCTTGATAAAGATAAGTTTCGCCACTTAGTTGACAAATACAATGGCAATCGGTATGTCAAGTCATTCACGTGCTGGAACCAACTTCTTGCATTGATGTTTGGTCAGCTTAGTAATTGTGAAAGTCTACGCGATGTAGTCGTGGCGCTGGAAGCGCATCATACCAAATGCTATCATCTTGGAATAGGACGGAATCCTATTGCTAAAACGACATTTGCTTCAGCCAACCAAAATCGAGATTACCGCATCTTTGAAGACTTTGCATTCTTCATGATGGAACAGGCTCGGAAAAAACAGGCAACAGATATTTTTAAGTTGAAAGGGCATGTGTATGCTTTCGATTCTACGACAATACCTTTATGTCTGTCTATCTTCTGGTGGGCCAAGTTTCGTAAGAAGAAAGGTGGTGTAAAAGCTCATGTGTTGTATGACTTGGAAGCACAAGTCCCAGCATACTTCCACTTCTCTACAGCATCTGTCCACGATTCAAAAGCAATGAAGTATATTCCTTATGAATCAGGGTCTTACTATGTGTTTGACCGTGGTTACAATGCCTTCAAAGAACTCCATAAGATACATTTGCACGAGTCTTTCTTTATAGTGAGAGCCAAGAAGAATCTACAGTTTAAATGTATCCGATGGAGACGCAGATTGCCAAAGAATGTACTTACCGATTCTGTAATAGAACTTACCGACATAATCACTCGGCAGAAGTATCCTGAGCGGTTGCGCTTAGTGAAGTACAGAGACGAAAATCAGGATAGAGAGTTTGTCTTTCTTACCAATGCTTTTCATCTCACTTCACTTGAAATCGTCGAACTGTATAAAAACCGCTGGCAGGTTGAGTTGTTCTTCAAATGGCTAAAGCAGCACCTCAAAATTAAGAAGTTTTGGGGTACTACGGAGAACGCTGTTCGAATCCAAATCAGTACTGCCATTATCAGTTATTGCCTTGTTGCTATAGTGCAACATGATATGCAACTGGAACGGTCAACATATGAAGTTCTACAAATTCTAAGCATTTCTCTTACGGACAAAACATGCCTTAAGGAACTGTTTGATAAGACTAATTTCAACGATGTCAAAGAACTCAATTCTTCCCTTTTTCCGGGATTGTTTGATTAATATTAATTTGTCCCGATTTTAACGGGACACTAATGAAGATAAAAAATAAACATTCATCCTTATTAAAAGGTGCATAAACAAAATTGTACACCTATAAGAACCAATATTTCATAAAATATTTTTCTAAATAATTGCGTTTTTAATTTTTTATTTCTATATTTGTCGCACACAGATAGGCATGATTAATAAAATCAATTAAATACTACCTTCGGTTAACCTAGGCTATTCAATCTCAAACTTTAACCTTTTATATGTACCTAAATTCCGCAGCATTTTAGTTTAACTTATTTTATAAGTACCTGAGCAACAAAAAGTTGCTCAGGATTTTGCCATGTCAGATTTTTCACCTATCTTAGTGTTGCAAATCAAAATATGTATCAAACCCGACAGACATGGCAAAGGTAGCAATAAAATCTGAGAAACTCTCTCCTTTTGGAGGAATTTTTTCAATAATGGAGCAATTTGACTCCAATCTCTCATCTGTAATCGACTCAACCCTCGGTATGAGATGTAGGCTGTATGGTTATCAATACAGCGAAATCATCCGTTCGCTTATGAGCGTTTATTTCTGTGGCGGCTCATGCATAGAGGATGTCACCACTCATCTGATGTACCACCTCTCGCTTCATCCGACATTTCGCACATGCAGTGCCGACACGATTCTCAGAGCCATAAAGGAACTGACCCAGGATAACATTTCCTACACATCCGACACTGGCAAGACCTACGACTTCAACACGGCAGACATGCTGAATACACTGCTCCTCAATTGCCTATTGTCCACAGGGCAGCTGAAAGAGGGCGAGGGGTATGACGTTGACTTCGACCACCAGTTCATAGAGGCTGAGAAGTTTGATGCGAAACCCACATACAAGAAGTTTCTCGGGTACCGTCCAGGTGTGGCTGTCATTGGCGACATGATTGTCGGCATAGAGAACAGCGACGGCAACACTAACGTTCGTTTCCACCAGAAGGACACGTTGAGGAGATTCTTTGAGAGGATTGAACAGAAAGGATTGACAGTCAATCGTTTCAGGGCAGATTGCGGATCCTGCTCAGAGGAAATTGTGGAAGAGGTCGGAAAGCATTGCATGACTTTCTATATCCGCGCCAACCGCTGCGGTTCGCTCTACGATGACATCTTTGCACTCAGAGGGTGGAAGAGAGAGGAACTGGGCGGCATTGAGTTTGAACTGAACTCCATTCTTGTTGAGAAATGGAAAGGGAGGGCATACCGTCTTGTAATCCAAAGGCAGAAGCGAATTGACGGTGAGATTGACCTGTGGGAAGGCGAATACACCTACCGCTGCATCCTTACAAATGACTACGAGTCTTCCGAGAAAGAGATTGTCAAATTCTATAACCTCCGTGGAGGGAAGGAACGCATCTTCGATGAAATGAATAACGGATTCGGCTGGAACAGGCTTCCAAAATCCTTCATGGGAGAAAACACGGTGTTTCTTCTGCTTACGGCACTCATACGCAACTTCTATAAATTCATCATGGCGAGGCTTGACGTGAAGAGGTTCGGACTCAAAGCAACAAGCCGCATCAAGGCGTTTGTCTTCAAGTTCATCTCTGTGCCAGCCAAATGGGGCAGGACATCAAGGCAGTATGTGCTGAATATCTATTCATGCAACAACGCTTATGCTGATGTGTTCCAGAATGACTTTGGATAACACCGACAACTTATGGTCGTGACTTTGCGTATTGCCTCAAGTCGCATGGTGGGGTAAGGGGCGTTTATATGTCTTTATGGTGACATTCGATGCACTGTGCCCCCTTTTTACTAACGATGCAGATTATTTTCGCTTCTGTATCATATAGGCGCGTAGTTGCGGATTTGAGGATGTACAAATTATGAATAAGAAAGTTAAGTCTGTCGGCATATGCCTGCTGCTAGGCAGCCTATCCACAGGAATGGCGTATGCAGACTTATCCAAAAACCAATCTGAAATTGACATCGTACAGCAATCGGGTGTATGTCAAGGTACTGTGAAAGACGCCGCAGGCGAATCTGTCATCGGTGCTTCCGTAATAGTGAAAGGAACCACCAACGGAACCATTACCGACATCGATGGAAACTTCTCATTATCAAACGTAAAGAAAGGAGACATGATTGAAATTTCTTTCGTGGGATATAACACACAGACCGTAAAATGGGATGGCACAAATCTGACCATTACCTTAAAAGAAGATACACAGACACTGGATGAAGTAGTGGTACTTGCTTATGGAGTAAAGCAGAAGCGAGGAAAACTTACCAACTCAGTATCCAGCGTAAGCGAGGAAACTTTAACAGTGGGTTCATACGGTGATCCCGCACAAGCATTGGTGGGCGCAATATCAGGTGTAAAAGTAAATCAAACATCTGGTTTTGCAGGTGCAACTCCTACAATCACTCTTCGTGGTGGTACAAGTTATAATGGCACTGGGTCTCCACTCGTGGTAGTGGATGGACAGATTCGGACAGACGGATTGAGTGATCTTAATCCCAACGATATTGAATCAATGGAAGTTATGAAAGATGCAGGTGCTACGGCAATTTATGGGGCACGTGCTGCCAACGGTGTTATACTTGTAACCACCAAACAAGGTAAATCGGGAAAAGCCCAAGTCAACTTCAACATGAAAGTAGGTGCACAATATTATAATCCCACTTATGACATGATGTCGGGCAAAGATTATATATATTGGATGAGAAAAGCCATCGCCAATACACCTTGGTGTACAGCCTCGGGTAATCTTACCTCTTCTAATAGCAGCGTGGGTACTGGAGCAACAGAATTGTCTAAAGGAAGCCAGTTTAATGTATTGAACTATACCGGATCAGAATACCAACAGGATCTCATCAACAAGCATGGATGGCAGGTGATGGACGACCCCATAGGAGACGGCAAGATTTTGTTTAAAGATACCGATGCCTCCCAATATAACATCAACAGTCCGGCTCTTTCTCAAGAATACAACTTGAGTTTTTCTGGAGGTAATGAACGAGGAAAGTACTATGCAGGTCTAGGCTATTACGACTCAAAAGGTTTGCCTGTAAGTTCTTTCTACAAGCGTTATTCATACGCATTAACAGGAAGCTACAAAATCACCAACTGGTTAGACGCCAGTTCTATATTCAACTATAACCGTGCAAATTGGCAAACAGGTCCAGGATACGTGGCAAGCCAATATGGCAGCAACCTGGATAAATACTACTTCGGACGCGTCCTCACCCTTCCACCGACTCTTCGCTTAGAAGATGAAGAAGGCAATTATTTGCTCGGTCTCAACAAGGCAGATGGAAACTACTTGTACGAAAACGACAAATTTCAGCGTGACTACCAAACCGACAAATTCAATATGACCCAAACATTGGAAGCGACTTTGTTCGAAGGATTCAAACTGAGAGGAACAATGGCATGGAGTTATAGCGAATATACATCGGAAACATTCAACAAAGGCTACCACACCAATCAAGCAGAAACCGTCATGAATACGGAATACGGCTCTGCGGCGGAATTTTACCGTTATTTCAACCAGACTTATAACTTAATCGCTTCGTACGACAAACAGTTTGGAGACCATTCTGTCAATGCCATGGCCGGAGTCGAGTTTTGGGACAAACAATATAAACGCATGTATGCCTATGGAAAAGGGGCGCCTACCGATGACTTTGCAGACTTAGGATATACGTCAGATGAGAAAGGTTATCGCACTGTAGATACAGAACACAACCGAGAACGTATTATGTCATATTTCGGTCGCTTCCAATACGACTATCTGGGCCGTTACATCGTGGCATTCACCTTCCGTGAGGACGGTTATTCACGCCTCATAAACAACCGTTGGGGATTCTTCCCAGGTGTATCGGCAGGATGGGTTTTCTCTGACGAAAATTTCTATTCTCCACTCAAAAACATAGCTAATTACGGAAAATTGCGCCTCAGCTATGGTATTAACGGCAGTATAGATACCAATTACATCGGCATCTATACCTTACATGGAGCATACGGCTCTAGTAAATACAATGGAAACACCGGATATATTATGAGCACACTTCCTAATCCGGACTTACGCTGGGAAAAAACTCGCACCGCAGAAGTAGGCCTCGACCTTGGTTTCTTAAACAACAGATTTACTGTTGGATTTACTTTCTACGACCGTCTGACTTCGAACAAGTATGCATCACTGTCACTACCACCTACAACTGGATTCAATTCCGTAACCAACAACAACGGTAAATTCCGTAACCGCGGTATTGAAATAGACATCAATGCTAATCTGATGAAAAAGAAAGACTTTACTTGGACATTGGGTGGCAACATAGCCTACAACAAGAACACCGTAGTACAATTACCTTTCAACGATTTGAAGAACAATCGCCAGGGAGGTACCGAAATTTATACAGGAAATGGAAACGAAACCCATTTCGTAGGTGGCTTGCAGGAAGGACAGACGCCTTATAACGTATTGGTAGGATATGGCGTAAACAAGATGGTTCGTACTGAAAAAGATCTGGTCGACGGTTATTGTGATATATCACAATCTATTGCTGTTTACTATGGCGAGAAAGGTTTGCAAAAGCTTAAAGATGCAGGCTGGACAGGTAAAACAACAGAGCTGGCACGTGGAGACCTCATGTTTGAAGATATCAACAATGATGGGAAAATAGACTCTTACGACAGAAAAGTGCTCGGAAACACAACCCCTAAATGGAATGGAGGTTTCAACACCACTTTAAGCTGGAAAGGTCTTTCCCTCTATTTGCGTACAGATTTTGGGTTAGGATTTGTAACATACGATGGAATGAAATCATGGATCAACGGATGTGCCCAAGGTTCATATAATATGACAACAGACATAAAGGATTCCTGGACACCCGAGAACCCCAACGCCAAATACCCTCGTTATGTTTGGGCCGACCAATTGGGAGCTAATAACTGGATACGTACATCCGAATTATTCGTTACAAAAGGTAATTACCTTGCTTTCAGAGAGCTACAGTTATCCTATTCACTACCCAAGAATATATGCAATAAATTCCGTTGCCAGAATTTGAGACTCTCAGTCACAGGACAGAATCTCGGATATCTGACAAGCAGTGATTGTGCCATACCCGACTACATCGTTTCTACCGATGGAAACAACTCGGGCTGGGGAGGTGCTTATGCTCTGCCTCGGACTGTGTTGTTCGGACTTGACATTACATTCTAAACTTTACATTAAAGACCACAAATTATGAAAAGAAATAAAATATACGCTTTACTATCTGCCGTAATTATTACCACCGGCATGGGGATGACATCCTGCTCGGACTGGCTCGACCTTAATCCTATAGATTATTATGGAGCAGGAAATTTCTGGAAAACAGAATCACAAGCCATAGGAAACCTTAGTGCACAGATGTCACAATTGAGAGGGCGTAGCTTCCAAATCAATATTACGTATGGTGAGTTACGTGGAGGAGCTTATACAAGAGAAACAGGAGGCTCCGACGGTTCTTCTCTTTCCGACCAGATTCTCCGAGACCAAAATCTGTCGCAGACAAACTATGCAGTATCCAACTTTGGCGGATACTGGGGATTGATATCCAATGTCAACCTGTTCATCAAGAACGTAGAATCGGCAAATTATTTCTCCAGTGAAGAGAAAAGGAAATATTGCTTGGGAATGGCTTATGGCATGCGCGCTTACTATTATTTCCTCATGTACCGTGCATACGGAGGAGTACCTTTACGCCTGACTCCAGATGTAGCGGAAGGAAATTATAATGCGGCTCAGCTGTACATGGCTCGTGCCAAAGCTTCCGAAACCATGAAACAGATAAAGGAGGATATCCGAGTGTCTTTGGAAAACTTCGGCAATCAAGATTCTTTTAACTTTAATGATGACCACAAAAACGCCAAATATTATTGGTCTAAAGCTGCCACCGAAATGCTTGCCGGCGAAGTCTACTTGTGGAATGCCAAAGTGGCTACGGGCGACCAACCCATCGTAAAAGAGGATCTTGCTATAGCAAAAACCTATTTTACGAATGTGACAAAGAACTACGGATTATCTTTACAGCCTACTTTTAAAAAGGTTTTTGAAGTGAACAACAAACAAAACTCCGAAATTATTCTGGCCTTCATGCATTCTGATACTGAAAGCCCCAATGGTATACCTGGAGGTTTTACCTATTCTATCACCACCGGATATACAAAGGGGACAGCATACGACAATGAGGGAAATCTGTGGGACAACCCTTTGACAGTTCCGGGGCAAGTACACCGCTACCAATATAGCAATGCCTTATGGTACCAGTTTGATGACAAAGACACCCGCCGGGACGCCTCACTTTATCCTTCATGGCATGATAAAGCTAAAACCCAATTAAGAGGAACGTTTGTATGTAAGAATTTAGGTTCTGTATTGGAAACTACCGGATACAAATGTTTTAACGGCGACCAGCCCATTTACCGTTTACCGTTGGCTTATTTGTATCTGGCAGAAATAGCCAACATGGAAAACGACAATGCCAATGTCAAATATTACATCAATAAAGTACGTGAACGTGCATACGGTGAGACTAATTGGAACGAAGCCACATACGGCTATAAACCGGGAACCTTTCTTGAAAATGAGGTGGCTATCCTCCACGAAAAAGATAAAGAATTCATCCAGGAAGGTCAACGTTGGTACGATGTTCGCCGTATGTCTGTAAGCCCCAACTGCGGAGAAACAGACCATCTGGTATTCCACAGTGAAGGCAGTATAGCTTATGGGCTTGACCTTGCTTCTCATCCCAAATGGAAAGAACTAAGCCCCAACAAATGGGAAGAGACCCCTGCCCCACAACTGGTTGCAGAACCTCTCATCTCTCCCACCCAGTCTTACCGTGTACTTTGGCCACTTAGCACCAGCGACTTGAACAATGACCCATTGCTGGTTCAAACACCAGGATATGAAATGGGTGGAAAATAAAATTTCCTTTCAGGACTCCCTTATAAAGTTTCAATAGGTACTTTCCCCTCTCTTTATGGCTCGCTCCAATAAATGAGAGGGGATTTTTATTACCTAACTCTGAAAAGCCTAAAAAATGAAACAGAGTTTCTTCATCTTACTTCAAACACGTCATTCTCAAAGACATCGAAAACCTCCTTTAACTCTCTGGCAAAATGACATTTCCACAGAAAACATTTTCAAACAGTTGATTAGCAAGCCGAATTTTCGTAATTTTGCCCCTATCAATTGAAATTACGTAATTTTATCAAGATGAATCAAGAATTCGAGCTTATCGCCAAGACCTTCCAGGGACTGGAAGAAGTTCTGGCACAAGAACTCACAGAGCTGGGAGCCAGCAACATTGAAATCGGCCGACGCATGGTTTCTTTCACCGGCGACAAGGCCATGATGTATAAGGCAAACTTCTGCCTGCGCACCGCCATCCGTATTTTAAAACCCATCAAACATTTCACAGCCAAGACGGCCGACGAAGTATATGAAGCCGTGAAAAGCATCGAATGGGAGAAATACCTCGACAACATGAGCAGTTTTTCCGTGGATGCCGTGGTTTATTCCAGCGAATTCCGCCATTCCAAGTTTGTGGCCTACAAGGTGAAGGATGCAGTGGTCGACTATTTCCGTGAAAAGACTGGCAACCGTCCTTCCATACGTATCAGTAATCCGGACCTGGCCATTCACATTCACATTGCGGAAGAAGAATGTACACTGGCACTCGACAGTTCCGGCGAATCCCTCCATCGCAGAGGCTACCGTCAGGAACAAGTGGAAGCACCGCTGAATGAAGTGTTGGCTGCCGGTATGATTCTGATGACAGGCTGGAGAGGCGAATGCGACCTGATTGATCCGATGTGCGGTTCAGGTACCATCCCTATCGAAGCGGCCCTGATAGCCCGTAACATTGCGCCGGGAGTGTTCCGCAAAGAGTTCGGATTCGAAAAATGGAAAGATTTTGACCAGGAACTTTTCGATGCCATTTATAACGATGATTCACAGGAACGTGAATTCGCGCATAAGATTTACGGGTACGACAACAATCCGAAAGCCAACGAGATTGCCCAGCACAACGTGAAAGCGGCAGGAGTCAGCAAGGATGTCATCCTGAAAATCCAACCGTTCCAGCAGTTTGAAAAGCCAGAACAGAAAAGCATCATCATCACCAACCCGCCGTATGGAGAACGTATCTCTTCCGACGATTTGCTGGGCCTCTACCAGATGATTGGGGAACGTTTGAAACATGCCTTCACAGGAAACGATGCCTGGATTCTGAGCTACCGCGACGAATGTTTCGACCAGATTGGCCTGAAGGCTTCCGTGAAAGTACCTTTGTTCAACGGTGCCTTGGAGTGTCAGTTCCGCAAATACCAGATTTTTGACGGGAAATACAAGGAATTCCGCTCAGAAAACAGTGACAAGGAGTTCAAGCCGAAGCACGAAGAGAAACCGGCCCGCCCGCGTCATCACGGAGAAAAAGTGGAATACGTACGTAAGGAACGCAAAGAGGGCGCTCGTGGAGAACGGAAAGAAGGTTTCCGAAGCGAACGCAAAGAAGGTTTCCGCAAAGATTCCGACCAGAAAGAAACGTTCCGCGGACGGAAAGCCGGCGACGGAAAAGAATTTACCCGCGAACGCCGCAAAGAATTCAAATACAAAGAGGAACCGAAACCGCGCAACCCGCGTCCTTCTACGGATGACGGACGCCCGAAAGCGGCTCCTGCTCCTCGCTACATGCACAAGCGCCGCAGCGAGGAAGAAGAAAATTCACAGGATTAAAGACAAGTCACACATGAAACGTATATTTTTATTCTTCTTTTTATGTAGTATGACCGTCCTCACCACTTTTGCCCAGGAAAAAAAAGCTGCCTATACGCTGGAAGATGTCATTCCGGGCGGCAACAATTATTTCAACCTGATGCCCAAGAACATTCCGGGACTGCAATGGTGGGGGGATGTATGTGTACGCGCGGACGTGGAAAATATCCGCCGTATCCAGTTGAAAGATGGCAAGGAAACCGTACTGGTAACCTTGGAAGAAGTGAACCAGGCTCTTGAAAAAGGAGAAAAGCCTTTCCAGCTATCGCACGAACTGAAACCGCTCCGCAGTCTGATGGCTGCTTCATTGCCTTGGGCGGAACGGAAAGTAATTGTATTCCAGCAAAGCAACTACTGGGTGGAATATGATTTCGGACAGAAAAAGATTACCAACCTGTTCCGCCTGAACGAAAAAGCAGGTAACCTGGACTTCTGCAAGGCCAATGACAAAGTAGCCTATACCATCGGCAACGGTCTGTTTGTAGCCGACAAGGGAGAAGAAAGCCGGCAAATCAATCCGTCACAGACGGAAGAAGGAGTGGTTTACGGTCAGGCTGTACACCGCAACGAGTTTGGCATCTATAAGGGTACATTCTGGAGTCCGAAAGGAAACTACCTGGCTTTCTACCGCATGGACCAGAGTATGGTGACCGATTATCCGCAGGTAAATACTTCCACCCGTATCGCTACCCTGGAACCGGACAAATATCCGATGGCGGGCATGACCAGCCACAAGGTGACCGTGGGAGTGTACGATGTAAAAACTGGGAAAGTGATTTACTTGCAGGCAGGCGACCCTACCGACCGTTATTTCACCAATGTCAGCTGGTCGCCCGACGAGCAGCATATCTACGTCATCGAGCTGAACCGCGACCAGAACCATGCACAGCTGGTCAGCTATCAGGCTGCCACCGGAGAAAAGGAAGGTATCCTGTATGAAGAAAAGCATCCGAAATACGTAGAACCTCAACACCCATTGGTATTCCTGCCATGGGATGAAACTCAGTTCATCTACCAAAGCCAGCGCGACGGTTTCAACCACCTGTACCTGATGGATACGAAAACCAAAGGAGAAGGAGTTTGGAAGAATGGCAAACTGGAAGGCAGCACCTACCTGGAGCACCTGAAAGTCACTCCTTTGACCCAAGGTGACTGGCTGGTTCAGGATATTTTAGGATTCAATGCGGACAAGAAGGAGATTATTATCGGCAGTACGGAAATCTCTCCGCTGCAGACCAATCTGTTCAGCCTCAACGTGAAAACCGGGAAACGTACACTACTGGGAGAAAAAGACGGCATGCACCGGGCTTCTCTCTCCGCCAGCGGTACGTATTTGATAGATAACTTCTCTTCTTTCACCGTGGGACGGGAAATCACCTTGCTACCTACCAGCGGCAAGAAGGGAACCACCCTGCTGAAGGCCGACGACCCGATGCGCAGTCAGTTCAACTTGCCGGAAATCACCCTCGGAACTCTTAAAGCTGCCGACG
The DNA here is from genome assembly GCF_900128455.1 of Bacteroides mediterraneensis. GTDB lineage: Bacteria > Bacteroidota > Bacteroidia > Bacteroidales > Bacteroidaceae > Phocaeicola > Phocaeicola mediterraneensis. The sequence continues at coordinate 122,935 of NZ_LT635783.1, read as the reverse complement.
GAAAGACGGATTTATATTACCGCCTGATTAAACCGGTGGACTTTGACCCGAACAAGAAATATCCGGCCATCATCTATGTATATGGCGGACCGCATGCACAGCTCATCCACAACACGCGCTTCTACGATGCCAGAGGATGGGACCTGTACATGGCACAGAAAGGATATGTCATGCTGACGGTAGACAGCCGGGGAAGTGACAACCGGGGATTGGCGTTTGAAAACTGTACATTCCGTCACCTGGGAGTGGAAGAGATGAAAGACCAGGTGAAAGGAGTGGAATTCCTGAAATCCCTGTCGTACGTAGACGGTGAACGCATAGGCGTACATGGCTGGAGCTTCGGCGGTTTCATGACCACCAACCTCATGCTGACTTATCCCGATATTTTCAAAGTGGGGGTAACCGGCGGACCGGTCATCGACTGGAAGTTCTATGAAGTGATGTACGGCGAACGTTACATGGATACGCCACAGGCGAATCCGGAAGGCTACAAAGGCTCCGACCTGAAACTGAAAGCCGGCAACCTGAAAGGCCGTCTGGAAATCATCATCGGCGGAACCGACCCCACCTGCGTACCCCAGCACACTTACACGTTCCTGAGAGCATGTATCGAAGCTGGCACACACCCCGACCTCTTCATTTATCCGGAAGACGGACACAACATGATGGGGCGCGACCGTGTACACCTGCACGAACACATCACCCGCTATTTTGAAGACCATTTGAAATAATCGACTAAAAAACAGATACGTATATGAAACTTTTACTGTTAGGTTCAGGAGGACGCGAACATGCACTGGCATGGAAAATCGCACAAAGCCCGAAAATTGAGAAGTTGTACATAGCTCCGGGAAATGCCGGCACACGCGAAGTGGGCGAAAATGTAGCCATCAAGGCCGACGACTTTGAAGGTATCAAGCAATTTGTCATCGACAACGGTATCGACATGGTAGTGGTAGGTCCGGAAGACCCGCTGGTGAAGGGGGTATATGATTTCTTCAAGCATGATGAAGCCTTGAAACAGATTCCGGTCATCGGACCGTCGAAAGCAGGAGCCGTACTGGAAGGAAGCAAGGAATTTGCCAAAGGATTCATGCAACGTCACCACATCCCGACAGCCGGATACAAGAGCATTACTGCAGCCAATCTGGAAGAGGGACTGGCTTTCCTGGAAACACTGGAAGCTCCTTACGTGCTGAAGGCCGACGGACTTTGTGCCGGAAAAGGGGTGCTGATTCTCCCTACCTTGGAAGAAGCCAAGAAGGAACTGAAGGAAATGCTGGGCGGCATGTTCGGCAACGCTTCGGCTACGGTGGTAATCGAGGAATTCCTGAGCGGCATTGAATGTTCGGTATTCGTACTGACCGACGGAAAGAGTTACAAGATTCTGCCGGAAGCCAAAGACTACAAGCGTATCGGTGAAGGCGACAAAGGCCTGAACACCGGCGGTATGGGTTCTGTTTCTCCCGTTCCGTTTGCCGACGCTGACTGGATGAAGAAAGTGGAAGACCGCATCATCCGTCCTACGGTAGAAGGGTTGGCGGCAGAAGGTATCGACTACAAAGGATTTATCTTCTTCGGACTGATTAGCGTGAAAGGTGAACCGATGGTCATCGAATACAATGTCCGTATGGGCGACCCCGAGACAGAAAGCGTCATGCTGCGTATCAAGAGCGACCTGGTAGACCTCTTCGAGGGAGTAGCCCAGGGCAACCTGAACGAAAAGACGCTGGAAATCGACCCACGGTCGGCTGTCTGCGTCATGCTGGTATCCGGAGGCTATCCGGAGGCTTACGAAAAGGGATTTCCGATTAGCGGCATCGAGGAAGCCAAAGCAGGCGGAAGCACCGTATTCCATGCCGGTACGGCCCTGAAAGACGGACAGGTAGTGACTTCCGGCGGACGTGTCATCGCCGTCAGTTCTTACGGTGCCAACAAGGAAGAAGCTTTGGCACAGTCTTTCCGGAATGCAGGAAAAATCCACTTCGAGAAGAAATATTTCCGTTCTGACATCGGATTCGACCTCTAAACATGCTTGCGCGAAACAAATTTCAATATGAACTGGCAACAGGAAGAATCACTCTTCCTGTTGCCGTTATTTTCTGTCTGCTTCTATGGGCCATCACCTACCACGAAGAAACGGACTTCATTTCTTTGGCCATTCACGGCCTGATAACCTACTTCCTGATAGAGCTGAACACCACTTTCTCGCTCATCCGCACACGTACCACGCTGCATGCGGCCCTGTATCTTTTTTTCTTTGGGGGAATTCCTTTCCTGCACACCTACTCGCACGAACAATGGATTCCACTGCTGTTTGTCATCAGCTTTGCCTATCTGTTCCGGAGTTATGAGTCGCCCTACGCGGCCATCCCTATCTTCCACACCTTTCTCTGCATCGGCATCAGCAGTTTCCTGTTGCCACAGACCTTGTATTTCATTCCTCTGATTTACTTTTACATGATGGGATTGCGCGCGTTTACTCTCCGCACTTTCTTTGCGGGCCTGACGGGTATCTTCACCCCCTACTGGATTATGCTTTGCTACCACCTGTACACAGGCACGCCGGAAAAAATCGGCGAACCGTTCCTGCAGCTTTCCAGCTTTCCTCCGATAGACTATTCCGTGCTGTCACTGTCCCAGCTGGTATCCGGCGGTGCGGCTCTGCTGATTATCCTCATCTGTGGTATAGAAGGCTTGCTGCATATCTATCAGGACAAGGTACAGACACGTATCATGCTCCGTATCCTTCTCATCACCGGAGCGGCCACCCTGGTCTGCATGATACTCATCCCTTCCCATTTCAATACCTTTTTCACCATGACGCTCATCGCAGGCTCCATCCTGGGAGGACACCTGCTGGCACTGACCTTCAACCGTTTTACCCGCATCTTCCTGTGGGCAGCCTTCGCCCTCTGGATTGGCGTATGTATATTTAATGTATGGATGCATTTATTCAATTTCTGATAGACTGGGGATACTGGGGGATGTTTCTCTCGGCTTTCCTGGCAGGTACCATCCTGCCCTTCAGTTCGGAAGTGGTCCTGCTGGCCTGCGTGGGGCTGGGACTGGACCCGGTGTGGTCTACTCTTTTCACCACGGCAGGCAATGCCCTGGGAGGTGTGACCTGCTACTGGATAGGACGGATGGGAAAGACCGAATGGATTGAAAAATATTTCAAGGTCGACAAGAAGCAGATGGACCGAGCCGTCCGCTTCATTCACGGACGGGGTTCATGGATGGCCTTCTTCTCGTTCCTGCCCGTCATCGGCGACGCCTTGCTCATCGCCCTGGGTTTCATGCGGGGCAACTTCTGGATTACCACCCTTGCCATGACCATCGGCAAGCTGGCACGCTATGCCATCATCGTGGCCACGGCACTGGGCGTATTCCAATATCTCCAATAAGAAACCGGCACATATTTTCCTTACTTACAGGATATGCGTATCTTTGCAACAACGCAATTGATAGCTTTATGATTACACTTGAAACGACAGCCGACGGAAGCAACACCCTGTTTGTGCCGGAACTGGACGAGCATTATCACTCCGTGAAAGGAGCCTTGACAGAATCGCAGCACATCTTCATCCAGATGGGGCTGAACCACTCGCAGGCGGAAAATCCTCATGTACTGGAAATCGGGTTCGGTACCGGGCTGAATGCCTTTCTGACCCTGCTGGAAGCTGAGAAACAGCATAGAGAAGTCTGTTTCACCAGCATCGAGCGATACCCGCTGGGAGAAGACATCGTGCGGAAACTGGGATATCCGGAGATAATCGCCCCGGAAGCCAGCGAAAAGTTCTATGCCCTGCACGCTGCCCCATGGAACCGGCCTGTCCGCCTCTCTCCCTGTTTCACCCTGCACAAGATAGAAGGAGATTTCACGCACTTCGATTTCCAGTCTCACTACGACGTGGTCTACTTCGATGCCTTCGCACCGGAAAAACAGCCGGCAATGTGGAGCCAGCCCCTTTTTGACCACCTGTACCGGCAAATGAATCCCGGCGGCATCCTTACCACCTACTGTGCCAAAGGCGTGGTAAGAAGAATGCTTCAGGCTGCCGGATTCACCGTAGAACGGCTTCCGGGTCCTCCGGGAGGCAAACGGGAGATTCTCCGTGCCAGCAAGGAAATTTGAAAACACCGTGTCATAAAAGGTGAAAAGCGGCGACATTGTCTATGTTTCCCGCCCGCGAGCCCTACGTTTTCCACACCGGAAACATACGTTTCTGCGGTGGAAAACGTAGGGCTCCGCTGTGAGAAACATACAAAACAAGAAAACATTTTCCGATTCATGCAAGAGAATTTGCCCATTATTGCTTTCGAAACATATCCTTTCCCCCAGGCACCCCCCACTTACTCCAGCTGAAAAAAAAATAAGACGGTCAAGAAGAGTTTTTCCCTTCTCTCCACACGAAACTTCAGACGCTTGCTTTCAAGCCTCGGAAAGATTTTGTAGCTTTGCAAAAATACTTATCTAATAGCTGAATATATGTGCACAAAAAAATACCTTTTCCTGCTTCTGATGGGGCTGGTACTCGCCGCATGTACAGGAAATGAGGGGAACGACAAACGACAAACACTGACCGTAACCATTGAACCTCTACGCTACTTCACGGAAGCCATCGCCGGAGACAAGTTCCAGGTGGTGAGCATCGTTCCCAAAGGAGGGAATCCCGAAACTTACGACCCTACCCCACAACAGCTCGTTGATTTGGCACGGAGCAAAGCCTACCTGCGTATCGGACACATCGGCTTTGAACAGACCTGGACTGAAAGATTGCAGGCCAATACGCCCAAACTGCCGTTTTACGACATGTCGCAAGGAGTCGACCTTATTCATGAGATACATCCGCATGCCCATACGCATGGAAACCTGGACGGCGTGGAGCCGCATATCTGGAATTCGATACCGAATGCCCACATCATCTCGGCCAACATCTGCAAGGCGCTGTCGGAGATTGACCCCGACAACCAAGCGTATTATCAAAACCGGCTGGACAGCCTGCAACAGGTGATTGACCGTACGGAGCGGGAAATGCAGCGCTACCTGTCGAATGCCGACCCGAGCTTCCTGATTTACCATCCGGCACTGAGTTATTTTGCCCGCGACTACAGCCTGCAGCAAATCAGCATCGAGGAGGGAGGAAAAGAACCTTCGCCCACGCATCTGCAGGAGCTGATGAACACCTGCAAGCAGAAACAGGTGCGGGTGGTATTCGTACAGCAGGAGTTCGACCAACGCAATGCCGAAGTGATAGCGCAGGAGCTTCACTTGAAAATCGTACCCATCAACCCGCTGACTTACAACTGGGACAAGGAAATGATTCATATCGCCAAATCCCTGAGCAAAAACGAGCAATAAACAATCGCCCATGAACCAACCGCTTATCAGACTGACCGGAATATCGGCCGCATACGACCAGAAAAAGGTCTTGGAAAATGTAAACCTGGAAATTGCAGAAAAAGATTTTCTGGGAGTCATCGGACCGAACGGAGGAGGAAAAACCACGTTGATGAAAATCATACTGGGCTTGCTGAAACCCACTTCCGGCCGCATCCAATTTTTTGAGGCGGGAAAGGAAGTGGATGAAATTACCATGGGCTACCTTCCCCAATACAACCGTATCGACAAGAAGTTCCCGATTTCGGTCTACGAAGTAGTGCTGTCGGGACTGAACAAGCAGAAATCATTGTTTCGTGCTTTCTCCAAGGAACAGCACGAGAAAGTGCGGCAGACCATTGTCCGCATGGGACTGGAAGGACTGGAGCAAAGGGCCATCGGACAACTGAGCGGCGGACAGCTGCAACGGGCTTTGCTGGGACGGGCGCTGGTTTCCGACCCCAAAGTGGTGATTCTGGACGAGCCCAACACATATATCGACAAGCGCTTTGAAGCCCGGCTTTATGCTTTATTGGAGGAAATCAACAAGGAACGTGCCATCGTCCTGGTGAGTCATGACATCGGCACCATTCTGCAGAACGTGAAGAGTGTGGCCTGCGTGAACGGCACACTGGATTACCATCCGGATACGGAAGTCTCCGCCGAGTGGCTGGAAACGCAGTTTGAGTGTCCCATCGAACTGCTGGGACATGGCAATTTGCCTCATCGCATCCTGAAATGCCATCACCATGAAGAGTAAAGGGCCGCTTTTAACGCCTTTTGCAACATTATCATTTACTTTTGGGACTTGATTTGCAAATGTTTGCTATCTTTGCCGCATTGAATTTTAACGAGAAACCAAAAATAATTCATGAAACAGTACAACAAGATTAACAACCTGGTTGGCTGGCTCACTTTTGCGGTGGCCGCATTTACTTACTGCATGACCATCGAACCGACAGCCAGCTTCTGGGACTGTCCGGAATTCATTACCACCGGATATAAGCTGGAAGTAGGACATCCTCCCGGCGCACCTTTCTTCATGCTGACCGCCAATTTGTTCAGTCAGTTTGCCAGTGACCCTACACAAGTGGCCCGCATGGTCAATATCATGAGTGCCCTGATGAGTGCCGCATGTATCCTGTTCTTGTTCTGGAGCATCACCCATCTGGCCAAGAAACTGATTTGCCCGGATGAGAACCAGATGACAACCGGAAAACTGATTGCCATCATGGGTTCGGGACTCGTGGGTGCCTTGGCTTATACGTGGAGTGATACCTTCTGGTTCAGTGCCGTGGAAGGAGAAGTATATGCGTACTCCAGCTTGTTCACAGCCCTCGTTTTCTGGCTGATTCTGAAATGGGAGAACCGGGCAAACGAGCCTCACAGTGACCGCTGGCTGATTCTGATTGCCTACCTCACAGGGTTGTCCATCGGCGTACACCTGCTGAACCTGCTTTGTATTCCGGCCATCGTACTGGTATATTATTACAAGAAAAACCCCAATGCCAACCTGAAAGGCAGCCTGATTGCCTTGATTGGTTCCATGGTGCTGGTAGCAGTCGTGCTTTACGGCATCGTGCCGGGCATCGTGAAAGTGGGCGGATGGTTTGAACTACTGTTTGTCAACGACTTCGGCATGCCTTTCAATACGGGTGTCATCATCTACATGATTATCCTGGCCGCAAGCATCATCTGGGGTGTATATGAAAGCTACACGGTGAAAAGCCGCAAGCGGATGAACATCTCTTTCCTCACCACGGTGGGTCTGCTGGGTATTCCGTTCTACGGACACGGATGGAGCAGCGTATTCATCGGTATAATCGTGCTGGCTATTCTGGCCATCTACCTCTTCGCCAACCTCAGCGAGAAGTACCGTGTCAGTGCCCGCACGCTGAACACCAGCCTGCTGGCCATGATGATGATTGTAGTGGGCTACTCTTCGTATGCCGTCATTGTCATCCGTTCTTCGGCCAACACGCCGATGGACCAGAACTCTCCGGAGGATATCTTTACGCTGGGAGAATACCTGGGACGTGAACAGTATGGTACCCGTCCGCTGTTCTACGGACAAACGTACGCTTCCAAACCGGCCTTGAAACCGACGGAAGGGGGCTGTGTGTACGACGTGGAAGAAGGTGCACCTGTCTACCAGCGGAAAGAAAAGGAACGTCCGGACGAAAAAGACAGCTACGAAATCGTACGTCACAAGACGGAATACAAATATGCGCAGAACATGTTGTTCCCGCGTATGTACAGCGACGTGCATGCACAGGCCTATGAAGACTGGTTGGGCGGCGTGGAAGGACGTCAGGTGCCTTACGACCAGTGTGGCGAGATGATTATGGTCAAGATTCCGACTCAATGGGATAACATCAAGTTCTTCTTCATCTATCAGCTGAACTACATGTACTGGCGTTATTTCATGTGGAACTTCGCCGGACGTCAGAACGACATCCAGGGCCAGGGAGAAATTGAACATGGCAACTGGATTACCGGCATCCCTTTCATCGATAACATGCTGGTAGGCGACCAGTCCCTGCTTCCGAGCGAGCTGAAAAACAACAAGGGACACAATGTGTTCTACTGTCTGCCGCTGATTCTGGGACTCATCGGTCTGTTCTGGCAAGCCTACAGGGGCGAAAAAGGTATCCAGCAATTCTGGGTAGTCTTCTTCCTCTTCTTCATGACCGGACTGGCCATCGTGCTTTACCTGAACCAGACACCGCAACAGCCGCGTGAACGAGATTATGCGTATGCAGGTTCCTTCTATGCGTTTGCTATCTGGATTGGACTGGGAGTCGCTGCCATAGCGGAATATCTGAGCAAGAAAATCAACGAAAAGCCTGCGGCCATTCTGGCCAGCGTGGTGTGTCTGCTGGTACCGATACAGATGGTCAGCCAGACTTGGGACGACCACGACCGCAGCGGCCGCTATACCTGCCGTGATTTCGGACAGAACTACCTGAACTCCGTACCAGACAAGGGAAATCCGATTCTCTTCACCAACGGTGACAACGATACTTTCCCCTTGTGGTACAACCAGGAAACGGAAGGTGTGCGCACGGATGTACGTGTCTGCAACCTGAGTTACCTGCAGACCGACTGGTACATCGACCAGATGCGCCGTCCGGCCTACGATTCTCCATCGGTTCCTATCGACTGGGAACGTATTGACTATGTATCCGGCCACAACGAAGCCGTGTATGTACGTCCGGATGCCATGCCTACGGTATTGGAATTCTACAAGAAAAACCCGGAAGAAGCGGCCAAGGAATTCGGAGACAATCCCTACGAGCTGAAGAACATTCTGGAACACTGGGTGCGCTCGCCGAAAGAAGACTTGCAGATGATTCCGACCGACAGTATCGTCATCAAGCTGGACAAGGAAGCCATCAAACGTTCGGGCATGCTGACACCTGATTCTATTCCAGACTATATGCACATTTCGCTGAAAGGCAAACGGGTGTTGTACAAGAGTGAGCTGATGATGCTGGAAATGCTGGCCAACACCAACTGGGAACGCCCGATGTACATGGCCATCACCGTAGGTTCGGAAAATCACCTGAACCTGACCAACAACTTCCTGCAGGAAGGACTGGCCTATCGTATCACTCCGTTCGACAACGCGCAGCTGGGCAGACGTCTGGACAGTGAGAAGATGTACGACAACCTGATGCACAAGTTCAAGTTCGGCGGCATCGACAACCCGAACATCTATCTGGATGAAACGGTACTGCGCATGTGCGATACACACCGCCGCATGTTCGTGCAACTGACCAGCCAGCTGATTAAGGAAGGCAAAAAGGACAAGGCTCTGAAGGCACTCGACTACTGCGAGAAGGTTATTCCTTCCACCACGGTTCCTCACGATTACGTGATGAGCAGCTCCAAGGAGATGGCCGACAACTACCTGGCATTGGGACAAACCCAGAAGGCAGAGAAGATTCTCAACGAACTGGCCAACAATGCAGTGGAATATGCTACCTGGTACCTGAGCCTGGACGATACTCGCTTTACCAGCTCTTACGAGAACTGCATGCGTTATTTCTACATACTGGATGATGTGTGCAAGACCTTGGCTAACATCAAGGACAGCAAGACAGGAAAGGAAACCGATTCGGCCTTGCATTACGCACAGAAGTTTGACCAGCTGTACAAATTGCTTGAACAACGGGTAGGAACCAGTAAACAGGCTCAGTAAACGTTACTGACAGCTGTAGCATCAGATATAAAATGTCATTCTGGACACAGCAAAAGATGATTCACCTTATGCTTGCTCCGGAATGACATTTTTTTCGGCTGACTTCCGGATATTACACAACCTCTAAAAAACAACGAAAGCATGTTCATTGAACAACCTCCCCAATTCATCCGTCTGTTGTACCCTAAGGCCTTATGGCGCATGGACAAGACCGAGAAGTCGGTGTATCTGACTTTCGACGATGGTCCGATACCCGACATCACGCCTTGGGTGCTCGACTTGTTGGACAAATACCACATAAAAGCCACTTTTTTCATGGTGGGCGACAACGTACGGAAACATCCGAAGGAGTTCCAGATGGTGGTGGAACGAGGACACCGCATCGGCAACCATACATTCAACCACATACGTGGATTTGAGTTCCTGAGCCGGAATTACCTGGCCAACACGGACAAGGCCAACGCTTATCTTCAGACGAACCTCTTCCGCCCTCCTCACGGCCACATGCGCTGGATGCAGTATCACGTGCTGAAAAAAAAATATCAGATTGTGATGTGGGACTTGGTGACCCGGGATTACAGCAAGCGGCTCAACGGTCCGCAAGTATTCGAAAAGGTCAAGAAATATGCCCGAAACGGCTCCATCATTACGTTTCACGACTCTTTGAAGTCGGAAAACAACCTCAAATATGCCCTTCCCCGCTCCATTGAATGGCTCTTGAAGGAAGGATACGAGTTTAAGGTATTTCCCTGACACAGAAAAAGCGCAAGGCAAACCTCCACGTTTACCCTGCGCTTTTTTATGTTTGGTCTGTCCGAATAATGACAGTCTCTTATTTCTGAATGGTGACCGTCAACGGGTTGCGTACCTTTTGGGCATAGTCTTTCAGGTAGTTGTTCCAATCGTCGGCTTTCGGGAAACCGTACTTGCTCCATCCGGAACCCCAGTAGTAGACAAACTCGTTACCCGATTCATAACCGCATATCCCCAATACATGTCCCAAGGCATCGCCTACAGGTTTATCAAACAGCTGCACGCGGGTTTGTACGGTTTCAGGGAACACAGCACCTACGTACACGATTCCGTTGTCTGAACCTGGCTCTGTGGTCGGGTCAGCATAAGAGATATAACCTGCAGAAGCATCATACGCATAACCTTTCGGGTTGGCCGCATGTAATACCAGACCGGCAGCCACGGGAGTGGGTTGTGTCAGGTAATCATAGGTCACCGTGGTTTTGTTCAGCTGGGAGCCTTTGTCCAACTGTATGACGCGGGTTTCTATCACATTCGAGTCATTCTTCACCACCAACGGATTGAAGACCAGTTTGACGGTGAAACGCAGTGGTCCATTGTCCAATATCTCGTAATCTTTGTAGCAATAAGGATATACGATTGTCGAATCCAGCATCAATGCAGAAGTTCCACCTCCCAGCGTAGGACCTACCGCATAGCAGTCCATTCCGTTGCCATGGTCTACATGATAGGAAATCGTACGTACCAAGCTATCGGCGGCTTCTTTCTTGCCCACTTCACGCAGTGCATTGATTTGCACCCACGCCATGGAATCCAGTTCCATGGCATAGCGGTCTTCTACCACCAATTCTTCTACGCTCTTGGTAAACACATCATAACCATAGGCTTTCTCCCCGCTTCTTTGCAGAGCCGGACCGTATGCACGGTAAGCCGCACGGTCGTTTTCCCAGGCAATGTCGTCCAGACGCTCCGGATAATACCGTCCATATACCACCGCATTCACAAGGGAAGGAGTACCCTGTTGTATGGTATAATTCACAGAAGCATTGGAGGCTATAGAGACCGGAAATATCACCTTGTCATCGTAGGTGAGCTGATAAGGAACTTCCTGCGCCTTGTCATCATAAATGACAAACTGGGCCGTGTCGGACAGGTTCAACTGCTCATAAATATCGTCGACGGGGACTTCTACCATCTCCCCCGTCCGTTCCATATCCAAAGGGTTCGAAACCGTCACTGTGACCGATTCTGATTTGCCACATCCTGCCAGCAACACAGTGCCACAGGCAGCAAAAGCAAACAATGTCTTTTTCATAATATTATCTTTATCTTATGTATATGTACCAAAAAGTCATCCTGAGAAAGAATTCTCCTCCCCAGAATGACATTTTTTTATTCTCGAATACAGGTCTGTGCATTATTTGGGCTGTTTGCCGATATAAGCCAGAATACCACCGTCTACATACAATACGTGACCGTTTACGAAGTTAGATGCGTCAGAAGCCAGGAATACGGCAGGACCCATCAAATCTTCCGGAGTTCCCCAGCGGGCAGCCGGAGTCTTGGCCACAATGAATGCATCAAACGGATGGCGGGAACCATCAGCCTGACGTTCACGCAACGGAGCGGTCTGCGGAGTAGCGATATAACCCGGACCGATGCCGTTACACTGGATATTGAATTCGCCGTATTCGGAAGCGATGTTACGGGTCAGCATCTTCAAACCACCTTTGGCAGCAGCGTATGCAGAAACAGTTTCACGTCCCAGTTCACTCATCATGGAACAGATGTTGATAATTTTTCCGTGACCTTTCTTAATCATGCTGGGAATCACAGCCTTTGAAACGATGAACGGAGCGTTCAAATCCACATCCACTACCTGACGGAACTGTTCAGCTGTCATCTCGCACATCGGAATACGTTTGATGATACCGGCATTGTTAACCAGAATATCAATCACACCCACTTCTTTTTCAACCTGTGCAATGAATGCATTGACCGCAGCTTCATTGGTGACATCACATACATAACCGTATGCATGGATGCCTTTTTCTTTATAAGCAGCCAGACCTTTGTCCACCAATTCCTGTTTGATATCGTTAAACACGATGGTCGCACCAGCTTGCGCAAAGGCTGTAGCAATCGCAAAACCAATACCGTAAGAAGCACCTGTCACAAGGGCTATCTTACCTTCAAGTGAAAAGTTTACCATAATAATTATAATTTTAAATTCGCTCATTGCTTCCCGAGGAAACCGGAAAACAACTTGACGTTATTACTTCAAATATTTTCTCTCTACACAGACAAAAATACAAAAGTCACTTGAGTTTGAGATACAATATTCGTTCACAAAAACTATAAAATCGTGCTACTTTTGGTATTTTTCCCTCTCTTTTTATTTAGAAATACGTTTGAAGCTCTGTTTTTTATCAATTCATCCGGATTAATAACTCACAGATTTTATCCTGCAAGTCTCGGGTCTGACGGGCTTTCAACACATTTTGATTGATAATGACAAAAGAAACCTTGTGCCCGTTCACAGATGTCAAATAACCAGCCAGTGAGGAAATTCCTGTTACGGTTCCCGTCTTGGCCCTTACATTCCGGAACGCCTTTCCGCTTCTCATCCTTCCTCTGAGCGTACCGTCTACTCCCGCCACGGGCAGACAGTCATAGAAAAGACGGAACACATCCGGATGGCGGTAAGCATAATTCAAATAGGCCAGAATCAAACGGGGAGAAACATAGTTATACAGGGAAACCCCGCTTCCGTCCACTATCCGATAATTCTCAGGGTCATATCCAAGCGAATGGCGCATAAACCGTTCTACCACCCTCTGGCAGTCTTCAAAAGAAAGATGCGACACATGCCCGTTCTTCCGTCCCAGTTGCCGGAACAGAGCTTCGGCCGAAAGGTTATCACTTTCCTTCAACGCACGCTTCAATACAATTTCCAACGGACGACGGCAGGTATAAACCCATTTCGTGCTATCTGGAGTCTCCATAAAGAAAATACTGTCTTTCGACACAGAAAGCCCTTCCTTCTTGAGCTTGTAACAGAATGTATCCATGAAAAAGCGCTTGGAATCGTACATGTTCAGGGTTCTTTTCCGCACAGAAGACACACAACCGGAAATATCAATCGTATTGCCATTCACCAGCCAGTCGCGTGTAATTTTCAAACGTCCGGCATCCGGACGCAGACTCACCGAACGGTTGTTCAACCGATAATAGTCTGATTCTGGAGTGACTTCCACCTTTCCCGCCTGACCTTTGGAGGAAGGAGAGACCTTGATGTCCACACATCCTCTGTTCAGCATCAACGGTGACAGATAGGGCTGAAAGGATTCCGGTGTATCGTCCCACGACCAGCCGGCTCCCCAGTACAGGGAATCCATCAACGACACATCTCCCACCAGCTTCCCGGAAATAGCTCGTATGCCTGACTCCTGAATAGCCCGGACCAGAAAATCCATATCCAGGTCCATAAACTCCGGATCGAAACCTCCTTTTACATACAGGTTTCCTTTCAGAATACCGTTTTTTATGACTCCATCATACGAAAGTGTGGTTTGGAACTGATACTCGCTGCCTAATACATTCAATGCAGTTACCGCTGTCACCACCTTTTCAATGGAAGCCGGGCGATATAATTTATCTGCCTGATACGCATAAAGCTCTTTTCCTGTAGTCAAATCATGGACCACAATGCCCACTTCCGAAGTTTTCAACAAGGGGTCGGAAGTTATCAACTCATCCAGCTTATCTGTCAATGAAGCCTGTGCATAGATACTTCCTACCCAGAAGCACAAAAAAAACAACAGTCCGTTTATCCGTTTCATCTATTCAATTGATTTATAACTCGCGAAACAGTTCGCCCACCGTGGGATGTGGAAAAACATATTTTTTCCATTCCGACAGCTTGCGCCTGTCTTCTATCATCATCCCTGCCTGTACAATCAGTTCTGAAGCCGGATTTCCAAGCAAATGTACACCTAAAATCTCGTCGTCTTCTCCCACCAAGACTTTACAAATGCCATTCACTCCTTCATTTTCGGCCACAAAACGACCGGAATAAGCCGCCGGCAACCGAACGACACGATAGGCACGTCCTTCACTCGCCAAAGCTTCTTCCGTAAGACCTACCGAAGCAACTTCCGGATTGGTATAGACCACTCCCGGAATAGCCCGGTAACTCATAGCGTCTTTTTCGCCCAAAATATGATGTACCGCTACTTCTGCCTCCCGCACCGCCGTATGAGCCAGCAAAGAGACTCCGTTCAAATCTCCACACACATACACACCCGGCACAGAAGACTGCATGCACTCATCGACCTTCACCATGCCCCGGTCTGTAAGTGCCAGATTTAGATTCTCCAGTCCTAAACCGGTCATCACAGGCCGGCGTCCGACACTCATCAACAGCTTTTGCGCACATACCTCTCCTTCTTCTCCGTCGTGTACGTATTTCACTTTTATTCCTTCTTCTGTCCGGCCAACTTCGGTCACCTGCGTATTCAGCAGGAAATTAATCCCTCTCTTGGCATAATCCACCCGCAAAAGTCCGGACAATTCCTTGTCTATTCCTCCTAAAATCTCATCCATCATTTCGATGACAGTCACTTTCGTGCCCAAACTATGGAAGAAAGAAGCAAACTCCATACCAATCACTCCCCCCCCTACAATCACCAATGAAAAAGGCAATTCTTTATTATCCAAAGCCTCTCGGTGTGTCCAGTAATCCACTGTGTCCATTCCCGGAATGGAAGGCACAAAAGCCGCACTTCCCGTACAAAGCATCAGATGCTCACAAGTATATATCTCTTCTCCACAGCGGACTGTATGTGCGTCCTGCACGTAAGCCTCTCCCTGTACCAGTGTCACCTGCTGTGCCGTCAGCTTTGCCTTGATACCCAATACCAGCTTTCTTACCACCTTTGCCTTTCGGGAAATCACCTTTCCCAAATCGACTGATATCTCTTTCACATTGACGCCATACTTGGAAGCATGCATCGCCGTATCATGCACCTTGGCTGAATATAACAACGTTTTAGTGGGGATACATCCCTCGTTCAAACAGACTCCTCCCACATTGTTCTTTTCAAACAAAACTACGCTCAGTCCTGCCTTTCCTGCTACTTCTGCCGCAGTATATCCTGCCGGACCTCCACCAATGATTGCCAGTTGATACTTCATACGCTTTCAATTTACAGGATGATTATTCTTCACGATAGTCCGCATGTGGATTACGCTCTTTCGCACATGCCAAAAAACCTTTCAAGTCCGCCGGATCAAAATTAAGGAATCCTTTGGTATAATACACCGTCACCCGGCCTTTCAACAAAGAATCTTTTTTCCGCAATACAATCCGCATGACACCGTATGCCTTGATACTCCCGCTAAATCCCCTTTTCAACCAGATATCACCGTTTTCCTGCACCAGAATACGAGTCATCTGCTCGTCAATCAATAAAAGTACAGGAAGTACAATCGGTGAAAGATTCCAGTAATTTTCAGTGTGCAACGCCATCAACACGATGGCCACAATCACAATGATGACCCCTAGCCACACCTTAAAAGGGGTCCTGCGGATTTTAAATTCACGTACCATAGTATTTTTTCTTCAGTTAATAAATAGTCTCAGTCGTAAAACTGGATTGTCTCGTTCTGTTTCAGCAAACAACGGACAAAATCCTGCGGATTCTTGGGGGAAAGGCAAATGGAATGTACTTTTCCATGCTTTTTAAACACGACCTCCAGCCGTTCAAATGACAAGGCTGGTTCCCAGAAAGCCATGGAACGAACTTTCCGTACCCGGAGAATTTCGGTTATCTCCACCGAGGCATTGGGCACAAAGCGTCCTGTCTCCACTTTCAGCCAACCGTCTCCTGTAATGACATACTGGGTATGAATAAGCATCTCGATTTCAAAAATCACAATGGTTGCACACAGAATTGTACATAGCAAATAGTGTTCCCAGAAAAAAAAGAACAACAACACAGAAGTTATTCCTATTACTATCCAATACCACCAACCAACTTTTGATTGAAAAGTACGATTCATCGTCTGATTTTTATTTTAATTTCCCGTGAAGATAAGAAATTCTGCTTGAAAATAAAACATCTCAAATGCAACTTTAAATATTTTAAAAGTCTACTTATAAAGCATTTATAAAAAAGGATGCTTTTAAGCATCATCTAACTGACTTTTTTGTAGTTTTGTGTCATAATATCCAACGTTATGATAAGAAAATTCGATTTTCTCGTTATCGGTTCAGGAATTGCCGGAATGAGCTTTGCGCTGAAAGTGGCGCACAAAGGTTCGGTTGCACTGATCTGCAAGGCCGGACTAGAAGAAGCGAATACCTACTATGCACAAGGTGGCATCGCTTCAGTGACCAATCTGAAGGTGGATAACTTTGAAAAACATATCCACGACACCATGGTTGCAGGAGACTGGATCAGCGACCCTGCCGCTGTCAGAAAAGTAATCTGCAACGCACCCTCTCAAATAGAGGAACTTATAAAATGGGGAGTAAATTTCGATAAAAAAGAAAACGGGGAATTTGACCTACACAAAGAAGGCGGACATTCTGAGTTCCGTATTCTACACCACAAGGACAATACGGGAGCCGAAATCCAGACCAGCCTGATTGAAGAAGTGAAACGTCATCCCAACATTACGGTGTTCACCAATTTCTATGCCGTAGAAATCATCACCCAACATCATTTAGGCATCATTGTCACCCGCCATACGCCCGGTATCAAATGCTACGGGGCCTACGTGCTGAATGAAGCTACAGGAGAAGTCGATACCTTCCTGTCTAAAGTGACAGTGATGGCCACCGGCGGATGTGAAGCCGTTTACAACCATACCACTAACCCGCTGGTAGCTACTGGAGACGGTATTGCCATGGTATATCGTGCCAAGGGTGTGGTAAAAGACATGGAATTTATCCAGTTCCATCCTACCGCCTTGTATCATCCGGGCGACCGTCCCAGCTTCCTGATTACGGAAGCCATGCGTGGATATGGGGCTGTACTGAGAAACCTCGCTGGCGAAGAATTCATGCAGAAATACGACCCGCGTCTGTCTCTGGCACCCCGTGACATCGTAGCTCGTGCCATCGACAGTGAAATGAAACAGCGTGGAGAAGACCATGTATATCTGGATGTCACTCATAAAGATCCGGAAGAGACCAAGAAACATTTCCCGAACATATACAAGAAGTGCCTGAGCCTAGGTATCGATATAACCAAGGACTACATCCCGGTTGCACCGGCTGCACATTATCTGTGTGGAGGTATCAAGGTGGATTTGGACGGACAGTCCAGCATCAAGCGGCTGTATGCCCTCGGAGAGTGCTCTTGCACCGGACTGCATGGAGGAAACCGTCTGGCATCCAACTCACTGATAGAAGCCATCGTATATGCTGACTCAGCTGCCAAACATGCTCTCAGCGTACTCGACCGTTACGATTTCAACGAAGATATTCCGGAATGGGATGCAGAAGGTACCATCAGCAATGAAGAACGTATCCTGATTACCCAAAGCATGAAAGAAGTCAACCAAATTATGGAAGCCTACGTAGGTATCGTTCGAAGCAACCTGCGCTTGGTACGTGCCTGGAACCGTCTGGATATTCTGTACGAAGAAACAGAACGCCTTTTCAAACGTGTAAAAGCTTCCAGAGAGATTTGTGAGCTCCGTAACATGATTAACGTAGGCTATCTGATTACCCGTCAGGCCATGGAAAGAAAAGAGAGCAGAGGGCTTCATTACACGATTGATTATCCGCATGCAGCCAAAAGTGAAGCAGAAAAATAATCTGCCACACACCCTATCAGAAGCCGGAATTTTTCGTTCCGGCTTTTTTATACCTTTTTATTTCCCCTCAGGCGCAAGATTTCTGTACATTCCATACCAATCCTTAAAAACGTCAAAAGATTGCCGAGAAGGCTTTAAAATAGTGTCTGGGATAATATAAGCTTTAGAAGCTGGATAGAGAAGGAACAAGTCTCTCAATTTTCGCCCGTCAGCAAAAGATTGCTTCTGCAAAGCACGCCGGCAGCTCTGACATCTTCCAGAAAAATACACATTCCGAAAAACACCGGAGGTTGCTTCCGCCACGGGGAGGCCGTATACCGGAATGCACGTCCGAGGCCTTCCATTCCCCGTTCCCTTACGGGCACAAAAAAAGCCCCGAGATATTGCTATCTCGAGGCTCTCTGTAAAACGGCGACTACCTACTCTCCCACTTGTACGCAGTACCATCGGCGTGGCGAAGCTTAACTTCTCTGTTCGGAATGGGAAGAGGTGGAACCTTCGCGCCATAGTGAGTGCTGGGATTGCTTGCTTGTGAGTCATGATGAAATAAGGATATTAAGGTGACTATGGCGCGAAGGTTCCACCTCTTCCCATTCCGAACAGAGAAGTTAAGCTTCGCCACGCCGATGGTACTGCGTACAAGTGGGAGAGTAGGTAGTCGCCGTTTTACAGAGAGCCCCGAGGCAGAAATGCTGCGGGGCTTTTTTTGTGCCCTTGCGGATCATTCTGGAAGTCTCCGCTTCTTTCTTCACGGAAAACTTGTTCTCTGTCGTTTCCTTTTTTCGTTGGCTGCTTTGTCTATAGACTTCCTCTTTTAAGCCCTTTTTCTCTTCTCTGACGCTATTTTCTGTTTTGTCGTAGGATGTTCTTGTCTTTTTCCTTTTTTCCTTCTGATAGGTCTCAAAAGACTGGAGATTTGGATTTAATCCGCCTTTTTTTATTAAAAACTTCGTTTATGCTTGTGGATTTAAGAAAAAGCATTACATTTGCGGTGTACTATTAAACTATTACACTAATATCATTAATCAACAACATGAACACGTCTATGATAAGAATCGAAGGATTGGCCTTCAGTTATGGAAAGAAAGCTTCCATTTTCCAGGATTTTTCCCTGGAAATGGAGGCAGGAAAGGTGATAGGCCTTTTGGGAAAGAATGGGACGGGTAAATCTACTTTACTCTATTTGATGAGTGGTTTGTTACGTCCGCAAGGTGGCAGTGTCTGGATGAAAGGAATGGATGTACAAAAGCGTCTGCCGGCGACTTTGTCCGACCTATATCTAGTTCCGGAAGAATTTACCTTGCCCAATTTGAGCCTGCAGCAGTTTGTGAAAGTAAATGCTCCGTTTTATCCTCGTTTTAGTCGGGAACTGTTGCGAACCTGTTTGAATGATTTTGAGCTGAATGAGGACATTCACTTGGGAGAGTTGTCCATGGGACAGAAGAAAAAGGCTTACATGTGTTTTGCACTGGCGGCTAATACTTCCTTACTTTTGATGGATGAACCGACCAACGGACTGGATATTCCTTCCAAAAGTCAGTTCCGTAAAGTAATTGCTTCGGGGATGACGGAAGAGAAATCGGTGGTGGTTTCTACGCATCAGGTGAGGGATATTGACCGTTTGTTGGATCAGGTAGTGGTAATCGAAGGGAATGAGGTGCTGCTGAATCGTTCGGTAGTAGACATTACGGACAAGCTCTTATTTGCGGAACAAGGGATGAATGAGCCGACAGACGATGCCCTTTTTGTGCAGCCATCCGTACATGGAAACAGCGTGATATGGCCTAACCTTTCGGGAGAAGAAAGTCCGTTGAATCTGGAGTTGCTGTTCAACGCTCTGTTGACGGAACGTGAGAAAATACAAGCGATATTTAATGATAAATAAACGACACGACATGATGGATACAACTTTTAGTATGGTACGCGTGCGGAATATTATGCAACGCGATTTGATAGAGAACTGGAAAAGTAACCTTTATGGCTTGCTGGGTATCTTTGCGGCCTTCTTTTTCCCGATGTTGGGCTTTTTGTGGTCGGCAGAGGATTGGGTAGAGACAGGTTTTCCGGAGGTTTATTCCTTTCATCGTTTTTGTGGCAATATGTTAGGGGTAATTGGCATGGTAGTGAGTTTTGCGATGATCTTCTATGCTTCCCGAATTATGAAATGCATGGACAGCAAGGAGAACTGCATCTCTTATTTGCTGCTTCCGGCTACGAAGCTGGAGAAGTTCTTTTCACGGGCGGTATTGGTGACGATAGGTACGTTGTTGATGGTGTTGGTAGCCTTGCTGGCCTTGGAACTTACTCATTACCTGTTGTTGCCTTTGTTTGATTTACCGACAGTGTATAGCCAGTCTTTGTTAGTGGAAGTCTTTTCCATGAAATGGGCTACACATGCCTCGGTAGACGTAACAGGCGAACCTGTATATTCTTGGTGGCTGATGCAGCTGCTCGGATGGATATTCTGTTTGTGGAATCATTCCCTCTTCATCTTGGGAGGAAGTTTCTGGTATAAGCATCCTTTCCTGAAAACCATCGGAACCTGTCTGGCAGTGACGATTCTCGGAGGGATTATGTTTGCCAGTCTGGCAGAAGGAGGATCTTTAATTCGTTTTTCAGAGTGGATAAAGGAGCACTTCCAGGATACCCCCCAATTTGTAGATGGAGTGTTGGCATCAATTGCTGTTTTCTTTCTCTTGTTCACTCTTTTCAACTGGTGGCTGTCGTACCGACTGTTTACCCGTTCACAAGTAATTAAACGAAAGCTGTGGCGCCTATGACTTTTAAAGAGAATAAACCGATTTATTTGCAGATAGCCGATCGTATCATGGATGAAATTCTTCAGCATGTATATGAGGAAGAAGGGCGCATCCTGTCGGTCCGTGAGTATGCGGGCGTGGTGGAAGTCAATGCCAATACAGTGGTTCGTACGTACGATTACCTGCAAAATCAGGGCATTATTTACAACAAACGGGGATTAGGCTATTTCGTGTCTACCGGGGCTGCACAGAAGATTGTGGCGCTTCGGAAAGAAACCTTTCTCCAGCAAGTATTGCCCGATGTGTTCAAGGAAATGTATTTGTTACATATCCCGATGGAAACCTTGGCCGAAATGTATAAAACTTATCAAGAAGAACGGAGAAAGGCTTCGGAGTAAGTCTGGTTCCTCGCATGGATAAACTTAATGTCATTTTATCTGTCTCACCGACAAGAGGGACGTGGCAGCCACAGTTTGCGACCATGTCAGGCAGCGATGGTTTGTGATGGACACGTCGGACCGTTTAATAATTCTATCGGATTTTTCAAGTGGAACCAGTTTATGCTTATGTAAATAAAAACAGGATTCAGTTATAAGAAGAACTTACAACTGAATCCTGTTTTTATTTTTACAAAATTCTGAACAGTGTTTTTTCTTTCTACAGCTCCTTTTTATTTTATGCGCACGGATTATAGCGTCACTGTATGCATAATCTTTTCCAAGGCACCGGCATTGTCTCGTACATAGTTTCCGGCTTTCTTGCCTGCTTTGTCCAAGGCTCCGTAATTGGTCAGGAACTCGTCCATGATTTTCTTGAAGTCTTCCGCTCCCTGTATTTCAAAGCCTCCTCTGCATTGCAACAAACCCTGTGCTTCACGGAACCGCTTGTTGTTCGGGCCGAAGATAACCGGCATGCCGTATACCGCTGCTTCCAGTACGTTGTGGATACCGACTCCGAATCCACCTCCGATGTAGGCGATTTCTCCGTAGCGGTAGATGGAAGACAACAGACCGAAACAGTCAATCAGCAGGCAGTCGGCTTCTTTCACCTTCTCCTCTGTGGCCTGCGTGTAACGTACGACTGTACGGTTCAGCTTGCCGATAATCTCTTTCAAATGACTTTCCTCAATCACGTGGGGAGCGATGATGAGCTTCACTTCCGGATGTGCGTTGAAGTACGGGATGAAAATATCCTCATCCGGTCCCCAGGAACTGCCGGCTACAAAGGCGGTATGCTCTCCTTTGAACCGTTCTACCAAAGGAAGCTCTTTGGCCTGACGGCAGATTTCCAGTACCCGGTCAAAACGGGTATCACCGACAATCGTCGTATTCGTGATGCCGATGGACTGCAACAGTTTCACGGATGCTTCATCCTGTACGAAGAGGTGGGTAAACGTGTTCAGCACCTTGCGGTAGCTTTTCCCATACCAGCGGAAGAAAACCTGCTCTTTCCGGAAGATGGAAGACACACTGTAGACCGGAATATTCCGTCGTTTCAGTTCCGTCAGGTAGTTCTGCCAGAACTCATACTTGATGAAGAAAGCCATGTAAGGCTGGGCCAGATCCAGGAAACGCTTTACGTTGCCCGGTGTGTCGAGCGGAAGATAGCAGACGATGTCCGCTCCTTTGTAATTCTTCCGTACCTCGTATCCGGAAGGCGAGAAGAAGGTCTGGAGAATCTTGTATTGCGGATATTTTTTCCGGATTTCCTCAATCAGCGGACGGCCTTGTTCAAATTCTCCCAAAGAGGCCGCGTGAAACCACAGGTATTTTTCGCCGCGCACAATTTGTTTTTCCAATATGCCGAACGCTTCCTTTTCCCCTTTGACCATCAGGGCCACCTTCTTATTAAAAAGTGCAGCCAATCTGACTGCACTTGTATAAAGGGCGATGATAAAATTATAAATCATGTCTTTGTTTATTTGAGTACCTCTACCGCACGACGCATACGTGCTACTGTTTCTTCTTTGCCCAGTACAGCTGAGATATCAAACATGTGGGGACCTTTTCCTTCTCCTACCAGTGTCAGGCGGAAAGCATTCATGATGTTACCCAAGTGGTAACCTTTGTCCTCAATCCATTTCATGACCACTTCTTCCTGATGAGCCAGTGAGAAATCATCCAATGATTCCAGCAGATTGGCCAGTTCGGTCATGCGTTCGGCTGAATCTTCTTTCCAACGTTTCTTCACCGTCTTTTCATCGTATTCTGTCGGAGCCACGAAGAAGAACTTGCAGGTGTCCCACAATTCCTTGATGAAGCTTACACGACCTTTCATCAGTCCGACTACGGTAACTACCTTATCCATCGGGGCGTCGATGCCGTGTTCTTTCAGAATCGGCATGAACAGCTGGGCGATTTCTTCGTCGCTCTTCATCAGGATATATTCATGGTTGAACCATTTTCCCTTTTCGTAGTCGAACTTGGCACCCGCCTTGCTGCAACGGTGCAGGTCGAACAATTTAATTAGTTCGTCCATCGACATGATTTCCTGATCGTTGCCCGGGTTCCATCCCAGCAGGGCCAGGAAGTTGATGACTGCTTCCGGCAGATAACCCGATTCACGGTATCCGGAAGAAACCTCTCCCGTTTTGGGGTCGTGCCATTCAAGCGGGAATACCGGGAATCCCAGACGGTCGCCGTCACGCTTGCTCAGCTTGCCGTTTCCGTCCGGTTTCAGCAACAGCGGCAGGTGGGCAAATTCCGGCATGGTGTCTTCCCAGCCAAACGCACGGTACAGCAGTACGTGCAACGGAGCCGAAGGCAACCATTCCTCTCCACGAATTACGTGTGAGATTTCCATCAGGTGGTCGTCTACGATGTTGGCCAGATGGTAAGTCGGCAGTTCGTCAGCCGATTTATATAATACTTTGTCGTCGAGGATAGAAGAGTTGATGACCACTTCTCCGCGGATGATATCGTGTACATGCACGTCTTCGTTCGGTTCAATCTTGAAGCGGACCACATACTGTTTGCCTTCTGCAATCAGTTTGTCCACCTCTTCTTTCGGAAGGGTCAGTGAGTTGCGCATGGAATTACGCGTAGAAGCATCGTACTGGAAGTTCGGAATTTCCTTGCGTTTGGCTTCCAGTTCTTCGGGCGTATCGAAAGCGATGTAAGCCTTTCCGTTGTCCAGAAGCACCTGCACATACTTCTTGTAGATGTCACGGCGTTCCGACTGGCGGTACGGACCATAGTTGCCTCCGAAGCTGACACCTTCGTCGAACTTGATGCCCAGCCACTTGAACGATTCGATAATGTATTCCTCAGCACCCGGAACGAAACGGTGTGAGTCGGTATCTTCAATACGGAAAACCAGTTCTCCCCCGTGCTGGCGGGCAAACAGATAATTGTACAAAGCGGTACGTACGCCGCCGATATGCAACGCACCTGTGGGACTCGGTGCAAAACGGACTCTTACTTTTCTTTCTGACATTGTGGTTTTTATCTAAAAATACGCCGCAAAATTAATCTAATTTTCCCGTTTTTTTCTTATTTTGCACGCAAAATATCTCTTTGACATGAAAAGTTTACAGACCGAACGACAGTTTTCCTATAAAGGATTGTTATATAAACTGGGCATATTCATTGTGACAGTAAGTGTGATTGTCTATTTTTTACCACGAGAAGGACGGTTTAACTATCAATTTGACATCAACAAACCTTGGAAGTATGGCCTGTTGCAGGCTTCCTTCGACTTTCCTATCTATAAGGAAGATGCCGAAGTGCAGCGCGAGCAGGACAGTATCATGCGTCTGTACAGCCCGTATTACCGATTGGACAAGACTGTGGGCGAACGGATGATACAGCAGTTCAAGAAAGCTTATACCGACAGTTTGCATCGTATCATTCCGGCACCGGCCTACCAGCATCACATTGAACGGTTGCTGAAAGTGGTGTATGAAAAAGGCGTTTTTGCCCCCAATGACTGGGAAAAATTGCGCAAGGACAGCGTGCATTCCATCCAGCTGGTGGATAAGAATACGGCAAATCAGGTGGCTATAAACGAACTCTACAGTTTCAAAACGGCCTACGAGACTTTGATTTTTGCCGATACACTGCATTACCGCCGGCTGTTGTTGCAGCGATGCAACTTGAATGAATACATTGCTCCGAACCTAGTGTATGACTCCCAGAAATCGGAAGCGGCCAAACAGGATTTGTTGGGCGGATTGTCGTGGGCCAACGGTTTTGTGATGAACGGCCAGAAAATCATCGACCGTGGAGAAATTATAGACAGTCGTACCTACAACATCTTGAAGTCACTGGAGAAGGAGTGGGACAAGCGCAGTGAAACGGTGTCGGAGAAACGCTTGACTTTGCTGGGCCAATTGCTTTTCGTGTCTTTGCTGATAGGCTGTTTCATGATTTACCTGGAGCTTTTCCGGAGTGATTATTACAAAAAGCACCGGACGCTGGCTTTGCTCTTTATCATTATCATTGCCTTCCCGGTAATCTCTTCTGTGATGGTAGAGCATGCTTTTATGAGCGTGTATATTGTACCTTTTGCCATGATTCCGCTGATAATCCGTATCTTTCTGGATTCCCGCACGGCATTTATGGCCCATGTCATTACCATTCTGTTGTGTTCCATCTGCCTGCGTACCCCTCATGAGTTTATTTTGTTGCAGATGGCGGCAGGCATGGCCGGCATCTACAGCTTGCGGGAACTGTCCCAGCGTTCCCAGTTGTTCCGCAGTGCCTTGATTGTGGCGTGTGCCTATGCACTGATGTATCTGGCACTCGACCTGATTCATGTCAGTGAAGTGGCCCAGCTGAGCACGCACATGTATATGAACTTTATGTTGAACGGTATCTTGCTGTTGTTTACGTATCCGTTGCTGTTCATCCTGGAAAAGACGTTCGGCTTTACTTCGAATGTCACTCTGGTGGAATTGTCGAATATCAACAACAAGCTGATGCGTGAGATGTCGGAGGTAGCACCGGGCACGTTCCAGCATTCACTTCAGCTGGCCAATCTGACGGCAGCGGCGGCCAACCGTATCGGGGCCAACAGTCAGCTGGTACGTACGGGCGCCATGTATCATGACATCGGGAAGATGATGAATCCTGCCTTCTTTACGGAAAACCAATCGGGCGTGAATCCGCACGACCAGCTCAGTTACAAGCAGAGTGCGCAGATTGTCATCAGCCATGTGACCGACGGAATGAAATTGGCCGACAAGCACGATTTGCCGCAGGTGATAAAAGATTTCATCTGCACGCATCACGGGAAAGGACTGACCAAGTATTTCTATATATCTTACCAGAATGAACATCCCGATGAAGAAGTCGATAAGGAGGCTTTCCGCTATCCGGGGCCTAATCCGTTCACCAAGGAACAGGCTATCCTGATGATGGCCGATTCCGTGGAAGCCGCTTCCCGAAGTTTGCCGGAATATACAGAGGAAAGCATTTCGGCTTTGGTAGAGAAAATTATCGACAGTCAGGTACAAGACGGGTATTTCAAGGAATGTCCGATTACGTTCAAGGACATTGCGACAGTGAAGGCGGTGTTCAAGGAAAAACTGAAAACCATGTATCACACTCGTATCAGTTATCCGGAACTGAAGAAATAAGAGTGGCAGAAAAAAGTCACGGCGTCGGAAGTGAGGCCGTGACTTTTTTGTATACGTACGGGAATCAGACTTTGATCAGTTCATATTTGGGCACCAAGGCTTTCATGATGCACCAGGCAATCAGGTAGGCCACTGCACAGATGCAGAAAATGATGAAGTACCCTGCTTCCTTTCCCTGGAATCCGAGGAAGGTCATCTGCGTGGCTTCTGCATAATCGAACAGAATACCCGAACACATGTTGATGAGGAAGGCAGCCACTCCGCCGGCCATTCCGCCGATTCCGATGATGGTGGCTACAGCGCTTTTGGGGAACATGTCACTGCCCACGGAATAAATGTTGGCCGACCAGGACTGGTGGGCGGCTCCGGCAATACCGATAATGATGACCGGGAACCAGTAGGAGATGTTTCCCAACGGTTGTGCGAACAGGGCAAACAGTGGGAATATGGCGAATATCAGCATCGCTCTCATACGGGCAGCATACGGGTCTTTCCCGGTTTTGTTGATAATGATGGTTGGCAGTTTTCCGCCGTAGATGGAGAGCATGGTGATGGCATACAATACAAAAATCAGCAGCTGGGCGGTGGGGCTGTCGGACGAGAACCCGTATACATCAGAAATATAGGCCGGTGTCCAGAAAAGGAAGAACCACCATACGCCGTCGGTCAGGAACTTGCCGAATGCGACAGCCCAAGTCTGGCGGTATTTGAAGCATTGCCAGAGTGACAGCTTAGGTTCCTCTTCTGAATGGTTTGTTTCTTCATTGCCTTTGTCCTGCTGGATATAAGCCAGTTCCGCGGCATTGACATGCGTATTTTCCTGAGGTTTCTTGTACACGAACAGCCAGAGTCCCATCCAGATGAAACCTAACGCACCGATTACGATGAAGGCCATTTCCCATCCGTTGCCTACCCCTATACTTTTGAAATAGCTGGCCAGTGAAGGGATACTGACCGGAGCGATGAGCGCACCTACGGTAGCTCCTGCATTAAAGATGGAAGTGGAGAATGCGCGGTCTTTTTTGGGGAAATATTCGGCAGTAACTTTGATGGCAGCGGGAAAGTTTCCCGATTCACCTACAGCCAGTACGATACGGGCGGCGATGAAATAATATACGCTGGTAATGGCGATGGTAGAGGTCAGTGCGCCGGAAGCGGAAAGCATGGCGTTGACATTCTGAAGTCCCACGCTCATTTCCGTGGCCCAACCGCACAATGCATGCAGGCAGGCACCGACCGACCAGATGGCGATGGCCCATAAATA
The DNA here is from genome assembly GCF_900128455.1 of Bacteroides mediterraneensis. GTDB lineage: Bacteria > Bacteroidota > Bacteroidia > Bacteroidales > Bacteroidaceae > Phocaeicola > Phocaeicola mediterraneensis. The sequence goes on along the minus strand of NZ_LT635783.1, from coordinate 95,167 downwards.
TCCTTTCTTGCTTCCCAGCCAGTCGACAAAACGGCCGGCAAAGAGGTTGGCAATCGCATAGACGATGGAGAAAATGGCGGTGATGATGCCGTAGTGTGTGTCTGTCCAATGAAATTCCGGTGCGATGAAATCTTTCCAGGTAAGCGAAAGTACCTGACGGTCTAGGTAGTTGACCGTGGTGGCGAAAAACAGCATGGAGCAGATAATCCACCGGTAGTTGCTCATTTTTTCGCTTGTCGTTTTTAATGTACTCATAATGATATTAGATTAAAGATACTTTTTTACAAGCGTCCCGCTTGTAAAAAACGGATAAGAATTCAATCCGTATTCGTCTGAATTCCTGTAAACATAAGGTAAAATGCCAAATTCCACTGACCCTACAGACTCATCATTTGCCGAGTGCTGTACAAGTCTGTGGAATCTGGCATGATTTTCTTCCGGTCAGGAAGAGGGGTGTGTTATCTCATTTCTGTGTATTTGATTTTGTCCATGTCGCCATAGTCCAGGTTTTCACCGGCCATACCCCAGATGAACATATAGTTGCTGGTTCCGGCAGCTGCATGGATAGACCATTCCGGTGACATGATGGCCTGTTCGTTGGCCAGCCATACCAGGCGTTCTTCCTGCGGTTGTCCCATCAGGTGGCAAATCATGTTGCCTTCCGGTACGTTGAAGTAGAAGTAAGCTTCGATGCGGCGGCTGTGCGTGTGGGCCGGCATGGTGTTCCATACACTACCCGGTTTCAGTTCCGTCAGGCCCATTTGCAGCTGGCAAGGACCTTCTTCCAGCACGTTTTTCACAATCAGCTGGTTGATGACGCGGTCGTTGCTTTCTTCCATCTTGCCGGCAGCAAAAGAATTTGCTTTCAGTGAACCTTTGCGCCCGTCGATGGTAACCCACTGTGTCTTGTATTCTTTGTGGGCGATGGCAGAGTTGATGTAGAATTTGGCCGGCTTGCTGGCATCCTTGCTTTTGAAAGTCACTTTCTGTTTGCCTCGGCCTACGTAAAGAGCCTCCTTGAATTTCAGCTCATATTCTTTTCCGTCTACTGTAACGATACCGTCACCCCCAATGTTGATGACACCCAGTTCGCGGTTGAACAGGAAGTAAGGAGCTTTCAGCGGGTCGATGGTCTCCAGAGTCAGTTCCTTGCTGACCGGCATCGCTCCTCCGAAGATGAAACGGTCGTACATGGAGTAAGTTACGTTGATTTCATCGGCTACCAGCACTTTTTCCATCATGAAGCTGCTGCGCAGTCTTTGTGTATCGTATGTTTTTACGTCTTGCGGGTTGCAGGCAGTCTGCATCCGGTAGTTTACCTGGGCGTTAGCCGAAAGAGCTGCCACACCCAGCATCATAGCCATTGCTAATTTTTTCATAAGCGTTTGTTTTATGATTGGTTTTATTCTTCAATGTGTTTTGCTTCTTTAATAATACGGCGGCGGTTGTAGACAGCCATGGCCAAGGTCACAATGACCAGTATGGCCGAACCTACTATCTTGAAGTGATAGACCGCATGGAAAATGAGCCATGAGAAGAGGCTCGAAGCGAAGTCGAGAGCTCCTCCCTGGAATCCGTTCGGAATCTGTACGGCTGTATCGTGTGTTCTGATGAACACATCCTGAGCAGCCTGTGTGAAGAAGGGAGCCAGGTCGGTCACGAAATACAGGCCAACAATCAGCGCCACCAGCCCGATGAGGAAGGTCTTCAGGACATTTCCTTTGGTGATGGGCAGTACGGCCGGGAACAGGTAGAACATGCCGGCCAGTGAAGCCAGCGGCAGGAACTGGTTGCCGGGCAGTATCACAGACAAGAATAAGGTGACCGGAATGAGCAGCAGGGAAACCACCAGTGTGGTAGGATGGCCGATGACCAGTGCCGGACTCATACCGATATTCAGGCTGGCACTGTTCTTGAACTTGCGGGCAATCAGTTCGCGGGTAGCATCGGATATCGGGCGCAGCCCCTCAATGAATAGAGAGGTGATACGCGGGATAAGTTCCATGACGGCTCCCATCTTGATTCCCAGTCCGAGGATGGCAGGAATGCCGTCCACCAGTTCATCTGTGTTCTTGCAGGCCAAGGCCCCGATGACACAGCCTACGATGACCCCTAGAAACAAAGGGTCTCCCATGATGCCGAATTTCCGTTTCATTCCCTCTGCATCGATATTCAGCTTGTCGAATCCCGGAATTTTGTCCAATACCTTGTTGATGACCAGTGCGAAAGGCACGAATCCCTGACAGAAAGGCTGTGGAATGGAAATACCATCCATCTTTTCGTAGTAAGATTGAAATTGTTTGCAAGTCAGGTCGGCCATGATCAGGGTGATGATGTAGCAGATGATAGCCGAGAAGAATCCCCACCAGATGTTTTCCGTAGCAAAGTAAACCACCGCACCGATAAAGGCAAAGTGCCAGTAGTTCCATAAGTCGATATTGACCGTCTTGGTGGTTTTGGTCAATAGCATGATGATGTTTACACCCAGACACACCGGAATGATGAAGGCACCTACGGAGGTGTTGTAAGCCACGGAGGCGGCAGCAGGCCATCCCATGTCAAAAATGCCCAGGCTCAGTCCGTAAATCTCCGTTACTTTTTTCAGCGGTTCCCCCAAGCTGCTGGTCAAAAGGGCCGTTACTACGGAAAGCCCCACAAATCCTACTCCGACCAGCAGGCCGCTTTTCAGTGCCTTGCCGAATTTGATGCCAATACACACTCCTAGAATGGTAAACAGAATAGGCATCATCACGGCTGCCCCGAGCCCGATGATGTAACTAAAAACTTGTTCCATGTTTTTTCTTTTATTCTCTCTATTATATGGATTTTAGGTTAAAAATATCTGATTGCGTGTCAAAAATACAGCCTTTTATTCTAATATCCAATTAGAAAGACCTTATTTTCGAAACTTTGCTCATTTAATAACATTTTTTTCGTTTACGCACACGGACGTGTTTTCTCAAAGAATCTGTAGACAATTTGTTTCAATTTGAAGAAGGGGCTGCCGGGCGGGGAGGAGAAGGGAGAAATAAAGGGGGCAGAAAGGATAAAGATGGAATGTGAAGAAAATAAAAAGGGAATGAGGGCGTCTTTTCTTTGTTCCGCACTGCGGGATTTGTATTTCACAGTGTGAGATATGTATCCCACACTGTGGTTTTTGTATCCCACAGTGTGGGACAGAGAATTCGGGCTGAAATCTGAGAAAATTCTTTTATTCGTTTTCTGTTTCCTGAATGAAGGTTTTTCCGTTTTTCTTTTGAATCTGTACCTGGCTTCCTTCCGCATTCAGGTTGAAGGGAGTCACTTCATCGGTACGGTTGTCTACCACCATCAGGGTACTCTCTTCGGCAAAACGTTTCACCTGGAATTTGACGGAACTGTTTCCAAGGGTGGAGTTAAACAGCAGGCTGTCATTGATATAGACCGAAAGGCTGTCTCCGCTGAAGGAATTGGCTATCTCTATGGCATAAAGACCTTCGAAGGTTTTGTCCTTTTCGTTTCCTTTGGACTGGCCTCGGAAACCCAGGTACAGAAAGAGACATACGATAAAAAACACGCCGAAGGCCAGGATTCCGTTGCCTATCATGAATTGCTTGTTGCTGTTGATACTTTTGTTGTTCATAAATTATGGTAATTAAATGCGATATTCCCTTGCAAAGTAAGTTATTTTCAGTTTGTTTATCGTGTAGGTTATAATTTTTTTTTTACATTTGTCCCGAAAAATATAAAAACGGAATACAGAATATCATGCAAAATAACCTGGTCATAGTGGAGTCTCCGGCAAAAGCTAAGACAATCGAAAAGTTTTTGGGGGAGGGCTATAAAGTATTGTCAAGTTACGGGCATATCCGCGACCTGAAACAGAAAGCGTTCAGTATTGACATAAAAAATCATTTCAAGCCGATTTACGAGATACCGGAAGACAAGAAGAAGCTGGTGTCCGAATTGAAGGAAGAGGCAGCAAAGGCCGATATGGTATGGCTCGCATCCGATGAGGACCGGGAAGGAGAGGCTATCTCCTGGCACTTGTTTGAGGTGTTGAAGCTGGATCCGAAGAAGACACGACGAATTGTATTCCATGAAATTACGAAGACAGCTATCCTGAAGGCGATAGAACATCCTCGGGACATCAATATTGATTTGGTCAATGCACAGCAGGCACGCCGTGTGCTCGACCGTATTGTGGGTTTTGAATTGTCGCCCGTGTTGTGGCGGAAAATCAAGCCGGCCCTTTCTGCCGGCCGTGTGCAGTCGGTGGCTGTGCGTTTGATTGTGGAACGCGAACGTGAAATCAATGCATTTACCAGTGAGGCTTCGTATAAAGTGGTCGCTACGTTCAAGGATGCGGAAGGTGCCAATATCCGTGCGACGCTCGGACGCCGCTTCAAGACGAAGGAAGAAGCGCGGAAGTTCCTTGAAAAGTGCCAGAATGCGGATTTCACCATCAAAGATATTACGACGCGTCCGGTGAAGAAATCGCCGGCACCGCCTTTCACCACTTCCACGCTCCAGCAGGAAGCGGCCCGCAAGCTGGGTTATACGGTGGCACAGACCATGATGCTGGCGCAGCGCCTGTATGAAAGTGGATTGATTACCTATATGCGTACCGACTCGGTGAACCTTTCCGAACTGGCATTGGCTACGAGTCACGATACGATTCTTTCCTTGATGGGCGAACGCTACGTGCACACACGCCAGTATGCCACCAAGACAAAGGGGGCTCAGGAGGCACACGAAGCCATCCGTCCGACGTATATGTCGAATGAGTCGATTGACGGCACTTCGCAGGAAGTACGCTTGTATGAATTGATTTGGAAGCGTACGCTGGCTTCACAGATGGCCGATGCGGAACTGGAGAAGACTACGGCTACCATTGGCATCAGTGGCTGCGAGGATGAGTTCCAGGCAGTGGGCGAGGTGATTACATTCGATGGTTTCCTGAAAGTGTATAAGGAGTCATTCGATGAAGAAACAGAACAGGAGGACACGGCCGGACTGCCGAAGATGGAGGTAGGCGAAAACCTGCAACGCGAGGAAATCGCGGCCGTACAGCGTTTCAGTCAGGCTCCGGCACGCTATACGGAAGCCAGCCTGGTGCGTAAACTCGAAGAGCTGGGTATCGGTCGCCCGTCTACGTATGCGCCGACCATTTCCACCATCCAACAGCGAGGTTATGTGGAAAAAGGCAATAAGGAAGGTGTAAAGCGTGAATATTTCCTGTTGAAACTGACAGGAAAAGGCATAGATGAAACGGTTCAGACGGAAATGAGCGGAAGCGAGAAGTCCAAGCTGATACCGACCGATGTAGGTTGTGTGGTCAATGACTTCCTGATGCAGTATTTCCCGAAGATTATGGACTATAACTTTACGGCCAGCGTGGAAAAAGAATTTGATGAAGTGGCCGAAGGTGAAAAGAAGTGGACCGACCTGATGGAAGTGTTCTATGAGAATTTCCATCCGTTGGTGGAAACCACCTTGGCCACGAAGACCGAACACAAGGTGGGTGAACGTATGCTGGGTACGGACCCGAAGACAGGAAAGCCTGTTTCTGTAAAAATCGGACGTTTCGGTCCGGTCGTACAGATTGGTTCGTCCGACGATGAGGAAAAGCCGAAATTCGCCCAGCTGAATAAGGAACATTCGCTGGAAACCATTACCCTGGAAGAGGCACTCGACCTGTTCAAACTGCCTCGGGTGTTGGGAGAACTCGACGGACAGGCCGTTTCGGTCGGTGTGGGACGCTTTGGACCGTATGTGCGTCACGGCAATGAATTCGTTTCCATCCCGAAGGACAAAGACCCTATGACGGTCACTTTTGAGGAGGCGGAGCTGATGCTGAAAGAAAAGAAAGAACAGGAGGCCCAGAAAATCATCAAGCAGTTCCCGGACAATCCGGATATGCAGATATTGAACGGGCGTTACGGTCCTTACATTGCTTATCAAAAGAAAAACTATAAGATTCCGAACAACGTGAATCCGGTCGATTTGAATCTGGAAGCCTGCTTCAAGGTCATTGAACTGCAGAACCAGAAAGCCGAGATGCGTAAGGTGAAAGGAGCAAAAGCAAAGAAGAAGTAATGAAAAGGGTGTTCTTGATTGGCTATATGGGTTCGGGTAAAACCACACTGGGAAAAGCTTACAGTGCGGCAACCGGACTGCAGTTTGTCGATTTGGACTGGTATATCGAGGAGCGCATGCACAAATCCATCTCCGATTTGTTTGCGGAGCGGGGGGAAGAAGGATTCCGGCTGCTGGAACAGCGGATGCTTCATGAAGCCGGTGAGTTCGAAGACGTATTGATTGCGTGCGGGGGAGGGACACCTTGCTTTTTCGACAACATGGATTATATGAATCATACAGGTGAAACAGTATTTCTGGATGTATCTCCGGAGGTACTGTTCCGTCGTTTAAAGATAGCAAAGGCCAAACGTCCGTTGTTGGCGAACAAAACGGACGAGGAACTGATGCAGGTCATTACTTCGGCATTGGAAAAGCGGCTGCCCTACTATACGAAGGCAAAGTGGCGTTTCAATGCGGAAGAACTTGAAAGTTATGCACAGATTGACAGGGCGGTAAACCGCTTGAAAAACTTGATAAATTAAAGAAGTATAAATCTAGACTTTATGTAGTGAAATGAGAAAATGGCGTATTGAAGACTCTGAAGAGCTCTACAACATCACGGGGTGGGGCGTTTCATACTTTGGTATCAATGACAAAGGTCATGTGGTAGTAACTCCACGCAAAGACGGGGTAGCTGTCGATTTGAAGGAGCTGGTAGACGAATTGCAGCTGAGAGACGTGACGGCTCCCATGCTGGTCCGCTTCCCGGACATCCTGGACAACCGGATTGAAAAAATATCCAATTGTTTTCATCAGGCTTCTGAAGAATATGGCTATCAGGCCGAGAATTTCATCATTTATCCGATTAAGGTAAACCAGATGAGGCCGGTGGTGGAGGAGATTATCAGTCATGGAAAAAAGTTTAATCTGGGACTGGAAGCCGGTTCGAAACCGGAACTTCACGCAGTGATTGCCATTAACACGGATTCTGATTCGCTGATTATCTGTAACGGCTATAAGGACGAGAGTTACATTGAACTGGCCTTGCTGGCACAGAAGATGGGTAAGCGGATTTTTCTGGTGGTGGAAAAACTGAATGAGCTGCGGCTGATTGCCAAGATGGCCAAGCAGCTGAACGTGCGCCCCAATATCGGTATCCGGATTAAACTGGCCTCTTCCGGTAGCGGAAAGTGGGAAGAAAGTGGAGGCGACGCCAGCAAGTTCGGATTGACTTCCAGTGAATTGCTGGAGGCACTCGATTTCTTGGAAAAGAAGGACTTGCAGGATTGTCTGAAACTGATTCATTTCCATATCGGCAGTCAGGTGACCAAAATACGCCGTATCAAGACAGCTTTGCGTGAGGCTTCTCAGTTCTATGTGCAGTTGCATCAGTTGGGCTTCCCGGTGGAGTTTGTAGACATCGGTGGCGGACTGGGCGTGGACTACGATGGAACTCGCTCTTCCAACAGTGAAAGCAGTGTGAACTATTCCATTCAGGAATATGTGAACGATTCCATCTCCATCATGGTCGATGCCAGCAACAAGAACAACATTCCGCATCCGAACATCATTACGGAAAGCGGACGCTCGCTCACGGCTCATCACTCGGTCTTGATTTTTGAGGTGCTGGAAACTGCTTCTCTGCCTTCCATGGACGAGGATTTCGTGGTAAGCAAGGACGACCATGAACTGGTGCAGGAACTGTATCAGATTTGGGACAACCTGAACCAGAGCCGGATGCTGGAAGCCTGGCACGATGCGCAGCAGATTCGTGAGGAATCGCTCGACCTGTTCAGTCATGGTATCGTGGATTTGAAGACACGGGCACAGATTGAACGGATGTACTGGTCGGTGACGCGTGAAATCAACCAGATTGCTTCGGGCCTGAAGCATGCGCCGGATGAATTCCGCAACTTGGACAAACTGCTGGCCGACAAGTATTTCTGTAACTTCTCTCTGTTCCAGTCGCTGCCGGATTCCTGGGCCATCGACCAGATTTTCCCGATTATGCCGATTCAGCGCCTGGACGAGCGTCCCGACCGCACGGCTACGCTGCAGGACATCACGTGCGACTCGGACGGGAAGATTGCCAATTTTGTGACCAGCCGGAACGTGGCCCACGATTTGCCGGTACATACCATCAAGGCGAAGGAGTCTTATTATATCGGTGTGTTCCTGGTAGGAGCTTATCAGGAAATCCTGGGTGACATGCACAATCTGTTCGGGGATACGAATGCCGTACATGTGAGTGTGGACGACAAGGGTTACAGCATCGATCAGGTAATTGACGGGGAAACGGTGGCCGAGGTGCTCGACTACGTGCAGTATAACCCGAAGAAACTGGTACGTACACTGGAAACTTGGGTCACCAAGTCGGTGAAGGAAGGACGTATTTCCTTGGAAGAAGGAAAGGAATTCCTGGCCAACTACCGTTCCGGCCTGTATGGCTATACTTACTTGGAGTAAAATAAGAAGATAAGATATGAAAGAGAAACTGACAGTCATAAAGGTAGGGGGAAAGATTGTAGAAGAGCCTGATACATTGAATCAGCTGTTGGACGATTTTTCTTCCATGCCCGGTTATAAGGTGCTGGTACACGGTGGAGGCCGTTCGGCTACCCGTATCGCCGCCCAACTGGGTATTGAGAGCCGGATGGTGAACGGTCGCCGTATTACCGATGCCGACACTTTGAAAGTGGTGACCATGGTCTACGGGGGCTTGGTCAACAAGAATATCGTGGCCGGTTTGCAGGCAAGAGGCGTGAATGCCGTCGGATTGACGGGAGCCGATATGAACGTCATCCGTTCCGTGAAGCGTCCGGTAAAGGATATTGACTATGGTTATGTGGGCGACGTGGAAAAGGTGGACGGAGCGGCTTTGACCGAACTGATTCACCGTCAGATTGTGCCTGTCATGGCACCGCTGACGCACGACGGTCAGGGTAACCTGCTGAACACAAATGCTGACACCATTGCCGGAGAAACGGCAAAGGCCCTGGCTGAGTATTTTGAGGTGACACTGGTCTATTGTTTTGAAAAGAAGGGCGTGCTGCGCGACGAGAATGACGATGACAGCGTGATTCCGGTACTGACCCCCGACTTGTTCAAGCGTTATGTGGACGAGGGCGTCATACAAGGAGGCATGATTCCCAAGCTGGAAAATTCTTTTTCGGCCTTGGATGCCGGAGTGTCGCAGGTCGTAATCACCTTAGCATCAGCCATTCACAAAGACTCGGGAACCATTATCAGAAAATAATTGAAAAAAATCGACGGGTGGGTGTAACTTTTAGGTAACTCACCCGTCATTATTATAGAAAGCAATGCAAGAAATCAGTTTTCGTGACGATATCCTACCGCTGAAGGACAAGCTTTTCAGACTGGCCCTGCGCATCACGTTCAATCGGGCTGAGGCGGAAGACATTGTTCAGGATGCACTGATTAAAGTGTGGAGCAAACGCGAGGAATGGGCGCAACTGGAATCCATCGAAGCCTACTGTCTGACGGTTGTCCGCAATCTGGCCATCGACCGGAGCCAGAAAAAAGAGGCACAGAACCTGGAGCTGACACCTGAGACGCAGGAAATGCCGGATGCATTGACTCCTGAAAGCCAAATGGAACGGGATGAACAGTTCCGGCTGGTGCACAGGCTGATAAACGAACTTCCCGAGAAGCAACGAACCATCGTACAGCTCAGGGATATTGAAGGTAAGAGTTATAAAGAAATTGCGGATGTGCTGGGGGTGACAGAAGAGCAAGTGAAAGTGAACCTTTTCCGCGCTCGCCAACGCATCAAATTAAAATACAGTGAAATAAACGATTATGGACTATAAGTACATTGAACAACTTCTGGAACGCTACTGGAACTGTGAAACTTCCGTGGAGGAAGAACAGATTCTCCGGATTTTCTTTCAGCAGAAAGAACTTCCCGCCCATTTGCGCCGTTACCGTTCTTTGTTTACTTACCAGGAAGCTGCGGGCGAAATGAAGCTGGGTGAAGATTTTGACAAGCGCGTGCTGGCAGAAATTGAACGTCCGGTGGTAAAGGCCAGACGGTTGACGCTTTATACGCGTTTTATGCCGTTGTTTAAGGCTGCAGCCATGATGATTTTGCTTTTCACTCTTGGGGGTGTGGTAAAGCATGCAGGTGAGGGCGATGCTTCAGGTATCGTATATGTACATGATCAGTTCGAGAATCGCCAGGCAGACCCACAGGTGGCTTATGAGGCCGATTCGGTGAGGACACTGATGAAAGAAACTTCTCCCAAGCCCAGGCTGGAGGAGAACAGTAACAGATAGAACATTTTCATTTGCTTTTATATAAATATAGTTAGTGCTTATTAGAACTTAAAACAACAATGAGGCTGTGAAGTTTCAATTCTCTCAAAATTAATCTACTAACTAGATAAAAAAGGATTACCGCGTGAGCAGTAATCCTTTTTTGTTTGAAGTCTTTCATAACCGTCTTTGGGGAGGGGGAAGAAGTAGACTTTTTTCGTTATTTTTGCAGCAGATTTTGAATAAGGTTACTACATGTTTACAGTAATAGGTGTCATGTTCGGTGGAATAGCGATAGGCTTTCTGTTTCGTCGTCAGAGACTTTCCTGGATTGGGAAGGTGATTACCGTATTGATTTGGGTGCTTTTGTTCCTGCTTGGGGTGGAGGTAGGCGGAAATCGCCGGATTGTGGAAGGCTTGGTCACGCTAGGAGGAGAAGCTTTTTTCATTGCACTGGCTTGCGTGTTGGGCAGCTGTGCTTTGGCTTGGGTATTGTGGCATTGGCTGTATAAAGGGAAGAGGGGAAAGGTATGAAAGGGAGTTTGATTATTATAGGCTTTTTCGTGCTGGGCACCCTGTGTGGGGCGTTCCATTGGCTGCCTTTTGACGTGGGTGAGACGAATGTCAGTTTTTATGCTTTGTGCGGATTGATGTTCAGTGTGGGATTGAGCATCGGGAATGACCCGCAGACTTTGAGAAACTTTCGTGCTTTGAATCCGAGGCTGGTGTTTCTCCCCATAGCCACGATTCTGGGTACGTTGACTGCCGCGGCCTTGGTGAGTGTCCTGCTACCCCATCGGAGTATGGCCGATTGTATGGCGGTAGGTTCGGGCATGGGCTATTATTCGTTATCCAGTATTTTTATCACTGAGTATAAGGGACCGGAACTGGGTACAGTGGCTTTGTTGTCGAATATTTTCCGGGAGATTATGACGCTGTTGGGGGCTCCTTTGCTAGTGCGTTGGTTTGGTAACTTGGCACCTATCTCCTCGGGAGGAGCTACCACCATGGATACCACGTTGCCCATCATTACCCGTTGTTCCGGGCAACAGTTTGTGATTGTGTCCATCTTTCATGGTTTTGTGACCGACTTCAGCGTGCCGTTTCTGGTCACTTTCTTTTGTTCTTTCTAAGAGATATCTGTTATATAGATAAAAATACAGCCTCTGGCATTGAATTATCTTTTCATGCCAGAGGCTGTATTTGTTTATCTGTGTAATTGACGAATCAGTCTTGATAGTACACTCTTTTTACACGATTGGAAACGCTTGTCAGGATTTCATACGGAATGGTATCGAGGATATCCGACAGGACAGTGACTGGAAGGTCATCACCGAAGATGATGGCTTTGTCGCCTTCTTTGCAGTCGATGTCGGTCACGTCAATCATGCACACGTCCATACAGATGTTTCCTACATAAGGCGCTTTTTGTCCGTTTACCAGACAGTAGCCATGTCCGTTACCCAAATGTCGGTTCAGTCCGTCCGCATATCCGATAGGAATGGCAGCGATACGGGAATCGCGAGTGAGAACTCCCTTCCGGCTGTAGCCTACGGTGTCGTCAGCAGGTACATCGTGAATCTGCAGGATGGTGGTTTTTAAAGTTGTGACGTTATGCAGCATCTTGTTGGTAAACGGGTCGATGCCGTAGAGTCCGATTCCCAGACGTACCATGTCAAACTGTGCTCCCGGGTAGCGTTCGATGCCCGCCGTGTTGCAGATGTGACGGATAATCTTGTGCTTGAAACCTTGCTGAAGTTCGCTTGAGGCAGCTTCAAAGGTTTCTATCTGATGGCGGGTAAAGGCATCGAAACGTTCTGCGTCACTACCAACCAGGTGAGAGAATACGGAACGGGGAATGACCGCACTCTGCTTTTGCAGGCGTTGTACCAGTTGAGGCATTTCTTCCGGAGCGAATCCCAGGCGGTGCATGCCCGTATCAATCTTGATGTGAATCGGGAAGTTGCTCACTCCTTCGCGTTCGGCAGCTTTAATCAGTTCTTCCAATAAATGGAAACTGTACACTTCCGGTTCCAGGCGATAATCAAACATGGTCTTGAAGGCCGTGATTTCCGGGTTCATAATGAGAATGGAACTGTTGATTCCCGCTTTTCGTAAATCGGCTCCTTCATCGGCTACGGCCACGGCCAGATAGTCCACCCGTTGGTCTTCCAACGTTTTTGCAATCTCAAAAGAACCGGCTCCATAGGCTGAGGCTTTTACCATGCAGACCATCTTGACTCCCGGTTTCAGCTTGTTCCGGTAATGGTTCAAATTGTCGACCAGTGCATTCAGGTTGATTTCGAGGATGGTTTCGTGCACCTTCAATTCGAGTGCGTCGGTAATCTCATCGAAATGGAATACGCGGGCCCCTTTTATCAGAATGTCTTCGTTGTGCAATTGGTGAAGCAGGCCTGAGTTCAAAAGTTCTGCGGTGTTGGGAAAGAAATCCTTTTGGATTTCAAACCGGTTGGCTGCTGCGGAGATTTCTTCGCCCACTCCGATGATATGGTCTACTTTCCGGCTGTGTACGAGGTCGGCCACCTGTCTGTAGAGCAGTTTGCTGGTTTGTCCACTTTCCAGCATGTCCGACAGAATCAGTGTGCGTTTGCGGTTCTTGTCCTCCGAGCGTCTCATCATAAAGTCCAGTGCGATATCGAGAGAGGCAAAATCCGAATTGTAACTGTCATTAATCAGTGTACAGCCGTTTTTTCCTTCCTTCACTTCCAGACGCATGGCAATGGGTTCCAGGTGGAGCATACGTTCTGCAATGGTTTCAGGTGGTACCATCAGGTAAAGGGCTACAGCCAGGCAGTTGAGTGAGTTTTCGATGGAAGCATCGTCAATAAACGGAATCCGGTATTCCTTGAAGAATCCTAGATAACGGTATTTGATGGTGGTTCCGGTTTCATCTTTCAGTATCTTTTCGATAAAGAGCGGGCGTTCGGAATCTTTGGTCGACCAGGCGATTTCACGGGCCGTGAACAAAGATTTGGTGACACAGCTGGCAATAAGTTCATTGTCGCCATTGTAGACAATCACGTCACAGTCTTTAAAGAGTTGGAGCTTCTCCATGCATTTGTCTTGCAGAGAAGAGAAATTTTCCTGATGGGCTCCCCCGATGTTGGTCAGGATACCGATGGTAGGCTGGATGATGGGGCGCAGGGCTTCCATTTCGCCCATTTCGGAGATACCGGCTTCAAAGATACCCAGCTCGGTATGCTCATTCATGAGCCATACGGAGAGGGGCACACCGATTTGGGAGTTATAGCTTCTTGGAGAGCGGGTGATGACGCGATCCGGGCTGAGCAGCTGGTACAACCACTCTTTGACAACGGTTTTTCCGTTACTTCCCGTGATGCCGATGACTGGCACCTGAAACTGTTCCCGATGTTTGGAGGCCAGCCGTTGCAAGGCCTTCAGCGGGTTGGGGACAATCAGAAAATTGGCATCCTGATAGGAGGAAGCTGTTTCGGGTATTTCGTTCACGACAAAGTTGCGTACCCCTTTCTGGTAAAGGTCCGGGATATATTTATGTCCGTCGTTACGTTTTGTTTTCAAGGCAAAAAACAGAGTTTCTTCCGGGAAACACAATGACCGGCTGTCTGTTAAAATCCAGTCGATGGTAGCGGGCGTGTTTCCTCTGCGTTCAGCCCCCAGGATGGAGGTTATTTCTTCAATTGTGCTTGACATAACTTTATTTCCTTTTGAACATCTAAGTACGGTAATTTTTCTTTTAACTCCTCTATCTTTAACAGTATTTGACTTAAAAAGGTTTGGTAGGCTTCCGTTTCGGGATTGAAAGGCCTATGGGCCAGTCCGCGCCGTATCTTCTCCCATTCTTTCAGGAAGGAGAGGGTGGAGGAGGTGAAGTAGGTATTGCTGAAACATTCCCAGATGTATTGGATGGCGAGTGCAGACGGGTGCATCATGTCGTCAGCATAGAAGCGATAGTCCCGCAGTTCGTCCATCATGATTTCATACGAAGGGAAGTAATGGCAGAAATCGAGTTCCTGGCAAATCTTGTCGGCGGCCAGCAGCAGATTGGCTTTGCTGAGCTGGTTTCCGTGCAGGCCGTCTTTCAGGTGCCGTATGGGACTTACCGTAAACAGGCACTGTAGCTGCGGGCGGAGTGTTTTTATCTGGCGGAGCAGGGGAAGATAGGCTTCGACAATCTCATCGGTACCGATTCTCTTCCGTTCGAAGAGACGAGCCGGCAGCTTATGGCAATTTCCCACAATTTTTCCGTTCTCTTTCCAGGTATAGACGAATGAGGACCCCCAGGTAATGAGAATCCAGTCGGCTTGCCGCAGGTTCTCATGTCCTTTACGGATGCGTTCGTTGATTTTTTCCAGGCATTCCTCCATGGAAGAAGAAGAGAAACTGCTGTGGTGCATCAGGCTGTACCATGTGTCTGCGGTGTGTTGCAGGTCTTTTTCCTCGTAGAGGGTTCCGTCCCACAGGCACTGCATGGAAGAGATAATCGACAGGGGGTTGTACAACACGCCGAAAGGATTCACGTCGCAGGTGAATTTGTTTTCCGTCAATAAGTTGCCGATGTGTTCGGAGAAACAGGAGCCCCATATCATCAATTTGTCAGCATGATGCAGTTTCGGCCCGTTCACGGGCAGTTCAACTTTAGTCCTAAATTCCATAATCAGAGAAATTTTACTGCAAATGTAAATACATTCACTATATTTGTGCTATTTTTGTACGATTAAAGTTAATGAAGAACAAGGATGGAACAGACAACTTCATACGATTTGTTGAATAAGATAGATAGCCCTGAGGATTTACGGAAACTTTCTGTCGAAGCGTTGCCGGAGGTCTGTGATCAATTGCGGAATAAAATTATAGATGAATTATCTTGCAACCCGGGACATTTTGCTTCCAGTCTGGGGGTTGTGGAACTGACGGTAGCCCTTCATTATGTGTATCAGACCCCTTACGACCGTATTGTCTGGGATGTAGGCCATCAGGCTTACGGACATAAAATCTTGACGGGGCGTCGCGACCGTTTTTATACGAATCGTAAGTTGAACGGGATTTGTCCTTTCCCTTCTCCTGCGGAAAGCGAATACGACACGTTCACGTGCGGACATGCGTCCAATTCCATCTCTGCTGCGTTAGGAATGGCTGTGGCGGCTGCCCGCAAAGGAGAAGATAACCGTCATGTGGTCGCGGTCATCGGCGACGGTTCCATGAGTGGCGGACTGGCCTTCGAAGGTTTGAACAATGCTTCCTCCACTCCCAATAACCTGTTGATTATTCTGAACGACAACAACATGGCCATCGACCGTAGTGTGGGCGGCATGAAGCAGTATTTGATGAACTTGCATACCTCCGAAGGGTATAACCGGCTACGAAACGCCTTATCCCGTAAACTTTACCGTTTGGGAATCCTGAACGATGAACGGCGCAAGAGTCTCATACGCTTCAATAACAGCCTGAAATCCATGCTGATGCAGCAGCAGAATATTTTCGAGGGGCTGAATATCCGTTATTTCGGTCCGGTGGACGGGCACGACGTAACCGCACTGACAAGGGTATTGAAAGAAATAAAGGATATGAAGGGGCCTAAACTTCTGCACATTCATACCCGTAAGGGAAAAGGCTTCAAGCCGGCGGAAGAAGCGGCTACAGTATGGCATGCACCGGGCATCTTCGACAAGGAAACAGGAGAACGTATCGTGACGGACACGACCGGGATGCCTCCTTTGTTTCAAGAAGTGTTTGGAAATACGTTGCTGGAACTGGCCCGCAAGAACGATAGAATTGTGGGGGTGACGCCGGCTATGCCGTCGGGCTGCTCCATGAACATCATGATGAAGGAGATGCCCGACAGGGTGTTTGATGTAGGTATTGCGGAAGGCCATGCCGTGACTTTTTCAGGAGGAATGGCCAAGGAAGGTTTGCTTCCGTTCTGTAACGTGTATTCTTCTTTTATGCAGCGTGCATACGATAATATTATTCACGATGTAGCCATCCAGAAACTGAATGTGGTACTCTGCCTGGACCGAGCCGGTCTGGTGGGGGAAGACGGTCCTACCCATCACGGGGCTTTCGATATGGCTTATTTGCGCCCTATCCCAAATCTGGTCATCGCTTCTCCTTATAACGAGCATGAATTGCGCCGATTGATGTACACCGCTCAGTTGCCGGATAAAGGACCCTTTGTCATCCGTTATCCTCGTGGCCGCGGCGTGCTGACCGACTGGGAATGTCCGTTGGAAGCCATAGAGATTGGAACGGGGCGAAAGTTGAAAGAGGGTACCGATTTGGCTGTCATTACCATCGGGCCAATTGGCAACAAGGCTGCTGCTGCAATTGCCCGGGCCGAAAAAGAACTTGGCTGCAGCATTGCCCACTACGATTTGCGTTTCCTGAAACCGCTGGACGAAGCCTTGCTGCACGAAGTGGGGCAGAAGTTCACGCGCATACTGACCGTAGAAGACGGGGTGCGTAATGGCGGTATGGGCAGTGCCATACTGGAGTTTATGAACGACCATGGCTATTATCCTCGGGTGACACGTCTGGGCTTGCCCGACCGCTTTGTGCAGCATGGTCCCGTGAATGACCTGTATGCCATTTGTGGCATTGATGAGGAAAGTATATTGAACACAATTACTCAGATTATCAAGATATGAAAATTATTATAGCAGGTGCAGGTGCCGTAGGTACCCATTTGGCCAAACTGCTTTCCGGTGAAAAACAGGATATTATCCTGATGGATGAAGACGAAAGCAAGCTGAGTGCCATGGGAAGCAACCTGGACCTTATGACCGTGAATCTGTCGCCCACGTCGATTAACGGGCTGAAAGAGGCCGGAGTGTCTGGAGCCGATTTGTTTATCGGGGTTATGCCCGACGAAAGCCGTAACATGACGGCTTGTATGCTGGCGACCAGTCTGGGGGCAAAGAAAACTGTGGCTCGTATCGACAATTATGAATATCTGTTGCCCAAGCACAAGGAGTTTTTTGCCAAGCTGGGAGTACATTCCCTGATTTATCCGGAGATGCTGGCTGCCCGCGATATCGTGGATGCCATCAAGATGAGCTGGATTCGGCAGTGGTGGGAATTCGCTGGAGGGGTACTGGTACTTCTGGGAACCAAGATGCGTGAACAGGCGGAGATTCTGAATGTGCCTTTGCACGAGCTGGGAGGAAGAAACATTCCGTTCCATATCGTGGCCATCAAGCGTGGTAACGAAACCATCATTCCACGGGGTGATGATGTCATCAAGCTGAACGACATCGTGTACTTTACGACTACCAAGAAATATATCCCTTATATCCGTAAAATCTCCGGAAAAGAAAATGAAGCCGATGTGCGGAATGTGATGATTATGGGTGGAAGCCGTATTGCTGTACGTACCGTACAGTATATGCCGGAGTATATGAAAGCGAAAATTATTGAGAGCAACATAGCCCGTTGCAACCGCCTGACGGAACTGGTGGACGATGGAGTGATGGTGATTAACGGAGATGGACGGGATATCCAACTTCTGCTGGAGGAAGGTATCAAAAATACGGAAGCGTTTGTGGCACTGACCGGCAACTCCGAAACCAATATTCTGGCATGTCTGGCCGCCAAGCGGATGGGAGTGACCAAGACCGTGGCGGAAGTGGAGAATGTGGATTATATCAGTATGGCCGAAAGCCTGGATATCGGAACGGTCATCAATAAGAAATTCATTGCCGCCAGCCATATCTATCAGATGATGCTCGATGCCGATGTGTCGAATGTGAAATGTCTGACTTTTGCCAACGCCGATGTGGCCGAATTTACCGTTAAGCCGGGGGCAAAGATAACCAAGCAGCCGGTGAAGGACTTGGGACTTCCCAAAGGAGCCACCATCGGTGGATTGATTCGGAATGGAGAAGGTATTCTGGTGACCGGTAATACCATGATTCAGGAAAACGATCATGTGGTGGTTTTCTGCCTTGGAATGATGATTAAGAAGCTGGAAAAATATTTTTAATTGCAATTTTTAAGCCGAAAAGGTGGACGGATGCGTCTGGATGCGTTGTTCTAAATAAAAAACATTATGGAACTACGTATTCAGACGCATTTATTTTTCGCCTTGTGGGCTTGTATGCTTTTTTTGTGGGGGTGTGGTACTTATCAGGTAGACGATGATACGGAAGCAACAGAATCTCCCGGACCCTATACAATGGATGTGGCCTTGTCTAATGCAACGCTTTTCACGTCCCTTTATCCTTTGCAGCTCTATCTGTTCGATTCGAAGGGGGCGATTGTCTGGAATGAAGAGGTACAGGCGCAGACGGAATGGCCTGTCTTGTCCCAGCCGACAGGGGAGTATGTGCTGACGGTCATTTCCGGACTCTCGTCGGAAGACTATCTTCCTCCGATGAGCTTAAACGCCAAGCAGCTGTTGACTTTCTCACAAGGAAACTGTGCAGATACGCCGTTGGTGATAGGAAAAAATGTCGTGAAACTGAAGAACGACGTAAAGATATCCATGAACTTGTCGTACGCGGTCGCAGCGTTGTATTTGTCATTTGGCGGTGTGCCCGACGACGCTATCGCAGTAGAGGCACGCATCTCGCCGGTAAGTTCCGGAATAACTTTAGAGGGGAATTGGAACAATGACGGGCAGTTTGCCTCTGTGCCGTGCCAAAAAGTAAGAGGCATCTGGAAAGCAGGGCCTGTCTATGTCTTCCCGTCAGAAAGCAGTCAGACCCATCTCTCGTTAAACGTCAAGACCGCCTCCGGAGAAACGGTATATGGTTATTTCTTCAGCTATCCGCTGGAGGCTGGAAAACCGTATAGGTTTGTCAGCACGGGGGATGGCGAAGTCTCATTGGAGGGAAACGGGCAGATAGAGGGCTGGACACCCGAAGTTTCTGAGGAATTTCCTTTCGAGAACATGACCCCTGAGGAGGATTGGGAGCACCCGAAACCGGATGTCCCGGATGGAGATGGAAACTCAGGGGGAGAGGAAGAGGAGAACGGAGGAAATCACAATGAAACCGATAATGATACGGATGTGATGGTGGCGGAGGTCCTTCCGGAGTCGGAAACCATCTGGGGACCATTCTTTGTGTGGAAGGTAGAGCCTCTGTCTTCCGGCGAAGTGGAAGCCACGCTGGTTTCTCCCCGTCAATGGCTGTTAAAGAAAGCGGAAGCTCTTTCCGTTTGCGAGGCGTATGAAGTGGATGGAATCTCGGGGTGGAGGACATTTACAACGGCAGAGGCCAAAGCCTTTCGCGACCAGTATGATGATACCATTGAGAGCTTGAACGAGATGTTGCAGGAGAATGGGGTGGATACCTTCAATAAGTACGACTGCCGTTATCTGTGCAATGATTTTAATTCCACTTTCTGTTTCTATAATACCAAGATTCTCGATTCCGGTGAAACGGTAGACTATGCTTTGCGTCTGGTAAAGAAAGTACGGGTGGAAAAGGCCAAATGAAACATAAAAAAATCCCGCCATCGGACGACTAATCCGAGTGGCGGGAAAAAAGACCTATATTAAATCAAGTGTTGGGTTTCTAGTTCTTTGGCTACGTTCTCCACTTCCAGATACCATTCTTCTCCGAATTTTCGGATGAGCGGTTCTTTCAGGAACTTGTAGATGGGCAGGTTTTCTTTTTTTCCGAGCAATACCGCGGCTTTACACACATCCCAGCGATGATAGTTCAGGGCTTTATACGGACCGTAGTCACTGACCCGGATGGGGTAGAGATGACAGGAAATCGGTTTGTAGAAACTGCATTTCCCTTCGCGGAATGCTTTTTCAATGGCACAGTAGCAAAAACCTTTTTCATCGTAGCAAGTGAATACGCAGTCTTTCCCGTTGACGATGGAAGTAACCAAATCGCCGTCCTGGTCGGTATAGACCACTCCTTGACGTTTGATGACGGCTTGTGCCTCCGGTGAAAGGTCATCCCATATAACGGGAAGCACCTCTTCCAGCTTTTCCACCTCCTCCAGTTCCACGGGAGCTCCTGCATCTCCTTCGATGCAGCATTCTCCTTTGCAGGCGTTCAGGTCGCACAGGAATTTTTCCCGGAAAATGTCGAGACTTACTATTACGTCGTCAATCTGTACCATGTTTTCACTGTTTTGCAGTGCAAAGATACGAATCTTCTTGTAATACTCATTATATATCCGGCGGAAAATCGGTGGATAACCTTGGGATAACTTCTGCTTTCCGGAGGTGGTGGGCTGGAAAAAATGTGCTACCTTTGCAGTCCGAAAAAAGAAAGAGGTGGATATGTTGTTGCCCTATTTGCATAAAGAGTTGGTGGAGGCCGGATGTGATGAGGCCGGACGAGGTTGTCTGGCCGGAGCGGTCTATGCGGCAGCTGTGATTCTTCCTCCCGGCTTTCGGAATGAACTGCTCAACGATTCCAAGAAGCTGACGGAGAAACAACGCTATGAGTTGCGTACGGTCATCGAGCAGGAAGCCACGGCGTGGGCCGTTGGAGTGGTATCGCCGGAAGAGATTGATAAAATCAACATCCTGAATGCTTCTTTCCTGGCCATGCACAGGGCTGTTGCACAGTTGAAGGTGGTTCCCCAGCACCTGCTGATTGACGGTAACCGCTTCAATCCTTATCCGGACATTCCGCATACTACCATCGTAAAAGGAGACGGGAAATACCTGTCCATTGCGGCAGCTTCCATTTTGGCAAAAACCTACCGTGACGATTACATGAACCGTCTGCATGAAGAATATCCCATGTATGACTGGAAGAGCAACAAGGGCTATCCCACCAAGAAACACCGTGCCGCCATTGCCGCTTACGGCACTTCCCCCTATCATCGCATGAGCTTCAATCTGCTGGGCGACGGCCAGCTTTCCTTCGATTTTTAAGGTGTGGAAAACAGCACAGCCTGTTAATAACCCGTCGAAGTTATTAACAAGCTGTTGAAAACTCTGTTTGTTTTACACCGTTCCCTGGATGGACAAGAAGAAAAAGATTCCTGTGCCCACCATCAGAATACCAATCAAGGCATAGAACCAGCGGGCTTGTTTCCGTCCTACGTTTCTCACAACAAATTGTGTGTTTTTGGCCGTGAAAAACCAGTTCCAGTTGCAGATGGCCGCCAGCAGGGACAGGAGTCCCACCAGGACGAACAAGGCCTGTATGAAATAGTGTACTTCCATTTTTAATTGTTATTCTCGTCGAAACGTACCGTGCGGGTACCGTCTTCGTTCTCGTCGATGTGTACGCTGACCGCATCGCCCGGAAGCAGTTCCTCAATCAGTTCCGGCCATTCGATGAAGCAGAGTGCGCCGCTGTAGAAATAGTCTTCATATCCCATGTCGTACACTTCTTCCAGTTTTTTGATACGGTAGAAGTCGAAGTGATAAATCAGTTCTCCGTTTTCATCCGAACGGTATTCGTTGACAATGGCGAATGTCGGTGAGTTAATGACATCCGTCACGCCCAGTTCTTCGCATACGGCTTTGATAAAGGTTGTCTTTCCTGCCCCCATTTTTCCATAGAAGGCAAAAACCGTGTTGTCACCCATGGCTGCGATAAATTTCTTGGCAGCTTCGTGGATGTTTTCCAGTGAATCAATTTTTATTTCCATATACTGTGATTTTAACTTGAATGCTTATGTTACAAAATTAGGATAAATCTCCCTCAGCTCATTCGTTTTTTGCGGAGCATGCATAATATTTTGGCTCCCACATAAATCAGGATGGACACGAAAATGATGGCCGCTCCCGAAGGCACCCGCAGCTGGTATGACAGCAGCAACCCGCCCAGGCATCCCAGGTAACCGATACCGATGGAAAGCCAGATGATTCGTTTGAAACTGTAGGTGAAAAGGTTGGCCGTCATCTGCGGAAGGGTCAGCAGGGAAATGGCCAGTACGATGCCCACCATCCGGAGGCAGGCCACGATGGTCAGTGCGATGAAAGCCATCAGGGTATATTCGAAGGCACTCACGGGGATGCGCTGGGAACGGGCAAATTCCCGGTCGAAGGCAATGGCCGTGATGGGCCGGAGAAACAGGGTGAAAAAGGCGGTAAGTGCCAGGCTCAACACCACCAGCAAAAGGATGTCCGCCCGCGTGATGGTCAGGATGTTGCCGAACAGGAACGAAGAAAGGTCGGGGGTGAATCCGGGTGCCAGAAAGCTGAAGATGATACCCACAGCCATGCCGAACGTCCAGAATACGGCGATGGCCGAGTCTTCGCGCATGTCGCTGCGCTTGCTGAGCCATTCCACGCCGAAAGCCGACAGCACTGAAAACACTGCCGCACTCAGAATCGGAGAGATACCGGCGTAGAGCCCGATACCGATGCCTCCGAATGAGGCATGCGTGATACCCCCGCTGATGAATACCAGCCTTCGGGTTACGATGTACGTGCCGATGATGCCGCAGGCAATGCTGGCAAAAAGGCTACCCAGCAGCGCATGCTGGAAAAAAGTATAATGCAACAAATCGAGGATATTCATGGGCAAGTGAGGGAGGGTTAATGGAAACGGCGTTCTCCGACTATCAGGAACAGCTCGTCTTTCAGTTCATCGGGAATTTCCACGCCACGGAGTTGCAGGCTGCGGCACCATCCAGCCACTTCCTCCTCTTTCATGGTGTACATGATTTCCCGGAATTCATCAATCTCTTTTTCCGTATAAGTATCCGACGGATGCCCCTTGAAGCGGTCCAGTTCCTCATCGTCGTAATACTCTATCTGTTTGCTGACGGCCGCCAGCAAACTTTCTTTTTCGCAGACCTGATGCTGTCCGCAGCATTCCCCATCCACCGTCTTGACTTCCGGGGCTTCTGTCAATTCTCCGCGGTCAATCTTCTTTTGTACGGAGCGGTTGTAGAAAAATCCGGCCACCAGTCCGAAGAGAACGACTCCAATTAATATGATGATTAAAATCCACATGATACAATCAGTTTTGAGTGAGATGAAAACCAGCTTGCTGCAAATCTTCCCAGAACCGGGGATATGATTTGGAGACTACTTGTGGGTTGCGCACACACAACGCGCCTTGGCGTAACACTGCCGGTGCAAAGGCCATGGCCATGCGGTGGTCTTCGTACGTGTCGATGACTGGCGGATTCTGCGGTTCGCACCGTTCACCCGCCCAGGCAAGTACAGAACCTTCGCTTTCTTCCAGTACGTAGCCCAGTTTGCGCATTTCTGCCATTAAGGCCGCCATGCGGTCGGTTTCCTTGATTTTCAGACTTTGCAGTCCTGAAAAGCGGAAAGTGACTCCCCGCATGGCACATGTCACTACGAATGTCTGCGCCAGGTCGGGCTGGTTCACAAAATTATATTCCAAGTGTTTTACGCAGGAATTTGTCTGGTAGAGCGTGACGGTCTGTCCTTCTCTTTTCGTGCCCACGCCCAGTTGTTCGAACAGTTCCGCTACTTTTGAATCGCCCTGCGGACTCTGTGCGAAAAGTCCCGGAAGGCTTACGGTGGCATCCTGTGGCGACAAGGCTACTATTTCATACCAGTAGGAAGCTGCGCTCCAATCGCTTTCTATATAATAAGGTAAAGCCTGATAGGGGGTAGGAGTCACATGAAGGCTGCAATCGGAAGTCCATTCCACTTCTGCTCCGAAATCCCGCATCACTTTCAGCGTCAGGTTGATGTAAGGACGTGATACGATTTCCCCCCTGAGGGTCAGGTCCAGTCCTTTCTCCAGCATCGGACCAATCATCAGCAAGGCAGAGATGTATTGGGAACTCACATTTCCCGGAAGGGTCAGACAATTTCCTTTCAGCGTCTGTCCGGAAATTTTCAGAGGAGGATAGCCTTCGTTCTCCATGTATGCGATGTCCGCTCCCAGGCTTCGCAGAGCCTCCACCAAAATCTGGATGGGGCGTTGCCGCATCCGTTCCGTACCGGTCAGGGTATGGGTACCGGGTGTAACGGAAAGATAAGCTGTGAGAAAACGCATGGCAGTTCCCGCCGCCATGATGTCAATCACTTCCGGCATGTGAGCCAGCGCTTCGGTCATGACATGCGTATCGTCGCAGTCGGACAGGTTTTCCAATTTGCACTGGCTGTGAGCCAGTGCATGGATAATCAGTGCCCGGTTGCAGATACTCTTGGACGAAGGCAACAGAATGGTTGCCTGTATGCGTTCCGGTGGGGTAATGGTTATGCACTTCATGTTGAATCAAATCTTTGAATCGCAAAGATACACAATTTTACGTAGTCGCGCCGTCGTACCCTTATAAAATCTCATTCCTTCTCTGTCGGTGAACCGGCAGGCTGGGACGTGTGGCTGGCGATGTATTCGCCCGGTTTCATGCCAAACTGTTTCTGGAAACACTTGCTGAAGTACGACGGGTTATTGAATCCCACCATGTAGCTCACCTCGTTGATGCGGTACTGGTTTTCCAGCAGCAGGGAGGCCGCCTTCTTCAGACGGATAATCTGAATCATCTCGTTCGGGGTGGTATTGGCCAGTCCTTTGAGTTTGACGAACAGTCCCGAACGGCTGATGCACAGTTTTTCAGCCAGAAAATCCACCGAAAGCTGGTCGTTGTTCAGGTTCTCTTCAATCAGGTGGTTCATCTTCTCCAGGAACACCTTGTCAGTCTGGTTGGCTGCGATGGAATTGATGGCAACCGTCGGCATCTGCGAGAATTTCTGTCTCAGCTGCAGACGCAGTTCCAACAGGTTTTTGATACAGGCTTCCAGGTATTGCAGGGAGAAGGGTTTCTCAATATAGGCATCCGCCCCACAGTTCATGCTGGTAATTTTGGCCTCTGTGCCTGTCTTGGCAGTCAGCAGGATGAACGGGATATGACTCGTCATCTGGTTGCTTCGTACTGCCTTGCACAGGTCAATACCGTTCATGTGCGGCATCATCCAGTCGCTGATAATCAATGATACTTCCTGCTCTTTCAACTTATGCAGTGCCTCGGTGCCGTCGGAGGCCGTCACAATGGTATAGTTGTTCTGGAAATGGGAGGACAGGAAATGAAGCATGTCTTCGTTGTCGTCCACAATGAGCATGATGGGCAGCACCTTGTTGGGGGCTGAAGAGTCATGTTGCTCGGGGATGATGTCTTCGGGTAGCGGGCCTGCCGACAAGATTTCTCCGTTTTCGTTGGTCTGTTTCTCCTGTTTCTGTGGAAGTGTGATGATGAAGGCAGAGCCCATTCCCGGTTGGGAGGTCACTTCCACCTTGCCATGATGCGCTTCCACGATGCCTTTCACGATACTCAGTCCGATGCCCGTGCCCGGTTTGTTTTCCGACGCCTGATAGAAAGGTTTGAAGATTTTGCTCAGTTCCTCTTCGTTCATTCCTTTCCCGTTGTCTTTCACCTGGATGGAGAAAGTCTGCTGTTCCGGTTGTTCCAGGAAGCGGACTTCAATCATGCTTTCCGTATATTTGTTGGCATTGGTCAGCAGGTTGCTCAACACTTTTGTGATGGCTTCCTTGTCTACGTCGGCATGGAAATCCTTTTCCGGATAGACTACGGAGAAACTGACTCCTTTCTGGTGTAGAGTCGGAGAGAAGCGTTCGCACACGCCCTCCATCAGTTCCCGTATGGATTGTGAAGTGAAGTGCATCCGCATTTCCTTCTGTTCCACTTTCCGGAAGTCGAGCAGCTGGTTCACCAGGTAAAGCAGGCGCTGGCTGTTGCGGTCGATGATTTCCAGTTCCTGCCGTTCGTTGGACGGGATGTGTGTGGACTGCATCACTTTTTCCAGCGGGCCGATGATGAGTGACACCGGCGTACGGATTTCATGGGCAATCATGGTGAAGAAATTGATTTTTGCTTCATGGATTTCCTTTTCTTTCTTGCTGTTCAATTCGTCGATGGCCTTGGCATGTTTCTTTTCGCTCCGGCGCACCACGTAACGCAGCAGCAGTCCGATAGCGAGGATAAACAGCAGAAAATAGCCAATCTTGAACGGCAGGGAGAAATAGAACGGAGGATGCACGATGATGCGGATGGACGTACCTTCTTCGTTCCATACGTTGTCATTATTGGAGGCTTTTACCCGGAAGGTATAAGTGCCTGCCGGCAAGTTGGTGTAGGTGGTGCTGTGTTGAGGACCTACATAGTTCCATTCCTTGTCAAAACCTTCCAGAATGTAGGCGTACTGGTTTTTTTGGGGTGTACAGTAGCTTAAAGCCGCATACGTCAGTGTGATGACGTTGTCTTTGTAGGGAAGATGGATTTCTTCCAGGTGGTCGATGGCTTCTGGTAATATGCCTCCTTCTTGAGTTTCTATTTTTTTGTTGAAAATTTCCAGTCCAGTCAATACTACATTGGGCTTTTGCATGTTGAGTTTCAACAAATGCGGATAGAACGTATTGAAACCATTGATGCTGCCGATGTAGAATTCCCCGTTGCGGGTTTTCAGGGCTGAAGCCATGACGGAAGCTTCGCTTTGCAGCCCGTCACTTTTGGTGAAAATCTGTACGCTCCTTGTGGCGGGAGTATATTTCACCAGTCCCTTGGCGGTGGTGAGCCACAGGCAGTCTTCTCCTTCCAGAATGGCATTGATGCATTGGTTGGGTATGTTCAGGGGATGATAGGAGAAGGTGTTTTTGAGAGGATTAAATAAGTAAAGTCCTTCTGCGGTGGCTACCCACAGCTCATTTTCACGATTGATGCAAAGATGGTTGATGGTCTGACAGTTCAGCCCTTCAGACTGGCCATATTTTTCCCATACCTGATTTTGGGGAGAGTATTTAAAGACCCCTTTCCCTTGGGTGGCAATCCAGATATTTCCTTTTGCGTCTTCTCTCATCTCGATAATCAGGGCATCCAGGTTCTTGACCCGTGTAAACCGGTCGTTCTGCGGATTATATAAACAGACTCCGCTCATGGAGCCGGTCCAGATTTGTCCGTGGCTGTCCTGAAAAATAGAATAGATACTGCTTTCATCCAGTCCGTTTTCTCCGCTGTATCTTCGGATGTGCCCGGTGGCTGTTTGTAAAACGTATATCCCGTCGCTGTAGGTGCCAATCCAGAGCTCTTTTCCGGTGTGGCATAGGGCATGGACATTTTTGTGGGTCAGCTGTTCTCTTCCGGGAAAGTTCACAAACTGTCCTTTGGATGGAGAAAAACAACTTACTCCGGCATCGTCCGAACCAATCCAGATTTCTCCATTCTCCCCTTCACAGAAACGGCTGATGATTTGTCCGTTGAAAAAGGGAAAATCATCTGTGCCGGAGTATCCGTGAAATTGTCCACAATAGGGAGGCAGATAATTTACTCCGTTGTAGTAGGTACCTATCCATACACCGCCTTCCCGGTCTTTCAGCATCGGATAAATGAATTTGTTGGATAAAGACTCGTTGCCCTCTCCGTATTGGTCGTAAAGGAAACTTTCTTGGGTAATCGGGTTAAAGATGGTCATCCCTTCGTCGGAACCTATGAAGAAAATTTCGGGGGAGTATTCCAGAATGGAATGGATATGGCGTATGCCTATACCTTTTTCGGAAACCAGAAACTTTTGCACTTCATGTGTCTGCGGATTGAGTTTCCAGAGCCCTTTTTCCCAAGTGCCAATCCAAAGGTTATGAGATGAGTCTTCCCACAGGGCCATGGAATATACCCCTGCAGACTCTCCTTTAATCGGAAATTCTTCAAACGTATTGTGGGCTTTGTTGAGTCGGCAGAGACGGTAAGGACCGGATACCCAGATATTGTTTTGAGCATCGTTCAATATACGGATAATGATATTGTCATTCTGAGGAATTTCATATTGTATCAGTTTGCAGGTTTGGGTGTTGTATTGAAACACGCCTTGCTTGCGGGTGGCAATCCAAATATTCTTCTCTTTGTCTTGGATGATATGGGTTATCCATGAGGTGATGCCCGTATTATTGCT
Organism: Bacteroides mediterraneensis; assembly: GCF_900128455.1. Taxonomy (GTDB): domain Bacteria; phylum Bacteroidota; class Bacteroidia; order Bacteroidales; family Bacteroidaceae; genus Phocaeicola; species Phocaeicola mediterraneensis. Next base: position 67,020 of record NZ_LT635783.1, on the reverse strand, counting down.
TGTCTTTTCCAAAAAGGGGGCAAATGTATCTTTTACCTGGTTGTAGATATACACTCCGTTTTCTGTGCCTAACCATAATTCATTGGTGTTTGTCTCGCAGATGGCATTTATAGAACTGGCATGAAAGTCAGGATAAAGTGGGTTGCTTTTTTGGTAGAAGACAAATTGGTTCCCGTCGAACCGGCTTAATCCACTTTCTGTTCCCAGCCAGATATAGCCTTTCTGGTCTTGCAGAATGGAGGATATGCCATTGGAAGAAACCCCGTTTTCGATGTTGTAATGACGGAATTGGAAGTGAGTGGGAAGCGCGGCATTTCCCCATAGGCCGACCGACAGGAAAATGAATAAGCAATAAAGTGTCCTCATACGTATACCTTTTTAAAAACTGTACAAAGTTCATTAAAATAGACGAATAAGGCATATAAAATAATTTAAAAAAGATAATGTAAAAGTCTAATTCTGAAAGGTGGTGTCGGTTGGTTAACGCGTGCGGCGGATGAATGTCTTTTGTTCGTCGATTTTCTTTGTCTTTTTTGTAGAGTTCCGATGTGTTGTGTTGGGGTCCCTGTACGGAACCGTACGTTTCCCGTGGCGGAGCCGTACGTTTTCCAATGCGAAAACCTACGTTTTCGGCACGGGAAACATAAAAACCGAAAAAGGAAAGTGGCTTTTGCATCAAGGCGTTTTCAGCTTTAAGAATTGATAACTGAAATTTCAGCGCAGTCTATCCCCCTTCCTGTCTGGAAAAGGATGATAAAATCGTCCGAAGATATGCTATAAAAATCTATTTTTAGTTATGTAATGTATTGATTTATAGAGAATTGTGTATTTTTAAAATATTTCTTTCCATGCGACTATTTTTGTAGATGAATGGATGATATTTTTACCCATCTTTCTTATTAAAACCTACTTTTGCTAAAAGAAAATAAAAACCCAATTTATACAATATGAAGAACAGACTTTTGATATTGATGAGCGGAATCGCAGTGGTGGGAATCACTTCCTGTACCAAGCCTGCTTATCAACAGCCGGATGCTCCGATTCAGGAGGTCCCGTTTACCCAAGTACATATTAGTGACGGTTTCTGGTCGCCTCGTATTGAAACGAACCGTACCGTCTCTATTCCTTCTGCTTTTAAGGAATGTGAGAAAAACGGTCGTTTCGATAATTTCGCCATTGCGGGTGGATTGAAAAAAGGAGAACATCGTGGGGATTTTTCTTTCGATGATACCGACCCTTATAAAGTAATAGAAGGTGCCTCTTATTCACTGGCTGTGAAATATGACCCGAAGCTGGACCATTATCTGGACAGTGTGATTAATATCATTGCAGCGGCTCAGGAACCGGACGGTTATCTGACTACTTGCGTCACTAACAAGTGCTACCGTCTTTCCGGATGGTGGGGACGTTCCAAATGGGAAAAACTGAACAGCCATGAACTGTATAACAGCGGTCACATGTACGAGGCAGCCATCGCACACTATCGGGCTACGGGTAAACGTACCTTCCTCGATGTGGCCATCAAGAATGCCGACCTGGTATGCAAGGTGTTCGGTCCGGGCGAGGGACAGAAGCACGTGCCTTCAGGTCATCCTATCGTTGAAATGGCATTGTGTAAATTATATAAGGTGACGGGCGACGAGAAATACCTCAATATGGCGAAGTATTTCGTGGAAGAAACCGGACGGGGTACCGACGGTCACAAACTGAGCGAATACAGTCAGGACCACAAGCCGATTCTCCAGCAGGATGAAATCGTAGGTCATGCCGTACGTGCCGGATATCTTTATTCAGGTGTGGCCGATGTGGCAGCCTTGACCAAGGATACCGCTTATTTCCATGCCTTGACCCGCTTGTGGGACAATCTGGTGAGCAAGAAATTGTATATCACCGGTGGTATGGGTTCCCGGGCACAGGGAGAAGGCTTCGGACCGAACTATGAATTGCAGAACCATACCGCTTATTGCGAAACTTGTGCAGCCATTGCCAATGTATATTGGAACTACCGTATGTTCCTGGCTACCGGCGATTCCAAATACATGGATGTGCTGGAACGTGCCTTGTACAACGGCGTGATTTCGGGTGTGTCATTGAGCGGTGACAGATTCTTCTACGACAATCCGTTGGAATCCATGGGACAACACGACCGCCAGCCTTGGTTTGGTTGTGCCTGCTGTCCGGGTAATATCACCCGTTTTATGGCTTCCGTTTCCAATTATGTATATGCCACTCAGCAGAACGACATTTATGTGAACCTGTACATTCAGGGAAAAGCAGAGATGAAGACGGCTGACAATAAAGTAACATTGGAACAGACCACTCAGTATCCGTGGGACGGCAAGATTGCCATCAAAGTCACTCCAGAGAAAGAAGGTAAGTTTGCCATCCGTCTGCGTATCCCCAGCTGGGCAAAATCGGCTCCGGTAGCTTCCGACCTGTATGCTTATACAGATGCCGCCAAGAAATATACGTTGAAAGTTAATGGTTCCGACGTAAAAGGCATGGAAGGTGACGGTTACGAAACACTTGTCCGCACCTGGAAACCGGGCGATGTGATTGAATTGAATTTGCCGATGGATGTCCGTCGTATCACGGCCAACGACAAAGTGGAAGTCGACCGGGGTATGGTAGCTTTGGAACGCGGTCCGATTATGTTCTGTCTGGAAGGTAAAGACCAGCCCGACAGCATCGTCTTCAACAAGTTCATTCCGCGTGACACACCGATAAAGGCCACTTACGATGCTAACCTGCTGAAAGGGGTGATGGTATTAAGCGGAACAGCTAAGGAACTGGGTAAGGACGGCAGTGTGAAAGATGTACCATTCCGTGCCATCCCTTATTCTACTTGGGATAACCGCGGGTCCGACCAGATGGAAGTCTGGATTCCGGAGACCAAGGAATACGCTACTCCGACACCGGAACCGACCATCGCTTCCAAGGCCAAGACATTTACCATCCAGGCTCCTATCCAGAAAGATGCACCCGAGTCGGCAGCTGTGATGTCATACGCATGGGGCGTGAACGACCAGTGGGAACCCAAACGTTCTTCCGATACTTCCAAACCTTATTTCTACTGGTGGTTGAAAGACGGAACACTGGAGTCTCTGGCCTACGAGTTTGACCAGCCTTACACGGTTTCGAAAGTAGAAGTCTACTGGCTCGACTTTGACCATTACGACGGCAATTTCCGCGTACCGCAAAGCTGGAAGCTCTATTACAAGAACGGAAATTCCTGGAAAGAAGTAGAAACTAATGATCAATATGGCGTAGAAAAAGACAAGTACAACGTAGTCAACTTCAAGCCGGTCAAGACTACCGGATTGAAAATCTCTGCACAGCTTCAGAAAGGAGCTTCGGGAGGTATTATAGAATGGAAAGTAGAGTAATTTATTAATCCTTAAATACAAACAAGATGATTACACATTTAAATCGCATGTTGTTTAGTCGTGCATTTGTAAAAATGTCGGCATGTGTGGCGCTTTCTGCAGGTTGCCTGCCTGTGGCAGCTTATGCGGAATCCAATGGAGCACCGGTGGTAGAGGCTGTGTTGCAGCAGAAAGCCATTTCCGGTACGGTAGTAGATTCAAAAGGTGAAGCCATTATTGGTGCGAATGTAATGGAAAAAGGTACCACGAATGGTACGATTACGGACCTTGATGGTAAATTCAGTTTGAATGTATCGGCGAAAGCGGTACTTCATATCAGTTACATTGGTTATAAATCGCAGGATATTCCTGTGAGCCAATTGAAGAAAGGAGCTGTCATTACGTTGAAGGAAGATACCGAAGTGATGGATGAAGTAGTGGTGATTGGTTACGGTACGCAGCGTAAAGGCGATGTGACCAGTGCGATTGCTTCTGTGAAGGCGGAAGATTTTACGGCAGGTAAGATTACCGATGCAGCCGACTTGGTAAAAGGTAAGATTGCCGGTTTGAGTGTGACCAATTCTTCTGGTGACCCGACAGCCACTTCCAGCATCATGTTGCGTGGTATCACTACCATTAAGGGAAGTGTCACTCCGTTGGTGTTGGTGGATGGAGTAGAAGGTTCCCTTACCACGGTGGCTCCCGAAAACATTGAATCCATCGATGTGTTGAAAGATGCGTCTGCGGCAGCAATTTACGGTACACGAGGTGCGAACGGTGTAATCTTGATTACAACCAAGACGGGAAGACGTGAATCCAAGGCGAGTGTTTCATATTCAGGCTATGTTTCTTTGTCAGACTGGTTTAAGACAGCAGATTTCATGGATACGCACGACGTGATTTATGGGCTGACTCCGTTTGAATACGAAGGTTATGATACAGACTGGCTGGCAGCCGTTACCCGTAAGGCAGGTTTCAAACATAATCATTCTTTGTCTATTGAAGGAGGTTCCAAAAATTCCACTTATTCTGCCAACGTGACTTTCAGCGATGAACAGGGTATCATGCGGAAGAGTGACAACCAGAACCTGAAAATGCAGATGGACTATACTCAATATGCCTTGAATGACATCTTGAAGTTCAACGTCAATATGTTGTATGGCCGTCAGACCTATACGAACAATAACAACTCGTATGTCTATCGTCAGGCTATCATCCGTAACCCGTCTTCCCCAATCTATAATGAAGATGGTTCTTACAATGAGAACTTTGACAAGCTGTATTACTACAATCCGGTAGAAATCCAGAATGAGCTGATTGGAGATACAAGAGTCAATTGGGCTCGATTGACCGGAAATATTACCGTAGAACCCATCAAGGGATGGAAAACAAACTTGATGTTGTCTACCAAAGAGAATATAACCCGTGGAGAAACGTATTATTCAAGTAAATATTACGACCAGGCTCAACAGAAAGTGAACGGTTATGCTTCGAAATCTGAAGGAAGTTCCCGGAGCAACAACTTGGAACTTACATCAAACTATGATTTTTCTATCGGAAAACATCATGTAAATGCATTGGTCGGTTATAGCTACTTGTACACCGTAAACGATGGATTTAGTGCTGGAAACGGTGATTTCCCGACTGAGGCCTACTTGTATAACAACTTGGGCTTGGGTAATTATCTGACAAATGAGAAAGCACCTCACGCTTCAATGGGGTCTTATAAAAACGACAATACATTGATTGGTTTCTTCGGACGAGTCAGTTATGGTTATGCCGACCGTTATAATTTGATGGTGAGTGTACGTCGTGAAGGTTCTTCCAAGTTTGGTGCCAACAATAAATGGGGTACCTTCCCTTCTGCTTCTGCCGGATGGACAATCAGTAATGAGAAGTTCATGCAGAACACCAAGCATTGGCTGGACAACTTGAAGTTGAGATTCGGTTTTGGTGTGACAGGTGTGATACCGGGTGATTCTTATAAGTCACTGTATTTGTATAATTATGATGCATACGGTGATGTGATGTCACAAGACGGTGAATGGATAAAGACTTTGGCTATTGTCCAAAATTATAACCCGAATCTGAAGTGGGAAACCACTCGTGAGTTCAACCTTGGTTTGGACTGGAGCGTATTGAGTGGCCGTTTAAGCGGTTCTATCGATGTCTATGACAAGAAGACATCTGACTTGCTGTATGACTACGCTGTTCCTGTACCACCTAACTTGTATGGTACAACAACTGCTAACGTAGGTCAGATGCGTAATCGTGGTATTGAAATTATGATTAATGCCATTCCGGTACAGACGAAAGATTTTGAATGGAGTACGACATTGACACTTTCACATAACAGCAACAAACTGTTAAGCCTTTCTAATGATTTGTATGAGACGGATAACTTCCAAGAATTGTATGGAGGTTTGGGTGAACCGATCAGTACCCCTACTCACTGTATGGAAGTAGGGCATCGTTTGGGCGATTTCTGGGGCTTGAAGTCCGTGGGAGTAGATAAAGACGGATTTGTCTTGGTAGAAGTAAAAGATGATAATGGAAACTGGACAGTGAAACCTTTCAATACCAATTTGAATGTGGAAAGTAACCGTCAGCGTTTGGGTAACGGTCTGCCGAAGGTCTATGCCGGATGGAACCATACCTTCCGTTACAAAGGTTTTGATTTGAGCTTGCAGTTCACCGGACAGTTCGGTTATCAGATTTTGAATGCACAGCGTTGTTTCTACGAAAACAACTCCATTGCCTACAACCGTTTGAAATCTGCCGCCAACTATTATCCGGCAATCAATACGGATATGACTCCTGTAATTGACGAAGCTACGGGTGAACAGAAGATGGTTCGTCTTTCAAATTCCATGTCACAGGGTTATTGGAGTGACCATATTGAAAATGGTGATTTCGTAAAATTGTCAAGTGCAACTATTGGCTATACAGTGCCGTTGAAAGGAAATCTCCGGAAATATATTAATAATTTACGAGTTTATGTATCAGGCCAGAACCTGTTCTGTATTACGGGATATTCAGGTCTTGACCCGGAAGTGGACAATGCCTTTATGACACCAGGTGTTGATTATCAGGATAAATATCCGACCACTCGTTCATTTACTTTTGGCTTGAATGTTAACTTTTAATTGATGTAGATTTATGAAAAATTTGAGATTCAAACATATATTGGTAGGATTGGCTGCAAGTTCTTGTTTGACATTTGGTTCATGTACAGATTTGTCAGAGAATTTATATGATTCGTTGAACGAGAGTAACTTGGACTTTACCAGTGAAAATGATGTGAATGCATTGATGGGGCAAGCTTTTGCACAATTCCGCTACATTTATTGGGCATGGAATGGCTATTTTGACTTGCAGGAAGAATGTAGTGATACATACATGACCCCGAAACGAATTGGCATTGGCTGGGGTGACCTGTATGTGAATATGCATAAACATGATTGGGATTATAACTTGGGCCACATTGATGGTTTCTGGAACTATGCGTATAAATGCATCGGATATTGTAACCAGTGTCTGGATGTCCTGCCGGAAGCAAATGCTGCGGATAGAGCCCAATTGCGTTTCCTTCGTGCTACCGTATATTATATGTTGATGGATGCATTCCGCAATGTGCCATTGGAGACGACAAGAAATGTACCCGAGGGATATCTTCCAACTCAAAGTTCGGCACAGGATATTTTTGATTTCTGTGTGACTGAGCTTTCAGAAATCAAAGATGATTTAGGTACAGAGCACGTGTTTGGCTATGCCAATCGTTATGCGGCTTGTATGACATTGGCCAAATTGTACCTGAACCACAATGCTTATTTTGGGGGTGATGATAACTCTTGGTACGAGAAAGCTTATACAGAAGTAAATGAGGTGATTAACGATGGAGGTTATTCGTTGGCCGAAAATTATCTAGATAACTTTAAACATGACATTGATTCTTCTCCAGAGGTGATATTTGCCATTCCTTTGGATATTACGCATGCCTCTCATAATTATCTGTCCAGTAAGTGTCTGCCGCAATCAGGTTTGGCTGCGTATGGTTGTACCGGTGCGGCTCAGAATGGTAGTTGCGCTGTGCCTCAATTCATTGATACTTACGATGCAGAGGATAAACGTCTGACTGATACCTGGGCTGGTGGCATTCAGAAAAATGCGGTGAAGAACTCCGATGGAACTTATACTCCGCAGGCTGGTGATCCGATAGAGTTTACTGCAGATGACTGGTCGGGTACCGGATACTTGAATTATAATAAAGATGTACATTCTATTGACAATCCGGGTGCTTACCAGCAGGAAGGTTACCGTTTTGTCAAGAGTGAAATCTGTTCAGGTACCGATGGTACGTATGGAAACGATGTGGCATTCTTTCGTTTGGCCGATGCGATGTTCATCAAGGCCGAATGTCTGCTGAGACTGGGCGGATACAACGGTGAAACAGAGCAGACAGCTGCCGATTTGATTACGGAAGTTCGTAAACGTTCTTTCGACTCTGTGGCAAAAGCCACTCGTACTGTGGCACAGCTGAAAGGTGGAAGTGTGTATGATTACGGTCACCGTGAATATACTTGCGAAGGTTTTGCAAACTGGGACAGAGCTTCTTATGTATCTACACAGGAAGGCGGTAGTGATATTATTCTCGGTGGTTTGCTGGATGATCTTGGCTGGGAGTTTGTAGGTGAACACCATCGCCGTCAGGATTTGATTCGTTTCAAGATGCAAGATGGACGGAATGTATTCAATGGAAAATCTTGGTTCTGCAAGGATGCGACTACTGAAACCAAATGGGATTATTTCCCTCTTCCGAAGTCGGCTTTGGATGCGAATATTAGTTTGAAACAAAATGAAGGTTATTCTGGTAATTGATTAAGATTATGAAAAAACATTTATTATATGCGGCATTATTGGGTGGTTTGTGTTCTTTGGGAGTTACAAGCTGCGGGGATAATGAAGATGTTTCGAGAGAGCATGTGCTTACCGATGCTGAAATCGCAGAAATGGCGCGTCAGGATTCCATCGAAGAAGCGCAACGAAATCAGATTAATGCAGATTTGATTTTGGAATATACAGCAGATATCACGTTGAGTACCGTAGCGTATGATGGGGCTCATGTTACGGTGGAGACAGATAAAATAGCTGAGTTGTTTGGAATCTCAGAAGAAGACCTGTTGGCAGGTATCGCCTTGGAGTCTGGAGCACCTGAGATTACGGGCTTTGCCATTGAAGGTTCTACCCATGCCGATAATATGACGGCTTCAAACAGTAACTCTACTTGGGGGCATTGGTTTGACGCCAAAGGAGATGTTGTTGCATGGGGAACTACCGCCATGGTTTGTTGTGAGTTCAATACGGACGATAAGTATTTCAATGTGATGCAGTATCCGGGCCACCTGACCGATGGACAGACTGTAAAGGTGATTGAAGGTTTGAAGTATGGTGAAAAACGTGTGGCTGTAGTCATCACGGTTAATGCGCATGGAGCGGCAGCCATTACGGCACCGGTGGTTTCTACTCAGAAACTCAGCATTGACGTGAATCCGGCAAGTACATACGATTTGAACAATGTACAGTTTGATGCCGATCAGGTAAAAGCCGATTTGGGTATCTCATCAATGGATGATATCGAGAAATTTGTGGCTGTGAAATCTGATGGAAGCTATGCACAGGAATCAGATGCCGGAACAAATGGTTTCTGGTTCGACGTGGATGGATATGCCAGCGGATATTCTGACAACTCTCGTATCTATACATCCTATGGAGGTGATGAATGGGTTGAAAATGAAATCGGTATCGGCCAATATCCGGGCAAGACAGCTGTGGGAGATTCATATACATTCAACTATGGATTCCTGGCCAACAATAAGATTGTAATGATGGAAATCACGGTCAATGTGGTAGCTTACAATGACCCGGAAACCGCTCCGGAAGGGACACCGGAAGAAAAGACCATCGATGTGACACTGACCAAGAATTATACCACTGATTATGCGAATGTGCAATATGATATTCGGGATGTGCTTCGTCAAGCCTTTAAGATGACGACTTATCAGATTCACAGTGCACGTGTTTCAGGTGATTTGAAAATCTATTGCAAGGAGGAATCTTCAGAAGACCCTGAATATACTGCAGATGTTCCGGGATATTGGTTGGGAGAAGATGGCTCGGCCGTCAAGTTTGCCGAAGGTATTGGCTGGGTAAGCTTGGGAACCAGTGAAACAGAACTGTACCTGTATGGAGGTAACCATCCTGAAAATGTATCACCTACAGCCGGAGCTACCGTGAAGACTACTTACATCATTACTTGTAACGGTGGAAAAGTGACGGTGAACCTGACATTGCAGATTGATCCTCAGGTGGAAGAGTGAGAATAGTTGATTAATTAATAAAATGGGGAAGATGTGTTTGATTGTTTATGGTTAAGCACATCTTTCTTTTTTAATAAACAGTTTTATGAAAAGCACATTGAGATGGATAGGCTTATGCTTGCTCTCATTTTTATGGGTGGTTTCGCTGAATAGCTGTAAAGAAGAGGAGCAAGTGCAAGGCGAAGAGATAAAAATAGATGAAACTTCATCGCAACTGACATTGGAAGCGGAAGATACTTCTGCCTCTGTGAAGTTTACCGCCGTATCGTCGTGGAAAGCATCGTTGAAAGAGGATTCGGCAGCTGATTGGATTACACTCTCGGAAACCAGTGGAGTAGGAGGAGCCATCACGTTGAACCTGACGTTCTCCATCAATGAAAATGAGGCGGCGAGAACGGCCACTTTGGTGCTTTCTTGTGGAAGTACCGTGAAAGAAATTGGCATCACGCAGGGAGGAGGTTCCTTGCAGGTGATGGACGAGTCGGAGGTGGAAGATTTCGACAAATACTACAAGCCAGCAGAGTTTGAAGGTATGGACATGTTGCGCAGCGATGCCAAATGGTCGTGGTTCCGTTCCAAACAGAGTGAGCATTTCTTCGTGTTCTGGGAAGCCGGATTTGGCGATGACCCGAATGCGGAAACGGTACCTGCCAATTTGCGGGTAGACATCGATGACCTTTTGAAAAAGGCCGAGCAGTTCTATAAGACCAATATCGAAAAGCTGAAGTTTGCGGAAACCGGACAGGGCAAATCATTTCTGGACCGCTACAAGATGGAAATCTATCTGTTGTATCAGGAAGAATGGCTCGCTACGGGTTCCGGGTACGACAATACCATCGGGGCTTTGTGGGTAAATCCAAGTACGTGCCAGCCTGTGGGGTCTACCATTGCACATGAAATCGGACATAGCTTCCAGTATCAGGTGTACTGCGATAAGTTATGCCAGGGAGGAAATGATGATCTTAAATCGGGTTTCCGTTACGGATATGAAGGAAGCAATGGTGGATGTGGCTTCTGGGAGCAGTGTGCTCAATGGCAGTCGTTCCAGGATTATCCGGAAGAGATGTTCACCTCTTACTATTTTGATGTGTGGTTGAAGAATAATCACCGTCATTTTGAAAACGAATGGATGCGTTATGCCAGCTACTGGTTACAATCTTATTGGGTCATGAAACATGGCATTGAGACGATTGGTAATATCTGGAGAGAGTCTGTGTATCCGGAGGATGCCATCTCGGCTTATACACGGTTGTATTGCAACAACGATTGGAACAAGACGAAAGAAGAGTTGTATGATTATGCCAGCCGGATGGCTACTTTCGACATCGATGGGGTACGTGAATATTCCGATGGGTATCTCGGACGATATCACACGACGTTCTATTCGAGTGGAGATTATTATCAGGTGGCCTATGCCAATTGTCCGGAAGCTACTGGCTTCAACGTGATTCCTTTGAATCTGCCGGAAGCTGGCAATACGGTGGTGACAGCCGATTTCGTAGGACTGGAACCTGGTGCAGCTTTGGCAGCGGACGATCCGGGTGAGTACATGGAATCGGAGGCTGTAAAGGGTACAACCACGAAATACAATACGGCAGGAAGTGCCGGAAATATGGGCTGGATGTATGGCTTCGTGGCATTGAAACAGGATGGAAGCCGGGAATATGGTGAAGCGCATTCGGACAAGAACGGGAAAGTTTCCTTTAACGTACCGGCAGGTACGCAGAGCTTGTATTTCATTGTACAGGCTGCTCCACAGACCTATACGGTTCATCCGTGGGATGAAAAGGAATTGACCGACCAACAGTTCCCGTATAAAGTGAAGTTCGAGCATACGGATTTGTTGGGGAACGTGACGATTGACCCGGATGCAGAGCCCCAGAACCTGACACTGACGTACGACGTTTCTTTTGCAGCGAGCGCGACAGATTACAATGGAACTTCTGTCAATATCTCTGAAGTGGGAGATCTCACGAAAGTAGCACAGGCACTGACCATGCAGCCTTCACAGCTGGCATCGTACATGTTGTCGGCAAAAACAGAGCCTCAAGAGGGAAAAATTGCCTTTGCTGCAGTGAAGGCGGACGGTAGTCTGGACTATAATACGACAGCCAACGGATATGGCTTCTGGTTTGACAGCCTGGGTAATTCCATTGGATGGGGTAGTGACAATGACAGTAAGGTGTATGTGGAATATGATGCGGAGAACTTTATTTTCTCCATCGGACAATATCCGGGCAAATCGGCCTCCGGTGATACTTATACGGTGAAGGAAGCCTTGGTTTATACCGAAGGAGGGAAACAGTATCGGATAACTTTTGTCTTTAATATTCATATCAAATGAACAAACGATTTATCGGAGCATTTCTTTTAGCGGCAGTGTGTACTGCCGCTTTTTCACAATCGGTGTGTCCCGTTGATTTGTGCAATAACAAACTGAGAGGGAAGGAAATTTACATTCCCAAGGATTTGCAAGGCATGGACCTTCATAACCCGGACTCCAAATGGAGTTATCAGCGGATGTGCTGCACGGACAATGTGGCGGTGTTTTGGGAGAAGGGATTCGGCAATGACCTGGCAAATCCTCCTCAGCTGGAAGGACACGACATGCATGTGGACTTGAACAACCTGACGGACAAGCTGGAACATTTCTATACTTTTTTCCGGGACTCCCTACAATTCACGAAACCGGGGTCGAAGAGCGACCGTTACCGGATGATGGTCATGATTAACTACTCGCTCGAGGGAACGGCCTACGGCGGGGATTATGACCAGCAGATTGGAGCTTTGTGGGTGGCTCCCAACCGTATTCAGGATGAAAAGCTGAACTGTGTGGCACATGAGCTGGGCCACAGTTTTCAGTCGCAGATTTCGTGTGACGGGGAAGGAGAGGCCTGGGGAGGTTCCGGTTTCTTCGAGATGGCTTCGCAATGGATGTTGTGGCAGGTCAATCCGGACTGGCAGACCGACGAGCGTTATCACTGGGATGCCTTTACGAAACTGACGCACAAGGCCTATCTGCATTTGGAGAATATCTATCACTCTCCGTACATTCTGGAGTATTGGGGAGTGAAGCGGGGACGTCCCATCATTGCTGAACTTTTCCGGCAGGGAAAGAAGGGAGAAGACCCGGTAATGACGTATAAACGGCTGACGGGATTGTCGCAGGAGGCTTTCTGCGACGAGATGTTCGATGCCAGCCGTCACTTGGTGAACCTGGATTTTGAACGGGTGTGGAAGAATACACGGCCTTATGCCAACCAGTATGATTGTAAGCTGTCGAAGCAGGCTGATGGATGGTATCAGGTGCCTGCTGAGGTTTGTCCGGAAAACTACGGCTTCAATGTCATTCCGTTGGTGGTGCCGGAGCCGGGAACGAAGGTGACTTTACAATTTGAGGGATTGAAAGGTCCGCAGGATGGGTATGTATCGGTTCATCCGGAAAAGGCAGGCTGGCGGTATGGTTTTGTAGCCGTAAAGGCGGACGGAAAAAGTCTGTATGGCGAAATGAGTGCCAAGCAGAAAGGAAAACTGACTTTTAAGGTACCTGAAAGCGAGAAGTTAGTATATTTGTGGCTCGTAGTGATGGGGGCACCGGAGGAGCATTGGATGAATCCTTCGCCTCGGAGCGGGGAAAAAGATGCACAATGGCCTTATCGCATCAGACTGAAAGGTACGGATTTAAAGGACTAAATGGATAAAACTATGTTTGCAAAAGAAACGTATGTCGCCCGCAGGCGGCAATTGAAGGAGAGTGTGGGCTCAGGTCTGCTCCTCTTTTTAGGGAACGATGAGTGTGGAATGAACTATGAGGACAACACGTACGATTACCGGCAGGATTCTTCCTTCCTGTATTTCTGGGGGTTGTCGTATGCCGGACTGGCTGCCGTGATTGACATTGATGAGGGTCGTGAAATCATTTTTGGCGACGAACTGACCATCGACCATATTGTGTGGATGGGTACGCAGCCTACCTTGCACGAGAAAGCACAGCGGGTAGGGGTGACGGAAACACGCCCGTTGGCGGAACTGAAGACATACGTGCAGAAAGTGGTGGCACAAAAGCGGATGGTGCATTATTTGCCACCCTACCGTGCGGAGCATCGGTTGAAGCTGATGGATTTGCTGGGAGTAAAACCGGGAGCGGAGATGCCTTCTGTACCGTTTATCAAAGGGATTGTCAACTTGCGGAATCACAAGACGGAAGAGGAAATTGCGGAGATTGAACGGGCTTGCAACGTAACGGCAGAAATGCACCTGGAAGCCATGCGGGTGTTACGCATCGGCATGAAGGAATATGAAGCGGCTGCGGCTTTGGAAGCTGTGGCTCGGGCGAACGGATGCCGTTTGTCTTTCCCGACCATCGCTACGGTGTGCGGACAGACGCTTCATAACCACTATTATGGACATACGGTGAAGGAAGGCGATATGCTGTTAGTGGATGCGGGAGCAGAAACGGAGATGGGCTACGCCGGAGACATGTCGTCTACCATCTGTGCCGGGAAGAAATTTTCCAGTCGTCAGAAGGATGTGTACGACATTCAGGTGGCAGCGCATGGGGCGGCAGTGGAGGCTTTGAAGCCGGGAGTGTATTTCCGGGATGTGTATGACTTGGCTTGCCGGGTGATTTGTGAAGGCTTGAAAGGGCTGGGCTTGATGAAAGGTAATCCGGCGGATGCCGTGGAACAGGGAGCGCATGCGATGTTCTTCCCTTGCGGACTGGGCCACATGATGGGACTGGATGTACACGACATGGAGAACTTGGGCGAAGTGTGGGTAGGTTATGACGGACAGCCCAAGAGTACACAGTTCGGGCGGAAGTCGCTGCGTCTGGCGCGGAAGCTGGAGCCGGGGTTCGTGCTGACCATTGAGCCGGGTATTTATTTCATTCCGGAACTGATAGATTATTGGAAATCGGAACATCGCTTTACGGATTTCATCAATTACGAGAAACTGGAGAGTTACCGTGATTTTACGGGCTTGCGTAACGAAGAGGATTACTTGATTACGGCAACCGGGGCACGGCGGCTGGGGCAGAGAATTCCATTGACAACTGAAGAAGTGGAGGCGATGAGATGACGAACGATAACAAAGCGATTGCGTGTGCCTGTGTGGCGGTGTTGAGCTGGTCGACGGTAGCCACGGCGTTCAAGATGGCGTTGCGTTATCTGACGCATTTTGAGATGTTGTGGGTGGCCAGCCTGACCTCGCTGGTGATATTTACGGTGTTGCTCACCGTACAGCGGAAATGGAGACTGCTGGGAGGCCTGACCGGGAAGCAATGGGGATATTATGCCGCATTGGGCTTGCTGAATCCGGTGGCCTACTACTTGGTGTTGTTCAAGGCGTACGAACTGCTTCCGGCACAGGTGGCACAGCCCATCAACTATGCGTGGCCGATTGTGCTGCTGATTTTGCTGGCGCTGTTTGCCGGACAGCCCATTCCGAAGAAGAAGTATATCGGGATGTTTGTGTCGTTGGCTGGAGTGGCATTGATTTCTATCGGTACCGGATTCGAGGGGGAAATGACCGTGTCGGCCGAAGGTTTCCTGTTGGCGGCATTGAGTGCGGTGCTGTGGGCTGCCTACTGGATGTTCAACAACCGGAATAAGGTACAGACGGACGGCAGTGTGGTGCTCTTTCTGACTTTTCTGTTCGGTTCGGTTTATTTGTCGGTCGGCGCTTTGTTCTGCGGATTGAACCTGCATTCTCTGACCGGAGTGTTGTCGGGCATGTATGTAGGTGGTTTTGAAATGGGCATTCCTTTTATTTTCTTCGGACTGGCCATGCGGAAGACCTCCAATCCGGCGTTGATAAACCAGCTGTGTTACTTGTCTCCCTTCATGTCGTTGTTCTTCATTTCCGTGGTGTTGGGCGAACGCATCGTCTTTACCACTTACATCGGACTGGTGATGATTGTGCTGGGCATCGTGTTCAACCAGTACTTCGTGAAGGCTAAGAAGTAGGCAAAAATCGTCCAGCCGGATGAAAAAATAATACAAAATCTCTTCTCTTGGGTGCAGGGGGAGAGATTTTGGGATGATATTGTTATCGTTTCAGACTTCCCTGTCAGGGACTTATTCGTTTATCTTTTTTCTTTGTAATCGGAAAAATGATTCTATGGTTATGAAAAATACATCGTTTCTGTGTTGTGCCTTTTTATGGTTGTTCGGTTGCCTTTCTTCAATGGCAGCCAGTAATAAAGTGTATGTGGTTCAGTCGCCGGATAAACACCTGAAAGTGGAGGTCTCATCCGGTGCAAATGGCTTGACTTATTGTATATATCATAAAGACTCTCTTATTGTTGTAGATAGTAAATTAGGGTTAATTCAAGAAGGAAAAACGTCGGCTTCATCCGGCGTGGAGAAAGTAATTTCTTCCAAGACTAAAAAGATGATTCAGGACATTGACGCACCTTTTTATCGCTTCAGGTCGTTTCGTGCGATTTGCAATGAAATGGACTTGAAGCTGAAAGGTGGGTACGGAGTTTATTTCCGTGTCTACAACGAAGGAGTGGCTTATCGCTTTTATACCTCTTCGAAAGAGAATCTGATTATCAAAAACGAAATCGCGGAGTTCCGGTTTGCCGGTGATTATACGGCCTATCTGCCTTATTCCACGAACAAGGAAAAGCCGATGGCGATGGCATTCCAGAATACGTATGAGGTGAAGCCGTTGTCGGAGGCGCCGCAGGAACTGGCTTTCTTGCCGATCACAGTGGATTGCCGGCAGGTGAAGGTGACGTTGCTGGAGTCGGACTTGGAGGCGTATCCGGGTATGTTCGTGCAGCCGGATGGGAAGCAGACCTTGAAGGGGGTGTTTGCTCCTTATCCGAAAAAGACGGATTTTTATCCGTGGCGCAAGCAAGAGTATGTGACGGAAACGGAAGATTATATCGCGTATGTAAAAGGTAGCCGCACGTATCCGTGGCGTATTCTGGCCATTACGGAAAAAGATACGGATATGCCAGTGAACAATCTGGTGTATGCCTTGGCTTCGCCAAACCGTATAGGCGACTGTTCATGGGTAAAACCGGGAAAGGTGGCTTGGGACTGGTGGAATGACTGGAACTTGAAGGGGGTACCTTTCAAGGCGGGTATCAACATGGATACGTATAAATATTATATCGATTTTGCTTCCCGTAACGGACTGGAATATGTGGTGCTGGATGAAGGATGGTACGACCCGAAGAGCGGGGACATGCTGACGGTGATTCCGGAACTGGATTTGCCGGAGCTGGTTCGCTATGGAAAGAGCAAGGGAGTGGAACTGGTGCTTTGGACGGTATTCAACGTGTTGGATTCGCAGTTGGATGAGGCTTGCCGGAAATATTCGGAGATGGGCATCAAGGGATTCAAGGTGGATTTCTTGGATCGGGATGACCAGACGGCGGTAGAGATGATTTATCGGATTGCGGCAAAAGCGGCAGAATATAAACTGATGCTGGACTATCACGGTATCTACAAACCGACAGGGCTGAACCGTACGTGTCCGAACGTGGTGAACTATGAGAGTGTGTTCGGCATGGAGGAAATGAAATGGAGTGAGGTGGAAAAGAACATGCCGCTTTATGATGTGACTTTCCCCTACATTCGCTTGATGGCGGGATATGTAGACTATACGCCGGGAGCGATGCGTAACTTGTCAAAACGCGACTTCCAGCCGATGTATTCCACACCGGCCAGCATGGGTACGCGCTGTCATCAGCTGGCAGCTTATATCGTACATGATTCACCGTTCACGATGTTGTGCGACGCGCCGACGAATTACCTGAAAGAGCAGGAATGTGTGGATTTCATCAGTTCGATTCCGATGGAGGTAGATTCTACTTTTGTTTACTCGGGTAAGCTGGGTGAGTCGATTGTGACGGTCCGCAAGAAAGATATCAACTGGTATATCGGTGGAATGACCAATTGGGACGAGCGGGATATCACATTGGACTTCTCGTTCCTGGGCAAAGGGGAGAAGTATAGATGTACGTTGTTTAAAGACGGTATCAATGCTTCTCGTCAGGCGGAAGATTACGTAAAGCAGACCTTCATCGTAGATGCGAATACGAAGCTACCTATCCATCTGGCTTCGGGAGGTGGTTTCGCCTTGAAACTGGAACGCACGTTTGTGGCAGAAGTGAAGCCTTCGGCTGTACCGGAAGGAAAGGGAATACCTTCTTTCTATAAGAAATACCTGGCTGTGGACGGTTTGTATATTGTGTCTACGGAACACGTGCGCGACGAGGCGTTGGAAAAAGCTTATGAGATTGTGTCGTTGATGACGGCCAAGCGTCCGGACATCAAGAAAGAAATGGTGAGCAAAGGTTGTCATGTGATGATTATCGGAGAGCATGAAGAGGTGTGCGACTTGCCTGAATATGCGCATATCTGCAATACGCCGGAAAACATTGCTTTCTGGAACAAGCGGGCCCGTGGATTTGGCGGAGCACCGGAGGATGACTTCTCGGCCAGCTGCGGAGAAGAGAACGTGTTGGCTTTGCCGGGCGACCGGTATGTGGGTGAGAATATCCTGATTCATGAGTTCGCACATTTGTTCCACACCATCGGTATAGTGGGGGTAGAACCTGATTTCAACGAGCGCTTGGAGAAATGTATGCAGCATGCCATTGCCAAGGGCTTATGGAAAGATACGTATGCCCTTTCTAACAAGGAAGAGTATTTTGCAGAATGTGTGCAGTCGTTCTTCAACTGCAACCGTTATTCGGAGACTCCCAACAAGGTGCATAATTCCATGAACCGTCGTACAAAACTGAAATCGTACGACCCGGAGATGTATCAGTTGTTGAAAGAGTATTTTTATGAGATAGAGATACCTATTTTGAATGAAGTTCACCTATAATAAGAAAAAGAGAAACACAATGAAAAAGCAAGTTCTGACAGGTTTGTTTCTAGGAATGGCCTTGCAGGCGGTGTATTCGCAGAAAGTGGAGTGGAATACACCGGGAGCAGGCAATCCTTTTATTCCGGGATATTTTGCAGACCCTACTGTAAAGAAATTTGGAGACACGTATTATGTATATGCCACAACCGATGGAAGTGGAGCCGGCTTTGGCCCTGCGCAGGTGTGGTGTAGCAAGGATTTTGAGAACTGGACCATTATGCCGATGAACTGGCCGAACAGTCACTGGATTTGGGCACCGGATGTGATGAAACATACGGATGGAACGTATCGGATGTTTTATTGCCAGCCGTGTAATGTGTATGAAGGAATGGCTGAAACGCCACGTGGCCCGTGGAAAAACGTGCTCGGCGAGAGTGAAGCAGTACTGGTACCCGACCGGTTTGTAAAAAATGCGATTACGCTGGACGGGCAGTCGTTTGTAGATGACGATGGCTCCGTGTATCTGTATTGGGGAACATGGGGTATTTACAAAGGCTTTGGTTGCGGGGCAGGAAAAATGACACCCGACATGAAAGGTTTTGTGGAAACGAAGCTGATACCCAATACGGAAATCAAGGACTTTTTCGAGGCTCCGTTTGTCATGAAGCGGAACGGAATTTATTATTTCATGTATTCCTCCGATTCTTGTCATGACAGCACCTATCATGTACAATATGCCACAAGTACAGTAGGGCCGCTCGGTCCTTATACGTACAGAGGTACGGTACTGAAAACCTCGGCCGACGGTACGGTGCATGGTCCGGGGCATCACAGTATTCTGAAGGAAGGGGACAATTACTACATTGTCTATCATCGTCACGACAATCCTCATTCCAACCGGGGATTCCATCGCCAGCTTTGCATAGACAAGCTGGAGTTTAATGCCGATGGCTCGATTGTACCGGTGGAAGGGACACACAGTGGAGTCGGTGCTTTTGCCAAGAGTATCTTGAAATCGAAGAATTTGGCATACGGGAAACCGGTCAAGGCTTCTTCGTATTATGATGCGAATTTCTTGCCTGAATATGCGGTGGATGACAATAACGGTACGTTGTGGCGTCCGAAAACGATGGGGCAGGAATGGATTGAAATTGATTTGCAGAAGGTGGAAAAGATACGTACCATCTGGACGCAGTTTGAATATGGTACATCTTATTATCAATACCTGATTGAAACCTCAGTGGATGGAAAGCAATGGAAGGTCTTTGCGGACAAGCGTCACAATTATCTGGCTGGAAGTCCGATGGTGGATTTTGGAGAAACGGATGCACGTTATGTACGATTGACAACCACGGGTACACAGAAAAACGGTTTTGCCGGTGCATTGTGGAATATCAAGGTGTTTGGGGCGTATGAAACGGCCTCTCCTCAGCTGTGGATGGGGCTTTCAGGCTTGGACTGGAACGGTACGGAATGGAAGAACGACGGCGGTATGCTGGGCGGCATCTTCCGACTGACGACCGGACAAGTTTCCCGCAAGCGTATAGGAGGACAGGAAGCCATCGTCTTGGCACCGGGTACGCAGCTGGAATTCGAATCACCGGTCATCAATCCGAAAGAGGAACATACAGCCACAGTCTGGGTATATGAAAATAACCGCTGGACTTCCAAGTCGGCAGAAGACTATGTGCAACGCGGGAAAGTGGTGATTCAGGCTCCAGGCCGGGAACTGGTCTTGACGAATTTCCGGTATTATAACTGGAAGCAGGAAGAAGTGGAAAAAGCATACGATGCCACAGTGGGACTGGTACGTGTGGAGGCTTCCGACCGTGTAAAGAAAGGATTGCTGGTCTCTATGACAGCCGAAGATTTCGCCGTAGGAGATACTGTGCCGTATATCCCGAACAAAGGCGTAGTGGAAGGTTATTTCGAGGCACGGAAAGCGCCGGTAGTGGTGGAGGAAGTGCAAGGGAAGAAGGCTTTCCGTTTTGAAGGCAAGCAGTTCTTCCGCTCCAGCTTTATGTTGCCGGCTACTCTTCGTGACAATGCGCCTTACACTTTGGAGGCATGGGTGTTGAATCTGGAACTGGCTGAAAATGAATGTGTAGCCGATTTTACCAGTTCACATGACGAGTTGGAAAAGATTATGTTGGTGAATGGGACGGAACCTCGTTGCGGCATGCTGAACCATTACGGCTTTTATGAAGACGTGGGTTATAAGGATGCCCAGAGTTTGGCCGGGAAGTGGCAACATATTTATGTTGTTTTTGATGGAAGAATAGAAAAAGTGTATATAAATGACCAATTAATCAGCTCGAAAGACATTCAGTTGCTGATAAAACCGATACAATTTGTAACTTTGGGACAAAATGCGGAAGGCAATTGGCCGTTTAGTGGTTATGTGCATGCGTTGAAAATTTGGGATGAAGCTCTTCCATTGGAACATAAATGAAAAACAAGAACCTATAAATAAACAATGAAACCATGAAAAAACTAGTGATTTCAGCTCTGCTCTTTTCGTTGATTGGAGGCGGGGCATACGCACAGAAGAAAACTCCGGCACATGGCTATCCGATTGATCCGGTTCCGTTTACTTCGGTAAAACTGACGGATTCTTTTTGGGGACAACGATTGAAAGCAAGCCGTGAGGTGACGATTCCGCTGGCTTTCAGCAAATGTGAAGAAACCGGACGTTACAAGAACTTTGAAATGGCCGCTCACCCGAGTGAAAACAACAAGGTGACAGGGTATTCGTTTGATGATACGGATGTGTACAAAACTATTGAGGGAGCAAGCTATCTGCTTCAGACGTATCCGGATGAGAAATTGAAGAAGTATATCGACAGTGTACTGGTGATTGTGGCAGCCGCACAGGAGCCCGACGGCTATCTGTACACGGCACGTACCATGAACCCCAAACATCCGCATGAATGGGCGGGTAGCAAACGCTGGGAAAAGGTGGAGGAACTGAGTCATGAGTTCTATAATCTGGGACACATGATTGAAGGAGCCATTGCACATTATCAGGCTACGGGACAGCGTAACTTCCTGGATATTGCGATTCGTTATGCAGACTGTGTCTGCCGGGAAATCGGCGATAAACCGGGACAGCAGGTACGTGTACCGGGCCATCAGATTGCCGAAATGGCATTGGCCAAACTGTATCTGGTAACAGGTGACCAGAAATATCTGGATGAAGCTAAATTCTTCCTGGACAAGCGTGGCTACACTTCCCGCCGGGATGAATACAGTCAGGCTCATAAGCCGGTGATTGAACAGGATGAGGCAGTAGGACATGCCGTTCGTGCGGCTTACATGTATTCTGGTATGGCCGATGTAGCTGCCTTGACGGGAGATACGGCGTATGTGCATGCCATTGACCGTATTTGGGAAAACATCGTTTCCAAGAAATTGTATATAACCGGTGGTATTGGTGCAACGAACAATGGGGAAGCTTTCGGAAAAAATTATGAACTTCCCAACATGTCGGCTTACTGTGAGACTTGTGCGGCTATCGGAAATGTGTATATGAATTACCGTCTGTTCCTCTTGCATGGGGATTCCAAGTATTATGATGTGCTGGAACGTACATTGTATAACGGACTGATTTCAGGCGTATCATTGGATGGGGGTTCATTCTTCTATCCGAATCCGTTGGAATCCATGGGACAGCATCAGCGCCAGCCGTGGTTCGGTTGTGCCTGCTGCCCGTCTAACATCTGCCGTTTCATTCCTTCTGTACCGGGTTATGTGTATGCAGTGAAGGACAAGGATGTGTATGTCAACTTGTTCATTGCCAACAATGCCACGCTGAAAGTAAACGGCAAGAAGGTGACCTTGTCACAGACCACTTCTTATCCCTGGAACGGAGACATCACGTTGGCAGTCGACCGGAATTCAGCCGGACAGTTTGCCATGAAGATTCGTATCCCGGGATGGGTACGCAATCAGGTGGTTCCGAGCGATTTGTATACTTATACCGACGGAAGTCGTCCGAAGTACTGTGTGAAAGTAAACGGACAAGAGGTGAAATCGGATTTAGAGAAAGGATATCTCACTATCGACCGTAAATGGAAGAAGGGAGATAAGGTGGAAATCCATTTCGACATGAATGTGCGTACGGTTAGAGCCAACGGTAAAGTGGAAGCTGACCGTGGCCGGGTGTCTGTAGAACGTGGCCCGATTGTCTATTGTGCGGAATGGCCGGACAACGATTTCGATGTGCTGAGTGTCTTGATGAACCGCACGCCGAAGTTCGAAGTGGTAGAAAAACCGGATTTGCTGTATGGTATTAACGAAATCAAGACACAGGCCCAGACCTTGGAATACGATGAGTCGGGTCGTCTGGTGGCTAAAGATCATACACTGACAATGATTCCGTATTATGCATGGGCTCACCGTGGAGCCGGTAACATGGCGGTATGGTTGCCGAATGAAGTAAGTGCCACTCGTCCGGTAGCTATTCCTACCTTGGCTTCCAAGAGTAAGATAGATGCATCTCATAAAGTGACTTCTTTGTCTGCCATCACCGACGGGCTGGTACCGAAAGATGAAAACGACCGAACCATTCCTTATTATCATTGGTGGCCGAAAGAAGGTACTACGGAATGGATTTCTTACGAATTTCCGGAAGAGATGGAAGTTTCCAGCTCTACGGTTTACTGGTTTGACGATGCACCATGGGGAGGTTGCCGTGTGCCGAAAGCTTGGAAGATTTATTACAAAGATGCTTCCGGCAACTGGACTCCGGTACAGAACATCTCGGAATATGGCGTGAAGAAAGGTAATCCGAACACGGTAGAATTTGAACCGGTAAAGACCAAGGCTGTAAAACTGGAAGTCGTTCAGCCGGATAAGAACTCTTCAGGCTTGTACGAATGGGAAGTGAAATGACCATGATAATTGATAGATAATAATGCAATCAGACTCGGGGCTTTGGATATTCTTGGATACGAGAAAGAATATCTGAAGTCCCGATTTTTAAAATAAAACACAATGGGAAACAATTTATGGAAATCGGGACTTTTGTCCATCATGCTGGGAAGTGCAGCTTGTATGCCGCTTTTTGCACAGGGTACAGTAGAAGATTATAACCGGGCTTATGCGCTTCGGGAGAGATACAGTATGAAGCAGGTACTTTATGCAGGAGTGGTGCCTCACTGGGTAGAACAGACTTCTTCTTTCTGGTATGTACGTCAGACTGAGAAAGGAAACGAGTATGTGAAGGTGGATGCGGCATCGGCTAAACGGACAGCTTTGTTCGACCAGCAGAAAATGGCTACAGCTTTATCTGAACAGTCAGGTCGGAAGGTGGATGCGTATCATCTTCCGCTTCAGGACTGTCGGCTGAATGTGTCTCTTGATACGTTGCGCTTCCAACTTGACGGTAAGTTCTGGGCTTACAGCATCAAGCACAACCGTTTGCTCGATGAAGGTGCGGTTCCTCCCCGTAGAAAAGAACGCCACTGGATGGAAGTGGACGATGAAAAAGAAGGACGTCCGGTGACTTCTCCCGACGGTAAATGGGTGGCTTTCATCAAGAACGACAATGTGTATGTGCGTGAAATTGCGACCGGCGAAGAGAAACAGCTGAGCCAAGACGGTACATTGAGTAATTATTATTCTGCTTATATCCAATGGTCGCCCGACTCCAAGTCGGTGGTGTCTTGTCGGATTCGTCCGGTAGAGAAGCGCTATGTGTATTATGTGGAGTCTTCTCCTGCCGACCAGTCACAGCCGAAGCTGCACAAGCAGGAGTATGCCAAACCGGGCGATGAGCTGCGTTTCAAGGTGCCCTGCATTTTTGAGGTGGAATCCGGTCGCCGGTTGATTCCTTCTACAGAGTTGTTTAGTCATCAGTATGATTTGTCGGCTCCGATGTGGAATGCAGACAGCAAAGGCATTACTTTTGAATACAACGAACGCGGACACAAGGTGTATCGGGTGTTGGAAATGTCGGCAGTCGATGGAAAGGTCCGTCCGTTGATTGAAGAGAAAGAAGAGAAATACGTAAATTATCCCCGTATTTACCGGAATTATCTGAGCGACGGTAAACGGATTATCTGGTCGAGCGAGCGGGATAATTACAATCACTTGTATATGTACGACCGGGCCACAGGGAAACCGTTGAACCAGATTACCAAAGGTGAATGGTACGTACGTGGTGTGCAGTATGTGGATGAGGCCAACGGGGTGATTTATTTCTCCGCCAATGGCATGAATAAAAAGGAAGACCCTTACTTGATTCATTATTATAAAATCAACTTCGACGGCAGCAACCTGGTAGAACTGACTCCCGAAGAGGGTATGCACCAGTGCTGGTATTCGCCCGACTATAAGTATCTGGTAGATGTATACAGTAAGGTAGACCAGGCGCCGGTAGCTGTGTTGCGTGAGGCAAAGAATGGGAAAATCCGTATGCAGCTGGAAAAGGCAGACATTTCTGCACTGCTGGCTAACGGATGGAAGGCTCCCGAAGTGTTTACAGCCAAAGGTCGTGATGGAAAAACCGACATGTGGGGTGTGATTTACCGTCCGTCCAATTTCGATTCGTCGAAGAAATATCCGGTGATTGAGTACATCTACTCCGGTCCGGGCGACCAGTATGTGCCGAAGACTTTCTCTTCTTATAACTGGTGGATGACTTCTTTGGCCGAGCTTGGATTTATCGTAGTACAGGTAGATGGTATGACCACTTCTTTCCGTTCCAAAGAATTTGAGGAAGTGTGCTACAAAAACCTGAAAGATGCCGGACTGCCCGACCACATTGCCTGGATTAAGGCTGCTGCACAGAAATATCCTTATATGGACATTGACCGTGTCGGTATCTTTGGTTGCTCAGCCGGCGGACAGGAATCTACAGGAGCTGTACTGTTCCATCCAGAATTCTACAAGGCGGCTTATTCGGCTTGTGGTTGTCATGACAACCGGATGGATAAAATCTGGTGGAACGAACTTTGGATGGGATATCCGGTAGATGAGTCTTACAGTGCTTGTTCGAATGTGGACAATGCCTATCGGCTGACTCGTCCACTGATGCTGGTGGTCGGCGAATTGGATGACAATGTAGACCCCTCTTCTACGATGCAGGTAGTCAATGCGTTGGTAAAAGCCAATAAGGATTTTGAACTGGTGGTGATTCCGGGTGCTCACCATACCATGGGAGAGGATTTTGGCGAACACAAACGATATGATTTCTTTGTCCGTAATTTGATGGGAGTCACTCCTCCGTCATGGGATAAAATCAAAACCGGAAAATAAATCATCCGGTTTTACAGATAGCAAAATGGGTCATTCATTCTTGGGTGACCCATTTTGCTATATCTTCCATTACTTTTCCGTATACCCGTGCGGGGTGATTGTATTCCATCGGCGTCGATTTACCGGTACCTTCCATGAAACAGTGGTTTAAGGTGGGGTAGGACTGGAACGTGGCATTCGTTTTGCCGAACATTCCCAGTTTCCACATGGCAAAATCCTGCATCGTTACCTGATAATCTCGTTCTCCTTGCAGGAAGAGCATCGGAACAGACAAGGAACAGGCAGTCATGACAGGTGCGTACTTGTCCAGATAGTCCCAATAGATTTGGGGGGCAGCGGCTTTTATTTGCTGGTATTGTTGGGCAAGAAGCTTTTCATCCGTGTTTCCGTTCAATGAGCCCAAATAACGTATTTGTTCTTTAAGAATGTCATCCTGTGGGCGGGAAGGAGCGGCCAGCAGAATAAGTCCGGTGACCGACGGACAGCGGGTAGCAATAAGCGGGGCCAGTAGTCCTCCCAGACTGTGTCCGGCAATGAATACTTTCCGCTTGTCGATAAACGGCAGGGAGGCCGCTAATTGGCAGGCTGAAACCGCATCTTCTACCACTTCTTCATCGGGAGTAATCTCTTTGCCTTCCGGAACGGAGGCTTTTCCATATACATACGTACGTTTGTCATAGCGGAGTACAGCTATACCTTGAGCGGCCAGTCCCCAGGCAATGTCCCGGTAAATTTTGTTGGGACCGATACTTCCGTCTCTGTCTTGTGGGCCGGAGCCATGCACCAGGATGATAATCGGAAGGTGGGTCTTTCCTTTCGGACGGGTGAGGGTGCCGGGTAGTTTGTAATTTCCGGAAACCACTTCAATGGGGGATTCTTCCAGATGCACACTGTCGAACGGGGCGACCAATGGTTTTTCTTCCGGAGGAACCGAAAGCAACCGGAGTCCGCTCACTTTGTTATCTGCATTGAAGGTCACCAGCAAGCGTAGTGGAGCGCGTTGGAATTTCAAATCAGTATAGTAGACCACCGTACCGTCGATGGCATCCTGTTTCCATTCTTTTTCTTTTTCTAGCGGGCCAAGTTGTTGCTCCACCTGTGTCCACATGTCTTTTAACTGTGAGGAGGAAATGGCCTGCTGCATTTTTGCATCGAAACAGGCATAGATACTGTCGCATTGGGTGTCTTTCATCCATTGCAGAATGGTTGCGGCCCGTTGCAGGTTGGTTTGCTGGGCGTGGAGGGTAGAAACTAAAAATAAGCTTCCGATAAAGAACGGTAGAATTTTTTTCATGGCAGAATAATTTTTCTAGCAAAGGTAAGGACTTTTATTGGAGGTTTAATTTGTAAGTGTGATATGTTTTGTAAAAGTTTGTTAGGTAAAGGTAGTCTGCAAGTGATATCTTTCTCGTTGTTGTTTGATAAAGATTTTGCGGAGGCCTAAAAATAGGACTGACTTCAATTGCGAACTCAGTCCATATCCCTTAGAATTTAGTCACTCCCAAATTCTTATTTATGGGTAAAAGTATGCATTTTAGCGGGCAACCACCCTATTGTCGAGTGATAAAATTACTGGATAAGTCAGCAATCCTTTGGATATGATGTAAATATGGTGGTGAATACGATGTAAAGGGTTCCGATGCTTGTAATCATCTTGTTGTTATGTGCTTTTATTCAGCCGTCATGTGTTTATGGCTTCCACGTTCTTGTGTAGAGTTCTTTTCGGTGCCAACAAATGACGGCTGGTGGCTATATTTGAATTTATCTGTTTTTGCCTATATACTATATCAGGAATGTACTATTCTCGGATGGCTGTAAAAGTAGGAATGTAGTATAGATGAGGTGTTTGCAGGTTATAGTTGAGCAATACTTTTTATGTCTAATTGGCTTTATTGGACAGGGACAAAATAACAAGAGAGGTTGTTCCTGTGTAAATTCGGAACAACCTCTCTCAAAGAATATTAAAACTTTAGTTTATTTTTCCGCTTCCATATTCGGAACTGTAGGCCAACCCCATGTCTGATAAAGGACAGAAGTGTCTACTGATTCATCCGGTGAAAGCAATTCAATCTCACGAATCGGCAGTGGAGAATTATAATGTGCATTCATCCAGGTATATCCATCAAATACAGGATTGTTGCTTAAAATTCTGTAAGGACGAATATAAGTACTTTCTGAACGTGAAGATATATTGGCTTTTGCATCTGTCGGTCCTTCAATATAAGTAACGACGTTTGTGGCTTCATACCCTTCACCATCATAAATGGCAGTCTTATACATTTTAGCCCAGAAATTACATCCTTCAGGAATAAACTTATTATTCACCAACTGGTCCATTGAAGACCAACGTACCAAATCGTTCCAACGCATACCTTCACCAATAAATTCGCAAC
>NZ_LT635783.1:0-38552 GCF_900128455.1 Bacteroides mediterraneensis | reverse complement strand
ACTTTTGCCAGGTGAGCGGCCATTTCCTCATCACTCTGGGCAATGCCGATGGTGGTGTATCCCCAGATTTCGTTCAGCATCTGGCCTTCATAATAGGTGTTCAAAGAATTTGACGGGTTCGGATAACGGGTAATTTTCTGCTGTGCATCAGACATGTTGAATGATACGCCATATTTGAAATCACCAATCTGGTCACGCCATCCCAGTTCAATTTCAAAACCGTAAGATTTCATATCACAGTTATTTACCTTGGGAACAGTGGCGCCCAGCAATGAAGACAATTCAGGAGCCGGACCTACCATGTCCAAAGTCTTGCGAACGAAGTACCCGACGCTACCCGTCAAACGGTTGTTCAGCAATGCAAAATCAAGACCCAAGTCCCAAGACTGGATGGTTTCCCATGTCATCAAAGAGCTTACCAGTCCCGGATTGGAAGAATAGCTGGGCAAAGAGCCGTTTACAATCCAGGAATAATTTGTTCCTACCGGCATAGACTGATAGAACGGATACCAGTCGTCGGTATTCGTATTACCAAGCTGTCCCCACGAAGCTCTCAGCTTCAACGTAGAAATGGTACTCTTTTCACCGAACTTCTCGAAGAAACCTTCACGTGCTATGTTCCATCCCAGAGAGAATGAAGGGAAGAAGCCCCATCTCTTATCTCCGACAAAACGGGAAGAGCCGTCATAACGGCCGTTAATTTCTGCCATATAACGATCTTTGTATGCATAGTTGATACGGCCAAAGAAACCGGCCACCGCATTATGCGCATATCCACCAGTTGCAATATCTGCATCAACGGCAGTATTCAGCGTGGGAACTTCCGGTGAAATCAAACCGTCACGCTGTCCTGTAATACTACGGGTCGAATATTTTTCAGCATTGAAACCAAGCAGGACCTTAAAGTAATGACCGCTCTTGAATGTTTTTGAATAGTCCGTATAAATATTGGTGGCATAGTAATTTTCTTTGTAACCATACTCATTTACCCGGCTTTGTCCTGGAGAGTAAGTTCCGTCTCCCATTCCCCAAGCCATAGGCTGCTGGTTACCGTTTACGTCCCAGTAATAAACAGGGAGTACANCTGCAGATAGCGTGTCTGGGTCTGGTGGTTGCGGCTGGTCCAAGACGGACGTGCATAATATGCATTCGGGTTTTCAGGAGTCCAATAATCCAAGTGTTCCTCAAACACGTTAGACGACCACATACCTCCATTCGTACCCCAGAAATACGTACCAGGCAACCACAAATCACGTTTCCCGATACCCTGGAAGAACAATCGTAAGTCAAATCCTTTCCAGGAACCATCAACTGTAAAGCCATAATTGTAACGCGGAGTAGAATTACCGATTACACGCAGGTCGCCCGGATCATCCGTTGTATAGGAACCTGTATTTACACGTCCATCACCATTCAAGTCGGCATACATGATATCACCGGCACCCCATCCGCTGCCTAATGAACTCTGATCCACTTTTGCCAGGTGAGCGGCCATTTCCTCATCACTCTGGGCAATGCCGATGGTGGTGTATCCCCAGATTTCGTTCAGCATCTGGCCTTCATAATAGGTGTTCAAAGAATTTGACGGGTTCGGATAACGGGTAATTTTCTGCTGTGCATCAGACATGTTGAATGATACGCCATATTTGAAATCACCAATCTGGTCACGCCATCCCAGTTCAATTTCAAAACCGTAAGATTTCATATCACAGTTATTTACCTTGGGAACAGTGGCGCCCAGCAATGAAGACAATTCAGGAGCCGGACCTACCATGTCCAAAGTCTTGCGAACGAAGTACCCGACGCTACCCGTCAAACGGTTGTTCAGCAATGCAAAATCAAGACCCAAGTCCCAAGACTGGATGGTTTCCCATGTCATCAAAGAGCTTACCAGTCCCGGATTGGAAGAATAGCTGGGCAAAGAGCCGTTTACAATCCAGGAATAATTTGTTCCTACCGGCATAGACTGATAGAACGGATACCAGTCGTCGGTATTCGTATTACCAAGCNGACTGTGTCAGTTTGCCCTCCATGTAATCTTTAATATTCTGCATATACGCATCATTAAAGATAGGAGCATTACCGTCATTCACATTGGCTGCATTGAACATGGTGGCAAAGTCATAAGAATTGGCCATTTTCGGAATGCCGATACCGTCATTGAAACGAACGTTTCCAGAATAATTTACGTGAGTTTTTCCAGCTTTACCGTTCTTGGTCGTAATCAGGATAACACCGAATGCAGCACGTGCACCATAAATTGAAGAAGAAGAGGCATCCTTCAACACAGAAATGTTTTCAATATCGTTGGGGTTCAATGTATTCATGTCACCTTCCACACCATCAATAAGAACCAGAGGTGACGCGCTTGAACCGGAACCCAAAGTACCTGTACCACGGATATTGAAGTTCATGGTCGCATCCAATGAACCACCGCTACTGCTTACAGACATATTCAAGCCGGGAATCTGTCCTTGCAAAGCCTGTGACACATTAGAAACAGGACGTGAAGCCAACACTTCTGAATCAACCATGGATACGGCACCTGTTACATTGACCTTCTTCTGTGTACCATAACCAACGACTACCACTTCATCCAGAATCTGTGAATCATCTTTCAAGGTAATTTCAAGATTCTGGCCATTCCATACAATTTCCTGAGTCTTATATCCCACGAAAGAAATCTGGATGATATCCCCTTTTTTCACGCCAGATAAAGAAAAATCTCCATCTAACCCCGTAATCGTACCGTTGGCAGTACCCTTTACTACCACAGAAGCTCCGATTACGGTTTCCCCTGCAGCATCTTTTACGACGCCAGTACAAGTTGACTGCTGCTGTACGCTCCGAGTCTCATCAACTTCAGGTACAGCCACTGCATACGCTGCTCCCGTAGAAGATATTCCTGCCAGAGCCAGCAACATACTGACTGATTTCATTTTTTTCAACATAATCCAATGTTTTAAGTTAGTATTTAATGTCTAGGAAATTTCGATAGTTTTCACCTTATATATTAGAAACGAGTCTTTTTCATATGTATTAGATTAGAAATGAGTTTTCTCATATGTATTAGATATGGGTATTTTCAAATTTCTAGTTCTATATGTGGCAAAGATAATACAAAAAAGTGAGATACTGAGCAAATCACGGAAATATGATTGAAAGTTAATGATTTATGGGATTTTGGCGATTTGAGTGAGTGCCAACTGAAACCGGGAAAAAGCCAACTTGAACCGTAATTGCGTTACCAGCTCGTTACCTGAAATCGGAACGGGTAACGGAATGGAAAAGCCCGGCAAAACATGGCAAGAACTGCAATTATACAGGCAGTTGGCAAGGTTCGGGATGAAAAAGTCTTGCGGCAGATTCGATTGCGTTGGTCTGCTGCGGTTTACATACAGGCAAACAGCTCTACACAAGGTAATTTTGCAACCATAAAAAAGTAGGAACTATGAGTAGAGCGACATTCAAGATTTTATTTTACCTCAAGCGCAACGCGCCGAAGAAGAACGGGCTGATACCGGTCATGTGCCGTATCACGGTGAACGGGAAAATCGCACAGTTCAGTTGCAAGCTGGACGTGGAGGAAAAGATGTGGAGCGTGGAAACCGGACGGCTGACCGGAAGGAGCAACGTGGCTCTGGAAGGCAACCGTATGCTGGACAAAATCCGCGTGGGTGTGAACAAGGCCTATCAGGACGTGTTCGACCGTGACACTTATGTCACGGCGGAGAAGGTACGCAACGAATACCTCGGCATGGGCATGAACCACAAGACGCTGCTTGCCGTGTTCCGGCAGCACAACGAGGACTACGCCAAATTAGTGGGCAAGATGAAGAGCCAACGCAGTTACTGGAAATACTGCGTGGTTTACAAGCACCTGTCGGAGTTCATCAAAACCCGGTACAAGGTGGAGGACATCGCCCTGAAAGAGCTTGCGCCCGCCTTCATCACGGACTTCGAGCTGTTCCTCCGCGTGGAGAAAGGGCATTGCACCAACACCGTGTGGTCGTACATGATGCCTTTCCGGAGCATCATCTTCACCGCCATCAACAACGGCTGGTTGCAGCGTGACCCGTTCTATGCCTACCACATCACGAAGGAGGAAACGAAACGCGGCTACCTGACGAAAGAGGAAATCACGCAGATGATAAACTGCACGTTCAAGAGGAAGAACTATGAACTGATACGCGACCTCTTCATCTTCTGCTGTTTCACCGGATTGAGCTGGCGTGACATGGCGAACCTCACGGAAGAGAACCTGCAAGTCTCTTTCGACGGTCACCTGTGGATAAAGACAAGCCGCCAGAAGACCGGTGTGGCGACGAACATCCGCCTGCTGGACGTGGCAAAGCACATCATCGACAAATACAAGGGCACCACCAAAGACGGGACACTTTTTCCCGTGCCATGCTATCAGGTATGCCGTTACGACATCAAGCAGGTAGCCAAATTATGCGGCCTGAACAAAAACGTCACGTGGCATCAAAGTAGGCATTCGTATGCCACGACGATATGTCTTTCCAACGGCGTACCCATTGAAACGCTGTCGAAACTGATGGGGCACACAAGCATCCGTTCGACCCAAATCTATGCGAAAATCACGGCTGAGAAGATGAGCCGGGACATGGAGCTGCTCTCCCAAAAGCTCGCCCCGATGGAACAATTCATCTGCCAAGCCATTTAGAAGTTGAACCTGAAACGAAAAGAAGCATGGAAACGAGAGGCATCATAACCATCGAAGGAAAGGCGGTAGTCCTGCCAGACGCCGAAGTGTGGATGACGACCGGAGAAATCGCAAGCCTGTTCTATGTGCGCGGCGTGACGGTGGAAGCCGCCATACGGAAACTGAGAAAGGACGGCATAGCGGACGGCGGTTCATGCCGGCGCATACGGCTACAGGAAGCAAAAGGTTATACGGACATTTATGGTATGGAAACGGTCATAGCCCTGTCGTTCCGGTTCGACACGGGGCAGGCGGCACTGTTCCGCAAATGGATAGCCCGGACAATGGCGCGTTCCAAGAAAGAGCCTACGGTCTTGTTCCTGCATCATCCGCATGGGGCATACTGCTGAACGGCACAGGCACGGCCTGAAATGAACATCGGGAGCGGTAACCCGCATGAGGGTATCCGTCTCCCGATGTTTTTTTACTTGCCACAAGCGTCAGTATGCCTTGCGGTAGTTACGTTCCAGCACCTTCTGGATGTCGCTCTCGCGGTAGAGCGTCTTGCCGCCGAACAGGAAATAGGGCAATATCCCCTCGTGGCGGTACTGCTGCAAGGTACGCCGGCTCACGTGCAGCCTCCGCGCCAAGTCCCTGTCGGTGAGGTAACGCTCGCCGCCCATCGGCGGGATGTATCCGTCGGCGAGTCTGTCCGCCATTTTCAGGCTTCTCCGGACGGACTGCATGGCGTCGGCAAGTACGCCGCAGTCCTTTGTCAATACATTGTCATTCATCTTACATAGGATTTAGTGGCACACTTCAAGCGTCAGACGGACGGTTGTCCCGTTTCGGGACCGGGCAACAGCCGTTCCACATCCTCCGGTCTGTAATAGAACTTGCGTCCGATTTGGGAATACGCAATGCCGTGCCTGTCGCGCATGGCCTGCAAGGTCTTCGGGGTTATGCTCAGCATACGGCACACGTCCTCCGTGTCCATCCATTCGGCAAGGCGGCGGTCGCCGCCCTTTTCGGCAAGCGTCCTCACCCTGTCCTCCAATGCCTTCACTCCGGCAAGGAGCATATCGAAGGCGGTCTTCTCAATGATTACTATTTCCATTCTTTCAAAATTTTATCGGTTTGCCGCAAAGTTACACAGCCGTGGGCCGGAACCGACCGGGCAAGGAAACAGTGGCAGCTTGTGGCTCTTTTTATTGTGCCACATCAGGACATGAGGGAAACAGACGGCTTGGAATGTCCGTTTGGCGGTTTTCCATGATAAAAATGCCCGTTGAAGCCCCTGCAAGGCGGAAAATCCATAAAAATCTCACGTAAGTTACGGGTAAGTACCGTGCCTGCCCCTTTGGAATAGCCGAATTTTGCTCCCGACAAACTGATTCACTAACAATTAAAAGATTGAGGAATATGGAAATCATCACGATGGAAAGCGCCGCCTACAAGGACATCGTAGGGCGCATCGAGGAAATCGCCTCCCATGTGAGGAAGCAAGGCATGAAGGGACAGCGGAACGATACCGCCTGCCTTCTGGACAGCCGCGAAGTGATGCGCCTGCTCTGTGTCAGCCGCCGCACGCTGCAACGGCTGCGCGATGAGAAGCGCATCGGGTATGTAATCATCCGGGGCGACTGCCGCTACCCTCCGGAAGAAGTGGAACGCATCATCCGGGAGAATGCGGTCAAGACTTCACCGGAGAAACCGGAGGAACTGAAACATAACTACCGGCTCCGCACGGGCGGAAAGGCGGGCAGGAAATGAAAGGAGGAACGGCTATGGAGTTTTTAGACAGACGCACTTTCGAGGACTGCATGAGGCAGGTGTTCAGCCGCCTCGACCGTCAGGAGGAGATGCTCTCCGCCATGCGCGGTGACGTGAATGAAAAGCCGCAGGGCACCGCCTTGTTGGAAGAGGACACGATGGACAACCAAGACGTGTGCATGCTGCTCCACGTGAGCAAACGTACCCTGCAACGCTACCGCAGCGACGGATTGCTGCCCTACCGGATGCACCGCCACAAGACCTATTACCGCAGGGCGGACGTGGAACTGTTCATCAGCACCCACATGCGGGAAATACTCCGTGACAGAACTCAGGATAAGGTGGACAATACCAAAAGGAAATCAAATGACAAAAGAACGAACCGTAAAAATTAAACTGAAATGGAACAGAAAAAGAAAAACGAGAAAGACGTGCTGGTCGTCCGCGACGAGAAGACGGGCGAAATCAGCGTAGTAGCCGGGCTGGACAGCAAGGGCTATCCGAAGACGGCTCCGGCAAAGGCGGAACACTCGCAGGACTTCCTGCGCTTCGACCGCCACGGTGACATGGTGGACAACTTCTTCAGGAATTTCTACCGCCAGTGCAAGGAGCCTACACGCTTCGGCTTCTACCGGGTGGCGGCGGACATGGCGGATGCGGTACTGCCGGTCATCAAGGATTTGCTGAAAGACCCTGCGGCAAACGCGGAAATGCTTGCGGCGCACAAGGTGGACACTTCGGAATACCGGAAGCAGGCGGAAACGGAGAATGTAAAACAAGAAAGCGACAATGAACCCCTTAAAAAGAAAGAAGAAATGGAACAGAAAAAAGAAGAACAGAAACAGGAAGTGCAACAGCCTCAAACGGCTGAAGCGCAAGATGAGCAGCAACCGCAGAAACAGGAGAAGCCGAACCTGATAGCGGATGACCAAGTGGACTGGGCGGAATTGCGCAAGTGCGGCATCGACAGGGAAAGCCTTTCGGAAAAAGACCTGAAAGCCCTGATGAATTACGGCAAGACGGGGCTGGTGACGGTGAAGCCGACCTTCGGCTACGAGAGCTATGAGTTGCAGGCCCGCCTTTCGTTCCAGAAAGCGGAGGACGGCAAACTGAAACTCACTCCCCACTTCGTGCGCCACGAACCGCGTCTTGACATCCCCCACAACGGCTACACCTTCACGGACGAGGACAAGAAGAACCTGAAGCGCACGGGCAATTTAGGCAAGGTTGTGGATGTGGCAGATACGAGAACCGGGGAAATGCGCCAGTCGTATATCAGCATCGACCGCCTGACGAATGAAATCGTGGACGTGCCTGCCGACAAGGTGCGCATCCCCTATCAAATCGGACAGACCGGCTTGACAAAGGAAGAAATGGACATCCTGCGTGCCGGGCTTGCCCTGCCCAAAGAAGTGACATTATCCAACGGGCGCAAATTTCAGGCATTACTTCAGGTGAGCGCCGAAAAACGCGATGTGGAGTTCGTGCCGGGGCAACGACGTCAGCAGCAGTCGCAGCGTCAAAGCAAGCAGCAGGACAATCCCGATGCACAGGGGCAGACGCAGGAAAACGGCGAAAGGCAACGGCGCAACCGCTCGTGGACGAACGAGGACGGCAGCATCCGCCCGATAAGCAAATGGAAAGACGACCTGTTCAACGAACAGCAAATCGCCGACTACGTGGCGGGCAGGACGGTGGTACTCGCCAACGCAAAGGACGACCAAGGGCAGCCCTGCACGAAGTACCTGAAGTTCAGCCATGAGAAAGGCCGTCCGCTGACCTACTCGCAGAATCCGGACCTTGCGCAGACCGTCGCCCCGTCCAACGAGAGCAGGACGCAGCTTGCCGTGAACAACGAGGGCAAGACCAACGAGGCCACCAAGCACGTGAAGGAGCCGTTGCAGCAGGGTCAGACCGCACCGAAGGACGAAACCCAGCAGAAACGGCAGACAAGAAAATCCAAAGGTGTGAAGGTGTCCTGATTGCCGCCACTAAATCCATCCGACAATAATCAACGGATTGAAACGGGGAGCAAACACCGCCCTGTACCGCATATCCCACGGACAAGGCCGTGCCCCGTTTCATTCCCACCCAAAGAAACAAGAGTATCAACAGATTAGACAGAAAAAGACATGATTACCATATTGGCAGAAAAACCGAGCGTCGCCCGTGAGATAGCACGGATTGTCGGCGCGATGAAAAAGGAAGAAGGGTATTTCACCGGAAACGGCTACCACGTGACATGGGCACTGGGACATCTGGTACAGCTCGCCATGCCCGACGGGTACGGCATCAAGGGCTTCCGGCGCGACAGTCTGCCCGTCATTCCAGAACGGTTCGAGTTAATCCCCCGTCAGGTGAAGGCGGACAAGGGCTACAAGGCGGACGCTGTGGCGGTGAAGCAGATAAAGGTGATAACCAAGCTGTGGAACGAGAGCGACAGCATCATCGTGGCGACCGACTGTGCCCGTGAAGGGGAGCTTATCTTCCGTTACCTCTATGCTTACATAGGCTGTACCTTGCCCTTTCAAAGACTGTGGATAAGCTCGCTGACCGATGCCGCCATCCGTAAGGGACTGAAAGAACTGAAGGACGGGCACGAATACGACAGCCTCTACCAAGCCGCCAAAGCCCGCAGCGAAGCCGACTGGCTGGTGGGCATCAACGGCACGCAGGCATTGACCGTCGCCGCCGGACGGGGCACGTATTCCGTAGGGCGCGTGCAGACACCCACGCTGGCGATGGTCTGCAAGCGCTTCTGGGAAAACAAGCGTTTCACGCCCGAACCGGTACACCAGCTTCATTTTACCGTACCGTCGGTAAGCGCAAGTGAAGTGGTAAAGTTCGCCTCGGTGGAGAAATGGAAAGACAAGGAGGAAGCCGCTACATTATATAACAAGGTAAAGGCACAAATGTGCGCCACCGTCGTGAAGACCGAAAAGAAGGAAAAGGTGGAGAACCCTCCACTGCTGTACGACCTGACCACGCTCCAGAAGGAAGCGAACACGAAGCACGGCTTCACGGCGGAACAGACGCTCGACCTCGTGCAGAAGCTCTATGAGGCGAAGCTCGTCACCTATCCGAGAACATCAAGCCGCTATATCCCGGAGGACGTGTTCGCCGAAGTGCCCATGCTGTTCGACAGGCTTTCCACTCATTCATCGTTCGCAGATAAAATCGAAAGCTTGGGCGAACTGAACCGCCGCAGCGTGGACGCCTCGAAAGTGACCGACCACCATGCGCTGTTGGTGACGCCGAACCGTCCGCTGGCGCTCTACAAGAACGAACAGCTCATCTATGACATGATTGTGGGGCGCATGATAGAAGCGTTCTCCCCGGAGTGCGTCAAGGACACGACCACCGTCCGTGCGGAGTGCGAGGGCGTGGCGTTTGAAGCCAAAGGGTGCATCGTCCGCAAGGCGGGCTGGCGCTCGGTCTATGGTGAGGACAGGGAAGATACCGTACTGCCCGACTGGAAGGAGGGCGACACGCTGGCGATGAACGGCTGCTCGATGAGTTCGGGCATGACCCGTCCGAAACCGCTGCACACGGAAAGCTCGCTCTTGGCGGCGATGGAGACCGCCGGACGCGAGGGCGTGGAGGACGAGGAAGCGCGGCAGGCATTGAAGGACTGCGGCATCGGCACGCCCGCCACCCGTGCCGCCATCATCGAGACGCTGCTCCGGCGCGAATACATGGTGCGCGTGAAGAAGTCGCTCGTGCCGACGGAGAAAGGGCTTGCCCTGTATTCCATCGTGAAGGAGATGGACATCGCCGATGTGGAAATGACCGGGCGTTGGGAGTCGGAACTGGCGGAGATAGAAAAAGGCAGGACGCCGCACGAGGCTTTCCTGCGCGACATCGAGGGCTACACCCGCAAGATAACCACCGAACTGCTCGCCTGCGATAAAATCTTCGGTCACAAGGCGTCGGGCTGCGCCTGCCCCAAGTGCGGCACGGGCACGATGCAGTTCTACGGCAAGGTGGTGCGCTGCGACAACCCGGACTGCGCCCTGCCGGTGTTCCGTCAGATAGCGGGCAGGACGCTCACAGACACGGAAATGACCGACCTGCTGGCAAACGGGAAGACGGGTGTCCTCAGCGGCTTCAAGAGCAAACAGGGCAAGNCCCTGCTGACGGAGGTCGTGGAGAGGGAATTTGCCGACGAGGTGGCGGAACAGGAGCGTGAACCGTTCTGCCGCAGGCTCTACCCCCACCTGAACAACCTGTTTGCCGGTTACGACACGTCGGATGACACCTTCGCCCTGTCACCCGCGCATGACCTGCTCTACACGGAGCTGGTCGGAACCGTCATGCTTTATCTGGAGTCCTATGGCGTTCAATAGGAAACAGAAACTGAGGGACAACATCGAGGCGGTACGCACGGCGTTCACGCTTGACCGGGAACGGCGCACCCCGACGGAAAGGGAACGTGCGCTGCTGGAGCGGTACTGCGGCTTTGGAGGGCTGAAGTGCATCCTGAACCCGGCAAAGGAACTGGCGGATGCCGTGCATTGGGCGAAATCCGACCTCGAACTGTTCGCCCCGACGGTGGAACTGCACCGTATCATCAGGGAGAACAGCAGGGACGAAACGGAGTACAAGCGGTATGTGGACTCGCTGAAAGCCTCGGTGCTGACGGCGTTCTACA
This sequence comes from Bacteroides mediterraneensis, assembly GCF_900128455.1. Classification (GTDB taxonomy): domain Bacteria; phylum Bacteroidota; class Bacteroidia; order Bacteroidales; family Bacteroidaceae; genus Phocaeicola; species Phocaeicola mediterraneensis. The sequence continues at coordinate 27,462 of NZ_LT635783.1, read as the reverse complement.
CGCCGCAAGCCATCACGGACACCATCGTGGACGTGCTCCACGACAAGAAGGTGCGACCGAAGCTCGTGCTGGAGCCGTCGGCGGGCATGGGCGCGTTCATCGCCCCGGTACTGTCGGACAACCCGCAGGCGGAGGTCATGGCTTTCGAGAAAGACCTGCTGACGGGCAAGATGCTCGGACACCTGTACCCGCAGCAGAAGATACGCACGGAAGGCTTCGAGAAGATAGAAAAGCCGTTCCTGAACCGGTTTGACCTTGCCATCTCCAACATCCCTTTCGGGGATATAGCGGTGTTCGACCCGGAATACACCAATGGCTCGGTATTCAAAAAGATAGCGGCAAGGAAGGTGCATACCTATTTCTTTCTGAAAGGGCTGGACGCGGTGCGTGACGGCGGTATCGTGGCATTCATCACCTCGCAGGGCGTGCTGGATACGGAGGGCAACGGCGGCACACGCTACATGATGATGAGAAAGGCGGATCTGGTGTCCGCCATCCGCCTGCCGAACAACCTGTTCACGGAAGATGCCAACACGGAGGTGGGGTGCGACCTGATTATCCTGCAAAAGAACGAGGGCAAGGAAGAGCTTTCCGAAGAGGACAAGAGGTTGGGCGATGTCGTAAAGAACAACCATACGGGAATTTCCACCAACGGGTATTTTTTTGACCACCCGGAATACATCATCCATACCGACGCGAAAAGGGATACCGACCCTTATGGCAAACCCGCTATGGTCTATACGCACAGCGGCGGCGTGGAGGGCATCGCAACGGACTTGTACCGGATATTGTCGGCGGACCTGTCGGTACGGCTGGACTTGGAACGTTACAATGGTGTCAAGGCTGAAAAGCGTGAAACACAGACGATTTTTGTCCAGCCGCAAGTTCAGGAAGTACAACAGCCGAAGGTGGAAATAGAAGAAAAAACGGTACAGCCAAATGCAGAAGCGGTAAAATCCGCACCGCAGGTCGTGGAAACGAAACAGCACGAAGCTCCTGTCATGGACTTGTATGACCTGTTCGGCTACACGCAGGAAGAGCGCAGATTGGCGGAACGGGGACTGAAACCGGAGAGGAAGAAAGGAGCCAAGTCCAAACGCCGGAAGCCGGTGCAACCGTCATTGTTCCCGATGCCTGCTGACGGGCAGGGGGTAACGGCGGAAAAAGGAAATGAAGCGGCAAGAGGCAGAAGCGCGGAAACGGCTCCTGCCATCAGCCCCGAAGAGGTACGGGAGATGGAGGAAATCATCCGTCAAGGGGCGAGCGGAATACCGGAAAGCCGGCACGAAGAGCCAGTACCCATGCACGGAAAGACCGAAGGTGCTACTGCCCCAGCCGAAGACGATGACCCGGAGGATGCCGTTTACCGCAGTCTGGACTGGGAGACCAACCCGCCCATCAACGGATTCTATGAGATGATGATGTCACTCACACCCGAAAGGCGTGCCGAACTGCGCCGGATGGGAAAGGAAAAGATGGATGCCAATGCCGCCAAGCAAACGGCAGGGCTGTCGGAGACGAAAAAAGAAAAGGTACAGGCGAGGGAAACGGAACAATCCTCGTCCGTGCGCCCGGTCTATCCGGTAGAGAACGGCTTTGAGGCAGAGGGCAGAAGACGGATTGAGCGTGTAAAACGGGAGATGCGCGAGGAGGAAGCAGCCCTGACACCGGAAGAACGGCAGCGCAGGAAGGAGGAAGCGATGATGCCCCGTCCGTTCAAGGGCATATTGGAGCCGCACCTGAAGGAAGGCTCGATGGTATGGGAACATACCGGCGGCGTCCGCTTCCAAATCGGGGTGCTGAAGGATGTCACCCGGTACGGGGCGACCTTCCAGCCGCTCGACATGGAGGGGATGCAGGCACAGAAGGCACAGCTCTACATCGACCTGCGCAACACCTATGAGCGGCTCTACACCCACGAAGCGGAGAACCACGAGGAAAACGCCCTACTGCGCCGCAACCTGAACACCTACTATGACGAGTTCGTCATGCGCTACGGCAACCTGAACGCCAAGCACAACGCGAAGCTCATCCTGATGGACGCTTCGGGGCGCAACATGCTCTCGCTGGAGCGCGGCGAGAACGAGCAGTTCGTCAAGGCGGACATCTTCGACCACCCCGTTTCCTTCTCGCAGGAAACCCTTGCCGGAGTGGAGTCGCCCGAAGAAGCCCTGTCCGCCTCGCTGAACCGGTACGGCGGCGTGAACCTGCCCTACATGGAATCCCTTTGCGACCTGCCGCAAACGGACATCTTGGAAGCGTTGAAGGGACGGGTGTTCTACAACCCGCTGGCGGACGGTTACGAGATAGCCGACCGCTTCATCGCAGGGAACGTGGTGCAGAAGACCGCCGACGTGGAAGACTGGATAAAGGAAAATGAAGGGCATGGGATGCTGCCGCAGGCGCAGGAGTCATTGGCGGCATTGCGCGAAAGCATACCCGAACAAATACCGTTTGAGGATTTGGATTTCAATTTCGGGGAACGGTGGATACCCACGGGCGTGTATGCCGCCTACATGAGCCGCCTGTTCGACACGGAGGTACGGATAACCTATTCGGAAAACATCGACGAGTATGCGGTGGCGTGCAGCCACAAGACGATGAAAATCACGGACGAGTTTCTGGTGAAAGGCTATTACCGCCACTACGACGGCATGAACCTGCTGAAACACGCCCTGCACAACACCTGCCCGGACATGATGAAAAGCATCGGCAAGGACGAGCACGGCAATGACATCAAGGTGCGCGACAGCGAGGGCATACAGCTCGCCAACGCGAAGATTGATGAAATCCGGGGCGGCTTCACGGAGTGGCTGGAGGAACAGTCGCCGGAGTTCAAGAAGCGGCTGACGGACATGTACAACAACAAGTTCAACTGCTTCGTGCGCCCGAAGTACGACGGCTCGCACCAGAAGTTCCCGGACTTGGACCTGAAAGGTCTCGGTATCAAGGACCTGTACGTAAGCCAGAAGGATTGCGTATGGATGCTGAAATTGAACCTCGGCGGTATCGCCGACCAGGAGGTTGGCGGCGGCAAGACGCTGATAATGTGTGTCGCATCCTATGAGATGAAGCGTCTGGGACTGGTTCACAAGCCGATGATTATCGGTCTGAAAGCCAACGTGCGCGAGATTGCCGAAACATACCGCAGGGCATATCCCAACGCCCGCATCCTCTATGCGTCGGAGAAGGACTTCGCCGCTGCCAACCGGGTGCGTTTCTTCAACGACATCAAGAACAACGATTGGGATTGTGTCATCATGTCGCACGACCAGTTCGGGAAGATACCGCAGTCGCCGGAGTTGCAGCAGCGCATCTTGCAGGAAGAGCTGGACTCGGTAGAGGAAAACCTCGAAGTGCTGCGCAATCAAGGCAAGGACGTGTCACGTGCCATGCTGAAAGGATTGGAGAAACGCAAGTTCAACCTGCAAGCCAAACTGGAAAAGGTGGAACACGCCATCCAGTCACGCACGGACGACGTGGTGGACTTCAAGCAGATGGGCATCGACCACCTCTTTGTCGATGAGAGCCACCAGTTCAAGAACCTGACGTTCAACACCCGTCACGACCGTGTGGCGGGGCTGGGCAACTCCGAAGGAAGCCAGAAGGCGCTGAACCTGCTGTTCGCCATCCGCACCATACAGGAGCGGACGGGCAGGGACTTGGGGGCGACGTTTTTGTCTGGAACTACTATTTCCAACAGCCTCACGGAGTTATATCTGCTGTTCAAGTACCTGCGCCCGAAGGCGCTGGAGAAACAGGACATCCGCTGCTTCGACGCATGGGCGGCCATCTTCGCCAAGAAGACGACCGATTTCGAGTTCAACGTGACGAACAACATCGTGCAGAAGGAACGCTTCCGCTACTTCATCAAGGTGCCGGAGCTGGCGGCGTTCTACAACGAGATAACCGACTACCGCACGGCGGAGGACATTGGCGTGGACCGTCCGAAGAAGAACGAGATACTGCACCACATACCGCCCACCCCGGACCAAGAGGTGTTTATCGGGAAGCTGATGCAGTTCGCCAAGTCGGGCGATGCGACGATATTGGGCAGACCGCCGCTCTCGGAAACGGAGGAAAAGGCGAAGATGCTCATCGCCACGGACTATGCACGGAAAATGGCATTGGACATACGCATGATTGACCCGAATTACGAAGACCACCCCGACAACAAGGCGAGCCATTGCGCCAAGATGATAGCGGAATATTACCGTAAGTATGACGCTCAAAAGGGGACGCAGTTCGTCTTTTCGGATTTGGGCACGTATCAGCCCGGAGGTGGCTGGAGCGTGTACACCGAAATCAAGCGCAAGTTGGTGGAGGACTACGGCATCCCCGCCCATGAAATCCGCTTCATTCAGGAGTGCAAGAACGAGAAGGCACGGAAGGCGGTGATAGAAGCGATGAACGAGGGTCATGTGCGTGTGTTGTTCGGTTCGACGAGTATGCTCGGCACGGGCGTGAACGCTCAGCGCAGGGCTGTCGCCGTCCACCACCTCGACACGCCGTGGGTGCGACATGAAGTCGCATAGATAATTGTTGGAATGATACTTACGGGTATCAGTTTTAACCCGCTGTTCCGTCAGCGGTAGCCTACCGACCGGTGCACCTTAATGTTGTATTAAGCGGTCGGGACAAAGTACACTTTCGCAAGACAAGACAGAACCGTGAGGGGAAGTCAAGTACGGTTAGTATCATACCGTAGAGTGGCGAGGCTGGATAGTATGGTTAGCGCAAGCGAACTGTTAGTAAACTTCGTAATGTCACGAAAGAGTGTAAGATACTGGCACACTCTACCCAAAAGGGAAGCGGTCGGTTAATCCTCTCCATGGTAGGATTACACGGATATAAGCACCGCCGGAGGATGAGACAGAACCTAACCTATCCGTTAGTTATCTATGTGGAACATGGTAAGCCTGTATATCTCCTGTCATGTAAAAAATGGCAGGTAAGCTGACAGCAATGAAAGCCGAATGGTGTGCAGGTATAAGATAACAGAAAAAGCGAATGCCGTTCTGTAATGGAGCGGATACGGATTGAACCGACATCACGAGCTGATGTGGGCGACATCATCCGACACGAAAGTGGGCAGACTTCTGTGACGACATTAGGGAGGCAATCAAAACCGAATGTTGTCAAATGGTGATTCTTTACAATTAACTTTTAGAACTTTCAAAAGGAGGAAAGCAAATGAACGAAAACAAGACATCGTGTGCGCCTGCTGACAATCAGCAAACACTTTGGGACAGAATAGACTGGAATAAGGCGGAGTTGGCTGTCAGAAAGCTACAAGCGCGTATTGTAAAGGCTCAGAAGGAAGGCAGACCGGGCAAGGTGAAAGCCTTGCAGTGGACGCTGACCCACTCTTTTTACGCAAAAGCCTTAGCCGTAAAGAGAGTTACTTCTAATGGAGGTGGCAACACCCCCGGGGTGGACATGGAAACATGGGAGAAACCCGAAGCAAAAACACAAGCGATAAGCGAACTCAAACGCAGAGGCTACCAGCCGAAGCCATTGAGAAGAGTCCACATCAAAAAGAGTAATGGCAAACTGCGACCGTTGGGAATACCGACAATGAAAGACAGAGCCATGCAAGCACTCTACCTCATGGCATTGGAACCAGTGTCGGAAACAACAGCCGACACACGTTCATACGGTTTCCGCAAGGAACGTCGCTGTATGGATGCGGTAATGCAATGCCATAACATTCTCCGAAAAGGCTATTCTCCCGAATGGATTCTGGAGGGTGACATAAAGGGGTGCTTCGACCATATCAGCCATGAATGGCTGCTTGCCAACATCCCTATGGATAAGGCAATGCTCCGAAAATGGTTGAAATGCGGCTATATCTTCAACAAACAGATGTTCCCGACAGAGGAGGGAACACCACAAGGTGGCATTATCTCTCCCACGCTTGCCAATATGACATTGGACGGATTGCAGAAAGTCCTTGCAGAGAAATATAAACGAGTTAGAATCAAAGGCAAGTTATATTCGCCAATGGTGAATCTTGTCCGCTACGCTGATGACTTTATAATTACCTGCGAGAACCGTGAAACACTTGAAAAGGAAATCAAGCCATTGGTAGCCGACTTTATGTCTGAAAGAGGTCTGACCTTATCAGAAGAAAAGACGGTGATAACCAATATCCGTGACGGTTTCGATTTTCTCGGTTTCAATATCCGCAAATACGGCAATGAAATATTGACCAAGCCGACCAAGAAAGCCGAAAAACGCTTTATGGAGAATATCCGTAAGGTGACAAAAGGCCATAAGGGTTGCAAGCAGGAATCATTAATCAGGATGTTGAATGCTAAAATCCGAGGATGGGGAGCATATTATCAGCATGGGGCGACACGTGATTCCTTTCACAGAATCGACCATCAGATATTTCTCGCCTTGTGGCAATGGGCTAAACGCCGTCATTCCAAGAAAGGGAAACGGTGGATAAAAGACCGCTATTGGCACAATATCCGAGGGAACAGCTGGACTTTTGCGGCTAAGTTCAAGAAATCAAACGGTAAAGAAGACCAACTCACCTTGTTGAAACTGGCATCTTCGTTTCCTTTCCTGCAATATACGCAGATAAAGGGGGACATGAATCCGTTTGACGCAGACTGCCGCTTGTACTTCAATAAAAGAATGAAGTCAAAAATGCTTGTGACACTGAAAGGACGTAAGTCCCTGCTTTACCTATGGGAAAAGCAAGGTCGGAAATGTCCGATATGTGGTGAACCGATTGACACGCATAAGGCATGGAACGTAATGCCAACCGTCCAAGACGGACGGAAATGTAATCTGTTGGTTCATGACGAATGTTTCAAATTATCCCGTAAAACCAATGGAAACAAGAAGTAGTATGAGCCGGTCTCTGCATATAAACAGAGACTTAGAAAAGCTTGAGCCGTATGAGGGGAAACCCTCATGTACGGTTCTGAGGGGGGAAGAGGGCAGTAATGCCCTTGACCTACCCGATCGACCGTCCGACCTTGCCCAGCGTGACGGACGTGCGGTCAGAAAGGGCAACGAGATAGCGAAACTGTATGCCGACAACAAAGTGGACGTAATCATCTATGCGGTGGAGAAGTCGCTGGACTCGTACAAGTTCAACCTGCTACACTGCAAACAGACGTTCATCTCGCAGCTGAAGAGCGGTGCGTTGGGCGCACGAACCATAGACGAGGGGGCGATGGACGAGAAGTCGGGCATGAACTTCTCGGAGTACATGGCTATCCTTTCCGGGAACACCGATCTGCTGGAAAAGGCGAAGCTCGAAAAGAGAATAGCCTCGCTGGAGGGAGAGCGCAAGTCCTTCAACAAGGGCAGGCGCGAGTCGGAGCTGAAGCTGGAGGAAAAGACCTTGGCATTAAGGAACAACCAAGTTGCCATAGCCGCCATGACTGAGGATTGGGAGAAGTTCATGGCTACTGTACAGATAGACCGTGAGGGTAACCGGCTCAACCCGATAAAAATTGACGGGCTGGATTCGACAGACGAAAAGACAATCGGAAAGCGTTTGCAGGAGATAGCCAAGAATGCCACGACCGGCGGGCAGTACAAGCGCATTGGAGAACTGTACGGCTTCCCCATCGAGGTGGTCAGCGAGCCGACGCTCAGGGACGGACTGGAATTTACCGACAACCGTTTTGTGGTGAAGGGAAATCTCAGGTACAACTACAATAATGGGCATCTGGCGATGGCTGACACGCACGCCGCCGCCACTAACTTCTTGAACGCACTGGAAAAGATACCGGGCATCATCGACCAGCATCAAAAGAGGAACGAAGTACTGGAGCAAGAAATTCCGCAACTCCAAGCGATAGCCGGCAAGACATGGAAGAAGGAAGACGAGCTGAAACAGCTGAAGTCCGAACTCGCTGCACTGGACCGCAAAATACAGCTGGAGCTGGCTCCGCCCGGTGAGAATGTCCCCAACGGAGAAAAGCCGTCCTTACAGGAAGGAGCCGAACCAAAACCGGTGTCTATGGAGCCGCAGCTGCAATCTGGCTATGTCATGGGTGATTTGCAAAAGGAAAACAAACCGAAAGGTTTGAAACTGTAATTAAAAGACGGTTGTCATAAGGCAGCCGTCTTTTATTATGAGATTATTTGTTGCAATTGTAAAGAAATACATTCTTAAGTGAATGTGACGGAAAGTATCATTACCATGCGTGCCTGCTTGCCAAGCCATATACCGGTTATCTGCTTTACAGTTTTCATGTGAAGCCCGACACTTATGAGGTCGGTGTCATTTATGTGCATTCACCCGAACTTCGTAAACTCGGTATAAAGGAGCTTCATTTAGTAAAAGCCATAAAAATAAAGAAATAATCCATTGTTCTTTGACATACATATGAAAAATAAGGGGGTTAGATGATAAAAAGCTCTGATTAGAGGCCTAATACGAACGGATTTTTGTAAATTCGCAAAATTTTTAGAAATCCGAAATGATAATACAAGGTCCTGAAATATATTATGCGGCATCCTGCCTGATACTGGTCGTTACGTCACTGTTTTGTGCGTTGGTGCGTTATTTCCACATGTGCCGTCCGTTTGACGAGGAAGAAGCCTATTTCTATCCGGCCCGCAAGCTCATCACGATTGTCTATGCCTGTTTCGCCCTGCCTGTGGTATGGCTTTTCCGCATGGACAGCCCGGACGCATACTTCTTTATGCGTGTTTTTCTTATGCTGCTGTTGCCCGGTGCGGGCGTGTTGTCGTTCCGCCGGTTTTTCTTCAGCAAGACAAGACACCGCAGACTGATATTTGTATTGTCCGGTATCATTCCTCTTGTCATTATACTGGTCTGTTGGATATACGGCTGGATTGGTGGAGATACCCTCTACCGCCATCGTGATATGCTTCTTCTCCTTATCGGAGGATATTCCCTGCTGCTTACAGCCATGCTGTTGCATACCACAAGCTGGCTGTTGCGCCAGATTCGCCTACACATGCAGGAAGAATATTCCAACAGTGAAGATTTTCCGGTACGTTTTGCCGGTTTTGTCGTATTCATGCCGGTGCTGTATCTGGGAGCCGCATGGTGGCTGTTTTTTACAGGCGACCATAATTATAACATGTGGTTCCAGCTGGTCATTTCTGTCATGCACATCGTACTTTTGATACGGATATTGCATCCGCAACGAAAAGAATATCGGGAGGTGGTAGAAGAAACGGAAGAACTCATAGCGGAAAAAATAGAAACGGTACTGTCCGACCGGGGAAGCGGCAGCAGCCTGCTGTCTGTTGATGCCAAGGATGAACTGGAAGCGAAAATACGGGCAGCATTGACCGAGGACAGGCTTTACCTGAATCCGAACCTGAAAATCGGCGAACTGGCAGATGCGGTAAAGAGCAACCGGAAATATGTATCCATTGTCATGAAAGAACGTTTCGGTTCCTTTTATAAGGAACTGAACCGGCTCAGGATTGAGGCCGCTGTCCGATACCGGGAAGAACACCCTTCGGCAAGCCGTGAAGAAATTGCTACACATTGCGGTTTTTCCAATGTAAGGACTTACAGCCGAAACCTGAAATCCGGGATGCAGGACAAGAACACAGAAGGACAATTTAAGGAAATTCCCTGAATTGTCCCTCATTATGAGCATTTTTCCTTGAATTGTCCTTCAAATTTTCTAAGATTGTCCTCTCACTTTCCGTTAAAATCCGCTAACTTTGCAAGCGGAATTTAATAATTGAATGACAATGTATTTTGATTTACAGCACATTTCAGGAAATATGGCAATCTGTTCAGGCAACATTCCGTTGTCCGCTGCATCGTGCATATACCTGTATTCAAAAAAGTGTCTTGTAAATTTGGATATGTGTGAGATTTGTGTAAACACACACACACACACACACACACACACACACACACACACACATTGCGACCGGCGTATCTTCGCGCGTTAATATACTTATTATCATCAATACATGCAAGGGTGGAAACTCCTTTTTACGGGAGCTTTCCGCCCTTTTCCGTATTCGTATGCCCCGTTTAACCCATTAAAACAAAAGTCGTATGAATACCGAAATAACCATTATAGCAAGTATATTCCTGTTGCTGGGCGGACTGGCAGCGTTTCCGTTTACGCTCGATTACAGCAATACTTCATGGATGCCCCGATGGATGCGTCCTGACGTGGACTACATGGAACGTCCGTTCCGCTATGACTATCCGGCACGCGGCATACATATATTCTTCTCCGTCCTGACGATGTTTGTGGGAGCGATGTCACTACTTACCTTGCTGGACAAGTCTTTGTCCCGGACGGTGACACCGGGGCAGTGGTTCGACAGCCTTGCCCTTGTTCTTCCTGCCTGCCAGGTGTCGTGCATCCTGTTCCTGCGTCAGGAATACAACGATCCGTTTGAGTATGCCGACCGCCTTACCGGGTTCAATATATGGAAAGTCGCAGCCGCTCTTTGCCTGATACCACTTCTGTGGCTGCCATACGTTGCCGGTCTGTTGGATTCTTCCATATACCGTTTTGCGGTACTTTCCTGTAATCTGCTGGCATACACCTTTCTTGTTTACGATTATAGACGTGTTTACAGGAAGCGTTTCGATTACGAATATACCGAAGACATCGGTTGGAAGGAAATGTATCCGGAAAGCCTGTACCTTTTGGCCTATCCGGTCTGTTCGGTTATCCTGCTATGGTCCCTATGGCAAAACAAGGAGTCCTGTATTATCGTATATGGGACGGGGTTGATTGTTTTCAGCCTGACGAAGACAGTATGCCGTTTTCATCCGGCAATCCGGGGAGATGAACATGAACGCAGCGAATACATCTGGTACATGCCGCGTGAAATGACAACAGACCATGCAAAAATGATTTACCGTCTGGCGCAGAAAGGTAAAGGGATATTTGCCGACACACGTCCCTATTACGTGGTTGTCAGCCGCCGCTGCCATTCCACCCGTTACCAGTTCCAGCTTACTACTGAGGGGGAACGTCAAAAAAGGATTCTTCTCAATGGAAACATACGTGTCCTGACCTGTAGGAAATTCGATTCTCTATCCGCAGCCAGCCTTTTCCGGCTGCAACTGCTGGAGCAATACTGGAACACATACTATAATAATTTTTTCCGTTACGAGTCACGTGCCCGTTTAGATTTTGAAAGAGACTTGAAGGCATGCACGGAGAACACAGACTGAATAACGGAGTTTTCGTATTGTAGATTTAACTATTAAACAAATAAAAATATGACATACTTGAATAAATGGATTACGACCGCACTGCTGTCGCTGCTGTTGCTACCGGTGACGGCGCAGCAGAAAGCAGATACGACCTACACTTTCCGGTTCGTGCCACGGGAAGACATGTTCTATGTGCCTTGGAGCGGCAATGACATGGAACTTGCCCGTCTGCTGGAGTGCATCGAAAGCAACAAGACGGACATTCTTGACGGCAAGCTGCCGCTTTATGTCGATGGCTACTGCAATTCATTAGGCCGTGAAGCCGATAACCTGGGTACGGCGAAAATCCGTGCCAACCGCGTAAAATCAGAACTGATTGTCCGTGCGGGAATCAAGGAAGAAAGTTTCGTCACCCGCAACCATGCGGCAGAGGGTGATTTCGTCACCGTGCGCCTGACGGTACCAGTAAAAGAAACTGCTGTAACGGATGTGGAAGCAGAGGCACGGCGCAAGGCGGAAGCCGAGCGCATGGAAGCCGAGAAACGTGCCGGACAGGAGCGCCTCGCCGAGGAGCAGCGCAAAGCGGAAGAGGCCCGACTTGCCGATGAAAAGGACGGAGCCGAAAGAACGGCCCAACAGCAACAGACGGCAACACAGCAAAATATCCTTACCGACCGTCCGTCGGAAACAGCAACTGCCGAAAATTATCATTTTGCCATCCGTACCAATCTGCTAAGGATTGTAACCCTGACACCCGACCTTGGCGTGGAATGGCGTATCAGCCCATCGTGGGGCATTGCCGTAAACGGCTCATGGACTTCATGGAGCTGGAGCGACAAGGACCGCCGCTATGCCCTTTGGGAAGTGACCCCGGAAGTGCGTTACTATATGGGCGAGAAGAAAGCCTGGTATCTGGGCGCGATGTTCAAGGCCGGGCAGTTCAACTACAAGCTCTCCGAAACAGGCAAACAGGGCGACCTGATCGGCGGCGGCATCACCGGCGGCTACCAGCTACGGCTGAACAAGGCACTGGCCCTCGATTTCAGCCTCGGTCTGGGCTACCTGAATGCCGACTATGAAAAATATGAAGTCATCGACGGTGTACGAGTGCGCAAAGGCAGCGAGGCAAAGGACTGGTGGGGACCCATCAACGCCGGCGTGACATTGGTATGGAAATTATTCTAAGGAAGGAGGACAATATGGAACAGACAAAATACAGATGTCGTTTATCAAGAATATTGGTCGTTCGTAGAACGGATTTTCACCTTTTCGGGAAAAAAGTCAAATTTGCGGCAGTCTTGCTGACCGCATCACTACTCTCTTCCTGTGTGAAGGACACGCTCTATGACACTCCGCATCCCGACAGGGGGGCAGTCACCGTCAGCCTGACGGGAGTGTCGGCAGACGATGATTATGTACTCGACATCGACGGGAAAGCGACCGGCATTGACGGTTCGCCTTTTACCGCCCCCGACCTGCTCACACCGGGAGCGCACAGCCTGGTGGCCTATAATCATGCAGACGGCTTCACCTTTGACGGACGGACGGCGCGGGTCGATGCCCTCAGCGGCAAAAGCCGTGCGGACGCTGCGGCCGTCATCCCCCTGCCGGGCTATCTGAAGTCCGTCAGCCGGGAGATTACCGTCACAGCCGATGACACGCTGCGTGTCAGCCTTGTTCCGCAGCAGCGGGTGCGCGACCTGCACATCGAGTTCACCGTAACGCAAGGCCGCCCCGAGCTGATACAGAGCGTCACCGCCACCCTCGGCGGCATAGCCGGCGCCTTCGACATGGAGGCGGAACAGACCGTCGGCGAACCTGTCTCCACGGTCTTCGCCTTCACCCGTGAAGGCAGCAAGCTCACGGCCGACCTGCGCCTGCTGGGTACGATGGGAGACGTGCAGACGCTGGTGCTGGACATCGTCTTCACCGACGGCGGACGCACACAACATACGGAGGTAGAACTGACCGAGGCCATGAAGGAGTTTAACGGCGACATGACCACCGCCTACCGTGTGACCGGAACACTGGAAACGCCCGTCGGCATGGAAGAAGGCAAGGGCGAGATTACCGGATGGGAAACGGGGGACGGAGGCGACGTTAGCGCGGAAATGTAAGACAATTAATAATTAACAATTAACAATGAATAAAATGAAGACTAAACACTTTGCACTCGCAGTGCTGGCATTGTCACTTGCCGCCTGCAACAATGAAAATGAGATTTTGAACAACGACGGTCCCGTAGCCGCACAGTTCACCGCCGACATCTATAAGGCCGTATCCACCCGCGTCAATTCGGAGGGGACCGGCTTTACCGACAAAGACTGTATCGGCATCAACAGCGAAGACATCACCAACGTGCCCTACGTGAGAGAGAACGGCCAGTTCGGGCCCAAGGGTACAACCATCTATTTCAATGACACCGAAACGAAGACCTTCAGCGCCTACTACCCGTATAGGGAGGACAGCGAATTGCAGAATGGAATCGTGTCAGTCAACACCGATCAATACGGTCAGGGCCCCGAAATAGACTTCCTTTTCGCCTCGGGAGCCACGGGCAGCACCAGCAGCCCGACGGTGAGCTTCACCGGCGAGCATGCGTTCAAGCACTGCATGAGCCTCGTCAAGCTCAATTTTTTGGAGGGCGAAGGCGTTGACTTCAGCGAAAAAATTCTTAAACACTGCGTATTAGAGGGTCTGAAGACTGTAGGCACTTTCAACACCACTACCGGTGAAACCGCCCTGACTGTCAACTATCCCTCGCCGATTACCATGTGGTTTGACGACGGCGCCACCACCTCGCAACTCTTCATTTTCCCGCAGACATTGGATTTTACAACGCCCCTTAACCTGAAGGTGGTGTACAACGGCGTGGAATACGCAGCCACGCTGCCGAATCCATCCACGGATAAGTTAGACGCAGGCTATGCCTACACCTACAACATAACGCTCAACAACAAGGGCATCACGGTGGAAGAACCGGAGATTACCCCGTGGGAACCCGGAGAAACGAACGATGTAAGCATCACGCTGTAAGCCCCACATACACCCTCGGCGGCATAGCCGGCGCCTTCGACATGGAGGCGGAACAGACCGTCGGCGAACCTGTCTCCACGGTCTTCGCCTTCACCCGTGAAGGCAGCAAGCTCACGGCCGACCTGCGCCTGCTGGGTACGATGGGAGACGTGCAGACGCTGGTGCTGGACATCGTCTTCACCGACGGCGGACGCACACAACATACGGAGGTAGAACTGACCGAGGCCATGAAGGAGTTTAACGGCGACATGACCACCGCCTACCGTGTGACCGGAACACTGGAAACGCCCGTCGGCATGGAAGAAGGCAAGGGCGAGATTACCGGATGGGAAACGGGGGACGGAGGCGACGTTAGCGCGGAAATGTAAGACAATTAATAATTAACAATTAACAATGAATAAAATGAAGACTAAACACTTTGCACTCGCAGTGCTGGCATTGTCACTTGCCGCCTGCAACAATGAAAATGAGATTTTGAACAACGACGGTCCCGTAGCCGCACAGTTCACCGCCGACATCTATAAGGCCGTATCCACCCGCGTCAATTCGGAGGGGACCGGCTTTACCGACAAAGACTGTATCGGCATCAACAGCGAAGACATCACCAACGTGCCCTACGTGAGAGAGAACGGCCAGTTCGGGCCCAAGGGTACAACCATCTATTTCAATGACACCGAAACGAAGACCTTCAGCGCCTACTACCCGTATAGGGAGGACAGCGAATTGCAGAATGGAATCGTGTCAGTCAACACCGATCAATACGGTCAGGGCCCCGAAATAGACTTCCTTTTCGCCTCGGGAGCCACGGGCAGCACCAGCAGCCCGACGGTGAGCTTCACCGGCGAGCATGCGTTCAAGCACTGCATGAGCCTCGTCAAGTTCAATTTTTTGGAGGGCGAAGGCGTTGACTTCAGCGAAAAAATTCTTAAACACTGCATGTTAAATGGTCTGAAGACTGTAGGCACTTTCAACACCACTACCGGTGAAACCGCCCTGACTGTCGACTATCCCTCGCCGATTACCATGTGGTTTGACGACGGCGCCACCACCTCGCAACTCTTCATTTTCCCGCAGACATTGGATTTTACAACGCCCCTTAACCTGAGTGTGGTGTACAACGGCGTGGAATACACAACCACGTTGCCGAAGCCATCCACGTCTAAGTTAGACGCAGGCTATGCCTACACCTATAACATCACGCTCAACAACAAGGGCATCACGGTGGAAGAACCGGAGATTACCCCGTGGGAACCCGGAGAAACGAACGATGTAAGCATCACGCTGTAAGCCCCACATACCGCTGCCCCGGCGCATGCGTCAAGCCGGAGCTGCCCATAGATATTATGGTGCGACGGCCGCCTTCGCAGGCGGCGGCAGCACAAAACGAAAACAAATAAAAAACATCACGATATGAAGAAAAGACATTCCATCCAGATACTTCTCGCCGCAGCCGCACTGCTCCTTGCCACGGCTGCCTGCACGAAGGACGAACTGGCGGACGGCGACCGTCTGCCCGAAGGACAATACCCGCTGGAGATAGCCCGCATCACCCTCGGCGTGGAGGGCGGCGAGGCGCAGCCCTGGGGCGCACCGGCGACGCGCGTCAGCGAGGACGGGGACGGCAAAAGCAGCACGTTCGACGCGGACGACAAGTTCGCCGTACAGATAGACGACGAGGGAGAGGTCGGCACCTACACCGTGCAGGACGACGGCTCTGCCGAAGCCGAAACACCCCTGTATTGGAGCGACAGGGACGAGGGCCACACCGTCCGCGCCTGGTACCCCGCCACGGACGGCACCCTCGACCTCAGCGACCAGCAGACCGACGGTCTTGCCTACCTGCTGGGCGCCACGGGCACGGGCGACTACCAGACCCCCGTCACCCTGAGTTTCACCCACGCTCTGGCGAAGGTGCGCGTGACGCCCACGGACGATGCACTCGGCGAAGTGCAAAGCCTCCAGCTCTATGCCTACACACAGTGTACTTATGAAAAGGGCACGGTAGTGCAAGGCTCGCAAGAGGGCTGGATAGAGATGAAGAAGTGCGAATACACCGAAAACGGCAACGCCATCACCTGCTGGGAGGCGAACGTGGTGCCCGGCTACACGATAACCAAGCTGATGGCGAACCACGACAGCAAGGAGCGCACTCTCTCCTCCGGCATCACCCCCGTGGCAGGCAAGTTCTACAACATCACGCTGAACAAGGACAAGGGATATACCGATGACGGACAGGGCAACTACACCGTGACCTCCGCCGAGGGATTGAAGGCTGTGGCAGACATAGCCAACAACGGCAATCTCGACATCAACATCACCCTGACTGCCGACATCGACCTGAAGGGCATCGACTGGACGCCGATAGGCATAGACTATAACCACCGATACACCGGCACCTTCGACGGCGGCGGCCATACCATCACGGGGCTGAAGATTACGGGAAATGACCAATATGCGGGCCTGTTCGGCCACATCGGCTCCGGCGGCAAGGTGATGAACGTGAAGCTGGAGGGCGTACTGATAGAAAGCGATAACGAAATGAGCGTTGTCGGCGGCGTGGCGGGATATAGCCGGGGAACCCTTGAAAACTGCTCGGTGTCGGGCAGCGTCAGCGGCAGCGGCAAGAACGGCTTTGTGGGCGGTGTAGTAGGCTATCAAAATGGCGGTTTCCTTACCGGGTGCAGCTCCTCGGCCACAGTGAATGCCGGGGGTATAGCCGGCGGTGTGGCAGGTACCTCGGATCTTGGTGCCACCCTGACCGCCTGCTATGCCACGGGCGACGTGACCCTTGAAAGTAGCGGTACAGGCTCCTATTATGCCGGCGGCGTGGTGGGAAGCAACAACAACAGTAGCACTCTCATTGCCTGCTATGCCTGGGGCAGCGTGAGCGGTAGCGGAAGCGGCACCATCTATGTGGGCGGCGTAACGGGAAGCAACGATTCAAGCACCCTGACTGCCTGCTACCATGCCAATGGGACTGTCAGCGGTACAGGCTCCGGCACCATCTATACAGGCGGCGTGGCGGGATGGAACTATAAATCTTTCAATGACCCTGTCATCACCGCCTGCTACTGGGGAAGCAACGGCCAGACACAGGGCATCGGTGAAGACCAGGCAGGCACCGGCGGAACCACACAGGTGACGGACGACGACTGGCAGACGGCCGCTAACGCCATGAACGCCGCATTGACCGCTGAAAGTTGGCGATACACATTTGATCCCGACAATTCATTACCTGTATTGTGGGAGCCATAAAAAGGCAGCCCAAAAGTTTGGCTGATTGGATATAAAACAGTAAATTGTAGGCATTTATGATACGCAAGATACTGACAACTTACGTTGCACGGCTGGATGAATATCTGGCCCGCTCACACCGGCAGCCCGAAGGGGTGGCCGAGGTCGGGCTGATAGGCTCTGCCGGCGAGCAATGCCCCAACAAGCTGGTGGTCTCTCTCGTTAATCTGGAACGGGAAGCCAGCGGCGACGGCGGCAGTATATGAAGGCTGCCTCGGTTCGAGGTCGGCAATTCATTGGAAAAGAGATAATAAGAGAATAAAAAAACAGAAATTCCCATTCCGGGCGGGAGCATCAGTGCCCGGTAACATCATACAGAATCGCAGCCCGCTGCCGTAAGGTCAGTGGGCTGTATTTTCATAAGGAGAAATCATAAAAAAGATGAGGTAAACCGCATGAAACAGAAAACAATAGCAACCAGACACCTGCGCACCAAGATAGCGGCAGGATATGTGCTGATACTATTACTTATTTTCGGCATTGTATATATCTGGCTCAACGAACAGCAGAGGCGACAGGAAATAGAGACAACAAGCAACAAGATAAGATGCTTCCGTAAAGACGTACACGAAGTGTATGTGAAGGTGGTTGACTTATCCCTGATTGGTGAAACCGTGCTGGACTGGAACGAGGAAGACATGGCGGCATACCATGAGAAGCGTCTGGAAGTGGACACTCTGCTCAGCCGGTTCAAGTCGACCTACCGCAGCGAACGTATAGACAGTGTCTGCCGGTTGCTGTCTGAAAAGGAAAAGCTGCTGAACAAAATCATGCTGGTACTCAATGAACAGGAAGAAATAAAGGACAAAATAGCCCGCCGTGTTCCGGTGATAGCCCGCAAAAGTTCGCAGGAAGAACCGCCAAAAAGGAAACGGACAGGTTTTCTGGGTCTGTTCGGGAAAAAGGAAGAAGCGAAACCGACCGCAACGACCACCATGCTCAATACGCTGAACAGTGACGTGATCGCCCGCCAGAAAGAACAAAGCGAAAGGTTGAGCCAATATGCCGACAGCCTTTCGGTAAGAAACAGGAAACTGAACTGCCAGTTGCAGGGCATGATCAAGAAAATGGATGCGAGAATACGGACAGACCTGCAACGGCAAGAAACAGAGTTAGCCGCCATACGCAGGCAATCGTCGGTGCAAGTAGGCGGACTGACTGCCATCGTAGCCTTTCTTCTGCTGCTTTCGTATGTTGTCATTCACCGGAACGTGAAACGTATCTGCAGGTACAGGAAAGAAACAAACGAGCTGATAGACAAGCTGCAAAAGACTGTGCAACAGAACAGGCAACTGCTCTCTGCCCGCCGGAAAATCATGCTGACCGTCACGCATGAACTGCGCACTCCGCTCACTGCCATCAATGGTTACGGAGAACTTCTGACACATACTGAAAATGAGAACAAAAGAATAGAATATACCCAAAACATAAGACAGGCAGCCGGCAGAATGACGGATATGCTGAATACCCTGCTGAACTTTTTCCGGCTTGACAGCGGGAAAGAACAGGCAAACGCTGTCCCCTTCCGCCTGAAAAATGTGATTGAAATACTTCAGACAGAATTTGAGCCGAGAGCTGAAGCCAAAGACCTGACCCTACACATAAGCGGATGCAGCGACGTCATTCTGATGGGCGACTGCAACCGGCTGATACAGATAGCCAACAATCTGCTTGGCAATGCCATCAAGTTTACGGAAAGCGGTACGGTAGGACTGGACATGGCCTATGAAGCCGGGAAACTTGTCCTGACCGTGCAGGATACAGGTACGGGCATGAACAACGAACAACGGGAAAAGATATTTGAGCCCTTCGAGCGTCTGCCGAATGCCGCCGTCGAGGACGGCTTCGGGCTGGGGCTCCCGATAGTCAAGAACACAGCCACCCTGCTGGGCGGAACAGTCGCAGTTGAGAGCGAGGAAGGCAAAGGCAGCCGGTTTACCGTGAGACTGCCGATGCCCCTTGCCGACAATATCATAGAGATAGAAAAGCGCAAGGCCGGAATTTCAGCCAGACGCCATGCGGCTTTTTACTCCGTTCTGGTTCTGGACAATGATGAAATGACACTGGCCATGACCAAAGAAATGTATGGCAGCTGCAATATACGCTGCGACACATGTACCAATACGTCAGACCTGATGGAAGCCATACGGGAACGGGACTATGATTTGCTGATAACAGACCTGCGAATGCCTGAAACAAACGGATATGACGTGCTGAAACTGTTGCGCTCGTCGAATGTGGGCAACTCACAGACCATTCCGGTAATCGTCACTACGGCCTGGGGCAACTGTGATGAACAGAGCCTGCTTGACTTCGGTTTTTCGGGCTGCCTCTTCAAGCCATTCTCATTGCCAGACCTGCTGCAAATATCCGAGAAATGTGTCGGTATAAAGGAACAGGAATACTCACCGGATTTATCCCCCCTGTTGGCATACGGCAACAAGGAGGAAATGCTGGATACACTGACCCAAGCTACGGAAAAAGAAATGCAGGGAGTGAAACAGGCCGGCATGATGAAAGACCTCAAGGCTCTGGACGAATGGGTACACCATCTGCGCAGCTCATGGAGCGTGATCCGAGCCGACAAGCCGCTTTGGAAACTGCACGGGCTGTTACACAAGGAAGGTGGCAGTACGGAAGATGAAATCAGCCGGGCTGTCGATGCGGTTGTCCGCATGGGGCAAAGTATCATAGAACAGGCAAAAAAAGAAAGGAGGATACAGGATGAAGGTTTTTGTGGTTGAGGACAATCCAGTCTATTGCAAATATGTATGCAACCTGCTTGCCAGAGAAGGATTTGAAACGGAAACCGCTTCATCGCTGTCAGCCGCCCGCAAGCTGGCGGACAAGATGAAAAGTGAGGACATCATACTTGCCGACCTTCGCCTGCCCGACGGTGAATGTACCGGACTGTTGCAGTGGATGCGCAATCAGGGCAAACGGCAACGCTTCATCGTCATGACCGACTACGCCGAGGTACATACGGCAGTGGAAAGCATGAAACTCGGCTCTGAGGACTATATCCCGAAACGGCTGATAGAAGAACGGCTGCTGCCACTTGTGCAGACCATAAGGAAAGAACAGGAACGCACACGACGTGCCCCCATATTCAGACGTACCAGCGAGGCGTATCTTTCCGCAAAGCATCGCGCCAAGATTGTCGCACCGACCAATCTGAGTGTGATGATTCTGGGCGAGAACGGAACCGGAAAGGAGCATTTCGCCCAGTATATCCACGAAAAAAGCAAACGGGCGGACAAGCCGTTTGTCGCAGTGGACTGCGGTTCATTGTCCCCGGCATTGGCACAGTCCGCCTTTTTCGGACATGTGAAAGGGGCGTTTACCGGTGCGGATGCCAACCGCAGCGGATTTTTTCAGGAAGCGGAAGGCGGCACGCTGTTTCTGGATGAGGTGGGAAACCTGACCCCTGACACCCAACAAATGCTGTTGCGTGCCATACAGGAACGGCGGTACCGACCCGTAGGCGGCAAGGAAGACAAGACAGCCGATGTGCGCATTATAGCAGCCACCAACGAGGATTTGCAGAAAGCAGTATCGGAGAAGCGTTTCCGTCAAGACCTGCTTTACCGCTTGCAGGAATATGCAGTAACTGTACCACCACTCCGGGAAAGCAGTGATGACATCATGCCTCTCTCGGAATTTTTCCGTGAACAGGCAAATGTGGAACTGGAACGCAACGTGAAAGGATTCGACCAATCGGCACGCAAAGCCCTGCTCACCCATTCATGGCCGGGCAACGTGCGTGAACTGCGTCTGACGGTACAGGCTGCGGTATTACATACGGCAGGAGATATGGTGTCTGCAAAAGATTTGGAAATAACCGGTGAACATATCTGCACTTCTTGTTGCTTTACCTTAAAAGATGAGGAACTTGAAAAAGAACGTATCTTGCGTGCATTGGAACAAGCGGAAGGTAACCGGAACATGGCTTCACAGATATTGGGTATAGGTCGTACGACATTATACCGGAAAATGATGGAATATGGGCTGAAATACGGTGAGAAATAACTCAAAAATGAATATTTCCGCTGTAAAATAATATATTATCCGCACAAATTCCTATCTTTGTGGAGAAATTTAGGAATAAAAACAGGCAGTCGGATCATGTCCGGCTGTCTGCTGATATAGACATAAGAACGCAAGGTGTCCAAGCGTAAATCTGGAAAATTGACACTGAAAGGTACAAATTGCGTGGTGCTTATGCTATGCTTTGTCATAGCGTGCATTCACGTATATAACCTTTCAAGGGCTTTCCAGAGCCTACGCTTGGTGTAGCGTGGATAGCACGCTACTTTTTTATTCCAAGCGAACCGGAAAGACCAAGAAATTCAGATTATGGCGAAAATACAATTGCTGGCAATACTTTCGATAGACGGCTGTCTGGCGAATATGGACACTGAAGGACGCTGGTGGCTCCGTCCAGATTGTCATGGCATCTCAGACATATATAACAAGGCAACCTTTGAGCTTTCACCGGATTATTCAATGACCACATTGATAGCCGAACATGAGAAACAAGACGACAACACCGTTTATCTGATTGAAGCGACCCATCAGAATGCCGATTTTATCAATGCGCTGCTGAATATGCGTATCGTTGATGAAATTATTATCTACACCGTACCGTTCATAGCAGGTACCGGTTTCTTTCTGTTTCAAAAAAAATTGCCAATATCCTATTGGAAACTGACCGAACAGAAAAGTATGCCGGGAGCCTTGCGACACATATACCGTAAGGTGGATGTGGAAGATAATTAGCCGTATCATGTTCCAAAATGGAACGTGAAATGCGGATTCAGTTGTTTCAAGATGAAACGCGGTTTCATCTTGAAACAGTTTTTTTGACCGTTTATACAATGGCTGAAAAATATTTTATCTCTATTCTATTGTATAACAGCAGGATACAAAATCCTGCCGTTTTTTTTCTGTTTGCGGAAAAGCATTTGTACTCATAGTTCATGTGCGCACACTGATAATCAAAGTGTATCATTCAAACAGAAAAAATATGAATTACCTTATATTGACAGAAACCGAGTTTTTCGGTCTTATAAACGGAAATGATGAGACAATCAATCTGAATGCCGCCTATGGGTGTTTTGTCAAGGCGGTTGTCGAACTGCTGTCCGATAACGATACGGACGGTGTAAAGATTGCACTGGCGTATGCCGAGAACGAACTGGAATATCACAACACGCAGTATCTTGCAGGTGGGGTGAAAAGCCATACCGACCTGTTTGTCCGCAAAGCCTTGTCTTTTGTCCGCAAGATGCAAAAGCATGTCCCCTCCAATTGTCCGCAGGTGCCGCCACTATCCACCACCATTCACTCCGGATACGAAAAGAAAGAAGATGAAAGGAATACCCCGACCATGCGCTGGACGGGCAAGGCGTCCGACCTTGTTGAACTTATCTACGGTGTCAGCGAAATGGGCTGCATCAATGACGGCGAGACCTCACTGAAGGAAATTGCCGACTATTTCTACAAGGTGCTTGGTGTGCAGGCGAAAGGCTGCTACAACATATACAGCGACATCAAGATGCGGAAAAATGAAAGTAGAACCTATTTTCTCGACCGTGCAGCCGAGAAAGTGAACCGTAGGATGCAGATGGATGAGGAACGGGAACGGATGAGAAGGTAAACGAGAAAAGTCCGGTTTCCTGCAATTATCGGAAGAAAAAGACAACCTTTGCAAAAGCAATTAAAAGACAATAGATTATGGCAATAGAAATCAAACCCATTCCGGTGACCTGATACTGTCGCAAACCCGATAAACATAATGATATAAAAAAGAAAATCCGTAATACGACTGAATGTTCAAGCGTGTTACGGATTTTCCTTTTTTCGCCTATGGCGTGTTACTTGTTCTGCAAGAGGTATTGCAGTTCCGGGTCGGACTGTATGCGCTGCAACTCGTCGGCGACAATCTGCCGCACCTCTGCACGGATACGGTTGTAGTTCTCCTGAATCATCTCCTTCATGTGGTCGTTGCCGTCAGCATCGGTAAAGTCCGTGATGATGGGAATAGGCTTGTATGCCTGTTCCTCACGCTTCACTTTCTCGGCATCGACCACAATCTCACAATGGAAAATCTTCTGCTCAATGCGCTCGCTGAAATTGTCGGCGACGGCTCCCACGAACATGCCCTGCGTGAGCGTGGAAATCTTGCTCGCCGGAATCAGGCTCTCCATCTGCGTATTGATGGATGTGGACTTGTCCTCGCGATTGATGGTGATGCTCTGCCGCTTCTGCAAAATTTTGCCGAAACGTTCGGAAAGGGTCTTGGCAGTCTCGCCCACGACCTGCCCGGAAAAGATGTTGCCGACGGTGTTCATGACCACGGCGGCCTCCTTGTCGCCGTAGTCACGCTTGAGCTGGGAGAAGTCTTGAAAACCGAGCAGGGTGGAAACCTTGTTGCTTCGGGCGGTGGCAATCAGGTTGTCCAGCCCCTTGAAATAAATCGTGGGCAACTCGTCTATGATTATTGAGGATTTGAGCCTTCCTTTCTTATTCACGAGCTTGACGATGCGCGAATTGTACAGTCCCAACGCCGCCCCGTAGATGTTCTGGCGGTCGGGATTGTTGCCCACACAAAGGATTTTCGGCTCGTCGGGGTTGTTGATGTCGAGCGTGAATTCGCTGTCGGACATGACCCAGTAGAGCTGCGGGGAAATCATGCGCGAGAGTGGAATCTTAGCCGAGGCTATCTGCCCGGCAAGCTGCTCCATCGCCCCGCCCTGCCATGCGTCCATGAACGGGGAAAGGTAGTTCTCCAGTTCGGGATAGCTGGTCAGAATAGGAAACACATCCTCGTAACGGCGATTAAGCAGCTCGATGGCATGGGGAAAAGTACAATATTTGCCATCTTTGTAAGTCCTTAAAAACCAAATCACTGCGGCGAACAGGATAATCGGCGACTCCACGAAGAAGTCGCCCTGTTTTTGCACCCAAGTCCGATTCAGGTTGAGCATGATGGTATAGGCACTCTCGTAAGCATCGGTGATGTCCTCCATGAAATCCGGATGGATGGGATTGCAACGGTGGCTGCGACGCGGGTCGTCGAAGTTTATCACGTAGAACTTCGGCTTGACCCTGTACCCGTCCGGGTGGTTCATCAGGTGGTTGTAGGCAATGGTAGATAAGTCGCTGAATTTGAAGTCATAGATATAGAGCGCGAAGCCCTTCTCAATCTGTTGTTTAATGAAAGAATTAACCACAGCATACGACTTTCCACTGCCCGGAGTACCCAACACGATGGAAGCACGGAACGGGTTTACCACATTGATAAATCCGTCGTTCCACTTCTTCTTATAGTAAAAGCGGGTGGGCAGATTTACTGAATACTCGTTTTCCATGAGGCGGGTCTCCTGCATGAAACTCTCGTTTTCCACATTGAACACGTCTTCCATAAGGTTGGTACGCAAAAGGCGGCTCATCCACGTGCCCGCCATGAGCAGGCAGACATAGCCCGCCGCCATCGAAGCGGTGTAGAAACCCGCAACCGCCTCCACCGGAAGCGGCAGGGACAGCACCCACCAGTTGCCGAAGAACAGCACCAGCCCCGCGGCAAGTACCGCCCAGATCCGGCGCCAGGTGATTTTCTCCTCCTTGACACCCTTCGTGCCGAGGCACGAGAGCGCGAGCAGAAGAATGGCAAAGAGCTTCGTGTAGAGAATGTGATGGAACAGTCCGGCGGTACGGTCGAAGTTCATCAGTACCCGGTCCACGATACCTATGCCGATGCCCCACAGCCTTACGGCTTCGTAACAATACCAGTAGAGGTGGATGACCACCAGAATAATGCTTACGGCACGAAGAAAATCCATGATTTTCGCCAGTGCCCTCAAATCGTCTTCCTGTTGTGACATAATCTGTTTCTGTTTTTAAGTTTGAATGACTGAATTATAATCCCTGTCCTTTGCGGCGTTTCTTACGTCTGTGTTTGAGGTCACGCTCGAAGGCAGCTTCCTCCGCCTGTGTGTCCGAAGCATCGCTGCCGAGCAAACCCAAGCCGGAGGAATACCCCTCGTCGTATTCCACGGCGGGACGGGTGTCGGGCTGCTGCCCGTCCACGGTAATGGTGAACGGCACGGGCGGAGTGCCGGCATAAGGCAGGGTGAAATGTTCCTGCAAGGCATTGGCGGAAAACTCCCTACCCAGACGAGAGCCGTTGAGCACACAGCCCGTGCGGTGGTCGATGAAGGTCGCTCCGTAGATGCGCCCTTCGTCGGTATGGCGGAACACCACGTCCACGCCCTTGTCCCGGAGGAGGGTGACGAACTCCTCGCGGCGGTATGTCCGAGCAAGCGCGGCGACGACGGTCTTGCGGGTCATCTCCGCCAGACGTTTATCCCGAATTTGTTCTTTGGAAAATTCAAACCTGCACTGAACGGCTTCATAGCCGACGGACTTGCCGATGCGGGAAGCCTTGAAAGGATTGCCGGTCTTGTTGCCGGCATCATCAGTGGCGGAATAGACCAGCCCGTGATACTCGCGTCCGTTCACCATGCCGTGTGCTTCCTCTACCGTGACATTATAGAGCGAGAGCAGAGCGCGGTATTCGCCCATTGTCCGAAACTTGTAGCCTGCCATGACCGCCTTGGCTACATTCGATACCTGCCGTTTCACGTCACCCTGCGATACGTCCACCCTGCGGAGCGGGTTGTCGGTGCGGTGCTGCCTACGGTCAGCCGGGTGCAGTCCGTACTTCTTTTCCAGCTCGGAGGTGATGCGCTTGCTACGGCGGTGGATGAAATCACGGTTGAGCCGCCTGCCGTTTTCGTCCACATTGACGGAAACGATATGCAGGTGGTGGCGGCTGATGTCCTCGTGCTTGAAGACAAGGTAAGGCTGGTCGCCGTAACCCAGCCTGTCGAGATACTCGCGTGCGAGCTGTTCCAGCTCCATGTCTGTCAGGAGGTCGTCGGGGTGCGGATTGAGCGAAATATGGATGACCTTATTCCGGGTGCGCACCTGCTCCGGCATGAACCGCTTGAAGTCCTGCTCGGCACGTGCCACATCCACCTGTCCGCTTCCGTTGTCAAAGATCCTGTTCACGGCAAGGAGCCTGCCTTCCCCTTCGTTCACCTTCAGACCGTTGTAGGCAAGCGCACCGTACAGTGACGTGCCTACGGTAATTTTCGCTATCATGATTTTTCCTCCTTTTCCGACAGCCTCTGCTGGAACTCACGGGACAGCTCCATGATCTGCCGCGTCAAAGCGGCCAATTCCTTGGTGCATTGCTCCAGTTTGTAGAGCAATGCCATCGCCTTCTTTTCCGAAAAATGGCAGCGAAGCTCTCTGACCGCCTGATTGTAGTTGTTGCCGACCATGCGGTACTGCGCATGGAATGCGGAGAGTTTCGTGCAGTAATCCAGCAGCGTCCTGTCCNTGGCGGCTGATGTCCTCGTGCTTGAAGACAAGGTAAGGCTGGTCGCCGTAACCCAGCCTGTCGAGATACTCGCGTGCGAGCTGTTCCAGCTCCATGTCTGTCAGGAGGTCGTCGGGGTGCGGATTGAGCGAAATATGGATGACCTTATTCCGGGTGCGCACCTGCTCCGGCATGAACCGCTTGAAGTCCTGCTCGGCACGTGCCACATCCACCTGTCCGCTGCCGTTGTCAAAGATCCTGTTCACGGCAAGGAGCCTGCCTTCCCCTTCGTTCACCTTCAGACCGTTGTAGGCAAGCGCACCGTACAGTGACGTGCCTACGGTAATTTTCGCTATCATGATTTTTCCTCCTTTTCCGACAGCCTCTGCTGGAACTCACGGGACAGCTCCATGATCTGCCGCATCAAAGCGGCCAATTCCTTGGTGCATTGCTCCAGTTTGTAGAGCAATGCCATCGCCTTCTTTTCCGAAAAATGGCAGCGA
Source organism: Bacteroides mediterraneensis (assembly GCF_900128455.1). Classification (GTDB taxonomy): domain Bacteria; phylum Bacteroidota; class Bacteroidia; order Bacteroidales; family Bacteroidaceae; genus Phocaeicola; species Phocaeicola mediterraneensis. The sequence continues at coordinate 95 of NZ_LT635783.1, read as the reverse complement.
AGCTCTCTGACCGCCTGATTGTAGTTGTTGCCGACCATGCGGTACTGCGCATGGAATGCGGAGAGTTTCGTGCAGTAATCCAGCAGCGTCCTGTC